>NZ_BAABKO010000001.1:0-1206821 GCF_039543865.1 Microbacterium gilvum | reverse complement strand
GGTCGGGTTCGACGGTGTCTTTCACGGCGAACCCTTCCCGGAGGAACTCGGGGTTCCACGCCAGGTGCGCGCCGGTGGGGGCGACGAGGGCGGCGAGGCGGCCGGCGGTGCCGACCGGGACGGTCGATTTCCCCACGACGAGCGCGCCAGGGGCCAGGTGGGGGAGGAGGTTGTGCACGGAGGAGTCGACGTAGGTCAGGTCAGCGCCCGTGCCGTCCTTGCGCTGCGGGGTGCCCACGGCGATGAAGTGGACCTCGGCGTCGGCGGCCGCGGCGATGTCGGTCGTGAACGACAGCCGCCCCGACGCGAGAGCATCCTTCAGGATCTCGGGCAGCCCGGGCTCGAAGAACGGCGCCTCACCCGCGGACAGCTTCCCGATCTTCCCCGGGTCCACATCGATGCCCACGACCTCGTGCCCCAGCGACGCCATCGCCGCCGCGTGCACCGCACCCAGATACCCGCACCCGATCACACTCAACTTCATCGCGACTGACACCCTCTCCGGCAGAAACCGATCCGCGCGCGGGCGATGGCCCGCGCTGCGTGACGCAACCCCTCCATCCTTCCATGTCGCGTCCGCGAGGCCGCGTCCGTGCGGGCGACCTCGGCGCGGGATCCGAAGGGAAGCCGGTCGTGCGTCCAGGGATATCCACGTCAATTCACATCTGTCACACTGGTTGACATGCGTGTGCGTCCTCCCCGTCTGCCCGCCGTGCCTGCACGGCTCGCCCTCGCGACGGCGGCCGTCCTCGCCCTGGCGATCGGAACCGTGACGGCGCAGGGTGCGACGGCTGCGATGCCGTCTCCCGAGCCGACCGACGCGTTCACGGTGGAGACGACGACCGCGCCCTCCACCATCGATGCGTCGCCCGCTCCGACTGCCGCGCCGACGCCGACCGTCTCCGCGACGCCCTCGCCGACGACATCTGCGACGCCCTCGCCCTCGCCCACGACCGACCCGGCCGCGACGCCCGCCCCGACGCCGACGCCGCTCACCCAGGAGGAGATGGACCGGCTCGCGGGCGACTCCACCCTCGACGAGGCCGTCGTCGAGGAGGGCGCGCAGGTTCGCACCGACGCGATGTCGCTCGTCGGCTTCGACCCGGGCAACATCATCAGCGACGCCGTCTTCTACAACAGCGGCGCCATGACCGCCGCGCAGATCCAGACCTTCCTGAAGGGCAAGGTGCCGGCCTGCCAGAGCGGATACGTCTGCCTCAAGGACTACAAGACGCGCACCACCGACCGTGCGGCCGACAGCTACTGCACGAAGCCCTACCAGGGGGCCGCGAGCGAGACGGCGGCGACGATCATCGCCAAGGTCGCGAAGGCGTGCGGCATCAACCCGCAGGTCCTCCTCGTGATGCTCCAGAAGGAGCAGGGCCTCGTGACCCACACCTGGCCGAGCGACTGGCGGTACACGATCGCGATGGGCATGGCCTGCCCCGACACCTCCGCGTGCGACACCGCGTACTACGGCTTCCAGAACCAGGTCTACGGCGCCGCCCGCCAGTACCAGATCTACGCGAAGGCGTCGTGGTTCACCTGGTTCCCCGTCGGCAAGAGCTCGCAGGTCCGATACCACCCGAACGCGTCGTGCGGCTCGAGCGCCGTCACGATCAAGAACAAGGCGACGGCGAGCCTCTACTACTACACGCCCTACCAGCCGAACGCCGCAGCCCTGAAGGCGGGCTACGGCACGGGAGACTCCTGCTCCGCCTACGGCAACCGCAACTTCTACAACTACTTCACCGACTGGTTCGGCTCCACGCGCAACCTGTCGGGACTCATCCGCGTCGGCGAGGACATCTTCCTCGTCAACGGGACGACCAAGGTGCACATCACCGCAGCGACGCTCTCCGAGTACCAGAAGGCGTACGGCTCCTGGGTGCAGGTGTCATCGAGCACGGCAGCCAAGTACCCCACGAAGGGCACGGCGAGCCACTTCGTGAAGAACGCCGCCACGGGCGCCGTCTCCCTCCTGCAGGACGGTCAGCGTCACCTGTTCGCGAACTGCACGCAGGTCGCGAAGTGGGGCGGTTCGTGCACCAAGGCCACCGCGCTCACCTCGTCCGTCTACGCCGCCATCCCCGGCGGCGAGAAGATGACGAACTTCGTGCGCGTGAAGGCCGGCGGGGCGCTCTACCTGATCGACGGCAGCCGACTCGATCGGGTCTACGACCGCGCGGCCGCGACGGCGCTCAACGGCGGCAGCTGGCCGTACGCGGCGGTCATGTCGAGCGCGCGCGTGAAGGCCTTCGGCACGGGGGAGACCCGCTTCGCGCCCGGCGTCTTCGTCGAGCAGACCGGGTCGACCCGCGCCTACCTGCCGACCTCCGACCGGCGACTCGTCTATCTGCCGGTGTGGGGGCTCGCGTCCGACTACGGCTTCACGCGGGGCATCAGCGCGCGCGTGAGCGCGTCGACGCTCTCGCTCTACGCGAAGTCCGGCACCCTCGGCCTGTTCGCGCGCTGCGACGGCAAGCCCTTCATCGCGACGGACGGCACCCTGCGGCCCATCTCGTCGTCCTCGGGCTTCCCGGTGACGACGCTCGACTCCGCCACCTGCCGGACGCTCGATCGCTCGAGCGCCTCGCGGCTGGGGACGATCTTCGTGCAGGGCCGCGGGCAGGACGAGGTGTACGTGCTGCAGAGCGGCCGCCTGCGGCATGTCACGAGCCCGGCCGTGCTCATGCGCCTCGGCGGCGGCGTCAAGCCCGAGGTGCTCGCGCTCGACCCGCAGACGGTCGGCTACCTGCCGAAGGGGGACCCCGTCCGCTGAAGCCCCGGCTCCCGCCGTTAGGATCATCGGATGCCGGTCGTGCCCGATCTCTCCGTCGTCGTCCCTGCGGGAGACGCGGGCGGTCGGCTCGGCGCCGTGCTCCACGCGCTGCGTGGGCAGACGCTCGACGGGATCGAGGTCCTCGTGGTGGCGGATTCCACCTCGGGGACGGAGCTCGCGGATGTCGCCGAGGCGGTGACGGCGGACGCCCGCGTGCGGCTCATCGTCGCCGACCGCAGCCCGCGCGGCGCTGGCCTCGCGGCCGCGTGCGGGCGGCGCGTGGCGTTCATACGCGACGAGGTGCCTCCACCCGACGCCTTCGCCGCTCTCGTGGACGCACTCGACCGCGCCGGCGCAGACGTGGCCGTCCGCGGACGTGCGGGCGAGGGCCCGCCCGCTCCGGTGCGGACGGCGACGCTCGCACGGGAACCCGCGCTCGTCACCCGGCGCACCTGCGGTCTCGTCGTCTTCGACACCGCGTGGCTGCGCGCGACGGACGAAGGATCCCGCGGTCCGCTCGCGGCCGGCCTGGGCCTCCTCGCCGCGGCGCGGCGCGTCGCCGTCGTCCCCGGCCTCGATCACCGCTGCCCGGCGGGGAGGACGCCTCTGTCCGAGTACCTGCGCGACGAGCGCGAATGCGCCAAGCTCGTGGGCGACCTCGGCGCTCCCGCGCTCGCACGCGCATACGGCGGTCACGTCCGGGAACACGAGGCCTTCCTGCGGATCGCGCGGTTCGCCGAGGCGGGTGCGGATGACGACGACGTCCGCTCGGCGCTGCGCGCGCTCCTCGACGTGCTCCCGGAGGGCGAGGTAGGCGGCGACCCCCTTCGCGCCCTCGTCATCGGCCTCGTCGCGCGCAGGCGCACGGCCGCGGCCAGGCCGCTCGCGCACTGGCTGCTCGACGAGGTGAGCGACCCCGCGGCGCAGGTGCGCGACTGGGCGCAGTCGCTCGCGACGATGGAGGAGTCGGAGCTGCTGTGGCCGGAGGCGCGCGTCGAGCTGGCCCCGGCTGTCATCGCGGCTCTTCGGGCGCACGTGCCGATCGACGCTGCGGGAAGCTGGCGCGCTCTCGTCGACGAGGCGCGCCGCGTGCTCCCGGACGACGCCCTCGTGCTGGTGCCCGAGGCCGCGACGCACCCCGCGCTCGCTGCGAGAGCGCTTTCGGCTCGCGCCCTCGTCGACGGGTGCGTCCAGCGCGTCGCGCGCGCGGGGCGCATGGTGGTCGTGGAGGGCCGCAGCGCCGTGGGCGGGGACCGTGCCGTACCGGTCCTGCACGGCGCAGGAGGCGAGGTGTCCGCTGCATCGGTCGACTGGGTGCCCGAGCGCGTCGGCGGATGGCACTGGAGCGCCTCCTACCCGCTGCGCTCGCTTCCGCTCGAGCGCACGCTCACTCCTGCTCTCTCTGTCGCGCTGGAGGGATTCGCCGTCGCGATCGACGGAGAGGGGGAGATGCCCCGCACCCGCCGTCGCGATCCTCTGATGTGCGATCGCGTCGACGGGGCCACGGCGCTGCGTCGCCGACGGCACTGGCTGGTGCGCGCGGCGCGTGACGCCGCCGCCGTCATCCGGATGCGCGCGGCCTCGGTCCGCGGCGCGATCGCCGACCTGCGCGACCGGGTTCTCGTGCGCTGACGGCGTCGTCCGACGGCGTCAGCGTGCGAGGTAGGTGCGGAGGCGGGTATCGGCGTCGGCGGGTGTGTAGCCGGCGGCTTCGATCTTGGTGAGGTCGAGGATGCTGTTGCGGGGTCGGGGGGCGATGGGGCCGGCGGATCCTGCGTAGTAGGCGTCGGTCGTGACGGGTGTGACGCGTGCGGGGTCGTGGCCGGTGAGCTCGTAGACGCGTGCGGCGATCTGGGCCCAGGTGCGGGGCTCGCCGGCGCCCGTGAGGTTGTAGGTGCCGAAGGGGGCGCGGGTGGTGAGGAGGTGGCGGATGCCGGCGGCGATGTCGCTCGTGAAGGTGAGGCGTCCGGTCTGGTCGTCGACGACGCTCGGGTCGATGCCGCGTTCGGCGAGGGAGGCCATGGTGGTGACGAAGTTGCGGCCGTCGCCGATGACCCAGCTGGTGCGGATGATGTAGTGGCGGGGGACGGTGTGCACGATGGCGTCGCCTGCCGCCTTCGTCTGCCCGTAGACGCCGAGCGGGGCGAAGGGGGCGTCCTCGGCGTAGGGGGTGTCGGCGGTGCCGTCGAAGACGTAGTCGCTGGAGACGTGGACGAGGGTGATGCCGTGGGTCGTCGCGATGCGGGCGAGCGCGGCCACGCCGGTGACGTTCGCGGCCCAGGCCTGCGCTCGGCCTTCGGGTGTCTCGGCCTGGTCGACGGCGGTGTGGGCGGCGGCGTTGACGATGGTGTCGTAGTCGCGCCAGGGGCGGGCGGTGCCGAGGTCGGGGGAGGCGAGGTCGAGGTCGGCGCGGGTGGCGTACTCGATGTGGGGCCGGTCGCCGAGGGCGTCGCGGAGGGCACGGCCGAGCTGCCCGTTCGCGCCGAGCACGAGGGTGCGCCGGGGGGCGATGGGGGTGACATCGGCGAGGCGGGGGTGGGTGCGGTCCTTCTCGCTGATCTCCACCTCGGCGAGCGGGATGGGCCAGTCGATCGCGACGGTCTCGTCGGCGAGGTTGAGGAAGGAGTATGCCGCGTCGGGCGACCAGTGGTCGTTGACGAGGTACGTGTAGGCGGTGTCGGGTTCGAGGGTCTGGTAGCTGTTGCCGACGCCGCGGGGGACGAAGATCGCCTTCGACGGGTCGAGCTCGGCGGTGTAGACGGCGCCGAACGTGTCGCCTTCGCGCAGGTCGACCCAGGCGCCGAAGATGCGCCCGGTCGCGATGGAGACGAACTTGTCCCACGGCTCGGCGTGGATGCCGCGGGTGGTGCCGGGCTTGTCGTTGAACGAGATGTTGTTCTGCACGGGGCCGAAGTCCGCCAGCCCCGCGGCGACCATCTTCTCCCGCTGCCAGTTCTCCTTGAACCAGCCGCGGGCGTCGCCGTGCACGGGCAGGTCGAGCACGACGAGCCCCGGGATGGGCGTGGAGGTGACGGCGAGGGTCTTGCCGAACGTCGTCACCGCGGTCACTGGCCCTTCGACGCGTAGAAGGCCTCGACGCCGTCCTTCGACGGCGCCCACCAGGCCTCGTTCTCCCGGTACCAGTCGATCGTCGCGGCGAGCCCTGCCTCGAAGTCGCGGTACTGCGGCGTCCAGCCGAGCCCGGTGCGGAGCTTCGTGGAGTCGATCGCGTAGCGAAGGTCGTGCCCCGGCCGGTCCGTGACATGGTCGTAGGCGTCGGCGTCCTGCCCCATGAGGGTGAGGATGAGCTCGACGACGTCCTTGTTGTTCTTCTCGCCGTCCGCGCCGATGAGGTACGTCTGCCCGATCTCGCCGCGCTCGAGGATCGTGAGGACCGCGGAGGAGTGGTCGTCGGCGTGGATCCAGTCCCGCACGTTCTCGCCCGCGCCGTACAGCTTCGGCCGCACGCCGCGCAGCACGTTCGTGATCTGCCGCGGGATGAACTTCTCCACGTGCTGGTACGGGCCGTAGTTGTTGGAGCAGTTCGAGATCGTCGCCTGGACCCCGAACGACCGCACCCACGCCCGCACGAGCAGGTCGGAGCCCGCCTTCGTCGAGGAGTAGGGGGACGACGGGTTGTACGGGGTCGACTCCGTGAACCGTGCCGGATCATCCAGCTCGAGGTCGCCGTACACCTCGTCGGTCGAGATGTGGTGCAGTCGCCTGCCGTGCCTGCGCGCGGCCTCGAGGAGCGTGTACGTGCCGATGATGTTCGTGTCGAGGAACGGGCGGGGGTCGTTCAGCGAGTTGTCGTTGTGCGACTCGGCCGCGTAGTGCACGACCGCGTCGACCCGCCCGAACAGCTCGTCGACGAGACCCGCATCCGCGATGTCGCCCACGACGAGCTCGACCCGGTCCTCCGGCAGGCCCGCGAGCGAGGCGCGGTTGCCGGCGTAGGTGAGCTTGTCGAGCACGATCACACGGTGATCGGTGTGCGCCACGACGTGGTGGACGAAGTTCGAGCCGATGAACCCGGCGCCGCCGGTGACCAGAAGAGTTCCCACGTGCTTACTTCCCTCGTCCCAGAACCTCGAGGAGGTACGACCCGTACCCCGACTTCACCAGCTTCTCCGCCCGCACACGCAGCTCCTCGTCCGACAGGAACCCCTGTCGCCACCCGATCTCCTCCGGCGCACCGATCTTCAACCCCGTGCGCCGCTCGATCGTGCGGACGTAGTCGGCGGCGTCCGTCATCTGGTCGAACGTGCCCGTGTCGAGCCACGCCGTCCCGCGCGGCAGCACCTCGACCTGCAGCTTCCCCCGGTCGAGGTACGCCGCGTTCACATCCGTGATCTCCAGCTCGCCCCGCGGCGACGGCGCGAGGTCCCGCGCGATCTCGACGACGTCGTTGTCGTAGAAGTACAGCCCGGGGATGGCGTAGTTCGACTTCGGCTGCGCCGGCTTCTCCTCCAGCGACACGGCGCGACCCGAGCCGTCGAACTCGACCACGCCGTACGCCGAGGGCTCGGCGACCCAGTACGCGAACACGGCGCCGCCGTCGACATCGGCGTACCGCTTCAGCTGCGTGCCCAGCCCCGGCCCGTACAGGAGGTTGTCCCCGAGGACGAGGGCGACCTTGTCGTCGCCGATGAAGTCGGCGCCGATCGTGAACGCCTGCGCCAGGCCGTCGGGGGAGGGCTGCACCGCGAACGAGATCGACACCCCGAACTGCGACCCGTCCCCGAGCAGCCGCTCGAACGAGGCCGCATCGTGCGGCGTCGTGATCACGAGGATGTCGCGGATGCCCGCGAGCATCAGCGTCGACAACGGGTAGTAGACCATCGGCTTGTCGTACACCGGGACCAGCTGCTTCGACGTGCCCAACGTGATCGGGTGCAGACGCGTCCCCGAACCACCCGCAAGAATGATGCCCTTCACCCCACCATCGTGTCACAGAGCGCGCGGCGAGCCTGGGCGGACGCGAGGGAAGGGGTGCCCGGCTTGCCCGGCTTGAAACGTTTTGATAGCGTGGAAAACGCTTACCCATCCCGACCGCATCCGTGGTCGAGTCAGCGTGGACAGGAGAGTGACCCGTGAGTGCAGTGAAGCCCGCGACGACCGGGACGGCGCGCGAACCGCGCAAGGCGGCGCTGAGCGCCTGGATCGGCAGCGCCCTCGAGTACTACGACTTCGCGCTGTACTCGCAGGCGGCGGCGCTCGTCTTCCCCGTGGTGTTCTTCCCCACGGGCGACCCGACGACGGCGATCATCTCGTCCCTCGCGACCTATGCCGTCGGCTACGTCGCGAGGCCGATCGGCGCCGTCGTGCTCGGGGCGTGGGGAGACCGTCGCGGACGCAAGAACGTGCTCATCCTCGCCATGCTGCTCATGGGCCTCTCCACGCTGCTCGTCGGCGTGCTGCCCACCTACGAGCAGGTCGGCATCCTCGCCCCGATCCTCCTCGTCGTGCTCCGCCTCGTGCAGGGCTTCGCCGTGGCAGGCGAGCTCGGCGGCGCCGGCGCGATGGTCGTCGAGCACTCTCCCGATGCGCGGAGGGGCTTCTTCACGAGCTTCACGCTGCAGGGCACGCAGATCGGCTCGATCCTCGCCACCGGCGTCATGCTGCCGCTCGCCGCGCTCCTCAGCGACGAGGCGTTCCGCGAGTGGGGATGGCGCATCCCGTTCCTCCTCAGCGCGCTCGTCATCCTCGCCGGCTACCTCATCCGGCGCGGCGTGCGCGAGACGCCGGTCTTCGAGACGCAGAGCGCGACGACCGCGCGCCGCCGGTTCCCCCTGGTCGAGCTGCTTCGCGCGCATCCCTGGACCGTCGTCCGATGCGTGCTCATGACCTTCACCAACGTCATCGGGATGGCGACGCTCGTCTTCGGCGTGTCCTTCGCGACGCAGGAGGGCTACGGGATCGGGTTCTCGACGAGCGACTTCCTCTGGGTCACGCTCGTCGCCAACATCACGGCCGCGCTCACGATCCCCGTCTTCGGAGGGCTGTCCGACCGCTTCGGGCGCCGCGGATTCATGATCGCCGGCGGTCTCGGCGGCGGCCTCCTCACGATCGCGTACCTGTGGGCGATCGAGCAGCGCAGCCTCGTGCTGGTCTTCGTGTTCGTCGTGCTCGTCCAGAGCGTGCTCTTCCAGATGTGGAACGCGACGTTCGCCACGTTCTTCCAGGAGCAGTTCCCGGCCCGCGTGCGGGTGACGGGCTTCGCCGTGTCGCAGAACATCGGGCTCATGCTGGCCGCGTTCTTCCCGAGCATGTTCACGGCGATCGCGCCTCCCGGGAGCGCCGGCGTGCCGCTCACGATCGGGACGGTCACGTTCGGGATCTGCCTCGTCGCCGCAGCCGCCGCGTTCCTCACGCCGGAGACCCGAGGGCGCTCGCTCGAGGAGCTCGACGCGCGCTGACGCGGGTGTCCGTCCGCGGCGCGATTACGATCGACTCTGGCGCGCCGGCGGTCGGCGGCGCCGCGGACGGAGGACGGATGCGCGTGTCGAGGAGCCGGCGGACGAGGTCCGAGACCCTCGCGCGCATCGGATGGCCGGCGCTCGCCGCCGTGCTGACGCTCGCGTTCGCGGCAGCCCGGCTCGTGCGCAATCCGCGCTTCTACTTCTCCGACGACACCGAGCGCGGCTCGGCAGGCCAGTGGTGGCAGCTGGGCGACCAGCTGCTGCAGGGCCGCATCCCGCTGCTCGACCCGTCAGCCTGGCAGGCGGGCAACTACTGGGCCGAGGGCCAGTGGGGCCTCATCAACCCGCTCACCTGGGTCATCGCGCTCACCGCGCGCCTGAGCGAGAGCCCCGTGCTGCACGCCACGGCCGTGAAGCTCGTCTTCCTCGCCGTGCTCGCCGTCGGAGTGCACCTGCTCGCGCGCAGCTTCGGGGCGCACCGCCCGTGGGCGGCTCTCGCCGGCGTGCTCGTGCCCCTGTCCGGCTTCGTCGTGTACATGGACGCCGCATCGTGGTCGACCGACCTCATCAACGTCGCGCTGCTGCCGTGGGTGTGGTGGGCCCTGCGGCGGACCGTCGAGGGGCGCCGCTCGCCGCTCGCCTACCTCGTCCTCAGCTACCTGCTCATCGCCGTCGGGTACGTGTTCGGCGTCATGATGCTCGTCGTCGTGCTCGTCGAGACGCTCGTGCGCCACGCGGTGCGCCGCGACGGCGCGCGCGTCGTGCGGACGCTGCTGGCATCGGCGTGGGGGGCGCTGCTGACGATCGTCGTCTACCTGCCCGCCGTGCTCACCGCGTCCGTCACGGAGCGCGGGAACGCGTCGTTCGAGAACCTCGGGTTCCTCAACGCCGATCTCACCGATCTCGCCTCGGCGGCGAACCCCTGGGTGTCGGCCACGATCCGCTCGTGGGACGGCGACATCACCGTCGGGCCGCTCGTGTACGTCTCCTGGGTGCTCCTCGCGCTGCCGTTCGCCCTGCCCATGGCGCGCTCGGCCGTCCGCCGGTGCCTCCCTCTGCTCGTCCTGGGCGGCATCGTGCTGGCGCTCGTCCTCGGGCCGAGCCACATGGGGGCCATCCGCTGGCCGCTCCGGCTCATCCCGTACCTCGCGATCTGCCTCCTCGTGCTCTTCGCGGTCGCGATGTCGCGCCGCTACCCGGGCGGCGCGACGCCGCGGTCGTTCTGGCTCTCCGCCGTCCTCCTCGCCGTCACCTCGCTGCTGACGTGGGGGAACGGGCCCTACGCCTGGGCCGCGATCCTCGCGGCGGCGGCCGTGTCGGCGGCGGGCATCGTGCTGCTGCACGTCATCGCGCGCACCCCGCGCCTGCGCCGCCGTACGGCATGGGCCGCGCTCGCCGCGATGGCCGTGACGGCGGTCTTCGTCGCGGGTCAACTGTACTTCTTCCCTCGCTCGCCGCTGCCGAGCCGCAGCGCGCCGGACAGCGCGGCAGCCCTGCAGCAGGTGCTCCCCGACGCGCACGGCGACGCGATCGTCGTCGGCGACGTGGAGGACGGCTGGCAGGACCCGGAGAGCTGGGACGAGCGCCTGCTCGCGAACCTCTGGTACTACAGCCCCACCGAGGTCTCGAACCTGTACACCGTGCTGCCGTTCGAGACCTTCGTCGACGACCTGTGCATCGACCTGCGCGGCACGACCTGCGGCGATGCGCTCGACGTGCTCTGGTCGATCGACGAGACGACGGGGGAGCGCGTCTCCGATCTCATGAGCGTGTCGACCGTCCTCGCCATGAAGGACACCTACCCTGTCGCACCGGCGGCGCCGGAGGGCTGGGACCTCGTCGGCGAGGGCGACTACACGTGGCTCTTCGAACGCGAGGCCCCGCTTCCGAGCGCGGGAGGGGTCGTCTGGACGTCAGACGGCGTGGCGGTCGACGTCACGGCTCAGGACGACGCCTCCGTCACGTTCACCGTGGAGCAGACCTCCGCCGACGGGGTCGTCGTCTTCAGCCGGCTCCCGTACCCCGGATACGTGATCGACGGCGCGACCGCCGCCGATCCCGTGCGCGGCTGGCTCCTGACCGTCGACGTGTCGCGCGTGGCGGCGGGCGAGAGCGTCACGGTGGCGTTCCGGCCTCCGGCCGCGCCCCTGCTCGCGGCGTCCTTCGCGCTGGCGATGGTCGTCGGCGCGGGATGGCTCGTCGCGCGCGGCATCAGCGCGGCGCGGCGGCGGGGCGCGGCCGCGCGGCGATGAACGCGACCGCGGCCGCCACGCCCGTCATCCCGACGACGGCGGCCGCGATCATGATCGCGATGTCGACGGCGTCGCTGCCAGGCAGGAGCATCAGGAGCCGTGCGCCGTCGCCGCCGTAGGCGAGGAAGAACTCCGTGAGGTAGCCGACGAGCCCGACTGCCGCGGAGACGACGACGATCGCCACGCCGACGCGTCGATGCCACGTCGGCGCCGTCATCCGGCGCCACGCGAGCGCGCTCAACGCGACGAGCGGGATGATCGAGGTGAAGAAGTAGCGGCCCTGCATGCCCGCGGGCTGCAGCGAGTGCACGTAGCTCGGCCAGATCTGCGTGAGCATCGCCACGAGGGCGAGGAGCGGCACGGCGGCGATGAGCAGCGAGCGCCCGAGGTCGGGGCCGCGCCGGACGGCGAACGCGAGCACGACGAACAGGCAGACCACCGTGAGGATGTCCGTGAGGAACGACGGCATGGCGTGGTCGAGCCAGCCGAACCGTCCCCAGAACGTGTTCGACACGCGCTGCCACAGCTGCTCGGCGAAGTACAGGACGTCGGGCTCCGCGTCGGCGGGGCCATCGTTGTCGTAGACGATGCCGGCGGGCTGCAGGGAGCGGTACACGACGAGGTTCCTCACCCACCACCATCCGCCGGCGATCGCGAGCACCCCGGCGACGGCGGTGCGCCGCGCGCGCACGGCGAGGGGCAGGTGCGCAGGCCAGCACAGCACCGAGAGGGCGGCGAAGGGGACGAGCGGCAGCGCCGTCGACTTGGTGAGGAGCGCGAGAGCGAGGAAGAGCCCGAGCCCCGCGACGACGCGGTGACGCGCGTCGCCCGTCATGAGCCGTATGCCCAGCCAGACGACGGCCGAGCTCGCCGCGATCGTCATCACGTCGTTGGAGACGGAGCCCAGGATGTGGGCGAGCTGCGGCACGGCGAGCAGGGACGCGGCCCCGACGACACCGGCCCGCGGGCTCCGGGTCAGCCGGCGCACGCTGTCCCACACGAGCAGCGGCAGCGGCGCGGCGAACACCAGCCCGCTGAGACGCGCGACGAGCAGGACGAGGTCGACGCGCAGGTCCATGACGTCGATGGCGCGGAGGAAGAGGCTCACGTAGAGGTAGTACGTCGGCGGGTGCTGCGTCATCTGGTCGAAGCCGTCCGAGCCCGGGTCCGCCGCCCGCAGCTCGGCGAAGGTCGTCCGCTCCTCGGCGGGCCAGGCCGCCTCCTCGCGGGCGTCCTGGATCATCGCCTGGAAAGGGGCGGTGCCGGGCTCCGGCCATCCGCCGCCCTCTGCGAGCCGCAGCGCGCTGTTGACATGCAGCGTCTCGTCGGGCGCGTCGAACAAGGGGGTGAAGAAGGCCCAGAAGGCGACGACCGCGAGGAACGCCGCCGTCACGGCGGCGATCGCCCAGCGCTCGCCGCGCGTCGAGGGGAGGCCTCCGAGGTCCAGCGGGGCGCCCGCGGCGGCGCTCATGCGCCGACCGCCCGCCGGGAGCGCGCCGTGCTCCCGGCGATCGCGAGCGCGCCGGCGGAGAGCACCGCGAAGGCGATCCACGCCGCAACAGGCTGGATCCCGGCCTGCGGCGTGGAGAACGTGCGGGAGAGAGCCGCGTGCAGGAGCGCCGCGACGAGGACGACCTCGACGACGATCCACGCGGCGGCGAGCCAACGACCCCGTGGCGGGGCGAGCAGCCCCGCGGCGAGGAGCGGGGCGAGGGTGGCCGTGACCGTGAAGAGGTAGCGGCCGTTCGGCGAGCCCGTCTCTCCGACGTAGAGGAGCTGCATGACGAGGACGCCCACGCCCGCCGCGAGGATGACGGCGACGGCGAAGGCGCGCGGTGCCCTGACCGCCCGGGGACCCCCGACGGCCAGGACGACGGCGCCGATCGCGACGGGGGCGAGGAACAGCACGGCATCGGCGGCGAGCGACCAGGCGCCGTCGGCGGGCGAGAACTGGCCGAGCAGCTGCCGCCATGTGTCGGGGGCGGCCACCACCTCGGCGAGCGTCGTCCGCTCGCGGCCGAGGTTCGCCATCGCCCACTCGGGATGGCCGCCCGAGATCGAGCCCGTGAGCGCGAGGTTGCGGGCATAGAACCATCCGCTCGCGGCGAGCATCGCGAGCGGCCCCGCCGCACCCGCGACCACGAGGCGGACGCGACCAGGACGGCGGTCGACGAGAGCGAGCACGAGGAGCGCCGCGGCGAGCAGGCCGGCGGGCGGCACGCTCGCGAGTCGCACGAGCGAGGCGAGGGCGAGCGCGACGACGAATCCCGCCACGGTCGTCCAGGTGCGTGCGCCGCGGACCATCCGCACGAACGCGGTCGTCGCGAGCACGACGACGAGGGCCGCGAGGACGTCGTTGTAGACCGACCCGCCCAGCCGCAGGAACCACTGCGACAGGGCGAGCACGGCGACGGCGAGGAGGCCGAGACGCCGGTCACCCGGGCGCAGCGCGGTCGCGAGTCCGCGCACGGCGTAGGCGAGGGCGACCGAGAGGGCGACGATGACGATCCGCGCCGCGTAGCCGGCGGCCACGGCGTCCCCCGAGGAGGCGAGCGGGCCGACGACGGGGGCGAGCAGCAGGTAGAGGAGCGGGGGGTGTTGCGCCGTCCACTGCACGGGCGGGAAGGTGCCGACATCCGCCGACAGCACGAGCCCGTCCTCGAAGACGGGCAGCCGGCCCGTCCACAGCTGGAGCGCGTAGTCCACGTGAGCGGCCTCGTCGCCGCTGGAGTACAGCGGTGAGGCGAACAGGTAGGCGAGGGGCCCGGCGACGGCGACGGCGACGATGAGCACGTGCTCGGCCGCGCGGCGTGCCGGGGAAGGCGGGGTCATGCCGCGCGGTCGGCGTCGCGCTGCGTCGCCGGCGCCTCATGGGCGGCGGGCGACGAGGCGTCGACGATGCGCTCGGGAGCGTACTGCAGCCGCTTGAGGCGCTCGAGGCTGTCCTCGAGGAGGGTGCGGTTCGTCCGCAGCATGTCGGAGATGACAAGCAGGGCGAGGCTGAGGAGCGAGCCGACGAGGAACGCCGTCCCGAGGATGAGCGACTGGATGTGCTCGCCGGCGATGCCGAGCAGGCTCAGCACCGCGAACCGCACGAACGGGATGGCGGCTCCGACGAAGAACAGCGCAGCGAAGGTGAGGAACACCGCGTGCGGCTTGAACATGATGTAGCTGCGCATGATCGCCTGCGCGGAGCGTCCCATGTGCTGGAAGATGTTCGCGAACAGCCGCGACTCGCGCGTCTTCGGGTTCGTCGTCACCGGCACGCTCGCGATGCGGAGGCGCTTGTTGCCCGCCTGGATGATCGTCTCCATGCAGTAGCTGAACTGCGTGACGACGTTGAGGCGGATGAGCGCCTCCCTCGAGTACGCCCGGAACCCGCTCGCCGCGTCGGGGAGGTCGGTGCCGGCCGCGAAGTTCACGACCTGGCTGCCGACAGCCTGCATCGCCTTCTTGAACGGCGAGAAGTGCGCGATGGTCTTCGTCTGGCGGTCGCCGATGGCGATATCGGCCTCGCCGCGCAGAAGGGGCTGCACGAGATCGGCGATGCGCTCCTGCGGATACTGGTTGTCGCCGTCGGTGTTGACGACGATGTCGGCACCGTGCTGCAGGGCGTAGTCGACGCCGTCGCGGAACGATCGGGCCAGGCCCATGTTGCGGGTGTGGAACACGAAGTGCTCGACACCGAGAGCGCGCGCCACCTCGACCGTGCGGTCGTCGGATCCGTCGTCGACGACGAGCACGTGGATCTCGTCGATCCCGGGGATGGCGTCGGGGATGCTCGCGAGGACGAGGGGGAGGGTGGTCTCCTCGTTCAGGCACGGGATCTGGATGAACAGGCGCATGGATGCACGTCTCTCGTATGAAGCCGATGTCGTGCGGCCCGGCCCCGTCCCTGGGCTCGCGGGCGACGACACCCCATCCTATCGCCGCGTGTCGCGGCGCCCTCAGTCCGCGCGCGGACCGCGCTCGGCGACGGAGAACGCGTAGAGCGGGCGTCCCTGCACCTCGACGTAGATGCGACCCAGATAGCTGCCGAGCACGCCGAGCATGAGCATCTGGATGCCGCCGAGGAGGAACATCCCCGCCGCGAGGTACGTCCATCCCTCGATGACGGACTCCGGGTTCACGAGGCGCGCGACGACGAGGTAGATCGTCCACAGCAGCGCGAGCACGGCCATCGTGCCGCCGACGCGGCTGATGAGCTTGAGCGGAGCCGTGGAGAACCCGAAGATGCCGTCGCCCGCGAGCTTGAGCATCTTGCGGAGCGGGTACCCGGTCTCGCCGGCGTGCCGCGCGTCGCGGTCGAACAGCACGGCCTCCTGACGGAACCCGATCGACGCGACGAGTCCGCGGATGAAGCGGTTGCGCTCGGGGTGGCGGCGAAGCTCCTCGACGACGCGGCGGTCCATGAGGCGGAAGTCGCCCGTGTCGCGCGGGATCTCCACGCTCGAGAGCCTGCTGAGCAGCCAGTAGAACCCGTGCGCCGTCGCGCGCTTGAAGAGGCCGTCGTCGCGCGTGCGCCGCTGCGCGTACGCGACGTCGACCCCGTCCTCCCAGCGTGCGACGAGCTCCAGGCTGACCTCGGGAGGGTCCTGCAGATCGCTGTCCATGACGATCACGGCGTCGGCGTCGGCGACGTCGAGACCCGCCGTGACGGCGACCTGGTGTCCGTAGTTGCGGGCCAGCGCGTACACGGACACGCGGTCGTCCTGGGCGCGGAGACCGCGGAGGAGGGCGAGCGACCCGTCGCGGCTGCCGTCGTCGACGAACACGAACTCCAGGTCGTACCGGTCGGCGAGCGGCGCGGTCGCGGCGACGAGCCGCTGGTAGAGCAGGGGGATGTTCCCCTCCTCGTTGTAGATGGGGAAGACGTACGCGATCCGACGGCGGCCCTCGGTCATCCCATCCTCCTCTTCAGCACGCGGTACGAGAGCCGGCGCGCGCGGGCCATGAGCCCCGCCCGCAGATCCCCCGCGCGGCGATCGGACTCCGACAGCACGTCCGGATGCTCCGCGCGCAGCCACGCGTGGAACGCGCGGGCCTCCGCCGTCTGCGCGTCGACGAGGGCGACCGACCACTGGCTGTCGCTCATCCGGAACGTCGCGCCCACCTCGGGGTCGGGGCTGAACCCGCCGCCCACGAGCACCCTCGCGTAGCTCGCCAGATCGATGAGATACGAGAAGCGGTCGAACCAGCCGCCCGCCGCGACGAGCGCGTCGCGGCGCATCATGATGGCCGCCGGCTCGCCGAGGAGGTTCCGCCCCGCCCGCACCGTGCGGCGCAGCGCCTCGGCGCCGCTCATGGGCCGCGAAAGCCCCTTGAGGCCCCAGCCGGCCATCACGACTCGGCCGTCGGCGTCCACGACGTCGCGCCGGCAGGCCGTGAGCACGGCGCCGGAGCGCTCCAGGATGTCGGCCTGACGCGCGAGAGCGCCCGGGCGGACGACATCGTCGCCCGGGACGAGCTTGAGGAACGTCCCCGTGGCCGCATCCGTCACGCGGTTCCAGTTCCGCGCGGCGCCGCCGCCGCCGTCCGTGCGCAGCAGCGTCACGCGGGGATCGCCCGAGAACCGCTGCATGACCTCCCACGTGCCGTCGGAGGACGCGTGGTCGGCGACGACGAGCTCGAGCCCGTCGACATCCTGGTCGAGGACCGAGCGGAGCGTCTCGTCGAGCGTGCGCGCGTTGTTGAACGCGGGCACGACGACGCTGATGCGGGGAGGCCGCGTCACGGCGCCTCCTCCTTCCTGCGGTGGAACGAGAAGCGGCTGTGGCCGAACCAGCTCACCACCGCGATGACGAACGTGAAGAGGAACTGCGCGACGATCTCATGCCATCCCAGCCAGATCTTGAGCGGGGGGACGACGACGAGGTTGAGAAGGAACGTGCCGAGGTACACGAGCTGGAAGCGGGCGAAGTCGAGCCAGAGATGGCCCTTCACCCGGAAGACGAGCTTGCGGTAGAACACGAAGGCGCTCAGCGTGCTCGTGATCTGCGCGCACACGATGACGGCGAACACGGTCCAGTCGGCTCCCGGCCACCACTCGCCGAACAGGGACGAGAACAGCACGAACCACGCGAAGCCGATGCCGGTGTTGATCGCGCCGACGACGAGGAACGCCACGCGCCGGTCTCTGATGAGTCGCAGGAGCGGCCCGTCGGGGCCGGACATGCCGGCGACGGACTCGTCGGGGGAGGGGGGCTCGGATGCGCTCATGTGCCGCATCAGGATACGCGAGCGGTGTGCACGTAGACTCGTCGGCGGCCCCGTCCCCCAGAGAAAGAGCGTCATCCGGATGGATCTCCTCGTCGTCGGCTCCGGCTTCTTCGGACTCACCATCGCCGAGCGCGCGGCGGAGGCCGGGCGCAGGGTGACAGTCATCGACCGCCGTCACCACATCGGCGGCAACGCCTACTCCGAGAAGGAGCCGGAGACGGGCATCGAGGTGCACCGCTACGGCGCGCACCTCTTCCACACCTCGAACGAGAAGGTGTGGGAGTACGTCAACCGCTTCACGACGTTCACGGACTACGTGCACCGCGTGTACACGAGCCACAGCGGCGTCGTGTACCCGATGCCCGTCAACCTCGGCACGATCAACCAGTTCTTCCAGGCGGCGTACTCGCCCGACGAGGCGCGCGCCCTCGTCAAGGAGCAGGCGGGCGAGTTCGACGTGAAGACGGCCCGCAACTTCGAGGAGAAGGGCATCGCGCTCGTCGGACGGCCGCTGTTCGAGGCCTTCTTCCGCGACTACACCGCGAAGCAGTGGCAGACCGACCCGCAGAAGCTCTCGGGCGACATCATCAGCCGCCTGCCCGTGCGCTACACGTACGACAACCGCTACTTCAACGACACGCACGAGGGCCTCCCCACCGACGGGTACACGGCCTGGCTCGAGCGGATGGCCGATCACCCCAACATCGACGTCAGGCTCAACGTCGACTTCTTCGACGAGACCCAGCCGCTCAACAAGAAGGCCCTCGTCGGGCAGGTCCCGATCGTCTACACGGGGCCCGTCGACCGCTACTTCGATGACGCGGAGGGCGCGCTCAGCTGGCGCACGCTCGACTTCGAGGAGGAGGTCCTCGACGTCGGCGACTTCCAGGGCACGAGCGTCATGAACTACCCCGACGCCGACGTCCCCTTCACGCGCATCCACGAGTTCAAGCACTTCCATCCTGAGCGCAAGGACGTCTACCCGGCCGACAGGACCGTCATCATGCGCGAGTTCTCGCGCTTCGCCGAGCGCGCGGACGAGCCGTACTACCCCGTCAACACCGACGACGACCGCGCCAGGCTGCTCGCCTACCGCGAGCTCGCGAAGGGCGAGAAGGACGTGCACTTCGGCGGACGCCTCGGCACGTACCAGTACCTCGACATGCACATGGCCATCGGCTCCGCGCTGTCGATGTGGCAGAACCAGCTGAACGGCTGACCGCCGTCGCCGTCTCGAGGGGCGCATGATGAGCTGGCTCGCCGCGGCGCCCGCGCTCCTCGCGGCCGCCGCGGCCGTCATCGGGCCGGGCCTCGTCGCGACCGCGCCGCTGCGCGCGGGAGCCGTCGCCCGGGCGGCGCTCGCGGGTCTCGTCGGCATCGTGTGCGCCGGCGTCGCCGGCACGGTGTTCGGCGCCATCGGGGCGCCGTTCCATGCCGCGCAGGTGCTCGCGGTGGCGCTCGCGGCGGGGATCGGCGCGGCGCTGCTGCGTCGGCGTCTGCCTGCGCTCGCGGTGAGCGGCGCGCGCATCCCGCCCGTCCCGCTCGCGCTGGTCTGGACGGGGGCGGCCCTCGTCGTGGCGGTCGTCGCGTTCGCCGGAGTCCCCGACCCCGACCGCATCTCGCAGACGTACGACAACGTGTTCCACCTGTCGGCGGTCGCGGCCATCCTCGACGGGTTCCCGGCGTCGCCGCTCACTTTGCGCTCGCTCATCGAGACCGGCGCGAGCGGGATCGCGTACTACCCCGCCGCCTGGCACGAGCTCGTCGCCATGACATCGCAGCTGAGCGGCGCGAGCGTCGCGGTCTCGGCGAACGCGGTGTGGATCGCCGTGCAGGCGCTCGTCTGGCTTCCCGGCGTCGCCTGGCTCGCGCAGGTCGTGCTGCCGGGACGCCCTGCCGCGACGACGGTCCTCGTCGCGCTGCCGCTCGGTGCCGCGTTCGGAGCGTTCCCGTACGCCCTGCTCGCGTGGGGGACGGTCTACCCCACGGGGCTCGCGCACGCGCTGCTGCCGGCGGCGCTCGCCGTCGTCGTCATCGCCGCGCGCGGGCTCGCGACGGCGCGGCGCGGCGAGCGCGCGGCGCCGGCCGCCCTCCTCATCGCCGCCGTGGCGCTCGCGGTCGTGGCGCTCGCGTTCGCCCACCCCCGGGTGCTCGCCACGTGGGCGCTCCTGCTGCTGCCGTTCGCCGCCTGGGTGCTCGGGCGCGGGTTCGCGCGTGCGTGGCGACGCGGTGGTCGAGCGCGCCGTCGGGCCGTCGGCTGGCTCGGCGCCGGCACGGGCCTCTCCCTCGCGCTCGCGGGGGCCGCCCTCTGGTACGCCGTCACCCGGCTGGGCCTCTTCGACGAACCGCTGGAGGACCGGCTGTCCGGTCCTCAGGCGCAGGCGGTGCAGGGCATCGGCGACGGCATCGCCCAGGTCCTCACCCTGCAGGCGATGACGGGGTCGGGGGCGACCACGACGACCGTCGCACCGTTCCTCGCGGCGGCCGTCCTGGGTGGCGCGGTCGTCGCCGTCCGGCGGCCCCGCACCCGCTGGCTCGTCGTCGCGTTCGCGCTCGCCGCCGTCCTGTTCGTGCTCGCCGCGGGGTCGGACGGCGTGATCGCGAAGCTCGCGACCGGCGTCTGGTACAAGGACCGCTTCCGCCTGGCCGCAGCGCTCCCCGTCGTCGCGGTGCCGCTCGCCGCGCTCGGCGTGCTGGCTCTCGCCCGGTTCGTGCGCCGCCGGGGCGCGCCCCGGCTCGCCGTTCCGCTCGCGGGCGCCGTCGCGCTCACGTCGGCCGCGGGTCTCGCCCTCACGGGCACGACGGCGGCATCGGCCGATGTCTTCGCCCTGCCCGACGAGCGCGCCACGTGGCAGATCGTGTCGCAGAAGCAGATCGACTTCATGGACGACCGCGTCGCGGGCACCGTGCCCGCGGGGCAGCGCGTGCTCGGCGACCCGTGGGACGGGTCGGCGCTCACCCAGCTCTTCGGCCGCCGGGAACCGGTGTTCCCGCACGTCAACGGGCAGTGGGACGCGGCCCGCCTGACCCTCGCGTGGGATCTCGCTCGCATCGAGGATGATCCCGCGGTGTGCGAGGCCCTCGACGCGCTGCGCGTGCGGTACGTCCTCTACAACCCGCACGAGTTCGGAGGCGGCGACCCCGCAGGGAACCACTTCCCCGGCCCGCACGCGGCGGTCGAGGCCGGCCTGTTCACGGAGGAGGCGACGGACGGCGAGTCGACGCTGTACCGCATCGACCAGTGCGGCGCGCTGCCGGACTGATCAGCCGCGGCACATCCCGACGGTGTCGTCCGTGGCGGCGATCGCCGTGGGAACGGCATCGGCATCGAGGATCCGGACGAAGGCGACGGTGCCGGCGGCCTCTCCCCAGTACGCCGTGTCATCGGCCGCGACCTCGATGACGAGCTGACCGGACGCGCCCGCGACGACGTAGAGGTGCGATACGGATGCGCCGTCTTCGCGCTCTGCCTCCGGGTAGGCGCCCTGCACCTCCGTCTCCGCATCGCCGATGGCGATGCCCCGATCGGTCTCGATGGCGGGGTCGAGGACGTCGATGCGCTGCACGGGTGCGCTCTCACCGTCTGCCCAGATGGTGAAGGAGTCGCCGCCCTCGTGCGCGTACCCGCCGGAGGGCGACGTGTGGGCGTCGCCGGTCGCCCAGTAGCCGGTCGTGCAGTCCTCCGTCGTGTAGGCGACGAGCGCCCCTCCCTCCGCGGTGACCGGGGAGCCGATGACGAGCGGGCCGAGGCCTTCCGCGGTGGCGACGAGCTCGGGCGCGACGTCCGTCGGCTCGGGCTCGGGGGACGACGACGGGGTCGCAGGAGAGGGCGACTCCGCGACGGTCTCACGGGGCGCCTCGGACGACGGGGCTTCCGAGGAGGCCGGTTCCGACGACGAGGTGCAGCCCGCCAGAGCGGACGCGAGGATGAGGGCAGCGAGGAGAGTCGAGGACCGTGCGTGTCGCATACCGCGAGCGTGGCGGGACGATCGCGCGTGGGGAAGGGAGAGGACCCCGATTGCCGTGGAATCGTTATGCGCGCTCGCGACGCGCGGCAGCGACGCCTGCGCCCGCGACGACGAGGTCGACGGCGGTGAGGACGACCCGGCTCGCCAGGACGAGCGCGACGATCGCGACCGAGGGGAGCGTGCCGCCCAGCGCCGCGGCGAGCACGAGCTCGCGCACACCCGCGCCGGCCGGCGCGAACACGACGACGAAGCCCGCCACCCAGGCGAGCGCGTATCCGCCCGTCCCCTGGACGATCGTCGACAGCGAGGGGGGAGCGCCGAGTCCCACGGCGAGCGCCGCGACGGAGAGCCCGGCGGCGACCCAGGCGAGCAGCGACCACCCCGTCGCGATCCCGATGCCGCGGGAGGTGAACGCGGTGTCGAGCGGCGCGAGGCGCAGGACGCGCCACAGCAGCGCGAGCAGGCGGTTCATGACGGGCGGGAGCAGGAGGACGAGGAGGGGCAGGCCCGCCCACATCACCCATGCCCATTCGGCGAGCGCCGGTGTCGGAGCGACGAGGAAGCCGATGGCGCCGACAACCACACCCGACACGAGGGAGATGAGCACGGCGACGGACATCGCCGCGACCGAGCGCCGCGCCGGGATGAGGTGCGCGCGACCGAGATCTGCCGCCGCGGCGATGTTCCAGACGCCACCGGGGATGTACTTGCCGAGCTGGCTCACGCCGAACAACGCGAGCGATGGCCGCGGGGCGAGGGGATGGCCGAGGTCCGCGAGCACGGCGCGCCAGGCCAGCAGCGTCAACACGACGTACGCGATGCTGGCGGCCGCGGACACCGCGATCGTCCACGGGGGCATCCCGGCGAGCGCCGCGACGATCTGCCCCCAGTTGCTCGCGACGAACCAGGCCGCGAACCCGAGGGCGACGACGAGGAAGACGACCTTGACGGCGGGGGAGCGGAGGGCGGCGGCGAGCCGCTTCATGCGAGGTCCCGCAACCGCGCTGCGAGCGGCGCGACGATCTCGGCGGCGCGATACCGCTGGGAGGCGGCGGACGCGGCGGCGCGCAGCTCCGCCACGCGGGAGCGGTCGCGGCTGAGATCCGCGATCGCGTCGGCGAGGGCTGCGGCATCACCCGGCGGCGTCAGCACGGCGGCGTCGCCGAGCGCCGCCCGCTGCGGCGGCGTGTCGCTCGTGACGATCGCGCAGCCCGCCGCCGACCCCTCGTACACCTTGTTCGGCACGACCCGCAGGGCCTTCCCCGACTCCCCGAAGATCCCGAGGCACACGTCGTGAGCCGCCACGAGGGCGGGCAGTGCGTCCGGGGCCACCCAGTCGACCCACCGGACGCCCTCCACATCGCCCGCGATCGCCCTGGCCGCGGCATGGTCCTGGCCGGTCCCGACGATCGTCGCCGTGAAGTCCGCCCCGGCGGCGCGCGCGGCGGCGATCGCCTCCGCGATGACGACGGCGCCCTGCAACGGCGTGAAGAGACCGAAGAACACGAGCGAGAGCGGACGATCGTCGGCGGGCTCCGGGCGTCGGGCGGCGAACCACTCCGCGCGGGCGCCGACGGGGACGTGCACGCCGCGCGCGCCCTCCGGGAGCATCGCCTCGTGCTCCTCCGTGTCGACCAGGACGATGTCCGCCGACGCGATGGCGCGCCGGTCGAGCGCGCGAAGCAGCCGCACGCGCACGCCGGCCGCGCCGCGGTCCTCGGCGGTGTCTCCCGCGAAGACGAGGTGGTCGAGGACGATCGCGGACCGCCGGAACAGCCGCCGGGCCAGCAGCACGTCGAAGTGCCCCAGATACCCCACGAGCACGGCGTCGGGCTCGCCCTCGTCTCGGCGGAGCGCACGGGCATCCCTCGCGAGAGCGGTCCAGCGTGCGAGGAGCCGCCATCCGAGAGCGGGCAACCGCCACGGCTGCTGCAGCATCCGCACGCGCTCCGCCGTGCTGAAGCCCAGCGGCCGGTTGAGCTCCCGGACATCCGCGCCCCGCTCGCGCAGACCGTCGACGACGATCCCGATCCGAGGGTGCTTGGCGCTGTCGTAGGTTCCGAAGGCGACGAGGGTCACGACGAGCATCCTCCCACGCGCATCTGGAGCGCCCCTGCCCGCTGCGGCGCGCGCACGCGGGAATCCCCGGCGCGCGACCGTAAGATCGTGGACGTGTCAGCCAGCGCAGTCGGTGCCCCCGGTACCCCGAGGCGCTACCTCCATTCCCTGTGGCTCCTGTCGGCCAGGGACCTCAAGGTCCGCTATGCCACGAGCTGGCTGGGCTACCTGTGGTCGGTGCTCGATCCGCTCGTGATGAGCCTCATCTACTGGTTCGTCTTCACGCAGATCTTCCAGCGCGACGTCGGCGCTGAGCCGTACATCGTGTTCCTCATGTCGGCGCTGCTCCCGTGGGTGTGGTTCAACGCGGCCGTCACCGACTTCACGCGTGCGTTCAACAAGGACGCCAAGCTCGTGCGCTCCACGGCCATCCCGCGCTCGATCTGGGTGAACCGCATCGTGTTGAGCAAGGGCATCGAGTTCCTCTGCTCGCTGCCCGTGCTCGCGCTGTTCGCGGTCTTCGGGGGCGCCCGCGTCGGGTGGGAGATCGTGCTCTTCCCCGTGGCCGTCGCGCTGCAGGCCGTCCTGCTCGTCGGCCTCGGCCTCCTCGTCGCGCCGCTGTGCGTGCTCTACTCCGACCTCGAGCGCACCACCCGGCTCATCCTCCGCGCGCTGTTCTACGCCACGCCGATCATCTACGGCATCCACGACCTTCCCGACGGGTTCCGCGAGGCCGCGGCCTTCAACCCGCTCGCAGGGATCTTCACGATCTACCGGGCCGCGTTCTTCCCCGAGCAGTGGGATCCGTTCGCCGTCGCGGCGGGTGCCGCCATGTGCGTCGCCTTCCTCGCCGTCGGCATGGTCGTCTTCCGCCGCCTCGAGCGCCCGCTTCTGAAGGAGCTGTGATGAGCGCCCCGTCACCCGCGATCATCGTCGACGGCCTCGGCGTGCGCTTCCGACGCAACCGGCGAGGGCGGCGCAGCATCAAGTCGCTCTTCGCGAGCGCATCGCGGCGGATGCCCAAGGGCGAGTTCTGGGCGCTGCGCGACGTGTCGTTCACGGTGCAGCCCGGCGAGGCGATCGGCGTCGTCGGGCGCAACGGACAGGGCAAGTCGACGCTCCTCAAGCTGGTCGCCGGCGTGCTCCTCGCCGACGAGGGCGACGTCGAGGTGCGCGCGGGGGTCGCGCCGCTCATCGAGATCACGGGCGGGTTCGTGGGAGACCTCACGGTGCGGGAGAACGTGCGCCTGACGGCCGGCCTGCACGGGATGAGCCGCGCAGAGGTGGCGCGCCGCTACGACGGGATCATCGCGTTCGCCGAGCTCCAGGACTTCCAGGACACCCCCTACAAGCACCTCTCGAACGGCATGAAGGTGCGTCTGGCGTTCGCCGTCGTCTCGCAGCTGGATGAGCCCATCCTGCTCGTGGACGAGGTGCTGGCGGTCGGCGACAAGGCGTTCCGCGCGAAGTGCTACGCGCGCATCGACGAGCTGCTGGCCGATGGGCGGACCCTGTTCTTCGTGAGCCACAGCGAGAAGGATCTGCGTCGCTTCTGCACGCGAGGACTCTATATCCGCGAGCACCGGCTCGTGCTCGACGGGCCGATCGACGAGGTCATCGACGCCTACAACGAGGACAACCCGGTCTGACGGCGCGGTCTGGGCGGTCGGTCAGGAGGGAGTCGCTACGATGACTCGGGCCGCAGGAGCGTCCGACGGCCGGAAGGGGCACCGCGAGGTATGAGCAGTCGCGTGAAGGGCATCGTCCGCCGGGTGACCGACAGTCCGAGGGTCAAGCCGGTCCTGCAGCGCCTGACGGTGCCGTACACGCCGACCGCCGCCGGGGCCAACCTCGTCGTCGCCGAGCACTACGGGATGGCCGTGGGGCGCGCTTTCGACGACGACGACGCCGCAGCGCGGCACTACTTCCGGGAGGGATGGCGCCTGGGCGTCGTCCCCAACCCGTTCATCGAGGCCCCGGGCGTGCGCTTCAACCTCGCCGTCGCCGTCGTGCTCCGCAACGCGCTCGCGGGCGTCGCGCTCAATGCGCACGCGCCGTTCCCGTTCAAGGTCAGCCGCTACGCCCCGCAGGGCAACGAGCTCGGCGTCGTCGAGCTGACGCGACTCGTCCGCCGCGCGCCCGAGAGCATCCAGGTGCGCGTCGGCCCGGCGTCCATGTCCTGGCTGGCGTACCTCCAGCGCTGCGCGGAGCTCGTGCCGGCCACGGGGCGCATCCTCGCGCACGGTCTCATCGACCTGCCCTTCTACGCGGCGCAGGTGGGCGGAGCCCGCCCGATCACGCCGCACGCCGCGCTCGACGACTACGTCGCCAACGGCGAGCTGGACGGGCGTCTGCCGAACCCGTTCTTCGAGTCCGAGTGGTACCACGTCTACGAGCGCTCGCTCGTGCGCCGCGGCCGGCCCGTCAACCTGTTCCTCGACTTCGTCGAGCGCGGGGAGAAGGGACAGGCGTCGCCGCACTTCTGGGGCCACCGCTACGCCGAGGGCCTCGGCGGCGCGGCGCCCGACTCGCTGCTCGCGCACTTCCTCTCGCATGCCGCCCCCGACGCGGCGACGCCCGCGTCGGAGGGCGTCGAGCCCGTCTCGCGGTCGGACGCGGAGGCCCTCGTGCGCGAGCGCGTCGCGGAGTACCACGTGCACGAGGCCTCGCGGTGGGCCACAGGCCCGGTCCTGCCTCGCCACACCAGGGCGGGGCGCGCGACGGGGCAGGGCGCGGGAACGTGCCTCGTGTTCGTCGACGAACGGCATCTCCGCTCCGCGGCGTCCGTCGACGCGCTGCGCGGGGTGTTCCGTCAGCGCATCGCGGGCCTGCGGGTCGTCATCGTCGAGCAGGACGACATCGCCCGTCTGCCGGAGACCGAGCAGCTCATCGACGCGACGCCCTCGCTCGACGGCGTCGCGCGGATGTCTGTCGACGAGACGTTCGGCGCCATCGCCCGCCGCTTCGTGACCGAGATCGAGCCGGACGGCTGGGCGATCTGGACGCCGGAGCACAAGTGGGAGGACGACTTCCTCGCGAGCGCCGTCGGCGCTCTCGCGGCGCACCCCGCCGCGCCCGCGGCCGCCGTCGTGTCGGAGACCGTGCCGCAGCCGTGGCTGCGCACCGACGATGCGCTCTGGGTGACGGCGGGCGACGGGATGGGCGTCGTGTTCGCGGGATCCGGCACGCGCGCCGTGCTCCCGGATGCATCGCTCGACCTCGGGGTCGCCTGGCGCGAGCTCATCGCGCTCGCCGCGAGCGGGGCGTCGTGCGCCGTCATCGAGGAGCCGCTCATCCGCCGCATCGCCGCGGCCGACGTCGACGCCCTCGACGCGCGCGCGGGCGCGAACGCCGCGCGCAGCGGGTTCCTCGCGCCCTTCGACGCGGAACCGGTCGACGGGGTCGCCATCGCGATCCCGACGTACGAGGACTGGCGCATGACGCTGACGGCCGTGCGGCAGGCGCTCGCGACGACTCCCGACGACGCCGTCGTGCACATCGTCGACAACGGCTCGCGGCGCCCCGTGACGACGATCCTGGCCGGCGCCTTCGCCGCGACCGATCGCGTGAACGTCCGCCGGATGCCGCGCAACACCGATTTCGCACTGGGCTCGGACATCGCCGCGTCCGACGCCGCGCGGCGCCTGACCGTCTTCCTCAACAACGACACCGCCGTCCAGCCCGGATGGCTCGAGCCGCTCGCGGAGGCCCTCTCGGACGAGGGCAACGCCGCGGTGCAGCCGCTGCTGCTGTACGGCGACCGCACCGTGCAGACGGCCGGCACGATCTTCCTCGGCGGGATGTCCATGCCGCGGCACCTGCTCGCCGACGTGCATCCCCTCGACGTCGATCCGTCCATCGACGACTACGCCTTCTCGGCGCTGACCGGCGCCTGCTTCGCGGTGCGCTACGACGATCTCCGCGCGACACGCGGGTTCGACGCCCACTACGTCAACGGCATGGAGGACGTCGACCTGTGCATGAAGCTGCGTGCACGGGGCGCGCTGCGCGTGCGCACGACCTCCCGCGTCGTTCACTACGAGAGCCGCACGCCTGGGCGGCACCTGCATCACTTCGACAACCGCCGGCGCTTCGCGCGGCGCTGGCGCCACGAGCTCGTCGGCGAGCTGGACGACCGGGGCGTGCTCGCGCGCGGCCCCGTCCAGATCGAGGACATCCGCTGGAACGTCCCGACGGGCAGCCCGCTGTGGGAGCCCGCGATCATCTACACCCGGCGCGAGACGGCCGTCGTGTCGGAGAGCGCGCCGCGCCTGCGGTGGGCCATCAAGACGTCCGCCACGGGGGACATCTCGGGCGACTCGTGGGGCGACACGTACTTCGCCGACTCCCTCGCCGAGGCGCTGCGCGCGCTCGGGCAGGAGGCCGTGGTCGATCGCCGCACGGCGCACGACAGGCCCTCCTCCACCGCGTGGGACGACGTCACGCTCACGCTTCGCGGCCTGGAGCAGTACCTGCCCCAGCCGGGGGCGATCAACCTGCTGTGGATCATCAGCCATCCCGATCTCGTCACGCGGTACGAGCTCGAGAGCGGCTTCCAGCGGATCTACGCCGCGGGTCGGCCGTGGGCGGAGCACACGAGCGAGCACTGGGGTGTCGACGTGCGCACCCTGCTGCAGGCGACCGACACCCGCAAGTTCCACCCGGGCGTCGCGGCGCCCGAGCGCGACGGCGTCCTGTTCGTCGGCCGCACGCGCGGCGTCGCCCGGCCCATCGTGCTCGACACGATCGCGGCCGGCTTCGAGCCGGAGGTGTACGGCGATGACGGCTGGGAGCAGTTCATCGACCCGCGCTTCGTGAAGGGCGCCGGAATCCACAACGACGACGTGCCCGCCGTGTACGGCGCCGCGCAGGTCGTGCTGAACGACCACTGGAGCGATATGGCGGAGAACGGGTTCTTCTCGAACCGCCTGTTCGACGCCGCCGCCTCCGGCGCGCGCATCGTCAGCGACGTCGTCCCGGGGATGGCCGAGGTCTTCGGGGCGCAGGTGCAGGAGTACCGCGGTCCGGCCGACCTGCGGCGCCTCCTCGACCCCGCGTCCGACGCGTGGCCGAGCACGGAGGAGCTCGGCGCGCTGGCCGCCCGCGCGGCGGCCGAGCACTCCTTCGACGCCCGTGCCCGCACACTGCTCGACGACGCCCTTGCCGTCCGCAAGGAGAGAGGCTGACATGCGCGAACCGACCATCGTCATGACGCTCATGGTCCGCGACGAGGCCGACATCATCGCGGCCATGATCGAGCACCACCTGGCCCAGGGCGTGGACCTCATCATCGCGACCGACAACGGCTCCGTCGACGGCACCCGCGAGATCCTCGCCGACTACGCCGAGACCGGGCGGGTCGAGGTGCACGACTACCTCAAGCACGACAAGAACCAGACCGCGGTCGTCTCGGGCATGGCCTCGCGCGCGGCGACCGAGCACGGCGCGACGTGGGTGCTCAACGCCGACGCCGACGAGTTCTTCGTCGCGAAGACCCCGGGATTCACGCTGCGTGATGCGCTGCGCGGCATCCCGACCGGCATCGGGTCGTTCCACGCGCCCGTCGTGAACATGACGGGCATCCCCGCGCGCGAGGGCGCCGCGATCGCACGGCTGCTGTGGCGCGACGAGCGCGAGGAGTCGACGCTCATGGAGACGGTCGCGCTGCACGCGCATCCCTCAGCCGACGCCGTGCACGTGGGCAAGGCGGGCGTCACGGTGCAGCAGGGCAATCACGGCGTCGACATCCCGAGCCTCGGCGCACCCGACGACGAGTACGCCATCGAGGTGCTGCACTATCCCTGGCGCACGTACGCGCAGTACTCGACGAAGATCGTCAACACGGGCCGGAGCTACGACGCGAACCCCGCGCTGAACCCCAGCCCGCGCCACCACGGCATGCGCGACTACCGCTTCTGGAAGGCCGGCGTGCTCGAGCCGCTCTATCTGGTGCGCCACCCGGGCGAGGACCCGGGAGCGGGGTTCACGAAGGACGAGCGCGTGCTCGCGTCGCTGCAGGGCCTGCTCGCCGACGGCGCGGCTCTGCGCCCCGAGCGGCTCGCGCCCCTCGTCGAGGGCGCCTGGGAGGGGTACAGCGCGCAGGAGCGGGCGCACGCCGACGAGGTCGCCGCGCTCGTCATCCCGCTCGAGATCGAGCACATCTCGGCCAGTACGGCGTGGCGCGACATGTACCGCGGCGAGGCCGCAGGCCGTCGGCGCGCGGAGGCCGAGCGGGACGCCGCCGTCGCCGAGCGCGACCGCCTCGCCCGCAACCCCGAGGCGCGCGCCCGTCGCCTCGGCGGACGCGTGCTGCGCGGAGTGAAGCGCAGGCTGGGACGGCTGCTCGGGCGCTGACGCCGTCGAGCAGCCGCCGTCAATCGACCGTGAGCTCCCAGTTGCCGTCGGGGTCCGCCAACACGTAGACGATCGACGGACCCGGTGCCAGAGGGGTCCGACCGTTGTAGTCCCAGGCCTCCTGATACACGTACGCACTCGGCACATCGCCGTTCTGCGCCTCCTGGTACACGATGAACAGATCGTCCTCGTACAGCCCGGAGAACCGGACGTCCAGGGTCGCACTCGCCCCGCCGTACAGGAACACCCGGCTGCCGATGGTGGCTTCGACCGCCCGCGGGAGGCCCGGAGCCGTCGACATCGGGGCGATCGTGACGGTCCAGGCGCCATCGGCGATGATGTGCAGGCGGTTGCCGTCGTCGTATTCCGGGAACGCGCCGAAGGGGACGGTGCCCTCGTAGCCGCCCTTGACGTACAGGGGCTGGTCGGCGACCTCTCCCGCGGCGTCGAGCGTCTCGAGCACGAAGTACGACTGCCCGTCGTGCTGCGCGGTGAGCAGACCGGACCGAGCGCCCGAGGGGAGCTTCACGACGCTGTCGCCCGTTCCGCTCACAGAGAGCGGTGTGAACGAGCCGAACCGCTGATCGGCCCATTGCTGGGTGGGGTTCTTGACGGCGGGTGGGCGGCGGACGCCGAGGGTGTCTCGGGTGTCGGCGTTCCAGTCGCCGATGAGGGTGTGGTCGGTGGGTCGGCCGTAGGTGAGGGTGCGGTCGGCAGCGCCGCCGTCGAAGGTGTCGGTGACGTAGTAGGTGCTGCCGCGGCGGACGACGGGGGTGTCGATGCCGTCGCCGTTCCAGTCGCCGGTGTAGACCTGGTCGTCGCGTCGGCCGTAGGCGACGGTGGTGTCGGCGGTGCCGCCGCGGAGGGTGTCGGTGAAGTAGAAGGTGTTGCCGCGGCGGACGGCGAGGGTGTCGCGTCCGTCGCCGTTCCAGTCGCCGACGAGGACCTGGTCGGTGGGGCGGCCGTAGGTGAAGACGGTCTCGGCGGCGCCGCCGCGGAGGGCGTTGGTGAGGTAGTAGGTGGCGCCGCGGCGGACGGCGAGGGTGTCGCGTCCGTCGGCGTTCCAGTCTCCGACGTAGACGCGGTCGTCGGGGCGTCCGTACGAGAACGAGATGTTGGCCGCTCCCGTCCAGTTGTCGTTGAGGTAGTAGGTGCTGCCCGCACCGCCGATCTCGGGGCCCTTCGCCTGCGCGGCGGTGCCGGGCAGCAGGAGGGCGGCGGTCAGAGCGGCCACGACGCCGCCCAGAAAGAACCTGCCTCGCATGAGGTCTCCCACGGGAGCGGGGATGCCTCCGGGCTGTCCGGATCCCCTGGAACGGGTATATCGGACCCGTCGCCATCCGCCTCGCAACGACGCGCTCGCAGGCGCGCCACATTCCGCTCGGGTACGATCGAGCGTGGTCGTGCCGGAGGTGCGACTCCCGCGAGCGAGAGACCAGGACGAGAGCACGTGCAGACCGCCACTCCCGAGGTGACGATCATCGTCCCGACCTTCAACGAGGGGCCCAACGTCGCCCCGCTCGTCGATCGCCTCTCGACGGCGCTGGCGGGAAGGCGCGCCGAGATCGTCTTCGCCGACGACTCGACGGATGAGACGCCGGCCGAGATCGAGCGCGTGGCGGCCGCCACCGGCTCCATCGACGTGCGCATGATCCACCGCGCGGAGCCCCTGGGCGGGCTGAGCGGAGCCGTGATCGCGGGCCTGCGTGCGGCCAGGGCCCGGGTCTGCGTCGTCATGGACGGCGATCTGCAGCACCCGCCCGAGGACGTTCCGCGCCTTCTCGACCGCCACGCACGAGGCGATGTCGACGTCGTCGTCGCCTCCCGCTACATCGGGGACGGATCGTCCGACGGCCTCGACGGCCTCTCGCGCACGCTCGTGTCGCGGACGACGACGGCTCTCACGAAGGCCATGTTCCCGTTGCGATTGCGCGCCTGCACCGATCCGATGACGGGCTTCTTCCTCGTGGACACCGGCGCGCTCGACCTCGAGGCGCTGCGGCCGCGCGGATTCAAGATCCTCCTCGAGATCCTCGCAAGGCAGCAGCTGCGCATCGGCGAGATCCCGTTCCGCTTCGCCGAGCGCGAGGCGGGCGGATCGAAGGCCTCCCTCCGTCAGGGCGCACACTTCCTCGCGCAGCTCGCGGCGCTCCGCTTCGGCAAGATGTCGGGCTTCGCGGCGATCGGCGCGCTCGGCGCCGTGGCGAACCTCGCCATCGTCTGGGCGCTCACGACCGTCGGCATGCACTACATCTGGGCGGCTGTCATCGCCGCCGAGGTGACGATCGTCGCCAACTTCCTCCTCCAGGAGCGGTTCGTCTTCCGCGAGCTCGTCGACGACGCCTCGGGGCGCTGGTCGCGGTTCGCGAAGTCGTTCGCCTTCAACAACGCCGAGGCGCTCGTGCGCATCCCGATGATGGGACTGCTCGTCGAGACCTGGCACATCAGCAGCGTGCTCGCGACGGGCATCACTCTCGTCGTCGCCTTCGTCGCGCGCTACGCCTTCCACGCGCTCGTGGTCTACGCGCCCCGGAAACCCCGCTCCACGCGGCGGGAGCGCGTGCTGCACGAGATCGACGAGCAGGTCACGGCACCCGGCGAGCTCTGATCGCGCTCACTCGAGGAGCGCGCACGGCACGATCGCGGTCCACGCGTCGTGCGGCATGATGACGACCTTCACGCGGCTGTCGCCGATGCGCTCGCAGTCCTCGGCGGCGCGATCGAGCCCCTCTTCCCAGGTGATGCCGAGCGTGGCGGGGGAGTCGGGGCTCTCGAGCGGCGTCGCGAGCTGCCAGATGGCCCCGGTCAGCACGAGCGCTCCCACGACGGCTGCCACGACGACGCCCACGACCCGGCGGCGACGCAGCAGCACGACGAGGGAGACGACGAGCGCGGCGCTCAGCAGCAGCCCCGGCAGGGTCGAGTACCGCGCCGTGCGCAGCTCGTCGTCGACGGCGAGGAAGTCCTGCCAGTTCGACGAGAGCGAGAACGTTCCGCAGAAGCACGCCAGCGCGAGGAGACCCGCGACGAGCACGCGCTCCGACACTCGCCCGCGCCGCAGCGCGAATGCCGCGAGGGAGACGACGAGCACCACAGCAGCCGCCGTCGCCGCCACCACGCACCAGATCGGCGTCCGCTCGATGAGCCAGGCCGACGCCTGCGGTCCGAGCAGGGTGACGAGAGGGCCTCGCACGAGCGCGGACGCGATGAGCGCCAGAACGTCGACCTCGGAGCGGGGCCGCGTCATCGCGAGCTGCGCCGTCAGGACGACGGCCGACGCGGCGAGCACGGCGATCCCCGGCACCCGGTCGCGCCGGCGCGGCAAGACGACGATGCGGACGATCGCGAGCGGGGTGAGCACGATCGCGAGCGGCACGCTCAGGGCCAGGAGCGCCGCCCCCGCGGTCGCGATGGCCGCCGACGTGCGCGTCTCCCAGCGGGCGAGAAGCACCCAGACGAGCGTCGCGAAGAGGAACCAGTGCAGGTTGGCGGTGTTGCCGATGGTCTCGTCATTGCCTGCGGGGAGCACGATGAGCGCGGCCGCGATCGCGAAGCGAGCGGGAGCCGACGGAACGTGCCCGCGCGCCGCGTGGAACACCGTCAGCGCGCACAGGGCGCGGACGACCGCCGCGCCCGCGGCCATCCCCGCCGCCCACCATTCGACAGGGAGGAGGGCGACCACCTGCGCGACGAGGCGCGGGATGACGTGGAAGTACCCGCCGAGGGGGTCGAGCAGGTGCGTGAACGGCGCGTCGAGCGCCGCGTCGCTCAACCACTCCTTGCCGTCCTCCGCCCAGATGCGGAAGAGATGCGCGCGTCCAGCGGGGATGAGCACGAGATACGCCACGGCCGCCAGCACGGCCGCGATCTGCACGAGCAGCCGACCACGGGGGGCCGAGGCGGCAGCCGGGAACGTCGCATCGGCGACGACGGCACGCCGTCCTCGCCGCGCCGTGTCGGCCATCACTCTCCGTTCGGGCCGTCCGCCAGCGGCGGCATGGTGCGCCACGAGCGGTCGCGCGCGATCCGGCGTCCGTCGCGCATGCCGCGGAACAGGTTGCTCGTGCCGCGCACGGTGCGCTCCACGGCGATGAGCCGGATGAGCTCCTTCGCGAACGTCAGCGCCGTGCCGAGCGCGAACAGCGCGGGGCGGTAGGCGCCGTGCGCGGCGAAGTAGTGCCGCATGATGCCGCGGTTGCGCATGATGTAGTAGCGGTACGCGTTGCTGGAGGCGTTCAGATGGCGCACGCCCATGTCCCACTGCTTGATCTCGCGCGTGCGGCGCAGCACGAACTCGTTGACGATCGCGCTCGTCGTGTGCAGCGACGCGAGCCATCCGTAGACCGAGTCGTCCCAGTAGATGAAGAAGCGCGGGTCGGGCAGGCCGACCTTCTGCACGATGTCGCGGTGGATGAACATGCCCTCGAAGCAGCCCGAGTTCATCTCGCGGTAGCCCGTCGCGTCGAAGCCCGCCGGCGCGAAGGGGATGGGGATCCCCAGCGGGATCGACAGCCGGTACTGCCAGTAGAACTCGCTGCCGTCGTAGTCGTAGCGGCGACCCTGGATGCTCTGGAACCGCGGCGCCCACACGCCCATGCGCGCGAGGCCGTCGGGCAGCACCTCGACGTCGTCGTCCATGAGCCAGATCCACGTCGAGCCCAGCTCGTACGCCGTCTCCATGCCCGCGCTGAACCCGCCGGAGCCTCCCGTGTTCTCGTCGAGACGGCGGTAGACGATCTCGGTGCCGATCGACGAGCGGAACGACTCCACGACCTCCGTGGTGTCGTCCGCCGACGCGTTGTCGACGATCACGACGTGGCCGGGCTTCGGGTCCATGTCGCGGATGGACACGAGCAGCTTCGACAGCAGGTGCGACCGGTTGTACGTGACGACGACGATCGTCGCCGTCGCGGGATCGAACGCGGACGGGTCGTAGGTCTGCTCGACGGGCGATGCGGATGCGCTCATGCCTGGCTCCCGAAGATCGTGCGCCACGACTGCTCGGAGACGAGGTCGGGCAGGGCGTCGCGGTACTGCTTCTGCAGACGCGGCCACTCGCGCCTCAGCCGCGCGTGCAGCCGGACGGAGTCGAGCAGCATGCGACGGTACAGCAGCCGATCGCGTGTGTAGACGTTCTTGCCCGAGCCGTCCGCCGCGCTGACGATCGCGGAGTCGTGCGAGGGGACCCGCCACCAGTGCGCGTCGCTCTTGCTGAACTCGACCTCGGGCTGCGCGACGTTCTCCGGGGCGGGCTCGCGCAGCCAGTGCGCGACGAGCGTCTTCGCCGTGAAGAGCGCCAGACGCCACCCCGTCGGGCTGTCGAACTCGTGCCGGCGCAGGAGCGGGAAGACGCGCCGGCCGTGCCGCGAGCGCACGACGACGTCGGGATCGCGATGGACGACGGTCTCGGGGAACCGCGCCGCGAGCGCCCGCGCCTCCGGCATCGCCGTGGCGATGTTCTCGGCGAGGTGCCGCGGCCCGCGCAGCACGTCGCGGAGGGCGCGGTTGCGCAGCGCCACGGGGTAGTACTGCATCATCATGAGGTGCTTGAGGTCGACGCGACGCGAGTGCCGGATGAGCGTGCCGCCGCGCGGCGCCCCCGAGTGCAGGAGACCCGCCACGATGCGGTTGCGGGCGTGGAAGTACGCCTGCCAGTCGATCGAGTCGTCCTTGCCGATCCACGACACGTGCCACAGCGCCGCGCCGGGCAGGGAGACCGTCGGATAGCCCGCCTCTCCCGCGCGCAGGCAGAACTCGGCGTCGTCCCACTTGATGAACGCCGGCAGCGACAGGCCGACCTCGCGGATGACCTCGGTCGGGATGAGGCACATCCACCAGCCGTTGTAGTCCGCGTCCATGCGCTTGTGCAGGAGCGGGGTCTGCCGGATGTTCGCCTGCCGGAAGTCGTGCGGCATCTCCTCCTGATAGAGGTTGCGCCACATGAAGGGGGCCTCGTCGACGACCTCCGCCCAGGCGTGCAGCCGCGGCCGGTTGAGGAGGTCGAACATGTGCGCGCCCACGAGCACGGGCTTCGTCGCGTAGCGGCCGAACGTGATGGAGCGCCGGATCGACTCCGGCTCGATGCGCACGTCGTCGTCGAGCAGCTGGACGAAGTCGCTCTCGGGCCGCTGCAGCGTCTCGAGCATGGCGCGGGCGAACCCGCCGGAGCCGCCGAGGTTCGGCTGCTCGACGATCTGCAGCTGCTCGCCGAGCGCGGCGGCCACGGCGTCGAAACCGCCCTCGTCGCGCACCTTCTGCGTGCCCTGGTCGACGATGAAGACGCGGTCGACGAGCTCGAGCACCTCGGGCGCGTCGGCGAGAGCGGCGAGGGTGGCCACGCAGTAGTCCGGCTTGTTGTAGGTCGTCACCCCGAGCGAGGCCTTGCCGGCGCGGACGGGCTCCTGCTCGGTCGTCCACTCGCCGCCCTCCAGCACGACGTCCTCGGCGCCGGCGACGACGTCGAACCAGATCCACCCGCCGTCGCCGAACTGCGTCAGCGCGATGTCGAACGCCGTCTCGGCCTCGCCGGACGCATCGCGCGTGTCGATGCGCTGCTGGGCGGCTTCGCCCGTGGAGCGGTAGACGACGATCGTGGCGTCGCCGCTCGTCCGCACGGCGAGGCGGATGGCCCGCACGCTCGTCCAGTGCTGCCAGTACGACGCGGGGAAGGCGTTGAAGTAGGTCGCGAACGACACGCGCGTGCCTGCGGGGATGCGGGCGCGGGTGCGGCCGAGCACGTCGGCGAGGTGCGCGACCTCGGAGACGCGGACGGGCTTCTCGTCGATCGTCGACCACACCTCGGGGTCGACGTAGAGGGGGAGCAGGTCGGGGTCGCGGTCGAGGGGGAAGACCACGCTCTGGAGGACGTGTGCCACGGCGGAGCTCCGGATGCGAGACGGATCGGCGCCGGGGTGCCGGGCCGCCGACGAGCCTATCGCGCGGGTCCCAGCGGTTGCTGGGATTCGCCCCCGCTCGCCGCCAGATCGAGCGTCTCGCGCCACGAGCGGGACTGCCCGGCCCGCACGGCGCACAGCACGAGCAGCACCCAGCCGATGCCCTGCAGCGTGAAGCTCTCGAACATCGAGTCGACGAGGAGCGCGACGAGCACGGCCGGCGTCCAGGCGTACACCGTGGAGCGGCGCTCGCTCGCGACGAGCCACGACCGCACGAACGCGATCGCGCACAGGGACGCGAACAGGACGAGCCCGATCCAGCCGAGCTGCAGGAGCACGTCGAAGAACGCGTTGAGCGCGGAGCGGTGCGACTCGCCGAGGTAGAAGTTGATGACGTTCATGGGGTATGCGCCCGCGTCCCAGTCGCCGCGCCATCCGTACCCCTGGATGGGCCGGTTCGACACCCACGTGAGGATGCTGTTCCAGAGGTCGGCGCGCAGCGAGAACCCGGCCGTCGCATCGAGCCACCGCAGGATCGGGTGGCGCAGCGCGTACGCGATCGCGAGCCCCGCCACGACCGCCGTCGCGAGGGTCCACTGCACGGCGCGCCGGCGCGCGGGCCGCGTGCGGCGCACGGTGGCGAGGGCGAGGAGAGCGAGGGTGACGGACAGCGCGAGGACGACGGCCGTGGGCGAGGCGGAGAGCACCGCGAGCACGGCGGCGAGCGAGATGGAGAACACCGCCGTCTGCGTCGGGACCGACTGCGTGCGCCACTCGACGAGGAAGGTGACGAGCGCCACCACCGCGACGAACCCGAGCATGTTGCGCGTCCCGAACAGGCCCTGCACGGGGCCGCCGCTCGCGATCTCGCCGGCGATGCCGAGGAACGGGAACGGCATGTCGAGGAGGATTCCGGAGAGGATCTCGACGGCGAGCGAGGCGGCGAGCAGCCCGCGGAGCACGTCGCCGAGCGCGCGCACGGTCTGCAGGGTGTCGCGCACGTGCGCGATGACGACCGCGACGAACCCGTAGCCGAGCATCGACAGCCATCCGCTCGGCGTGGCGTCGTCGTCGCCCGACCAGATCGTCGAGACGAGGGCCCACAGCACGAAGGCGACGAGTCCCGTCGGCGCGATCGAGAGCACCCTCAGCTCACGTCGGCGGGCGAACAGGATGGCCGCGCCCAGCGCGACGAGGAGGGTCATGATCGTGCCGAGGGCGACGCCGCCCGCCGTGCGCTCCACGACGTGCGCGCCGAAGACGGCCAGCAGCGCCGCGATCGTGTAGGCGCGCGCCATGTCGGCCGTGCGGAGCATCCGCAGCGCGAGGCGGACGGGCGAGTAGGGGTTGGTCATCCGCGACGGGTCCGCCGCTCGGGCGCCGACGAGGCGTCGGCCTGCACGTCGACGAGCGGCGCCGTCTTGATGCGGGACGACAGCGTCACCACGAGCAGCCAGCCCCAGAGCATGATCGGCCCCGATTCGGTGATCCCCTGCACGAGCAGCATCGCCGTGACGAGGATCGGCAGGAGAGACACCGCCTGGTAGGGGCGGTCGGCTCGCAGGTCCCAGCGGGGGCGGTCGACCGCGAAGAACCAGGCCCGCCATGCGAGGGCGGCGAACACTCCGCCGACGACGACCACGCCGACGACGCCGAGCTGGAGGAGGACGTCGAGCCACATGTCGTGCGCGTGGAACACGGTGATCCCGTGGTCGGTGATCCAGCCGGCGAAGGCGGCGTCCCACGGCAGCCACGGCGATGCGAAGCCGTTGCCAGCCACGGGACGGGTGGCGGCGCGCTCGAGCACGGCCTGCCAGATATCCGCGCGGCCCGTGAGGTCGCCGCCGCGGCCGACGAGGTCGAGCAGGCGGTCGCGCAGGAGCGCCGCCACCGCGATGCCCCCCGCCCCGACGAGCGCGAACAGCGCGTAGAGGCGCGTGCGCGCCCCCGGCCCCTCGGCGCGCCGCACGAGCAGCGCAGCGGCGAGCACGGCGGCGACGACGGCGCCCGCCGCGAAGGTGGTCGCCGACCCCGCGCGCAGCAGCAGCCAGACGGCGGCGGCCGTCCACACCCCCCGCATGACGATCCCTGGCGCGCGCTCGGCGAGGCGCAGGCCGAAGACGATCACGGCGAGCAGGCAGAGGATGCCGAGCAGGTTCGAGTTGCCGACGACGCCCTGCAGCCGCCCGCCGTGGAGCACGCCGTCGAAGAGGTTGCCGCGGATCCAGTACCAGTGCGGGTCGGGATCGGCCGGCGCGTCGGAGAAGTTCGGGAGCAGCGGCGATCCGCGCCATGCCACCCACAGCTCCATCGCGAGCGACAGCGCGACGACCCATCGCAGGGCGAGCTCGAGACAGCGCAGCAGCTCGCGCCACGTCAGCACGTCGGCGAGGAAGAGCGCCTGCAGCGTCGTCCCGACGAGGAGCGCCCAGGTGACAGCCGTGGTGACCGGCCACTGCGACCACAGCAGCGACGCGAGGGCGAGGGCCGCGTACGCGAGCACGAGCCAGGGGAGGCGGCGCCACGGGTAGGCGCTCTTCCGCCGCGACGGACGCAGCCGGGGGACCCAGACGGCGGCCGTGCACAGCGTCAGCGCCGCGAGCACGCCCGCCGCCCCCGCCGGTCCGAGCAGGTTGTACCAGGACGAGTGCGCGAGCGCCGAGAAGACCACGAGCGTCGCGTAGGCGCGCAGCAGCAGGTGGCCTGTCGTCTCGCGCTCCGGCGCGGTGGGCGGGTCCGCGATCGGATGGCGGCTGAGCTGCGTCATCGCGGACCAGGCTACCGTCACGCCGTGCCGCCACGCCCTAGGGTGGGAGCCGTGATCGTACGCCTGCGAAACGCGCCGCGCGACTATGCGTGGGGCTCCCGGACACTGCTCGCCGCCCTCGAGGGACGAGCCCCCGCCGAAGGGCCGGAAGCGGAGGTCTGGTTCGGCGACCATCCCTCCGACCCCGCGGAGACGCCGGACGGCCGCACGCTCGGCGCATGGCTCGCCGACCAGGGCGCCTCGCTGCCGGGCGGACGCCTCCCGTATCTGCTGAAGCTGCTCGCCGCAGGCTCCCCGCTGTCGATCCAGGTCCATCCGACCCGTCAGCAGGCGCGCGAGGGCTTCGCACGGGAGAGCCGACTCGCCGACGGCGCCGCGCGCAACTACGTCGACGACAATCACAAGCCCGAGATCATCGTCGCCCTCAGCGAGCACTTCGAGGCTCTCTGCGGTCTGCGCGAGCTCGATGCGACGCACCGCCTGCTCGACGCGATCGGCCCGGCCACGGCGCCCCTGCGCGAGCGTCTCGTCGATGCCGAGGGAGTGCGAGGGGCGCTCGGCTGGCTGCTGGGCGGAGGCGGCTCCGAGACGGTCGCCGCGATCATCGCCGCGCTCGAGTCGGCACAGTCGACCGAGTTCGCTGCGGAGCTCGCGAACGCCCGACGCGTCGCGGCCATCTACCCGGGCGATGCCGGCGTCGTCGTGGCGCTCCTCATGAACTACGTGCCGCTCCGTCGCGGCGAGGGGCTCTTCCTGGGGGCGGGCCAACTGCACGCCTACGTCTCGGGGCTCGGGGTGGAGCTCATGGCCGCGAGCGACAACGTGCTCCGCGGAGGACTCACCCCCAAGCGCATCGACGTGCCCGAGCTGCTCTCCATCGTCGATCCGACACCGGGTCCCGTCCCCGTCGTGCTCCCCGTCGCGATCGACCACGGCAGCCGGGGGATCGAGTCCTTCCCCGTTCCGGTCGACGATTTCCGGCTGCTGCGCGCGCGGGTCGGCGAGGGCGACGAGTCGATCCTCCGGCCGACGGGAGCGGCCGTCGTGGTCGCGACCGCGGGAGCCGTGACGGTCTCGGCCGGGAGCGAGAGCGTCGTCCTCGAGCCGGGTCAGGCGCTGTTCGCCACGCCCGGTACGGAGGAGCTGTGGTTCACAGGAGACGGGGAGGTCTTCGCGGCGGAGCCTGGGGGAGCCGCCTGAGCCGGCAACCGACACGCCGACACGCCCGGTGAACCTTCGATCACTCCTTCAGGGTTTACGATCCGCGACTTGACCTCAGCGAATCACACGGTTGTAATTAGGTGCACGAGTTGCCCGCAGGGGGATCGACGAGGGGTGGGAGAGCGACGATGGCGGCATCGCAGTACCGATCCGGAGTTCCCGACGACTGGTTCGTCGATCCGGTAGACCTCGGAGTCCCCGGGGTCAGGACGACGGAGGACGTCGACGAGGGCACCCTCGGATGGCAGAGCGACGCCCTGTGCGCGCAGACCGACCCCGAGGCGTTCTTCCCCGAGAAGGGCGGGTCGACGCGCGACGCCAAGCGCATCTGCTCCTCGTGCGACGTCCGCGCCCAGTGCCTCGACTACGCGCTGCAGAACGACGAGCGCTTCGGCATCTGGGGCGGGCTCAGCGAGCGCGAGCGCCGCAAGCTCAAGCGCCGCGCCTGAGAATCCGCCGCCGCGCCGTGCGCGTCGTCGGGCCCGGGGGGACGTCGGCTTAGGCTGTGCGGGTCATGCCTGCCGCAGTCCACGCCGTCCTCGTCGCGCGCACCTCGCCGGAAGCCGCTCCCGTCCTCGAGCGAACCCTCGCGTCCGTCCGGGCGCAGACGCGCCGCGCCGACGCGCTCACGATCGTCGTGTGCGGTCCGACGGCCCCTGTGCGCGCGCTCCTCGACTCCTCGGGAGCCGAGGGCGTCATCGAGGCGTCTGCGACGACGACGTTCGCCGCGGCCGTCGACTACGCCGTGCGCCGCGTCTCGCCGGGCGCCGCCGTGTGGCTCCTCTCCCACGACGCGGCGCCGCACCCCGGGGCGCTCGCCGCCCTCTCCGCCGAGCTCGAGCGCGGCCCGTCGATCGCGATCGCGGCCCCCAAGCTCGTCGACGAGGACGACGCCGACCGCATCGTCTCGCTCGGCCAGACCATGACCCGCCTCGGACGAGCGGTCGAGCTCGCGGACGGGGAGTTCGACCAGGGGCAGTTCGACAGCCGCGACGACGTGCTCGGGGCCGACGTGCGCGGCATGCTCGTGCGGGGAGAGGTCTTCTCGGCCCTCGCTCCCGACCGGTCGCTCCTCGGCGTCGACGAGGGTCTCGACATGGGCGTCCGCGCGCACCTCGCCGGGCATCGCGTCGCCCTCGTGCCCGCCGCGCGCCTCGCGGTTCGCGCGCGGTCTCGGCGCCGGCCGTCGGCCGCGGCGTACCTCACGCGTCAGGCGCAGCTGCACCGGCGCCTCTCGTACGCGCCCGCGTGGGCCGTCGTGCTCCACTGGCTCTCGCTCCTTCCTCTCGCGCTGTGGCGCACGGTCGTGCACCTCGTCGCGAAGAACCCGGGGCATGTGCCCGCGGAATGGGCGGCCGCTGTCGTCGCGATGGCGCGCGTGCGGGGCGTCGCGCGGTCGCGGCGCCGGATCCGACGCGGCCGCCGCGCGTCGTGGGCCAGCGTGGAGCCGCTCCGCATCGGCAGGGAGCAGCTGCGCGAACGGCACGAGCCGCATGCGTCCCCCGTCGTCCGCCGGGAGCTGCGCTTCTTCAGCGGCGGGGGAGCCTGGGTCGTGCTCGGCGCGCTCGTCGTCTCGATCGCGGCGTTCCTCGCCCTGCTCTCGTGGGACGGCGTCGCGGGCGGCGCTCTCCTGCCGCTCCACGACACCGTCGCGGGGCTGTGGGGTGCGGCCGCCTACGGGCTGCGCGAGATCGGGCTCCACACCGTCTCGCCGGCCGACCCGTTCGCCGCCGTCATCGCCGTCGTCGGATCCCTCGCACCCGCCTCCCCGTCGTTCGCGCTCCTCGCCCTGTGGCTGCTCGCCCTCCCGCTCGCCGCGCTGGGCGCCTGGTTCGCGGCCACGCGCGTCACGACGCGGTCGGGTCTGCGAGCCTGCGCCGCGATCCTCTGGGCGCTGTCGCCGACGCTCCTGTCGGCCCTCGTCGACCCGCGCCCCTCCGCCGTCCTCCTGCACCTCCTGCTGCCCTGGCTGCTCTTCGCCGCCGCGGCGGCGCACCGGTCGTGGGGAGCCGCGGGGAGCGCGTCCCTCCTCCTCGCGGCCGTCCTCGCCTGCGCGCCCTCGCTCATCCCCGCGCTCGCGCTCGTGTGGCTGATCGCGCTCCTCCTCACCGCGGCTCTGCGCCCGCGCGGGATCGCCCGCGTCGTATGGACGGCCGTGCCCGCCGTCGCGCTGTTCCTCCCGCTCGTCCTCGCGCAGCTCGACCGCGGCACGCCGTGGGCGCTCGCGGCCGATCCGGGCTCGCCCTGGGCAGGACCGTCGCTCGACATCGCAGAGCGATGGCGCGCCGCCCTCGGGTTCCCGACGGCCGATCCGGGCGGATGGGGCTCGCTCCTCGAGCAGCTCGGGCTCGACCCGTCGACATGGTGGGTTCCGATCCTCCTCGCGCCCCTCGCGCTCGCCGCCCTCGCCGCGCCGCTGACACGGCGCTGGCGGGTCGGCACGGGCCTCGTCGTCGTCGCGGTCCTCGGTCTCGCCACCGCGTACGCCGCCGTGGGCGTGCAGGTGTCGCTCGACCAGTCGCAGCCGGTTGCCGTGTGGCCGGGCAGCGGCATCGCGCTCGCCTGGCTCGCCCTCATCGGCGCGGCCGCCGCCGCCCTCGACACGGGAGCGGCGCCGCGCGCGCTCAAGGCCACGTGGGCCGTCGCCGCCACCGTCTGCGTGGCCGTCGTCGCCCTCCCGGCGCTCACCGCGGTGCACCGAGGCGATGCCGCGCTCCAGGACGGCGGAGGATCGACCCTCCCGGCGTACGTCGCCGCGCTCGCAGCGGGAGACGACGCGTCGGCCACCCTCGTGCTCACGCCGCAGCCCGACGGCGGGCTCTCGGCCGAGGTCGTCTGGGGAGCGAGCGAGACCCTCGGCGGCCAGTCGACCCTCCAGACCACGCAGCGGGCGCTCGGCGAGGACGACGAGGAGGTCGCCGAGCTCGCGGCGGACCTCGTCTCGGGTGCCTCGACGGACGTCCCTGCGCTCCTCGCGGCCGAGGGCATCCGGTTCGTCCTCCTCGCGGCGCCGTCCGACGAGAGCGACGCGGCGCGCGTGCTGCGGCTCACGTCCGCCACGGAGCTCGACCAGCGGGCGGGCTTCGTCCGCGCGGGGGAGACGAGCCGCGGGGTGCTGTGGGTGATCGAGGACGCCGTACGGGAGGAGTCGGGCGCCGAACGGGCGGCCATGACCGCCGAGCAGGAGTCCACCGCGCGCACGGTCGTCCTGGGCCAGCTCGTCGCCCTCGCGGTCGCCCTGCTGCTCGCCGTGCCCACGCCGGCGTCGCACCGGGCGGCGCGGGGCAAGACGCGCGTGCTGGGCGCGGGATACGAGGAGGCGTCATGACCCGCACGACCACGGCCATCCGGATCGGGATCGGCGCCCTCGTGTCGGCGGCCTCCGTCGCGGCCGTCGCGCTGGGGGCCGGCGCCGTGCCGTGGCCCTCCGTCTCGACCCCGGCCGCCACCGTGTCGGTCGAGCCAGCGCCCGCCGAGGTGCTGCTCGCCTGCGACGGTCCTCTCCTGGCTGTGGGACGCACGGCCGAGGACGCCTCGGCCGTGAGCGTCGCGGCGGATGCCTCCGTCGTGTCCGGTGCGGAGGGCGGCGGCGCCCCCGCGGAGTCGACCCTCGCCATCCCCGGCGTCGCAGATGCGACGGCCCCGCTGCTCTCGCAGCTGCCGGACGGCCGCGACGCGGTGGCCATCGCGGCGGCCTCGTCGGTGTCGGCGTCGTACGGCGATCTCGCCGGGTACGCGGCCTCGGAGTGCCGCGCGCCGCAGATGGAGTCGTGGATCGTCGGCGGCGACGTCGCGACGGGGTCGACCGGGCTCCTCCTCATCGCCAATCCCACGGAGGTGAACGCGGTCGTCTCCCTCGACGTGTACGGCGTGGACGGCGTCACCACGCCGGCGGGCGCCGATGCGATCGCGGTTCCCGCCGGCACCCAGACCGTGCTGCCCCTCGCGTCCGTCGCGGGCGGCGAGGCGTCGCCCGTCGTGCGGATCGAGGCGACGGGCGCCCCCGTCCGCGTCACCCTGCAATCGAGCATCGTCCGCACGCTCGTCCCGGGAGGCATCGACCTGCAGCCGTCGACGACGCCCGCACTCGAGCAGGTCATGCCGGGCGTCGCGGTCACCGACGAGGCGGCATCGGGGGAGAACCCCGCCGGGCTCGTCCGTCTCCTGTCGACGAGCGACGCGACCGCGACCCTCAGAGTCGTCGGCGAGGACGGCACGGACGCCCGCGCGCCGGAGGACGTGGTCCTCACCGCCGACCAGCCGCTCTCCGTCGATCTGGGCGGCCTCCCTGCCGGCCGCTACACCGTGCGGGTGGATTCCGATGTGCCGCTCGTCGCGGCGGCGTGGCAGACGACGGGGTTCGGCGAGGCGTCCGACTTCGCCTGGTACGCGGCGGCGCCCGAGATCACGGGGGAGACGCTCGTCGCGGTGCCCGACGGGCCGTCGCCCCGACTCGAGATCGCCAACACGCGGGACGTCGACACGACCGTGGTCGTCACGGGCGAGGGCGGCGAGCAGATCGTCGACGTCGCGGCGGGCTCGTCCGTGTCGGTCGGGTTGGAAGGCGCGGCCGTCTACACGTTCGACGCCGGCGAGACGGGGGTGCACGCGTCCGTCGGCTTCGCCGACGCGTCGTCGCTCGCCTCGCTCCCCGTCGACCAGGACCCCGCGTCGCCGCCGCCCGTCGTCGTCTACCCGTGACGGGTCAGTACCAGCGGTAGCGGTCGGGCGCCAGGTCCCACGGATCGCGGTCGAGGTAGTCGGCGGCCGCGCGGAAGACGGCCCCCTCGATGATGAGCCGGCGGTGGAGGTCGTCTGCCCGGGGGAACTCGTCGCCGTGGATGCGGCTGAGCCGCTCGACGGGGATGCGGAAGAGGATGATGCGGCGCGCCTCGCGATCGATGCGCCACCGCGGGACGCCGTCCTCGTCGGGTGCCGATGGCACACCGGCGATCTCGAAGCTCACGTCGCGCAGCTCCGGCCAGGCCCCCCGCAGGTACTCCGCGGCCGATCCGACGGCGACGTCGAAGCGCTCGTAGCGCGTGTCGACGGGCGGGAGGGGCGGACGGACGATGGAGCTGCGGCCCGTGCGGCCGTGGCGTCCGTGGCGGGCCGTCGCCCGCGCGGGGACGGGCTTCGGAGGACGGTTCCACCACTTCATGCGATCCAGCTTACGGCCCGCCCTGCGCGCCGCGGCGGGGCGCCCCCTCCGCACTGGCTAGGGTGGGGGCGATGCGCGAGAGACAGTGTTCGAAGGTGGGCTGCACCCGCGAGGCCGTCGCCACCATGACGTACGACTACACCGACAAGATGGCGGCCGTGGGTCCGCTGGGTGCGCAGTCCGATCCGCACGCGCACGACCTGTGCGCGTCGCACACCGATCGCCTCTCCGTCCCGCAGGGATGGGTCGTCGTGCGGCACGAGACCCTGCGCGCGTAGCCGGGTCCGCTCCGGCTCGGCCGAGGCGCGCGGCGCTACCCGGCGACGAGTCGCGGGGTGCCGGCCTCGTACTCCGTGAGCCCGCCCGTCTCACCCGATCGCGACGCGCGTCGGCCGACGACGAGCATGTAGACGAGGAACACGCCGAGCGCGATCGCCCCGAGCCCGATCTTCAGCCACCAGGGCCACGGCTGGCCCGTGACGAACCCCTCCACGACACCGGAGAGCGCGAGGGCGAACACGAGCCCGATCGCGACGGTGGCGAGCGAGAGGCCCGCGTCCGCGAGCGCCGCGAGCCGGGTGCGCGGCCCCGGCGCGACGATCGCCCAGAAGATGTGCAGGCCGGCCGCTCCCGCGACGAAGATGCTCGTCATCTCGAGCAGGCCGTGCGGGAGGATGTACAGCACGAACACGTCGCCGCGGTCGAAGGCGAACATGACGGCCGCCGACGTGCCGAGACCGATGGCGTTCTGCATGAGGACGTACACGGGGAAGATCCCCGTCACGCCGAACAGCACGCACTGCGCCGCGATCCAGGCGTTGTTCGTCCACACCATGCCCGCGAACACGGCGGCGGGGTTCTCCGTGTAGTACTGCGCGAACTGCTCGTCGGCGTACTGCTGGAGCTGCGCCTCGGGCCCGAGCGCCGCCATGAGCGCCGGATCGGCCGATGCCCACGTCGCGACGAGGACGACGATCGCGATGAAGGCCGCGGCGACGACGAGCGTCGTCCAGCGCAGCCGGTAGAGCGCCGCGGGCAGCTGGAGGGCGAAGAAGCGGGGGAGCAGCCGCAGCACGTTCTCGGGGGCGCCCGTGAGCCGCAGCCGTGCGCGGCCGAGCATGGTCGAGACATGGTCGCCGTGGGGCGTGCGGCCCGCGCTGGTCTTGATATCGGCGAGATCCGCCGACGCCGCCTGGTAGCGCGCGACGAGCTCGTCGACCTCGGGGCCCGCAAGATCGCGCCGCTTCGACAAGCCGTCGAGACGCGCCCATTCGGGGGCGCGTGCGGCCGTGAGCGCGTCGAGATCCACCTGGTTAACTGTACGCATGTCGACGCCTCCCGTACCGGTGCGCGCCGCCCGTGGGGCCATCCGAGACGACGAGGTGCTCACGGGAGAGGCGGTCGCGCTCGACGTGCAGCCGGTCGGAGTGCTGCTGAGGGCGGTCGGCGCGGTCATCGACATCGTCGTGTCGGCCGTGCTGTACCTGCTGTTCGCGTTCGCCGTGATGAGCATGCTCGAGGCCGGCGTGCTCGACGAGGCGACGCTGCAGATCGCCCTCGTCGTCATGCTCGTGCTGCTCTTCGTCGCCCTGCCGACGGCCGTCGAGACCGTGACGAAGGGACGCAGCCTCGGCAAGCTCGCCGTGGGCGGGCGCGTCGTGCGATCGGACGGCGGGGCCATCGGCTTCCGCCACGCCCTCATCCGCGCCCTCGTGGGCGTCTTCGAGGTCTACATGACCGCGGGCGGGGTCGCGCTCCTCGTCGGCATCTTCACGCCGCGTTCGCAGCGCCTCGGCGATCTCGTCGCCGGGACGTACGGCGAGCGGACGCGGACACCGACGCTCCCCGCACCCGACTTCTCGATCCCGCAGGGGATGGCCGAGTGGGCGCGCATCGCCGATGTCGCGCGGCTGCCCGACCGCTCCGCGCGGCGGCTCTCGCAGTTCGTCGCGGGTGCCGAGCGGATGTTCCCCGCCGCGCGCGAGCGCACCGCCCGCGAGCTCGCAGCGGAGGTGGCGCCGTTCGTGTCGCCGCTTCCGCCCGTCCACCCCGAGGCGCTCGTGCGCGCCGTCGTCGCGGTCCGGCGCGAGCGCGAGCTGCGCGCGCTGCGCCTGCGCGACGAGCGCGTGGCCCGGCTCGCGCGCTGACGGCGCGGGCCGGGCGACGCGCCGTCAGGGGCGGTCGGCGAAGACCGCCCGGTAGGCGTAGCCCGCGATGAGCGCTCCGACGACGGGGAACACGAGGAACACCCAGAGCTGGGCCAGCGCCGTTCCGCCGCCGTAGAGCGCCGAGGCGATCGATCGCGCGGGGTTCACGGACGTGCCGTCGACGGGGATGCTGACGAGGTGGATGAGCGCGAGCGTCAGCCCGATCGCGACGGGGGCGAGCGTCGTCCCCCGCTCGGGGTGCGTGGAACCGAGGATGACGAAGAGGAAGACCGCGGTGAGGAGCACCTCGGTGATGATGACGGCGGGGAGCTGGAAGCCGCCGGGCGAGAGCGGACCCCACCCGTTGCTGCCGAAGCCGGCGTTCTGCGCCTCCTCGAGCCATCCGGCCGGACCGAACAGGCCGATCAGCACGAGGAACGTCGTCGCGACGGCCCCGCCGATGACCTGCACGACGATGTACTTCCACGTGTCCGCCCAGGCGAAGCGGCCGGCGGCTGCGAGGCCGAGGGTGACGGCGGGGTTGAAGTGGGCGCCCGACACCCCGGCGAACGCGGCGGCTCCCACGACGACCGTCAGCCCGAAGGCGGAGGCGGTCGCGAGGTAGCCGACGCCGGGCGCGAAGACGGCGGCCTCGTTCGCGAAGTGCGACGCGAACAGGGCGGTGCCGACACCTCCGAACACGAGGAGGAACGTCCCGATCGCCTCGGCGGTGAGCCGGGAGGCGGTGGACGGCGGCGATGCGACAGGTCTCTCGGTCATGCGGGCCCCTTCTCGACGGATGATCCCCTTCTGCATCGTGGCACGGCGCGTCTCGCGGCGGGAGAGGCGCGCGTGCCGCGACGTCATGCGACGACACGCCTAGTTTTGATTCACTCAAAAGAGCGATAGGATGGGGGCATGACCGCGCACGACGCCCCGCCCCTCGCCGAGGAGGCCATCCGGGGTGCGGGCCTGCGCGTCACGGCGCCGCGCCGGGCCGCCTACGACGCGCTCGCGGGCCTTCCCCATGCGCGTGCGGACGAGATCTTCGAGCGGGTGCGCGCGACCATCCCCGGCACGAGCCTGCAGGCGGTCTACAACGTGCTCGGCGACTTCGTCGACGCGGGCCTCGCGCGGCGGATCGAGCCGAGCGGCCAGCCGGGTCTCTTCGAGCTGCGCGTGGGCGACAACCACCACCACGTCGTCTGCACGTCGTGCGGGCGCGTGGACGACATCGACTGCATCGTCGGCGAGGCGCCCTGCCTCCACCCCGCGCACGACACGGGCTTCCGCATCCAGGTCGCCGAGGTCACGTTCTGGGGTCTCTGCCCCGACTGCGCGGCGGCCGCCGACTCCCGACCCCCTTCCGACCCTGACCGACCCTGAAAGGACGATCATGAGCAGCGACCCCATGGACGGATGCCCCGTCATCCACGACGGCACGCCGGCCGACGACACCACGCGCCTCCCCGGCGACGACGTCCCCGCCGCGGAGCCCGCCGGCCGTCTCGCGCACCCCACGCAGGGCGACGCGAACCGCCAGTGGTGGCCTGAGCGCCTCAACCTCAAGCTCCTCGCGAAGAACCCCGCCGTCTCCGACCCGTTCGGAGACGAGGGCTTCGACTACGCCGAGGCGTTCTCGGCGCTCGACCTCGCCGCGGTCAAGGCGGACATCGCCGAGACGCTCACGACCTCGCAGCCGTGGTGGCCGGCCGACTTCGGGCACTACGGCCCGCTCATCATCCGCATGGCGTGGCACAGCGCGGGCACCTACCGTGCGACCGACGGCCGCGGCGGCGCCGGAGCCGGCCAGCAGCGGTTCGCTCCGCTGAACAGCTGGCCCGACAACGGCAACCTCGACAAGGCGCGCCGCGTGCTGTGGCCGGTCAAGAAGAAGTACGGCAAGAGCCTGTCGTGGGCCGACCTCATGATCCTCGCCGGCAACGTCGCGCTCGAGACGATGGGTCTCAAGACCTTCGGCTTCGCGGGCGGCCGCGCCGACGTCTGGGAGCCCGAGGACGACGTGTACTGGGGCGGCGAGAAGATCTGGCTCGGCAGCGACAAGCGCTTCTCGGGAGACCGCGAGCTCGAGAAGCCGCTCGCGGCGACCCACATGGGCCTCATCTACGTCAACCCGGAGGGGCCGGAGGGCGTGCCGGACCCGCTCGCCGCAGCCGACGACATCCGCACCACCTTCCGCCGCATGGGCATGGAGGACGACGAGACGGTCGCCCTCATCGCGGGCGGCCACACCTTCGGCAAGACGCATGGCGCCGCGCCAGACTCGCACGTCGGCGCCGACCCCGAGGGTGCGTCGATCGAGGAGCAGGGCTTCGGCTGGAAGAACGCGCACGGCACCGGCAAGGGCGACGACACCATCACGTCGGGCCTCGAGGTGACGTGGACGTACCACCCCACCCGCTGGGACAACGAGTTCTTCCACATCCTCTACGGCTACGAGTGGGAGCTCATGGAGAGCCCCGCCGGCGCCAAGCAGTGGCGCCCGAAGGACGGCGGCGGCAGCGACATGGTGCCGCTGGCGCACTCCGACGGCAAGCGCGAGCCGCGCATGCTCACGACCGACCTCGCCCTGCGCATGGACCCCTCTTTCGACGAGATCTCGCGACGCTTCCGCGACGACCAGGACGCGTTCAGCGACGCCTTCGCGCGTGCCTGGTTCAAGCTCACGCACCGCGACATGGGCCCCAAGGCCCGCTACCTCGGCCCCGAGGTGCCCGCGGAGGACCTCATCTGGCAGGACCCGCTTCCGGCGGTGGACCACGAGCTCATCGACGCGGCGGACGCGAAGGCGCTCAAGGAGCGGATCCTCGCGACCGGCCTCACGGTGTCGCAGCTCGTCTCGACGACGTGGGCGGCGGCATCCACCTTCCGCGGCGGAGACAAGCGCGGCGGGGTCAACGGCGCGCGCATCCGGCTCGCCCCGCAGAAGGACTGGGCGGTCAACAACCCGCCGCAGCTGCAGACGGCGATCGCCGCGCTCGAGATCGTGAAGGCGGAGTTCGAGCAGGGCGGCAAGCGCGTCTCGCTCGCCGACCTCATCGTGCTGGCCGGCAACGCGGCCGTCGAGAAGGCCGCGGCCGACGCGGGGGTCGAGGTCGAGGTGCCGTTCCGTCCCGGTCGCGTCGACGCGACGCAGGAGCAGACCGACGTCGACTCCTTCGCGTTCCTCGAGCCCATCGCCGACGGCTTCCGCAACTACGCCGGTCCCGACGCGACGCTGCCCGCCGAGTACCTGCTCGTCGACAAGGCGAACCTGCTCACGCTGAGCGCGCCGGAGACGACCGTGCTCGTCGGCGGCCTGCGGGTGCTCGGCGCCAACTGGGACGGCTCCGCCTACGGCGTCTTCACCGACCGCCCCGGCGTGCTCACGAACGACTTCTTCGTGAACCTGCTCGACCTCGGCAAGACGTGGCGCCCGCTCGACCCGGGCAAGCACGCGTTCGAGGCGACGGTCGACGAGACCGGCGAGGTGTTCGGCCGCGGCACGCGCGTCGACCTCGTCTTCGGCTCGAACTCGGAGCTGCGCGCGCTCGCCGAGGTGTACGCCTCCGACGACGCCGCAGGCAAGTTCGTCGCCGACTTTGTCAAGGCGTGGACGAAGGTCACGGAGCTCGACCGCTTCGACCTGAAGTAGGCGCGACATCAGCCGCGGGCCGGCCTCGGGACCTCCCGGGGCCGGCCCGCGGCGTCCGACCCGGTGCGTGGTCCGGGCAGCGCCCCCGCCTACAGGCGACCGGCGCGTTTGAGGGCGAGGTACCGGTCGGCGATGCGGGGCGGGAGCTCCTCGGGCGTGTCCGAGACGGCGACGGCGCCCGCGCGCTCGACTGCACGGCGCACGCGCGCGGTGGCGGCGAGAGCGGCCTCGGCGCCCGCGGCACGGTAGAAGGCGTCGCGTGAGCCCCGGGACGCCGCGGCGTCCGCGAGCGTCGAATCCGTCGCCGTGCCGACGAGCACGACGGTCCCCGCCCGCACCACCGAGGGCAGAGCGCCGAGGAACCCGCGCGACGCGTCCACCGACTCCTGCGCTGTCAGTAGCACGAGCAGGGACGGCCGGGGATGGAGTCGGCGCGCCTGGGCGAGCGCGGCATCCCAGTCGGTGTCGATGAGCTGCGCGTCGACGGACGCGAGCGCGTCGACGAGCTCGGGCAGGAGCGCAGGGCCGTCGACGCCCGTCACCCTGGCGCGCACGAGCCGGTCGAACGCGACGACGTGCACGTGATCGCCCGCCCGCTGCGCGAGCGCCGCGAGCAGCAGCGCGGCCTCCAACGCCGCATCGAGGCGGGTGCCGTCGCCGACGCGGGCCGCGGCCGTCCGCCCCGAGTCGATGACGATGACGACATGCCGGTCGCGTTCGGGCCGCCACGTGCGAAGCATCGTCGTCGCGGCGCGAGCGGTCGCGCGCCAGTCGATCGAGCGCACGTCGTCGCCGCGCACGTATTCGCGCAGGGAGTCGAACTCCGTGCCCTGCCCGCGCACCTGCACGCTCGTGCTGCCGTCGAGCTCGCGTAGCCGCGCCACGCGGCTCGCCAGGTGCCGGCGGCTCGTGAACGGCGGCAGCACGCGGATGGCCCCCGCTGCGGGCAGCACGCGCTGCCGCCCCGCGAGGCCCAGCGGTCCGGCCGACCGGACGACCGCGAACTCGGTGCGCAGTTCTCCGCGGCGCCGGGGGAGGAGCGGAACGCGGTAGGCGCGCGACTCGCCGGCCGGCACGTCGATCGGGATGCGATCGGATGGGGCGCCCGCCGTCGGCTGCCATCCGTCGCGTGCACGCCCGTGCAGCCGGCGTGCACCGGTGTTGACCAGACGCAGCACGGCCGTCGTCTGCTCGCCGAGGCGGACGCGCGCGGGCAGATCGCGCATCACCCTGAGCGCGCGCGGGTCGGCCGCCGCCGCGACATCCGACGCGACGGCCGCAGCGCACAGCGCCAGCCACGCCAGCAGCACGTGCCACGCGCTCGCCCCCGCTGCGTCGAGGACGACCACGGGCACGGCGCCGAGGGCGACGGCGATCGCGAGCCGGCCGGTGACGTACATGGGGTGCCTCTCAGAGCGGGACGGGCGTCTGCTGCAACACCGACGACAGCACGGCCTCGGGGGAGACGCCCTCGATCTCGGCGTCCGCCCGCAGCACGATGCGGTGCCGCCACACCGGCACGATCATCGCCTGCACGTGGTCTGGGGTGATGGCGGGGTATCCGCCGAGCCACGCCCATGCCTTGGCGGCGGCGAGCAGGGCGGTCGCCGCACGCGGGCTCGCACCCACCTGGACGGACGGGCTCTGCCGGGTCGCCCGCGCGAGGTCGACGATGTAGGCGAGCACGTCGTCGGTCGCGGCCACCTGCGACGCCGCGCGCTGCGCCGCCCGGATCTCGTCGGCGCCCACCACGGGCCGCACGTCGTCGAGCGAGCGCGGCGAGAACCCGTCGGCGTGACGGCGGAGCACCGCCACCTCCGCGTCGCGCGCTGGCACGTCGACGATGAGCTTGAGCAGGAAGCGGTCGAGCTGCGCCTCGGGCAGCGTGTACGTGCCCTCGTGCTCGATGGGGTTCTGGGTCGCGCATACGAGGAACGGATCGGGCAGGGGGCGGGTGACGCCATCCGACGACACCTGCCGCTCCTCCATGGCCTCGAGGAGCGCGGCCTGGGTCTTCGGCGGCGTGCGGTTGATCTCGTCGGCGAGGAGCACGTGCGTGAAGACGGGCCCCTCGCGGAAGTCGAACTCGCCCGATCGGGCGTCGTAGACGAGCGAGCCCGACACGTCGCCCGGCATGAGGTCGGGCGTGAACTGCACGCGCTTCGTGTCGAGGCCGAGCGTGCGGCTGAACGCGCGCACGAGCAGCGTCTTCGCGACGCCCGGAACGCCCTCCAGCAGCACGTGGCCGCGAGCGAGGAGGGCGATGAGGAGACCGCTCACGGCGCCGTCCTGGCCGACGACGGCCTTGCCGACCTCGTGGCGGACGCGGGTCATGGCCTCCCGCAGGGCGTCGCCGGAGGCGGATGTCGTCTCGGTCACGGTCGTGTCCTTTCAGTGCGGACGGCGGCGTCGACGGCCGCCTCGAGGTCTCGGAGCCGCTCGCCCGAGGCGACGAGGTCGGCATCGGAGGCGGGGTCGGCGAGCAGGATGGCGCGCACGGTCTCGCGCGGCGCGCCCAGGCGGGCGGCCGCCGCGTCCGCGACTTCGCCGGGACCCGCGTGGCGTGCCAGCCCGAGGCGCACGGCCATCCGCTCGCTCGCGCCCGCGCGGAGGAGGGCAGCGGCGTGACGGGCGTCGGCGGTCCGCGCGTAGAGGCGCGCGCGGCCCTCGAGGGTCTCGTTCGCGCGCACCGTCACGGGAAGATCCTCGGCGACGAGCGGACCGAAGCGGCGGCCGCGCCACAGTCCCGCGGCCACGGCGGTGAGCGCGGCGAGCACGAGCACGGGCGTCACCCAGCCGGGCGTCAGGTCGCCCAGGTCGGGTGCGGACGTCGCGGTCGAGTCGTCGAGGCCCGGGAGGAACCACACCACCTCGTCGTGCGCGCCGAGGAGCCCGAGCCCGAGCGCCGCGGCGCCGTCGTCGGCGAGGCGCTCGTTGACGAGCAGCGCGGCGGCGTCGAGAGCCGTGATCGACCCTCCGTCGGTCTGCACGCGCAGCAGGCCGTAGCCGTCGCCGACGGGGTAGCAGGCGTCGGCGGCGTCGCCGCGCGTGTACGTCTCGCCGGGGGCGACGTCGCCCGCCCGGGCGGCCGCGTCGACATCGCACGAAGGCGCGACCGCCGCGCCCGTTCCGTAGGCCGCGTACGAGGAGCCGAACAGCAGGCGCAGGTCGCGCGAGGTGGGAGCGAGGAGCACGACGTCGGCGCCGGATGCGGCGAGGGCCTCGACGTCGTCGTCGGCGAGCGGCGCCGTCGATCCCAGGACGAGGGTGGTGCCGTCGCCTGCCGCGAGCGCGGCGTCGAGGTCGTCGGCCACGACGACGCGGATGCCCCCGCGCTCGGCGAGCAGGGTGGTGAGCGCCAGGCTGCCGTCGGGCCCTGGCCCCTCGGGATCGAAGGCGTCGCGAGGCGTCCACTCCCGCGATGCGAGCGCGACGAGCACGAGTCCGAAGACGACGAACCCGGCGATGATCGCGAGCCATCCCGCGGCCGTCCGCCCTCGCCGGCGCGCGGGCGCCGATGCAGCCGTCGTCATATCCGCACCTCGGCGCGGAGCACCGCGGGCCGCGTGGCGCCGAGCGCGGCGTCGAGGGCCGCGATGCGGTCGAACGTGTCGCGCGCGCCCGGCCGGCGCAGGTACCGGACGTCGTCGAACGAGGCCGCGGCATCGTGGAGCGCCGCCGTGTGGCCGGGGAACGGCTCGACGGCCAGATCGGCGAAGCGCTGCGCCGTCATGCCGGGTGCGGGATCGACCAGATCGCGCTCCTCCAGCCCGCGCGCGAGCGCGCGGAACGCGTCGGCGATCGCGGCGTCCCACGCGCTGGCGGCGGCATGGCGCGCCGCATCGGCGCGCAGCTCGGCGGCGCTGCGGTGCGCGTCGTCGCCGAAGAGCAGCGCAGAGGCGGAGGCGGCGCGGCCCGCGGATCGCGGTCGGCCCCAGATGAGGAAGGCGGCCACGACGAGCAGCGCGACGACGGCGATCACGACCGTCGCGAGCAGGGGGCTCCACCCGCCGTCGATCTGCGGGTTGAGGATGCCCGAGACGAAGTCCGCGATCGCCTGGGCGATACGGTCGACGAGGTTCGGCTGCGCAGCGTCGTACACGGGGTCGGACAGCTCGTCCTCCGCCCAGTCGCGGGCATCGTCGCCGTCGGGGAGGAACGCGAGCGCGACGCCGAGGGCAGCCCTCACGGGACGGCGCTGCCGTCGGATGCGCTGCCGTCGGACGTTCCGGAGCCGTCCGGCCGTCCGGGGTCGTCGGATGACCGGGGCGGGGTCGGCGGCGCGGCGAGGGGATCGGACGCCGGGGGAGCCGCGTGGGCGTCGGACGACGGCGCGTACTGCCCGTACCGCGGCTCCGGCCTCGCGGACGGCGGCTGTCCGTAAGGCGCCTGTCCGTACGGTGCCTGTCCGTACGGCGCTTGTCCGTAAGGTGCTGCCTGTCCGTAAGGCGCCTGTCCGTATGGCGGCTGTCCGTAAGGTGCTGCCTGTCCGTAAGGCGCTTGTCCGTACGGTGCCTGTCCGTAAGGCGCTTGTCCGTAGGGCGCCGGCTGTCCGTACGGTGCTGCCTGCCCGTAGGGCGCCTGGCCGTAGGAGGGAGCGCCCGGTCCCCACGCGGGTCGGACGGGAGGCACGGCCGCAGGATCGAAGGCATACGGATCGTCGAGCGCGGTCGAGCCGGCGTCCCGCTGCTCGAGGTGGCGCTGCAGCCGCAGATCGAGCCCCTCGCGCCGCATGCGCGCGTCGATGTAGACGAGCGCGGCGGATGTCGCCTGGACCACGACGGCGATGGAGCTCACGACGAGCGTCGCGATCTGGCTCGCGGCGACGGTGAGCGCGAACGCGATGGCCTCGCTCACCGACGACTCGCCGGTGGGCGCGAAGACGGCTGTCGCGGCTCCTCCGAGGAACGAGAACGGGACGCCCACGACGTACGACGCCGCGCTCATGATGAGGTTGACGAGCACGATGATCCCGAACGTCGGCCAGAAGCGCCCGTGCGTCAGCTGCCATGACCGGCGGATGCCGCCAGCGACCGTGGCCCGTTCGAGGAGGATCGCGCTGGACACCAGGAAGAGCTTCGTGCCGAGCCACGCGTAGAGGACGATGCCGCCCAGCACGGCGAGCACGCCGAAGAGCACAGCCGACCACGGCTCGCCGAACGCGAGGGCCACGGTGATGCCGACGAGCAGCGCGATCACGACGGCGACGGCGACGGTCACGAGGGCGTAGTAGCCGAGCAGCCGCCAGAACACGGGCCGCACGCGCTGCCAGATGCCGCCCAGGGTCATCCGCTCGCCGAGAACGGCGTGTGCGACCTCTCCGACGACGACCGCCTGCACCGCGATGCCGAGGACGCCCATGAGGAGGCTGACGCCGAGGGTCGCGAGGCCGACCGTCAGCGCCGAGCCGTCCAGGATGGCGTCGTACTCGTCGGTGTTCGGCGGCACCGTGTCGAGACGGGAGAACGTGGCCCACGCGACGGCGCCGATGACGCCGATCGCGATGAGGGAAGACACGAGCTGCACGACCATCGCGAACCCGAGGAGCACGCGGGGGTTGCCCCGGAGCGCCGAGAACGAGGAGCCGAGGATCGTGCCGAACCCGAGCGGATGCAGGGGGATGAGCCCTCCCCGCGGTGCCGGCGTCCACGTCTGGTCAGCGCTCACGTCGATCCTCCCTCGACCCGCGGTGTCACCGGGCGCCGGAGCGCCCGCGTCCCCTCATCGTGTCACACGTCGCGCCCCGCGCCCCGTGTCGCCGCGGACCCGCCGACCACGTCGTCTAGGCTCGTGTGAGCCGTACGCCCGCGCGCGTCGCGCGCGGCACTGTCAGCAAAGGACCGGTACCTCATGAGCGCCCGCATCCTCGTCGTCGACGACGACACGGCCCTCGCCGAGATGATCGGCATCGTCCTGCGGACGGAGGGCTTCGACACCGCCTTCTGCGCGGACGGGGCGCTCGCCGTCGACGCCTGGCGGGAGGAGCGGCCGGACCTCGTGCTGCTCGACCTCATGCTGCCCGGCAAGGACGGCATCGAGATCTGCGCGGAGATCCGTGCGGAGTCGGGCGTTCCCGTCATCATGCTGACGGCGCGGTCCGACACGTCCGACGTCGTCGCGGGGCTCGAGGCGGGTGCCGACGACTACATCGTGAAGCCGTTCAACCCCAAGGAGCTCGTGGCCCGCATCCGCACCCGCCTGCGGCCCGCGCCCGAGTCGTCCGCCGACGTGCTGCGCGCAGGCGATCTGACGATCGACGTCGCCGCGCACGAGGTGCGCCGGGGGCAGACGCCGATCGCGCTCACGCCGCTCGAGTTCGAGCTGCTCGTCGCGCTCGCCGCGAAGCCGCAGCAGGTGTTCTCGCGCGAGGCGCTGCTCGAGCAGGTGTGGGGCTACCACTACAAGGCCGACACGCGCCTCGTGAACGTCCACGTGCAGCGTCTGCGGGCGAAGATCGAGATCGATCCCGACAATCCGCGCATCGTCATGACCGTCCGCGGGGTCGGGTACCGCGCCGGCGCCGCGCTGTAGGCGAGCGGATGGCCCCCGCCGCCGGCCCGCCGCGGATCTCGGTGCGGCGGCCGTCCTCCTGGCTCCCCGCGATCCGCGCGCAGTGGACGAGCTCCCTGCGCTTCCGCACGACGTTCATCACCGTCGCCGCCACGGCCCTCGCGATCGCGGTGGCGTGCGTGTGGACGGCCCTCGCCATCCACAACGAGCTGTTCTCCGCACGCAAGGACCAGGTGCTCGACCAGGCGCAGCTGGCGGTCTCGGCCGCGCAGGACGTGCTCGACACGGCGGAGGTCGCCTCCAACGCCGCGACGCTGCAGCAGGTTCTCGTGGAGGCGAGGGAGCAGGGGCTCGACCAGCAGAGCGGGACGAGCTACATCGCCTACTTCCGCATCGACGACGCCCCCTCCGCGATCGCGCCGCCCGACTCGACGTTCCAGCTGGAGAACCGGGACACCGTGCTGAGCGAGGGGCTGCGCGACCGCGTGCGCGGCTCGGCCGACAACCAGTACCAGTGGTGGCAGTCTGTGCCGCTCGTCTTCGACGGCGCCGACCGCGCCGTGCCGGGGATCGTGGTGGGCCAGCTCCTCGACGTGCAGAACGCCGGCGCGTACGAGGTGTACCTCGCCTACAGCTTCGAGGAGGCGGACCAGACCCTCCGGTTCGTGCAGGGCACGCTGTGGGTCACGGGCATCGTGCTCGTCGTCATCGTCGCGGCCATCTCGTGGGTCGTGCTGCGCACGGTGGCGCAGCCCCTCATCGAGGCGAGCCAGACGAGCGCCCGGTTCGCCGCGGGCGATCTCGACGCGCGCCTTCCCGTGCGCGGCAAGGACGAGCTGGCCACGCTCGGGCGGTCGTTCAACGCGATGGCCGACAGCATCGAGTCGCAGATCACGGAGCTCGCCGAGCTCTCGCAGGTGCAGCAGCGCTTCGTCTCGGACGTCTCGCACGAACTGCGCACGCCGCTCACGACCATCCGCCTCGCGTCGGAGATGCTGAACGATCGTCGCGACGACTTCGACGAGTCGACGGCGAGGGCCGCCGAGCTCCTGCACACGCAGGTGGCGCGATTCGAGCAGCTGCTGACGGACCTGCTCGAGATCAGCCGCTACGACGCCGGATCGGTGCAGCTCGAGCTCGAGCCCACGAACCTCGCCCAGCTCGCCGAGGACGTCGCCGACTCCATGCGCCAGGTCGCCGCGCAGCACGGCAGCGAGCTGCGCGTCGTCGCCCCCGGCGGCTATTCGCCCGTCGACGTGGACCCCCGTCGGGTGCGCCGGGTGCTCCGCAACCTCGTCGGGAACGCGATCGAGCACGGCGAGGCCCGTCCCATCGTCCTCACGGTCGACAGCGACGCCCGTGCCGTCGCCATCGGCGTGCGCGACTACGGGCTGGGGATGACGCGCGAGCAGACGGAGCGGGTGTTCGACCGGTTCTGGCGCGCCGACCCGTCTCGCAAGCGGACCCTCGGGGGCACCGGGCTCGGTCTCGCGATCGCACTCGGAGACGCGAAGCTGCACGGGGGCACGCTCGCGGTGTGGTCCGAGCCGGGGGCGGGTTCGCATTTCGTCCTCACCGTGCCGCGCGCGCCGGGCGCCGTCGTCGAGCGCTCGCCCATCCCCGTCGAACCCCACGAGCCGGCCACCGAGGCGTTCGGCCTCACCCAGCCCATCCGCACCGACGACGAGAGGGAGGGAGCATGACCTCCCCCCGTGCCCGACACCGGATCGCCGCGTCCGCGCTCGCCGCGGCGCTCGCCCTCGCCGGCTGCTCCGGGCTGCCCACGACGGGGCCCGTCTCCGTCGGCAACGCCCCCGGCGACGCCGTGGACGACACGACGACCGTGCGCTACGCGGCCGACGAGCCGAGGCCCGGATGGTCGCCAGCAGAGATCGTGGACGGCTTCCTGAAGGCGTCCATCTCGCCCGAGCAGAACTGGGCGACGGCGCGCGAGTTCCTCGAGGGCGACCTCGCCGAGACGTGGGACCCCGCCGCGGGCATCACGATCGACGCCACCGACGACCGCGACATCCCCGGCCTCGAGCAGGACCCGGCGGAGGAGGGCGAGGAGGAGCCGGAGGAGACCCCGGACGACGACGCGGAGGGCGGCACGGAGACCGCCACACTCACCGCCCAGGTGCACACGCGGGCGACGGTCGACGCGGACGGGCGGTACCGCTCGGCCGACGAGGGCTCGTCGACGGCGCTCTCGTTCGAGCTCGCCCGCGACGAGGCGGGGGAGTGGCGCATCACTTCCGCACCGGACGGCATCGTGCTCGACAGCGCGTACTTCCTCGAGCTCTACTCCCCGCACGACCTCTACTACTTCGACGCGACGTGGACGGCGCTCGTCCCCGACTCCCGGTGGTTCCCGAATCTGCAGAACGCGGCGACGCGCATCGTGCAGGAGCTCGTCGAGGGCGCCCCCAGCGAGTGGCTGGCCCCCGCCGTCGAGACGGCGTTCGGCGCCGACATGCAGCTGTCGCGCGGCACGGTGCCTGTCGACGCGGACCGCGTCGCGGCCGTCGAGATCACGGGCGCGGCGGGTGCGGACGACGAGACCCTGAGCCGCATGCGGGCGCAGCTCGAGCAGAGCCTCGCCGCGACCGAGGTGCGGTCGGTGCAGTTGACCATCGACGGGCAGGCGGCCGACGTGGACGCGGCCCCGATCGTGTCGACGCGCATCAACTCGACTCCGCTCGTGATGACGGATGACGGCTTCGGCCATCTCGCCGGAGGGGAGCTGTCACCGATCGCGGGGCTCAGCGGGATCCTCGTCGACTTCCCCGAGGAGATCCGCTCGATCTCGTTGTCCCCTCAGGAGGACGTTGCCGTGCTGGGCCTCGAGGACGGCAGCGTGTGGCGCGTCACGGAGGAGAGCCCGGACGAGGTGCAGGTGGGGGCGCGCTCCGTCGCGCCCGCGCTCGATCGCTTCGGGTTCGCGTGGACGGTGCGCCCGGGCGACCCCGCGTCGCTCACGGCATGGGATGCCGATCTCACACCGATCCCGCTCTCGGGTGGATGGGCGGACGTGTCGGCCGTGAAGGCCGTCGACATCTCGCGCGACGGCTCCCGCATCGCGGCGCTCGTGACGATCGGCGGTCAGGAGTGGGCCGTCGTCTCGGCGATCGAGCGCGACTTCGACGGCACGCCGCTGTCGGTCGGCGCGCCCGTGCGGCTGGCGCAGCTGCGGCTCTCCGGCATCGATCTGGCATGGATCGACGACGGGACCATCGGGATCGCGGCGGGAGGCAGCGCGAGCGCGCAGCTCATCTCGCAACCCATCGGCGCGCCGCAGACGACGGCGACGGCCCCGCTCGGCGTCGTCGCCATCGCGGCGGGCAACCAGGACACCACGGTGCGCATGCTCACGAACGGCGGCGACCTCGTCGTCCTCCGCGGCGGCACGAACCCGACGACGTCGGCGAGCGGCGTGGAGGTGCTCGCGACCCAGATCGGCCTTCCCGACTGAGCGTCCACAGGCATTCGGCTCCGGCGTGTCGGCGCCCCCGCGGTGCAGAGGCCGCCGCGACCGATCGGGATCCGGCCATCCTGTCGTCATGACGACGCTGCCGGCGGGCTTCCGCACCGCGCTCCTCGACGCTGCGGCGCTCGTCCTGCCGGTGGACTGCGCCGGCTGCGGCGCACCGGGACGCGCCCTCTGCGCGTCATGCCGCGGACGGCTCGCGCCGTCGCCGAGCTCCCGCCCGCTCGACGACGACGTCGCCGTGCGCGCGGGACTGGAGTTCTCCGGCGCGGTGTCGCGTGTCGTGCGGGCCTACAAGGAGCACGCTCGTACGGGGCTCGCACGCGAGCTCGCCCCCGCCCTGCGCGTCGTGCTCGCAGCGACGGCGGTCGACGCGGGGCGGCTCGTCGAGGCGGTCCCCGTCCCGCCGACCGCGGCGTCGGCGAGGCGTCGCGGCTACCGCCCCGTCGAGCTGCTGCTGCACCATGCCGGCGTCGCCCCGACGCGCGCGCTCGCGTGGCGGCGCACGACCGCCGATCAGCGCGGTCTCGACGTCGCCGCCCGCGAGGGGAACCTCGCCGGCGCGCTGCGGGCGAGGCGGCCGCCTCGCGGACGTGCGGTCGTCGTCGTGGACGATGTCGTGACGACGGGGGCGACGCTCAGGGAGGCGTGCCGCGCGCTGCGCGACGCCGGCTTCGAGGTCGTGGGAGCCGTCGCCCTCGCGGCCACACCGCGTGTTCTCCCCTCGCGAACGCGACACGGTGAATCGGTGGCAAATAGTTCGTGACACTCTGCCGGAGCGGGGCTACGGTGGGGACACCGAAGGCGACCGATGGTCCGCCGCTCACACCGGTCGGACCGGATAGGGAGGCAGAAATGGACACGAACATCGTCGGCGTGGGGGTCAGCATCTCGGACCGCTTCCGCTCCGTGGTGGAAGAGAAGAGCGAGCGCATCGCGACGCTCGCGCCGCGTGCCCAGCGTCTCGAGGTGAAGGTGACGCACCATGCCCACAGGGCCGGACGACTCGAGGAGGAGTCGGTCGAGCTGACGATCTTCTGGAAGGGGCCCGTCATCCGGGCGGAGGCGCACGACGGCGACAAGTTCGTCGCGTTCGACCTCGCGTTCGAGAAGCTCACGGAGCAGATCCGCCGGGCGAAGGACAAGAAGGTGAGCGGCCGGGTGCACCCGCGCACGGCCCGCTTCGCGAAGGAGACGGGGGAGCTGGAGGGACTCGACGTGCAGCCCGCCGCCGTCGAGACGCTGCAGGCGGTCGCCACGGGTGCGGTCCCCGTGCTGACGGAGGCGGAGGAGGACGAGGCGTACACGCCCGTCGTCATCCGCACCAAGTCGTTCGAGCCGGAGTGGATGACGGTCGAGGAGGCCGTCGACCGCATGGAGCTCGTCGGCCACGACTTCTTCCTGTTCATCAACGCCCGTACCGACCACCCGAGCGTCGTCTACCGTCGCAGGGGATGGGACTACGGTGTGATCGCGCTGTCGACGCAGGCCGCGCCGCTCGCGGAGGACGCGCTGGCGTCGTGATCGGCTGACGGCGACGCCCCCGGAACCCGTGAGGGTCCGGGGGCGTCGCCGCGCGTCCGCTCAGTCGAAGATGTCGCCGATCAGGCCACCCAGGAGCACACCGCCGAGCACGGGGCCGAGGAGGCCGCCGCCGCCCATCCCGCCGCCCATGCCGCCGCCGGGGCCGCGCCGCTGGCCGCCGCCCCACGAGCCCCAGTCGTCGTCGTCTGGGCGCGAGGAGTCGATGTCGCGCTGCGCCAGCTGCAGCGCCTCGTGCGCGAGCTGCGCCGTGCGTCGGGCGAGCTGCTGGGCGCGCTCTCGCGTGTCCTCGGAGGCGACCAGGGGGTCGATGTCGAGGCGCAGGCGCTGCGCCTCGGCGAACCGCGTGCGCGCGTCGGCGCCGATCCATCCGCGGTGGCCGTTGATGAGCCCGCTCGCGACGCCGATGGCGCGATCGGCCGCGTCGATGTCGTGACGCACGTGCTCGACGGACGGGACCGGGTTCGCTGCGCGCTCGCGCGCCTTGGCGACGGCGGCGTCGAGTGCGGCGTTCGCCTCGGACAGCTCGGCGAGCGCCGTGAAGGGATCGGACGGCGTCCCTGGCGCGGGCAGGGCGACGAGCGCCGACTCGAGCGCCGCCGCGGCCGCTGTCACAGCGGGCGTCTGCGGAGCCGAGCGCGCCACGACGAGATCGCCCCGCGAATCCGCGACGACGTCGGCGAGGGTCGACTGCGCTCGCATCGCCTCGATCTCGAAGTCGTCGATCCCGTCGAGGATGGTCGTCGCCCGCCGCACGGCCTCGGTCGCCGTCTCGAGTGCGAGGTTCGCCTCCTCCGTGCGACGCGCCTCCCGGCGGCGCTCGGACACGTCGGCGGAGTGCAGGGCGAAGTCGAGCAGCTGATCCGTCTCGTCGGCGTTCACGCGCACGCGCTGCAGCGCCTCGGCGCTGTAGTGGCGGGAGAGCCGCGCGACGGTCTCGCGCGCCTGGGGCAGCCGTTCGCGCAGGCGCTCGACGTCCGCCCGCACGCCAGCGAGGATCTGCGGAGCCTGCCGCACGAGCGCGATGCGCTCCTGCAGGGCCGCGGTGCGCTCGTCGAGCACGTCCTCCGCCCAATCGCACAGCTGCACGATGCGGGCGTTGCGCGTGCGCAGCTCCTCCGGGGTGTCGGGGATGTCGTCGTGGTTCAGCTGGTGGAGGTGGAAGGCCTCCGCCATGTGCTGCTTGACGGCCGCGAGCCCCTCGCGCAGGTCGGTCGTCGGGCCGTCTCCGAGCTCGGCGGCGGCGAAGACGAGCTCGTCTCCCGTCGCCCGGATGCGCTCGTCGGCGGTGACGAGGGCCGTGCGCGCGCGGCGGGCGAGATCGTCGTCGGCCGCCTCCTGACGTTCCCGTTCTTCCCGGCTGCGTCGACCCCAGAAACCTGCCATGGTGACGATCCTATGACGCGCCGGCGCCGCCGATGCCGGGTCGCGGTGCGCTCACAGCGAGCGCCGGACGCACGCTCAGGCGGCGGCGTCCGCGCGTGGCGGCCGGCCGCGACGGGGTCGCTCGTCCGAGAGGGGAACGGCGCGGAGGTGCGGGGGCACGGCGCCGAGCAGCCTCGCAGTCTCGTCGAGCCAGTGCGCATCGGCCTCGGCGCCGGCGAGCAGGCCGCCCGCCACCGTCGCCAGGGCCGCGTCCGCCGGCTCCGCCGCGAGATCGGCGCGGAGCCCCGCGATGCGCTCCGCGACGGCGGTGCGCTCTGCGTCGACGATCTCGTCGAGGTCCACTCCGGGGAGCGAGGCGGCGAGCGCGATCTTCACGGGCAGCGCCGAGCGGTCGGCCGGGTCGGACGGCGCAAGGAGGCCGGCGCGCGCGGCGTCCGCGCCGAGGTCGGTGAGCGCCCAGAAGACATGTCCGAGCTCGTCGGGGTCGTCGCGGTCGACGAGGCCGTCTCGTTCCAGCCGCTCGAGGGTGTGGTACACCTGTCCGACGTTGAGCAGGCGTGTGCCTCCCGTGCGCCGGGCGTACTCCGTGCGCAGCTGGTACCCGTAGCACGGGCCCTGCGCGAGGATGGCCAGCAGCGCCTCCCTGACCCGCATCCGCACCTCCTCTGCGCGGCGAAATGCTTGCCGCGTATGCATATCGAGCGTAGGGGGCCGTCGGTGCGCACGGTGCGATCGGGGTCGCAGGGCGTGTCGCGACCCTCCGCGAGCGTGTCGCCATCCGTTCACCCGCGGTGGCTACCATCGCGGCATGGCCGTCCCGTCAGCTGCGCCGCGGATCTCCGAGTACGCACGACCCAGCCATCTGCTCGTCCACCTGAGCGACACGCACGTGCGCTCGGAGGGAGGGGTCTTCGCCGTCGACGCGGTGCGCAACGTCCGGCGCATCCTCGACGAGATCGAGGCGTCGGGAGCCAGGCCCGACGCGCTCGTCTTCACGGGCGATCTGGCGGATCTCGGCGAGGACGCGGCCTACGCGGCGCTGCGCGACGTCGTCGAGCCGGCGGCCGCGCGGCTGGGCGCGCGCGTCGTGTGGGTGATGGGCAACCACGACAGCCGCGACGCGTTCCGTCGTGGGCTCCTGGGGGCGCAGGGTGCGGATCCCGTCGACGCCGTGCACGACATCGACGGGCTCCGGCTCATCGTGCTCGACACGTCGGTCCCCGGTGCGCACCACGGCGAGCTGAGCGCGGAGCAGCTGTCCTGGCTGGCGCGCGAGCTGGCCGTCCCGGCGCGGCACGGGACCATCCTCGCGATGCACCATCCGCCCATCCCGTGCGTGCTCGAGCTCGCGACGGTCGTCGAGCTGCGCGAGCAGCCGGCGCTCGCCGACGTGATCCGGGGGAGCGACGTGCGCGCCGTGCTGGCCGGACACATCCACTTCTCCTCGACGGCGCTCTTCGCCGGCATCCCCGTCTCGGTGGCGTCGTCGTCCTGCTACACGCAGGATCTCGGCGTGGCCGACGGCGGGATGCGCCCACGCGACGGCGGGCAGTCGTACAACCTCGTGCACGTCTACGACGAGACCGTCGTGCACTCGGTGGTGCCGTTCGTCGACGCGCCGGCGGCGGAGACGATCTCCGCCGCCGAGACCGCGCGCCGCCTGCAGGAGGCGGGCGTGGTCATCCCCCCGTCGTCGCGGTCGCTGAGCGCCGAGGCGTTCGCCGTGGAGCGCGTCGCGGGCTGATGATCTCAGCCGCGCTCCCACGGTGCGCGGACGGGGAAGTACGCATCGAGGGTCTCGCGCACGAGCCGCTCGCGCACGTCCTCCGGCAGCTCCGGCACGCTGCCGTCGTTGAGGCAGAACATGTCGGCGTCGCGTCGCGCCAGCAGCCGCCCCATCCGGGCCGGCGCGTCGCGCAGCGTCGTCTGGATGTAGCGCGTGCGGGGCTTCGTCGTCACGAGCGCGCGGCCCGTGAAGGCGGCGTAGTAGTGGTACAGCGAGTTTGTCACCGAGATGTCGGTCGCGCTGCGGAACCGCGCGGCCGTCGTGCGCGCGAACTCCTCGGGGAACTCGCGCTCCAGCTCGAACATGACATCGCGGCGGTGCGGCGTCGCGCAGTGCTGCAGGTCGCGCGTGATGACGCGGCCGAAGCGCTCCTCCAGGAGCGCGCGGTTGACGCGCGCGGCGTTGTCGTGGCCGCTGCGCTCCGGCCGGGTCGGTCCCACGCCGATCCGCACTCCGGATTCGACGAACGTCGTGACACCCGCCGGCGTGAAGAACAGCTCGGGGCGCACGGGGCGACCGAAGAACATGTCGTCGTTGGAATAGAGGAAGTGCTCGGCAATGCCGGGGATGCGGTGCAGCTGCGCCTCGACCGCGTGCGAGTTGTGCGTCGGCAGCACCGACGGGTCGGCGAAGAACTCCTCGCTGCGCACGATCGTCACCCGCGGATGGTCGGCGAGCCAGTGCGGCGCGGGGCTGTCGGTGGCGATGAAGATGCGCCGCACCCACGGGGCGAACAGGTGGACGCTGCGGAGCGCGTACCGCAGTTCGTCGACCTGGCGGTAGCGGGCGGCGTGCTCGTCGCCGTCGCCGACGACGTAGGCGTTCATGCGCTTGGCGCGTTCGCGCTGGAACGCGTTGGACGATCCGTCCACCCAGGAGAACACGATGTCGACGTCGAACGTCACCTCGTGCGGTCCGGGCGTGAACATGCCGTCGAGGGTGTGCCATGAGCGCCCGTAGCGCGACACCGTGGCGAACACGAGGTCGTCCGCGGCGATGACGCGCCGGGTGAGGGCGTTGCGGCGCGGCGCGTGGACCACGTCGCCGTCGCGGCGCCAGAACTCCAGGCGCACGCCGGCGTCGGCGCCGTAGGCGAGCGACCCGGAGGGGACGACGCGCGGGCGGAAGACGATCGCCGCGCCGTCGTCGAACGGGATGTCGGCGGCCGTCGCGATCGGCAGCGCGGGGGAGGAGGCGGTGCGCGCCGCCGCCCACGGTCCGCTGGCGGCGGCGAGGGCGGTGAGGGCCGACTCCCGGTCCTCGGTGAAGAGCGCCAGAGCGGGGAGCCCGCTCGTGCGCCGGAGCAGGAGCGGACGGAGGCCGGCGTCCTCCAGGATGTCGGCGAGCGCGAGCAGATCGGCCTCCCGGGCCTCCTCCGGAGCGATCTCCTCGACGAGATGCGGGATGCCGTCCCTCAATCGGGTCTCGTCGGCGAGCGGTGCCGCGTCGTGCGCGGACGGGAGCGGAGGGGTGCCCAGAAGGGTCATCGATCACCTCGGATCTACTCACGGCCATCGGGGCCGTCGGGACGGTAACGGGAGCATGCGCGCCGGGAACCCGGTGGGGATGCGCGTGAACGGCTCCTGTCCGAATGATAAGCAGTCGCGGAAGGTCCGCCCGACACCCTTGACAGGCAGTGCGGCGGGTGCAGTCAGCGGCCGAGCGCGTCGCGCAGCGCGGGCTCGAGGTCGGGCCGCGCGAATCGGAAGCCCGCCGAGACGAGCCGCTCGGGGAGCGTCCAGCGGCTCTTCACGACGAGCTCGGGCTCCGTGCGGAGCATCCACATCGCTGGCTCGAGGAGGAATCGCGGCGCAGGCAGGCCGACGGGCATGCGCACGATCCGACGGAGCGTCGCCATGACGGTCCGGTTGTCGCTCGGGTTCGGAGAGGCGAGGTTGACTGCGCCCTCGACGTCGTCGTGAGCGATGAGGAAGCGGATCGCCCCGATCACGTCGTCGATGTGGATCCAGCTGAAGCGCTGTCGTCCGCCCGTGCGGTGGCGGGGCGGCCGGCCGTCGCCCGAGGGGGTCGGTCCGATGCCTCGGTACCTGCGGTGCGCGAACCACCATCCGTCGAGCTGCGGTCCGCCGAGTCCCGTGCGCGCGAGGGTCGCGAGCATGCGCGTCGCGGGTCCGTCGCCCAGGACGATCGCCATCCGCAGCGCGATGCGGCGCGTGCCGGGCAGCCGGCCGTCGAACAGGGCGGACTCCCAGTCCCGCGCGACGTCGACGGAGAACCCGGTGCCGAGCTCGCCGCGCGCCTCGGTCTGCGGCCGGTCGACGGCGTGCCGGTAGATCGTCGCCGTGCTCGCGTTCATCCAGATCCGCGGCGGCCGCTCGGCGGCCGCGACGGCGTCGTGGAGAGCCCGCGTCGTCTCGATGCGCGAGCGGTACACCTCGTCGCGGTTCGCGTCGGTGTAGCGGCAGTCGACCGACTTCCCCGCGAGGTTCACGAGCAGTCCGGCCCCGTCGACGGCGGACGCGACGGTCGCCGGGTCGTCCCAGCGGGCCGGCCCCGTGCGGCCGATCGTGCGCACCGTCCACCCGTCCGCACGGAGCGCCTCGACGAGAGCCGTGCCGACGAAGCCGCTCGCTCCCGCCACCGCCGCGATCCGCGTGCCATCGGCCATCCGCCTGCCCCTTCCGCTCCCGCCATCCTCGCAGGGCGGCGATGGCGGTCTCTCGAGGTCGAGGGACCGGGGCGCGCTCCACCGTGGACGACGTCGACGATCACGGCGCTCCCACACGACGGGCGGCTCGTCGAGGAACAGGTGCTTGGCCCGGCCGGCAGCCGGTTCCGTTCCCCCGATCGGCCGGGTGTCGGCTGATCCATTGTCACGGGCGGATAACATGGGCAGGTATGCCCGTCGCCCACCGGGGCGACCGAGCCCATCCGTCCGGGATGCGGCACCCGATCGAGGAGTGATACGTGGCCAATCCGTTCGAGAAGCTGCTCCGTGCCGGCGAGGGACGCGTGCGCCGTCAGCTGCAGCGGGTCGTCACCGCCGTGAACGCCCTCGAAGAGGACTACGCGAACCTCACGGACGAGGAGCTCCGCGGCGAGACCGCGGAGCTGCGCGCCCGCCACGAGGGCGGCGAGACGCTCGACCAGCTCATGCCGGAGGCGTTCGCTGCGGTGCGCGAAGCGGCAAAGCGCACCCTCGGCATGCGCGCGTACGACGTGCAGCTCATGGGCGGCGCTGCCCTCCATCTCGGGAACATCGCCGAGATGAAGACGGGTGAGGGCAAGACCCTCGTCGCGACCTTCCCGACCTACCTCAACGCGATCGCGGGCAAGGGCGTGCACGTCGTCACGGTCAACGACTTCCTCGCGTCGTACCAGGCCGAGCTCATGGGCCGCGTGTACCGCGCTCTCGGGATGACGACGGGCATCATCGTCTCCGGGCAGACGCCCGCGGTGCGTCGCGAGCAGTACGCGGCCGACATCACCTACGGCACGAACAACGAGTTCGGCTTCGACTACCTGCGCGACAACATGGCCTGGCGCAAGGAGGACCTCGTCCAGCGCGGCCACTTCTTCGCCGTCGTCGACGAGGTCGACTCCATCCTCATCGACGAGGCGCGCACGCCGCTCATCATCTCCGGCCCGTCGTCCGGTGAGGCCAACCGCTGGTTCGCCGAGTTCGCGAAGATCGCTCGCACCCTCGAAGAGGGCGTCGACTACGAGGTCGACATCAAGAAGCGCACGGTCGGCGTGCTCGAGGCGGGCATCGAGAAGGTCGAGGACTACCTCGGCATCGACAACCTGTACGAGTCGGCGAACACGCCGCTCATCTCGTTCCTCAACAACTCCATCAAGGCGAACGCCCTCTTCAAGCGCGACACCGACTACGTCGTCATGAACGACGAGGTCATGATCGTCGACGAGCACACCGGCCGCATCCTCGTCGGCCGCCGCTACAACGAGGGCATGCACCAGGCGATCGAGGCCAAAGAGGGCGTGCCCGTCAAGGCCGAGAACCAGACCCTCGCGACCGTCACGCTGCAGAACTACTTCCGCCTCTACGACAAGCTCTCCGGCATGACGGGAACCGCCGAGACCGAGGCGGCCGAGTTCATGTCGACCTACCAGCTCGGGGTCATCCCCATCCCGACGAACCGCCCCATGGTGCGCAAGGACCAGACCGACCTCGTCTACAAGAACGAGCAGGGCAAGTTCGCGCAGGTCGTGGAGGACATCGCCGAGCGCCATGAGAACGGCCAGCCCGTCCTCGTCGGCACCGTCAGCGTCGAGAAGAGCGAGTACCTCTCCCGCCTGCTGTCGAAGAAGGGCATCAAGCACGAGGTGCTCAACGCGAAGAACCACGCGCGCGAGGCCGAGGTCGTCGCGCGTGCCGGCCAGCTCGGCGCCGTCACGGTCGCCACCAACATGGCCGGCCGCGGCACCGACATCATGCTCGGCGGCAACGCCGAGTTCCTCGCGGTGCAGGAGATGAAGGCGAAGGGCCTCTCCACGGACGACACCCCCGACGAGTACGAGGCAGAGTGGCCGGCGGTCTTCGAGGCCGTCAAGGCGCGCGTCGAGGAGGAGGCGGCGACCGTCCGCGAGGCCGGCGGCCTCTACGTGCTCGGCACGGAGCGGCACGAGTCGCGCCGCATCGACAACCAGCTGCGCGGACGCTCGGGCCGTCAGGGCGATCCCGGCGAGAGCCGCTTCTACCTGAGCCTCACCGACGATCTCATGCGCCGCTTCCAGTCGGGCCCCGCCGACGCCCTGCTCTCGCGCACCGACTTCCCCGACGACGTCGCGATCGAGTCGAAGCTCGTCTCGCGCCTCATCAAGAACGCGCAGGCGGCCGTCGAGGGTCGCAACGCCGAGGCGCGCAAGAACGTCCTCAAGTACGACGACGTCCTCAACCGCCAGCGCGAGGCGATCTACGCCGACCGACGCACCATCCTGCACGGCGACGACATCAAGGACCGCGTCGAGCACTTCATCGAGGACGCCATCAGCGCGATCGTCGACGACCACACGTCTGGCGGTCACAACGAGAGCTGGGACTTCGACGCGCTCTGGACCGAGCTGAAGACGCTGTACCCCGTGGGGGTGACGATCGACGAGGTCGTCGCGGAGGCGGGCGAGCGCCGTGGCGGCATCACCGCGGACGGCCTGCGCCGCGAGCTGCTCAGCGATGCGACGATCGCCTACGCCCGCCGCGAGGAGCAGCTCGGCGAGAAGGCCGTCCGCGAGCTCGAGCGCCGCGTCGTGCTGCAGGTGCTCGACCGCCGCTGGCGCGACCACCTCTACGAGATGGACTACCTCAAGGACGGCATCGGCCTGCGCGCCATGGCGCAGCGCGACCCGCTCATCGAGTACCAGCGCGAGGGCTACTCGATGTTCCAGGCGATGATGGGCCAGATCAAGGAGGAGGCCGTCGGCTACCTCTTCAACCTCGAGGTCGAGGTCCGCAAGGCAGGCGACGGCGACCAGGCGGAGCCGCAGGTCGAGGCGAAGGGCCTCGTCGAGGCTCCCGCCGAGCAGAAGCTCGAGTACTCCGCCCCCAGCGAGGACGGCGACGTCGAGGTGCGCAACGACCGCGGCCAGGTGCAGAAGACGCAGACCGATCGCGCACGCCAGCAGAGCGGCGCCCGCGGCGCCTTCGGCCAGGCGGCTGACGATGCCGCGCCGCAGGCTCCCGCGCCGCAGAACCGCGAGCAGCGCAGGGCGGCGAAGAAGAAGTAGCGCTCCCGGACGCGGGCGGGCCACGGGTGATCCCGTGGCCCGCCCGCGTCGTCTCCGGCGGCCGACGGCCGGGCATATCCTGGGGCGATGAACTCCCTCCGTCCCCTCGGCCAGTCCGCCAAGCTCCAGAACGTTCTCTACGAGATCCGCGGGGCGGCACTGGCGGAGGCGACGCGCCTGGAGGCGGATGGCCACTCGATCCTCAAGCTCAACACCGGCAATCCTGCGATCTTCGGGTTCGAGGCCCCCTACCAGATCGTGCGCGACATGATCGAGGCGGTGCCGTACGCCCACGGCTACAGCGACAGCCGCGGCATCCTGCCCGCGCGGCGCGCCATCGTCAGCCGCTATGAGGAGACGCCGGGCTTCCCGCACGTCGACCCCGACGACGTCTACCTCGGCAACGGGGTGTCCGAGCTCATCACGATGACGATGCAGGCGCTCCTCGACGAGGGCGACGAGGTGCTCATCCCCGCGCCCGACTACCCGCTGTGGACGGCGATGACGAGCCTGTCCGGCGGCACCCCCGTGCACTACCTGTGCGACGAGGAGAACGGCTGGCAGCCCGACCTCGAGGACATCCGCTCGAAGATCACCCCGCGCACCAAGGCGATCGTCATCATCAATCCCAACAACCCGACGGGCGCCGTCTACAGCAGGCAGCTCCTCGAGGGGCTCACGCAGATCGCGCGCGAGCACTCTCTGCTCGTCCTGTCCGACGAGATCTACGACCGCATCCTCTTCGACGACGCCGTGCACATCCCCACGGCCACCGTCGCCCCCGACCTCCTCGTGCTCACGTTCAACGGCCTCTCGAAGACCTACCGCGTCGCGGGGTACCGGTCCGGCTGGATGGTCATCACGGGCCCCAAGACGCACGCCAAGGGGTTCCTCGAGGGAATCCAGCTGCTCGCCTCGACGCGCCTGTGCGCCAACGTCCCCGCGCAGCACGCCGTGCTCGCCGCCCTGACGGGCGTGCAGTCGATCGACGCGCTCATCGCCCCCACGGGGCGCCTGCACGAGCAGCGCGACGTCGCGTGGCAGAAGCTCGAGGCCATCCCGGGCGTCTCGTGCGTGCAGCCCAAGGGGGCGCTCTATGCGTTCCCGCGCCTCGACCCCGAGGTGCACGAGATCCGCGACGACAAGCAGCTCATCTACGACCTGCTCGTCTCCGAGCACATCCTGCTCGTGGAGGGCACCGGCTTCAACTGGCCCACGCCCGACCACCTGCGGGTCGTGACGCTCCCGGAGGCGCGCGTGCTCAGCGAGGCGATCGAACGGCTCGGCAACTTCCTCGCGTCGTACCGTCAGGCCTGATCACAGGATCCGGATGTCGGTGGCGCGCCATCGCCCGTCGAGCCCCTCGAGCCGCAGGGCGATGGCGCGAGTGCGATCGGGCATCGCGACCACCACGACGCTCTCCACGACGCCGTCGGCCGGCTCCATGGACCGCATCGTCCGCACCGCGAAGACCGGCCGGTGGGAGGGGATGCGCCGTGCGCTGCGCGCCCGTCGCGACAGGTTCGCCCGGGTGACGAGGGCGAGGTAGGCGTCCTCCGAGAGCCACCGCGCGAGCTGATCGGGGTCACGGGCCCCCGACAGCACCTCGAGCACGCCGCGCGTGAGCGCCTCCACGAGCGGATCCGGATCGGGGAGATCCGATCGCGCCGTGCGCTGCGGCGCGAACAGATCGTCGACGTCGACGGCGCGCGCCGGACGCCGGCGGTGCGGTGCTTCGGCGGCATGCGGGGACATGGGGACGCCTTTCATGAGAGCGCGGGGAGAGAGTGGGGCGAGTGAACCAGCCGCCGTCGCCGAGTCGGAACACCGCATAGAAGCCTGTGGAGAGGCCTCCTCGGGCAGCTGTCGTTTCGCCTACGCTCACGCAGATGCGCTGGGAACGATTCTTCGAGGACCTGGAAGACCAGCTCGCTGCGGAGTGGGAGGCCGAGCGGGCGGCCCTCGACTCCGAGGCGGAGCGGGTGCGCGTCGCGCGCCTCGAGCTGCGATCGCGGCTCGTCGCGCTCGCCGCCGCCCCCGCGCCGTCGGTCTCCCTCGAGATGTCGGACGGGTCGGCGATCGACGCCACGATCGACGCCGTCGGCGCCGACTGGATGGCCGTGCGTGCTCGCGCGACGGGCAGCGAGGCGCAGGGGGCGATCGTCGTCCTCCCCTTGCGGGCGCTGCGATCCCTCGGCGCCGCGCACGGCGAGGTGCTGCGCAGCGCGCGGCCGTCGCCGCCGGAGGGACGCCTCGCACAGCGGATCACGTTCGGCTTCGCCCTGCGCGATCTCGCACGCCGTCGCGTTCCCGTGGTCGTCGGCGTCGTATCGGGGCGCGCCCTCACCGGGACGCTCGACAGGGTCGGCGCCGACCACCTCGATCTCGCGGTGCACGACGCCGGCTCGCCGCGCCGCGCGTCGGAGGTCACGGGCTACCGCGTGATCGCCTTCGAGGCGGTGGCGTGGGTGCGGGTCGATGCGAGCTCCGGGGTCGTGGAACCCTGAGCAGGACAGGTCGTGCCCGGCACAGTCCAGGTCGTGCCCGGGTCGTCACCGTTCGCGACGGGGCACCCAGAGCTCGGGGAAGCTGGCGGCGTTCGACTCGCGCCACAGTGCACGGCGCCGACTGTCCTCGTGCTGCTCGACGAGATACTCCTCGACGCTCGCGCGCTCGACGCGCCAGCGCGCGGGCGCGCCGAGGCGGGCGCCCCGCAGGCGTCCGGCGGCGATCAGCTCGAGGACCTCGTCGGGCTCGAGGTCGAGCAGTTCGGCCACCTGCGCGGGGGAGAGGTAGCGCGAGGCGGGTGCTTCGGGCATGACACGATTATGGGCCGCTGCGGCCCTGGCCTCCAGGGGCGCGGCGCGTTGTGGATAACTTTCACGGGCGGACGGCGGATCGGCCACCATGGCGGTCATGATCTCCCCGTCTCCGCGCCGCGCACCCGGTGAGCAGGCGCCCCGTGCACCGCGGACGTTCTGGACCGATGCCCGGTTCTTCATCGGCCTCGCCCTCATCACCGTGTCCGTCGCGGGGGTGTGGTGGGTGGTCGCCGCGGCACGCCAGACGACCCCCGTCCTCGCCGCCTCGTCGACCATCGTGCCGGGGCAGGCCGTCACCGCAGCTGACCTCGCGGTCGTCGACGTCGCGCTCGGGTCCGCTGTGGACGGCTACCTGGCTCCGCATGAGCTGGAGGAGGGCGTCGTCGCGAACCGCACGATCGCGGAGGGCGAGCTCGTGCCGAGCGCCGCCGTCTCCTCCGCCGAGAGCTCCGCCGTCACGACGGTCGTCGTTCGCAGCGCGGTCGACGTTCCCGGCGCGGTCGAGCCGGGAACGCCCGTGGAGCTCTGGAGCGCGCCGCTGCTGGACGGCGGCGTCTACGACGACCCGCGCGTGCTCGTCGCCGACGCCGTGGTGGGCGCGGTCGCGCGGGAGGACACGGTCATGGGCGCCTCCGGCGCGTCGATCGAGCTCGTCGTGGGCCGCGACGACGTCGCGGCCGTTCTCGCTGCGGTCGCCTCGGGGGCGGCGCTGTCCGCCGTGCCGCAGGCGGCGCCGTGAACGTCATCGTGGCGCTCCCTCCTGCGCTCGCCGCCCGGCTCGCCGCCGATCTCGAGGACGCGGGTCTCGCGGTGATCGCGACGATCGCCCCTGACGAGACCGCCGCGGCGCTCGGCGATCCCGCGTCGCCGCTGTGGGATGCGCTCTCCCGCGCGGAGGCGATCGTCGTCCCGTCTTCTCGCGGGGTCCTGACAGCCGGTCTCATCGGCGCCTGCGATCGTCACGGCGTGCGCGTCGTCGCCCTGGCCGACCGCTCCTCCGACGTGCGCATCGCCCGGGCGTTCGGCATCGCGGAGCCCCTGCCCTCGACGGCCGACGGGTGGCGGATCGCCGCGGCCGTCCGAGACGGCCTCGTCGCCGAGCCGGGCAGGCGGACGACTCCGGGCGCCGTCGTGGCGGTGTGGGGCCCGCACGGGGCGCCGGGGCGGACGACCACGTCGATCGAGCTCGCGGTGGAGACGGCGAGGCGGCGCGGCCACGTCGCGCTCGTCGACGCCGACACGCACGCTCCGTCGGTCGCGATCGCGCTCGGGCTCGCCGACGAGGGGCCCGGCTTCGCCGCCGCCTGCCGTCAGGCGGAGGTCGGCGCGCTCGACGCCGCAGAGCTCACCCGGCTCAGCATCCCCGTCGGGGGCGCCGACGGGGTCGTCGACGTGCTCACGGGGCTCAACCGGGCCGGGCGCTGGCCCGAGCTGTCGGAGCGCCGGGTCTCGGCGGCCCTCGACGCGTGCCGATCCTGGGCGGATCTGTCCGTCGTCGACGTCGCCGCCTCGCTCGAGGCCGACGAGGAGATCTCCAGCGACCTCGTCGACGGCCCGCGACGCAACGCCGCCGCGCAGGCCGCGCTCCGGGAGGCGGATGTCGTCGTCGCCGTCGCGTCGGCCGATCCCGTCGGCATCGCCCGGTTCCTGAGAGGGTACGCCGAGCTGCGGGCAGTCGTGGGCACCGCTCCCGTGCACGTCGTCGTGAACCGCCTCCGATCCGGCCCGCTCGGCATCGACCCGCGCGGCCAGGTGAGACGCACGCTCGACCGCTTCGCCGGCATCGCGGAGGTGCACTTCCTGCCCTACGACGGGCGCGCGGCCGACGCCGCCATGCTGCAGGCGAGGCCCGTGGGCGAGATCGCGCCGAGGTCGGCTCTGTCGCAGGCCGTCCGGCGCGTGGCGGCGCGCGTGGCGGAGACGGCGCTGCCGGTCGCGGGGCGCGCGCCCGCATAGACTCGTCGCGTGTCGACCCTCAGCGATCTCGTCTCCGCCCAGGGCCGTTCGAGCGAATCCGACATCGAATGGCTGCACCGTCTCGCCGGGGACGGCCAGCTCCTCGCCGACCTCGCGTCCGCCGACATCGTCGTCTGGGTGCCCACGGCCGACGAGTCCTTCGTCGCCGTCGCGCACACGCGGCCCGGCGGTGCGGCGACGCTGTTCTACCGCGACATCGTCGGTGGCCGCGTGCGTCCGCAGTGGCAGGCGCAGGTGCGCGACGCGTTCCAGAGCGTGCGCATCGTCGACTCGTCCTCGCCCGAGTGGTTCGAGGAGACGCCGACGCGCGTGCGGGCCGTGCCCATCGCCATCCACGAGGACGGCGGCCTGCACGCCATCGGCGTGCTGACACGCCACACCAACCTCGGCGACGTGCGGACGCCGTCGCGCCAGCAGATCACGTTCAACGACTGCGCCGACGACCTGTTCGGCATGATCGCGACGGGCGACTTCCCGGACCTCTCCGCCCCCACCGGCCCTCGCCGCGGCGCTCCGCGCGCGGCCGACGGCCTCATCCGCCTCGACGTCGACGGCATCGTGACCTTCGCGAGCCCCAACGCCCTCTCCGCGTTCAACCGCATCGGCTTCGCCGACGAGCTCGAGGGGGAGTCCCTCACGGAGGTGACCGCCCAGATCCTCCCCGCCTCGTGGGACACCGACGAGCGGCTCCCGATCCTCACCTCCGGCCGGCAGCCGTGGCGGAGCGACGTCGAGGCGCGCGGCGTGACGGTGTCCCTCCGCGCCATCCCGCTCAAGGACCACGGGCACCGCACGGGCGCCATCGTGCTGTGCCGCGACGTCAGCGAGCTGCGCAGCCAGGAGCAGGAGCTCATCACCAAGGACGCGACGATCCGGGAGATCCACCACCGCGTCAAGAACAACCTGCAGACCGTCGCCTCGCTGCTGCGCATCCAGGCGCGCCGCACGTCGTCCGACGAGGCGCGGGAGTCGCTGCTCCAGGCGATGCAGCGCGTGGCCGCCATCGCCGTCGTGCACGACACGCTGTCGGAGGGCCTCGCCCAGAACGTCGACTTCGACGAGGTGTTCGCCCGCGTGCTCCGCCTCGTCGCCGAGGTCGCCGCGGCGCAGAACACCGTCGCCCACACGCGCACCACGGGGAAGTTCGGGACGCTGCCGAGCGCGTATGCGACGCCGCTCGCGCTCGCGCTCACGGAGATCGTCACGAACGCCGTCGAGCACGGTCTCGCCGGACGCGAGGGAGACGTCGAGATCGTCGCGGAGCGCGACGACGACGTGCTGGAGGTGCGCGTGCGCGACACCGGCAGCGGCCTCCCCGACGGGCAGGTGGGGCGCGGCCTCGGCACGCAGATCGTGCGGACCCTCATCCAGGGCGAGCTGTCGGGGACGATCGACTGGTCGAGCATCGACGAACCGGAGACGCCGTTCCACGGCGGCACCCAGGTGACCATCTCCGTCCCGCTGCGCTGGCTGCGCGGCTGACGCCGGCGGCAGACGCGAAGAAGCCCCGCCGAGGCGGGGCTTCTTCGAAGGGAGTGGCGCCGCGTCAGCTGGCGCGGCGGGCGCGGGCGGCGCGGCGCTTCAGCGCGCGGCGCTCGTCCTCGCTCAGACCACCCCAGACGCCCGAGTCCTGACCGGTCTCGAGGGCGTACTGGAGGCAGACCTCCGTGACCGTGCAGCGCGCGCACACCGACTTCGCCTTCTCGATCTGGTCGATCGCCGGGCCGGTGTTCCCGACGGGGAAGAACAGCTCGGGGTCGACGGTGAGGCAGGCGGCCTTGTCGCGCCAGTCCATAGGGATGCTCCTTGCGGGGTGGGGTTTCTCAGGGAAAGCACAGCGTGGGATTGCGGGTGGATTTACGCTGGATGTGCGACGGACCCTCGGGGCCTCGCCCCACCGCGCTGTGGGAAACACACCGTTAACAATTGTCATACACGCGTCGATTTCGGGCAAGGGTTTTTTCTGGCCGTTCCCTGATCGTCGGCGGGCGGTGCGTGCCGAGAACGAGGAGAGGGCATGCGTGCGGGAGTCGCCGGACGGATCGCGTCCCTCCTCGTCGGCATCGAGGCAGCGTGCGTGCTCGCCCTCGCCGGATGGCAGGTCGTCGCGCTCGGTTCGGCCGATGTGACGTCGTATCCCTCGGCGATCGCGCTCCTCGTGCTGACGCTCGTCGGAGCGGCCGCCGTCGCGGCGTTCGCGGTGGGCATCGCGCGCGACCGGTCGTGGGCGCGATCGGGGGCGATCGTCGTGCAGCTGCTCGTCGTGGCCGTCGCGATCGGCGCCGCCACGGGCGAGTTCGCCCATCCCGGGACGGCCGTCGCGCTCGCCGCTCCCGCCCTGGGGGTCTTCGCGCTCCTCCTTCTGGCGGTGCGCGACGCGGGGCGCGCTCCTCAGTCCTGAGCGCTGGCCGGTCGGACGCCCCGCTCGATCAGCTCGTGCGCGAGCAGCGTGCTGCCGGCCACGGCCGCGGGCATCGTGACGATCGCCGCGAGCGGGATCATGAGGAGCAGGTGCGTCGCCACGCCGAAGCCCCACACGCGCCCGCGTGACGCGCGGCGCAGCGCCCGTCGCGCCGGGCCGTCGAGGCCTCGGGCCGACAGTGCGCGCGTCGTGAGCTCGTCGGCGAGCACCCAGCCGCTCAGCGAGGCCCCTGCGACCGCCGCGAGCACGGCACCCGCGACAGGCACGAAGCCGAGCGCCACGGAGAGGACGGCGATCGCGAGACCGCGCGCGATGAGCGACACGGCATCGCCGGCCGCGCGCACGAGGCCGTAGCGCGCCTCCGGCACGTCTCCTGTGCGCCTCTCCTCGACCGATCGCCAGACGCGGTCGTAGAAGGGCTCTCCGATGAGCAGCGTGAGGGCCGTGAACGTCGTGACGGCCACGACGACGCCTGCCGCAAGGACCGCGACGCCGATGAGGACGCGGAGGGCGCCCGCCCAGAACGCCGCCCAGGCGTCGGCCCACGGCGTGAGCGCCTCGACGATCGCGGGCAGGAACGCGCCCAGCGCGACGAGCCCCGCGGCCATGAGGGCCCCGACGATCGCCGCCGGGATGAGCGCGGTGGCCATCACCCGCGGGCGCACGGCCCACCATCCGAATCCGTTCAGCAGCAGGCGCGCGCCGTGGAGCAGCTCGTTCACCCCTCCATTGTCGCCGCAGCGCGGTGCCCGTCGTCGGGCTCCCACCGCAGGATGTCGCCCGGCTGGCACTCGAGCGCCGTGCACAGGGCGTCGAGGGTCGAGAACCGCACGGCCTTGGCCCTCCCGTTCTTGAGCACGGCGAGGTTCGCCGGTGTGATCCCGATCCGGTCGGCGAGAACGCCCACCGGCATTTTGCGGCGCGCGAGCATGACGTCGATGTCGATGACGATCGCCATCAGATGACCCCGCCGAGCTCGTCGCGGAGTGCGCGGGCCTCATCCTCGCGCGCGATCGCCTGGCGCAGCAGCGCCTTGAGCACGACGACCAGCAGGGCCATCCCGGCGAGGACGACCGAGGCGCCGCAGATCAGCCCGACGACGCCGGGAGCGGTGCCGCCGGGGGCGAGGAGCACGGCGAGTGCGAGGAGCAGTGCCGATGCCGCGACGACCGCGCCCGTGATGACGTCGACGTCGCGGAACGAGCGCTCCTGGAAGATCGAACCGCGTCGCACGCGCGTCAGCAGGCGCCAGACGCACACCGCGAAGACCTGCATGGTGCCGACACCGGCGACGGCGATCGCCGTGACCGCGATCCGCGCCGCGGGCGGCGCCGCGTCGAGGTCCTGCCAGAGCAGCGGCACGAGCACGGCCTGGACGATCAGGGAGCCCGCGAGTGCGAGCGCGATGACGACGCGCAGGATGGCGATGGCCGTTCGCCCCATGGCACCTCCAGATCGAGAATCGAGAAGAAGCTATCGATAAACGATAGATCACCGTGAGATCTCTGTCGAGAAGTCTCCGGGGAATACGCCGTCGCGCTCGGTGTTGTGCTTGATACACTCCGACTCAAGTTCCATTCTTGATGCGGAACGACGCAACTTCGAAGGAGAGACCGGGACATGCCCGAGAACAACTTCCCGCAGGACGGGCCGAGCTCGTTCGACGAGTTCCTCGCGCGGTATCTGCAGGGCGAGCGCGCTCGCGCGAGCCGCTCCATCGACCTCAGCCGCTTCCTCAGCGCGCGCACGCAGGAGCTGCTGCAGCGCGCGGGCCGCTTCGCCCTGCAGCGGGGGCAGCACGAGCTCGACGCGCTGCACGTGCTCCGCGTGCTCGCCGACGATCCCGCCGTGGCCGACGCCGTCGGCCGGGTCGGAGCCGACCCGGCGGGGATCGCGCGCGCCGCGGAGGAGCGGCTCCCGCGCTCAGGCGAGCCCGCCGACGTCGACGCCGCGAGCGTCACGCAGGCCGTGCAGCGCGCGCTGTTCCACGCGTTCCAGGTCGCGCGGTCGTCGGGCTCCACCTATGTCGACCCCGAGCACCTCTTCTTCGCGCTCGTGCTCGCGCAGGACTCCCCATCCGGGCAGATCCTCGCGCGTGCCGGCGTGACGGCCGAGGCGCTGACGCAGGGTGCGCGCGAGGCTGTCGGCCCCCAGGGCGCCTCGTCCGCGCCGGCGGAGACCGCCGCGCAGGCAGGGCAGTCGCTTCTCGAGCGCTTCGGCACCGACCTCACCGCGCGGGCGCGCGAGGGCGCCCTCGATCCCGTGATCGGCCGTGCCGACGAGATCGAGCAGACGATCGAGATCCTCTCGCGCCGGACGAAGAACAACCCCGTGCTCGTCGGCGAGGCCGGGGTCGGCAAGACCGCGATCGTCGAGGGGCTCGCCTCGGCGATCGTCGCGGACGCCGTCCCCGAGCAGCTCCGCGGCACGCGCGTGATCGCGCTCGATCTGCCGGCGATGCTCGCGGGCACGCGGTACCGCGGCGACTTCGAGGAGCGCCTCACGAAGACGCTCGACGAGATCGCCGCGCACGAGGGCGGGCTCGTCCTCTTCGTCGACGAGATCCACATGCTCGTCGGCGCGGGCGGCAGCGGCGACGGCGCCATGGACGCCGGCAACATCCTCAAGCCGCGCCTCGCCCGCGGCGAGCTCCACCTCGTGGGTGCGACCACCCTCAAGGAGTACCGCGTCATCGAGAAGGACGCCGCCCTCGAGCGGCGCTTCCAGCCGGTCCGCGTGGGCGAGCCGTCCGTGCAGGACGCGGTCGCGATCCTGCAGGGGCTGCGCTCCGCATACGAGGAGCACCACCGCGTCACGTTCACGGACGACGCCCTGCGCGCCGCCGTCGAGCTGAGCGACCGGTATCTTCCCGAGCGCGTCCTCCCCGACAAGGCCATCGACCTCGTCGACCAGGCGGGGGCGCGTCTGCGCCTGCGTCTCGGCGCACCCGTCGACGCGCAGCAGCTCGTCGCCCGGCTCGCCGAGCTCGAGGCCGACAAGAACGCCGCCGTCTCCGCGGAGCACTACGAGGAGGCGTCGCGCCTGCGGGACGAGATCGCCGCGGTGCAGGGGCGTCTCGCGGAGGCGACCGGCCGTGCGGCCGGCGGCCCCGCCGTCGTCGGGGAGGCCGAGATCGCGGCCGTCGTGAGCCGCGCCACGGGGATCCCCGTGGCGCGGCTGGAGGAGACCGAGCGCGAGCGGCTCGCGGGCCTCGAGGATGCCCTGCACACCCGGGTGATCGGACAGCACGACGCCGTCGCCGCGGTCTCGCGCGCCGTGCGCCGCACCCGCACGGGCATGGGCGACGCCCACCGGCCGGTGGGATCGTTCCTCTTCCTCGGCCCGACGGGAGTGGGCAAGACCGAGCTCGCGAAGGCGCTCGCCGCGAACCTCTTCGACGACGAGGGCGCGGTCATCCGCTTCGACATGAGCGAGTTCGGCGAGCGGCACACCGTGTCGCGCCTGGTCGGCGCCCCTCCGGGATACGTCGGCTTCGACGAGGCAGGGCAGCTCACCGAGCGCGTGCGTCGCAACCCGTACTCGATCGTGCTGTTCGACGAGATCGAGAAGGCGCACCCCGACGTGTTCAACCTGCTGCTGCAGGTGCTCGACGACGGCCGGCTGACCGACGGTCAGGGGCGGACGGTCGACTTCCGCAACACGGTGATCGTCATGACCTCGAATCTCGGATCGGAGTTCCTCGCCTCGCGCGCGGGCGCCATCGGCTTCTCGGCCTCCGGCCGCGAGTTCGACGAGAAGGACCTCCGCGACCGCGTCATGGGCAGGCTGCGCGAGTCGATGCGGCCCGAGTTCCTCAACCGCATCGACGAGATCGTCCTGTTCCGCCGCCTCGACGAGGCGCAGCTCGCGCGGATCGTGGGACTTCTGCTCGACGCCACCCGCACGAGGCTCGCGCGCCGCGAGGTCGCGCTGGAGGTCACCGACGCGGCATCGGCCTGGCTCGCCGAGCACGGCTACGAGCCGGAGTTCGGCGCACGACCGCTGCGGCGACTCATCCAGCGCGAGGTCGACGACCGGATCTCCGACCTGTTCGTGTCGGGCGAGCTGGCAGACGGCGGCGCGGTGCGCGTCGACGCCGACGGCGACGGCATCCGGGTGACGGCGGCCGTGCCCGCCATGCAGTAGGGTGGCGGCATGACCGGGCGTTGGTATGCGTATGACGAGTCGGCTCCGGAGGGGCCGATCGCGATGTAGCGCATCCCACCCCTCCCGAGCCGACAGGGCAGAGCGAGAGCTCTGCCCTGCGCCGTTTCCGGCGGGCTCTGCGAGGGTCCGCCCCGATCAGGACAGGACCCGCCATGCACACCCTCGAGGCCTCCGACCTCCGCGTCACCTCGTTCACCCCCCTCCCGAGCCCTGCAGGTCTCGCGGCCGACCTCCCCGCGTCGGCCGCTCAGACGGATGTCGTCGTGCGCGCCCGCGACGACGTGCGTGCCGTCATGGCCGGCCTCGACGACCGCCTGCTCGTCGTCGTCGGGCCCTGCTCCATCCACGATCCCGACGCCGCGCTCGACTACGCGCGCCGGCTGCGGGCGGCCGCCGACCGGCACGCGGGGGAGCTGCTCGTCGTCATGCGCACCTACTTCGAGAAGCCGCGCACGACGGTGGGCTGGAAGGGCCTCATCAACGACCCGCACCTCGACGGGAGCCACGACATCGTGGCGGGGCTGCGGATGGCCCGGCGCTTCCTCCTCGACGTGACCGCCCTCGGGCTCCCCTGCGCGACGGAGTTCCTCGAGCCGATCAGCCCGCAGTACATCGCCGACCTCGTGGCGTGGGGCGCGATCGGCGCGCGGACGACCGAGAGCCAGATCCACCGGCAGCTGGCGTCGGGCCTGTCGATGCCGATCGGGTTCAAGAACGGCACCGACGGCGGCCTGCAGGTCGCGCTCGACGCGTCGCTCGCCGCCTCCGCCCCGCAGGCGTTCCTGGGGATCGGCGAGGACGGCCGGGCGAGCCTCGTCACGACGACCGGGAACCGCGACACCACGGTCATCCTGCGAGGAGGCGCGGACGGGCCGAACGCGGATGCCGCCTCCGTCGCACGCGCGGCGGAGCGGATGTCCGCCGCGGGCCTCGCACCGCGCCTCGTCGTCGACGCGAGCCACGCGAACAGCGGCAAGGACCACGTCCGTCAGGCGGAGGTCGCGCGCGAGCTGGCCGACCAGGTGGCGCAGGGCGGCCCGATCGCGGGCGTCATGCTGGAGAGCTTCCTCGTCGGCGGCGCCCAGAGCCTCGACGTCGCGGCGGGACCGAGCGGCCTCGTGCGCGGCCAGAGCGTCACGGACGCCTGCATGTCGTGGGAGGCGTCGGAGGAGGTGCTCGCCGCGTTGGCGGGGGCGGTCATCCGCCGTCGTGAGCACACTGCTGAGGTGAACACCGGGATGAGCTGACGATCTGACCGGGTCTCCGTCTGCGTACTCAGTGTTCTGACAGGGAGGCGACATATTCTCGTAACCGGATGTGGATGGCCCGGGAGTTGCTGCTCCCGGGCCTCTTCCGTCTCCGCGGGCGTCACGAGCCGGACACACGGGCGGCGTAGGCTCGTACGGTGACGACGAAGATCGTGTTGGATGTCGATACCGGCATCGACGACGCCCTGGCCATCCTGACCGCGAGCCTCTCCTCCGAGATCGAGCTGCTCGGCTGCACCACGACGTGGGGCAACATCGACGTCGATCAGGCTGCGCGCAACACCGCGTACGTGCTCGACGTCGCGGGGCGCGTCGACGTGCCGGTGGCGAAGGGCGCCGCGGGGCCGTACGACGGGAGCGTCGCGGAGTTCTCTCCCGAGGTGCACGGTGCCGACGGCCAGGGAGGCAAGGCCGATCTCGCCTTCGCGCCCGCGCTCGCGGACGAGACGGCCGTCGAGATGCTGCTGCGCCTCAGCCGAGCGCACGAGGGCGAGCTCGAGATCGTCGCGGTGGGTCCGCTCACGAACCTCGCGCACGCGCTCGACGCCGATCCCGGGCTCGCCGGCCGCATCCGCGCCGTGACGATCATGGGCGGCGCGTCGTTCGTCCCCGGCAACGTGACGCCCGGTGCGGAGGCGAACATCTGGCACGACCCCGAGGCTGCGCAGCGCGTGTTCGAGGCGAGCTGGCCCGTCACCGTGGTCGGCCTCGACGTCACCATGCGCTCTCGGCTCGACGAGGACGACCGCTCCCGGCTCGCGGCGGGCGGCCGCGCCGGACGCTATGCGGCCGACATTCTCGACTACTACTTCGGGTTCTACGAGGGCGTGACGGGCGAGCGGAGCTCGGCCAACCACGACGCGCTCGCCGTCGCCGTAGGCTGCGGCCTCGTGTCGACCGTGGTCGCGCCCGTCGTGCACGTCGAGGTCGACACGACGCACGGACCCAACCGCGGCAGGACCGTCGCCGATCTCCGGGGCATGTGGCGCGGATGGCCGGAGATGGCCGGGGCGCGTCACCGCGTGGTGCTCGAGGTGGAACCGGGCTTCGAGGCGCGCATGATCGACCTCATCGCCGCCGCTCCCTGAGGCGCGGTCAGACGAGGAGGTAGAGCGCCCCGACGACCGTCAGCACGATGACCACGCGGTCGAAGAGGCGCTGGTCCATCCGCGCCGCGAGCCGGCGTCCCATGAGCGCTCCGACGATGACGGCGGGGACGAGCACGAGGTCGAGCATCAGCGACGACGGCGTGATGATCCCGAGCCCGATCGAGAACGGCAGCTTCGCGATGTTCACGATCGCGAAGAACCACGCCGAGGTGCCGAGGAACGCCTTCACGGGGAACTTCGCCGCGAGGAAGTACATGGACATGACGGGTCCGGCGGCGTTCGCGACCATGGTGGTGAACCCGCCCAGCGAGCCGTAGCTCCATGCCGCGACCGCGCCGGAGCCCACGGGCGCTTCGCCGCCCGTGCGCGCCTGGGCGCGCCGGCGCCACAGGGTCACGCCGACGACGAGGAGGAGCAGGACGGCGATGAGGCGGCGCACCCACCCGTCGTCCGCGACCGCGAGGAACGCCCATCCGAGGGCCAGCCCCACGACGACGGCGGGCGCCATCCGCACGATGACCCGCCAGTCGGCGTGCCGCCGGTAGGAGAGGAGCGCGAACATGTCGCCGACGATGAGCAGGAGCAGCAGCGTGCCGGTGGACTCCTTGGCCGGCAGGACGGCCGCGAAGAGCGCGACGGCGAGGGTGCCGCCTCCGGGCACCGCCGTCTTCGACAGCCCGACGACGAGGGCGCCGAGAGCGAGGATGGTCCAGACGAGCGGTGTCAGCTCGGCGATCACGCCTTCAGCCTGACGAGGCGCTCGTGACCGGTCTCCTCCAGCTCGGCGAGATCGTCGCGCGACTTCAGGAAGTCGGAGAACGAGCGGTATCCCAGGGCCTTCTCGCTGAACGAGGGGTCCATACGCCGGATGTGCTGCTTGACGGCCGAGCTGTGCAGCCACCCGGCGTCGTCGCCCTTGCCGACCCGCAGCGCGCGCTCGAGAAGGCGGCTCGCGGCCGCGTGCAGATCCTCGGGCGGCGTCTCGTCGAACGCGAGGAACGTCTCCGCCTCCTCCTGCTTGGGCTTGGAGGCGCGACGCGTGCGCGGCTTGGTGCGGGGCTCCTCCGCCTTCGCGTCGTCCGTCGGCTTGGCTTCCTCCGCCGTGGTGCCGTCGGAGGCCTTCTCCTCTGCCTTGGCCTTGGCGGGCTTCGGCGGGACGACGACCCCGGGGAGCGAGTCGTACGGCTCGAACTCGTCGCACGCGGCGGCGAGCGACTTCGCCGTCGAGCCGGCGACCCCGACGCCGACGACATAGCGTCCCAGGCGACGGCACCGCTGGGCGAGGGGCACGTAGTCGCTGTCGCCTGCGACCACGACGACGTGCGTGAGGTCGGGCAGCCGGAACATGTCCTCGACCGCGTCGACGGCGAGGCGGATGTCCGCGCCGTTCTTCGCGTAGGCGGCGGCGGGGAAGAGCTGGACGAGGTCGACGGCGCGGGCGACGAGCTGCTGGCGGTACACGGCGTTGACGGGGCTGGACCAGTCGGCGTATGCGCGCGTGAGCACGAGCGTCCCGTAGGACGACGAGTAGTCGAGGATCGCCCCGACGTCGACGGTGGCGCGGGCGAGGCGCTCGGCGATCTCGGGGTCCTGCGGGTTCTCGGCGATGCGGGCGCGATCGCGGCTGTAGGAGTTGCGGCCGTGGACCCGGTCGTACCACGACATCACGATGTTGTCGAAGTCGAGGTAGACGGCGACGCGGCCGTCCTCATGGCTCTCGGGCACGGCTGCTCCTGGAGATGGGGGACGGGGGCGCTTACGAGCGTAGCCGTGTCGGGTGCCGCGGCAGCGGTGCGCGCCGGTGCCCGGTCGGATGGGCAGCGCGGGGTTGTCGTCGTCGCGCACGGGACGGTAGCGTCGAGATCCCGCGGAAAGCGTTTTCTCTGCCTGTGAAACGTTTTGCACCGCATCGACGACGATGAGGAGTCCCGACATGATCCGACCATCCGCCCGTCAGGGGTGGGCAGCGCGCGCCGGAGTCGGCGCACTCGCCGCGACCCTGGCGGCGACGCTGCCCGGCGTCGTCGCGCACGCCGAGGGCGCCTCCCCGCCTCCCGCGGCGTCGTCGATCGCGCCTCAGCTCGAGCACCTCGATCGCGGGCTCGTCGCGGCGCAGACCGACGACGGCGTGTACCTCAGCTGGCGTCTGCTCGCCGAGGAGACCACGGGCGCAGGCGAGAACGGGATGGAAGGTCCTGACTTCGCGGTCTACCGCGACGACGTCCGCATCGCGACGGTCTCCGGCAGCACGAACCTCCTCGATGCCGACGGCGTCTCCGGCGCCTCCTACCGGGTCGTCCCCGTGGTGAACGGCGTCGAGCTGGCGAGCAGCGATGCCGTCGAGCCCTGGAACGGCGCCTCCGCGTCGCTCCCGCTGCAGAAGCCGGCGGACGGCGTGACGCCCGCAGGCGAGGCCTACACGTACTCGGCCAACGACATGTCGGTGGGCGACATGGACGGCGACGGCGACCTGGAGTACGTCGTGAAGTGGTACCCGTCCAACGCGAAGGACGTCTCGCAGGTGGGCTACACGGGCAACACGTACCTCGACACGTACGAAGCCGACGGCACGCTCCTGCATCGCATCGACCTGGGTGTCAACATCCGCTCCGGCGCCCACTACACGCAGTTCATGGTGTACGACTTCGACGGCGACGGCCGCGCGGAGATCATGACGAAGACGGCGCCGGGCACGAGCGTGACGGCGGACGGCGAGACCGACTACGTGACGATCGCGGCCGACGACGCGGCCGCCGGCGTCACCGACCAGGACGACTACCGCATGTCGGCCGAGGACTACCGGCTCCACCTCGTCGACGTCTTCCGGGGATGGTCGTCGCGCGACGAGGTCGTGTCCGGCCAGTGGCCGGCGAGCCTCGAGGAGGCCTTCGGCATCTCGCCCCAGTACGACTACCCGCTCTCGGAGGCGGACGCCGCCGCGCTCGTCGACCACTTCATCGACGTGTACGCGCCCAGCCGCTCGGCCCGCAACCAGCTGCGGAGCTTCGAGGGCTTCGTGCTCACCGGCCCGGAGTACCTCACCGTCTTCGACGGCGAGACGGGCGCCGAGCTCGAGACGGTCGACTACAAGCCGGGCCGCGACGACGACGGCCTGCTGTGGGGCGACTACGCCATGGCGCGCATCGAGCCGGGCAACCGCAACGACCGCTTCCTGGCTGGCGTGGCGTACCTTGACGGCGCGCATCCCTCCGCCGTCTTCGCGCGCGGCTACTACACGCGCTCGACGCTCGTCGCCTACGACTGGGACGGCGAGCATCTCGCCGAGCGCTGGTTCGTCGACAGCGGGCACGCTCCCATGGACAACCCGTTCAACGACTCGCCGCACGGCGTCGACGGCACGGATCCCGAGTTCGGCACGCTCACCACCCAGGGCTTCCACTCGCTCTCGGCGGCGGACGTCGACGGCGACGGCCGTCAGGAGGTCGTCTACGGCTCGGCGACCATCGACGACGACGGCTCGCTGCTGTACAGCTCGTTCGCCGAGATGCCGGAGGGCAGCGCGGCCCCCGGGACGTCTGCGCGCCTGGGCCACGGCGACGCCATGCACGTCACCGACATCCTGCCGGATCGCGAGGGCCTCGAGATCTTCACGGTCCACGAGGGCGGCACCTCGGCGCCCTACGGATGGGCGCTCCGCGATGCCGCGACAGGGGAGGTGCTCGCGGGGGAGTACTCCGGCAAGGACACCGGCCGCGGGATGGTCGGCGACATCGACCCGGATTCGCCCGGGCTCGAGTACTGGGCCTCGATGCCTCCTGGCAGCGCCGGCTCCATCGAGGGGCTCGGCACGAACCAGTCGATCCGGTGGGCCGCCGACGGCACGACCCAGATCGTGCAGGGCTACGGCGACGAGGAGGTCTCCATCGTCGACGGAGCGGGCGCCGTGCTGCTGCAGGCGGAGGGATCGCGCTCGAACAACGGCACGAAGGGCAACCCCTCGCTCGTCGCGGACGTGTTCGGCGACTGGCGCGAGGAACTGCTCGTGCGATCGGCCGACAGCACCGAGATCCGCATCTACCTGTCCACCGAGGTGACCGACCGCGCGCTCACGACCCTGCTGCACGATCCGCAGTATCGAGCGGAGGTGGCGCGGCAGAACACGACGTACAACCAACCGAGCTACACGAGCTACCGGCTCGCGTCCGACACCGACTTCGCCGACGTCCCCGTCTACACGACTGTCGTCTCCGCCCCCGCGCCGACGGCCGTCGACAAGCCTGGCAAGGGGTCGGACGGCTACGTCGTGCCGGATGCCGACGGCGTCGACTACTACGTCGACGGCGAGCTCGTCGCGCCGGGGTTCCACCGGGCCAAGGACGGCGTCGCCATCACCGCGGTCCCGCGGGCGTGGTACGCGCTCACGGGCGACGCGTCGTGGGAGCTCACGCTGCGCACCGGCCGCTGAGGAGGCCGGTCGGCGGCCGCCGGGGATGGTCCCGGCGGCCGCCGGCTCACCGCCGGGCCGCGTACTGCGCGCGCACGAGGGGCCTCGGGTCGGCCGCGAGCTCGGCGGAGAGCCGCACGGGCCATGACGGGCGCTCGCCGGTCAGAGCCCACGCCGCCTGCACGGCGGCGCCCAGCGCGACGTACTCGCCGGGCTCCGGGACGACGACGGGCGCGTCGAGAACCTGCGCCGCGACCGCCTGGACGGCGGGGCTCTGCACCGCGCCGCCCACGAGCAGCACGCGGCGCGCCTCCACGCCGTGCGCGCGGATGGCGTCGAGCCCCTCCGCGAGGCCGCACAGCACGCCCTCCACGGCGGCGCGCGCGAGATTCTCGCGCGTCGTCGCCGCGAGCGTCATCCCGAACAGCGTCGCGGTGGCATCGGGCAGGTTCGGCGTGCGCTCGCCCTCGAACCACGGCTGCAGCACGAGACCGCCCGCGCCCGGCTCTGCGGCGAGCGCGAGCCGGGCGAGCTCGGCGTGGTCGACGCCGAGCAGCGCGGCCGTCGCATCCAGGACGCGCGCCGCGTTGAGAGTCGTCACGATGGGGAGGAAACCGCCTGCCGCATCGGCGAAGCCCGCGACCGTCCCGGTCGCGTCGCGCACCGCGACATCCGTCACCGCGAAGACCGTGCCCGACGTGCCGATCGACACGCCGACGTCGCCCGCCCTGGCGTCGAGCCCGAGGGCGGCGCCGGCGTTGTCGCCCGCGCCAGCGGCGACGACGAAGCCCGGCCCGTCGACGTGCTCGGACGGCCCGAGCACGCGCGGCAGCACGATGTCCGCGCCGTCGCGACGCAGGGCCAGCGACAGCAGCTCGCGGTCGTAGGAGCCGCCGGCCGGATCGAAGTACGCCGTGCCGCTCGCGTCGGAGCGGTCGGTGACGAGCTCGTCGAGGACGGGTCCGAGGCGCGAGGCGCCCGCGGGCCCGTAGCCCCGCAGGCGCCACGTCAGCCAGTCGTGGGGGAGGGCCACGGCCGCCACGCGCCCGGCGTTCTCCGGCTCGTGGTCGGCGAGCCAGCGCAGCTTCGTCGCCGTGAACGAGGCGACGGGCACGAGGCCGGCGCGCTCGGCGAACGCCGCGGCGCCGACCTCGCGCGCGAGGTCGGCCGCGGCGGACGCCGAGCGCGTGTCGTTCCACAGCAGCGCGGGGCGGATGACCTCGCCCGCGGCGTCGAGCACGACCATCCCGTGCTGCTGGCCGGCGATCGACACGGCTGCGACGTCGTCGAGACCGCCCGCGTCGGCGAGGGCCGCGCGCAGCGCCGTCCACCAGTGCGCCGGATCGACCTCCGTCCCATCGGGATGGCCTGCGCGGCCCGTCCGGACGACATCGCCCGTGGCGACGTCGCGCACGACGACCTTGCAGCTCTGCGTGGAGGAGTCGACACCCGCGACGAGGGCCATCCGCTCGCCCCTCAGCGCGCGCCGAGCAGATGCTCGGTGGCGAGCTGCTGCAGGCGGACGAAGCCGAAGCCCTTGCCGCCGAGGTACGCGTCGGCGTCGAAGTCCTCGAACGCGGAGCGGTCGGCGAGGAGGTCGTCGTACGACTCGCCCGCGTTCAGGGTCGGCTCGGCGAGCTCGAGCACCTTCGCGCTCGCGAGCGCCTCCTGCACCTCGGGGTCGGCGCGGAAGGCCGCGGCCCGCTCCTTGAGGAGGAGGTAGGTGCGCATGTTCGCGGCTGCGGACTCCCACACGCCGTTCTCGTCCTCGGTGCGGCTCGGCTTGTAGTCGAAGTGGCGGGGGCCGTCATAGGCCGGCACGCCGCCGGGGCCGCCGTTCTCGAGCAGGTCGACGAGCGAGAACGCGTTGTGGAGGTCGCCGTGGCCGAAGACGAGGTCCTGGTCGTACTTGATGCCGCGCTGGCCGTTGAGGTCGATGTGGAAGAGCTTGCCGTGGAACAGCGCCTGCGCGATCCCGGCCGTGAAGTTGAGGCCCGCCATCTGCTCGTGGCCGACCTCGGGGTTGAGGCCGACGAGCTCGGGGCGCTCGAGCGAGTCGATGAACGCGATCGCGTGGCCGAGCGTGGGAAGGAGGATGTCGCCGCGCGGCTCGTTGGGCTTGGGCTCGATCGCGAACCGGATGTCGTAGCCCTTGTCGGTGACGTAGTCGCCGAGGAGGTTGACGGCCTCGCGGTAGCGCTCGAGCGCCGAGCGGATGTCCTTCGCGGAGTCGTACTCCGCGCCCTCCCTGCCGCCCCACATGACGAACGTCTGCGCGCCGAGCTCGGCGGCCAGGTCGATGTTGCGGAGCACCTTGCGCAGGGCGAACCGGCGCACCTGCCGGTCGTTGGAGGTGAAGCCGCCGTCCTTGAAGACGGGCGCGCTGAACAGGTTGGTCGTGACCATCGGCACGACGACGCCCGTCGTGGCCAGGGCGCCCTTCAGCCGGTCGATCTGCGTCTGCCGCTCGGCGTCGGAGGATCCGAACGCGAAGAGGTCGTCGTCGTGGAACGTCAGCCCGTAGGCACCGAGCTCGGCGAGCTTCTCGACCGCGTGCACGACGTCGAGCGCGGGCCGCGTGGGTCCGCCGAACGGGTCGGTGCCGTTGTAGCCGATGGTCCAGAGGCCGAACGAGAACTTGTCGGCCGGGGTGGGGGTGAGCGACATGGGGAATCCGCCTTCAACGTCGTCGGTGAAATGTTGTTGACTAGAACTTATCACCATCCGTGCCCGGCGAGCCACTCGGCGGCGAGAGCCGACCAGCCGGCGAGCGGTCCCAGCCCGACCGCGAGTCCCCTGCCGTGCTCGCCCTCGGCGTAGAGGTGCAGGTCGACGGGGACCTCGTGCAGCGCCAGCGCGCGGGCGTACGCGAGCGAGTGGGTCGGCGGAACGGCGCCGTCTTCGGCGGTGTGCCAGAGGAACGTCGGCGGCGTGCCGGCGTCGACGAGCCGGTCGGCGTCGACGGCCGCGCGCACGGAGCGCGACGCCCCCGGGCCGAGCAGCGCGACCGCCGAGCCCTCGTGGGGGAGATCGGTCATCGAGATGACGGGGTAGCCGAGCACGGCGAGGTCGGGGCGGTCGTCGAGCGCGTGCACGGCGCGCTCCGCCGCCGTCGGCGCATTCGACAGCATCGCCGCGAGATGGCCGCCCGCCGAGAACCCGACCACGCCCACGCGCGCGGCGTCGACGGCGCCGAACTCGCCGGCTCGCAGGTCGACGAGGGCGCGTCGTGCTGCGGCGACGGGCTCGGGATGGCGGTGCGGTGCGACGGGGTAGCGCAGCACGAGGGCGTGGACGCCGAGTCCGTTGAGCCACTCGCCGATCGCCTCCGCCTCGTGCGGGGCGTGGTGGTCGTAGCCGCCGCCGGGGAGGACGAGCATGGCGGCGCGCTCGCCGGCGTCGCGGGAGGCGGGAAGGAATCGCGCGGTCAATGGGCCCTCCATGGGTCGGACGGGTGTTGAGTTTTGTTCTGCAGGACGACAAACTAGCGCGCATGGGTCGACGACGAAGCCTGCGGTTCGCGGGGGCAGCCGCCGGGTGGCTCGAGGCGCTGCCGCTCGGGAACGGACGGCTCGGTGCGATGGCGTGGGGCGGCTTCCCCGCCGTGATCGACCTCAACGAGGAGTCCGTCTGGTCGGGCGGCCCGCTGCGGGACGAGGCGCAGCGCCCCGTCGGCGCGGTGGAGGCACGGCGTCTGCTCGAGGAGGCGCGGATCGCGGTCGACGCCGGGCGGGTCGACGACGCCACCGCCCTGCTGCAACGGCGCCAATCGGACTACGGACAGGCTTTCCTGCCGGTCGGCCGGCTCGTGATCGTGGGCGGAGACGAGGCGGCCGGCGTCGAGCGGGCGCTCGACCTCTCGACGGGCATCCATCGCGCGTCGTCGGGCGCCGTGTCGGCCGAGACGTTCGCGTCGGCTCCGGCGCACGTGGTCGTGCACGCCGTGACCGCCGCCGACGTCGCGCTCTCGTTCACCTCGCCCCTCGCCGAGACGGCGCGCTGTGAGGACGCCGACGGGCTCGTCGTGCGGCTGCGGGCGCCCCTCGACGTCGCGCCAGGGCACGAGCCGGCGCGTGCGGCCGCGATCTGGCCCGAGGGGCCGGGCGAGACCGTGGAGGCCGTCGTCGTCGTGCGCGCGCGGCTCGACGGAGATCGCATGCTCGTCGTCGTCGCGATCGAGTCGACGTACGCGGGGCCGACGGCGCCGCTGTCGTCGGCGGACGACGCCGAGCGCCGCGCTCGCGACCGCGTCGACGCGGCGCTCGCCGCGGGATTCGCGCGGCTGCGAGCCGAGCACGTCGCCGCCCACGGCGCGCTGTTCGACCGCGTCGAGCTCGACGCCGGCCCCGCGCGCCCCGGGACGACGCACGAGCGGATGGCCGCGGCGCGCGCGGCGGGCTCCGTCGCGGCGTCGGACCCCGATCTCGTCGCGACCCTGTTCGACTACGGCCGATACCTCCTGATGTCGTCCTCGCGGCCCGGCGGGCTCCCCGCGAACCTCCAGGGTCTGTGGAACGCCGACATGCGGCCGCCGTGGAGCTCGAACTACACGCTCAACATCAACACGCAGATGAACTACTGGGCGGCCGAGACGACGGCGCTCCCCGAGACGGTCGAGCCGCTCATCCGCTTCACCGAGGCGCTCGCCGAGCGGGGAGCCGTGACGGCCGCGCACGACTTCGGTGCTCGCGGCTGGGCGGCGCACCACAACAGCGACGCCTGGGCCTTCACCGCCGGCGTCGGCTGCGGCCACGGCGACCCCTCGTGGGCCTACTGGCCGTGGGCCGGGGCATGGCTCGTGCGGCACCTCGTCGAGCACGAGCGCTTCGGATCCGCACCGGAGGGCTTTGTCGAGGCGACGCTGCGTCCCCTCGCGCGGGGCGCGGCGGCGTTCGCGCTCGACCTGCTCGTCGAGCGGCCGGACGGCTCCCTCGGCACGCTGCCGTCGACGTCCCCCGAGAACCTCCTGCGCACGCGAGACGGCCGGGAGACGGCGCTCGGCGTCTCGAGCACGATGGACCTCGCGCTCGCCGCGGAGATCCTCGACACCGTGTGCGCGCTCGGGCCCGACGGCGACCCGCTCGTCGAGGAGGCCCGCGCCGCACGCGCGCGCATCCCCCCGGTCGCCGCGCGTGCGACCGCGCGCGGGGTCGTCGAGTGGGAGGGCGACCCCGACACCGTCGACCCGCACCACCGGCACGTCAGCCATCTGTATCCGCTCTTCCCCGGCGACGCGGCCGACGACGTGTTCGCGGCGGCGGCCGCGCGGTCGCTCGACCGCCGCGGGCTCGACTCGACGGGATGGTCGCTCGCGTGGAAGACGGCGCTGTGGGCGCGGCTCGGACGCGCCGATCGCGTCGGCGCGCTCGTCGAGCTGTTCTTCCGCGACGCACGCGGCGTCGAGGGGCGCGAAGCCGGCGGGCTCTACGCCAACCTGCTCGCGGCCCATCCGCCCTTCCAGATCGACGGCAACCTGGGATTCACGGCGGCCGTCGCGGAGTGCCTCCTGCAGAGCCATCGCGGCATCGTCGAGCTGCTGCCGTGCCTTCCGCCCGGGCTCGACGACGGCGCCGTCTCGGGGCTCGTCGCGCGCCCCGGCATCGTCGTGTCGCTCGTCTGGCGGCGGAGGGTGCTCGTCGAGGCGCGGCTGCGGGCGCTCCCGGGGCGCGGCGGAGCCGCGCGCGTGCGGCACGGCGGTGCCGATCACGACCTGGTGCTGTCGTCCGACGAGGACACGGTGCTCGCCGCCGCCGCGCCGTGAGCCGCCCGATGGCGCAGGCCGCCCGCGGCGAGCACGTAGGATCCCGGGAGGGATCGCGGCGCAGGGCGACAGGAGCGGGGATGGCGACCATCAGCGACGTCGCGAAGCTCGCAGGCGTGTCGATCAGCACGGTGTCGTACGCGCTGTCCGGCAAGAGATCGATCTCGCGCGCGACGCGCGAGCGGATCGACGCCGCCGTCGCGCAGCTCGACTACCGCCCCCACGCGGCTGCCCGCATGCTGGCGGGGGCCCGCACTCAGATCCTCGCTCTCAGCGCCCCGTTGCGGGCCGACGGCCACCTTCCCACCCACATGCGCTTCGTCTCCGCCGTCGTGGAGGCCGCGCGGCGACACGACCACGACGTCCTGCTGCTCGCGCGCGACGATGAGATCAGCGGCATCCGGCGCGTCGGCGCGTCGTCGCTCGTCGACGGCGTGGTCATGATGGGCGTGGCGGAGGAGGACGAGAGGCTGCCGCTCATCCGCTCGCTGGGGATGCCTGCGGCGTTCATCGGCATCCCCGAGCACGCAGAGGGCGTCGCCTGCGTCGACCTCGACTTCGAGGAGGCCGGGCGCGATGCCGTCGCCCGTCTGGCGGATGCCGGACACCGCGTGGTCGGGGTCATCGGGCATCCCCGTGGCTATGTCGAACGCCACACGGGGTTCATCGGGCGCTTCGACCACGCGCTCGGGGAGGCCGCAGTGCGACGCGGGATCCGGGTCGTGCGGCACTGGGCGGGCATCGAGCGCGGCTCGGGTGCCGAGGCCGTGAACGTCCTCCTGGGCGAGGCGCCCGACCTCACCGCGATCGTGTTCCACTGCAACGAGCCCGTGGTCGACGAGGCGATGCGCCGGCTCGCCGAGCGGGGCGTGCGGGTCCCTGCGGACGTGTCGCTCTACGCCGCCGCGGCGAGCTACGATCCCGCCCGGCTCTCGCAGGGGCTGAGCGGATCGACGCTTCCGATCGAGGAGATGGGCCGCCTCGCCGTCGACGACGTCCTCGCCGCGATCCGCGGCGAGGCGCCGGGCCCCCACCATCGCATCGCCCCGGTGTACATCGACCGCGGCTCGCTGGCGGGACCCCGCTCCGAGGACGTGCCGTGAGTGTCGTCGGCCGTCTTTCGTCTCGATGAGAGACATAATCGAGTCATGAGCGCAGCCACCGGAGGACCCGTGTCGACCTGGCCCGAGCTGCGGGAAGCCCAGCGCGTCATCCTGCTCGACGTGCTGATCCACGGCAGCCGCTCGCGCGCCGAGCTCGCCCGCCGCTCTGGGCTCTCTCGCGCGAGCCTCAGCCGCCTCACGCGCGAGCTCGGCGACCTGGGACTCGTGCGCGAGGCCGCCGCCGCCCCGGCGGAGGGGCGCGGCAGGCCGTCCGACACGATCCAGATCGTCCCCGAGGCGGCCGCGTTCCTCGGGTTCAAGCTCACGGGAGACGCCCTCTACGCCGCGGTCGTCGATCTCGGGGGCGCCGTGCTCCACGCAGAGGGCGAGCCGCTCGTGACGCGTGAGGTCGCCGATGTCGTCGCCGTCATCGCCCGCACGGCCGACCGCCTGCGCGCACGGTTCGCGCGGGTGGCGGCGATGGGCGTCTGCCTCGCCGGCGACGTCCGGCGCGACGCGGGAGCGGGAGCCGTCGTCGTCGGCTCCGACTTCCTCGGCTGGCACGAGGTGCCCATCGAGCAGCTCGTCATGCGCGCGACGGGGCTCCCCGTCGCGGTGAGCAACGACGTCCAGGCGCTCACCTCCGCGCATCACTGGTTCGGGGCGGGCGTGGGCGCCTCGTCGCTCGCGGTCATCGGCCTCGGAGCGGGCATCGGCTGCGGCATCGTCGTCGGCGACCACGCCGTGGCGGGCGCGAAGGGCCATCCGGGCAAGGTGGGCCACCTGCCTGTCGGCCGAGGCGCCGCGCGCTGCGACGCAGGCCATGCCGGCTGCGTATCGGCCTACGTCACGGTCGCCGCCATCCTGCGGAACGCCGGCACCGCGTCGTTCTGGGAGGCGCTGGAGAACGCGCGCGCCGGCGAGCCCGCCGCGGAGCGGGCGTTCCGCGACGCCGCGGAGGCGCTCGGCGCCGTCATCGCCGCCCTCGTGAACCTCGTGGACCCGGAGCGGATCATCGTGACGGGAGAGGGGCTCGCGGTCGCCGAGCTCCATCCCGACGTCGTCGAGCTCGCCGTGCGCTCCCGCCTCGACCCGGCGTCGGAGGCGCCGCAGGTGACGTTGCAGCCGTTCGCGTTCACCGATTACGCCTGGGGCGCGGCGGTGACGGCGATGACCGCCCTGGTCTGACCTCCCGGGCTCGCACATCCGGTCCCTCTGGGGGTCTCGGAGCGCTTTCGCGCGCCCTGCAGGGGCGAGAATGCCCTCGCGTTGACATTTTGTTTCAAAGCGCTACATAATGAACGGGCAACGCCGTGGCACCGCTCTCAACCCGACATCACGCCCGGCGTCCGCACGTCAAAGGAGATGCTCCATGCAGCGCAGCAGAGTCACAGCGGCCGGTGTCGGCCTCGTCATCGCGGGCCTCGCCCTCACCGGATGCGCCGGCGGCGAGGGGGACTCGACGGGTTCCGGCGAGCCGATCACGCTCGAGTACTGGGCGTGGGGGACCACGCAGAAGCCGCTCGTCGACGCGTGGAACGCCGCGCATCCCGACATCCAGGTGCACCACACCGATGCCGGCGGCGGCTCGGACTCATCGGCCAAGCTCGTCACCGCGACCCGCGCCGACAACGCACCCGATGTCGCGCTCGTCGAGTACAACACGCTGCCGGCGATGATCGTCGCGGGTGTCGCGTCCGACATCAGCGCGTACACGGGCGACCTCTCCAACGAGTTCGCGGCGGGCGTCTGGAGCCAGGCGACGTTCGACGGCGTGAGCTACGGCGTGCCGCAGGATGCCGGTCCCCAGGCGCTCACGTACAACAAGGCGCGGTTCGACGAGCTCGGCATCGAGGTCCCGACGACGTGGGCCGAGTTCGCGACGGCCGCCGAGACCGTGCGCGCCGCCGACCCCGACGCCTACATCACCACCTTCGCGCCGGCGGAGTTCGGCGGATTCGCCGGTTTCGCGCAGCAGGCCGGAGCCGAATGGTGGTCGGTCGACGGAGACTCCTGGACGGTCGACTTCGACGACGAGGCCTCTGTGGCCGTGGCGGACTACTGGCAGGACCTCATCGACCGCGACCTCGTGCTCGCCGAGCCGCTCCTGACCCCAGAGTGGAACGCGCGCCTCAACGCCGGCGACGTCCTCTCCTGGCCCGCGGGCCTGTGGGCCGCCGGCGTCGTCAACGGCGTCGCGGGCGACATGGCAGGGCAGTGGGCGCTCGCGCCGCTCCCGCAGTGGACAGAGGGGGACACGGCGGTGGCGTTCCAGGGCGGATCGGCCGCGGTCGTCACGACGTCGTCCGAGCACGCCGAGGCCGCAGCGGAGTTCGCCTCGTGGATCGCCACCTCCGACGAGGCGGCGGCGATCCAGATCGAGCAGGGGACCTACCCCGCCTCGCTCGCCGGCCAGCAGCTCACGATCGGCAGCGAGCCGCCCCTTCTCATGCAGGGGCAGGACGACTACTGGGAGATCGCCGCCGCGATCGCCGCGGACACGATCCCCGAGATCAGCTGGGGTCCGAACGTGAACGTCGCCTCGACCGCCTTCCAGGACGCCATGTCGGCGGCCGTCACGAACGGGACCCCGCTCGCCGAGGCGCTCTCGGAGACGGAGAGGGTCGTCGCGGACGACATGGAGACGTCGGGCTTCACCGTCGACGTCGAGTGACGTGAGGGCGCGGGCGGCACAGCCGCCGCCCGCGTCTCCCATCCGAGAGGACCTGCCATGAGCGCCGTCGCCGAGCCGACCACGCATCCCCGTTCCCGCCGCGCCCGCCGTCGCTGGGTCGCGCCCTACCTCTTCCTCCTGCCCGCAGGAGCGCTGTTCCTCGCCTTCCTGGCGATCCCCATGGTGTACGCCGTGTACCTCTCCTTCCGCGGCCTCCGGGTCGGCGGCACGGGCCCCTTCGGCGTCCGCGAGGAGACGTGGGTCGGCTTCGAGAACTACCTCCGCACCTTCACCGACGCCGAGTTCCTCGCGGGATTCGGACGCCTCGCCCTGTACGGGCTCATCGCCGTCCCGCTCACGCTCGGGCTCGCGCTCCTGTTCGCCCTGCTGCTCGACCTGCCGCGTGTCAGGGCGGCGCGGTTCTCGCGCACCGCGATCTTCATCCCGTATGCCGTGCCGGGCGTGATCGCCTCCCTGCTGTGGGGATTCCTCTACCTTCCGTCGACGAGCCCGCTCAACTGGATCCTTGAGCAGCTGGGGCTGCCCGACGTGGTCGTGCTCACGGGGGGAGGCCTCTATCCGGCGATCGCCAACATCGCCATCTGGGGCGGCGTGGGGTTCAACATGATCATCATCTACACGTCGCTGCGCGGCATCCCCGGCGAGATCTACGAGGCGGCCCGCATCGACGGCGCCAGCGAGTGGACGATCGCCTGGCGCATCAAGATCCCGCTCGTCGGCCCGGCCCTCGTCCTCACCGGCCTCTTCTCGCTCATCGGCACGCTGCAGGTGTACGGCGAGCCGACGACGCTCCGCCCGATGACGAACGAGATCTCGCAGACCTGGGTGCCGCTCATGAAGATCTACCGCGACGCGTTCGCGCGCGACGACCTCTCCCTCGCCGCCGCATCGTCGGTCGTGCTCGCCCTCGGCACCCTCATCATCTCGATCGTCCTGCTGCGCGCCACCCAGCGCCGCTCGTTCGGAGGCAACGCATGAGCACCCTCACCGCACCGCGGCCCTCTCGCGTCGTCGTCGAGTCGAGCATCGCGCCCCGCCGCCGCCAGAAGCCGTCGGTGCTCGCCACTGCCGTGCTCCTCCTCGGCGCGATCTACTGCCTCGTGCCGGTGCTGTGGGTCGTCATCGCCTCGACGAAGACGAACTCCGAGCTGTTCACGACGTTCACGTTCGCCCCCGGCACGGGCCTCCTCGACAACCTCGCGGACCTCTTCTCCTACGGCGGCGGGCAGTTCGGGGTCTGGGCCGCGAACAGCGTGCTGTACGCCGGCGGCGGCGCCGTGCTCTCGACGCTCGTGTCGACGATGGCGGGCTACGCCCTCGCGAAGTACGAGTTCCCGGGACGTCAGGTGTGGTTCTACGCCATCCTGGCCGGCGTCCTGCTGCCGGGCATCACGCTCGCGATCCCGCAGTACCTCCTCATGACGAAGGTCGGGCTCGCCGGCACGCATCTGTCGGTGCTGCTGCCCTGCCTCATCTCGCCGTTCGGCATCTTCCTGGCGCGCGTCTACGCGGCCAGCGCCATCCCCTCCGAGATGATGGAGGCGGCGCGGATCGACGGCGCAGGGGATGTGAAGATCTTCACCTCCGTGGCCCTCCCGATGATGGTCCCCGGCATGGTGACGATCTTCCTCCTCCAGTTCGTCGGCATCTGGAACAACTTCCTGCTGCCGTTCATCATGCTCTCCGACGAGCGGATGTACCCGCTCACGGTGGGCCTGTACACCCTGCTGTCGAAGGGGTCGGGGACCCCTTCGCTCTACAGCCTCGCCATCATCGGCGCCGCCGTGTCGATCATCCCGCTCATCGCGATGATGCTCGTCCTGCAGCGCTACTGGCGACTCGACCTCGTGAGCGGAGGGCTCAAAGGATGACGTACGCACCGGACGCGCTGCTCTACGGCGGCGACTACAACCCGGAGCAGTGGCCGCGGGAGACGTGGCGCGAGGACATCGACCTGATGCGCCGCGCCAAGGTGAACACGGTGACGCTCGGCGTGTTCTCGTGGGCGCTGCTCGAACCGCGCGAGGGCGAGTACGACACGTCATGGCTCGACGAGATCATCGCCCTCCTCGACGAGGCGGGCATCGGGTTCTTCCTCGCGACGCCCACCGCGTCGCCGCCGCCGTGGTTCACGCAGGCGCATCCCGACGCGATGCCCGTCCGCGCCGACGGCGTCGTGCTCTCGCACGGCTCGCGCGACACGTACGCCGTGAGCGCTCCCGCGTACCGGGCGGCGGCGCGGCGCATCGCGCGCGTGCTCGGCGAGCGCTACGGCGCTCACCCCCGGCTGCGCGGCTGGCACATCCACAACGAGTACGGCACCCTCGACTACGGCCCGCACGCGGCACGCGCGTTCCGCATCTGGCTGCGGGCGCGCTACGGCACGCTCGACGCGCTCAACGAGGCGTGGTACACGGCGTTCTGGTCGCAGCGGTACGGGGCATGGGAGGAGGTGCTCCCGCCGCGCGCGACCCAGTACCTCCACAACCCCGCCCTCGCGGTCGACTTCCGGCGGTTCTCCTCGGACGAGATGCGCGCCGCGTTCGTCGAGCAGCGCGACGAGATCCGGGCCACCGGCTCGACCGCCCCGTTCACGACGAACTTCATGCTGCCGACGTGGAACCACCTCGAGCAGTGGTCGTGGGCGGACGTGCAGGACGTCGTCTCCATCGACCACTATCTCGACACCACGGGGCCGGACGGGCACACGCACATCGCGTACGGCTCCGACCTCACGCGATCCTGGGCCGGCGGGCCGTGGGTGCTCATGGAGCAGAACGGCCGGGGCATCCGCGTCGGCGACCGCACCCACGCGAAGTCGCCCGCGCGCATGATCCAGGACTCCCTCGGCTACATCGCGCGCGGCGCGCAGAGCTCGCTGTTCTTCCAGTGGCGTGCGGGCTCGGGCGGCTCGGAGCAGTGGCACGGCGCGCTCGTGCCGCACGCGGGCGGCGGATCGAAGGCGTTCCGGACGGTCGTCGAGTTGGGCGAGATCCTCGAGCGCCTCCACGAGGTCGTCGAGCCGCCGCAGGACGGCAGGCTCGTCGACGCGCGCGTGGGCATCGTGTGGCACGCGGACGGGTGGTGGTCGCTGGAGACGCCGCACCTCCCCAACGACGCCGTCTCGTACTCCGACGAGGTCAGGGCGACCCACCGGTCCTTCTGGCGCGCGGGGATCGCGACCGACTTCGTCCGCCCGGGGGCGGACGCATCCCGCTACCGCCTGCTCGTCGTCCCCGCGCTCTACGCCGTGGACGACGCCACGCAGGACTGGCTGCGGCGCTACGTCGAGACCGGCGGCAGGCTCGTCGTGCTCGCGCCATCGGGCCTCGTCGACGGCCGGCAGCGCGTCGGCGGCGGAGCGTACCCGGCCCGTCTGCGCGCCCTCGTCGGAGCGGGGGCGGAGGAGATCGGCGTCCTCGCCGCGGGCGACACGGCAGCGCTCGACGACGGCTCGCGCGCATCCGACTGGGTCGAGCCGCTCGTGCTCGACGACGCCACGGCGCTCGCGCGCTACGTGGACGGACCCGCCGCGGGCGCCGTCGCCACGACGATCGCGGAGCGCGGCGAGGGCGTCGTCGTCTACGTCGGCGCGCGGCTCCTCCAGGAGTCGCGCGACGCGCTCCTGGCGGCGCAGGCCGGCGCGGCCGGCGTGTCCGAGGACATTCCCGGGGCGCGCGCGCACGGGCTCGACGCCGTGCGCCGTCGAGGGGCGGCCGCGGACTTCGTCTTCGTCTTCCACCACGGCGGAGGCCCCGTCGCGATCACGGCGGAGGGGGTCGAGCTGCTCACGGGCGACGACGCCTCGCACGGGCTCGTCCTCGGCCCGGGAGGCACTGCGGTGGTGCGCGTCGCGAGCGGCGCGCGCATCGGGATCTCCGCAGCGTGAGCGCGCCGGACATCCTCCCCGGGACGGGCGCACCCGACGTGGTCGGACGGCACGGATCGCGTGACGCCGCCGAGCGGGCCCCGGGACGACAGCAGACACGGCACGGCGGCGTGCACGAGACAGGAGCAGGCACACCATGAAGTTCACCGACGGTTTCTGGATGCTGCGCGACGGCGTCGCGGCCGAGTACGGCCGCGAGGCGTACGACATCGAGCCGGTCGGCCGCACCCTCGTCGCGACGGTGCCCACGCGCGTCATCGAGCGGCGCGGCGACACGCTCAACCGGCCAACGCTCACCGTCACGCTGCACTCGCCGCTGCCCGGCGTCATCGGGGTGCGCATCGAGCACCACCAGGGCGGGAGCCGCGGGGCGTCGTTCGACCTCGTGGGCGCGGAGGAGGGGCACGGCGACGTCGTCGTCGGCGCGGAGGCGGCGTCTCTCACGAGCGGTCGGATCCGGGCGACGATCACGAAGGGCGCGCCCTGGAGCCTCGTCTTCGACGACCTCGACACCGGGCGCGAGCTCACCCGGTCGGGCGACAAGTCGCTGGGCCACCTCGCGGTGCGGGCCGATGCCGCGATCGACCGCGGCCCTGTGCCGGATGCCGCGTCGTACATCCACGAGCAGCTGTCGATCGGCGTGGGCGAGCTGATCTACGGCCTCGGCGAGCGCTTCGGCCCCCTCGTGAAGAACGGGCAGACGGTCGACATCTGGAATGCCGACGGGGGCACGTCGAGCGAGCAGTCGTACAAGAACGTGCCGTTCCACCTCTCGAGCCGCGGGTACGGCGTGCTCGTCGACCATCCGGGGCACGTCTCGTACGAGGTCGGGTCGGAGTCGGTCGAGCGCGTGCAGTTCTCCGTCGCGGGGGAGTCGCTGGACTACTACGTCTTCGCGGGCGGGACCCCCGCCGGTGTGCTCGAGCGCTACACGGCGCTGACGGGCCGCCCCGCGCGGCTGCCGGCGTGGTCGTACGGGCTGTGGCTCTCGACGAGCTTCACGACCGACTACGACGAGGCGACCGTGACGCGCTTCATCGAGGGGATGGCCGAGCGCGACATCCCGCTCGGCACGTTCCACTTCGACTGTTTCTGGATGCGCGAGTTCAACTGGTGCGACTTCGCGTGGGACCCCCGCGTGTTCCCCGACCCCGACGGCCTGCTCGCGCGCCTGCACGAGCGGGGCCTGCGCGTCTGCGTGTGGATCAACCCCTACATCGGGCAGCGCTCGCCGCTGTTCGCCGAGGGCAGGGACAGGGGGTACTTCGTCACCCGTCCCGACGGCTCGGTGTGGCAGTGGGACCTGTGGCAGGCGGGCATGGCGCTCGTCGACTTCACGAACCCGGAGGCGACGGCGTGGTACCAGGGGCACCTGCGGCGTCTGCTCGCCCAGGGCGTCGACTGCTTCAAGACCGACTTCGGGGAGCGCATCCCGCTCGAGGTCGACTACTTCGACGGGTCGGACCCCGAGCGCATGCACAATCTGTACACGCAGCGCTACAACGAGGCGGTGTTCTCCGTGCTGGAGGAGGTGCGGGGCGAGGGCGACGCCGTCGTGTTCGCGCGCTCGGCCACGGCGGGCGGGCAGCGGATGCCCGTGCACTGGGGCGGCGACAACACGTCGACGTTCGCGTCGATGGCCGAGAGCCTGCGCGGAGGGCTGTCGCTGTCGCTGTCGGGCTTCGGGTTCTGGAGCCACGACATCGGCGGGTTCGAGGGCATGCCCGACCCCGCCGTCTTCAAGCGGTGGGTCGCCTTCGGCCTCCTGTCGAGCCACAGCCGTCTGCACGGGTCGACGAGCTACCGCGTGCCGTGGCTGTTCGACGAGGCGGAGGGGCGCGACGAGGCCGATCCGCAGAGCGCCGTGTCGGTGACACGCCTGTTCACCCGGCTCAAGCTCTCGCTGCTGCCGTATCTGCACGCGGCTGGCCTCGAGGCGCATCGGGTGGGGCTGCCCGTCATGCGCCCCATGGCGCTCGCGTTCCCCGGCGACCCCGCTGCGGCCTATCTCGACCGCCAGTACCTGCTGGGGCCCGACGTGCTCGTCGCGCCCGTGCTGTCGGAGTCGGGCGAGGTCGAGCTCTACCTGCCGGCGGGGGAGTGGACGAGCCTGCTGACGGGCGAGACCGCGATGGGCGGCTGGCGGCGCGAGAGCCACGCTTTCGACAGCATCCCCGTCTACGCGCGGCCCGGGGCCGTCATCCCGTTCTCGGTTCACGCCGACGGCGCCGACCGCGATCTGCTCGACGGCCTCGTGCTGCGTGTCGCCCCGGGCGGAGCCGACGGCGAGACCCAGCTCGTCGTGCCGGGGGCGGGGGACCGCGAGGCCCGCTTCCGCGTCGTGCGCTCGGGGTCGACCGTGCACGTGACGTCGGATGGCACCGCGGAGTTCGCGCTCGCGCCCATCGTCGGAGAGGCGGTCCCGGCCGTCGACGGCGTCGCCGAGCTGACACTGCCCTGAGCGAGCACCGTCTCGGTCGTCGAGCGATCGGAGCGAGTCGGCTCCGATCGGCGAGCGTCCGCGCTCGCCCCTCGCCTTCTCAACGACCGGGGCGGTGGCGGCGCGGCGCGGTGGACCCCCGGACGACGAGCCGCGTGGGCAGCTGCACGTGCTCGGGAGCGGCGCCGGCATCGCCGTCGAGCCGTGCGAGCAGCAGACGCACCGCCTCCGCCCCCATCTCCCGCAGGGGCTGGCGGATGGTCGTCAGCGTCGGCTCGCTCGAGGCGGCGGCGGGGATGTCGTCGAATCCGACGATCGACAGGTCGTCGGGGATGCGAAGGCCGCGCTCCTGGGCGACCTCCATCGTCCGCAGCGCCGAGAGGTCGTTCGCGGCGAACACCGCGGTCGGGCGGTCGGCGAGGTCGAGCAGGGCGGCGGCCGCCTCGGTCGTCTCGGCCGTGCTGTAGCCGCCTGCTCGCACGAGCTCGGGGTCGAACGCGATGCCCGCCTCGGCGAGTGCGCGCCGGTACCCCTCCTCGCGCAGGCGCGCCGATTCGAGGTCGATGCGTCCCCGCACATGCGCGATGCGCGTGTGGCCGAGCTCGACGAGGTGCCGCGTGGCCTGCAGGGCGCCGGCGAGGCTGTCGGCGGCGACGGCCGGCGACAGCGACTCGCCCGTGTGCGGATCGATCGCGACGACCGGGACGCTCGACCCCGCCGCCTCGACGGTGGGCGTCACGAGGATGGCGCCGTCGATCAGCGTGCCGCCCAGACGCGAGAGCGAGCGCCTCTCCCACCCCTCGTGCCGCGGGCCGTCGGCGATGCTGCCGGCGTACGAGAGCAGGTCGTATCCGCTGCCGTGCAGCGCAGCCGAGATGCCCTCGAGGAGGGCCAGCGCGAACGGCTCGAAGTCGGCCACGAGCACGCCGACGACGTCGGTCCGTCCGCGGCGCAGCGACGACGCGATGAGCGACGAGGCGTACCCGAGGTCGTCGACGATGCGCAGCACGTGCTCCGAGGTCTTCGCCGAGACCCCGTAGCGGCCGTTGATGACCTTCGACACCGTCGATGCGGACACGCCGGCGGCGAGGGCGACGTCGTGGATGGTCGCACGGCCCGCTGGCACGTCGGTCGGATGGGTCACGCGACCACGGTAGCGCCCGGAGCGCCCGACGGCGCGCATCACGGACGCGTTTCGCAATCGATATCGAAAACGATGTCGATAACGATTGACATTTTGTGGGGAGCGGTGACATTCTCGACTGCGGCGGCGCTTCCCTGCGCCGGTGGTGCCCACTCGACGAAGAGGAGAGACCCGATGAGAGCACGCAGGTTCCTGACGATCACGGCGACGACGGGCGCACTCGCGCTGCTCGCCGGCGGATGCGCTGCGGGCGGCGGCGACGACGCAGACGGCGACGTCACGCTGACGTTCTGGCACAACTCCACGACGGGTGACGGCAAGCAGTACTGGGAGGACGCCACGGCGGCGTTCGAGGCGGAGAACCCCGGCGTGACGATCGAGGTGCAGTCGATCCAGAACGAGGACATGGACGGACGGCTCCAGACCGCCGTCAACTCCGGCGACATGCCCGACATCTTCATGGCGCGCGGCGGCGGCAAGCTCGCCGACGTCGTCGCGGCGGGAGCCGTCAAGGATCTCACCGACCTCATCTCCGACGACGTGCGGGCAGACTACGGCGACGGCGTCTTCAGCGCGTTCACGGTCGAGGGATCCGTCTACGGCCTGCCCGTCGCCGTGCTGCCCGGCGGCATCTTCTACAGCGAGGACCTGTTCGCCGCCGCCGGCGTCTCCGAGACCCCGACCACCCTCGACGAGCTCGTCACGGCGACGGACGCCCTCGAGGACTCCGGCGTCGAGCCCATCGCCCTCGGAGCCATGGACGCCTGGCCCGCCGCGCACTGGTACTACTTCTTCGCCCTCCGCGAATGCGGACAGGACGTCATCACCGACGTCGCGACGTCGCTCGACTTCTCCGACGACTGCTGGCTCGCCGCAGGCGAGGACCTCGCCGACTTCGCGGCGACCGAGCCGTTCAACGACGGCTACCTGACGACCTCCGCGCAGCAGGGCGCCGGGTCATCCGCGGGCCTCGTCGCCAACCACCAGGCGGCCATGGAGCTCATGGGCGGCTGGGACGTCGGCGTCATCGCGTCGCTCACCCCCGACGAGCAGCCGCTCGCCGACCTCAGCTGGTTCCCGTTCCCTGCCGTCGACGGCGGCGACGGAGACCCGACCGCGATGATGGGAGGCGTCGACGGCTTCGCCTGCGCTGTCGACGCGCCGAGCGCGTGCGAGGACTTCCTCAACTTCATCGCCTCGACCGAGTGGCAGGAGAAGTACGCGACCGCGTACCAGGCCATCCCCGCCGCGAAGTCGGCTCAGGGCGCGGTCGCTGACCCGGCGCTCGAGCCGCTGATGGCCGCCTACAACGACTCGTCGTACGTCGTGCTCTGGCTCGACACGCTGCTCGGCCAGAGCGTCGGCAACGCGCTCAACACCGCGGTCGTCGAGCTGCTCTCCGGCGGCGGGTCGCCCGAGGGCATCGTCGAGGCGGTCGAGGGCGCCACGGCGCGGGGCTGATGCGCGACATGGCCACCGCCCTCCTCGAGACGCGCGAGGCCGGTGCACCCGCGCCGGCCTCGCCGCCGGCCCGCCGGGCCCCGCGCCGAACCGACTGGCGCAAGCGCGGCGAGATCGCGCTGCTCGCCGGCCCCGCCGTCGTCATGTTCCTTGCGTTCGTGATCTTCCCCGTTCTGATGGCGGCGTACTACGGCTTCTTCCGCTGGAAGGGCTTCGGACCGCCCACCGACTTCGTGGGGTTCGAGAACTACGCGATCATCCTGCAGGACCCGACGTTCCGCGACGCCGTGCTGCACAACGGGCTCATCGTCGTCGCCTCGCTCGTGCTGCAGGGCCCGCTGGCCATCCTGTTCGCCCTGCTGCTCAACCAGCGCATCCGCGGGCGCTCGCTCATCCGCGTCCTCATCTTCGTGCCGTACGTCATCTCCGAGGTCGTCGTCGGCACGGGATGGAGCCTCATGCTGCAGGACCGCGGCGCGCTCAACGGCCTGCTCGCGGGCATCGGGCTCGGGGCGTGGCAGAACTCGTGGATCGCCGACCCCGCGATCGCGATGTGGACCCTGATGGCGATCATCACGTGGAAGTACATCGGCTTCGCGGTCATCCTCATGCTCGCGGGTCTGCAGGGCATCCCCGAAGAGCTCTACGAGGCCGCCGCGATCGACGGGGCGTCGTTCTGGCAGATGCAGCGCAGCATCACGCTGCCGCTGCTGGCACCGACCATCCGCATCTGGGCGTTCCTGTCGATCATCGGCGCCCTGCAGCTGTTCGACCTCGTGAACATCATCTGGGGCCAGTACGTGTCGGCGACCGCCGGCACGTCGACGATGGCGACGTACATGTACCTGAACGGGCACATGGCGGGCAACTACGGCTTCGGCAACGCCGTCGCCGTCGTGATCTTCGCCATCTCGCTCGTCGTCGCGCTCGTCTACCAGCGCTTCGTGCTGCGGCGCGACACCGAAGGCGCCCTCACGGGCGGTGAGGGGAAGAAGAAGTGACCTCCACGACCCTGCTCGTGCTCCCGGGAGCGCGTGCGCGCCGTCGGGTCGCGGCACAGCGCACGGGCGGCGGTGCCCGTGCGATCACGTACCTGTGCGCCGTCGTGCTCATCGCGATCTGCATGGGGCCCGTGCTGTACATCGTGCTCGGCGGATTCCGCACGAACGCGCAGATCACGACCGACCCCGCGGGGCTTCCCGCCCCCTGGAACCTCGCGAACTACGGCGACGTGCTCGCGAGCACGTCGTTCTGGCAGGCGATGGGCAGCTCGACCCTCACGGCGCTCGGCACCACGGCAGGAGTCGTGGCGCTCGGCCTCATGGCGAGCTACGTCATCGCGCGCTACGACTTCGCCGGCAAGGGCGCCCTGTACGCGCTCTTCGCCGCGGGGCTCATGTTCCCCGTGACGGTGGCGATCACGCCGCTCTACCTGCTCGTACGCAGCCTCGGGCTGACGAACAACCTGCTCGGCGTCATCCTGCCGCAGATCGCGTTCGCGCTGCCCACGACGATCATCATCCTCGTGCCGTTCCTGCGGGCCATCCCCGCAGAGATCGAGGAGGCCGCATCGATCGACGGCGCCTCGCGGCTGGGGTTCTTCTTCCGCATGGTGCTGCCGCTGAGCCTTCCCGGCGTCATCACGACCGGGATCCTCGCCTTCATCGGGTCGTGGAACGGCTACATGCTGCCGCTGTTCCTGCTGAGCGACCCGAACCTGTTCACCCTGCCGCTCGGCGTGCAGAACTTCGCGTCGCAGTACTCGGTCGACACGGCGCGCGTGCTCGCGTTCACCTCGCTGTCGATGCTGCCGGCCCTCGTGTTCTTCAGCCTCTTCGAGCGCCGCATCGTCGGCGGCCTCACCGGGGCGGTGAAGGGATGAGCGCCCGCGTCGACGACCTGCTGTCGCGCATGACGCTGGAGGAGAAGCTCGCCCAGCTCGTGGGCGTGTGGATCGATCGCGGCGGCGAGGTCGTCGCGCCCCTGCAGGGCGAGATGGCGTCGGATGGCGCCGGTGCGGCGCTCGCCGACCGCACCCGCGACGGCATCGGCCACTTCACGCGCGTGTACGGCACGCGGCCCGTCGATCCGGCCGAGCGCGCGGCGTGGCTGCACGCCGAGCAGCGGCGGCTGCAGACGCAGACGCGCCTCGGGATCCCGGCCCTCGTGCACGAGGAGTGCCTCACGGGGCTCGCGGCATGGCAGGCGGCGACCTTCCCCACACCCCTCGCGTGGGGCGCGTCGTTCGATCCCGCGCTCGTCGAGGAGATGGCGGCGGCAATCGGCGAGTCGATGCGGGAACTCGGCGTGCACCAGGGTCTCGCGCCCGTCCTCGACGTCGTGGGCGATGCGCGCTGGGGTCGCGTCGACGAGTGCATCGGGGAGGACCCCTACCTCGTCGGGACGGTCGGGACGGCGTATGTGCGCGGGCTGCAGGGGGCGGGCGTGCACGCCACGCTCAAGCACTTCCTCGGGTACTCGGCGTCGAAGGCGGGGCGCAACCACGCCCCCGTGCCGGCCGGCCCGCGAGAGATCGCCGACGTCTACCTGCCGCCCTTCGAGATGGCGCTGCGCGACGGCGGGGCGCGGTCGGTCATGAACAGCTACGCCGACATCGACGGCGTCCCCGTCGCGGCCGACGGCGCCCTGCTGACCGACGTGCTCAGAGGCGAGCTCGGGTTCGACGGCGTCGTCGTGTCGGACTACTTCTCCGTCGCCTTCCTCGAGGTGATGCACGGAGTCGCCGCGGATCGCGGCGACGCCGCCGCCCAGGCGCTCGCCGCAGGCATCGACGTCGAGCTGCCCGACGGGGACGCCTACCTCGCGCCGCTCGCCGAGCGCGTGCGGTCCGGCGCCGTGCCGGAGGTGCTCGTCGACCGCGCCGTCCGGCGCGTGCTCGTGCAGAAGGAGGAGCTGGGGCTGCTCGACCCCGAGGCCTTCTCGGGCGCTCCGCCCACGTCGATCGACCTCGACACGCCGCGGCACCGCGACATCGCGCGCCGGCTCGCGACGGAGTCGCTCGTCCTGCTGCACGGCGACCCCGCGCCTCTCGCCGATGCGCGCCGGGTCGCCGTCATCGGCCCGAACGCCGACCGCGCCGAGGCGCTGCAGGGCTGCTATTCGTTCGCGAACCACGTGCTCGCTCACCATCCCGGCCATCCGCTCGGCTTCGCCATCCCGACGGTGCGCGAGGCGATCGAGGCGACAGGGCGCGACGTGGTGCACGCCGTCGGCTGCGCCGTCGAAGGCGACGACCGGTCGGGCTTCGCGGAGGCCGTCGCCGCCGCGCGCGGGGCGGACGCGGCGGTCGTCGTCGTCGGCGACCAGGCGGGGCTCTTCGGGCGCGGCACCGTGGGCGAGGGCAACGACGCGGAGTCGCTCGACCTGCCCGGCGCCCAGCGCGCGCTCGTCGAGGCGGTCGCCGCGACGGGGACGCCGGTCGCGCTCGTCGTGCTGACCGGCCGGCCGTATGCGATCGACTGGGCGCTCGACGGCGCGGTGCCGCTGAGCGTGCTGCAGGCGTTCTTCCCCGGCGAGGGAGGCGGGCTGGCGATCGCCGACGTGCTCACAGGCGCGGTCGCGCCATCGGGCCGTCTGCCGGTCTCCCTGCCGCGGTCGACCGGCGCGCAGCCGTACCGCTACCTGCACCCGCGGCTCGGCGGGCCGTCCGATGTCACGTCGGCCGACTCGACGCCGCTGCGGCCCTTCGGGTTCGGTCTCACCGGCACGACCTTCGCCTACGACGACCTGAGGGTCGACGGCACTGCTCCCACCGACGGCCGCTTCCGCGCCTCCGTCGTCGTGTCGAACACGGGAGGGCGCCCGGGGGAGGACGTCGTGCAGCTGTACGGACGCGACGTCGTCGGCTCCGTCGCCCGCCCCGTCGCGCAGCTGCTCGCGTACGCGCGCGTGCCGCTCGAGCCGGGGGCGTCGGCGCGCGTCGAGTTCGACGTGCCGGCGACGCGGTTCGCGTTCAGCGACCGCGCGCTGCGCCGGGTCGTCGAACCGGGCGACGTGGAGGTGTGGGTCGCGGCGCACGCCGAGGCGTCCACCGTCGTCGCGGACGGCGACGGGGCGATCACGAGCGCGCGCGAGAGGACCGGCCGGTCGCTCCCGGGTGCCGCGACGTCGCGCGCCGTCGTGAGGCTGACGGGCGGCGTGCACGTCGTGACCGCCGCCGATCCGCGGATGGTCGACGCGCGGATCGACAGGCCGGTCGCGGCGCAGCCTCCCGGCTCCTGAGCGGGCGGAACGGGTCGTCCCTCCTGGGCGAGGCGCCCCCGGTCGTCGCGCGAGCGGAGCGGGTCGAAACGTCGCGACGTGTCCCGGGAAGCGGGTCGCGGCCATCCGAACGGATATCGTGATCGGAACGACAAATCCGGCGGAGGGAACGAGATGGCGGATCGTGCGATGAGCGTGGAGGGCGTGCGGCGGCGCAACCTCGGCGAGGTGCTGCGGCTCGTGCACGAGGAGGGGGCGCAGTCCCGGGCGCGCATCACCGCCTCGACGGGACTCAACCGCTCCACGGTCGCCGATCTCGTCGCCGCGCTCGCCGAGGCGGGCCTGGTCGAGGAGCGCGAACCCGACCAGACGAAGCGCGTCGGGCGCCCATCGCCCATCGTCGCCTCGAGCGACGATGTCGTCGCGATCGCCGTGAACCCCGAGGTGGACGCGCTCGAGGTGGGCGCCATCGCGCTGAGCGGCGCCGTGCGCGCCCGCGTCCGCGAGGAGGCCGACCGCCTCCTCACGCCCGAGGAGACAGCAGCGGCCGTCGCCCGCATCGTCGAGGGATGGCGCGGTCGCGAGCTCGCGGGCAAGCGGATCGTCGGGCTCGGCGCCGCGGTGCCCGGCCTCGTGCGTGCCGCCGACGGCGTCGTCCGCCTCGCCCCGCATCTCCGGTGGCGGGAGGCCGCCGTCGGCGAGCTCCTGCACGAGGCGACCGGGCTGCGCGTCGCGGTCGGGAACGACGCCTCGCTGGGCGCGCGCGCCGAGCACCTGTTCGGCGCCGCCGAGGGACACGAGAACGCCGTCTATCTCAACGGCGGCGCGTCCGGAATCGGAGGCGGGCTCATCCTCGACGGCCGGCCCATCGGCGGGGCGGGCGGATACGCGGGGGAGTGGGGGCAGAACCGCCCCGGCATCCCCGACGACGCCGACCGGCGCGCCCCCGACGGCGCGCTGGAGGACGAGGTCAGCCGGGCGCGCCTGCTGCACGCGCTCGGTCTCGTCTCGGCGGACGATCCCACCCTCGCCGCGGCGCTCGCGGCGAGCACCTCGGCGGCTGTCGCCGATGAGGTGGAGCGTCAGCGGCGCATCCTCGCGACGGCGCTCGCGAACGCCGTCAACGTGCTGAACCCGTCGGTCATCGTGCTGGGCGGATTCCTCGGGATGCTCGTCGCCGCGGACGCCGACGGATTCGATGCCGCCGTGCGCGCCCATGCGCTGTCGGCGCCCGCCGAGGGCCTCGTCATCCGCCCCGCCGCGCTCGCCGAGGACCGCCTGCTCATCGGCGCGGCTGAGGCGGCCTTCGCGCCGCTGCTCGCCGACCCGCTGGCGGATCCGCCGGCCTGAGCGGACCCGCCATCGGGGCCGATCCGCTCCCGGGCCGGTCAGCCGCGCGGGCGGTGCCGGAAGAGCAGCCCCAGGCCGTCGTGCGGCTCCTCCGCGAGCACGCCGTCGTGGATGTGGACGGGGCTCGGGCCGTCGAGTGCGCCGAGCGCGGCGAAGCCGGCGTCCTCCACGTCCTCGGCGAGAGGATGGCCGGGGAGGGTCAGCGCGAGCTGTCCGGAGAGCTCCGGCAGCAGGTGCGGGTGCACCTGCACGCCGTGCGCCTCCGCGCGCTCGGCGATGCGGAGGAAGGGCGTGATGCCGCCGACGCGCACGACGTTCGGCTGCGCGAAGCGGATGGCCCCCGACGCCAGGTACTCCTCGAACCGGTACACGGTGTGGAGGTTCTCGCCGACGGCGATCGGGGTGGCGATGCGCCGAGACAGCTCGATATGACCGGGCAGGTCGTCGGCCCGGAGCGGCTCCTCGATCCAATCCGGTGCGAACGGCTCGAGCTGCTCCATCGCCCGGGTGGCGGCCTCGAGGTCCCAGCGCTGGTTGGCGTCGATCATGAGCCCGCGATCGGCCCCCAGCACCTCGCGCACGGCGCTGAGCCGGTCGGCGTCCTCCGCGGGATCGGGCTTCCCGACCTTGATCTTCACCGCGCCGAAGCCCGCGTCGACCCAGCGGCGCACCTGCGCGACGAGCTCGTCCTCGGTGTAGTGCAGGTTGACGCCGCTGCCGTACGCGGGCACGGTCTCGCGCCGACGGCCGACGAGCGCCGACACGGTCGACCCCGCGGCGCGCGCCGCGGCGTCCCAGAGGGCGAGATCGAGCCCCGCCAGGGCGATCGTCGTGATCCCGCCGCCGCCCGCCTCGTGCAGGTGCCGCCACAGCCCGTCCCAGGCCTCGCGCGGATCGGCCGGCCGGCCCGCCGCGGCGGGTGCGATGTCGTGCACGAGCAGGGCGTGCACGGCCTCGGCTCCGATCTGCGGCGTCCACGAGAAGCCGTGGCCCTCCGTGCCGTCGGAGAGCACGACGCGCGTCGCGACGACGCCCACGCTCGTCACATCGGCCGCCCACGGACGGGTCAGCGCGATGCGCTCGAGGCGCGCCTCGAGCGAGCGGATGGCCGTCATGCGACGCGCTCCTCCGCGGCCGTCTCGCCGAGCTCCTCGCGCCACGTGTGCCGGGGCCGCCATCCGAGCAGCTCGCGCGCCTTGGCGTTGGAGAACGCCGAGCGGGTGCCCGTGAGCTCGGCGGCGAGCCGCTCGGTGCCGGGGAAGAACCGCGGCATGAGCTCGGCGAGCGGGTCGCGCGCGAGCGCGTCGTCGGCGCCGACGAAGAACACCTCCCCGTTGGGGATGTCGTCCATCGCGGAGAGCAGCGTGTCGGCGAAGGACGACACGTCGCGCGCGTCGACGTAGTTGAAGACGGCCGGGGCCGACAGGGCGGGATCGGCGAGCCGCTCGACGACCGTGTGGCCCTGCTGCGTGGGCGCGCCGGCCCACTCCTCCGGCGCGATGACGTAGCAGGGGCGGAACGCGGCGAAGCGCACGGCGTCGCCCGTCTGGCGCCGCAGCATCCCGATGGTCTGCTCGATGAGCAGCTTCGACAGCCCGTAGGCGTTCCACGGGCGCGGCGGGGTGCGCTCGTCGAGCGGCAGCCGGTCGGGCAGCCATCCCGCTGGGGCGCCGTAGCCGAGCACGGTCGGGCTCGACGCCGCGACGACCCGCGGCACGCCGGCGGCTGCGGCCGCGCCGAGCACCGACACCGCGAGGCCCGCGTTCGTGCGCATGATGACGTCCTCGGGGGCGCTGAACGGCACGGCGATCGCGGCGAGGTGGATGAGCGCCTCCGGGCGGCTCTCGGCGATGACCGCCGCTGCGGCGTCCGCGTCCGACAGGTCGGCGGCGAGCTGCGCGATGCCGGAGAGCTCGGGGGCATCGGAGACGTCGCGGTCGACCGAGACGAGCTCGTGCCCGCGCGCAGCGAGGCCCGCGACGAGGCTGCGGCCGAGACGGCCGGCGCCGCCCGTGACGAGGATGCGGGTCACGCCCGGCTCTCCGCCGACACGCCGTGGCCGGCCGGGGCGACGGCGTCGCCCGCGAGCAGGGCCACGCCGAGCTCGGACACGCGCACCGGCAGCCCGGTCTCGAGGGAGCGGTTGCCCGCGATGCCGACGGCGATCGAGCGGACGCCGTCCGTCCAGTCGGCCGGCCGGCCGAGCGGGTCGTCCTGCGGGCCGACGAAGACGTCGGACAGGAGGAGAGCGTCGCCCCCGCCGTGGCCGCCCTCGCCCGTGACGATCTCGACCTCGACGGGCTCCTCCCAGTGGCGCTGCACGATGAGCCGCTCGCCGCTGGGGCGCAGCGTCGACGCCTCGCCTCCCGACAGGCTCGGATCGAGGACGGGGTGGAGACCCTCGTCGACGACGAGGGAGCCGCGCTCGACGACCTCGAGCTCAGCGCGGCCCTCCGTGCCGTTCACGGCGACGCGGTAGCCCTCCCACGGCGAGTGCGCGTTGAGCGAGTAGCTCAGCGTCGCTCCGGAGGCGTAGTCGACGACGAGCGCGAGATTGTCCTCGATCGTGATGCCGTCGCCGAAGACGTCGAGGTCTCGGCGGTAGCCGTCGTGCTGCTCCGCCTCGAGGTAGAGCTGCGCGAGGCGCGGGTCGTCGCGCAGATCGAGCTCGAACGCGTCGTGCGCGCCCTCGTGGGTGCCGCGTTCCGGCCGGGTGCCGAGGCCGCGTGCGGCGGCGTTCTCCGCACCGTAGAACCGGAGGCCGCCGGAGGCGAACACGCGGCGCGGCTCGCTCGCGATCCACCAGTTGACGAGGTCGAAGTGGTGGCTCGACTTGTGCACGAGCAGTCCGCCGGAGTTCTTCTTGTCGCGGTGCCAGCGACGGAAGTAGTCCGCTCCGTGCTTCGTGTCGAGCATCCACGAGAAGTCGATCGAGGTGACCCGGCCGATCCGGCCGGAGCGGATGATCTCGCGCAGGGCCGAGTTCCGGGGGGAGTAGCGGTAGTTGAACGTGATGACGACTCGGCGACCCGTGCGGGCGACGGCGTCCTCGATGCGCGCCGCGCTCTCCGCATCGATCGTGAGCGGCTTCTCCACGACGACGTCGGCGCCCGCATCGAGGGAGCGCACGATCATCTCCGCGTGCGTGTCGTCGCGCGAGCAGATGACGACGCGCTCGATCCGCTCCGCCGCGACCATCTCCTCCAGCCGGTCGGGCGTCCAGACCGACGGGGCGTCGAGCCCCTTCTCGACCACGCGGTCGACGTACACGGCGGCGCGCACGGGGTTGGGCTCGCACAGGGCGACGAGCGCCGCGCGGTCGCGGTAGGTGTCGGTGATCGCGTCGACGTACATCTGCGCGCGATGCCCGGTGCCGACGACGGCGTAGCGGAGCTGGCTCATCGGTGAGTCCCTTCGATCAAGAAAGCGGTTTCTCACGATATCACGCCACACGGGCCCGCCGTCAAGCGGGGTGAGGGTGCTGCGGGCGTCAGGCGCGCGGCGGCGCCGTGCTGCCGCGCACCGCGAGGACGGGGGCGAAGACCTCGGGAGAGGGCGCGTCGTCGCCGTCGAGGAGAGCGCGCATCGCGGCCCACGCGCGCTCGCCCATCCGGTCGGTCGGCACGGCCGCCGTCGTGAGCGGCGGCGTCGTGTACGGAGCGAACGGGATGCCGTCGAAGCCCGTCACCGAGACGTCGGCGGGGACGGCGATGCCGGCGTCGTGGAGGGCACTGAGCAGGCCCATCGCGACGAGGTCGTTGTAGGCGAGCACGGCGGTTGCGCCGGAGCCGCGCACGGCGTCGACGGCCGCCGCGCCGTCGGCGAACCCCGTGCCGCACGCGGCCTCGTCGAGGACCAGATCGGGATGGTCCGCGCGCGCCCCGGCGATGGCGGCGAGGCGGCGCGCGTTCGAGGCGCTCCCCGGGACGCCGGCGAGGAAGAGGATGTGCCGGTGGCCGAGATCGTGCAGGTGCTCGATGAGCTCGCGGAGGCCGCCGGCGTAGTCGGCGGCGACGACGGGTGCCGATTCATGCGGGGGGCGGTTGACGAGCACAGCGGGGGCGAGGCGGGGGAGCAGGGCGTCGAGCTCGTCGTCTGCCATGCGAGGCGCGACGAGGACGATGCCGTCGGTGCGCCGTCTGGCGTCGACGGCGAGCGACGCCTCGTCGGCCGCGACCTCCGCTGAGTCGGCGACGAGCACGTGGTAGCCGTCCGCTGCCGCCGAGCGGCTGAGCGTGCGCAGCACGCCCTGGAACGTGGGGTTGCCGAGGTCGGGGACGAGCACCGTGATCGTCTGGGTCTTGCCGAGCGCGAGGCTGCGGGCGAGCGGGCTCGCCGTGTAGCCGAGCTCCTCCGCCGCGGCCTGCACGCGCGCGACGAGCCCGGGGTCGACCTTCGGGTTCCCGTTCATGACGCGCGAGACGGTGGCCGGCGAGACCCCCGCGTGCTTCGCGACGTCGGAGATCCGCAGCTTGCCTGTCATGGCTTCGAGCGTATCGGCAGTGCGCGCCCGATCAGCCGAGGTCGAGCTCGGCCGGGCGCGCCATCCCGCGGACCGCCACGGTGGGCCAGGCGGGGTCGATCGTGAGCGCCTGGATCCCCTCCGCGCCCACGAGCGCGGTGTCCTCGGCCTTCGCCCCGGGCGCCCACGGATTCCAGGCGAAGGCCTGGTCGACGTCGACCCGTTCCCGCGAGGTCGGCGCGGCCTTCGGGTCGCGGCCGGCATAGCCGGTGGGTCCGCCCTGGTGGTGGCGCAGCCAGGCATCGGGACCGAACCCGTGCTGCGCGTACGCCGCGGCGATGTCGGAGAGCACGTCCGCCAGGGTTCGTCCGGGGCGCGTGGCCGCCCAGGCTTCGGCCTCGACCTCGCGGATGCGCGCCGCGGCCTCCGGCTCGGCTCCGCCGAAGCGCACCCAGCGCGTGGCGCTCGCGTGCAGACCGTGGCGCTTCGCGGTCACGACGGCCATGGCGCGCCGGCCGAGGCGGTGCGCGGTGGGGACGGGGTGCTGCACCCCGGAGCGCGCGGCCCCCGCGACGAGGACGACGACGGGCTCCGCGCCCCTCGCGTAGACGGCGGATGCGAGCCGGCCGGCGAGCGCGGTCTCCGTCTCGTCGGGGTGCGCTCCGCTCAGCGCCTCGGTGAGGGCGGCCGCGGCGTCGGCGCCGAGGGCGCGGAAGCGCTGCACCTCGGAGGGGAGGAGCGATGCGCGGGCCGCGCGCAGTTCCGCCGAGATGACCGACTCGGCCGCTTCGCCGGGCTCGACGGCGTCGAGCGGAGCGAACCAGTCGACGACGTCGATGTCGGCACCCGGCAGCTCCTCGGCGGCCAGGCGCTCCGCCTCGTTCCGGAGAGCGCGCACGCGCACCTGCCCGTCGCGTCCGACAGAGGCCGAGAACACGGCGGCGCCGCCGACCGGCACCGAGGTGCGCGCCCCGTCGAACAGCCACGAGAGCGCCTCGCCCGAGGTGAGGCGCACGGCATCGAGCCCGCGGCCCTCCAGGATGTCCGTGATGCGGGAGGTCTTGACGGCGCGGTCGGCGAGGGCGTTTCCCGCGGAGTGAGGCGACATGCGAGAGAGCATACGCGTGAAAGCGGTTTCTTGCGATCGCCGTCGGAGGAGCGCGGCGTGGGCGAGTCGCGGGGGCGCTCTCGCCGCGTGAGATGGTCGGCGGTCAGGCCAGCGCGAGCGCCTGGTCGAGGTCGGCGAGGATGTCGGCGACGTCCTCGAGCCCCACCGAGATCCGGATGGTGCGCTCCGAGATCCCCGCCGCGGCGAGCTGGTCGGGCGTCATGTGGTTGTGCGTCATCGATGCGGGGTGTGCGACGATCGTCCGCGCGTCGCCGATGTTGGCGACCAGGCGGATGGTCTTCAGTCCGTCGATGACGCGCTCGACGCGCGTGAAGGCATCCTCGTCGCTCGGCGAGAGCTCGAAGGCGAAGACGCTCGGCGCGCCCTTGGGGAGGTACTCCCGGGCGACGCCCTTCCACGGGTTCGTCGGGATGGACGGGTGGAAGACGACGCCGACCTTGGGGTGAGCGTCGAGGAACGCCGCGACGGTCTTCGCGTTCTCGACGTGGCGCGCGACACGCAGATCGAGGGTCTCGAGACCCTGGATGAGCTGGAACGCGTTGAACGGGGAGAGGGCGGGGCCGAGGTCGCCGACGAGCTTGGACTTCACGAGCGTGATGAACGCCCGCTCCGCTCCGAACGCCTCCCAGAGCGACACGTCGCCGTAGCGCCAGTGCGGCACGAAGAGGTTGGGCCACTTCTCGGGTGCGGCCGCGAAGTCGAACGTGCCGAGGTCGACGACGACGCCGCCGAGCGACGAGCCGTGGCCGCCGAGGAACTTCGTCGCGGAGTGCACGACGATGTCGGCGCCGTGCTCGCGGGGGCGCAGGAGGTACGGGGTGGCGACGGTGTTGTCGATGACGAGCGGTACGCCAGCCTCGTGGGCGATCTCGGCGACCGACGCGACGTCGAGCACCTGTGCGATCGGGTTCGCGACGGACTCCGCGAAGAACGCGCGCGTCGTCGGGCGCACGGCGGCGCGCCACGCGTCGAAGTCGTCCTGGTCGACGAACGTCACGTCGAGGCCGAAGTCGCGGAACGTGTCGTCGAAGAGGTCGACCGTGCCGCCGTAGAGCTGGCTGGCGGCGACGACGTGGCCGCCGCGTCCGAGGAGCGCGAGGGTGGCGAGCGCCACGGCCGCCTGGCCGGACGAGACCGCCGCGGCCGCCACGCCGCCCTCGAGCAGGGCGACGCGCTGCTCGAGCACGGCCTGCGTCGGGTTGTTGTTGCGGCTGTAGATGTAGCCCTTCTGCCGCAGCGCGAACTTCTCACGCGCCTCCGTGAGGGAGGAGAACGCGTACGCCGACGACTGGTAGACGGGCGTCGCCACCGTGAACTCGGGAGTGCCCGGGGTGTAGCCGGCGTGCAGCTGCGTCGTGGCGAATCCGGTCGGTGCGTCGGCCTGGGTCATGATGCCATTCTCTCGGCGCCCGCGGGAGCGGCCGGAATCCTCATGACGCCGTGTGACGGGGCGGGCCTTCAGGGAACGAGGACGATCTTGCCGCGTGCTCCGCCCGCAAGCAGCTCATGTGCACGGGCGGCGTCGGCGAGGGGCAGCTCCTCGCCGAGCTCGACGCTGAAACGGCCGGCCGCGAGGAGGGCGAGCGCGACGGGGACGGCCTCGGCGCGCCATGCGAGCTGCTGCGGGGTGAGCGGCTCGGGTGATCCGCCGGAGAAGGCCCGGATGCCGAGCTGGGCGGCCCGTGCCCCCTGCACGATCGTCGCGATGCGCGAGCGGTCGGCGAGCAGCTCGAGCGACGTCGCAAGCGCCTCGTCGGTGCCGACGGCGTCGAGGACGACGGTGGGGCCATCCGGGACGAGCGCGCGCACGCGGTCGGCGAGACCGTCGCCGTATGCCACGGGGTCGGCGCCGAGTCCGCGCACGCGGTCGGCGCGGGCGTCGCTCGTCGTCGCGATGACGCGGGCGCCCGCGAGCGCCGCGAACTGGATGGCCGCCTGGCCGACCGCCCCGGAGCCGCCGTGCACGAGGAGCACGTCGTCGGCGCGGACCCCGAGGGATCGGAGCGACTGGTAGGCCGTGCCGGCGGGGATGCCGAGCGCGGCGCCCTGCGCCGCGGTGACGCCTGCGGGGCGGAGGACGACGTCGGCGGCACGGGCGACGACATCCGTCGCGTAGGCGCCCGTCGTGCCCGAGAACGCGACGGGGTCGCCGACGCGGAAGCCGTCGACTCCCGCGCCGACGGCCGTGATGTGCCCCGCGCCGTCGCTTCCGACGCGGCGCGGCGACGTGATGGGGTCGGAGGCGCGCAGCCCGGAGCGCAGCTTCGCGTCGATGGGATTCACTCCCGCCGCCTCGACGCGGACGGCGACCTCGCCGGCGCCCGGCGTCGGGGCGTCGATCTCCGCCAGGGTGAGGACCTCGGGCCCGCCGAACTCGGTGTAGTGGATCGCCTTCGCCATGCGTTCACGGTAGCGCGACTTCGTCGGCGGGGCCCCGGTGCCGTCGTCGTCCCCCCGCTTCAGTCGTCGCCATCCCTGGGCTTCGCCAGTGCGGATGTGGGGCACAAGGGTCGTTTTGCCTGACATCCGCACTGGCGAGGGCGGGCGGGGTCGACGTCCGCACTGGCGAGTGGCGGGAGGAGCGCCTGCTCAGCACGATGTGCCCCCACCCCCGCTTCGCCAGTGCGGATGTGGGGCACAAGGGTCGTTTTGCCTGACATCCGCACTGGCGAGTGCGGGCGGGGTCGACATCCGCACTGGCGAGTGCCACTGGCGAGCGCCACTGGGGACTCACGCTCGCGACTCCGCGCGAGCGGCCGCGCTCAGCGTGCCGTCACGGCCTCCGCGGCGGCGACGTGCGATGGAGCGACCGGAACGAGGCGCGCGAGCTGCGTGACGTGGCGCGGCTCGAGCTCGTCGAGCGTCGAGACGCCCAGCAGCGCCATGGTGCGCTCGATCTCGGTGCGCAGGATCGCGATCATGCGGTCGACGCCCGCGCGGCCGCCGGCCATGAGGCCGTAGAGGTACGCGCGGCCGACGAGCGTGAACTTCGCGCCGAGCGCGACAGAGGCGACGATGTCGGCGCCGTTCATGATGCCCGTGTCGATCATGACGGTGGCGTCCTTGCCGACCTCGCGCACGACGTTCGGCAGCAGGTGGAAGGGGATCGGTGCGCGGTCGAGCTGGCGGCCGCCGTGGTTGGAGAGGACGATGCCGTCGACGCCGAGGTCGATGAGCTTCTTCGCGTCCGGCACGTTCTGCACGCCCTTCACGACGAGCTTGCCCGGCCACATCGAGCGGATGACGTCGAGGTCGTCGTACGAGATCGTCGGGTCCATCGCGGCGTTGAGCAGGTCTCCGACCGTGCCGCCCGTCGTCGAGAGCGACGCGAACTCGAGCTTCGGCATGGTGAGGAAGTCGAACCACCACCACGGGCGCGGGATGGCGTTGATGACGGTGCCGAGCGACAGCTGCGGCGGGATCGAGAAGCCGTTGCGCTTGTCGCGCAGGCGCGCGCCCGCGACGGGCGTGTCGACCGTGAACATGAGGGTGTCGAAGCCCGCGGCCGCCGCGCGCTCGACGAGGCCGTACGAGATCTCGCGCTGGCGCATGACGTAGAGCTGGAACCAGTTGCGCCCGTTCGGGTTGGTCGCCTTGACGTCCTCGATCGACGTCGTGCCGAGCGTCGACAGCGTGAACGGGATGCCCGCGGCCGCGGCGGCGCCGGCGCCGGCGTACTCTCCCTCGGTCTGCATGAGCCGCGTGAACCCGGTGGGGGCGATGCCGAAGGGAAGCGCGCTCGGGCCGTCGAGCACGGTCGTCGACGTGTCGACGTTCGCCGCCGGCCGAAGGATGTCGGGGTGGAACTCGATGTCCTCGAACGCCTGGCGGGCTCGAGTGATCGAGAACTCGCCCTCGGCGGCGCCGTCGGTGTAGTCGAAGGCGGCGGCGGGTGTGCGGCGCTTCGCGATGGTGCGCAGGTCGTAAGTCGTGAGCGCCGACTCGAGCCGGCGTCGCTTGCCGTTGAGGTCGGGCTTCTTGAACTGCATGAGCTCGAGGAGCTCAGCGGGGTTCGGCAGCTGTCGCTTGAGCATGGTGCTCCTTCTCGATGGTGATCTGGTCGTAGTAGCGCGTGATGTGGGCGACGACGGCGTCGCGCGCGCCCTCGGCATCGTGCGCGCCGACGGCGGCGAGGATGCCCCGGTGCTCGGCGCGCAGGCGGGCGCACGTCGACGCCCAGTCGGCGGCGGCGAGGGCACCCGCCGTGATGTACGACTCGATGGCGGAGCGCAGGCCGGCCATGGTCGCCGTGACCACCTGGTTGCCCGCGGCCTCGGCGAGCGCGAGGTGGAACTCCTGGTCGAGCGCGAGGAACTCCGCCTGGGTGAGCGAGGGGTCGTCCATGGCGTCGAGCAGCGCGACGGGCCCCGCCAGATCGGGGGAGGATGCCGCGAGGTGGGCGGCGACATGAGCCTCGAGCACGAGGCGGGTCTCGACGACGTCGGCGACCGGGAATCCCGTGGCCGCGAGCTGGAGACGCATGAGCGCCGACATGCCGCCGCCCGGGACGGCGATGATGATCGCGCCCGAGGTGGGGCCGGACCCCGTCGACGTGCGCACGAGACCGAGCACCTCGAGCACGCGGATGGCCTCGCGCACGCTCGAGCGGCCGACGCCGAGCTCGGCTGCGAGGGCGCGCTCGCCCGGCAGCCGGTCGCCCGGAGCGAGCGAGCCGTCGAGGAGGGAGCGCTCGAGGTGGGAGAGCACGGTCTCCCAGGCGCGCTGCTCGTCGGCCATGACGTCTCCTCTGTGGTCAGACCACTGTGGTCTGACCACAGGATAGCATGTGGCCCGGTAGCGTCATGGAGTGCCCCGATCCCCGCTGCCGCAGCGCCACGGCCTCGACGCCGCGTGGCTGCGCACGCCGCGCGAGAGCGCGCACGCGGGCCTGCGCGACCACCTCGTCGAGCGGATGCCGCGGCTCGCGCCCGCACGCATCGACGAGATGCTCGCGGATGGCGACTTCGTCGACGACACGGGTGCGGCCATCCCCGCGGACGCGCCCTTCGCGCCGCACATGTTCGTGTGGTTCCACCGCGATCTGCGGGAGGAGGCGGAGGTGCCGTTCCCCCTCGAGGTGCTGCACCGGGACGAGCGCATCGTCGTCGTCGACAAACCGCACTTCCTCGCGACGATCCCGCGCGGTCGGCATGTGCAGCAGAGCGTCGTCGTGCGCGCCCGCCGCATGCTCGGCCTGCCGGAGCTCTCGCCCGCGCACCGGCTCGATCGGGTCACGGCGGGCGTGCTGCTGCTCACGACCGAGCAGAGGTGGCGGCGGCCGTACCAGACGATGTTCGAGGAGCGCGTGCCGCGGAAGGAGTACGAGGCGGTCGCGGCGGCACCGGGCGACCTCGACCTGCCGATGCACGTGCGCTCGTGCATCACGAAGCAGCACGGCGTCATGCAGGCGTTCGAGCACGACGACCGACCGCCCAATGCGCACACCCTCGTCGACGTCATCGAGGAGCGCGGGGGCCTCGCGCGCTACCGGGCCGTGCCCTTCACGGGGAAGACGCACCAGATCCGGCTGCACATGAACCGGATCGGGCGGCCGATCGTGAACGACCCGGTCTATCCCGTCGTCGAGGACGTCGACGTCGACGACTTCTCCCGGCCGCTGCAGCTGCTGGCCCGCACGCTGCGGTTCGTCGACCCCGTCGACGGCTCCGAGCGCGAGTTCACGAGCCGACGGGCGCTCGAGGCGTTCGGGTCAGACGCCTGACACCACCGCGTTGTCGAGCTCGTCGGCGTCGAGCCCGTGGCCGTTCGCGCGGTTCGTGAGGAGGACCCAGGCGACGCCCGCCGAAGGGTGCACCCAGAACTCGGTCCCCGACCACCCGGCGTGCCCGTAGACGTCGCGGTCGATGAGGCCCGGCGCGCGCGTGCGGAGGTTCCAGGAGAAGCCCCAGTCCTGGCCGCGTTCGGCGGGGTACGGCTCGAGCCGGGGGATGCCGGTGGTGAGCGGCCGCCGCATCATCGCGAGCGTCGCGGGGCGCACGACCTCGCCCCCGCCGCGCAGGAGCGCCGAGCCGAGCTCGAGGAGCGCCCCCGCCGTGCCGATCGCGCCCGCGCCGGGATGCCGCGAGGCCGCGAAGCGCGGGAGGTCGAGGCTCGCCTCGACGCCGGGGATCGCGTGCGGGTAGGCGTCCTCCTCGAGCACGAGCCCCGGGGCGAAGGCGCGCACCTCGTCCTCCCACGACCGTCCCGTCGCGTGGCGGATGAGCTCGGCCGCTCCCTCGAACGCGATCGACGAGTAGCGCGACGCGGTTCCGACCGCGAAGTCGCGGCCGGGACGCCGCAGGGCCGCCGCGAGACCCTCTGCGGGATCGAGAGGCGGCTCGATGAGCCCCGATGTATGGCTCATGAGGTGAGACAGGCGCACGGCGTCCTCGCGCGCCGCGACTTCGGGCACGGCGGCGGCGAGCGGGGTCTGCGGCGTGAGCAGCCCGCGCTCGACGGCACGGGCCGCGGCGAGGCCCGTGAGCACCTTGGTGATCGAGAACAGGCGGTAGGCGTCGTCGACGCGCGCGACACGGCCATCCGTCGCGCCGAAGGCGTCGAGCACCTGCACGCCCGACGCGTCGGCGACGCCGAGGACCGCGGTCGGGATGCGCCCGGCCGAGACGTGGCGGCGCGCCCAGTCGAGCGCCGCGGTGTATCCGGTCATGCCCGAGGAGCGTAGGAGACCGGCGACGTCGTGCGCGCCACGAGACCCCGCAGGTCCTCGAGCGCCCCCTCGATCGCGCCCAGCGCGCGCGCCTGCACGAGCACGTTGCCGAGGGCCGTCGCCTCGACGGGCCCCGCGAGCACGGGGATCCCCGCCCGATCGGCCGTCAACTGGCAGAGGAGCGTGTTGAGCGAGCCGCCTCCGACGAGGTGGATGGCGTTCACGCGCTTTCCCGAGAGCGAGGACGCCGTGTGCACGGCCTCCGCGAACGCCGCGGCGAGGCTCTCGACGATGCAGCGCGCGAACTCGGCGCGCGACTGCGGCACCGGCAGGCCCCGCTCGCCGAGCCAGGCCGCGATGCGCCCTGGCATGCCGCCGGGAGCCGTGAAGGCGGGGTCGTTGGCGTCGAACACGGGCTGCGGGGTCTCGACCGCGGCCGCCTGCGCGAGGAGCTCCGGCAGGTCGATTGCCTCGCCCGACTCGCGCTCCCAGGCGCGCACCGACTCGGACAGCAGCCACAGGCCCATGACGTTGTGGAGGAAGCGGACGCGCCCGTCGACGCCGCCCTCGTTCGTGAAGTTCGCCGCCCGGCTCTCCTCCGTGAGGACGGGCGCGTCGAGCTCGACGCCGACGAGGCCCCATGTCCCGCAGCTGATGTAGGCGGCGTCCGGGTCGGTCATGGGGATGGCGACGACGGCCGACGCGGTGTCGTGCGATCCGACCGCGACGACGGGCGCATCGAGGCCCGTGGCCGTGCGCACGGCGTCTCGGAGGCCGCCGATCCGCTCGCCGGGCTGGACGAGGCGGGGGAGGAGGCGCGACGGGATGCCCAGGCTCTCGGCGAGCGGGGCGTTCCACGACGAGCCGTCGACGCGCAGGAGGCCCGTGGTCGACGCGTTGGTCGACTCGGCGACCTTCTCGCCCGTGAGCCAGTACGCGACGAGGTCGGGGATGAGGAGCGCGGCGTCGGCGAGGTCGAGCACGCCGGCGATCCGGTCGGCGGCGTACTGGTAGAGCGTGTTGAACGCGAGGAACTGCAGGCCGTTCTCGCCGTAGAGCTCGGAGAACGGCGCGACGGCGTGCACGGCGTCGACGCCGGCGGCCGTCCGCTCGTCGCGGTAGTGGTACGGGGTGCCGAGCATGCGTCCGCCGCGCAGCAGCGCGTAGTCGACGGCCCAGGAGTCGATGCCGATCGACGACACCTCGCCGGCCTGGCCGGCCGCGCGCAGCCCCTCGACGATCGAGCGGTAGAGCTCGAGGATGTTCCAGTGCAGGCCGTCGATCGTCTCGACGGGCGTGTTGGCGAAGCGGGCGACCGCCTCGAGGCGCAGGTCGTCGGGGCCGACGTGGCCGAGCATGACCCGTCCGCTCGTGGCTCCGAGGTCGACGGCGGCGACGGTGACGCTCATGGGCGTGGACTCCTGTGGGGTGGGGATGGCGGGAAGGGGGATGCCCGGACGGGCGCGCGTGCGGAGCGCGCCCGTCCGGGCATCAGACGGGTCACCGCAGGAAGGCGGCTGCGACGCCCGAGTCGACGGGGATGTGGAGGCCCGTGGTGCGGCTGAGCTCCGGCCCCGTGAGCACGTACACCGCGTCGGCGACGTTCTCGGGCACGACCTCGCGCTTGAGGATCGTGCGGTTGGCGTAGAACTGGCCGAGGTCCTCTTCCTTGACGCCGTAGGTGGCGGCGCGGTTGGCGCCCCAGCCGGCGGCGAAGATGCCCGAGCCGCGAACGACGCCGTCGGGGTTGATGCCGTTGACCCGCACGCCGTGCTCGCCGAGCTCGACGGCGAGCAGGCGCACCTGGTGCGCCTGGTCGGCCTTCGTGGCGGAGTAGGCGATGTTGTTGGGGCCGGCGAACACGGAGTTCTTCGACGAGATGTAGATGACGTCGCCGCCCATGCCCTGCTCGATGAGCGCCTTCGCGGCGGCCTTCGAGACGAGGAACGAGCCCTTCGCCATGACGTCGTGCTGCAGGTCCCAGTCCTTCTCGGTCGTCTCGAGGAGGGGCTTCGAGAGCGACAGGCCCGCGTTGTTGACGACGAGGTCGATGCCGCCGAACGCGAGCAGCGTCGCGTCGATCGCGGCCTGCACGCCGTCGGCGTCGGCGACGTTCGCCGCGACGCCGATCGCGACGTCCGACCCGCCGAGCTCGGCGGCGGCGGCCTGCGCCTTCTCGAGGTCGAGGTCCGCGACGACGACGCATGCGCCCTCGGCCGCGAGGCGCGTGGCGATGGCCTTGCCGATGCCCGATGCCGCGCCGGTGACGAACGCGATGCGGCCCTGGTGGGTCTTCGGCTTCGGCATGCGCTGCAGCTTGGCCTCCTCGAGCGCCCAGTACTCGATGCGGAACTTCTCCGCGTCGGAGATGGGCGTGTACGTGGAGAGCGACTCGGCGCCCCGCATGACGTTGATGGCGTTGATGTAGAACTCGCCCGCGACGCGCGCCGTCTGCTTGTTGGCGCCGTAGCTGAACTGGCCGACGCCCGGAACGAGGACGATGAGCGGGTCGGCGCCGCGGATCGCGGGGCTCTCCTCGGTCGCGTGGGCCTCGTAGTACGCCGTGTAGTCGGCACGGTACTCGGCGTGCAGCTCCTTGAGACGCGCGATCGACTCCTCGATGCTCGCGGAGGCGGGCAGGTCGAGGATGAGCGGCTTGACCTTGGTGCGCAGGAAGTGGTCGGGGCAGCTCGTGCCCAGCGCCGCGAGGGCCGGGGCCTTCTCGGACGCGAGGAAGTCGGTGACGACGTCGGCGTCGGTGAAGTGCCCGACCATCGGCTTGTCGGTCGACGCGAGCCCGCGGATGGTCGCGGCGAGCGCGGCGGCCTTGGCGCGGCGCTCGGCCTCGGGGAGGGCCTCGTAGCCGGGGCGGACGGCGCCGAACGGGTCGGCCTTGCCGTGCTCGGCGATGTAGGCGGCGGCGGTCTCGATGATCCAGAGCGAGTTGCGCTCGGACTCCTCGCTCGTGTCGCCCCACGCGGTGATGCCGTGGCCGCCGAGGATCGTGCCGACGGCCTGCGGGTTCGCCTCCTTGATCGCCGCGATGTCGAGGCCGAGCTGGAAGCCGGGCCGGCGCCAGGGCACCCAGACGACCTTGTCGCCGAAGATCTTCGCCGTGAGCTCCTCGCCGTCGGCGGCGGTCGCGATCGCGATGCCGCTGTCGGGGTGGAGGTGGTCGACGTGCGCGGCGTCGACGAGGCCGTGCATGGCCGTGTCGATCGACGGGGCGGCGCCGCCCTTGCCATGCAGCGTGTAGTCGAACGCGGCGACCATCTCGTCTTCGCGATCGATGCCGGGGTAGACGTCGACGAGGGCGCGGAGGCGGTCGACCCGCAGCGCGGCGAGGCCCTTCTCCGTGAGCGTGCCGAGGTCGCCGCCCGAGCCCTTGACCCAGAGGAGCTCGACGGGCTCGCCCGTGACGGGGTCGATGTCGGTGCCCTTGGCCGACGTGTTGCCGCCGGCGTAGTTCGTGTTCTTCGGGTCGGATCCGAGTCGGTTCGACCGTGCGATCAGGTCGGCGACGGTGGGGTTCGTCATGGGGTTCCTTCGAACGGGATGCGCCGGGGCGGCACTGTGAGGTTATGTGAAAGATAACATGTCACAACGCGCTTCGGAAGGGCTCAGACGATCTCCGCAAGGAGTCGGTAGGGATCGAGTCGGGGATCGGACGGTTCCAGCTCGGTGACGATCGTGGAGAACTCGCCGCCGTCGAGCGCTCGCGCGACGGATCGGCGCCCGAGCTTGGAGGAGTCGACGCACAGGATGGTGCGGCTGGCGCCCGCCGCGAGCACGCGCTTCACCTCGGCCTCCTCGACCGAGACCTCCGAGGTGCCGTCGACCGGGTCGACCGCATCGGCCGAGGTGAAGAAGACGTCGAAGTACACCGACCGCAGCGATCGGGCGGCGATCGGGCCGACGAGGCTCCCCGTCGTGGGCTCGGCCTCGCCGCCGGAGAGCACGGCCGTGACGCCCTCGAGGCGGTTCGCGACCTGGAACGTCTCGAAGGCGTTCGTGTAGACCGTCAGCCGGTCGCGCGATCCGAGCGCCGCCGCGAGCGCATGCGCGGTCGTGGAGGCGTCGAGGGCGACGACGCCGCGGCGCGGCACGAGGGCGAGGGCCTTGGCGGCGACGGCGCGCTTCGCCGTCGCGCGCACGGCGGAGCGGGCGTCGAATGCGCGCGCCGTCTCGGCGGCGACGGCACCTCCGCGCACGCGGCGCACGCGCCCCTCGGCCTCCAGCTCGAGCAGGTCGCGCCGGATGGTCATGCCCGACACGGCGAACAGGTCGGCTGCTACGTCGATGAGCACGCCGTCGGGCTCGTGGGCGAGTGCGACGAGCCGGTCGCGACGGCGCTCCGCGTCGAGGTTCGAGATGGCCATGGGGGAATCCTAGGAGTCGGGTGGCGGGGACCGGGGCTGTGAGCGCGTGTGAAGTCCTGTCATCATCTCCGCGCTCGTCCCTAGACTCGAAGGGTGAACTCTCTGGCTGCGGAAGAGCGATGGAACTGGCTGCTGAACCGCCTCAAGGACTCGAAGGCGGTCTCGCTCGCCGAGGCGGCCGACGCGCTCGGCGTGAGCGAGATGACGGTGCGGAGGGACCTCACCGGGATGGAGTCGCAGGGCATCGCGCGACGGGTGCGCGGCGGCGCCGTCTACAGCGGACCGGTGAGCTTCGAGGGGCGGGAGCGGTCGCATGCGGAGGAGAAGGCGGCCATCGCGCAGAAGCTCCTGCCGCTCGTGCCCCCGTCCGGGGTGATCGCGCTGGACTCGTCGACGACCATGCACAGGCTCGCGCAGCTCATCGCCCCGAGCGACGACCTCACCGTCGTCACCAACGGCCTGACGACCTTCCAGGCTCTTCAGGACAGGCCGGGAGTCACGGCCATCCTCACGGGCGGCGCAGCCGATCGCCGCTCGGGGTCGCTCGTCGGGCCCGTCGCGACGGCGTTCCTCGAGAGCATGCGATTCGCGTCGTTCTTCTCCTCCGCCGCGGCGATCGATGAGCGCGCGTGCTACGAGGACACGCTCGAGGAGGCGGAGATCAAGCGCGCCTTCGCGCGGTCGTCGGCGCAGGTGGTGATCGGCGCGCATTCGGAGAAGCTCGCCGGCAACGCCACGGCCGCAGCCGTGACCCTCGATCGGGTGGGGGTCCTGGCTACAGAGCTCGCCCCCGCCTCGGCCGACCTGGTGCCCTATGCGCGCATCGTGGGCACCGTCATCTAGATCAAGACTTGACAAAAGCTAACAACTTCTAACAACATGGTGCCATCACAGCCGACACGAAGGAGTGGGTTCGGATGGCAGCATCGCCCGGCATCGCGGTCTCCCTGGAGGGGATCACGAAGCACTACCCCGGGGTGGTCGCCCTCGACGGCGTCACGCTCGCTCTCGATCCGGGCGAGGTGCACGCGATCGTCGGCGAGAACGGCGCGGGCAAGTCGACGCTCATCAAGGTCCTCGCCGGCGCCGTCGAGCCGACCGGCGGTGCGATCGTCGTCGACGGGGTGTCGTTCGACCGACTGACCCCGACGCTCGCGCAGGAGCTCGGGATCGCGGTGATCTACCAGGAGTTCACGCTCGTCCCCACGCTCGACGCCGCCGAGAACGTGTTCCTCGGGCACTATCTCCGACGCGGCCCCGTGCTCGACCGCCGCCGGATGCACGCGCGCACCGCGGAGCTGTTCGCCCGGCTCGGCGTCGACATCGACCCGCGCACGCCCGTCGCCGAGCTGACGACCGGATACCAGCAGATCGTCGAGATCGCCAAGGCCCTCTCACGCGACGCCCGGCTGCTCATCATGGACGAGCCGTCCGCGCCCCTCACCTCGGCCGAGGTCGACGCGATGTACCGCGTCGTCGACGCCCTGCGAGCGGAGGGCATCACCATCGTCTACATCTCGCACCGCATGGAGGAGATCTTCCGGCTGTCCGACCGGGTCACGACCCTGCGCGACGGGCGGCACGTCGCCACCCAGCGCACGAGCGACACGAGCCGCGCCCAGCTCATCAGCCTCATGGTGGGCCGCGAGCTCACGGAGGGGTACCCGGAGCGTCTGTCTGCGCCAGGCGAGGTGACCCTTCGGGTCTCGGGCCTGACGGGAAACGGCGTGCGCGACATCTCGTTCGACGCCCGCTCCGGCGAGATCCTCGGGTTCGCGGGCCTCATCGGCGCCGGCCGCACGGAGCTCATGGAGATGCTCTTCGGGGCGGCGTCGATCGACGAGGGAACGGTCGAGCTCCACGGTCGGTCGGTGGTCTCGCGCTCGCCGATCCAGGCGATCGGCAATCGCGTCGCGCTCGTCCCGGAGGACCGCAAGCGACACGGGCTCGTGCTCGAGTTCTCGATCCTCCACAACATCTCGCTCCCGCTGCTGCCGCGCCTCTCCCGAGCCACCGTCGTGTCCCGCCGCGAGGAGCGCCGGCTCGCCGAGGTCTACATGAGGGACCTGCGCATCAAGGCGCCGTCGGGAGCCGAGATCGTCGGCAACCTGTCGGGCGGAAACCAGCAGAAGGTGGTGCTCGCGAAGTGGCTGGCCACCAAGCCGGAGGTGCTCATCTTCGACGAGCCCACCCGCGGCATCGACGTGGGCGCGCGGGCCGAGATCTACGCGATCATGAACCGCCTCGCGGCGGACGGCAAGACCGTCCTCATGATCTCGTCCGACATGGAGGAGCTCATCGGCATGTCCGATCGCATCGTCGTCCTCCGCGAAGGCGTCCAACAGGGGACGCTGCTGAAGCAAGAGATCACCCAGGAGGCAGTGATGGCCCTGGCTGCGCAAGGAGACACCGAATGAAGTCCGCACTCGTCCCCCGCCTGAAGGAGCTGGGGATCCTCCTCGTCTTCGTCGTCCTCGTCATCGGGTTCAGCCTGGCGACGCCCAACTTCCTCGATCCCGCGAACATCTTCAACATCGCCCGTCAGGTGGCGACGCTGGGCATCTGCGCCGTGGGGTTCTCCTTCGTGCTCATCACGGGCGGCATCGACCTCTCGATCGGCTACCAGATCTCCCTTAACGTCGTCGTGACGGGGATGCTCATGTCGCAGCTCGGCGTGCCCTGGTACGTCGCGTGCCTCGCGGCGCTCGTCCTCGGCACGCTGATCGGCATCGTGAACGGCCTCATCATCACGTTCACGGGGGTCGCGCCGCTCATCGTGACGCTGTCGATGATGATGATCCTGAACGGCGCGAGCTACCTGCTCTCGGGCGGCCTGCCGATCTTCGGCTTCCCCGCGGAGTTCTCGCTCCTCGGCCAGGGCGCTGTCGCCGGCATCCCCGTGTCGCTGTTCTTCCTGGTCGCCGTGTGGGGGATCGGCCTGTTCATCCTCAACAAGACCTACGTCGGCCGGTACTTCTACGCGATCGGCAACAACGTCGAGGCGGCCCGGCTCTCGGGCGTGAACACCCGGCGCACGATCGTGTTCGTCTACGCGCTCTGCGGGTTCTTCACGGCGATCGGGGCGGTGCTGCTGCTCTCGCGCCTGAACTCGGCGCAGTCCGCGACCGGCGCCGGTTTCGAGTTCACCGTCCTCACCGCATGCGTGCTCGGCGGCATCAGCGTCATGGGCGGCCGCGGAAGCCTGTTCGGCGCCTTCGTGGGCGTGCTCATCGTCGGCGTCCTCGACAACGGGCTCGTGCTTCTCAACGTCAGCGAGTACGTGCAGCTCGTCATCAAGGGCTGCATCCTGCTCGCCGCCGTCATCTACGACGCGATGTCGAAGAACTCCCGCGGGCGCCGCAAGCAGATCGGGGGCGTCCCGCTCTCCGTGCCCGCGACCGCCGCCTGAGTCCGAACCCCTCCACCCGACTCCTCCACCTGACCCCGGAGACGCCGTCTCCGCAGACATCCGGACGTCCTCGCCGAAGAGGGCGGGACCCGTGCGTCCGCTGACGAAAGGAAACCCCATGAAGAAGCTCGGCATGTTCGCCGCGACCACGGCGGTCGCAGCGCTCGCGCTGTCCGGCTGCACCACCGTCCCCGACGCAGGGCCGTCCGCAGGAGGGGGCGCCGCGGGAGACGACACCGTCGGCATCACCTTCTCCGACCTCAGCAATCCGGTCTGGGCCGAGCTCGTGCAGGAGGCGCAGTCGTACGGCGCCGAGCAGGGCCTGTCGGTGACGTACGTCGATGCGAAGAACGACGCTGCCGCGCAGGTCACGCAGATCGAGAACTTCATCCAGCAGGGCGTGTCCACGATCATCGTGTGCGCGGTCGATGCGAACGCGCTCGTCGATGTCACGGCCCGGGCGCAGGAGGCCGGCATCAAGGTCGTCGGGTACACGCAGGTGCTGGAGAACTACGACGCCCAGTACCTCGTGGACGCCTACAACACCGGCTACGCGAACGGCGAGGCGGCAGCGGAATGGATCAACGCGAACTTCGACGCCGACGAGACCGTTGAATGGGCGCTCATGGACCTGCCCCGGTTCCCCGAGATCATCGACCGCGCGAACGGCATCAAGGACGCCATCGCCGAGCTCGCACCGAACGCCGAGCTCGTGGCGACCGCGCCCGCGCTCACCGCGGAAGACGGCGTCGCGAACGCCGAGAACTTCCTCCAGGCGAACCCCGACCTCAAGGTCATCGCGACGATCGGCGGGGGAGGAGCCGTCGGCGGAAACGAGGGAGTGAAGTCGGCGGGGATCACCGACTACGACGCGTTCGGGCTGTTCGGCATCGACGCGACGGAGAACGAGGTGCAGAACATCATCGACGGCGACCCCGAGAAGTCGACCATCAGCCTCGGCGGCGGGCGCGCGCACGGACGCACGCTCATCGACATCACGGCCGACCTGCTGGCGGGCGAGGACGTCGAGGCCGACCAGTACATGCCCATCGAGGTCATCGACGCGTCCAACGCGCAGGAGTACTACGACGAGGTGTTCGGCGGCTGACGCCCCGGCCCGCCCGTTACACGAGGAGATCGCATGACCACCGTGCTCGCCGCAGGCGACCGCTTCATCCGCCCCGACCTGTTCCGCGCCCGCGTGTGGGCAGAAGCCGGCGATCTCGTCGGCGCGGTCCACGAGATCGAGCTGCCATGGCCCGACGTGCCGTTCGGCCGGATCGGCGACGTCGACGAGGCCTCGGGCGACGAGGAGACGCTCATCGCCGCGCTCGACGGATGCCAGGCGATCGTGACGCAGCTCGCGCCGATCACCGATCGCGTCCTCGCGGCGAGCCCGGAGCTGCGCTTCGTCGGAGTGTCGCGCGGAGGGCCCGCGAACATCGATCTCGCGGCCGCGGAGCGGCACGGCGTGCTCGTATGCAACGTGCCGGGACGCAACGGCGTCGCGACTGCCGAGATGAGCCTCGGACTGCTGCTCGCGATGCTGCGCCGGATCCCCCTCACCCAGCGCACGCTCGAGGACGGACGCTGGGAGGGCGGGTTCTACCGCCACGACCGCGTCGGCACGGAGGTCGCCGGATCCGCGGTCGGCATCCTGGGCGCCGGAGCGGTCGGGGCGCGCGTCGCGACCGCCGTCGTCGCCATGGGAGGGCGGGTGCTCGTCTACGACCCCTACCTCCCCGATGGCGTCCTCCCGGACGCCGAGCGCGTCGACGACGTCGACGACCTCTTCCGGCGCTCGGACATCCTCACCGTGCACGCTCGTCTCAACGCGGACACGGCCGGGGTCGTCTCTGCCGAGCGCATCGCGCTCATGCCGCGCGGCGCGCACCTCGTCAACGCCGCCCGCGGGGGTCTCGTGGACTACGCGGCCGTGGCCGCGGCGCTCGAGAGCGGCCAGCTCGCGGGCGCGGCGTTCGACGTTTTCCCGACGGAGCCGGTCGACTTCGGCCATCCGATCTTCGCGGCCGCCGCAGCGGGGCACAATGTCGTCATGACGCCGCACATCGCGGGAGCGAGCACGCAGACGGCCGAGCGGGCGGCCCAGGGCGTCGCGGAGGAGCTGGGACGCTTCCTGCGCGGTGAGCCCGTGCAGCACGCGCTCACCGCGGTCGGGGCGACGAGCCTCTGATGCGGCTGCTCCTCGGGATCGATGTCGGGACGACGTCGGTCAAGGTCGTCGCCACCGACGCCGCGGGACGCCTCGTCCGGGAAGGGGCGCTGCGGTACCCCACGACCACGGATGCGGAAGGCGGCGCCGAGCAGGACGCGGGGGAGTGGTGGCGCGCGCTGCGGGAGATCGCCCCGCGCGTCGTCGGCGGCGACGAGGTGAGCGCCGTCGCCGTGACCTCGCAGGCGCCGACCCTGGTGCCCGTCGCGGCGGACGGCGTCGACGTGGGCCCTGCGCTCACGTGGCTCGACAGACGCGCGCAGTCCGACGCGGCGACGGTCGCGGCGCTCGCCGCGGGGCGCAACGGCGCCGACGCGTTCTTCGGCACCGCCAAGCTCCCGTGGCTGCGTCGCGAGCGCCCGGGCGTCGCGCACGCGGCGCACCGCGTCGTGTCGGCGAACGGGTACATCGTCGCGCGGCTGAGCGGCGCGATCGCACTCGACGACAGCTCGGCGTCGCTCATGCAGGGCTTCGACGAGGCCTCGTCCTCGTTCCCCGAGCGGCTCGCCGAGGTGGCAGGCGGCCTCCTCCCGGAGATCGTGCCGTCGACCGCCGTGGTGGGGACGGTCGGTGCCGGGGCCGCGGCGGCGACGGGGATCACGGAGGGAGCGGCCGTCGTCGCCGGCGCGATCGACGCCGTCGGGTCGGCGCTCGAAGCCGGCGTGCTCGCGCCCGGCGGGCCGCTCATCGAGATGACGGGCTTCTCGAGCGTGTCGATGCTCGCGGTGCCGACGGGGACGACGGTGCCCGGGTTCATCCACGCCCGTCACTGCGTGCCCGGCACGGATCTCCTCATCGCGGCGCAGGTGACGGCCGGGGCGACGGTCGACTGGGTGAACTCGCTCGACCAGGCGGCGGATCTCCGTGAGGACCCTCGGCTCGCGGCGCGGCCGCGGCCATCCCGTCTGACGTTCGCGACGTCGCTCGCGGGCGAACGCACCCCGACATGGAACCCGAGGGCACGGGGGATCGTCGACGGCATCGACCTCGCGGCCGACGGCGTGGAGCTCATGCTCGCCGCGTTGGAGGGGAACGCCCTCGCGCTCGCGGGCGACGTCGACGCGTTCGGCGCGCACGGCTATCCCGTGACCGGGGTGCTCGCGACGGGCGGGGGTGCGCGATCCGACCTGTGGCTGCAGATCAAGGCCGACGCGCTCGGCGTGCCGGTGCATCGCGCGGAGCGCGGACACGGTGCGGCGCAGGGCGCGTCGTACCTCGCGGGCGCCGGGGTCGGCGCCTACCGGATCGAGGACGTCGTGTCGGGTGCCGGCATCGAGCGGACGTTCGTCCCCGACGCCGACCGGCACGCCGGCTACCGGCGGAAGCTCGCGTGGGCGGCGCGCCTGGCGGAGCTCAACGCGGAGCGCTGAGGCCGGCGGCGCGGCTGCCGGCCGCGCCGCGATTCGGATGGCCGGGGCCGGTGCGCGCGTGTCGACCGCAGGAGCCGCCATCCGCCCCTCCGGTCCGAATCTCGGTACGGATGCCGACCGGGCCGGCCGGGCCGACCGTGCCGGCCGTGCCGCGAGCGGCGGGAGGGCACGGCGTGTGCCCTCCCGCCGTGCGTCGTCAGAGCCGGGCGATGCGCGCCGCGAACGTGTCGAGCGTCGCGGTCGCGCCGGGCTTTTCCGGGCGGTTGAGATGTCCGTGCGTCGTGCCCGGTTCGAGCGACACCTCGATGTCGGCGCCCGCGGAGCGGAGCGTCTGCGCGAACGCCTCGCCCGACACGCGCAGCTCGTCGACCTCGCTGTTCACCATGACGACGGGCGGGAAGCCCCGCAGCTCGTCGGCCGTCGCGAGACCGGGCACGGCCGCGGTCGGGGCGGCGTCGACCGGACCGCCGAGGTAGTTCTCGTACATCCACGAGACGACGGCAGGCGAGAACTGGTCGCGCAGCCCCGCGTCGTCGAGCAGCGCGGCGAGCTCCGCGGGCGTCTCGGGCTGCACCGCGTGCAGCGTCGGGTACGCCAGCACGAGGAGCGCGGGGAGGTCCCCGCCCTCCTTCACCGCGCGGACGACGGCGCCCGTCGCGAGATTCGCGCCCGCGCTCGCCCCGCCCAGCGCGACCTTCGCCGGATCCGCGCCGAGGGATGCCGCCCGCTCCTGCGTCCACGCGAGCGCGTGCGCCACCTCCTCCGATGCGACGGGGAACCGCACGCCCTCGCGCGGCTCGTCGACGGGCCACCGGGGGCCGTCCGCCGCCGGAGCGAGCGCGTAGTCCACCGAGACGACGGGGATGCCCCGCTCGGCGAGACCGCGCGCGACGGCGTCGGCCTCCGGCATGTCGAGGTCGCCGAACGCGAACGCGCCGCCGTGCGCCCACACGAGGGCCGCGCCGGAGGGCGCCGCCGCGGGGTAGACGCGGACGCGCAACGGGCCGTGCGGCCCGTCGAGCGTCCGGTCGCCCGCCTCGATCACGCGCCCCAGCCGGCCTGCACGCCTCCGACGCGAGCCGCCTCGATCTCCTCCTGGTAGCCGGAGGCGAGGTAGGCCGCCATCGGGTCGGCGGGGAGGCCGCGGGTCTCGCGCCACTGCGCGAGCGCGGGGCGCACGTCGGTGTAGAACGCGTCCATGAACACGGCGTTCGCGGCGAGCACGTCGCCCGACACCTGCGCGGCGCGCAGGGCCTCCTGGTCGACGAGCAGGGCGCGTGCCGTCATCTCCTGCACGTTGAGCACCGAGCGGATCTGCCCGAGCACCTTGTTCTCGACGTTGTGGCACTGGTCGAGCATGAACGCCACGTCGGGGTTCGCGTATCCGCCGCCGCGGATGACCTCGAAGAGGATGCGGAACAGCTGGAACGGGTCGGCCGCGCCGACGATGAGGTCGTCGTCGGCGTAGAAGCGCGAGTTGAAGTCGAACGAGCCGAGCTTCCCGAGACGCAGCAGCTGCATGACGATGAACTCGATGTTCGTGCCCGGCGCGTGGTGGCCCGTGTCAAGGCAGACCATGGCGCGCTCGCCGAGGGTCGCGACCTGGGCGTACGACGTGCCCCAGTCGGGGACGTCGGTGTGGTAGAACGCCGGCTCGAAGAACTTGTACTCGAGCACGAGGCGCTGCTCGCCCGTGAGGCGCTCGTAGATCTTCCGCAGCGAGTCGTTGAGACGGTCCTGACGGCCGCGCATGTCGGCCTGGCCGGGGTAGTTCGACCCCTCTGCGAGCCAGATCTTGAGGTCGCGCGAGCCCGTGGCGTGCATGACGTCGATGCAGGCGAAGTGGTGGTCGATGGCCTTCTGGCGGATGGCCGCGTCCTCGTGCGTGAGGGCGCCGAACTTGTAGTCGTCGTCCTGGAACGTGTTGGAGTTGATCGTGCCGAGGGCGACTCCGTTGTCCTCCGCGTGCTTGCGGAGGTCGTCGAAGCTGTCGACGAGATCCCACGGGATGTGCAGCGCGACCGAGGGGGCGAGCGCCGTCAGCTTGTTGACCTGCGCGGCGTCGGAGATCTTCTCGAAGGGGTCGCGCGGAGTCCCGGGCGTGGCGAACACCTTGAAGCGGGTGCCGGAGTTTCCGAACGCCCAGGAGGGGAGCTCGATCGCCTGCTGCTCGAGCCGGCCGAGGATCTCGTCGCTCAGGACGGGTGTGGGAGTCGTCATCGACGGGTGCCTTTCGCTTTGAAACGATTTAATGAATCGTTGTCCCCATGCTAGGTACGATGGGGCGCGAGGTCAACCGGGGAGGTGCGATGGCCGTCAGCGTCAAGGACGTCGCGCGGGTCGCCGGCGTCTCGGCCGGCACCGTCTCCAACGCCCTCAACCATCCGGAGCGCGTCGCGGAGGAGACCGTCGAGCGCGTGCGCGCGGCCATCCGCGAGCTCGGCTACGTGCGCAACGACGCGGCGCGCCAGCTCCGCGCTGGGCGCAGCCGCTCGGTCGGGCTCATCGTCCTCGACATGCGCAACCCGTTCTACGCCGACGTCGCGCGCGGCGCCGATGCGCGGGCCGAGCGCGACGGCCTCTCGGTGCTCGTCTCCGACAGCGCGCGCGATCACGGTCGCGAGCGGCGGCTCGTCGATCTCTTCGCCGAGCAGCGCGCGAGCGGCGTCATCGCCACGCCCCTCACCGACGACCTCGCTCCCTTCGAGGCGCTCGCGCGCCACGGCGTCCCCGTCGTCCTCGTCGACCACGAGGGAGACTCGGACGGCCTGTCGACCGTGTCGGTCGACGACAGGAAGGGCGGACGCCTCGCCGTCGAGCGGCTTCTCGCGCGCGGATGCCGGCGGATCGCCTTCGTGGGCGGCCCCCGTGACCTGCGCCAGGTGCGCGACCGCTTCGAGGGTGCCCGCCGCGCCGTCGCGGAGGCGCCGGGCGCGGCGCTCGAGCGCATCGACATCGACGACCTCACGGTGGACCACGGACGGGCGGCGGGCGAGCGGCTGCTGCGGCGCTCCGAGCGCCCCGACGGCCTCTTCGCGGCCAACGACCTCGTCGCCGTCGGGCTGCTGCAGGCGCTCACGATGACGGGCGACGTGCGCGTCCCTGGCGACATCGCCCTCGTCGGCTACGACGACATCGACTTCGCCGCCTCGACCGTCGTGCCGCTGACATCGGTCCGCCAGCCCGCCGAGCTGCTGGGGGCGACGGCCATCGAGCTGCTCGGACGCGCGCCGGGCGAGCACGTGCGATTCGAGCCCGAGGTGATCGGCCGCGCGACGGCGTAGCCGGCGGCGTCAGCGCAGCCGCGCCCAGCCGAACGCCGGAAGCGACCCCGAGAGCCGTCCGCTCGGCGTGTCCACCTCGACATCGCGCGCACGGTCGTCGAGGTTCGCGGCGAGCACGACCGCTCCGCCGCCGACCGCCCACACGAGGCCGTCCGCACTCGCCCCTGAGGCGAGAGCCGCCCCCGCGAGAGCGGCGACCGCGTCGAAGGCGGCGAGCACGGGATAGGGGGATCCGTCCGCAGAGCGGAGCCCGCGCGGCCCCCATTCCTCGAAGAAGCAGACGGAGGCGATGCCCGGAACGGCGAACGCGGCGGCGCTCGCCACGAGCCAGGCGGCGAGCTCAGGCGCCGACTGCCGCGGATCGTCCGCTCCCGTGAACGCCGCTCCGTACCCCTCCCGCAGATCGCCTCGCGACGGCGCCGGCTGCGGAGCCGTCGCGACGTCGTTGAACCGGGGCCGGAGCGTGACGGGCCCGACGTGCACGGGGAGGCCGTCCGCGATGCGCACCGCCTGCTCCGCCGTCAGCCGCTGCATCGCGACGGACTCCACGAGCTGCTCCGTGCCGACGGCATGGAAGAGCGGCGTCGACGCGAACGCGACCCCGTCCGCCGCTCGCGGCAGCTCCGCCTGCTCGCGGTTCAGCTGCGTGAAGTGCGAACGGGCCCCCGCGAGCACCTGGGCGGTCGAGCCCGTGCGGACGAGGGCCGCGCGCAGCGCGTCGACGTGCGCAGGGCGGCTCGTGTGCACGGCGCGCGAGAACGCCGCGATCCGCCTCACGTCGCACCCAACGAGGGCGTCGACGGCCGCGTCGAGCGCGGCCGCCGAGGAGGCCGTCAGCACGTCCGCGTCGTCCTGCGCCAGCACGATCCGTACGTCGAGCGGCCGCCCCGTCTCGCGTGCGAGCGCCGCTCGCCACGATGGGGCGGCGAGGTCCAGCTCGACGAGCACGGTGCGGTCGCGGGGGATGGCGGGTGCCGGGTCCGGCGCCGTCGACGCTCCCGCGAGGATCTCCGGGAAGACGCCGGCGTCGACGAGTGTCACGTGTGCGCCGCGCCTCGGCGCAGGGGAGGGTGCCCCGGCGACCGTGACGGCGATCGACTGCGCGAGCTCCTCGCCCGCGCCGACGCGATACGGGAACGGCAGCGCGAGGGGACGGCTGTACGTCTTGTACGACGCGTCGGTCCAGTTGCGCTGGTCCTCCATCTCGAAGACGTCGCCCGCGAACGCGACCTCGACCCGCATCCCCGCGTCGACCCATCCGAGCGCGGCGATGTCGACGACGGGCTGGTGAGGGCTGATGGCGCGGGGGAACGCGGTCGCCTCGCGTCCGCCGTCCGCGTGCACGACATCGAGTGCCGTGCCCGCGAGATGCGGAGGGTGCAGCACCACCAGCCCCGTGCGGTTGGTGAGCCATTCCGATTCCGCCCTGCCGCGCCATCCGATCTCGAGGCGGCGTCCGTCGGCGCGCACCGTCACGGCACCCGACAGACTCGAGCCGCACCCCTCCGTGTGCACGGCGATGTCGAAGCCGTCGCCGTGTGCCGTGACGCCGTCGACGCGCATCGCGGCCGTCGACCAGTCGCGGTCGCGCGCGACGGCCCGGACGCTGCGGAGCACGACGACCCCCTCATACCGGATGTCGGCGAGCTCGTCGGCGCGGCGCTCGAGCGACCACGCGCCGTGCGTCCACGGGACGCCGTCGCCGGCCCAGGCGTGCGATGCGGTCACAGGCTCGTCATGCCCCCGTCGACCTGGAAGATCGCGCCCGTCGCGAAGGAGCCCTCGTCGCTCGCGAGGTACACCATGATCCCCGCCACGTCGTCGGGCGTGCCGGGGCGGCCGAGCGGGATGCGCCCGACGATGGCCGCGCGCGAGACCGGGTTCTCGCTGATCGCCGAGACGAGCGGCGTCTCGGTGTACGCCGGCTGCACGGTGTTGACGCGGATGCCGCGATCGGCATATGCCGCGGCGACCGTGCGGCCGAGACCGTGGATGCCCGCCTTCGTGGCGCTGTAGGCGGTGAAGTCGCGGCCTTCGCCGTTGACGCCCGTGGGGCTGCCGGTGAGGATGATCGATCCGCCGCCCGTCCGGAGCATCGAGCGCACGGCGTGCTTGACGGTCAGGAACGTGCCGGTCAGGTTGATGTCGACCGTCCTCCGCCAGACGTCGAGGTCGAGGTCTGCGGCGGGCGCGTCCTGTCCGAAGAGCTGCACGCCCGCGTTCGCGACGACGACGTCGGGGGCCCAGCCGTCGGCATCCGCCTCGGCGAACCCCGCGGCGACGGCGGCTTCGTCGGAGATGTCCATCGTGACGGCGCGCGCGTTCGCGCCGAGGGCGGCCGCCGCGGCGGCCGCGCCCTCGCCGTTGCGGTCCGCGAGGATGACGCGCGCGCCCTCGTCGGCGAACCGCGTCGCGACCGCGAGCCCGATGCCGAGGGCGGCCCCCGTGACGAGCGCCGTCTTCCCTGCCAGTCTGGTCATCCGTCGGCCCCTATCGTGCGATCTCGTCGAGGTGCAGCATGCGCGCGAGGTTCCTGTCGAGCTCGTCGTCGCGGAAGATCTTCTTCCAGTCCTCCTTGATGATGCTCTCGCGACCGTAGTCCATCGCGATGAGGCACGCGTCGCTGAAGGGGTTGTCGCCGCGCAGGCCGTTGGCGAGCGCGACCTGCGTGTGGCCGTAGAGGATGCTCCGCGCCGCGGCCTCCGGGACGCCCATGGTGTGGACGGCCTCCTGGAGCGCCTCGTTCAGGAGCGCGCCGATCATGCAGGCGACCGTCTCGACGAGGGTGGGCTCGAGCTGGGCGAGCTGCTTGACGGTGACCCAGTGCACGTCGATCACGGGCGCGTAGATCGCGCGGACGGTGGCTTCGACGACCGCCTTCTTGGCGGGGTCGTCCGACTCGATCGCCGCGATGGCGTCCTGCGGGGCGGCGATGCCTCCGAACGTGTCGGCCCACTGCTCCGGCGTCTCGCGCTGCAGGAAGATCGACGGATGGCAGGGGTGCGCGACCGCCTGGATGATGTCGTCGCGCGTGGTGAGGAGGCCGGCGTAGGCGGCAGCGGGGTCGAGCGTGAGGACGATCGTCCCGGGCGCCAGCTGCGGGACGAGCTCCGCGGTGACGGGGCCGAGGGCGAGGTCGGGGACGGCGAGCACGACGATCTCGGCATCGGCGATCGCGGTCTGCGCATCGGAGAGCTCCCGTCCTGCGGCGCGCACGCGCTCCTGGCCGGCGGGCGAGCTCTCGACGTACCAGACGGTGTGGCCCGTCTTCACGAGGTTGTCGGAGACGCGGGTCCCCATCTTCCCTCCCGCGCCGAACACGGCGATGCGGTAGGCGGTGTCGGTCATGAAGCGCTCCTCAGCGTCTCGATGGCCCGGCGGGTCCATTCCCGCTCGGTCCGGATGGTGGTGGTCGCGTCGCCCTGCCAGGGCAGCCAGTGCTCGACGATCTCGTCGATGCCGCGCTCGCGCGGGTGCACGGTGCGCAGCAGGTGCGGGTAGTCGTGGAGGCCGGCTCCCATGGGGGCGCCGGAGTACGTGAAGCCGACCCAGCCCGGCTGCCGGTCGAATGCGAAGTCCTTCGCATGGACGTTCACGACGTGCGGGGCGGTCAGCTCGATCGCGTCGACGGGCCGCTCGAGCCGCGCGACGACATTGGCAGGGTCGAGGCAGATGCCGAGCGCAGGGCTCGCGATCCGCTGGACGAGCGCCACGAGGTCGGCCGTCGCGATCTGCTCGTACGTCTCGAGGGCGAGGACGACGCCGGCGGCCTCGTACGCGGGGAGGGCGGCCCGCAGCCAGGCCTCCGCCTCTGCGGCGGAGGGTCGTGAGGCGGGGGAGAAGAGCATGCTGCGCACGAGGCGGGCGTCGAAGACGTCCGCGAGGGCGAGGTGGCGCGCGAGCCGCTCCGGCTCGACGCCCTTCGTGCCGAGCTGGATGGCGACGCCCAGATCGCGCGCCGCGGCGGCGGCGTCGTGCACCTCGGCGTCCGTCATCGCCTCGAGCGGGGCGAAGTCGCAGATCTGGAAGAGGTCGACGTCGAGCGCGCGCGTCTCCTCCAGCGCGCCGCGCAGGCTCAGCGGCTCGGGCGAGCGGTCGGAGTGCTGCCAGAAGAAGGCATAGGTGCCGAGGCCGATCACGGACGGCCCGCCGCGAGGGCCGCCGCCTCATGGAGCACGGAGGCGAGGGCGCCGGGGTCGTGGGCGAAGCGGCCGAGGAACAGCCCGTCGACGGCGTCGCCCAGCTCGCTGAGGAGGCCGGGGCCGGCGGCGCCGCCGTAGAGGACGCGGGAACCGCTCCGGGCGGGATCGGCTCGGAGCGCGGCCCGCAGCGCGCCGGCGACGGCTCGCGCGTGCTCGACGGGCGCGGGCCGTGCGGCGCCGATGGCCCACACCGGCTCGTAGGCCACGAGGACCTCGCCCGCCGGCACGTCGTCGAGCGCCGCGCCGAGCTGGTCGACCGCGATGCGGGCTGCCGCCTCCGGGGCCGCGCGCCGGTCCTCCCCGATGCACAGGAGGGGGGTGAGGTCCGCCTCGCGCGCGCGGCGGGCCTTCGCGGCGACGACCGCGTCGGTCTCGCCGTGTCGCCTCCGGCGTTCGGCGTGCCCGATCTCGGCGATCGCGGCCCCGACCTCCGCCAGCTCCGCAGCGGCGATCTCGCCCGTGAAGGCGCCGGCCGGATCGGCCGACAGATCCTGCGCACCGACGCGCACGCGCGTGCCGGCGAACGCGGCCACGGCTGCCGGGATCTGCAGGAAGGTCGGTGTGACGAACAGCTCGACGGCGCCGCCGGCGACGGCCTCATCCGCCCGCACGCGCGCGGCGACGGCGTCGAACCAGGCGCGCGCGCGGGCGTGGGAGAAGTACGTCTTGAGGCTCACGCCGATGACGGGCACGGCCATCAGCAGGAGCCGGTGGACTCGTAGGCGTCGATCACGGCGACCTTCTCGGCCGAGGCGCTCGCCGGATCGAACCGGTAGCCGAGCCACTCGCGGACGAGGCGGCGCGCCAGCTCGATGCCGACGACGCGCTGGCCCATGGTGAGGATCTGCGCGTTGTTGGAGAGGACGCCGCGCTCGACGCTGAAGGAGTCGTGCGCCGTGACCGCGCGGATGCCCGGCACCTTGTTGGCGGCGATGGCGACGCCCAGGCCCGTTCCGCAGATCAGCAGCGCGCGATCCGCGGCACCCGCGGCGACCTGCTCGGCCGCGGCGATCGCGACGCGCGGATAGGCGGTGTGGCCGTCGGCATCGACGCCGACGTCGACGACCGACGCGACGCCAGGGTGCGCGGCGAGGTCGGACTTGAGGATCTCCTTGTAGGCGTATCCGGCGTCGTCGCAGCCGATGACGATGCGCAGCTGGTCGGTCATCTCAGTTCCCTTCGGGGGCGCCGGCGAGGAGGTCGCCGACGCGGGTGGCGATGAGCGCGAGCGAGATCGCGCCGGGGTCGGGGGTGCCCACGGCGTGCGCGCCGTGGGTGCGGGCGCGCCCGAGGCGGGGCATCAGCTCGGCGGTCTCGGCCGCGGCGCGGGCGGCGTCGTCGGCGGCCGTGCGCCACGCGTCGGCGAGCGGAAGGCCGTCGGCGACCGCGGATTGCAGCGCGAGGGAGAACGGGATGAGCGCGTCGACGAGGGTCTTGTCGCCGCGCTCCGCCTTGCCCTGCACCTGCACGCCGCGCAGTCCGTCGGCGACGCCGTCCGCGACGGCCGCCGCGGACGGGCGGCCCTCGTCACCCAGCCGGGCCGCGACGGCGTTCAGGATGACGCCCCAGAGCGCCCCCGACGTGCCGCCGGCGCGGTCGGCCCAGGCATCGGCCGCGCGCGCGAGCACGGTGCGGGCGCCCGCACCGGCGTCCGCGGCCGCGGCGCCCGCCGCGAGGGCGGCGTGCGAGCCGCGCTGCATGCCGATGCCGTGGTCGCCGTCGCCCGCGACGGCGTCGATGCGGCCGAGCTCGTCGACGTTCTCGTCGATCGCGCGGACGATCTCCTCCAGCGCGCCGCGCACGGTGCGCGCGACATCCTGCGATGCGGCGTCGCCGCGGAGGATCGGCGCGGACGTGCCCGGCCCGGACGGAGCGGGGGTCGCCGGCGCGGCGTCGGGTGCCGCGAGGCCCGCAGCCGCGGGGAGCGTCGTCACGGCCGGGAGGGCTCCGCGGCGGTACGCGGGCGCGTCGACGGGGGCGCCCCAGAGTCGTTCGAGCTCGTCGTCGAGCCAGAACAGCGTGAGCGAGCCCCCTGCCATGTCGAACGACGTGCAGTACTCGCCCACGTGCGGGTCGACGATCACGATCCCCGCGGCCTCGAGCAGCTGCGCGATGCGGCGGTAGACGACGAAGAGCTCCTCGTGCGTGAGCGAGCCGAGGCCGTTCAGGATGGGCACGACGCGCGCTCCGGCGGCCGTCACGTCCTCCGGCAGCTCGGCCAGCAGCCTGTCGACGAGCAGCGCCGCGAGCTCGTCGGCCGTGGGGATGGCGGTCTCGTCGATGCCCGGTTCTCCGTGGATGCCGAGCCCCACGGCCATCCGGCCTGCGGGCACCGAGAACAGCGGCGAGGGAGCGCCCGGAAGGGCGCATCCGCTGAATGCGACGCCGATCGACCGGGTGCGGTCGTTCGCGCGCGCCGCGACGGCGGCGACGGAGGCGAGGTCGTATCCCGCCTCGGCCGCGGCGGCGGCCGTGCGGAACACCGTCAGATCGCCCGCGATGCCCCGCCGTCTGCGCCTCTCGCCGGGCGGCGCGCTGAAGATGTCGTCGGTCACCGCGACGGTCGCCGTGTCGATGCCGTCGCCGCGCAGGCGCTCCTGCGCGGCGTCGAAGTTCAGCACGTCGCCGGCGTAGTTGCCGTAGGTGAAGAACACGCCGGCGCCGCGGTCGGCTGCGCGGGCCACGGCGTGGATCTGCTGCGCCGACGGCGAGGCGAAGAGGTTGCCGAGGGCGGCGCCGTGCGCGAGCCCCCGGCCGACGAGGCCGGCGAACGCGGGGTAGTGCCCTGAGCCGCCGCCGATGACGACCGCGACCTGCCCGTCCGGCGCGCCCGTGGCGCGGACGATGCCGCCCGGCACGCGCCGCACATGCGCGCCGTTGGCGGCGACGAAGCCGTCGATCATCTCATCCGCGAAGTCAGCGGGATCGTTCCACAAGCGCGTCATCGCGTCGGGTCTCCTCGAGGTCGGGTCGAATTCGTGTCCATTGTGACGAACCGGTTGACCAATTGCAAGTGCGGGAACGCGGTTCCCCCGATAGGTTGGACGTCATGCCCGCCTATCCCGGAGACCGCTCGGACGAGATCGTCGCGGCGCTCGGCGCCCTCCCGTCCGGGACGCCGGTCTCCGAGGTCGCGCGCCGGCTCATGGATCTCTTCACGAGCGGCTCCATCGAGCCGGGGACCCGGCTGCCCCCCGAGCGGCAGCTCGCGGCATCCCTCGGCGTCGGCCGCTCGGCCGTGCGCGAGGCGCTCGCGGCCCTGGAGATCCTCGGCATCGTCGACGTCCGCCCCGGCTCCGGCACCTACCTGCGCGGCGAGGCGAGCGAGCTGCTGCCGCAGACGCTGCGCTGGGGGCTGCTCATCGGCGAGCGCAACACGGTGCAGCTGCTCGAGCTCCGCGCGGGCCTCGAGATCTACGTCGCGCGCCTCGCGGCGGGGCGCATGGACGCCGACGGACGCCGGCGCCTCGCGGAGTGCACGACGCGGATGGCCGACGGCCTCGACGACCTGGCGGCCTTCGCCCGCGCGGACCGCGACTTCCACCAGGTGCTCGCCGAGGCGGCCGACAACGCCGTGCTCGTCGACACGCTCCATGTCGTGCGCTCGCTGCTGCAGGTGTACGCCGACCGCGCGGTCCACGACACCGACGCCGCCGAGGTCGCCCTCCGCGAGCACGAGGCCGTGCTCGCGGCGGTGCAGGCGGGCGACGAGGACGCCGCGGCATCGACGATGGCGGTGCACATGGCGACGGCGGGGGAGCGCCTCCGCGCCGAGGTGCCCTGACGCCCTGACCGGTTCCCGTTCTCGCCCAACGGATATCCGCTTGCCGAGCGCCCATCGGATCGCCCGATAGTGGGAGTGCTCTCGGCAAGCGGATGTGCTTTCGCCGACCGGCGCGTCCCGCCGGACGCGCTCCTCAGGCCTCCCAGACGAGGGAGAGCGGCAGGTCCGCGACCGAGGCACCGGCGCGCAGGGTGTACGCACCCGGCTCGACGCGCCACCCGCCGTCCCAGTGGGCGAGCCGGCGTTCGGGGAGGTCGACGCGCGCCGTGACGGTCTCACCCGGTTCGGCGCGGACGACCGCGAACCCGACCAGCCAGCGCACGGGACGCTCGATCGCCGAATCCGCCCGCTCGGCGTACACCTGCACGACCTGCTTGCCCGCCCGGCCGCCCGTGTTCGCGAGCGTCACCTCGAGCACATCCCCGTCGCGCGCCGCCGCACCCCACGACCACGAGGTGTAGCCGAGCCCGTGGCCGAACGGGAAGTGCGGCTCCGCGCCCGCGCGCAGCCATGCGCGGTAGCCGACGTGGACGCCCTCGCGATAGGCGAGGCGTCCGTCCGTCGGCGTGACATCGACGACGGGCGCGTCCGCGAGCGTCCGCGGCCAGGTCGTGGGCAGGCGGCCGCCCGGCTCGGCGGCGCCGGTGAGGATGTCGCCGATCGCCGATCCGAACTCCTGGCCACCGAAATAGCCCAGCAGCACCGCGGGCGCCTCGTCGGCCCACGGCAGCTCGACGGGCGCGCCCGCGTTGACGACGACGATCGTGCGGGGGTTCGCCGCGAGCACGGCGCGAACGAGCTCGTCCTGCCGACCCGGCAGGGCGAGCGAGGTGCGGTCGTACCCCTCCGACTCGACCTTCGCGTTGGTTCCCACGACGACGACAGCCGCGTCGGCGGCGCGCGCCGCCGCGACGGCTTCGTCGATGAGCGCATCGGGATCGCCGTCGTCGGGCGCGAGGCCGAACGTGACGCTGAGCGCCCCCTCGAGGGCGCCGCGCGCGATGTCGATCTCGACGCGGAGGTCCCGCGGCTCGCCGCGCTCGACCGCCACTCCGACGGTCGACGAGGGCGGGTTGAGGAACGCCGCGCCCAGATCGGCGCCCGCGACGACGGGGGAGTCCTCGAGGACGAGCTCGCCGTCCACGAACACGCGCCCGCGGTTGGCGCCGGCGAAGCCCAGCAGCACCTCTCCGCTCCCGGAGGGCGTCCACACCGTCGAGAGCTCGAGCGTCGCCGCCGCGGACACCGGCGCATCCCCGCCGAACCAGACGAGCGCGGTCGACCGGCGGTCCTCGGCGAACAGCTCAGCGCCGTCGGCGTCGCGGAATACGACACGGATGCCGGGGGCGCCCGTCACGGGGTTCGCGATCGTGTCGAGGGGGAGCTCGGCGACGCCCTCCTGCACGACGGCGCCGAGCGCGAACCGCACGTCGGCGTCGGGGAACGCCGCTCGGATGCCCTCGAGCGGGTTCACCACCCGCTCAGGCAGCACGGTCGCGCTGCCGCCGCCCTGCGTGCGCGCGTCGCGCGCGTTCTGGCCGACCACCGCGATCGAGCGAACCTCGACGAGCGGCAGCACGCCGTCGTTGCGCAGCAGCACGGAGCCCTCGACCGCGGCCTCGCGGGCGAACGCCGGGCCGTCCACGGGCGCGGTGCCGGCCGGCTGGGCGCCGCCCAGGGCGCCGACGCGCTCGGCGAGCAGCAGGAGCCGGAGCACCTTGCGGTCGAGATCCGCCTCGGCCACGCGTCCGTCGCGGACGGCCTCGACGAGGTCGGCCCAGGCCGGCGCGGGGCCGGGCATGGCGAGGTCCTGCGCGGCGGCGACGGCGTCGAGGCTGCGCACGGCCGTCCAGTCGCTCACGACGACGCCGTCGAAGCCCCATTCGCTGTTGAGCGGCGTCTCGAGCAGGGCGTTCTCGGTCATCGTGACGCCGTCGACCGAGTTGTACGCGCTCATGAGAGCCCACGCGCCGGCGCCGACGGCCCGCTCGAAGGGGGCGAGGTAGAGCTCGCGCAGGGCGCGGTCGGACACCACGACGTCCACCGTGAACCGGTCGGTCTCGGAGTCGTTGGCGACGTAGTGCTTGGGCGTCGCGGCCACCCCGCCCTCCTGCAGTCCGCGCACGTACTCCTCCGCGAGCGCGCCCGTGAGCTCCGGGTCCTCGCTGAGGCACTCGAAGTGGCGGCCTCCGAGAGGGGAGCGGTGCAGGTTGATGGTGGGGCCGAGCACGACGTCGACGCCCTTCCGACGCGCCTCCGCCGCCGCCGCGGCACCGTAGCGCCGTGCGAGCCCGATGTCCCACGACGCTCCGAGCGCAGAGCCCGACGGCAGGTTGAGCGAGGGCTCCCGCTCGTCCCAGCGGGGCCCGCGCACGCCGGCCGGTCCGTCGGAGAGGGTCATGGCGCGCAGCCCGATGGAGGGCAGGGGGACGGTCGTCCAGAAGTCGGCGCCCTGCACGAGCGCGGCCTTCTCCTCGAGCGTGAGCCGGTCGAGGAGCGGACGGAGGTGATCGGTCATCGTGCGGAGCTCTCTGCGGCGATGAGGGCGCGGCGCTCGGCGCGGCGCTCCTCCTGGCGGTCGGGGTCGGGGACGGGCGCCGCCATGAACAGGCGCTGAGTGTAGGGGTGCTCCGGCGCCGAGGTCACCTGGTCGCCGTCGCCGTCCTCGACGATCTCGCCGTGGTACATGACCGCGACGCGGTGGCTGATGTGCCGGACGACCGCGAGATCGTGCGTGACGAAGAGGTACGCGACGCCCGTCTGCTCCTGGATCTCGATGAAGAGGTCGAGCACGCGCGCCTGCGTCGACAGGTCGAGCGCCGACACGGGCTCGTCGCAGACGATGAGGCGGGGGGAGAGCGCGAGCGCACGCGCGATCGCGATGCGCTGGCGCTGGCCGCCGGAGAACTCGCGAGGCAGGCGCGATCGCGCGTCGGACGGGAGGCCGACCTGGTCGAGAAGGTCGCGCACCCGCTTCCTCGCCTCCGCGGCCGGCACGCCCTGGATCCCGAGCGGCTCCGCGAGGATCTGCTCGATCGTCATGGACGGGTTGAGGGATGAGTACGGATCCTGGAAGACGACCTGGATCTCGGTCGCGAGCGCGCGCCGCTCCGCCCGGCCGAGGTGCGAGATGTCGCGTCCGTCGTAGACGATCGACCCCTCCGTGACGGGCGCGAGCCCGAGCACGGCGCGCCCGAGCGTCGTCTTGCCCGATCCCGACTCGCCGACGAGCCCCACGCACTCGCCGGGGCGGATGTCGAGCGACACCCCCTTGAGCGCCCGGAACGGGGTGCCGCGCAGTCCCTTGCCTGGGTACTCCACGACGAGGTCCTTCACCTCGAGCAGCGGGGCTTCCGTCGTCGTCGCGCTCATCGCGCACCTCCTGCGGTGGTCTGGAGCGGCCCGCGGGCGGGACCCTCGTCGAGGATCGCGCCGAGCAGCGCCTTCGTGTACGGATGCTGCGCGTCGCGGAAGATGGCGCGCACGGGCCCCTGCTCGACGAACCGTCCGTCCTGCATGACCGACACGCGGTCGCACAGGTCGGCGACGACGCCGAAGTTGTGGGTGACGAGGAGCATCGCCACGTGCCGCTCCGCCTGCAGGTCGCGCAGCAGGTCGAGGACCTCCGCCTGCACCGTGACGTCGAGCGCGGTCGTCGGCTCGTCGGCGATGATGAGCTCGGGGCCGGTCGACACGGCGCCGGCGATGAGGACGCGCTGGGCCATCCCGCCCGACACCTGGAACGGGTACGCCGCGAACGTCCTCCTCGGGTCGGGGATCCCGACCCGCTCGAGCAGCGCGAGAGCCTTCTCCGTCGCGTCCTTCGCGCTCATCCCGAGGCCCGTGCGGAGCGGCTCGACGAGCTGGGACCCGATCGTGAACGACGGGTCGAGGTTCGACATCGGCTCCTGCGGGATGTAGCCGATCCGCTTGCCCCGGATGCCCGCGTACGCGCGCTCGTCGGCGTCGGCCAGTTGCGCTCCGTCGAACGAGATCGTCCCCGCCGTCACGCGCCCGCCGCGGGGGAGGAGACCCAGCACCGAGAATGCCGTCTGGGTCTTGCCCGAGCCGGACTCGCCGATGAGGCCGTGCACCTCCCCCTTGCGGACGTCGAGCGAGACGCCGTGGACGACCTCGATCGTCGAGCCGTCGGCCTGGTCGTACCCGACCCGCAGGTCGCGCACGCTCAGCAGCACGTCCTGCGTGCGCAGGGCGGAGCGGGCGTCCTCCTCGTGCACGATGACGGGGAACTCGTCGAAGACGGGCACCTCGTCGAGGTCGACGGGGGCATCGCCGCCGCCCATCGCGAACGACGTCGTCACGGCGGCGACCGACCCGGTCGCACCCGAGACCGCGCGACGGCGCTTCCGGCGGACCGTCACGGTGCGCTCGAGTTCGTCGCGCATGGCGTTCGCGAGCAGCGTCAGCGCGATGCAGACGAGCGCGATCGCGAGCGACGGCCACAGCATGAGCACGGGCTGGTTGTAGATCTTCGTGAACGCGTCGTTGAGCATCGACCCCCAGGTCGGCACCGAGAGGTCGCCGAGCCCGAGGAACTCCAGGCCCGACTGGATGGCGATCGCGATGCCCGCGATGACGGCCGACTGGATGAGGATGGGGGCGCGCACGACGCCGAGGATGTGGCGCCCGATGATGCGGGTGTCGCCGAGCCCCGAGACGCGGGCCGCGTCGACGTACAGCTCTCCGCGCACCGATGTCACGCTCGCGTAGACCAGCCGGAAGAACGCCGGCGACATGAGCACGCCGAACACGAGCATCGCGATCCAGACGCTGGGACCGAGCACCGAGCGGGCGGCGAGGAGCACGACGATGCCGGGCATCGCCATGACGAGCGACGTGACCCACGACGAGACGGCGTCGAACCATCCCTGGTAGTAGCCGGCGATGAGCCCCGACGCGACGCCGATCACGAGGGCCGTCACGAGGGCGACGAGCGCCGAGGCGACCGAGATCTGCGTCGCGGCGAGGAGGCGCGAGAGCACGTCGCGCCCTGCCGAGTCGGTGCCGAGCAGATGCTCGGCGCCGGGGGGCTGGAGGATCGCCGAGATGTCGGAGTACCCCGGGTCCTGCGGGGCGAGGATCGGCCCGAGGGCGGCGACGACGGCGACGACGGCGAGGACGACGAGGGAGGCCACGGCGAGCGGGCGGCGGAGCAGCCGCCGCAGGAGCGCGGGCTGGGGGCGGGCGGTCATGACAGTCGCACCTTCGGGTTGAGGGCAGCCTGCGCGAGGTCGATCGCGAGGTTGACGATGACGACGATGATGGCGGTGACGACGACGATCCCCATGACGACGGGGATGTCGCCCTGCGTGGTCGCCTGCACGGCGAGCTGGCCGATGCCGGGGAGCGCGAACACCTGCTCGACGACGACGGCGCCGCCCAGCATGCCGATGAACTGCACGGCGAGGACGGCGAGCGCCGGCCCTGCCGCGTTGCGGAGCACGTGACGGTACACCACGCGCCCTTCCGGGAGGCCGCGGCTGCGCAGCGTGCGCACGTAGTCGCGGCTCAGGGCGTCGAGCACGGACCCGCGGATCTGCTGCGCGACCGTCGCGATCGCGCCGATCGCGAGCGCGACGACGGGGAGCGTGACGGAGGCGAGCCATCCCCCGAACGACGCCGCGATCGGGGTGTACCCGGTCGCCCGGAACCATCCCAGGTTGATCGCGAACACGAGCACGAGGCCGAGCGCGATGAGGAATCCGGGGATGGCGAAGCCGATGACGGAGAGGAACTGCACGAGTCCGTCGATCCATCCGCCGCGCCGCGCCGCCAGCACGCCGAGGACGACGGAGAGCACCGCCGCGATGAGCGTGGAGCCGATGACGATCGACAGGGTGACGGGCAGGCGCGTCTCCATGCTCACGGTCACGAACTGGCTGCTGAACCACGAGCGACCGAGATCGCCCGTGATCGCGTGCGTGAACCAGTCCCAGAACTGGGCGATGAGGGGGCGGTCGAGGCCGAGCTCGGCGGCCTTGGCGGCGACGGTCTCGGCCGTCGCGCTCTGTCCGAGGATGCGGCGGGCGATGTCGCCGCCTCCGAGGTAGAGAAGCGTGAACGCGACGATCGAGATCACGACGAGCATGACGACGCCGGAGAGCAGGCGTCGGGCGATGAAAGCGGGCATCTTCGCTCCTGGGGGAAGCCGGGACCGCCCTCGCGGGCGGCCCCGGCGATGATCACTCGGCCGGCGTGATGTCGAAGATCGACGGGTAGGCGTTGGTCGGGTTCATCTCGACCGTCGTGCCGGGGGCCGAGGCCATGGAGCCCTCGACGCGGTAGAACGGGGCGAACCACGCCTGCTCCACGATGTAGCGGTTGAGCTCTGCGGCCGCCTCGGCCTGCTGCGCCTCGTCGCCGAACTGGATGCGCTCGATGATCGCGTCCGCGGTCTCATCCTCGTAGTGGTAGGGGTTGAAGATCGCGGTGGGCGAGATCATGAACTGGATGAGCTGCCAGTCGGGGTTCTGCTCGAGCGCCATGAAGGACGCGGGGAACTTCGGGGCGAGCAGGTCGGCGATGAAGTTGTTGCCGGGATCGGTGTACTCGACCGTGATGCCGATCTCGGCGAGCTGCTGGTCGATGAGGGAGTACGTCGATGCGCCCAGGAGCGCCGAGCTCGGCATGGAGATCGTGAAGCCGTCGGAGTAGCCCGCCTCGTCCATGAGCTCCTGCGCCTTCTCGACGTCGTACGTGTAGTACTCGTCGAGCGACTCGTCGTAGGCGGCGCTGGACGCAGGGAACACCTGCGTCGTCACGGTGCCGTGGCCCTTCTGCAGCGCCTCCAGCATGGCGTCGCGGTCGATGGCGTAGTTGATCGCCTGGCGCACGCGCACGTCGGCGAGCGGCTCGCTCACGGTGCCGGCGCGGTCGAGGAGGAGCAGGCCCTGGAAGTCGAGCTCGTTGGCGGCGACCGTCCAGCCGGCGGCCTCGACCTCGGCGAGGTTGTCGTTCGTGGAGAGACGGACGGCGTCGGCCTCGTTCGCCTTGATGGCGTTGAGGGCGGCCGTCGGGTCCTGGAAGACGTTGATCGTGAGCGCGTCGTAGTACTGGACGTCGGGGTTCCAGTAGTCGGGGTTGGCGGTGTAGACGTAGCTCGTGCCCGTGACGGTCGCCGCCGTGTCGAGGATGTACGGACCCGAGCCGACGGGCGCCGTCGTGAGGTCGCCCGAGGCGATCGCCTCGCTCGAGGCGACGAGGCCGGGGTCGCGCGTGAGGTAGTCGAGGAACGCGGGGTTGGGGGCGTTCAGGGTGATGACGACGGTGGTGTCGTCGGAGGCCTCGAACGATGCGACGTCGGCGAAGTAGCTCGCGTCGGGCGAGGTGCCGTCCTTGAACCGCTGCAGGTTCTCGACGACGACGTCGGCCGTGAGGGCGCTGTCGTCGGTGAAGGTCACGTCGTCGCGGAGGGTCAGGGTGAGGACGGTGTTGTCGTCGTTGTAGGCCCAGTCCGTGGCGAGCCAGGGCTGGATCTCGCCCTCCGTGTCGGCGTACAGGAGCGTGTCGAACACGGCCTGGTAGTAGGGGGCGCGGTTGCCCCATTCGGCGCCCGCAGGGTCGAGCGTCGTGGGCGCGGTGATCGCCCCGAGCGTGAGGCTGGTGTCGCCTCCGCCGGTGCCGCCGCCCGTGCTCCCGCCGGAGCAGGCGGTGAGGGCGAGTGCGGAGACGGCGAGGGTGGCTGCTGCGGCCTTCCAACGGATCATCCTTGGTCCTTCGGGTAAGGGCGACCCGCCATCGGGCCGCTTCTGCCGAGTACGCTAGCGTCAAATGCGAGGGAGCGCTAGGTTTTACACGAGATCAGTTCACCGGTTGACCAAAATGTGATGTTTTCCGTTGCGAGGACGCGGCGGCTAGCGTGGAGTGAGCATGTCGACGAAGACCCAGACCACAGAACCCCGCAGGCCGCGCCGACGCGGGCCGTACGCCAAGACGGCCGCCGTGCGCACGGCCATCCTCGATGCGGCGCTCGACGTGTTCGCGGAGTCGGGCTACCGCTCCGGATCGCTGCGCGAGGTCGCCGACCGCGTCGGGATGAGCGAGGCGGGCGTCCTTCACCACTTCCCGTCGAAGAGCGCGCTGCTCGCCGACGTGCTCGACCGCCGCGACGTCCGCGCCCTCGAGGTCGTGCCGTTCGACCAGGAGGACGGGGAGGCGACCCTGCGGGGGCTCGTGCGGCTCGCGGAGTACAACGCGACCATTCCGGGGATCGTGAAGCTCTTCGCCGTGCTGTCGACCGAGGCGACCTCGCCGGACCATCCCGCGCACGGGTACTTCATCGCGCGGTACGCCCGCACGCGCGGCAACCTGCGGCACGCGTTCGCCTCGCTCGCCGCGCAGGGGCGGCTGGCCGACGGCGTCTCGCCCGAGCGCGCCGCGATCGCGACGATCGCCATGATGGACGGCCTGCAGGTGCAGTGGCTCCTCGAGCCGGGCATCCTCGACATGGCGGCCCAGCTGCGCCGCTTCTTCCAGGGGTTCGTCGACATCGACTTCTGAGGACGTTCCCCGTCTCCTCGTCCAACGGCTATCCCCTTGCCGAGAGGGCACCCGATTGGGCGTTTTCGGGTGTGCTCTCGTCCAACGGGTATCCGTTCGCCGCGGGATCGCGGTCGCGAGTGGGCACCGGGGCGCGGGTCAGCGCGGAGGGGTGCTGGCGCGCACGAGCACCTCGAGCGCGACCGGCTCTCCGGGCGTCCACTCCGCGTCGACCGAGGCCCGCAGCGCCTGCGCACCGAGCTCCTCGAGCGGCAGGCGGACGGTCGTGAGCCCCGGCGTCACGTCGCGCCCCGTCGCGATGTCGTCGAATCCGGCGACCGCGATGTCCGCACCGGGGGTGCGGCCGGCGTCGCGCACGGCGGAGAGCGCGCCGATGGCCACGACATCGCTGATGCCGAAGACGAGGGTTCCGGGAGCGAGCGCGTCGGTGAGGAGCGCGCTCGCGGCCGCGTAGCCGGCGTCGCGCGAGATCTCCCCGCGGACGACGCGGGGCGCCGATCCGCCGCCCGTGGCGAAGCCCGCCGTGAATCCGGCGAGGCGGTCGTCCGACGTCCGCAGCCCCTCGGGCCCCGCGAGCACGACGGCGTCGCGGTACCCGAGAGCGGCCACGCGCTCGCCCAGGGCACGCGCCCCCGCCTCGTTTTCGTAGGCGACGACGCGCGAGCCCGACAGCCCGGCGCCGAGCGTCACGACGCGCCCGCCCGTCGCCTGGACGGCGGCGATCTCGGCCGTGAGGGGGGTGGAGTCGACCGAGGCGTCGCGCGACGCCGCGAGGATGATGCCGCGCGGACGCTGGCCGCGGAGGGCGCGGACGAGGGCGACCTCGCGTCGCGGATCGCGCTCGGTCATGGCGATCGTGACGATGAGGCCGGCGTCGGCCGCAGCCTGCGCGACGCCCGACGCGATCTGCCCGAAGTAGGGATCGGCGATGTCGGCGACGATGAGGGCGACGGCGGCCGACGTACCACGGGCGATCGCCTGCGCAGACAGGTTCGCCGTGTAGCCGAGTCGGTCGGCCGCGGCCTGCACGCGCTCCGCGTAGGCCTCGGCGACCTTGCGGGTCGAGCCGTTGAGCACGCGGGATGCCGTCGCGAGCGAGACGCCCGCCTCGCGCGCGACGTCGTGGAGCGTGGGCGCCCCGCTCGCGCGCGTGGTCGTGTCGGTCATCCGGTGAGCCTATCGCGGAAGCGGTTCCCGGTCGCGGAGGCCGGCGGGGACATCCCCGCGACCGGGAAGGGGTCAGGCGAGGTGGGGAGCGACGGCGCGGGCGAATCCGTCGATCGTGCGGCGCACGGCCTCGGCGGGTGCCGTGTCCCAGATCGCCTGGTTGAGCAGCTCGACCTCGATGTCGCCGTCGTATCCCGTCGCCTCGACGGCGCGGGTCATCGGACCGAAGTCGATCATCCCGTCACCCGGATAGTGGCGCGAGAGCAGGTTGTCGGCCTCGAGCGGCGTCTTCCAGTCGCAGACCTGGTAGGTCGCGATGCGCCCCTCGCGCCCCGCGCGCTCGATGTGCGCGAGCACGTCCGGGTCCCACCACAGGTGGAACGTGTCGACCGTGACCCCGACCACGGCGGGATCGAAGTCGGCGGCGATGTCGAGAGCCTGCGGCAGCGTCGAGAGCACCGAGCGGTCGGAGGCGTACATGGGATGCAGCGGCTCGAGCGCGAGCGTGACGCCGGCCGTCTGCGCGTCGGGGGCGAGCTCGGCGACGGCGTCGCGCACGCGCTCCCGCGCGCCGACGAGGTCGCGCGACCCCTCGGGGAGGCCGCCCACGACGAGCACGAGCACGGCGCGCGACCCCGCAGCTCCCGCGGCGGCCAGCGTCGCGGTCTCCTCGATGGCCCGGCGGTTGTCGTCGATGGCCGCGCGGCGGGCCGCACCCTCGGCGACGGTGAACCATCCGCCGCGGCAGTGCGTGGAGTACCGCAGCCCCGAATCCCGGATGATCTTCGCGGACTCGGCGAGGCCCGCGTCCTGCACCTGCTCCCGCCACAGTCCGATCGCGCCGATGCCGGCATCCTGCACGACCCGCACGGCCTCGGCCACGGTCGTGTACTTGATCGTCGCCTGGTTGATCGACAGGCGCGGATGGGCGGACGGGGTGGGCACCGTGCTCATGCGCGGACTCCGTTCAGTCGCAGGTAGTCGCTCCACCGTTGCGCCGCGAGAGCGGGCTGCTCGAGGGCGTTCGAGGCGTTCGCGAGCTCGACGATGCGCGAGAGGTGCGGGATGCTGCGGGCGGAGTGGAGACCGCCGACCATCTGGAATCCGGCCTGGTGGCCGTTGAGCCAGGAGAGGAACGCGACGCCCGTCTTGTAGTAGTACGTGGGGGCGGCGAACACCTGCCGGCTGAGCTCCTCCGTGGGGCCGAGGATGCGCAGGTACTCGTCGGGACGCCCCGCGTCGAGAGCCTGGATGGCCGCCGATGCGACGGGCGTGATCGCCGCGAACGCGCCGAGCAGAGCATCGGAGTGCGTCCGCGTCGTTCCGGGCGTCTGCGCCGGCTGCGTCGCATCCGGCACGTCGGCGCCGCCGATGAGGCCGACGTAGTTGAAGTCGTCGCCCGTGTACATGCGCACGCCCTCGGGCAGCCGCTCGCGCACAGAGACCTCGGACTCCGCGTCCAGCAGGCTCATCTTGAGGCCGGCGACCTTGCCCGGGTTCTCCTCGATGATGCGGATGAGCGTGTTCGACGCGGTCTGCCAGTCGTCGGCTCCGAAGTAGCCGGCGAGCTCGGGGTCGAACGCGGTGCCGAGCCAGTGCAGCACGACGGGCACGGTCGCCGACTGCAGCACGGCGCCGTAGACGCGCAGGTAGTCGGTCGCGCTCGTCGCGACGCGGGCGAGGTGGCGCGACGCCATGAGCACGGGACCCGCGCCCTGCTCCTCCGTGAAGTGCAGCTGCTCCTTGTAGGCGTCGATCACCTCGTCGAGCGTGATCGTGTGCTCGTCGACGTGGTCGGTGTTGACGCCGACGGCGACCGAGCCGCCCTCCTCCCGGGCGACCTCGGCGCTGCGGCGGATGAGCTCGCGCACGGCGGCGGCGTCGAGCCCCATGTTCCGCTGCGCCGTGTCCATGGCGTCGGCGACGCCGAGACCCCAGGAGTACACGGCACGGCGGAAGCCGAGCGTGGCGTCCCAGTCGATCTGCGCGGGCTGCCCCGGGGTGTTGTCTCCCCAGAGCACGGGCACGACGTGCGCGGCCGCGTACGCGACGCGGCTGCGCAGGGCGCCCTCGGGCTTCGTGTAGACGCCGGCGTCGTTGAGGGGCGCGCGTGCGAGCGCGCCGTCGGCGCCGACGAGGGTGAAGTGATCGCTCATCGTCGTCAGTCCAGCGCGAGCGCGGGGAGGACGACCTTGGCACCCGTCTTGGACGACTCCAGGCCCGCCTCGGCGAGCAGCACGCCGCGCGCGCCGGCGAGGAGGTCGAACGCGTAGTCGGTGCCCTCGACGTACGAGACGAGGTACTCCTCCCACTGCTGGCGGAAGCCGTTCAGGAAGACGTCGTTGGTCGGCACCTTCTGCCAGTCGCCGTCGTAGTCGTGCGTGTCCTCGAGGTCGGGGTTCCAGACCGGCTTGGGCGTCGCGTTGCGGGGCTGGATCTTCGCGCCGAAGAGGCCGACGACGGCCGAGCCGTGGGTGCCGTCGACGTGGAACTCGACGAGCTCGTCGCGGTTGACGCGCGTCGTCCAGCTCGAGTTGATCTGGGCGACGATGCCGCCGTCGAGCTCGAAGATGCCGTAGGCGGCGTCCTCGGCCGTGGCGTCGTAGCGCTCGCCCTTCTCGTCCCAGCGGTCGGCGATGTGGATGGACGCCTGCGAGTACACGCTCTTGACCTCGCCGAAGAGGTTCTCGAGCACGTAGTTCCAGTGCGGGAACATGTCGACGATGATGCCGCCGCCGTCCTCTGCGCGGTAGTTCCAGCTGGGGCGCTGCGCGGGCTGCCAGTCGCCCTCGAACACCCAGTAGCCGAACTCGCCGCGCACCGAGAGGATGCGGCCGAAGAAGCCGGAGTCGATGAGCCGCTTGAGCTTCTGGAGACCGGGCAGGTAGAGCTTGTCGTGCACGACGCCCGTCTTGACTCCGGCCGCGGCGGCGAGCCGGGCGAGCTCGAGGGCCTCCTCGACCGACTCGGCCGTGGGCTTCTCGGTGTAGATGGCCTTGCCCGCGGCGATGGCCTTGCGGAGGGCCGTGGCGCGCGCCTTCGTCACGAGGAAGTCGGCGTAGATCTCCCACTGCGGATCGGCGAGCGCCGCGTCGAGGTCCGTCGTGTAGTCGGCGATGCCGTGCTGCGCCGCGATCTCGGCGAGCTTCGCCTCGCTGCGGCCGACGAGCAGCGGGCGCACCGTGACCTTCGATCCGTCGGGCAGCTCCACGCCGCCCGCGTCGCGGATCGCGAGGATCGAGCGCACGAGGTGCTGACGGTAGCCCATGCGTCCGGAGACGCCGTTCATGATGATGCCGATCTCGCGGACGGCGGGGGTCGCGGTGCTCACGATGTGCTTCCTTGCTCTCGTCGGGCCGTTCAGGCCGGATGGGTAAACGCTTTCCAGCGGCTTTCACCGAGTGTGGCATACGGGGAGGGGGAGCGCAACCTCGAGGGAAGGCGTTTTCCCGCGCCCCGGGAGTCAGATCTCCGCGGCGGCGAGCACGCGGGCAGGGGAGAGGAGGAACACCGGCTCCTGCGGCGCCAGCCGGATGGTCAAGGCCGGCTCGCCCGTGCGCAGATCCGTCCCCGATGCGGAGACCTCGACCTCTGCTCCGCCGTGGTTGATGATCGTCACGAGGTCGCCGCGGCGCGCGACCTCGACGCCGTCGGGGAGGCCGTCGACGACGGGGCGCACGCGCGCCTCGTCGAGCACGAGCCCTGCCACGAGGTCCAGCCCCGCTTCGTCGGGCATCGTCGCGAGGTACCACGCCGATCCGGTGCCGTGCGCGCGGCGGGTGAGGGCGGGCCGGCCCGTCGACGGCCCCGACGTGAACGTCGCCGCCACCTCGGCGTCGTCGGCGAACAGCGCCTCCGCGAAGAACGTGCCGACCGCGTCGCCCGAGCCGTCCGCGAGAGCGAAGCGCGCCTCTCGCACGTCGGCGTCGACCCACGTCTCCGGGCCGGCGCCGTGGGACCCCTCTTCGCCTGCGCGCTCGGCGATGCGGTCGAGCGAGGGGGGTACCAGGGCGCGGAAGTCCTCGAGCGCGACGCCGAGGACGGGGCCGAGCTGGGTGAGGAAGCCGTCGGCGCGGAACCGGTCGTTCTCGTCGACGACGTCGGTGAAGGGGCCGGCGAGCAGCACGCCGCCCTCGGCCGCGAAGCGTCGGAGCGCGTCTGCTCCCTCATCCCGTAGCAGGTAGAGGAACGGCGCGATCGCGAGGCGGTAGCGCCCGTCGACATCCTCGGGCTTGACGATGTCGACCATGATGCCGCGGCGGTGCAGCGTGCCGTACCACTCGCGCACGAGGGCGAGGTAGTCGAGGCGGTTGGGGTGGTCGGAGTACTCGACCGCCCACCAGTTCTCCCAGTCGAACACGAGCGCCACGGGCGAGTCGTCTCCCGGCGCCGGGAGCTCGGGCAGGGCGGCGAGCTGGGCGCCGAGCGCCGTCGCCTCGCGCCACGTGCGCGAGCGGGTGCCGGCATGCGGGAGCATCGCGGAGTGGAACTTCTCGGAGCCGGCTCGCGACTGGCGCCACTGGAAGAAGAAGATGCCGTCGGCGCCGCGCCCGATCGACTGCGCCGTCTCCGCGGCGAGCTGCCCGTCGCGCTTGGACGGGTTCGAGGGGCGCCAGTTGACGGCGTCGGTGGCCTGCTCCATGAGCAGCCAGGGGGCGCCGCGCTTGAGCGAGCGCACGAGGTCGCGCTGGAACGCGGTGTTGCGCACGCGGTGCGGGTCGAGGGGGTCGGGGTAGCAGTCGTCGGTGATGACGTCGATGTGCGGCGCCCAGGTCGTGTAGTCGGCGGGCTTGAACGGCCCCATCATGTTCGTGGAGACCGGCTGCGTCGCCCCGGCGGCGCGGATGATGTCGCGCTCCATGAGGTAGCACTCGAGCCACATGTCCGACATGAAGCGGTGGTAGTCGAGCACCTGCGAGGGGTTGCGGCTGTACGGCGCCTTGCGGGGAGGCATGACCTCGTCCCATGCGCCGTAGCGCTGCGCCCAGAAGTCGGTGCCCCACGCCGCGTTGAGCGCCGCGATCGAGCCGTACCGGTTCTGCAGCCAGGTGCGGAACGCGTCGCGCGCGCTGTCGGAGTACTCCACGGGGAGGTGGCAGCCGAACTCGTTGCCGACGTGCCACATGACGATCGCGGGATGGTCGGCGTAGCGCTCCGCGAGGCGGCGCACGAGCTCGCCGGCGAGTCGACGGTACGTCGGCGACGCGGGCGAGTGGTGCTGGCGCGAACCGTGCCAGTACGGGGCGCCGTTCTCGTCGGCCGCGAGGATGTCGGGGTGCGCGACGCTCGCCCACGGCGGCGGCGAGGCCGTGGCGGTGGCGAGGTTCACACCGATGCCGCCCGCGTGGAGCTTGCCGATGACGGTGTCGAGCCACGCGAAGTCCCACACGTCGGGCGCGGGCTGAAGGCGCGACCACGCGAAGATCCCGAGGCTCACGGTCGTGACACCGGCCTCCTGCATGCGCAGCACGTCGTCGTCCCACACGTGCTCCGGCCACTGGTCGGGGTTGTAGTCGGCGCCGTAGAGCATGGTCCTCGTGATCTGTGTCGGAAGCGGATGGCCGTCGTCAGCGACGACGGCGCGGGCGCACGGGCACCGCGACGGCCGCGAGGGCCGCGCACCCGAGCGCGGGGAGGAGGAGGGGAGGGAACATCCACGTCGCGATGCCGACGAAGCATGCGGCCGCGACGAGGTAGAGGGCGCCCGGCACGTCGCGCGCGACGGCGCCGGGCAGAGAGCGGATGGCCGTGGCCCATCCGGTCTCGGGGGTCCACGTCCCGCAGACGTGGAGGAGCGCTCCGGCGAGAAGGGCGGCGAGCACCCAGCCGAAGGCGCCGATGGCGGCCCCGCCGGGGAGGTCGCCCGATCCCGCGAGCACGATGTCGAGGGCGAGCACGCCCGCGATGAGCGTCGAGGCGAGCCCGACGACGGCGCCGGCGGGCAGCGCGCGGAGGTAGTCGGCCCAGAACTGCTTCAGGGTCGACCGCTCCGCGCGCACGTACCGGCGCAGGTGCCGGCTGCCGGCCGCGAGCGCGGCCGGCAGCGTGAGGACGAGGAGACCGCCGGCGACGACGAGCACGCCCGTCAGCAGCACCTCGCCGAAGAGGCCGAACGCGCCCACGGCACCCGGGTTGCGGGCAGGCTCGTCGCGCGTCGGGCCGGAGCCCGACGCCGCGGCACGTGCCGCGGCCCTGTGCGCGCTGCGTTCTGCCTTCGCCATGGTCAGCCCTTGAGTCCTTGTGTGGCGACGCCGTCGATGAGGAAGCGCTGGAACACGATGAAGAAGAGCATGACGGGGACGAGCGCGACGAGCGACGCGGTGACGGTGGCGCCGTAGTCGGACGCGGATGTCTGGTCGTTGTAGAGGCGCAGGGCGATGGGGAGGGGGTAGTTCTCGGGGCTGTTGAGGTAGAGCAGGGGCCCCATGAAGTCGTTCCACGTCCAGATGAAGGTGAAGATCGCGCACGTGATGAGGGCGGGCTTGACCAGGGGGAGGATGACGGACCAGAAGATGCGGGCGTGGCCGGCGCCGTCGATGCGGGCGGCTTCGTCCATGTCGCGGGGGATCTGGCGGATGAACTGGACGATGAGGAACACGAAGAACGCCTCGGTGGCGAGGAACTTCGGGAGGATGAGCGGCACGAAGGTGTCGACGAGGTCGAGCTTCTGGAACCAGATGTACTGCGGGATGATCACGACGTGGAACGGCAGCAGCAGGGTGCCGATCATCGCGGAGAACAGGATGCCGAGGCCCTTGAACCTGACGCGCGCGAAGGCGTAGGCGGCGAGGGCGGAGGACAGGACGGTGCCGATCACGGCGGACACGGCGAGGATGAGGGAGTTCGCGAAGAACCGCCACAGCGGGATGCCGGCGATGCCCTCGGAGACCTTGACGTAGTTGTCGAGGGTGGGGGCCCAGGGGATGAGGCCGGGGTTCTGCCCGAACTCGCTGTTGGGCTTGAACGTCGAGGCGAGCAGCCAGATGAGCGGGTAGATGACGATGAGGGTGATCGCGGTGAGCGCGACGAACCAGATCACGGTCTGCCAGCCGCGGCGGGTGAGCTTCTTGCGGGGCGCGGGCTTCCCGGTGGTGACCAGGTGGGTGGAGACGGTGGCGGTCATCGGTCTTCTCCGGCGTAGTGGACCCAGGACTTCTGGGTGCGGAACAGGATCACGGCGATGATTCCGACGACGATCATGATGACCCACGCGATCGCGGCGGCGTAGCCCATCTGCAGGTCGGAGAAGCCGCGCTTATAGAGGTACACGGTGAGGTAGTTCGTCATGCCCGCGGGGCCGCCCGAGCCGTTGGAGATGATGTAGGCCGAGGCGAACACCTGGAACGCGCCGATGAGCTCGAGCAGCAGGTTGAAGAAGATCACCGGCGACAGCATCGGGATCGTGACGGCCTTGAAGCGGCGCAGCGCGCCTGCTCCGTCCATCTCGGCGGCCTCGTAGAGCTCCTTGGGGACCTGCTTGAGGCCGGCGAGGAAGATGACCATGGTGCCGCCGAACTGCCACACCGCGAGGAGGATCATCATCGGCACGACGAGGTTCACGTTCCCGACCCAGCCGCCGAGGTTGATGCCGAACAGCGAAAGGGTGGAGTCTACGGGGCCGTCGGTGTTGAACATCGCCCGCCACACGATCGCGACCGACACCGACGCGCCGATGAGCGAGGGGGCGTAGAACGCCGACCGGAAGAACGCCGCGCCCTTGTCGCGGTAGTTCAGCAGCAGCGCCACCGCGAGCGCGGCGGCGAGCTTCACCGGCGTGCCCACGATGACGTAGACCAGGGTGATCGTCGCGGACTGGATGAACTGCGGGTCGTCCGTGAACAGGCGGATGTAGTTCCCCAGCCCGATCCACTTCGGATCGGTGAACAGGTTGTACGACGTGAACGACAGGTACAGCGAGTACGCCATCGGACCCACCGTGAGCCCGAGGAACCCCACCAGCCACGGCGCCAGGAACGCGTACCCGGCCAGCGACTCCTGCAGGCCCTTCTTCTTCAGGCCCGGACGGACGCCGGGGCTCTGCGTGCGAGGGCGCCGGCCGCCGGTGTCGGCGGTGACGACCACTCTCGTCTCTGTCGTGCTCATGGGTCTCCCGATCGGGTGGGGTGGTGGCCCGGGCGAGCGGCCCGGGCCACCGGGGGTCTTACGAGTTGAGGACGACGTCCATCTCGGAGAAGAACTGATCCACGGCCTCGTCGACCGTGATCGTGCCGAAGTTCAGCTCCGTGCCGATCTGGCGGAACTTCTCCTCGAGCGTGCCGTAGCCGACGATCGGCACGGGCGGGGCGTCGCCGAGGCGGTCGGCGATCGACGCCTCGTAGTCGGCGATCTTCTGGCTGAAGGCGTCGAGGTCGGCGGCCTCGAGGGCCGTCGTCGAGGCGGGGAGGCCGCGGTTCGTGCCGAAGATCTCGCCCGACTCGGGGCTGTTCACGAGGAAGTCGACTAGCGTCGCCGCCGCCTCGGGGTGCTCGGTCGTCGACGCGATCGCGTGCAGCATGGAGGGCTTGAGGTAGAGGTCGCTCTCGGATGCGCCGTCGGTCGTCGGCGGGGCGACGAGGTCGAGCGTCTCGTACCCCTCGCCGAGGTTGGCGAGGTAGCCGGCGCCGAAGTTGTCCCACGTCAGCTCGCTCGCCGTGAGCGCGGTGTCGAAGGCGCCGAGCGGGGTGAGCTCCTCGACGCGCTGCTGCTCGACGACCGTGCCGTCCTCGCGCACTCCGGCTCCCTGCTCCCAGAAGGCGGCGAGGTCCTCCTCCGTGAAGTTCGGCTCGCCCTCCTCCGTGAAGAGGTCCTCGCCCTTCGCGCGCTGCTGCACCTCGAAGTTCTGGATGCGGCCCGTGTAGTCGCCGCCGCCGAAGGCGTCGACGCCGGCCGCGGCGGCCGCCTCGGTGACGTCGCCCATCCAGGCGTTGTAGTCCTCCCATGTGCCGCCGGGGAAGCCGTCGACGCCGATCTCCTCGAGGAGGGCGGGGTTCTCGAACAGCGCCCAGGCGTTCGTGGAGGTGGGGATGCCGAACGTGCCGTCGGCGACCTCGCCGATCGCGAGGATCTCGTCGGAGAGCGGCTCGTCGTCGATGACCCCGCCGATGTAGGGCGCGAGGTCGAGCAGCAGGCCGTTCTCGGAGTACTGGCGCAGGTACGAGTAGTCGAACTGCATGACGTCGGGGAGACCGCCGCCCGCCGCCTCGGTCTGGCGCTTCTCCCAGAAGGCGGGGTAGTCGAGGAACGAGCTCTGGATCGTGATGTTGGGGTACTCCTCGTTGAAGGCCGCGAAGGCCTCCTCGTAGAGCGCGGCGCGCACGTCGTTGCCCCAGAAGGCGAACGTGAGCGTGACCTCCTCGTCGGGGTCGACGGTCTCGGCGACCTCCTCGGAGCTGCCCGAGCAGCCGGCCAGCGTGAGACCGCCGATGGCGGTGAGGGCCGCGATCGCGGCCATCCTCTTGGTGCGGAACATCCTTGTCCTCTCAGAACGACATCGTCCAGGCTCCCCGGGTCGGGAGCCGCGCGGGGAAAGCGCTTGCCGAGACTCTAGCGGGTGGAAAAACGTTTCACAAGTAGAAGTTCGCCCCGGGTGCGCGTCGTGTCGGAATCGTGACGCGCACCCGGGGCGGCAGGTCAGCCCTGGAGGACGACCTCGGCCTCGCTGAAGAACTGCGAGACGGCGTCGTCGACCGAGACCGTGCCGAGGCCGAGCTCCTTGCCGAGGTCCCAGAACTTCTGCTCGATCGAGCCGTAGCCCACGACGGGGGCGGGCGGCGCGTCGCCGATGCGGTCCTCGACGGAGGCGAGGAAGTCGGCGACCTGCTGGTCAGGACCCTCGAGGGTGGCGCCCTCGAGCTTCGTCTCCGAGGCGGGGAACCCGAGTGACGTTCCGAAGATCTCGCCCGCCTCGGGGCTGTTCACGACGAAGTCGAGGAAGATCGCCGCGGCCTCGGGGTGCTCGCTCGACGACGACACCGCCATCTGCAGGCCCGCCTGACGGTACAGGTCGGCCGAGCCCTGCTCGGCGGTGGGAGGAGCGACCATCGAGATGCTCGAGGCGCCCGAGTCGGCGAGGTAGCCGGCGACGAAGTTGCTCCAGCTGGCCTCGCTCGCCGTGAGGTTCGAGCCGAAGCCCGAGACCGGGCTGATCTCCTCGAGCTTCTGCTGCGGCACCGTGATGCCGTCTCGGTCGGCCGCGCCGCTCTCCCAGAACTCGGCGAGCTGCTCCTCGGTGAAGCCGAGCTCGCCGTCCTCCGTGAACAGGTTGCCGCCCTGCGCGCGCAGCACGTTCTCGAAGTTCTGGATGCGCTGCGTGTAGTCGGTGCCGCCGAACACGGCGCCGTCCGTGGCCTCGGTGACCTCGGCCATCCAGGCCGAGTAGTCCTCGAAGCTCGTGCCGCCGGCGTAGGGCTCGACGCCGTACTCGGCGAGGATGTCGTCGTTGAGGAAGACGGACCACGCGCTGTAGCCGAGGGGGAGCGAGTACTGCGTGCCCTCGAGCTGGCCGGTGCCGAGCAGGCCCTCGTCGATCGCGTCGGTCGAGACGACGTCGGAGTACTCGGAGAGATCCGCCAGGAGGCCGTTCTCGGCGTACTGGCGCAGGTACGTGTCGGAGAACTGCCACACATCGGGGAGGCCGCCGCCGGCGGCCTCGGTTTGGCGCTTCTCCCAGTAGGACGGGAAGTCGGTGAACGACCCGTTGATCGTGATGTTGGGGTACTCCTCGTTGAACGCGTCGATGAGCGCGTTGTAGCGCTCGGCGCGGTCGTCGTTGCCCCACCAGGTGAAGGTGAGCTCCACCTTCTCGTCGGGGTCGTACGCGCCCCCGCCGCTCGAACCCGAGCATCCTGCCAGGGCGAGGGATGCGATCCCGATGCCCGCCGTGATGGTCGCCACGCGGATGAGCCTTCGCGTCATCGCTGCTCCTGCCTCTTTGCTGTGTGGTGTCGCTCTCGACCTTGGAAAGCGTTTCCCCAGCACGCTAACGCACGCAGAAACGTTTTACAAGCTCAGCGTGCGCAAACCAGGAGATCGTCCTCCACGCGCAGCTCCGCCGTGAAAACGACGCTGCGGCGCGCGTCGACCGCCTCCGTCTCGGCGGTGTTCTCCCCGAGCTCCGAGCCGTCCCACCACGGATGAGTGAAGTAGGTGAGCGCGGCCCTGGCGCCGTCCACGCGCACCGAGCCGTGGCGCCCGATCTGCACGGGCACGCCTCCGGCATCGCCCGACGTCTCGTCGAGGATGAGCGCATCGGTCCCGCCCTGGCGCTCCCAGGCCACCGCGTCGCGCGAGCGGTGCACGGCCATCCCGCGCCATTCGTCCACGAGCATCCACCACCATCCGCCGAGCGCGAAGACGGCGGGCCCCTCGTGCGCGCGGCCGCCGATCGCGGTGCCGTCCAGGCGCCACGCGACGAGGTCCTCCGACGACGCGACGGCCGTCGTCGAGCCCGCGGCCTCGTCCTTGTACCAGAGTCGCCAGCGGCCGTCGGGGCATCGCGCGACGGCCGCGTCGATGACCCGGTCGCTCGCGAGCGCGAGCGGGCCGACGCGGCGCCAGGTCGCCAGGTCGTCCGAGACGTACTCGACGATCGTCCGCGGATGGCCCTCCCAGCGCTCGGGCACGCCGTCGATCTCCGTGAGGTACATGCGCCATCGGGTGCCGTCGTGGATGACATCCGGTGCCCAGTGCGTGCGATCGGGATCCGCGGGCGGCGGCGCGTCGCGCAGCGAGAGCCCGTCCGCGTCGGGCTCCAGGACGCCGGCGTAGCGCCACGAGCGTCCGTCGTCGCTGCGGGCGACCCCGATGCGCGTGCCGTGCACCCATGCGACGCCGGGGCCGGGCGACGGATGGTCGGCGCGCCGCTGCGTGTAGAACATGACGTACGCGCCGCCGGCATCGCGCACCACGACCGGGTCGGTCGCGCCGTCGTAGACGGGGTCGCGGTAGAGGGGGCCGCTCACGGTGCGAGCTCGTCGGCGAGGTGCGCGATCGCGGGCGCGTCGAGCTCGCCCTCGATGATGGCGAGGCGATGCGCGAGCGCGAGCTGATCGCCGGGGGCCAGCACGACGGTCTCGGCGAAGGTGGGCGAGGGCGCCAGCACGGGGAAGGGCTCCGAGCGCACGAACCAGCGGATGGCGGGTCCGCCGCTCGACCGCCCGGCGAACGCGAGCACGGTCGCGCCGCCGTCGACCTCGTCGTGCGGGCCCGAGAAGGCGAGCCAGGGGGCATCCGATCCCATCGCCGCGTCGGCCTCGGCTCCCGAGCGCGAGACCGGGCTGCCCGCTCCCGGCGTCGTCACGGCCCCGCCCGCGAACGAGCGGGCGAGCCGCAGGAAGAGGCCGGAGTAGCCGGCGTTCTCGCGACCGTTGGTGGTCGGGCTGCCGAGCACGAGGTCGTGATCGGCGGTGCTCCGCAGCGTCGTCTCGATGTCGAGCAGCCACAGTCCGTGCGCCGGGTCGACACCGTGGAAGCGCAGCGTGCGCTCCTCCGCCAGCCAGGGGGCCCCGGCCTGCGTGATCCAGGTGAGGCGCTCGGCCACGACCGCGGCATCGCCATCCTCGACCGCGTCGAAGTCGTCGTGCCGGATGACGCCCACGTTGGCGAGCGGCACGTAGCCCTCGCCGCTCACGTACGTGTTGCCGCCCCAGAAGTTCTGGCCCGACACGTCGGTCAGCGTCATCTGCAGGCCCTTGTGCCAGCGATGGTCCCACGGGCGGTACCCCGTGATCGGCGCCCCGGCGAGCGTGCGAAGAGGGTGCAGGTAGGGCTTGGGACCCTCGAATGCGGGTGCACCCTCGGCGAACACGTAGCGGGCGATGTCGACGCCCGCCGCCGTGACGGTCAGCGCGTCCGCGTCGCGGGCGATCGCGATGTCAGGCACCGGCGGCCTCCTCGCGCGCCGAGGTCATCGTGCCGGCGTGGATGAGCGCCGTCGCGCGTGCGGGATCTCCCCCCGCCATCGACGCGTAGAAGGGGTCGCCGGGCACGAGCTCGTCGCGCCCGACGGGGCGTCCCGTGAGGGCCGACTTGTACATGCCCGCCGCGAGCTCCATGACGCGCCGGCCGTCGTCGCCCGAGACGCGCGGGCGCTCGCGCCGCTCCATCGACGCGACGAACTGCGCGAACTGCGGCACGTGCGTCGTGCTCGGCACGTCGTGGGCGGGCGGCCAGGCGGCCGCGGTGTCGGCGTCGACGCCGGGGGCGGGCGTCCAGGTCCAGTTCTCGTTGCCGTAGCCGTAGAGGTGCTCCACCTCCACGCTCGCGCGCTCGAAGTCCACCCGAACGCGGCTCGTCTGCCGCGGCGAGAGCAGGCTGTTCGAGATCGAGCAGAGCGCACCGGAGGCGAAGCGCACGACGGCGAAGGACACGTCCTCCGTCTCGGTGTCGCGCGCGAGGGTCGACATGACGCTCGTGACGTCCGTCCACTCGCCGAGGATCGACAGCAGCATGTCCATCTGGTGGATGCCGTGGCCCATCGTCGGGCCGCCGCCCTCCGTCGCCCACTTCGCGCGCCACGGGACGGCGAAGTACGCGTCGTCGCGGTACCAGAACGTGTCGCACTGCGCGACGAGCGGGCGTCCGAGCGAGCCGTCGGCGATGAGGTCGCGCAGGCGCTCGGCTGCCGAACCGAAGCGGTGCTGGAAGATGTAAGAGACGAAGGGGCCTTCCGGCCCCTCGTGCGAGGCGATCTCGTCGTAGTCGGCGAGCGAGAGCGTCGGCGGCTTCTCGGACAGCACCCACGCGCCTGTGCGCAGGGCCGCGATGGCCGCGCCCTTGTGGGCGATCGGGGGAGTGGCGAGGGTGACGAGATCGGGCTGCTCGGTCTCGAGCAGGGTCTCGAGGTCGGTGTACCAGGCGGGGATGCCGAACTCCGCCGCCGCCTGCTCGGCGGACGCCGCGTTGAGATCGGCGACCGCGACGATCTCGACGCGGTCGCCGAGGGCGCGCAGGCTCGGGATGTGCTGCACGCGGGAGATGGCCCCGGTGCCGATGACGGCGGCGCGGATGGGCATGGGTGCTCCTTCGCAAGAGGTCGGGCGTCGCGGCCCGGGAAAACGCTTGCCCACCAGGCTAGCGGACCGGCGGCGGCGCGTCATCCCGCCTGGGTGAGATGCAGCAGCGCATAGCGCCCGCCGAGCGCGATGAGGTCGTCGTGCGCGCCCTCCTCCACGATCCTGCCGTGCTCCAGGACGACGATGCGGTCGGCGCGGCGGATGGTCGACAGGCGGTGGGCGACGACGAGCGTCGTGCGCCCCGCCATGAGCCGGTCGAGGGCCTCCTTCACGAGCTGCTCCGACTCGGGGTCGAGCGCGCTCGTCGCCTCGTCGAGGAGGAGGATGCGCGGGTCGCGCACGAGGGCGCGCGCGATCGCGATGCGCTGTCGCTGGCCTCCCGACAGGCGAGCGCCCCGCTCGCCGACGACGGTGTGCCATCCGTCGGGCTGGGCGTCGACGAAGTCCAGCGCGTTCGCGTCGCGGAGCGCTGAGCGCACGCGCGCGTCGTCGACGCCGGGCATGCCGTAGGCGACGTTCTCTCGGATCGTCCCCTCGAACAGGACGGACTCCTGCGGCACGACCGACACGCGGCGCCGGACCGAGCGCAGATCGAGGGTGCTCGCATCGCGGCCGTCGATGAGGATGCGGCCGCCCGTCGGTCGGACGAACCCCAGCACGAGGTTCAGCATGGTCGACTTGCCCGATCCGGACGAGCCGACGAACGCGACGGTCTCGCCCGCGGGGATGGCGAGGGTGACGTCGTGGATGGCATCGGCTTCGGCGTCGGGATAGCGGTGCGAGACGTGGTCGAGGTCGATGCGGCCCGTCACGGAGTCGACACGGTGCCGGCCCTCGTTGACCTCGACGTCCGGCTCCTCGAGCACCTCGGCGACCGAGCGCACCGACTCGACGCCGCGCGCGGCGACGGGGAGGAGCATGAGCAGCTGCGTGAGCCCCTGGGTGAGGAGCGCGAAGTACGACGACAGCATGACGACCTCGCCCGGAGTGATCGGCACGACGCCCGTGAGCGAGAAGACGGCCGCGAGCATGAGGCACGACACGCCCAGCAGCTGCATGGCGACCCACGACATCGACGCGATGCGGCCGTTCAGGAGGTCGAGCACGAAGCCCGCACGGCGCACGCCGTCGGCCCCCGCGGCGACCCGCGTGACGGCCGTCTCCTCGAGGCCGTGCGCGCGCGTGATGGGGATCAGCGAGGCCATCTCGCCCACGCGCGCGGAGAAGCCCTCGACCTCGCGGCGGAAGCGCTCGTTGCTCGCGCGCGAGCGGCGTGCCGTGCTCCACCGGATGAGCAGGGCGAGCGGCACGGCGAGCAGGTAGACGGGGAGGAACGCCGGCACGACCACGGCCGTCATCGCGACGGCGCCGAGGAGGACCATCGTCGCCGAGAGGAGGGGGTGCATGACCTGCTGCAGCATGACCTCGATGTTCTCGACGTCGCGGACGACCTTCGTCTGCACGACGGACGAGCTCGCACGCGTGTGGTAGCCGATGGAGAGGTTCTGCAGCCGGGCCGCGAGGGCGTTCCGCAGCTCCGCGCCGGTGTCGCGGACGACCGTCATGAACATGCGCGTGTAGAGGACGTGGTTGGGATAGTTCTGCAGGAGGAGGAGCGCTGCCAGCGCGAACCATCCCAGCACAGCCGAGACATCGCCGTCGCCCGCGACGAGGTCGACGATCGCGGCCGTGACGACCGGGAGCGCCCACATCGGGATCTCCTTGAGGGCGAACGCTCCGATCGCCACGGCCATCCGGCCCGGCCGGCGGGCGAGAAGACGCACGACCGAGCGCGTGGGATGGGCGCCGTCGATGCGGACAGGACGACGGGTAAGCGTTTTCTCGGGCACGGTGCCATGCTAGGAGCATCCCGTTCAGAGAGGAACTCCGTCCGTGAGCTACCACCTCGTCGGCGACTCGACGGTCGCCGCCTGCCCGGCGCACGAGCATCCGATGTCGGGGTGGGGCGCGCACCTGCAGCCGCACCTCGACGCGCCCGTCGCGAACCACGCCGTCGGCGGGTCGACGACGGAGGACTGCCTGCGCGACGTCTGGCCCGCGGTCGTCTCGGCGCTCGCGCCCGGAGACACCGTGGTCATCCAGTTCGGGCACAACGACCAGAAGCGCCCGCATCTCGACGCACGAGGCGGGTACGCCGAACGCCTGCGTCGACTCGTCGCCGAGGCGCGCGAGCGCGGCGCGGCCGCCGTGCTGTGCACGTCGGTGGAGCGGCGGTGGTTCGACGGCGACCGCGTCACGCCCACGCACGGCGACTACCCCAACGCCGTGCGCGACCTGGCGCGCGAGCTCGACGCGCCGCTCATCGACCTCACGGCGTTCACGACGTGGATGTACGAGGACATGGGCCCCGTCGCGTCGGCTTCTCTGCTCAGTCACTTCGCGCCGGGCGAGCACCCGAACTGGCCCGACGGCCTCGCCGACGAGACGCACTTCCACGAGCGCGGCGCACGCCGCATCGCCGCGTTCGTCGCGCGGTCGCTGCGGGCGATCGAGCGACGCGACGGCGACCGCCCCGCGCGCGGCTCGGAGCTCGTGAGCTGAGCCGAGGCGGCGCGCCGGCGCCGGGGCGCGGCGGGTGTCGCCGGGGCGAATCGGGTGTCGCCGCGATTCGCGGCGACCGACCATCCGTTCGACGCGGAACGCGGCAGCGCCCGGGGAGCACCCGTAAGCCCTGCCGCGTTCCACGTCCATCGGCCGGGGTTTCGCCGCGAATCGCGGCGAAACCCCGCGCCCTCACTTCACGGTGACGGTGATCTCCTTCGTCTCGGTCTCGCCGGCGGCGTTCACGAGCACGGCTCGGTAGGTGTAGGTGCCGGGTGTGCGCCCGTCGACCTGGGTCGACGCCTGCTGGGCCTGCGGGGTGGCCGCGGTCAGCTCCTGCTCGTCGATCAGCTCGCCGTTCTCGTAGAGGCGGTACGCGGTCGCGTTCGTTCCCCACCAGAGGTTCGCCGTGACGGTGTACTCGCCGTTGCGGTCCCAGTTGTCATGCGAGAGCACGGCGGTTCCGGGGTTCGCGTCGGTGACCTTGACGATGACGGGCTTGCACGGAGTCGTCCCGTGCTGGTTGACGAGCTCGCACGTGTACTCGTACGTTCCGTTGACCCGCCCCGTCACATCGAAGGAGAACGTCTGCGCCGCGGGGGAGGCGTCCGCGAGGAACGACTCGGTGAGGAGCTCGCCGTTCTCGTAGAGGCGGATGGTGTGGGCGTTCTGCCCGTGCCACAGGTCCATCGTGACGGTGTAGTTCCCGTCCTTCAGGCCATAGGCCCATCCGCTCGTCGTCGAGAGCACGCCCTTGGCGGGTGCCGCCGTCGCCGGCCCGGGCACGACCTCGGCCGCGGCGGCCTCGGTCGTGTACGCGGCCCGCGGCGCCGCCGGGGTCTCCATGCCCTCGCCGAGGAAGTAGCTCGTGTGCGGGGGCTGGTTGTACGCGGTGAGCTGCCAGGCGACCGCGAGGCGGTACTGCGTGTCCGACAGGAGCGTGCGCAGGCGGTGCTCCGTGACGTCGGTCGTCGTGAAGATCCGCAGCGCCGTCGAGTCGGTCGTGCGGTACACGAGCTCCTCGCGCCAGTCTCCGAACAGGTCCGCCTGCAGCGACGGGTTGCCCTTGGTGTCGTTGTTCGTCAGCACGCCCTCCGGCTCGAACACGGGCACGGCCACGCTGTTCTCGTAGTCCCACTTCGACACGACCGGTGCACCCGTGCGCGTCGCCGTGTCGAACGAGTGGTCGACGATCTCGCTGAGCAGATCGCCGTCCCACAGCGCCGTGAAGTTGGCGGCCGGGATGGTCGTGGCGATCTCCTCGCCGGCGGCGCTCATCAGGGTGCCCTCGCGGGTGTCCCACGCGCGCGTGCCTCCGACGTTCCAGCCCTCGGCCCCGTCGTAGCGCGGGTCGATGTCGGCCATCGCACCGCGCCCGGTGTCGCCCGTCGCGGGGACCGACCACAGCACCTCGCCCGTCGCGGCGTCGCGGAACGTCGCTCCGAGGTTGCCCGACGAGCCCATGTCCTCGTGCACGGCGTAGACCTCCAGGCCCTCGCGCGAGGGATCGAAGTCGCTCACGTGTAGCGCGTCGCCGTGCCCGAGGCCTGTCGAGTAGAGGCCCGTCCCGTCGTCGTCGATCGTCGCCGAGCCGAAGACGATCTCGTCCTTGCCGTCGGCGTCGACGTCGGCCGACGTCAGGTTGTGGTTGCCCTGGCCGGCATACGCGCCGTTGCCCTTCGTCGACGAGTCGAACACCCAGCGCTGGCTGAGGCTCACGCCGTCGAAGTCGAACGCGGCGACGACGGCGCGCGTGTAGTACCCGCGCGAGAAGACCACGCTCGGGTGCTCGCCGTCGAGGTACGCCACGGTCGCGAGGAAGCGGTCGACCCGGTTGCCGTAGCTGTCGCCCCACGAGGCGACGTCGCCGCGGCCGGGCACGTAGTCGATCGTGTCGATCGCGCGCCCCGTCGTGCCCTCGAAGACCGTGAGGTACTCGGGGCCCGTGAGGATGTACCCGGAGGAGTTGCGCCAGTCCTTGCTGCCGTCTCCGATGACCGTGCCCTCGCCGTCGGTCGTGCCGTCGGCGGTCTTGACGACCACCTCCGCCACGCCGTCGGAGTTCAGGTCGTAGACCATGGGCTGCGAGTAGTGGGCGCCGGCTCGGATGTTGATGCCGAGGTCCACGCGCCACAGCTGCGTGCCGTCGAGCTCGTAGCCGTCGAGGTACACGTTTCCGGTGTATCCGGCCTTGGAGTTGTCCTGCGAGTTCGTCGGGTCCCACTTCACGACGTACTCGAGCTGGCCGTCGCCGTCGAGGTCGGCCACCGACACGTCGTTGGCGCGGTACGAGTAAGGCTGGCCGTCCTTCGTGTACGCATCGGCGGGCTTGTTCAGCGGGATGTCGAGCGACTGGCCGTCGGCCCAGGGGGTGAACTCCTCCGTCGCCCACAGCTGCACGCCGTCCTCGACGATCGCGACGCGGTACGTCGAATCGGCCGTTCCGCCCGCGTCGACGTAGTTCGTCGTGTCGACGATCGGCTCGTCGGTGACGCGCTCGCCGTCGCGGTAGACGTGGAACGCGGCATCCTGCGCGTCGTCGCCGAGCAGGCGCCATCCGACGTACACGCCGCCGTCCTGCGCGACCGCGACCGGTGCGCGATCGAGACGCTCTGCCGCGCGGTCGAGCGTCGTGACGGCCGGGGTCGTCACGCTCTCCGACGGCTCCGATGCGCCGCCGGCGTTGACGGCCTGCACGCGGTATGTGTAGGCGATCGTCGTGAGGACGTCCTCGTCGAGGTACGAGGCCTCATCCGCGCGGCCGATGACCTGCCAGTCGCCGTTCTTGTCCTGCCGGCTGACGAGGTAGAACAGGGCGCCGTCCGTGGCGTCCCAGGAGAGCGCGACCGAGTTCTTCAGCACGTCGCCGGAGGCGAGGCCCGTCGGCGCGGCGGGAGCGGCGACATCCGGGTCGATGATCTCGACCTCGACCCCCACCGACGGCACCGACTCGGCGCCGCGCGCCGTCACGGTGGTGACGGCGTAGGTCGCCGTCTGGCCGGGCTGCGCCGTGTCGTCGACGAGCGACGTGCCGTCGGTCTCGCCGACGAGCACGGTGCCGTCGGACGTCGTCCGGTACACGCGGTACGTCGCCGCCTCGGGGGCCTCATCCCACGACAGCGAGGCGGTCGCCGTGGCGCCGTCGAAGGCGAGGTCGTCGAGGCGGATGGCCGCGGGCGCCACGAGGATCGGCGTGATCGTCAGGCCGTTGAGGTGGCCCGTGGCCCCCGAGATGACGGTGTTGAGCTGCCCGTCGCTCACGGTGATGCCCTCGACGGCCTTCGTCGAGCTGCTCTTGCTCACGGACAGGCTGCCCTCGTCGCTGCCCTCGATCTGCACGTTGGTGCGCACGGTGCCGAGCAGGTCGCCGGCCGTCACGCTCGCCGCGTACTCGCCGTTCGGCACGTCGACGGCGAACTCGTAGCTGCCGTTGAAGTACGCGACGAAGTCGCGCACGACGTCGTCGCCGGCGGCAGCTCCGCGGTCGCGGTCGATCATCCCCGTGGCGTCGATGAGGCCGTATCCGCGCTCGGCGGAGTAGATCGTGGAACGGTTGACCTCGGTGTAGCCCGCGCCCACCGGCGCCCCGGCGGGTTGGAAGTCGAACCGGTACGCCGCGCCGCGCGTCGTGGCCGACACGGTCTCGCTGACGGCACCCTCGCCGAGGCCGTTGACGGCCGCGACGCGGAAGTCGTACGCGCCGCCCTCCGCGAGCGAGCCGATGCTCTTCTGCGGGACGGTCGACGTCGCGGCGAGGGAGAAGTCGTCGGCCCCGGCGTCGCTGCGGTAGATGCGGTAGATGTCGGCGCCTTCTGTCGCCTGCCACTCGAGCGACACCGACGTGCTCGTCGTCTCGGCGACGGCGAGGCCGGTGACGGCCGCCGGCAGCTCCGACGGCGTCGTCACCTCGACGGCCGACGAGATCGGCAGCCCGAGCCCGGCGACATCCTGGGCGACCAGGCGCGCCATCTGGATGGCGCCGTACTCCTGGAAGTGGGTGTTGTCCTGGACGCCCGTGGGCCGGTTCGGGTACACGCCCGCGTCGGCGTAGAGGAAGACCGACTTGGCGGCTTCGGCGCCGATCGAGTCGAGGTACGCTCGGCTCGATGCGGAGAGGTCGACGAGCGGCACATCGAGCTCGTCGGCGACGGCCTTCATGACGGCGACGTACTCGGGGAAGCTCTCGTTGAACAGGCCAGTGTCGGCGTTCACGTCGAGGCGGTTCACGGGCGTCACGAGCACGGGGATGCCGCCGCGCTGACGCGTGCCCTCGACGTAGATGCGGAGGTAGTCGTCGAACTGGTCCGGCGGCGTGTAGCGCTCCGGGACGGACGCGGTGGCGTCGTTGTGGCCGAACTGCACGAAGACGTAGTCGTCGGGACGGACGACGCGCAGGATCTCGTCGAGGCGGCCCTGCTCGACGAACGAGCGCGACGAGCGGCCCCCGATCGAGCGGTTGTCGACCGCGACAGCGTCGGTCAGGAACTGGTCGATCATCTGACCCCACCCGGCCTGCGGCTCCCAGTACGGGTCGTAGGTCTGCACGGTCGAGTCGCCCGTGAGGTAGGCGGTCGGCGTCGCAGCGGCCTCGCGGGGCGCCTGCGGCGTGATGACGATGGCGTTGATGTTCGCGGCCGTCCCCGTGAAGGCGAACGACAGCTGCCCGTCGACGAGCGCGATGTCGTAGTTCATCTCGAGGAACTGACCCGCCGCCTTCGACGTCGTCTGCACCTTCTGGATGCTCTCGCTCGCGATCGCGATCTCGGTCGCGCCGCCCGTGTCGCCCGCGACGATCGAGACGGTGTAGTCGACGTTCGCCAGGTCGACGACGAAGCTCGAGCCGGTGACCGTCGCGAAGTCGCCCTTGAGCGGGTCGCCGCCTCGGTCGGTCTCGGTGACCGTGGCGCCCTCGGCGAAGCCGAAGCCCGCCTCGGGGCTGTACGCCGACGCGGCCGTGACGGCCGTGTAGCCGTCGGCGACGGCGCCCGAGCCGAAGTCGAATCGCACGGGCTGGCCAGCCGCGGCCGTCTCGGCGGGAGTGGCCGTCGTGATGGCGGCCGCCGCGGGGGCCGCGGCGGCGCCGAAGCATCCGAGCGCGACGGCGGCGGCGGTGACGAGGGCGGCTGGGCGCAACGGCGTTCGCCGCGGGGAGGACGCGCCGGCGGGCTCGCCGGCGGTGGGGGTTCTGCCCTTCACATCTGCTCCGATCGTGGGGGAGTCGTGCAGCACTGCACGGAAACGTTTCAGGAAAGCGCTTCCCGGGCACCGTAGCGATGATCGGACGTCGACGTCAAGACCGAACATGAAACGTTTCGCCCCCTCCCCCGACCCGCTGGCTGCTCTCCACCCCGTCTCGCCCAACGGATATCCGTTGGGCGAGACCTCATCCGTTGACGCCGAACGGGATGTGCTCTCGGCACACGGATGTGCTCTCGGCTGTCCCTCGTGCGGGCGCCGGCGCCGCGCGCGGGGGCGGGCGGTCAGCCGCGCGTGGAGGCGCGGACGACGAGCTCAGGGGAGAAGACCTCGGCGACGGGCGGGCCGCCCTCGCCGCGCAGGCGCCCCACGAGCAGCTCGGCGGCGCGGCGGCCCATCGCCCGAGCCGGCTGGCGCACCGACGTGATCGGCACGGCCGCGATCGACGCGAACGGGATGTCGTCGTATCCGACGATGGCGACCTCGCCCGGCACCGACACCCCCGCCGTCACGAGGCCGTGGACGATGCCGCACGCGAGCTGGTCGTTCGCCGCGAAGACGGCGTCGGGGCGCTCCGACGAGGCCATGGCGGCGATGCGCGCGCCGATCTCGGCGCCGAGGCGCGGCGTCGTTCGCCCCGTGAGCGTGACATCCAGCGACAGGCCGGACTCCTGCGCGAAGGCCGCGGCACCGCGCAGGCGGTCGCGCGTCTGGCGCACCTCCTCGCGCGCGCCGACGAACGCGATGCGCCGCCTGCCGAGCTCGACGAGGTGGCGCACGGCCATCCGCCCGCCCTCGACGTTGTCGAGCGACACCGAGGGGGTGAGGCCCTTCTCGTCGACGCCGTCGACGAGGGCGGCGGGGATCTGCTGCACCCGCAGGCGCTCCAGCGCCGGCCCCACGTCGCCGAAGGGCGAGATGAGCACGCCCTCCACGTGCGCGTGCTCGAAGAGCTCGAGATAGCTGTTCTCGCGCAGGGCGCTGTCGTCGCTGTTGCCGAGCATGACCTGGTAGCCCGCGGCGGACGTCGCCTCCTCCGCGCCCTCGAGCATCTCGGCGAAGAACGGGTTGCCGATGCTGATGACGGTCATCCCGATGAGCCCGCTGCGCCCGGCGCGCAGCTGCTGCGCCGCGCGCAGCGGGACGTAGCCGAGCTGGTCGACCGCTGCCAGCACGCGCGTGCGCACGCGGTCGCTGACGCCATCGGGCTTGTTGAGCGCGTTCGACACCGAGCTGATCGACACGCCGGCGAGGTCGGCGACGTCGCGGATTCCCGCCCGCTTCATCCGATCCCCCCGTCCGCCGTCGTCGACGACGGCTCGGTAAACGCTTTACGGACTCAGTGTGGCATAGCGCGATCGTTTGTCAGGCCAAACGATCGGAAGCGGACACCGTGTCGTCAGCGGGTCCGCTCGCGCAGCCAGTCGAGCTGCAGCCTGCGCTGGACGCCCGTGCCGCCCTCGTGGCCGTTGAACGGGTAGACCTCGATCGCCTTGTCGTCGCCGGCCCACGCGTTGAACGCCGCGAACACGGTCGACGGCGGGCACGTGGTGTCCATGAGCGCCGCGGAGAACAGGGCGGGCGCCGTCGCGCGCTTCGCGAGGAGCGCGCCGTCGAAGTACGAGAGCGTGCGGTACACCGTCTCCTCATCGCCTCGGTGGGACTGCAGGTACGCGCGCACCTCGTTGTACGGCGCGGTGTCGACGATCGTCGTGGCGCGCGGGAAGTCGACGAGGAACGGCACGTCGGGGAGAGCGCCCGCGACGTCGGACCCGAGCGCCGCCGCCGCGATCGTGAGCCCGCCGCCCTGGCTCACACCGGAGACGAAGACGGGCAGACCGGGGGCGAGCGCATGCGCCGCGTCGACGGCGAGGACGGCGTCGACGTAGGCGCGCCGGTAGTAGTACGACTCGCGGCTCTCGATGCCGCGCGTCAGCACCCCGAGCGCGTGGGACGACGAGCCGTGGGGATCGGGCGTGGCGCCCGGCGCACCGCTGATGTTCCACGACTGGCCGCGTGTGTCGACCACGAGGCGGGCGAAGCCCGCGAGCGGGTACGGCCCTGGCTCATGGGCGAAGCCGCGACCGCCGGAGTACCCGATCGACTCCACGACGACGCCGCGGAGCTCGCGTCCGGCGGGGACCTGCCACCAGGCGCTCACCGGATCGCCCGCGAAGCCCGCGAACGCGAGGTCGTGCACCTCGACGAGGTCGATGCCCGCGTCGACGCGCTCGAGACGCGGCTGCCATCCGGCTGCGCGCGACGCGGCGAGCGTCTCCTCCCAGAACGCGTCGAAGTCGTCCGGCTCGACGGCGGCGGAGCGGTAGGTGCGCAGCTGGTCGAGGGGCAGGTCGAAAAGCGCCATCGTCGGCGGTCCTCCAGGATCGGTGAGCGGGGTCGGCGGTCAGAGCCGATGGCGAGCCTAGCGGGCGGCGGCGGCCGACGCCGACCATCCCGACATACGGCGAGACGCCCGGCCCCCGAGAGGGCCGGGCGTCTCGCCGAGCGGTCAGAGCGCGTCGATCGCGGCGTTGAGCGTCGCGGACGGGCGCATGACGGCGGCCGTCTTCGCGGCGTCGGGGCGGTAGTAGCCGCCGATGTCGGCGGGCTTCCCCTGCACCGCGACGAGCTCGTCGACGATCGTCTGCTCGGCTGCCGTGAGCGTCTCGGCGAGCGGGGCGAACGCGGCGGCGAGCTCGGCGTCGGCGGTCTGCGCCGCGAGCTCCTTCGCCCAGTAGAGGGCGAGGTAGAAGTGCGACCCTCGGTTGTCGATCGTTCCGAGCTTGCGGCCGGGCGAGCGGTCCTCGTCGAGGAACGTGCCGGTGGCGGCGTCGAGCGTGTCGGCGAGCACCTGCGCCTTGCCGTTGCCGGTCGTCTGCGCCAGGTGCTCGAACGATGCCGCGAGGGCGAAGAACTCGCCGAGCGAGTCCCAGCGGAGGTAGTCCTCTTCGACGAGCTGCTGCACGTGCTTGGGCGCCGAGCCGCCCGCTCCCGTCTCGAACAGGCCGCCGCCGGCCATGAGGGGGACGATGGAGAGCATCTTGGCCGACGTGCCGACCTCGAGGATCGGGAACAGGTCGGTGTTGTAGTCGCGCAGCACGTTGCCGGTCACCGAGATGGTGTCGAGGCCTTGGCGGATGCGCTCGAGCGAGAACGTCGTCGCCTCGGCGGGGGCGAGGATGCGGATGTCGAGGCCCTCGGTGTCGTGCTCGGGGAGGTAGGCCTCGACCTTGGCGATGAGGTTCGCGTCGTGAGCGCGCGAGGCGTCGAGCCAGAACACGGCCGGCGTGTTCGACAGCCGGGCGCGCGTGACGGCGAGCTTCACCCAGTCGCGGATGGGCGCGTCCTTCGTCTGGCAGGCACGCCAGATGTCGCCCTGCTCGACCTCGTGCGAGAGGACGGCCTCGCCCGCACCGTTCACGACGCGCACGGTTCCGGCCTCGGCGATCTCGAACGTCTTGTCGTGCGAGCCGTACTCCTCGGCCTTCTGCGCCATGAGGCCGACGTTGGGGACGGTGCCCATCGTCGTCGGGTCGAGCGCGCCGTTCGCCTTGCAGTCGTCGATGACGGCCTGGTAGACGCCGGCATACGACGAGTCGGGGATGACGGCGAGCGTGTCCTTCTCGGCGCCGTCGGGGCCCCACATGTGCCCGCCGATGCGGATCATGGCGGGCATCGAGGCGTCGACGATGACGTCGCTCGGGACGTGCAGGTTCGTGATGCCCTTGTCGCTGTTGACCATCGCGAGCTCGGGGCCCTCGGCGAGGGCGGCGTCGAAGGCCGCCTTGATCTCGGCACCGTTCGGGAGCTTCTCGAGCCCCGCGAAGATCCCGCCGAGACCGTCGTTCGCCGAGAGGCCCGCGGCCGCGAGGTCGGCGCCGTAGCGCGCGAAGACGGGCGCGAAGTACGCCTTGACGACGTGGCCGAAGATGATCGGGTCGGAGACCTTCATCATGGTCGCCTTGAGGTGGGCGGAGAACAGCACACCCTCGGCCTTCGCGGTGCGGATGGCGTCGGCCAGGAAGGCGTCGAGCGCCTTCGCGCTGAGGAAGGTCGCGTCGACGACCTCGCCCGCGAGGACGGGGAGCTTCTCCTTGAGGACCGTCACCGTGCCATCCGTCGAGACGTGCTCGATGCGCAGGACGTCGTCGGACGGGGACACGAAGGACGTCTCGTTCGAGCGGAAGTCGTCGCGGCCCATCGTCGCGACAGACGTCTTCGAGTCGGCCGACCAGGCGCCCATGCGGTGCGGGTGGGCCTTCGCGTACGCCTTCACGGCTCCCGGCGCGCGCCGGTCGGAGTTGCCCTGGCGCAGGACGGGGTTGACGGCCGAGCCCTTGACCTTGTCGTAGCGGGCCGCGATGTCCTTCTCGTCCTCGGTCTTCGGGTCCTCGGGGAGGTCGGGCACGTCGTAGCCCTGCGCCTGGAGCTCGGCGATGGCGGCCTTCAGCTGCGGCACCGATGCCGAGATGTTGGGCAGCTTGATGATGTTGGCGCTCGGCTCGTCGGCGAGCTCGCCGAGCTCGGAGAGAGCGTCGCCGAGGCGCTGCGACTCGATGAGCCGCTCGGGGAACTGCGCGATGATGCGGCCCGCGAGCGAGATGTCGCGCGTCTCGAACTCCACACCGGCCTTGGACGCGAAGCCCGAGATGATCGGCAGCAGCGAGTACGTCGCGAGCAGCGGCGCCTCGTCGGTGTGGGTGTAGATGATCTTTGACATGGGTGAGGCGACTCCAGACGATGTGGCGCGATTCTGTCTCGACATCAAGATACCTGGTGGGCTCCGGCGAGGCGAAAGCGGGCGGCCTCAGCCCTGCAGCGCCTTCGCGATCCGCTGCAGCGACACCGCCTCGGCTGTGCCCAGCCGCTGCGCGAACAGGCTCACCCGCAGCTCCTCCAGGAGCCAGCGGGCGCGCACGAGTGTCGCCGGCGCATCCGCCGGCAGCGGGATGGTCCCCCCCGCCTCCGCGAACAGGGCGTGGGCGCGCTCGTACTCCGTCATCCACGCGCGGTCGCGGCCCGGGTTGTCGGGCAGCGCCTCCAGCCGGATCCGCGCTCCCTCGAGATAGCGCGGCAGCTGCGCCATCCGCTCCGTGCCGGTCGCCGACACGAACCCGCGGAACAGCAGGCCGTCGAGCTGCCCGCGCACGTCGTTCAGGGCGCCGAGCAGGGCCATCGACGTCGCCCCCTTCATCGCCCGCTCGACGTCGCGCGAGAGTGTGAGGATGCGCGCGACGAGCGACACCGCCGCGAACACGTCGTCGACCGATCCGCGCGAGACCTCGTCGCGCACCCGCTCGAAGGCCGCCCGATCGCGCACCGCCCCGGCGCGTGCGAGCACCGCGTCGGCCACGGCAGCGCGGCAGTCCTCGATGAGCGCCTTCGCCGACGGATACGGCGATGCCGCGAGCGCGAGCTTCTCCTTCGCCGTGAGGTGCTCCTGCACGTACGACGCGGGCGAGGCCACCTGCAGCAGCACGAGCCGGCGCAGCCCGGTGCGCGTGAGCCGTGCCGCGGCATCCGGCGTCGCCTCGAGGCGGATGGCCACGGTGGCGCCCTCGTCGATGAGGGCGGGGTATCCGCGCACGACGCCGCCGGCGACCTTCGTGTCGACGACCTCCGGAAGCGCCCCGATCGTCCAGTCCGTGAGGCCCGCGCGCTCGATCGACGCGGTGGCCGCGACGCCCGAGGCCTCCGCGGCGGACGCGGCCCTGCGGCCGCCCTTCGCGCCGGCGGCGGGGACCCTGTCGATCTCGCGCGCGACGCTGTCCCTGGCGCGATCGGCGAGGCTCCTCTGCAGCTCGTCCAGGTCGCGCGCCGATCCCGCGGCGCGACCACGGCCGTCCACCGCCCGGAACGACATCCGCAGGTGCGGGGGCACGCGCTCGAGGTCGAAGTCGGCCGGCGTCACGGGCTGGCTCGCGGCACGCTGCACGAGTCGCGCGAGAGCCTCCACGAGCGGGGTGTCGGGCAGCCCGCCGGCGTCTTCCGGCCCCCGCCCCTCGAGCTCCTCGGCGAAGCGCGCCGCCCAGTCGGCTGCCGGCACCACGTGGCGGCGGATGGCCTTGGGCAGCGCCTTGAGCAGCGCCGTGACGAGCTCGGCCCGGAAGCCCGGCACCTGCCAGTCGAACCCGTCCGGTCGCAGCGACGCGAGCAGGGGCAGCGGCACGACCACCGTGACGCCGTCGTCCGCAGCACCCGGTTCGAAGCGGTACGCAAGGTTGAGGGTCTGGTCGCCCTGCGTCCAGCGGGTGGGGAAGTCGCGCGCATCGGCGGTCGCCGCGCCGTCGACGAGGTCCTCCTCGCGCATCGTGAGCAGCTTCGGCGTGCGCTCGCGCGCCTGCCGCCACCATGCCTCGAACGATCGCACGTCGAACACGTCGGAGGGGATGCGGGCGGCGTAGAAGCCGTACACCGCCTCGTCGCCGGCGAGGATGTCGCGCCGACGCTCGCGGTCCTCGAGCCGCTCCAGCCGCCGCCGCAGCTCGGCGTTCTGCCGCAGGAACGCCGTCGTGGCGGCGGGGAGGGCCGACGGGTCCCACTCGCCCTCGACGAGCGCGTGCTGCAGGAACAGCTCGCGCGCCGCCGTCGGGTCGACCCTGGCGAACAGGATGCGCCGGCGTGCGACGATCTCGACGCCGAAGAGCGTGACCTTCTCGTAGGCGATCGCCGCGCCGGAGTCCTTCGACCAATGCGGCTCCGACACCTGCCGCTTCGCGAGGTCGCCCGCGAGCGCCTCGGCCCAGGCCGGGTCGATCGCCGCGGCCGTCCGGGCGAACAGGCGCGAGGTCTCCACGAGCTCCGCCGCCATGACGGCCTGCGGACGCCGCTTGCGGAGCACAGAACCCGGGAACATCGAGAACCGCACGCCGCGCGCGCCGCGGTACTCCGCTCCCCGTGTGCGCGGGTCCTTCTTCGCCTCCCGCTCGTCGAGCACGCCGATCTGCGAGAGCAGACCCGCGAGGATGGCCCGGTGCACGTCGGCGGGGTCCGCGGCCCCTGTGCGCGGCTCGTCCTTCGCTCCGAGCCCGCGCGTGAGCCCCTGCAGCTGCCGGTGCACGTCGAACCACTCCCGCACGCGCACGTAGTTGAGGAACTCGGCCCTGCACAGCCGCCGGAACGCGCTCGAGCCGAGCTCGCGCTGCTTCTCCTGCAGGTGGTCCCACAGTGCGAGCAGGGTGAGGAAGTCGCTCGTCGGGTCGGCGAATCGGGCGTGCGCCTGATCGGCCTGCTCCCGTTGCGACCCTCCCGCCTCGGCAGACGGCCGCTCGCGCACGTCCTGGATCGAGAGGCCGGCGACGATCGCGAGCACCTCGCGGCGCGTGCCGTTGCGGCCGGCCTCCACGAGCATCCGGGCGAACCGGGGGTCGATCGGCAGGCGTGCGATGTCACGGCCGATGCGCGTGAGGCGCGGCTCCTGGCCGGGGCGCGCGGGGTGAACGGCGCCGAGCTCGACGAGCAGGTCGAGTGCCGCGCGCACGCCGCGGGAGTCGGGCGGCGTGAGGAACGGGAACTCCGAGATGTCGCCGAACCCGAGCGAGAGCATCTGCAGGATGACCGATGCGAGGCTCGTGCGGAGGATCTCCGGCTCGGTGTAGGCGGGCCGCTTCGCGAAGTCGTCGTGCGCGTACAGGCGGATGGCGATGCCCGCGCTCGTTCGCCCCGCACGGCCCGAGCGCTGCTGCGCCGACGCCTGCGACACCGCCTCGATGGGCAGGCGCTGCACCTTGGCGCGATTGCTGTAGCGCGAGATGCGCGCCGTGCCCGTGTCGACGACGTACTTGATGCCGGGCACCGTGAGCGACGTCTCGGCGACGTTCGTGGCGAGGATGACGCGGCGCTTGAGGCCCGCGACCGTCGACCGCTCGAAGACGCGGTGCTGCTCGGCGGCGCTCAGCCGGCCGTACAGGGGCAGCACCTCGGTGGGCGCGCTCTGGCTGCGGAACGCGCCGCGCACGGCGTCGGCGGCATCGCGGATCTCGGCTTCGCCCGGAAGGAAGACGAGCACGTCGCCCGGTGCCTCGCGCTCCAGCTCGCGCAGCGCCTGCACGATGGCGGAGACGTCGTCCTCGACGTCGTAGGGCCGCTCGTCGACGGGGACATCCGGCAGGAGATCCGGCTCCCCGGGGTCATCCGCTTCCCGGATCTGCGCGGGGGCAGCCGCCGGGCCGCCCCGATTCTCCTGCATCGTGTCCGCCAGCAGCGGGCGGTACCGCACCTCGACGGGGAAGGTGCGCCCCGACACCTCGATGACGGGGGCCGGGGTGCCGTCTGGCGCGGCGAAGTGGCGGGCGAACGACTCGGGGTCGATCGTCGCCGACGTGATGATCACCTTGAGATCGGGCCGCTCGGGCAGGATGCGCGTGAGGTACCCGATGAGGAAGTCGACGTTGAGCGACCGCTCGTGCGCCTCGTCGACGATGATCGTGTCGTACCGCCGCAGCAGGCGGTCGCGATGGATCTCGTTGAGGAGGATGCCGTCGGTCATGAGCGCGATGCGCGTGGCGTCCGAGACCTGGTCGGTGAAGCGCACCTTGTAGCCGACGAGGCCGCCGAGCTCGACCTGCAGCTCCTCCGCGACGCGCTCCGCGATCGTCCGTGCGGCGAGGCGGCGCGGCTGCGTGTGGGCGATCGCCGTGCGCCCGAGCTCGAGGGCGATCTTCGGCAGCTGCGTCGTCTTGCCGGACCCGGTCGCACCCGCCACGATGACGACCTGATGGTCGCGGATGGCGGCGGCGATCTCGTCGCGCGCGGCGCTGACGGGGAGCTCTGCCGGGTAGGCGATGACGGGGGAGGACATAGCCTTCCAGTCTAGATGCGCGCTCGGCGCCCCCGCACGCGGCGACCCTAGGATCGGCGCATGGCGCGCGCCCTCACCTCCCTCGAGCAGCGGATCGACGCGTGGGCCCGCCGCCGCCTCGACGCGCTCGAGCCGGATGGCAGGCGGCGCCTGCTCGTCGAGCTCGCCGTCTTCGTCGCGAAGCAGGCGTGGGCATGCGTGTTCGGCGCGGCGATGCTCGTCGCGATCGTCGCGGCCCGCCTCTGGTATCCCGACGACGCGCCCGTCGCGCGCACCGACGCCCTCGTCGTCGCGGCCGTCGCCATCCAGGCGGCCATGCTCCTCGCGCGGCTGGAGTCGGGGCGCGAGCTGCGGGTGATCGTCCTCTTCCACGTCGTGGGCACCGTCATGGAGGTCTTCAAGACGGGCGTTGGCTCGTGGGCGTACGAGGACGGCGGGGTCCTCCGCATCGCGGGCGTCCCGCTCTACACGGGGTTCATGTACGCGGCCGTCGGCTCGTACATGGTGCGCGTCTTCCGGCTCTTCGAGCTGCGGTTCCGCCGCTACCCGCCGGTCTGGGCGACGGCCGTCGTGGCGGCGGGCATCTACGCGAACTTCTTCGCGCACCACTTCCTGCCCGATGCGCGCTGGATCCTCCTCGCGCTCGTCGTCGTGCTCTACGCGCGGTGCACGATGCACTTCCGCAACCACGCGGCACGCCCCTGGCGGCGGATGCCCGTGCTCGCGGCCTTCGCCGGCGTGGCGTTCTTCATCTGGATCGCCGAGAACATCGGCACGGCGGCGGGTGCGTGGATCTATCCCGACCAGGCCGACGGATGGCAGCCGGTCTCGCTCGCGAAGCTCGTGTCGTGGCTGCTGCTCATGATGATCTCGGTCGTGCTCGTCACGCTCGTGTACCGCCCGCGCGAACCCGACGACGCACTCACACCAGCCGGCGCAGCGCCTCGGCGGGGCTGACGTCCCACGCCGACGCGCGCGCCTTGAGCCGCGCGTACTCCTCGGGCGACAGCAGCACCTCGACGGGCACCATCTCGTCGTCGGCCTGCGGGAAGAGCGCGAGCTCGTCGTCCGACGCCCACAGCGCATCGTCCACCACGGGCGTCGCCCTCGCCGCGCCCGCCGTCGCGCTCGCCGCGGGCGCCGCCGCGGCAGGCGCCGTGCCGGGCAGCGGGGCGAACCCCGGCCCCCGCTGCGGCTCGTCGCCACGCTGGAACGCCTGCGCGGCGCCGTTCGCACGCGCGTCGGCCGCCTCGTTGAGCGGATGGCCGGCGTGGCCCTTGACCCACGTGAACCGCACGTCGCGCCCCGCCATCGCCTCGTCGATCGCCTGCATGATGTCGACGTTCATCACGGGCTTGCCATCGGCCTTGCGCCACCCCTTGCGCTTCCATCCGGGCATCCACTTCGTGACGGAGTCGATGACGTAGCGGCTGTCGCACGCGATCTCGAGCGCCTCGTCGGTCGGGGCGGTCGCGCGCAGCAGCTCGAGCACGGCCTGGAGCTCGCCCTGGTTGTTCGTGCCGTGGCGGGCTCCTCCCGCCGCCCAGCGGGTCTCGTCGATGTACCAGGCCCATCCCATGGGCCCCGGGTTGCCCAGGGCGGAGCCGTCTGCCGCGGCGGTGATCCTCATCCCGCCAGCGTACGGGGGACGCCCGACGCGACACGTGCGCGCCCCGTCGCGTAACCGCCGCGACTCACGGCGGGAGTAGCGTCGGGCGCGTGAAGCTCGCAGACGTCGATCCCTTCATCGGGACGCAGCCCACCCAGCTCCCCGCGCCGCACGGGATCGCCTCGACGTGGTGGTGGCCGAAGCCCCAGATCGGCAACACGCACCCCGGTGCGACGTTCCCGCTCGGCATGGTGTCGGCGTGCGCGTACTCGGGGGCCTATCCGACGGGCTACGGGGAGTACGACCTCTCGACGGAGGGCGTGCCGCCGCGCATGCGCGACCGACCCGTCGCGAGCGGGATCACCCACTTCCAGCAGTCCGGCACGGGCGCCATCCGCAAGTACTACAACTACGTGCGGGTGACGCCCATGCTCGGGTCGCTCGACGCGCTCGGCGAGCGGTGGGACATCTCCGACGAGGTGGCCTCTCCCGGGTACTACGCGTGCACGCTCGCGAACGGCATCCGCTGCGAGGTCACCGTCGGCCAGAAGAGCGCCGTGCACCGCTACACGTTCCCGAAGCACCGCGACGCGCGCCTCGTCGTCGATCTCTCGCTCGGAGGCCTCGACATCCCGTACGGCGCGACCATCCCGCTGCGCGCCCACCTCGAGTCGACGGGCCCCGGCGAGGCAGAGGGCGAGATCGTCGTGGAGGGCACGCCCCTCGCCCTGCACATGGAGACCGACGCGACGAGCTGGCGCCAGCTGCTGTGGTACGACCGCCGCCTCATGCCCGGCGGCAAGCGGCTCGACTTCGACGCCATCCGCCCCACGACGCTCCGATCGTTCGGCCTGATGTGGGCGGGCCCGACGACAGAGGGGCAGACGGTCGAGCTGAAGATCGGGTTCTCGCTGCGTGGCGTCGACCGTGCCGCCCGCAACCTCAAGGCCGACTGCCCCGACGGCGGGTGGTTCGACGACCGCCGCAGGGCGACCGAGCTCGTCTGGACGGAGCACCTCGGCCAGGTCCGGCTGACCGACCTGCCGGACGACCCGCGCGATCCGGGCGCCGACGCACGGCGCGCCGCGACCGCCGATCGGCGCATGGTGTTCGGCACGGCGCTCTACCACTCGCTCATCAAGCCGTCGCTCGCCATGAACGAGAGCCCGTTCTGGCCCTCCAAGGGCCCGTTCGTCTACGACCTCTGCACCATGTGGGACATCTACCGCACGCAGCTCCCCCTTCTCACGCTGCTGCGACCCGATCGCGCCGTCGAACTGGGCAACGCGCTCGTGACGATCTGCGAGGAGGAGGGGAACTTCCCCATCGGATACCGGATGGCCAAGGGCTCCGACCGCTTCTCCCGGCAGGCGAGCGCGCTCGCGCACACCTTCCTCGCCGACCTCTGCCAGGCCGGCTTCGAGGGGATCGACTGGGAGTGGGCGCTCGTGCACATGCTCTCCGACCTGCGCCGCACGTACGGCGAGGACTTCCTCACCCACGGCCGCGCGGACCCCATCACGCACACGCTCGACATCGCGTTCGGCTACTGGTGCACGGCGCAGGTCGCCGCCGTCGTCGGCGACAGCCGGGTGCGCGAGGAGTGCCTCGCGCTCGCGGGCCGGTGGCGGAACGCCTTCGACCTCGACACCGGGCTGCTGCGCGACTCGACCTTCTACGAGGGCACGAAGCACAACTACTCCTACCGCCTCACGCACGACATGGCGGGGCGCATCGCCCTCGCGGGCGGCGACGACGCGTTCACGGGCATGCTCGACCGCTTCTTCGGGTTCGGAGCGGCGCCCGTCACCCAGCCGGGCGTGCGCCCGGGCGATGTGGAGATGGAGGGGGGCTACGCGCTGGGCCGCTTCGAAGGGCTCAACAACGAGCCCGACATGGAGGCCCCGTGGGCGTACACGTACGCCGGCCGACCCGACCGCACCGCCGAGATCGTCCACGCCGGCCTCCACCAGATGTTCGGCACGGGGCCGGGCGGGCTCCCCGGCAACGACGACTCCGGCGGGCTGTCGTCGTGGGCCGTCTGGGCGTCGCTCGGGATGTTCCCGGTCGCCGGGCAGGACATCGTCCTCCTCAACGCCCCGGCATGGCCCGACGCCCGCATCGCGCTCGCGGGGGAGAAGGAGCTCCGCGTCGTCGCGAACGGCTTCCACGCGGTGGGGCGCGACACCGCGCCGCAGTACGTGCAGGGCGTGCGGTGGAACGGTGCGGCGCGCGATGCCGCATGGCTGTCGGGCGCCGCGCTGCGCGAGGGCGGCGTGCTCGAGGTCGACCTCGGCCCCGACCCGTCGGGCTGGGCGACCTCGCAGCGGCCTCCGTCGCACCCGCACGAGCCGGCGCCGAGCTCGCGCTCGCTCCGCTGAGCACCCGCCCTCGCCCCGCCCCCGCACCGGCGCCGCTGTGCCGCGCCCCGCCCCGGGCTGCCCCGGGCGCGCCGTGCCCTGCGTGATGCGGGGGCCACGGCGTCGACACATGCATCGCGTATGATCGCGCGCACCGCCGTCGGGGCCCCGACCCGACGGCCATCCCGCCCCCGAACAGGAGCCGCCCATGACCCGTCGCCTCGTCATCGTCGTCCGCGCCGATCCCGTCATCTGCGGCCACTCCGGCGAGGCGCGCAATCTCGCCGAGGCAGCGCTGACCCGCGGCTTCGACGAGGTGCGCATCGTGACGTGGCCCATCGAGCGGCTGCAGGCGGCGGGGCTCCCGCTCAAGCCGCTCGAGTCGGTGCTGCCCTACAGCGACGGCATCGTCGTGGAGCGCCCCGAGCCCGTGGGCGACTACAAGGTCGTCGACGGCCGGTACATCGGGGGACTCGTCGGCCGCCTGGTCGAGCTCTTCACCGACGGGACCCCCACGGTCGCGATGTCGCTCTACCTCAGCCCCCACACGACGGCGGTCACGGACGCGGTCGAGGTCGCCCGCCGGACCGGGCTCCCCGTCGACGTCGTCACGGTCGCCGAGGCCGTGGGGTCCGACGTGACGAACGTCGTGCGGCAGTGCGTCGAGCAGGGCCGCTTCGGGGCCGCGGCGCACGTGCTCGAGGGGTACCTCGCGAGCGACGTCTGCGTCGCCGTGTCGCAGTACACGAAGGACCTCATCGTGCAGGAGGCGCGCGTGCTCGACGCGCGCCACGGCACGACCTACGGCGACCGCTGCGCCGAGCGCATCGCGATCTCCTTCCCCGCCATCGACGCCTCGCTCTTCCTCGGCCTCGACGACGACGCCGTCGACCGCCACCTCGCCGCTCGCGGCCTCGCGCGCGACGGCTACGTGTTCTATCTCTCCCGACTCGCACGGGCGAAGGGCGTGGACGACCTCATCGCGGGCTTCGCCGCCTCGTCGGCGCCGGCGACGAAGACGCTCGTGATCGCCGGCCGCGGACCGGAGGAGCAGGAGCTGCGCGACCTCGCCGCCGCGTCGCCCGTGGCCGACCGCATCGTGTTCCTCACCGACGTCGACGACGCCGAGAAGCCGTTCCTCTTCGCGGGGGCGGCTGCCTACGTCCTCCCCACGAAGCCCCGCCCCGAGTTCGTGGAGACGTTCGGCATCGCGCTCGCCGAGAAGGCCCTCTCGGGAGGCGGGCCGGCGATCACCACCGTGACGGGAGGCGTCGGCGAGGCGGTCGGCGACACCGCGCTCATCGTGGACGTCGACGCGCCGTCGCAGATCGCGGCGGCGATCGACCGCGCGATCGGGATGGACGCGGGCGAGCGCGCCGAGTGGGAGGAGCGCGCCCGCGCGCACGCCCTGCAGTTCGATCGCGCGAACGTGTTCGACGCGCTGTTCGCCCGCGTCGACGCCGTTCAGGCGGCGCGCGTCTGACGAGTTCCCGTCGAACCGGTCCGGGAGCGGTCGTGCCTCAATAGGGTGGAGGCATGACCGTTCCCACCGTCACGCTCAACTCCGGATACGACATCCCCCAGCTCGGCTTCGGGGTCTTCCTCGTGCCGCCTGCCGAGGCCGAGAAGGCCGTCGCCGAGGCGCTCGAGGTCGGCTACCGGCACATCGACACCGCGGCCATCTACCGCAACGAGGAGGGCGTCGGCGCCGCGATCGCGAAGAGCGGCATCGCGCGCGACGAGCTCTTCATCACGACCAAGCTCTGGAACGACCGGCAGTCGGGCGAGCAGCCGCACGACGCCATCCGCGAGAGCCTCGACAAGCTCGGCCTCGAGCACGTCGACCTCTACCTCACGCACTGGCCGACGCCAGAGAAGGACACCTACTCGAACGCGTGGGCGAAGCTCGTCGAGATCCGCGACGCGGGCCTCGCGCGCTCGATCGGCGTCTCGAACCACCTGCCGGAGCACCTCGATCGCATCGTGGCCGACACGGGCGTCGTCCCCGCGGTCGACCAGATCGAGCTGCATCCCGCCCACCAGCAGCGCGACGTGCTCGCCTGGGCCGAGACCCACGGCACCCGCATCGAGTCGTGGGGCCCCCTGGGCCAGGGCAAGTACCCCCTCTTCGAGAACCCCGCCGTCGCCGACGCCGCTGCGGCGCACGGAGTGACGCCCGCGCAGGCCGTCATCCGCTGGCACCTGCAGAAGGGGTTCGTGGTCTTCCCGAAGTCCACGCGCAAGGAGCGCATGGCCGAGAACTTCGACGTGTTCGGCTTCGTGCTCACCGACGCCGAGGTGGCGGCCATCGACGCCCTCGACCCCCTCGACGGCTCGGGCCGCGTGGGAGCCCACCCGCTCGAGTTCAACTGACCCGACCGGCACGCCCCCGGGATCGCGCCGATCCCGGGGGCTACCCTTGTTCGCGCCCGTCGACGACCGCAGGAGGTGCACCGTGACGAAGGCGCCCACCGTCTACGACGTCGCCGAGCGCGCCGGCGTGTCGATCGCGACCGTGTCGCGCGTGCTGCGCACTCCCGACGCCGTGCGCCCCGCGACCCGCGACCGCGTGCTCGATGCCGTGACCGATCTCGGGTACGTGCCGAGCGGCAGCGCGCGCGGGCTCGCCGAGCGCCGCACGGGCGTGCTGGGGCTGTACTTCCCCGGCTTCGACGCCGTGGAGGGCATCCCGCCGCTCGACGTCCTCGCCGACGGCCAGGCGGGTCCGTACACGGTCGTGCGCGAGGACGGGCCGCGCGACGACGGCCGCGCCTCGATGCTGTTCCAGGACGAGGTGCTGCGCGGGGCCGAGCTGGAGGCGTGGCGGCGGGGCTTCGTGCTCATGGTGGGCGTCGGCCGGGGCGATCCCGCGACGGCGACCGTGCGCGACATGGCGGGTCGCGTCGACGGGCTCGTCGTGCTCGCGGGGAGCGTTGCCGATCCCATGCTCGAGCGGCTCGCCGAGCGCGTTCCGGTCGTCGTGCTCGCAGGGCCCCGGCACGGCGACCGCCACGACCACGTCACGGTGAGCAACACCGAGGGGATGGCCGCGCTCACGCGCCACGTGCTCGCACGCACGGGAGGTCGCGCCCCTGTGTACCTCGCCGGCCCCGACGACTCGCCCGACGGCGCGCAGCGCTGGGAGGGCTTCTGCGCGGCGCTCGCCGACGCGGGATGCCCGCTCGACGACGTCGTCGTGCGCCACGGCGATTTCACGCGGTCGTCGGGGCGCCGGGTGGGGGAGCGGCTCATCGCCGAGGGTCTCCCCGCCGCGCTCATGTCCTCGAACGACCAGATGGCCCTCGGCGTGCTCGACGCGCTGCACGCTGCGGGCGTCGACGTCCCGGGGGATCTCGTCGTGACGGGCTTCGACGGCATCGACGCGGGGGCGCTGTCGACGCCGTCGCTCACGACCGTCCGCCAGCCCATGCGCGAGCTCGGCCGCGCGGCCATCCAGGTGCTCGCGCGGCGTCTCGATGCTCCCGGTGCCGCGCCGATGTCGGTGCGGCTGCCTGTCGAGGTCGTGCTGCGCGGCAGCGCCTGACCGCCGGACGGGAACGCGCGCTCGCCGGTCAAGCCCTTGCAATCCGCGAATGTATGCGCTTACACTCGTGCAGCGGCGACATCGCCGCGGGCCCCTCGCACGAGCGGACCCCTTATGACAGAGACGACATGAGGTCACACCGTGTCAATGACGCACACACTCCGGCGCTGGCGCAGAGCCGCCGTCGTCGGGCTCGCCGCCGCGGCGCTCGCGGTGAGCGGGTGCAGCATCCAGATCACGTCGCAGCCCGATCCCTCGATCGGCGACGACACGATGCTCATCAACGCCGACCACGGCAACCCGCTCTTCACGCGCACGTTCAACCCCTACCTCACGAATACGCGCACGGCGTCGCGGTGGATCTACGAGCCGCTCGTGCTCGTGAACCCGCTCGACGGCTCGCTCACCCCGTGGCTCGCCGCGTCGTGGGAGCAGCCCGACGCCGAGACCATCACGATGACCCTCCGCGACGACGTCGTCTGGAGCGACGGCGAGCCGTTCACCGCCGACGACGTCGCGTTCACGTTCGCGATGCTCCAGGCCACGCCCGCCAACGACATCTACGGCGCCTGGCAGCACCTCGCGAGCGTCGAGGCCGACGGAGACACGGTGACGTTCCGCCTCCAGGGCGAGGACGCCCCCGCGCTCTCGATCATCGGCAAGACCTTCATGGTCCCCGAGCACATCTGGGCCGAGGTCGACGACCCCGGCACCTGGCGCAACGAGGACCCGGTCGGCACGGGCCCGTTCGTGCTCGGCAACTACAACGACCAGCAGTACTCGATGGACAAGAACCCCTCGTACTGGCAGGCCGACTCGATCGAGATCGAGCACATCATCCTCCCCGCCACGAACACGCAGCTCGACACCGTGACGCGAGGGTACGACTGGGCGTACTCCTTCATCTCCGACGTCGAGGGCACGTGGGGCGCCGCGAGCGACAGCAACGAGTGGTGGTTCCCGCCCGTGGGCATCATCTCGCTCGTCCCCAACCTGGAGCAGGCGCCCTTCGACGACGTCGACGTGCGCCGAGGCATCGCGCTCGCGCTCGACCGCGACGAGATCGCCGAGACGGCGTCGGAGGGGTACATGGAGCCGGCAGGTCAGACCGGGCTCATCCTCCCCAACCAGGAGGAGTACCTCGACCCCTCCATCCCCGACCAGGGCGTCCTCGCGCAGGACCGAGACGCCGCGCTCGCGGCGTTCGCGGAGGCCGGGTACGCGCTCGAGGGCGACCGGCTGGTCGACGAGTCGGGGGAGCAACTCTCCTTCTCCCTGACGACGGCCAACGGCTACTCGGACTGGACGCGGGCGGCGCAGGCCGTGCAGCGCCAGCTCGCCGAGGTCGGCGTGGCGGTGTCGCTCGAGCTCCCGCAGCCCGCCGGGTACCAGAGCGCGATCGCGAACGGCGACTTCGAGATGGCGATCGGCGGCATGGGCAACGGCGAGGTCTACCAGTCGTTCAACAGCCTGCTCTCGAGCGACTTCTACGTGCCCAGCGGCGAGACGACGGCGAACAACTTCGAGCGCTTCCGCTCCGACGAGGCCGATGCGCTCCTCACGGAGTACCGCTCGACGGTCGATCCGGGTCGTCAGACCGAGATCATCCGCGAGCTGCAGAGCATCGTCTACGACGAGCTCCCCGTCATCGGCCTCTACTACGGCGGCAGCTGGGGGCTCTTCAGCGACGCCAAGTTCACCGGATGGCCGTCGGCCGACGACCCCTACATGATCCCCCAGAACTACGACTCCGCTCCGCTGGCGATCTTCCCGCGGCTCGAGCGGGTGGAGGAGGAGAAGTGACGTACCTGCTCCAGAAGCTCGGCCTGTTCGTCCTCACCCTGTGGGCGGCGATCACCCTGAACTTCTTCCTCCCGCGGCTCATGCCGGGTTCGCCCGCCGACGCCGCCATCGCGAAGCTGTCGCAGAACGGCCCCGTGTCGGAGGCGACCCGCGCGGCCATCGAGGCCCAGCTGGGCGTGCCGACGGGCTCGCTGTGGGATCAGTACGTGGCCTACCTGGGACAGGTCGCGACCCTCGACTTCGGCGTCTCGTACACGTTCTATCCGCAGACCGTGTCGAGCATGGTGTCGGCCGCGCTGCCGTACACGATCGGGCTCGTCGGCATCGTCACGATCCTCGCCTTCGTCGTCGGCACGCTCATCGGCGTGCTCGCCGCGTGGAAGCGGGGAACGTGGCTCGACTCGCTGCCGACCCTGTCCGGATCGTTCCTCAGCACGTTCCCGTACTTCTGGACGGCGCTGCTGCTCCTCTTCTTCCTCGGCTACGTGCTGCACTGGTTCCCGACGACGGGCGCCTACGCGGCCACGACGACGCCGGGCCTCACGTGGGAGTTCGTCTCGGATCTCGTCCGGCATGCGGCGCTGCCGGCGCTCACGATCCTCCTCACGTCGCTCGGCGGCTGGATCATCGGGATGCGCAACTCGATGATCAACACGCTGGGCGACGACTACGTCACCTTCGCCGAGGCGAACGGGCTCCGAGGCCGCACGATCGCGATCCGGTACGCCGCGCGCAACGCGATCCTGCCGAACCTCACGGGCTTCGGCCTCACCCTCGGCGGCGTCGTGGGCGGATCGATCCTCGTCGAGCAGGTGTTCGGCTACCCCGGCATCGGCTACCTGCTCTTCAACGCCGTGATCGGGCAGGACTACCCGCTCATGCAGGCGCTCTTCCTGATGATCACCGTGAGCGTGCTCATCGCCAACTTCCTCGTCGACATCCTGTACGGCGTGCTGGACCCAAGGACCCGCCGATGACCTCCACCATGAACGTCAAGACGCCCCCGAGCCCCATCGCCGTCCCGAGCCGCTGGCGCTCGCTCGGCCGCATGGTCGCGACGCTGTGGGGCAACGGCAAGGCGCGGATCGGGCTGTGCATCCTCGGCGTGTTCGTGCTCGCCGCCGTCTTCGCGCCCGTGCTCGCACCGTACGGCCCGAAGGACAACGGGTTCGAGCGCAACGCCGACGCCTCGTGGGAGCACTGGCTCGGCACGACGGCGGCGGGCGAGGACGTCCTCAGCCAGCTCCTCTACGGCGCGCAGATCAGCCTCGTCGTCGGGTTCGCCGCGGGCATCCTCTCGACGATCGTCGCCGTGCTCATCGGCCTCAGCTGGGGCTACCTGCGCGGCTTCGCCTCGGAGGCCGTCGGCTTCGTCGTCAACCTCTTCCTCGTGATCCCCGGCCTCCCGCTCATGATCGTCATCGCGGCGTACCTGCAGAACGGCGGCATGCTCATGATCATCGCCGTCATCGTCGTGACCGGATGGGCGTGGGGTGCGCGCGTGCTGCGCAGCCAGACCCAGTCGCTGCGCGGCCGAGACTTCGTCGCCTCGGCGCAGTTCTCCGGGGACGGGCCGGCGCGCATCGTGTTCCGGGAGATCCTGCCCAACATGACGTCGATCATCGCCGGGACGCTGTTCGGCGCCGCGACGGCGGCCATCCTCGCGGAAGCCGGCCTGGAGTTCCTGGGGCTCGGCGACTCGTCGATCGTCAGCTGGGGGACGATGCTCTACTGGGCACAGAACTCCAACTCCCTCCTCACCGGCCAGTGGCTGCTCCTGTTCGCGCCCGGCCTCTGCATCGCCCTCCTCGCCCTGAGCCTCACGCTCATCAACTTCGGCGTCGACGGCATCTCGAATCCGCGTCTGCGGGAAGGAAAGGGGCGATGAGCATGGACGATCGCGAGATCCTGCTGGATGTCCAGGGACTGTCAGTCGAGTACGCGTCGCCGGGCGCGACCCCCGTCACGGCGGTCGACGACGTGTCGTTCACCCTGCGCCGCGGCGAGTTCGTCGGGCTCGTCGGCGAGTCGGGCTCGGGCAAGTCGACGCTCGGCTTCGCGCTCACCCGCCTGCAGAAGCCGCCGGCGCGCATCAGCGGGGGGCGCATCCTCTTCGGAGGCCGCGACATCCGGGAGCTCGGGGCGGAGGAGCTGCGCCGACAGCGCCAGGGCGGCTTCGCGATGGTGCTGCAGTCCGGCATGAACGCCCTGAACCCCGTCCGCACGGTGCGGAACCACTTCCTCGACGTCTTCGCCGCGCACGAGCATGTCGCGGGGGCCGCCCGCGAGGCCCGCGCCCGCGAGCTCGTCGAGAAGGTGGGGCTGAAGCCCGAGGTGCTCGACCGGTACCCCGGCGAGCTGTCGGGCGGCATGCGCCAGCGCGCCTCCATCGCGATCGCGCTGTCGCTCGAGCCGCAGCTCATGGTGTTCGACGAGCCGACGACGGCCCTCGACGTCCTCGTGCAGCACGCCGTGATGGACACCATCCAGGCGCTGCAGCGGGCAGAGGACTTCACGGCGATCCTCATCAGCCACGACCTCGGCATCGTCCTGGAGGCGACCGACCGCGTCATGGTCATGCACGAGGGGCGCATCGTCGAGGACGCGCCGAGCCGCGACATCCTCGAGCGGCCGCAGGACGCGTACACGCGCATGCTGCTGAGCCACTACGCCGACCCGCGTGCCGAGCGCATCGTGATCCCCGGCTTCGTCGACGCCGGCTCCCGGCGCGCGGAGGGCGCCGCCCGCGCCGATCTGACCGAGACCGTGCCGACCGTCGCGAAGCGCGACGCCCGCCGCGCCGACGCCGCCATCGTCGTCGAGGGCGCGTCGAAGACGTATCCCGCGCCGCGCCGCGGACAGGATGCCGTGACGGCCGTCGACGACGTGTCGTTCCGCCTCGAGCCGGGGGAGTCGCTCGCGCTCGTGGGCGCATCGGGATCGGGCAAGTCGACGCTCGCGAAGCTCATCACGGGCGTCGAGAAGCCGACGTCCGGCTCCATCCGGTTCGGCGACGTCGACGTGCCGTCGCTGCGCCGGCGGGGGCTCCGCGATCTGCGCAAGGACGTGCAGATGGTGTTCCAGGATCCGTACGCGGCGCTCAACCCGCTGCACACGGTGGAGTACACGCTGACCCGGCCCGTCGTGAACTACACGGGGCTGCGCGGCCGGGACGCCCGCGCGCGCGTTCTCGAGCTGCTCGACACCGTGGGCCTGTCGCCCGTCGAGCAGTTCGCGTCGAAGCTCCCGCACCAGCTCTCCGGCGGCCAGCGCCAGCGCGTCGTGATCGCCCGGGCGCTCGCGAGCGACCCGCAGGTGCTCATCGCCGACGAGCCCGTGTCGATGCTCGACGTCTCGCTGCGCGCGGGCGTGCTCGCCCTGCTGGAGGACCTCCGCGAGCGGTGGGGCATCAGCATGCTCTACATCACGCACGATCTGCTCAGCGCCCGGCTCGTCACCGAGAACATCCTCGTCCTCAACCGCGGGCGCGTCGTCGAGCGCGGCGAGACCGCCCACGTGCTGCAGCACCCCGAGGACCCGTACACGGTCGGCCTCCTGGACGCCGTGCCGAACCCCGCCCGCGCGCGCTGAGCGCGGGCGGCCATCCGAAACGACCAGCGAGAGGAGCATCCGTGCTCTCATTCCCCGAAGGCTTTCTCTGGGGCGCCGCCACGGCGGCGCACCAGGTGGAGGGGAACAACATCGGCAGCAACTGGTGGGTCATGGAGCACGCTCCGGGATCCGCCATGGTGGAGCCCTCGGGCGACGCCGCCGATCACTACCACCGCTATCCCGAGGACATGCGCCTCCTCGCGGAGGCCGGGCTGAACTCCTACCGGTTCTCGATCGAGTGGGCGCGCATCGAGCCCGAGCGCGGCTTCGTCTCGCGCGCCGCCCTCGACCACTACCGGCGGATGATCGACACCGCCCGGGAGACGGGGCTCGACCCGACCGTCACGCTCATGCACTTCACGGTGCCGCGGTGGTTCCAGGACGACGGCTTCTGGCGGGCGCCCGACGCCGTGGACCTGTTCGCCCGCTACACCGAGACGGTGCTGCCGCTGCTCGAGGGCGTGCGGTACGTGTGCACGATCAACGAGCCGAACATCGCGGCGATGCTCGCAGGCGGAGAGGACGCGGCGAACCTCGTGGCGTACGGCCTGCCCAACCCCGATCTCGCGGTGGCCGACACCCTGCTCGCCTCGCACCGTCGTGCGAGCGAGATCCTGCACTCCGTTCCCGGTGTGCAGGCGGGATGGACGATCGCGACGCAGGCCTTCCATTCGACGGGCGAGCCGGGCGCCGACGAGAAGCTCGTCGAGTACGGACATCCGCGCGACTTCTGGTACCTCGAGCAGTCGGCGGGCGACGACTTCGTCGGCGTGCAGGCGTACACGCGCACGTTCATCGGCCCGGAGGGCCCGCGGCCCGTGGCCGACGGCGTCGAGACGACGCTCACGGGGTGGGAGTTCTTCCCCGAGGCGCTCGAGCTCGGCGTGCGGTCGGCGTGGGAGCTCTCGGGCGGGACGCCCGTGCTCGTGACGGAGAACGGGATCGCCACGTCCGACGACACGCGGCGCATCGCGTACACGCGCGGCGCGCTGGAGGGCCTGCACAGGGCGATCTCCGATGGGATCGACGTGCGCGCGTACCAGCACTGGAGCGCGCTCGACAACTACGAGTGGGCGAGCGGCTACCGGCCCACGTTCGGGCTCATCGCATTCGACCGCGAGACGTTCGCGCGCACCCCGAAGCCGAGCCTCGCGTGGCTCGGCGAGGTCGCGCGCCGGGGCGGCCTCGACGGCTGAGCGGATATCGGGGCGAAGGCGGGAGCTGCGGCTCCCGCCTTCGCCGCATCTGTGGTTAAATCGTTTCATACAAAACCCGAGCGATCGCTAGGAATTGATCGCGCGGGCTCGGCGCCGCTGCTGCTGCGGGCCGTGAGACGCACCGCAGGAGGACGACGATGTCGCAGACCACCCCCGCCCGAGTGGCCGAGCTCCGGGCAGGCGGCCGCGGCGCGCCGCGGTACGCGGGCGACGCCCGTCCCGCGCTGACGTGGCGCGTCGAGACGGCCGCGCCGCGCTGGCGGCAGGCATCCGCCGTGCTCGAGCTGCGGCGCGGCGACGTCGTCGAGCGGCATGAGATCGCGGGCGGCGAGAGCGCGTCGGTCGCCTGGCCCTGGGCGCCGCTGACGGCCTACGAGACGGCGCACGTGCGCGTCGCGCCGACCGGGGTCGACGGCGAGCCCGTGCCCGCGAGCGACTGGCTCGCCGTGGAGGCGGGGCCCCTCGTCCCCGCCGACTGGACCGCGGCGTTCATCGCGGCCGCCGACGACGACTCGTCGGACGCCGCGCCCCCCGCCACCGTGCGCGACGGCGCGACCCCCGACGAGGTGCGCGAGAGCCTGCGGGCGGATGGCCCCGCGCGCCGCGTGAGCCGCTTCCGTCGCGATGTCGCGATCTCCCGTCCCGTCGCCCGGGCGCTGCTGTCGTACACGGCGCACGGCGTGGTCGAGCTGCGCATCGACGACGACGTGGTCTCCGACGATCTCCTCGCGCCGGGGTGGACGGCGTACCGCGATCGCCTCCTCTTCTCCACCGCCGACGTCACGGACCGGCTCGGCGAGGGGACCCACGCCATCGGCGCGTGGGTCGCGCCGGGGTGGTACGGGGAGTACTTCGGGTTCGACGGCGACTTCCTCCGGACCTGGCACGGACCGCGCGCGCTCTCCGTGCAGCTCCGCATCGAGTACGCGGACGGGTCCGTGGAGACCCTCGTCACCGACGGGTCCTGGCAGGCGACCACGGCCGGCCCCGTCCGCTTCGCGAGCATCTACCAGGGGGAGCGGTACGACGCCCGCCTCGCCGACACGGGCCTCGCACCGGCCGCCGCGCTGCCGCATGCGGCCCCCGCGGTCGTCGTCGAGGCCGACCCCGCGCGGCTCCGGCCGGCGGCGCTCCCTCCCGTGCGCGTGACGGGGACCATCCCCGTCGCACAGGTCGTGCGCAGCGCCTCCGGGGAGGCCATCCTCGACTTCGGCCAGAACCTCGTCGGCCGTCTCCGCATCCGGATCAGGGGAGAGGAGGGCGCGGTGGTCGCGCTCCGTCACGCCGAGGTGCTCGAGCAGGACGAGCTCGGGGTCCGTCCGCTGCGGTTCGCGGACGCGGCGGACGAGTACGTCGTCGCGGGCGTCGGCGAGGAGGAGTGGGCGCCCCGCTTCACGTTCCACGGATTCCGGTACGCGCAGATCACGGGTGTCGCCGAGGGCGACGTCGAGGTCGTCGCCGAGGTCCTGCACACCGACCTCGTCCGGACCGGCTGGCTGTCGACCGACGTGCCCGACATCGACCGGCTGCACGAGAACGTCGTCTGGGGCACGCGCGGCAACGTCGTGTCGCTGCCCACCGACTGCCCGCAGCGCGACGAGCGGCTCGGCTGGACGGGCGACATCCAGGTGTTCGCTCCGACCGCCGGCTACCTCTTCGACACGCAGGCGTTCCTGTCGTCGTGGATGGAGGACGTCGCCGCCGACCAGGCGCGCATCGGCGGGATCGGCCCGCTGTACTCGCCGCTCATCGACCAGAACCTCTTCCCGCCGTCGCCCATGGCCGCGTGGAGCGATGTCACGACGGTGGTGCCGAGCGTGCTGCACCGGCAGTTCGCCGACCTCGCCGTGCTCGAGCGCCAGTACCCGAGCATGCGCGCGTGGGTCGACGTCGTGCGCGGCGAGTGCGTGGACGGGCTGTGGGAGAAGGGCATGCAGCTCGCCGACTGGCTCGACCCGACGGCTCCGCCGGACCGCCCCTTCGAGGCGAAGACCGACCCGTACCTCGTCGCGACCGCCTACGCCCACCTGTCGGCGCGCCTCGTCTCCGAGGCGGCCGCCCTCCTCGGCCGCGACGACGACGCCGCCGTGTACGGCGACTTCGCCGACGAGGTGCGCGCCGCCTTCCAGCGCGCGTACGTGACGCCCGCGGGCCGGATGATGTCGGACGCGCAGACGGCGTACGCCGTGGCGATCGTGTTCGGCCTCCTGCCCGAGGAGCTCGTTCCCGCGGCAGGCGACCGGCTGGCCTCGATCGTGGAGCGAGGCGGGCATCGCATCGGCACCGGCTTCGTCGGCACGCCGATCGTGAGCGACGCGCTCACGATCTCGGGTCACCGCGCCACGGCACAGCGCATGCTGCAGACGCGGGAGCTGCCGAGCTGGCTTTACCCCGTGTCGATGGGCGCCACGACCATCTGGGAGCGCTGGGACTCGATGCTTCCGGACGGCTCCATCAACCCCGGCGAGATGACGTCCTTCAACCACTACGCGCTCGGCGCCGTCGCCGACTGGCTGCACCGCGACGTCGGCGGCATCGCGCCGCTCGCGCCCGGATACCGCCGCGTGCTGGTCCGTCCGCGCGCGGGGCTCGTGTCGCGTGCGGACGCGCGCTTCGACTCGGTCTACGGCGAGATCCGCGTGTCCTGGCACGCCGCCGAGTCCGACCCGACGGAGGCCAGCCCGCTGGAGGCCGTCGTCGTCGTCCCGCCCAACGTCGTCGCCGTCGTCGACCTGCCGGGACGCGACCCGGTCGAGGTCGGCTCCGGCACCCACCGCTTCACCCGATAACCCGTTCGAAGGAGAACTCCCCGTGAGCTCACCCCGCTCCACCACCCGCCACGCCTGGTGGGTCGCCTTCCTCGCCGGCATGGTCTCGTACCTCGACGCCGGTGCCATCGTCTCGACCGGCACGGCCCTCGTGCTCTACGGCCAGGCGTTCGGCTTCGGCATCGAGACGATCGCCCCGCTCTCCTCGCTGCTGACCTTCTCGATCGCCGCGGGAGCCGTCGTCGGAGGTGTCGTCGGCGACCGCATCGGCCGCAAGCGCACCTTCCTCGCGACGCTGTCGCTGTTCGTCGTCGGCGCCGCGATCCTCGCCTTCTCGCCCGGCATCGCGTGGCTCTACCTGGGCATCGTGCTCCTCGGATTCGCCGCGGGCGCCGACCTCCCCGTCTCGCTCGCGATGGTCGCCGAGGCGGCGACGGACGATAACCGCGGCAAGCTGATCTCGTTTTCGCACTTCCTGTGGATGGCCGGCGTCATCGCCGTCTTCCTGCTCGGCACCGTCATCGGGGGACTCGGCGAGCTCGGCGCGCGCATCCTGTACGGGCACCTCGTCGTCGTCGGCCTCGTCGTCCTGGTGCTGCGCATGCGCCTGCCGGAGTCGCAGGCGTGGAAGACGACCACGACGCTCGTCGCCGTCGAGGGCGCTCCGCGCGCGCGGGAGCTCCTGAAGCCGCGCTACCTCGCGGCGCTCGTGGCGACGGCGCTGTTCTACTCGCTCGTCAACATCGCCGCGAACATCAACGGCCAGTTCGGCAGCTACCTCTACGTCGAGGTCGCGGGGGTCTCCGTCTCGACGTCGTCGGCCATCAGCCTCGGGATCGTGCTCGTGAGCATGGCGGCGGTGTTCTTCATGATGCGCGTCGTCGACGGCCCTCGGCGCATGGTCTGGTTCGCCGTCATGGCGGCCGTGAGCCTCGTGGCGTTCCTCCTCCCGGCCACCCTGGGCGTGACGGTCGTCACGCTCATGGTGTTCGGGGTGCTGTACTCGATCGCGGGCGCCGTCGCCGGCGAGCCCATGTACAAGGTGTGGTCGCAGGAGCTCTTCCCGACGTCGCACCGTGCGACCGCGCAGGGCATCACGATCGCGTTCACGCGGGTCGTGGCGGGCGTCGTGGGACTGTGGATCCCGTCGCTCATCGCCTTCGGCGCCTCGGCGATCTTCTTCCTCATGGCCGCGACGAGCCTCGTCGCCTTCCTCATCGGCATCCTCTGGATCGCCCGCATGCCGAAGGCGACGGACGACGACCCAGCGCTCCGGCCCGCCTACGACGGCTTCGATCCGTTCGTCGACACCGACACCGACGCCGCAGCCACGCAGCGCTGAGCGCCTGACACGGGACCCCCGGAGCGGATGCTCCGGGGGTCCCGTGCATGCGGCTCAGACCCAGCTCGCCATCCAGTTGTGGAGCTGCCACAGCGGATACGGCTCCATGATCCCGACCGCGAGCGGGAGGTAGAACGCCGCGCTCGCGAGCGCGACGGCGAGGAACACGGCGATCGCGATGCGCCAGGCGCGCTGCGCGCGGGCGGCGTGCCGCTCGGCGAAGGCGACCTCGACGGGGGTGGGATCGGCGAGGAGCTGCGGGTCGCGGGCACGGGCGAGATGCTGCAGGGCCATCGCGAGCGCGAGCACGACGAACGGCAGCATGACGACCGTGTAGAACTGGAACACCGTGCGCTCGGGGTACAGCAGCCAGGGCACGTACGTCACGGCGAGGCCGGCCAGCGGCAGGGCGTAGCGTGCGCGCCGCGTGCGGATGAGCAGCCAGACGAGGTACAGCGCTGCCGCGCAGCCCGCGTACCACACGACGGGGTTCGGGATGCTCGAGATGACGCCGATGCAGTCGTCGGACCATCCGCAGGTCGTCGTCCCGGCCTCGGGCCGCGAGAGCCACATGGCCGTCGGGCGCAGGAGGAGCGGCCACTGCCACGCGGGGCTGGCGTACGGATGGCCCGAGCTCAGGCCCACGTGGAAGCCGTAGACGGCCTGGTGGTACGTCCACAGCGCGACGAGCGGGCTCGGGTCGCTGGATCGGTCGTACCCGCCGGTCGTGAGGAGCCAGCCCGACCACGACAGCAGGTACACCACGAGCGCCACGGGCACGAGCAGGAGGAAGGTGGCGGGGCCCTGCCGTAGGATGGCCGAGAAGTACCACTCCCGCACTCCCGCCCGCCTCCGCCAGAGCGCGTCGACGACGACGAGCCCGACGCCCACTCCCGCGAGCACGTACAGTCCCGACCACTTCACCGCGCTCGCCGCGCCGAACGCGGCGCCCGCGGCGAGCAGCCACGGCCGCGTCCACACGACGGGCCCCCACACCGACGTCTGATCGCCCAGCACGCGGTCGCGCGTGTCGTGCCAGTCGAGGATGACGAACCAGAACCCCAGCAGCACGAAGAGCGCGAGGATCCCGTCCAGCAGCGCGACGCGCGACATCGAGATCGCGAGGGAGTCGACGGCGAGCAGCAGCCCGGCGATGCCGGCCGTCGCGATCGAGCCCGTGAGACGCCGCGCGACGGCGTACAGCAGCGGCACGAGCAGCGTTCCGACGACCGCCGTCCCGATCCGCCAGCCCCACCCGGAGTCGGCGCCGAAGAGCACCATCCCCAGCGCGATGATCCACTTGCCGAGCGGGGGGTGCACGACGAACGACGCCTCGGTCGTGTAGACGTCGGCGTCTCCCGCGACGAAGCTCGCGTTGGCGTCGTCCGGCCACTGCGACTCGTACCCCAGGTTCAGGAGCGTCCACGCGTCCTTGACGTAGTACGTCTCGTCGAAGACGAGCTCGTGCGGATGGCCCAGCCCGATGATGCGCAGGAGACCGGCGAGCACCGTGAGCGCGACGGGCACGAGCCAGGGGGACCGGCGCCGGATCGCCATGAGGAGCCTGTCTCGGGCCGGGAGCTCGGGCAGCGCGTGCGTCACATGCCCAGCGTAGTGCGCGCCGTGGCGCGCTCCCCGTGGCGCCTCGCGGCCGACTCCTCGCCCGCTGACACGCCTCGTCCAGCCCGATCTCCTACCGTGAGGGGATGGCCTATTCCGCGCATCGCCCTGGGCGCTTCGACTCGCAGGGGCGGATCATCCTCCGCGACGACGACCCCGAGGCGTCGGACGTCGGCGGAGACGAGCCCCGGTACCACGAGCGGCGCTACACGCCGGCGGGTGCGGAGGACGACACGGAGACCGCGCCGATCGAGGCGGAGCCCCTCGCGACCGAGCCGCTCGCGACGGAGCCCCTCGCGACCGAGCCCCTCGCGACGGAGCCGTTCGCGACGGAGCCGTTCGCGACGGAGCAGCCCCTCGCGACCGGGCGTCGCGCAAGCGAGCCGGACGACGCCGCATCGATCGCGCCGGAGGCGATCGGAGCCGGGACGTCCGTCGCGGAGCAGCCCGAGGCCGGACATGCTCGACCGGGGAGGGGGCGGCGCACGCGGCGCCAGGCCGGTGCGCAAGGTTCGCGCCTGCGGCGGCTCGCGATCCTCGGAGGGGCCGACGGGCACGTGCTCGACATCGTGCCGACCGAGACGCCGCGGTTCGTGCAGATGTTCTTCGTCCTGCTCGGCACGGCCCTCGTCTCGGCGCTCTCGATGCTCTTCGCCCTCACGACGGGCGTGCAGGTCGCCGTGTGGCTCGCCATCCCGCTCGCGATCGTGTGGGCCGGCATCATCTTCAACCTCGACCGGTTCCTCACCTCGACGATGTCGTCCACGCGCAGCGTCATCAAGCTCATCGGGCTGGCTGCGCCCCGCGTCGTGATGGCGCTCATCATCGGCGTCATCGTCGCGGAGCCGATCGTGCTCCAGGCCTTCCACAACGACATCGCGCAGGAGGTGGCCGCCACCAACATCGCCTCCGCGCAGGAGGACCAGGCGGCCCTCGACTCCGGCCCCGAGAAGCAGGCGCTCGACGAGGCCACCGCGAACCTCGCCGCATTGCAGAACCAGGCGGCCACCGGCATCGTCACGGGCACCGACTCGACGTCGGCCTCGGTCTCGGCCGCCCAGAGCACGGTCGACGCCCTCACCGAGAAGCTCGCCGCGCAGCAGACCGTGATCGACGAGGCGCGCGCCCTGTACCAGTGCGAGCTCGACGGCACGGGATCGGGCGAGGTCGCCGGCTGCACGGGCGTCACGGGTGAGGGCGCGAGCTCCGACGCCGCACAGGCGCAGCTCGCGGCCGCGCAGGCGACGTACGACGACCTCGCCGCGCAGCTGCGCGAGGCCAACGAGGCGCTCGCCGAGACAGAGTCAGCCGCCGCGACCCAGACCGCCACCTCCGAGTCGGCGAACCGCCAGTCCGCCGAGGACCAGCTCCCCGCCGCACAGGCCGCGTACGACACCGCGCTCGCGGCGTACAACGCCCGCGCCGCCTCGGTCGCCGAGACGAACGCGGGCGCCATCGGACTGCTGAGCCAGATCACGGGCCTGCAGGCGCTCGGCGAGCGCGAGCCGGCCATCCGCATCGCGCACCTGCTCATCGCGGCGCTCTTCCTCATGGTCGAGTTGCTCCCCGTCATCGTGAAGGTGCTCACGAGCTTCGGCGACCCCAGCCTCTACGAGAAGGCCGCGGCCATCCGGAAGCAGGTCGCCCTCGACCGCGTCAACTCCGACGGCTTCCGCGACCGCGCCGACATCCTCGCGGGCTCGCGCACCTAGGCTGTCGGGGTGATCATCCTCGCGGCGACCCCCATCGGCAACCTCGGCGACGCTTCCCGCCGGCTCGTCGAGCTGCTCGAGGGCGCGACGGTCGTCGCCGCGGAGGACACCCGCACGACCCAGCGCCTGCTGGCGGCGCTCGGCATCGCCAACCGGCCGCGGCTCATCGCACTGCACGACCACAACGAGCGGCAGAAGGCCGCCGAGCTCGTGGACCTCGCCAGGGACGCCGACCTCGTCGTCCTCACGGACGCCGGCATGCCGACCGTGAGCGACCCCGGCTACGGGCTCGTGCAGACGGCGGCGGCCGCGGGCGTCGACGTGACGGTCGTGCCAGGGCCGTCCGCAGTGCTCACGGCGCTCGCCGTCTCCGGTCTGCCGACCGACCGCTTCACCTTCGAGGGCTTCGTCGCGCGCAAGCCGGGGGAGCGTCGCCGCGCGCTCACAGCGCTCGCGGCCGAGCCGCGCACCATGGTGTTCTTCGAGGCGCCGACGCGCGTCGCGCAGACGCTCGCCGACATGGCGGACGCGTTCGGCGCCGACCGGCGAGCCGTCGTCGCCCGCGAGCTCACGAAGCTGCACGAGGAGGTCGCGCGCGGCACGCTCGCCGAGCTCGTCGGATGGGCCGACGCTGGCGTGCGCGGTGAGCTCGTCGTCGTCGTGGCGGGAGCCGATCGCCGCGAGGTGCCGCTGGAGGACGCCGTCCGGCAGGTGCTGTCGCTCGTCGCATCCGGCGGCCGCCTCAAGGAGGCGGCCGCCGAGGTGGCGACGGCGACCGGGCGCTCGTCGCGCGAGCTCTACCAGGCCGCGCTCGCCGCCCGCTGACCCGGGTCAGCCGACCTTCACGAGGCGCACCTCGTCGACCGTCCCCCAGGCTCCGGACGACAGGTCCCATTCGACCGACACCGTGACGGCCTGACCGCGCTTCACGCGCACGGCGTCGGTCGTCCGCGTCGCATAGGCGCGCCATCCGTCGAACGGGAGGGCCGTGGCCGCCGTGCGGGTCTGCGCCGCGACGGCGTTCGCCGACGCCTGCGGCGGAAGGTGCGCGGGCGATGCGGTCACCCGCAGCGTCGCGGAATCGCCCGCCTGCACGGCTCCGCCCTGCGAGGTCGCGACGGCGACGTACGAGCCGGGTGCGAGGCCCGTGACCGTCTGCGTCGCCGACCCCGCGAAGTCGCGGTCGAGCCAGACGTGCAGCGCGTCCGTCCCCGCGGAGGCGTCCGCCTGCCAGCCGATCGACCCGCCGTCGCCGACGAGCGTCCACAGAGCGGCGTCCGCGCCCTCGAACCCGCCTCCGGGCAGGTGCGAGCGGGGCCTCACCTCCACGGTCGCCGTCGTCGCGAGCCCCGCCGTCGTGGTGCCGGCCACGGTGTGCACGCCGACCGCCGTCAGGTCGGCGTCCTCCCACGCCACAGCCTGCCGCTCGACGGAGCCGTCGCTGTACCCGACCGCCACCGTCGCGGGGAGCGCGACGGCGTCGCCCTCGTCGGCGACGAGCGAGACCTGCTCCACCGTCGTGACGGTGCGCGGACCCTCTGCGCCCGTGCGCACGTACTCGAACACGCGCAGCGACGGCAACGGCGTGCCGTCGAACGCGAACAGCGCCTGATTGTCGACGGCCGATCCGCCGAACCACGCTCCCGCGTCGTGCGGGTCGTACTCCGCGGCGTAGCTCGACGCCCAGCCCGACCCGAACTCCTCCCACAGCAGCCGGTTGGCCGCGACCGCCTCAGCGGGACCCACGGGCAGCCACGCCGGCTCCCACGAGAAGACCCCGATGCCGGCGGCGCCGACGTCGCGGACGGCCTGCACCACATCGCGGAAGGCATCGGCCTGGCCCTGCGGGCTGACCGCGTACGCCGTCGCCTCCGAGGCGAGGTCGATCGTGTTGCCGTGGCCGTCGCCGTCCTCGAGCGTGCGGGCCCAGCTCGTCTCGGCGACGACGACCTGCTTGTCGTACGTCTGCGCCACCTGCGTCAGCGCCGCCGTGAGGTTCCCGATCGTGCCGTGCCAGTAGGGGTAGTACGACGACGCGAACACGTCGTAGTCCACTCCGCGAGCGTCGAGCGCCGCAGCGTACGAGGCGTACCTGCCCGCCGTCTCGGGGTTCGTGAAGTGCAGCGCGACGAGCGCATCCGGCAGCGTCTCGCGCACGGCGGCGGAACCTGCCCGGAACACCGCGGCCATCCCGTCCCAGCCCGAGACGCCTGCGACGCCGTTGTTCGTCTCGTTGCCCACCTGCACCATCCGCACGTCGACGCCCGCCGCCGCGAAGCGGGAGAGGGCGTCGGCCGTGAAGTCGTGCACGGCCTCGGCCGTCTCGGCGACCGTGAACCCCTCCCACGCCTTGGGCGCCTGCTGCTTGCCCGGGTCGGCCCAGAAGTCGGAGTAGTGGAAGTCGACGACGACGCCCATGCCGGCGGCGTCGGCGCGCTCGCCGATCTCGAGCGCCCGGTCCACGTCGACGTCGCCGCCGCCGTAGCCGTTCCCGGCCGCGTCGAAGGGATCGTTCCAGACGCGCACCCGCACATCGGTGACGCCGTGGTCGGCGAGCACCGCGAAGAGATCGGCCGGCTGCCCGGCGTCGTCGCGGAAGACGACGCCCGACTCCTCGAGCGACAGCACGGACGACACGTCGACGCCGAGCATGAAGTCGTCGCCGAGGCCCGCCACGGGGGCGACGGTGATGCCGGGCGTCTCGGCGGCGTGCGCCGGGGGTGCGACCGCGACGACGGCGGCGACGGCGGCGGCCGCGGCGATCAGTGGGCGGATGGACATGGGCACTCCTTCGTGCGGGGGGTCAGCCCTTCACCGAGCCGGCCGTGAGGCCGCCGACGATGTAGCGCTGCAGCGAGAGGAAGAGGACGAGCACGGGGATCGACGCGACGACGGAGCCGGCGGCGAAGATGCCCCAGCGCGAGGTCAGCTGGTTCGACACCCACTGGTACATGCCCACGGCGAGAGTCCAGTTCTCCTCGCTCGTCAGCACGATCTTCGCGAGGATGAAGTCGCCGAACGCCGAGATGAACGCGAGCAGCGCCACGACGGCGAGCACGGGCGTCACGAGCGGCATGATGATCCGCCAGAAGATCTGCGCGTGCGTCGCGCCGTCGATCTTCGCCGACTCGTCGAGCTCGGCGGGGATCGAGTTGAAGAAGCCGTACATGAGGAACGTGTTCGCGCCCAGCGCGCCGCCGAGGTACACGCAGATGAGGGCGAGGCGCGAGTTGATGCCGAGGGCGGGCACGACCTCGCCGAGAGCGAGCAGGAGGAGGAACACCGCGACGAACGCGACGGTCTGCGGGAACATCTGGATGATGAGCAGGCCCGTCAGGCTCGCGCGGCGCCCGGCGAACCGGAAGCGCGAGAACGCGTAGGCGGCCGCCGCGCCCATGAGCACGGCGCCGACGGCCGCGGCCCCGCCCACGTAGAGCGTGTTGAGCATCCACGACCAGAACCGCGTCTCGCCGAGGGCGGCGAAGTTGTCGACGCTCAGCGCGGAGAACAGGGCGCTCGACCCCGCGAGGCTGCCGCGCGGGTTGAGCGACGCCGACACGATGTAGAGCAGCGGGAACATCGCGTAGACGAGCACCACGACCGCGACGGGGTACTTCCATCCCACCTCGGCCCACCAGCGCGCGCGGCGTGCGGGGCGGCGTCCGGGGGAGGGCGACGTGATGCGTTCGGTGACGGTGCTCACTGGAACTCCTCGAGCTTGCGGGTCTGGCGGAAGGCCAGGGCCGAGATGACGCCGATGACGATGAAGACGACGATGGAGAGCGCGCTCGCGAGGCCGTAGTCTGCGCTGCCGCCCGAGACGCCCGAGATGCGGTAGATGGCGGAGATGAGGATGTCGGTCGCGCCGAGGCCGGAGTTGCCGAGGAACGCCGGACCGCCCTCCGTGAGCATGTAGATGATCGTGAAGTTGTTGAAGTTGAAGGCGAACGACGAGATGGCCAGGGGTGCCGTCGACACGAGGAGCTGCGGCAGGATGATCGAGCGGAACCGGCGCCAGCGCCCCGCCCCGTCGATCGTCGCCGCCTCGAGCGTGTCGGACGGCAGCGCCTGCAGCGCGCCCGTGCACACGAGGAACCAGTACGGGTAGCTGAGCCACAGATTCACCCAGAGCACGGCGGCCTTGGCGAGGACCGGGTCGCCGAGCCACGTGATGTCGGCTCCGAAGAAGAAGAGGTCGTTGACGACGCCGAACTCGGAGTTCAGCATGCCGCGCCACAGCAGCGCCGACATGAACGCCGGGAAGGCGTAGGGGAGGATCATGAGCGTGCGCAGCACCTTGCGCCCTCGCACCCGCTCGTCGTTGTAGATGATCGCGAACAGCAGGCCGAGGCCGAAGCTCGTGAGCACCGTGAGCACGGCGAACGCGAACGTCCACGCCGTCACCTGCAGGAGCGGTCCCGCGAGGTCGGCGTCGGTGACCGCGCGCACGAAGTTGTCGAAGCCCACGCCCACGTACCAGCCGGTCGCGAGGGCGGTGCCGTCCGCGGCCACGAAGCGGCCGTCCTCCGACGGCGCGTACACGACGCCCGTCTCGGAATCGGTGAAGGTCTCCTCCTCGGCATCCCATTCCAGCGTCGACGTGTAGACGGCGCCCGTCGCGCCCTCCCGCGTGCGGATCGATCCGTCCTCCGCGTCCTCCGACACGGGCACCCGGAGCGCGGACACGCGCTCCTGCAGGTCGGTGTCGGTGAGCACCTCGGCGCGCGGCACGACCTCCCACCCGGGGACGGACTCCGGTGCGCCCGACGATCCGAGCACGGCGCCTGGCGCGGTCTCGAGCGGCTGGTCGGCCGTCCCGACGCGGACGGCGCCGTCGTCGGCGATGGCGAAGCCGAGCGCGCCGTCCGACTCGACGATCGCGAGGGGGTACTCGGGAGACGCGGGGTCGCGCCGCTCGTCCTGGATGAGGGCGGCGTCGACCGCCTGCTGCATCGAGCCCGCGTGGCCCGTGCCGTAGTTCGTGAAGGCGACGTACGCCGTGTAGCCGAGGACGAAGATCTGGAAGACGGCGAGGAAGGCGAGGCCGGGGAACAGGTACTTGAGAGGCAGCGCGCGCCGCGTGAAGTAGATCCAGTCGGCCAGGACGAGGAGCACGACGGACGCGCCGAGCACGACCCACGACTCCGCCTGCCACGCGGCGAGGACGACGGCGACGCCGAGCGCGTTGACGACCGCCATGAGGAGCAGCTTCACGACGAAGCCCGCCCCGATCCCGCGCCATCCCCTGGCATGCGATTCGCCGCGTACGGCGATGTCCTGCTGTGTCATTCCTCTTCCTCCCGCCGTCGGAGTCCGGGGCGGGCGCCGCCCGCCCCGGACCGCCGGGTCAGCCCAGCTCGGCCTCGAGATCGGCGACCATCTGGTTCCACGTCCCCGCGGGGTCGGCGCCGCCCAGGATCTGCACCTCGGCCGCGTTCCACAGGTCCCACACCGACCCCATCTCGGGGATCGACGGCATCGGCACGCCGTTCTGCGACGAGGCGAGGAAGCCCGCGATGATCGGGTCGGACGCGACCTCCTCGGCGAGCTCCGTGAACGCGGGGATGCGCGGGTCGGCCTCGTAGAGGGCGCGCTGCGCGTCCTCCTGGGCGAGGTAGTTCACGAGGAACTCCTGCGCCAGGAGGGCGTTCTCGCTCTGCGCGCTGAGGTAGAAGCCCTGCACGCCGACGAACGGCGCGGCCGTCTCGCCTCCTGCCGAGGGGATGGGGTTCACGGCGATGTTCGGCACATCGGCGTACGAGCTGATCGCCCACGGTCCCTGGATCGTGAAGGGCGTCTGGCCGCTGTTGAACAGCTCGTTGTTGATGTCGTAGTCGACGGTCGTCGAGATGTAGCCCGTGCCGGCCGACCCGTTGTCGTGGAGCCACTGCGCGAACGCCGTCCCGGCGTCCCCGCCCATGCCGACCTCGCTCGTGTACGACCCCGTCTCGTCCTGCACGAAGACGGGGGCGCCGAACGATGTCTGTAGGCCGTACATCGTGTAGCCGTCGCCTGTCTCGCCGGCCGTGTTGATCGCGACGGGGCGCTCGGCGCCCGCAGCCTCGGCCATCGCGACGAGATCGTCCCATGTCGCGGGGGCGTCGGAGCCGACCATGTCGACGTTCTGCACGAGCGCGACCGTCTCGAGCGAGTACGGCAGCGCGTAGAGCTGCCCGTCGTAGGTCATGGCGTCGAGGGCGACCTGCTCGAAGGCGGACGCGGTCTCGCCGAGGTCGATCGTGTCGACGACGCCGGCCGTCACGAGCGCGCCCAGCCAGTCGTGCGCCCCGACCGTGATGTCGGGGCCCTCGCCCGTGGGCACCTGCGCGATGAAGTCGTTGCGCAGGTCCTCGAAGTTCTTCTGCACGAGCGTCACGGTCGCGCCGGTGTCGGCCTCGAACTGCTCGGCGGCGGCCGCGATCGCCCCCTCGCGCTCCTCGTCGGTCCACACGACGAGCTCGGCGCCCGAGCCCCCGTCGGCCGGCTGCTCGCTCGGCGCCGGGGCGTCGCCGCCCGAGCAGCCCGCGAGCAGCAGGACGGACGCGGCCGCGATGCCGGCGAATGCCATCTGCGTGCGCATGATGTCTCCTTCAGGATGGCCGTGCGCCGCGTCCGCCGAGGCGGCCGCTCCGTCACGACCTGGTGTGCTGTCAACCGGGCCGGTCGGCCCGGAGGGGTGCCCCGCAGGGCGGGTCAGTGCGCGCCCTCCCGGGCGAGCTCGATGACGGCGACGCCCCCGGCGGGGACGACGTGGGAGGCGGACGTCGCGGCGCCCGCGAGGAGCTCGCGCCCGACGACGTCGATCTCGACGTCGTCGTCGCGGTGGTTGACGGCGAACGCGAACACGCGGCCGTCGTCCGCCCGCCGGCGCACGACCTCGACGCCCTCGGGGATCCCCGCGGGGGCGATGCCGGCGTCCGCGTAGACGTCGGCCATGATGCGCCGGAGCCCCTCGGCGTCGGGCCGCGTCGAGACGTACCAGCCCGTGCCCGCGCCGTGACGGTGGCGCGTCACGGCCGGGCCGCCGGCCCCGGGCCCCTCGGCGTAGGCGCCGACGACCTCCGCGCCGTGCAGACGGATCGCCTCCTGCCAGTGGTCGACCGTGATCGTCTCCCCACCGGTCCACTCGACGAGCGCGGTCCGTCCGGCGCGCAACGGCAGGTGCTCCTCGACGTCGACGCCGAGCGCGTCGCGCAGCGGCGAGAGGAAGCCGCCGGCGTGGACGGCGTCGTTCTCGTCGACGACCGCCGAGAAGTACGACACGACGAGCGTGCCGCCGCTCTCGACGTAGCGGGCGAGGTTCGCCGCGTCGGCGGCGGTGAGGAGGTACTGCGCGGGGGCGACGACGAGCTTGTAGCGCGACAGGTCGTGGCCGGGGAGGGCGAAGTCGACCGTGATGCCGTCGCGCCACAGCGTCTCGTAGTAGGCGCGGACGCGCTCCTGGTGGGAGAGGTCGTCGGTGGGGCGCCACTCGAGGTCCTGCGCCCAGAACGACTCGAAGTCCCACAGCACGGCGACCTCGGCCTCCACGCGCGAGCCGGTCACGCCGTCGAGCCGGTCGAGGTCGGCGCCCAGGGCGACGACCTCGCGCCACACGCGCGAGTCGGTGCCGGCGTGGGGGAGCATCGCGGAGTGGAACTTCTCGGCGCCGGCGCGGCCGGCGCGCCACTGGAAGAAGAGCACGGCATCGGCGCCGCGGGCGACGTGCGCGAGCGAGTTGCGCGCCATCTCACCCGGCCGCTTGGCGATGTTCCGCGGCTGCCAGTTGACGGCCGACGTGGAGTGCTCCATGAGGATCCACGGCGCACCGCCGCCCACGGAGCGCGACAGGTCGGCGGCGATCGAGAGGCCGATGTGCGCCTCCTCGTCTGGGGCCCAGAGGTAGTGGTCGTCGGCCACGACGTCGACCTCGCGACCCCATGCCCACAGGTCGGTCGTCCAACTCTGGTTCGCCATGAAGTTCGTCGTGATGGGCTGCGCGGCGTGCGCGCGGATGGCGTCGCGCTCGGCGATGTAGCACTGCCGCAGCTGGTGGTCGGTGAACCGCAGGAAGTCGAGCCGCTGGGCGGGGTTCACGACCGACGGCGCGGCGGCCGGCGCGCCGATGTGCTCCCACTCCTCGTAGTGCTGGCCCCAGAACGCCGTGCCCCATGCCGCGTTGAGGGCGTCGAGCGAGCCGTAGCGCTCGGCGAGCCAGGCGCGGAACGCCGCGACCGACGCCGGCGAGTAGTCCTCCCCGACGGGGACGCCGTACTCGTTGTGCACGTGCCACAGCACGACGGCCGGATGGTCGCCGTAGCGCTCGGCGAGGGCGGTCGCGATGCGGACGATCGCGGCGCGGTACGCGGGGGAGGAGTGCGAGGCCATCCCGCGCGATCCGAATCCCATGACCGTGCCGTCCCTCGTGATCACGCGCGCCTCGGGGTGCGCCGCGAAGAACCACGCGGGCGGGGAGGCCGTCGGCGTGCCGAGGTCGACGCGGATGCCGTTCTCGTGCAGCAGGCCGATGACCTCGTCGAGCCACGAGAAGTCGAACTCGCCCTCGCGCCGCTCGATGAGCGCCCACGAGAAGATGCCCACGCTCACGAGGTCGACGCCCGCCTCGCGCATGAGGCGCACGTCCTCGCGCCACGTCTCGCGAGGCCACTGCTCGGGGTTGTAGTCGCCGCCGTAGGCGATCCCGGGGAGGGCGGACCAGATGGGCAGGTCGGGCATGACGCTCCATTGTGTCGAGGACGTGTGTGGGGGGACTGTGACCGGTCCCAGTCTGTGAGCGCGGCGTCCGCGGAGCAAGCTCGTGACCGTTCCGTTATCGAACTGTGACCGGTCCCAGCTCGGACGGCCTGACGCTAGAGTGTGTCCACATGGAGCAGTCCGGCGCGGCGCGCAAGCCCACCATCCGCGATGTCGCGGCGGCGGCGGGCGTCTCCCGCGGAACGGTGTCGCGCGTCATCAACGGGGGGCACTGGGTGTCGCCCGATGCGCGCGCCGCGGTCGAGGACGCCATCCGGCGCACGGGGTACACCGCCAACCACCATGCGCGCAGCCTCGCCACTGGCCGCTCGGGATCGCTCGCGTTCCTGCTCACGGAGGAGCACCATCTCCTCTTCGAGGACCCGACGTTCGGCCTCCTCCTGCGCGGAGCGGCCGAGGCGCTGTCGCAGCGCTCGATGACGCTCGTCCTGCTCGTCGCCGGCACGGAGGCCGAGAAGGAGAACGTGCTGGCTTACGTCCGCGCAGGGCATGTGGACGGCGTGCTGCTCATCTCGAGCCACGCCTCCGACCCGTTCCTCGGCCGCATGCACGAGGCGGGCATCCCGATCGTCGCGTCCGGGCTGCCCCTCGCCCTCGAAGGGCTTGTCCCCTCCGTCGCGATCGACGAGGCGGGCGCGGCGCGGACGATGACGCGGCACCTCCTGGACCGAGGTCATCGCCGCATCGCGCACATCGCGGGACCGGACGACACGCCGGGCGGCCGCTTCCGGCGCGAGGGCTTCCGCGCCGAGATGGGCGGACTCCTCGACGAGGCTCTCGTGGAGTCCGGCGACTACTCGCGCGAGTCGGGTGCCGCGGCGATGTCGCGGCTGCTGTCGCGCTCGCGCGACATCGACGCCGTGTTCGCCGCCTCCGACAGCATGGCGGCCGGAGCCGTCTCCGTCCTCCGCCGCGAGGGACTGCGCGTGCCGGACGACGTCGCGGTGGCGGGATTCGACGACTCCGGTCTCGCCGAGACGCACGACCCGCCGCTCACGACCATGCGCCAGCCGTGGGGGCGCATCAGCGAGGCCATGGTGGCGATGCTGCTCGACGTGGTGGGCGGCGGCAGCGGCCGCGAGCTCACGCTCGACGCCGAGCTGGTCGTCCGCGCGAGCGCGTAACGCGGGGGCGGCGCTCCCGCCATAGACTCTCCTGGTGACTTCCGGCCGCTCCTTCTACATCACCACGCCGATCTACTACCCGAGCGACGTCCCCCACATCGGGCACGGGTACACGACGGTGGCGGTCGACACGCTCGCGCGCTGGCACCGGCAGGCGGGCGACGACACCTGGATGCTGACGGGCACCGACGAGCACGGCCAGAAGATGATCCGCGCCGCGGCCGCCAACGGCGCGACGCCGCAGGAGTGGGTCGACAAGCTCGTCGCGGAGTCGTGGCAGCCGCTCCTGGAGACCCTCGACGTCGCGAACGACGACTTCATCCGTACGACGCAGGAGCGCCACGAGACGAGCGTGCAGCGCTTCCTCCAGGCGATCTACGACCGCGGGTACATCTACGCGGGGGAGTACGAGGCGCTCTACTGCGTCGGCTGCGAGGAGTTCAAGCCGGAGAGCGAGATCGTCGACGGCACGGGGCCGTTCGAGGGGCTCAAGGTGTGCGCCATCCACTCGAAGCCGCTCGAGCTGCTGCAGGAGAAGAACTACTTCTTCAAGCTCAGCGAGTTCCAGGACCGCCTTCTCGCGCTCTACCGCGACCGGCCCGACTTCGTGCAGCCCGAGTCCGCGCGCAACGAGGTCGTCGCGTTCGTGCAGCAGGGGCTCAAGGACCTCTCCATCTCGCGCTCGACGTTCGACTGGGGCATCAGCGTCCCGTGGGACGAGTCCCATGTCATCTACGTGTGGGTCGACGCGCTGCTCAACTACGCGACGGCGATCGGCTACGGCTCCGACGAGGGCACCTTCGCGCGGCGCTGGCCCGCCCACCACGTGGTCGGCAAGGACATCCTGCGCTTCCACGCCGTCATCTGGCCCGCCATGCTCATGGCGGCCGGCATCGACGTGCCGCACAACGTGTTCGCGCACGGCTGGCTGCTCGTCGGCGGCGAGAAGATGTCCAAGTCGAAGCTCACGGGCATCGCCCCGAACGCCATCACCGACGTCTTCGGCTCGGACGCCTACCGCTTCTACTTCCTGTCGGCCATCGCGTTCGGACAGGACGGCTCGTTCTCGTGGGAGGACCTGTCGGCCCGCTACCAGGCAGAGCTCGCGAACGGCTTCGGCAACCTCGCATCGCGCACGATCGCCATGATCGGGAAGTACTTCGACGGCGCCGTGCCCGCTCCTGCGGACTACACGGACGCCGATCTCGCTGTCCAGCGCGTCGTCGCCGATGCGGCCGCGGCCGCCGACGCGGCCATCGACCGCTTCCGCATCGACGAGGCCGTCCGCTCCATCTGGACGATCGTCGACGCCCTCAACGGCTACATCACGGAGAACGAGCCGTGGGCGCTCGCGAAGGACGCCGACCGCCGCGACCGCCTCGGCACCGTCCTCTACACGTGCGTCGAGGGACTGCGCGCCCTCGCCGTGCTGCTGAGCCCCGTCATGCCGCAGTCCACCGCGACCCTGTGGGACGCCCTCGGCCTCGAGGGCGCGCTCGGCGCGCTGACGGCGCAGCCGCTGCGCGAGGCGGGAGCCTGGGGGCTCACGCCGGCCGGCACGTCGACCCACGCACTCGCCCCGCTGTTCCCGCGGGTCGAGCAGCCGGAGTGACGGGCATGGCGGCCGGCGACCCGTCGACCTACGTCCGCGAGCGCAGCCGCGACGGGCGGAAGGACCTCCGCTACCCGGCGGCGCCCGAGCCTCTCGCGGTCGCCGTCTACGACAACCACTGCCACCTCGAGATCGAGGACGGCGACGAGCCGCTCGCCCTGAGCGAGCAGCTCGACCGCGCGGAGGCCGTCGGCATCGCAGGCGTCGTGCAGTCGTCGGGCGACATCGAGTCGTCGCGCTGGGCCGTGCAGGCGGCCGAGAGCGACGACCGCGTGCTCGCGGCCGTGGCCATCCACCCGAACGATGCGCCGGCATACGCCGCCCACGGGCGGCTCGACGAGGCGATCGCCGTCATCGACGAGCTGGCCGCGCACCCGCGCGTGCGCGCCGTGGGCGAGACGGGCCTCGACTACTTCCGCACCGGCGAGGACGGGCGCCCCGCGCAGCTCGCCTCGTTCGAGGCGCACATCGAGATCGCCAAGCGCCACGGGATCGCCCTGCAGATCCACGACCGCGACGCCCACCGCGCCGTGCTCGACACCCTCCGCCGCGTCGGCGCCCCGGATAAGACCGTGTTCCACTGCTTCTCCGGCGACGAGGACATGGCCCACGAGGCGGCCGACGCCGGCTACTGGCTGTCGTTCGCCGGCAACCTCACGTTCAAGAACGCGCAGAACCTGCGGGACGCGCTGCAGGTGACGCCGCGGGAGCGCATCCTCGTCGAGACCGACGCGCCGTTCCTCACGCCGGTACCGCACCGGGGCCGGCCCAACGCGCCGTACCTCGTGCCGGTCACGGTCCGCTTCATGGCGGACGTGCTCGGCGTCGAGGTCGACGCGCTGTGCGCGCAGCTCGCCGAGAACACCGCCGCCGTGTACGGGGCCTGGTCGTGACCGTCCGGCTGCTCGGTGCGGGCGACATCCGCGAGCTCGCGGCGGAGCTCGACGTCACGCCCACGAAGAAGCTGGGTCAGAACTTCGTGGTCGACGCCAACACGGTGCGCAAGATCGTGCACGCCGCCGAGGTCTCCGAGGGCGAGAGCGTCGTCGAGGTCGGTCCGGGTCTGGGGTCGCTGACGCTCGCCATCCTGGAGACGGGGGCGACGGTCACGGCCGTCGAGATCGACCATCGACTCGCCGAGCGGCTGCCGGCCACGGCGCGCGAGCGCGGCGTGCCGGCGGGCGCGCTCACGGTGGTCGATGCGGATGCGCTGCGCGTGACGGAGCTCCCCGGCGACCCCCGCGTGCTGGTCGCCAACCTCCCGTACAACGTCTCGGTGCCCGTGCTCCTGCACTTCCTCGAGACGTTCGCCGGCATCGACCGCGGCGTCGTCATGGTCCAGGCGGAGGTGGGGGAGCGGCTCGCGGCCGCTCCGGGCTCCAAGGTCTACGGCGCCCCGAGCGCGAAGGCGGCCTGGTACGGACCGTGGCGGCTGACGGGAACCGTGTCGCGCCAGGTGTTCTGGCCCGTCCCGAACGTCGACAGCGTGCTCGTGGGATTCCGGCGCGATGCCGAGCCGCGCGGGACGGAGGCGGAGCGCGTGCGCACCTTCCGCATCGTCGACGCCGCCTTCCAGCAGCGCCGCAAGATGCTGCGGCAGGCGCTGTCGACCGAGCTCGGCGGGTCTGCCGCCGCGAGCGCGCTCCTCGAGGACGCGGGCGTCGCCCCCACGGCGCGCGGCGAGGAGCTGTCGATCGACGACTTCCTCCGGATCGCGCGAGCGCTCCCCGCGTAGCCCGACGACACGGGTCGGCGACGGGTGTCGCCGGTGGGTAGCCTGGACGGGTGAGCATCGCGTCGACCTCGACCCCCGTGCGCGTGCGCGCCCCCGGAAAGATCAACGTGTTCCTCGAGGTCGGCTGCCGGGAGGACGACGGCTACCACCAGCTCGCCACGGCGTTCCAGGCCGTGTCGCTCTACGAGGACCTCACGGCCGAGCACGCCGTCGGCTTCACGATGGCGGTGTCGGGGTCGGTCGACGTGTCGGCGGTGCCTGTCGACGACAGGAACCTCGCGCTGCGCGCGGCCCGGCTGCTCGCGGCGGAGACGGGCTACCGCGGCGGCGTGCACCTCGAGGTCGTCAAGCAGGTGCCCGTGGCGGGCGGCATGGGCGGCGGGTCCGCGGACGCCGCCGCGGCGCTCGTGGCCTGCGATGCGCTGTGGGGCACCGACGTCGGCTCGCAGGAGCTGCACCGCCTCGCGGCGCGTCTCGGCGCCGACGTGCCGTTCGCGCTCAGGGGCGGCACCGCGATCGGGACCGGACGCGGCGACGAGCTGAGCGCGGCTCTCGCGCGCGGGCGCTTCGACTGGGTGCTCGTCGTGAACGAGGACGGCCTGTCGACGCCCGAGGTGTACGGCGCGCTCGACCGGCATCGCGAGCGGCACCACCTCGACATCGCGCCGGCGCGCAAGACCCCGGCCGTCGACGCGGCCGTGCTGCAGGCGCTCCGCGCAGGGGACGCCGCCATGCTCGCCGAGGTGCTCCGCAACGACCTGCAGGCGGCGGCGCTCAGCCTGCGACCCGACCTCGCGGCCACGCTCGAGCTCGGCGAGTCGTCGGGCGCGCTGGCGGGGATCGTGTCGGGCTCGGGCCCCACGGTCGCGTTCCTCGCGGAGTCGCCGGAGGCGGCGGCCGAGCTGCAGGCGGTGCTCGACGCCGCGGGCCTCGACGCGCTCCTCGCGCACGGGCCGGTGCCGGGCGCCCGCGTCATCGGCTGACGGCCGCCGCCCGCGATCACGGCGGACGCGCCGCTGTCAAGGGTCTCGCCGGATGACGGCGGGAGTGGCGCATGTCGGCGGCATGCACTTTGCTGGGGGCGTGGGCATCGAATTCCGGTCCGTGAGCAAGAGCTATCCGGGTGGCGCGACGGCGGTCGACGACTTCTCCCTCGTGCTGCCGTCGCGGACGACGACGGTGTTCGTCGGCTCGTCGGGATGCGGCAAGACGACCCTGCTGCGCATGGTGAACCGGATGGTCGAGCCCACGTCGGGCTCCGTCCTCATCGACGACGAGGACGTCACGGGCCGCCCGGCCGTCGCGCTGCGCCGCAGCATCGGCTACGTCATGCAGAACGCCGGCCTGCTGCCGCACGTGCGCGTCGTCGACAACATCGCGACGGTCCCTGTGCTGCAGGGCGTGCCGCGGCGCACCGCCCGCACACGTGCGCACGAGCTCATGGAGGTCGTCGGACTCGACGCGTCGCTCGCCGAGCGCTATCCCGCCCAGCTGTCGGGCGGCCAGCAGCAGCGCGTCGGCGTCGCCCGCGCGCTCGCGTCCGACCCCAACATCCTCCTCATGGACGAGCCGTTCGGCGCCGTGGACCCCATCGTCCGCGCCGAGCTGCAGCAGGAGCTCGTGCGCCTGCAGAGCGAGCTCGGCAAGACGATCGTCTTCGTCACGCACGACATCGACGAGGCGTTCCTCCTGGGCGACCGCGTCGTCATCCTCGACCACGGCGCCCGCATCGTGCAGCAGGGGCGCCCCGACGAGATCGTCGCGGCACCCGCCGAAGACTTCGTCCGCCGGTTCCTCGGCCTCTCGGCGGGGAGACGGCGGATGTCGCTGCGCGAGGAGTCCGGACGCACGGTGGTCGTCGACGAGACCGGCCGCGTGCAGGGAGTGCTGACGGAGCCCGCGGGATGAGCTGGGTCGCCGACAACCTCGGCCTCGTCCTGCAGCTCACGGGCGAGCATCTGCGCCAGAGCCTGCCGCCCATCCTGTGGGGCCTGCTGATCGCGCTCCCGCTCGGGTGGCTCGCGCACCGCAGCCGCGTGCTGCGCGGCCCGATCGTCGTGACGACGGGCCTGCTCTACACCCTCCCGTCGCTCGCGCTCCTCCCGATCCTCCCGGTCGTGTTCGGCTTCTCCGCGCTGAGCGAGATCAACCTCGTCGTCGCACTGACGATCTACGCCGTCGCGATCCTCGTGCGCTCGGTCGCCGACGGGCTCGACTCCGTCGACGGAGACACGCGCCGCGCCGCGGTCGCGCTCGGCTACGGGCCCGTCCGGCGCTTCGCCGCCGTGGAGCTGCCGCTCGCGGGGCCGGTCATCCTCGCCGGCCTCCGCGTCGCCGCCGTGAGCACGGTCTCGCTCGCGACGGTGGGCGTGCTCATCGGCGTCACGAACCTCGGCTACCTCTTCACGAATGGATTCCAGCGGCGCATCGTCGCGGAGATCCTGGCGGGCGTCGTCGCGGTGGCGCTCGTCGCGCTCCTCGTCGACCTGCTGCTGCAGCTCGCCGGCCGCCTGCTGCTGCCCTGGACGCGCGCCGCCGCTCCCGCCCGGCGTCGGAGGGCGGCCGCATGAACCTCCTCGCCGAGGCTCTCGCATGGCTGTCATCGCCCGACCGGCTGACGGGGTCGAACCCGCTGCCCGAGGCGCTCCTCGTGCACCTCGCGCTGACCTTCGGCTCGGTGGCGATTGCCGCCATCGTCGCCGTGCCCGCCGGATGGCTCATCGGGCACACGGGCAGGGGTCGCGGCATCGCCGTCGCCCTCGCGGGCGCGGCCAGGGCCATCCCGTCTTTCGGCCTCATCCTCCTGCTCGTGCTCATGCTCGGGGTGCTGCACAAGACGGAGGCGGCGATCATCGCCTTCGTGCTCCTCGCGATCCCGTCGATCCTCGCCGGCGCGTACTCGGGGCTCGACGCCGTCGACCGGCGGACGATCGACGCGGCGCGTGCGACGGGGATGAGCGAATGGCAGATCCTGTGGCGCGTCGAGGCCCCGCTCGGGCTGCCGCTGCTCGTCGGCGGCATCCGCGCCGCGGTGCTCCAGGTGGTCGCGACCGTCACTCTCGCGGCCTACGTCAACCTCGGCGGGCTCGGCTTCGACATCCTGCAGGGCATCCAGCTGCGCCGCTTCGACCAGGTGCTCGGCGGCGCGCTCGTCGTCGCGGCGCTCGCGCTCGTCCTCGACGCCGTCTTCGCCCTCCTGCAGAAGGCCGCCCAGCCTCCGGGCGCCACCCAGACCACCCCGCGAGGGGACACCCGTGCGGCCCGCCGCACTCGAGAGAAGGAAGCTCTCACATGACGCACCGCAGCAGAATCGTCCTCGTCGGCGCCCTCGCGTCGGCCGCCGCCCTCGCTCTCGCGGGGTGCGGGTCCTCCGATCCGCTCGCCGAGGAGACGTCGGGCACCGACGACACCGGGTCGTCGGGCGACGCCATCGTCGTCGGCTCGCAGGCGTACTACTCCAACGAGATCATCGCCGAGATCTACGCGCAGGCGCTCGAGGGCGCCGGGTTCGAGGTCGAGCGGCAGTTCAACATCGGCCAGCGCGACGCGTACCTGCCGTCGATCGAGAACGGCGAGATCGATCTCTTCCCGGAGTACAGCGGCAGCCTGCTGCAGCAGGTGTACGACCCCGAGACGACGGCGCGCACGCCGGACGACGTCTACGCCGCGCTCGTGGAGGCGCTGCCCGACAACCTGCGGGCGCTCGCGCAGTCGACGGCGTCCGATCAGGACTCGTACACCGTGACGGCCGACTTCGCCGAGGAGTACGACCTCGTCACGATCGCCGACCTCGCCGACGTCGACGTCCCGCTCGTGCTCGGCGGTCCCGCCGAGCTCGAGGAGCGCCCCTACGGTCCCGACGGCGCGGCGGAGGTGTACGGCCTCGACGTCGGCTTCTCGGCGACGGGCGACACGACGGTCGAGGAGCTGCTCGCGGGCACCATCAACATCGCGAACGTCTTCACGGCCGACCCCCGCATCGAGACGGACGGGCTCGTGCCCCTCGAGGACACAGAGGGACTGCTCCTCGCCTCGAACGTCGTGCCGATCGCCTCGGCCGACATCGCCGACGAGATCGCCGATGTCATCGACCCCGTGAGCGAGGCGCTCACACCCGAGGGTCTCGTCGCGCTCAACGTCCAGAGCACGGTCGACGAGGAGTCGTCGGCCGACATCGCGACCGCCTGGCTGGAGGAGAACGGCCTCTCCTGACGCCGAGCGGCCCCGACGACGCCCCGTCCGCGGACGGGGCGTCGTCGCGTCCGGATGGCCCCGCGGCCGCTCGTGCGTCATACTGTGGGAGGCGATGTGACCGTGCGCATCACCGCACCCGATGAAGGACGAACGACTGTGGCGAACGCGACGGAGCGGCCCAGGATGCCGAGCATCCGCGATGTGGCGCGCCTGGCGGGCGTCTCGCACCAGACGGTGTCGCGCGTGCTCAACGACCATCCGTCCATCCGCGAGGAGACGAAGCAGCGCGTCCTCGACGCCATCCGCCAGCTCGACTACCGGCCGAACCAGGCCGCCCGCGCGCTCGTCACGTCGAAGCTCCACCTCATCGGGATCCTGTCGGCGAGCGTGGGGGAGTTCGGGCCGACGGCCTCCATCGCCGCCATCGAGGAGGCGGCCCGCGTCGAGGGCTACTCGGTCACGAACCTCAACCTGCCCGACACCTCGCCCGAGGCGATCGGCGCCGCCGTGCGGCAGCTGCAGCGCGAGCAGGTCGACGGCATCGTCGTGCTCGCCCCGCAGGTCCGGGTGTTCCATGTCCTGCGGGGAATGGCCATCGGCATCCCCTTCGTGAGTCTGCAGACGGCATCGGGCGAGGCCGGCGAGAGCGTGGCGCCCGACCAGCTGGAGGGTGCGCGCCTCGCCACACGGCATCTCGTCGACCTCGGGCACGCGGACATCCTCCATCTCTCCGGCCCGCAGGACTGGATCGAGGCCGATTCCCGCATGCGGGGCTACCTGCAGGCGCTGCGCGAGGCCGACCTCCCGACGATCCCGCCCATCCGAGGCGACTGGACGGCCGACTTCGGCCACTACGCCGGTCGCGAGCTCGCCCGACGGCAGGACTTCACGGCCGTCTTCGCGGCCAACGACCTCATGGCGATCGGCCTCGTGCACGGGTTCCGCGACGCGGGGCTCGACGTGCCGCGCGACGTGAGCGTCGTCGGCTTCGACGACATTCCCGTCGCGGCACATGTATGGCCGCCGCTCACGACCGTGCACATCGACTTCGCCGACCTGGGGCGCCGCGCGATCGCGCGGCTGCTCTCGGCGCTGCGCGCCGAGGAGGCCGAGGCCCCGGCTGCGGCCGCCCCCGCCCTCGTCGTGCGGGACTCGGCCATCGCGCGTCGTTAGCGAGATGTGACAGAGCGTCGGCTTGACACGCGGGCCGAGCGGGTGCACGATGAGACGCGATGTGAACGGTCACACGGAGACGTGAGGCCCCGACGAAGAAGTCCCGACGTGCTCTGCGGTCCCGACTCCTCGGCGGCGCATCCCTCCCTCATGGGAAGGGAGGAACCCGAGTCCTGGATTCAGAGGAGAACACCCGTGAAGAAGCACCTTCTGCTCGTCGGCATCGTCGCCGTCGGCGGACTCGCGCTCGCCGGCTGCAGCGGCGACCGCACCGGAGGCGGCGCAGCGACGGAGGAGGGCGGCGAGGTCGACACGAGCTCGCTCACCATCGGCGTCGCGATGCCCACGCAGCAGTCCGAGCGCTGGATCGCGGACGGCGACAACGTCAAGGCGACGCTCGAGGACCTCGGCTACCAGGTCGACCTCCAGTACGCCAACGACGACATCCCCACGCAGGTCTCGCAGATCGAGAACATGATCTCGAGCGGCGCCGACGCCCTCATCATCGCGTCGATCGACGGCACGACCCTCACGGACGTGCTGCAGACCGCGGCCGACAGCGACATCCCCGTGATCGCCTACGACCGCCTCATCAACGGCACCGAGAACGTCGACTACTACACGACGTTCGACAACTACCAGGTCGGCGTCCAGCAGGCGACGAGCCTCCTGACCGGTCTCGGCGTGCTCGACGAGAACGGCGAGGAGACGGGCGTGGAGGGCCCGCTCAACGTCGAGCTCTTCGCGGGCAGCCCCGACGACAACAACGCGACCTTCTTCTGGGACGGCGCCATCGACACCCTCCAGCCCTACCTCGACTCGGGTGTGCTCGAGGTGCCGTCGGGGCAGACCGACTTCGACCAGGCGGCGATCCTCCGCTGGCTGCCGGAGACGGCGCAGGAGCGCATGGAGAACATCCTCACGATCGTCGGTGACACGAAGATCGACGGCGTGCTCTCGCCCTACGACGGCCTCTCGATCGGCATCATCTCGGCGCTGACCTCGGGCGGGTACTCGGCCGACGACCTCCCGGTCGTCACGGGTCAGGACGCCGAGGTCGGCTCGGTGAAGTCGATCCTCGCGGGTGAGCAGTACTCGACGATCTTCAAGGACACCCGTCTCCTCGGCGAGACGGCGGCTGACATGGTCGACGCCCTCATGCACGGCGAGGAGCCCGAGGTCAACGACACCGAGACGTACGACAACGGCGTCAAGGTCGTCCCGTCGTACCTCCACGAGTCGACGATCGTGACCGCTGACAACTACGAGGAGATCCTCGTCGACAGCGGCTACTACACGGCCGACGAGCTCCAGTAAGCCCCTCCGTTCCGGCCCGCCGCGCCGCTCCGGCGCGGCGGGCCGGACGGGTCCCACCCGCACAGCGAGAAAGCGAACGCGTGAACACCATCCTCGAGATGCGCGGCATCACCAAGGAGTTCCCGGGCGTCAAGGCACTGCAGGACGTCACGCTCGAGGTCGAGCGGGGCACCGTCCACGCCATCTGCGGCGAGAACGGCGCCGGCAAGTCGACGCTCATGAAGGTGCTCTCGGGCGTCTACCCGAACGGCACGTACGAGGGCGACATCGTCCTCGAGGGCGAGGTCGCCTCGTTCCGCGACATCCGCGACTCCGAGGAGTCGGGTGTCGTCATCATCCACCAGGAGCTGGCGCTGAGCCCCTACCTGTCCATCGCCGAGAACATCTTCCTCGGCAACGAGCGGCAGAAGAACGGGTTCATCGACTGGCACGAGACGAACGTCGAGGCCTCGAAGCTCCTCGCGCGCGTCGGGCTGGGCGACAACCCGGCGACGCCCGTGAACGAGATCGGCGTTGGCAAGCAGCAGCTCGTCGAGATCGCGAAGGCCCTCTCGAAGCGCGTCAAGCTGCTCATCCTCGACGAGCCGACCGCCGCGCTCAACGACGAGGACTCCGCCCACCTGCTCGACCTCATCCGCCACCTCAAGGGGCAGGGGATCACGTCGATCATCATCAGCCACAAGCTCAACGAGATCAAGGCGATCGCCGATCGCGTGACGATCATCCGCGACGGGCGCACGATCGAGACGCTCGAGCTCAAGGCCGACGACGTCTCAGAGGACCGCATCATCAAGGGGATGGTCGGCCGCGATCTCGCGCACCGCTACCCCGACCGCACGGTCGACATCGGCGAGGAGGTGTTCCGCGTCGAGGACTGGTGGGTGAGCCATCCCACGGAGCCCGGCCGCGTGATCATCCACGGCGCCAACCTCCACGCACGGGCGGGCGAGGTCGTCGGCATCGCCGGCCTCATGGGCGCCGGCCGCACCGAGCTCGCCATGAGCATCTTCGGCCGCTCGTACGGCGCGAACATCTCGGGCACCGTCTCCGTGCGCGGCACGGCCGTGAACACCCGCACCGTCGCCGACGCGATCGACGCGGGCATCGCGTACGCCACCGAGGATCGCAAGGTCTACGGCCTCAATCTCATCGACGACATCAAGCGGAACATCTCGCTCGCGTCGCTCGGCAAGCTCGCGCGTCGGGGATGGGTCGACGCGCAGGAGGAGTACGTCGTCGCCGACCGCTACCGCAAGAGCATGAACATCAAGGCGCCCACGGTGGCGTCCGTGGTCGGCAAGCTCTCGGGAGGCAACCAGCAGAAGGTCGTCCTCTCCAAGTGGCTGTTCTCCGATCCGGAGGTGCTCATCCTCGACGAGCCGACACGCGGCATCGACGTCGGCGCCAAGTACGAGATCTACACCCTCATCAACGAGCTCGCGGCACAGGGCAAGGCCGTCGTCGTCATCTCGTCCGAGCTGCCGGAGCTGCTCGGCATCTGCGACCGCATCTACGCGATCTCGGAGGGGCACATCACGGGCGAACTGCCCATCGCGCAGGCGACGCCCGAGTCGCTCATGCAGCTCATGACCAAGGAGAAGGAAGCCGACCATGTCCTCAGCTAGCGCCCCCGCGCCGTCGCCCGTGCGCGACGCGATCGCGTTCCTGACCTCGAGGCTCCGCCAGATCGGCATCTTCCTCGCGCTCATCGCGATCGTGCTGTTCTTCCAGATCGTCACGAGCGGCCGTCTCCTGACGGCCGGCAACGTGTCGAACATCATCGTCCAGAACAGCTACATCCTCATCCTCGCGATCGGCATGGTGATGATCATCATCGCCGGCCACATCGACCTGTCGGTGGGCTCGGTCGCCGCGTTCGTCGGCGCCGTGTCCGGCGTCATGATCGTGCACTGGGGATGGCCGTGGTGGGCGGGCATCATCGTCTCGCTGCTCATCGGCGCCGCCGTCGGAGCCTGGCAGGGGTTCTGGGTCGCCTACGTGGGCATCCCCGCGTTCATCGTGACGCTCGCGGGCATGCTCCTCTTCCGCGGCCTCACGCAGATCGTGCTCGGCAACACGCAGATCACGCCGTTCCCGACCGAGTACCGCCAGCTCGGCGGCGGCTACCTGTTCCCGCAGCTGTTCCCCGCGTCGAGCTCGCCCGCGGAGTGGATCACGGTGGGCCTCGGCATCCTCGCGCTGCTGCTCTACATCGGCAACTCGCTGCGCGAGCGCGGCAAGCGCGTGAAGCTCGGCCTCGAGAGCGAGCCCGCCTCGTGGTTCTACGTGAAGCTCGTCTTCATCTCGGCGCTCATCGCGTACCTCACGTACCTGCTCGGCATCGCCGACGGGTCGCGCGGAACCCCCATCGTGCTCATCGTGCTGGGCGTCCTCATCCTCGGGTACTCGCTCGTCATGAACCGCTCGGTGTTCGGGCGCCACATCTACGCGATCGGCGGCAACCGCCACGCGGCCGACCTGTCGGGCATCAAGTCGAAGAAGGTCGACTTCTACCTCTTCGTCAACATGGGCGTGCTCGCCGCGCTCGCGGGCCTCGTGTTCACGGGGCGCCTCAACTCGGCCGGCCCCGGCGCGGGCAACCTGTTCGAGCTCGACGCCATCGCGGCGGCGTTCATCGGCGGGGCTGCCGTCCAGGGCGGTGTCGGCACCGTCATCGGCGCCATCACGGGCGGTCTCATCATGGGCGTGCTCAACAACGGCATGTCGCTGCTCGGCATCGGCACCGACTACCAGCAGTTCATCAAGGGCCTCGTGCTGCTGCTGGCGGTGGCGTTCGACGTCTGGAACAAGCGCCGGTCGCGCGCCAGCTGATCGCGGGCATCCGAGAGGGCCGGGGAGTCGACGACTCCCCGGCCCTCCGTCGTCAGTGCGGAAGCCCGAGCGGCAGGATGTGCGGGGCGCCGCCGTCGGGATCCGCGACGAGCGCCGAGCGGATGCCGAACACCCGCTCGAGCACCTCGGGGGTGGCGACCTCGCGCGGTTCGCCGGCAGCGACGACGGCCCCCTCGCGCAGGGCCACGAGCCAGTCGGCGTAGCGCGCGGCCAGCGAGAGGTCGTGCAGCACCATGACGATCGTCCGGCCGGACTCCCGGTTGAGGGAGCGGACGAGGTCGAGCACCTCGAGCTGGTGCGCGACGTCGAGGTATGTCGTCGGCTCGTCGAGCAGGATGGTCTCGGTCTGCTGGGCGAGGGTCAGCGAGATCCACGCGCGCTGCCGCTGGCCGCCGGACAGCTCGTCGAGCGGCGCGTCGGCGAGGTCGGCGAGCCCCGTCGCCGCGAGCGCCTCGCGCACGATGCGCTCGTCGTCGCGCGAGAAGCGGTCGTACCAGCGCTGGTGCGGCGTGCGTCCGCGCGCCACGAGCTCGAGCACCGTCAGCCCCGCGGGGGCGGTCGGCGCCTGCGGCAGCAGGGCGACCCGGCGCGCGAGCTCGCGATGCGCCATCCGGTCGACGGGCGAGCCATCGAGCAGCACCTGCCCGGACGCGGGGGCGAGGAGCCGCCCGAAGCCGCGCAGCAGCGTCGACTTGCCGCAGCCGTTGGGTCCGATGATCGCCGTCACGCGCCCCGCGGGGACGGCCAGGTCGAGGCCGTCGATGATGGTGCGGCCGTCGTACGCGAGCGACAGCGAGACGGCTTCCAGGCGCGCGGGCGTCACGCGATCCTCCTTCGTCCTCGGATGATGAGCCACAGCAGGTAGGGCACGCCGACGAGAGCGGTGCCGACGCCCGCGGGCAGGGGCAGGGGGAACAGCCGGGAGGCGGCGAGATCCGCGGTCAGCAGCATCGTCGCGCCGACGAGGGCGCTCGCCCAGAGCGGGGGAGTCGGCGTGCGTGCCGCGAGGCGGGCGATCTGCGCAGCGGCGAGGGCAACGAAGGAGATCGGGCCGGCGACGAGCGCCGCGAACGAGGCGAGCAGGACGGCCGTCGCGAGCGCGGCGAGCCGGACCGGCCCGAGCCGCACGCCGATTCCGACGGCCGTCTGGTCGTCGAACGCCGTCAGCGCGAGGGCGTGCGCGAGGCCGGACGCGGCCACGAGCAGCAGGGCGATGGCGACGACGCTCGGGGCGATGGCGCTCCACTCGCGGCCGTTGAGCGATCCGCTCATCCACGTCAGCGCGATGGCCGCATTCGTCACGTCTCCGAGCGTGAGGAGCCAGGTCGTGAGGCTCGTCGCGAGCCACGAGACGCCGATCCCCGCCAGCACGGTGCGGTGGAGGTCGATGCCGCCGCGCCATCCGAGCGCCGCGGTGACGGCCCCGGCGGCGACGCCGCCCGCGAGCGCGGCGGCGGGCATGAGCACCGATGCCGCGACGCCGCTCGCTCCTCCGCTCGCGCCACCGGCGAGGACGAGGACGGCCACCGCGCCGAGCGCTGCCGTCGACGTGACGCCGAGGATGTCGGGGCTCGCGAGCGGATTCCGCGCGATCGTCTGCGTGAGGGCGCCCGCCATCCCGAGGGCGAGGCCCGCCGTGAGCGCCGCGGTCGCCCTCGGAAGGCGGAACCCCTGCACGATGAGCTCCGTGGCGTCGTCGGATGCCCGTCCGACGAGCGCGCGGAGGAGCTCGTCGACGGGGATGACCGTGGTGCCGACGGAGAGGTGGACGGCGAAGGCCGCGAGGGCGAGGAGCGCCAGCACGGCCGTCGTCGCGATCGCCCGGGGGCGCAGCAGGGTCGAGAACGGGCCGAGGCGCGCGGGGCGCACAGGCGGGCGCCGGCTCACCGGACGCCGGCTCACCGGACGCCGGCTCACAGGGCCACCGTCCGGCGGGAGCGGGCGATGGCGACGAAGAGCGGGGCGCCGACGACGGCGAGCACGACGGTGACGGAGATCTCCCCGGGGCGGGCGACGACGCGGCCGATCGTGTCGGCGACGAGCACGACGGCGGGGCCCAGCAGCGCGGCGGCGGGCAGCTGCCACCGGTAGTCGGGGCCGACGAGGCGGCGGGCGAGGTGCGGCACGATGAGGCCCGCGAACGCGATCGGGCCCGCGAGGGCGACCGCCGCGCCGCCCAGCAGCGCGATGGCCGCGATCCCGACCGTGCGGGCGCGCCACGGCGCCTGGCCGAGCGCGGAGGCGGCGTCGTCTCCGAGCGCGAGGGCGTTCAGCGCGCGGGTGTTGACGGCGGCGAGGATCATGCCCGCCGCGACGAGCGGCCACACCGAGGCGAGCGCTCCGCTGCGGGACGCGAGCGAGCCGACCTGCCAGAAGCGCAGCTGGTCGAGCGCCTGCAGGTCGAGAAGCGAGATCGCGGTGACGAGGGACGAGGCGAGCGCGGAGATCGCGACGCCTGCGAGCACAAAGGAGAGCGTGCCTTCGCGCCCCGGCGCCACGCGCGCGATTCCGAAGACGAGCAGCGCCACGACGAGCGCGCCGCCGAAGGCGCACAGCGCGAGGACGAAGGCGGGCGGGTTCGCGCCGGCCGCGGTCACGGCGACCACAGCGAGGGCGGCGCCCTGGTAGATGCCGAGCAGCCCGGGGTCGGCGACGGGGTTGCGCGTGTGCCCCTGTGCGAGCACGCCCGCCACCCCGAGGCACGCTCCGACCACGAGGCCGAGCACGGTGCGGGGGAGCCGGAGGCCGAGGATCGTCACGTCGGCGTCCGTGCCGGTCGGGGCGAACAGGGCTCCGACGACCTCGGCGGGCGACGTCGGGCGGCCGCCGACCGCGAGGCTCACGAGCAGCGCCGCCACGAGGGCGAGGGCGCAGAGGAGGACGGTGCGCGGTCGCGCGGCGGCAGGACGGGACATAGCTGGGTCTTAGGTTAGTCTCACCTTCGCAGGTTGCCGAATCCCGGTGACCGGCACCGTCCCACCACCCCCCCACAGAGGATCCGCATGACTCTCCTGCGCCCATCCGCCGCCCTCGGCCTGCTCGGCCTCACCGCCGGCCTGCTCGTCGCCTGTGCGCCCGCCGACGGGGCCGCGGCTCCCGCCGAGACGGCGGCGGCCGCCGACACGGCCGCCGCGTTCCCCGTCACGATCGAGCACGCCATGGGCGAGACGACCATCGACGAGCAGCCGCTGCGCGTCGTCGCACTCGACCCGAGCTACGTCGACGCCACCCTGCTGCTGGGTGCCGAGCTCGTCGGCTACGCCGACTACCGCCAGGACCCCGAGCAGCCGTTCGCCCCCTACCTCGGCGACGTGAGCGCGCTCGCTGGCGACGCCGTGAGCGTCGGCACGATCGCCGAGCCCGATCTCGAGGCGATCCTCGCGCTCGAGCCCGACCTCATCGTGTCGGCCAAGGTCCGTCAGGAGGCGCTGTACCCCCAGCTCTCCCAGATCGCGCCGACCGTCTTCTCGGAGAGCACGGGGCCGACGTGGCGCGAGAACGTCGTGCTCCTCGGCGAGGCGCTCGGCAAGGAGGAGCAGGCCGAGGAGGCCGTCGCCGCCTACGAGGAGCGCGCCGCCGCCGTCGGCGCTGAGATCCTCGAGGCGCAGCCCGACCTCACCGCGACCCTCGTCCGGTTCGCGGGCGAGGACACCGCCCGCCTGTACTCGAGCGACTCGTTCATCGGCGAGATCCTCGCGGACATGGGCATCCCGCGGCCCGAGAGCGCGCCCGACACGACCGAGTCGATCTTCGTGCCGATCTCGCAGGAGCAGATCCTCGACGTCGACGCGGGGCTCGTGCTCGTGAGCTCGTGGGAGCCCGAGGGGTCGGAGGGCGACGCCTCGCGAGCGCAGCGGGAGCAGTTCGAGTCGAACCCCCTGTGGGAGCGGCTGGAGGGCGAGCAGCTCGCGGTCGACGACGCGGTCTTCCTCGCCTCGGTGTCGATCCAGGGCGCGCACGAGGTGGTCTCCACCCTCGCCGAGCACTTCGGCGTCGACCCGCTCCTGGAGGGCTGAGGCGGGCAGGCGACGCGCGCCCGCGCGGGCGCGCGTCGCCTACCCTGGTAGGGACATGGCGCATCTTCTCGGGGCCGAGGCCCTGCATCTCGAGTTCCCCACCCGCATCGTCTTCGACTCCGTCACGCTCGGCGTGAACGAGGGCGACCGCATCGGCATCGTGGGCCGCAACGGCGACGGCAAGAGCTCGCTGCTGGCGATGCTCGCGGGTCGTCTCCAGCCGGACGGCGGGCGGGTCACGGTGCGCGGCGGCGTCACGATGGGCGTGCTCGACCAGCAGGATGTGCTCGCCGACGACGACACCGTCGGCCACGCGGTCGTGGGCGACGCACCCGAGCACGAGTGGGCGGGCGAGGCGCGCATCCGCGACGTCATCGCCGGCCTCCTCAGCGGCCTCGACTGGAACGCGCGGATCGGCTCGCTCTCGGGCGGCCAGCGCCGCCGTGTCGCTCTCGCCCGCCTGCTCGCGGGCGACTGGGATGTGCTCGCGCTCGACGAGCCCACCAACCACCTCGACGTCGAGTCGATCTCCTGGCTCGCGGCGCACCTGAAGAAGCGGTGGCCGGCGAACGCCGGGGGACTTCTCGTCGTCACGCACGACCGGTGGTTCCTCGACGAGGTCTGCACGGCCACGTGGGAGGTGCACGACCGCATCGTGGAGCCCTTCGAGGGCGGGTACGCGGCCTACATCCTGCAGCGCGTCGAGCGCGACCGGCAGGCGGCCGCCATCGAGCAGCGCCGTCAGAACCTCGCGCGCAAGGAGCTCGCCTGGCTGCGCCGCGGCGCACCGGCGCGCACCTCGAAGCCGAAGTTCCGCATCGACGCCGCGAACGAGCTCATCGCCGACGTGCCCGAGATCCGCAACCGCGTGGCGCTGCAGTCGCTCGCCGTCTCGCGGCTCGGCAAGGACGTCGTCGACCTGCTCGATGCGGGCGTCGCGTACGGCGACCGCGAGATCATCCGCGACGTGGAGTGGCGCATCGCGCCCGGCGAGCGCACGGGCATCCTCGGCGTCAACGGCGCCGGCAAGTCGACGCTGCTCGGGCTCGTCTCGGGCACGGTCGAGCCGACATCCGGGCGCGTCAAGCGCGGCACGACCGTCAAGGTCGCGACCCTCACGCAGCGGATGGACGAACTCGACCCCCACCTCGACGACCCCGTCCGCGTCGTCATCTCGGGTCTCCGCACGAGCTACACGTTCGGCGCGGGGTCGAAGGCGTCGGAGCTGACCCCCGGCCAGCTGCTCGAGCGGATGGGCTTCTCGTCGGCGCAGCTGTCGACGCCCGTGAAGGACCTCTCGGGCGGACAGAAGCGCCGTCTGCAGCTGCTTCTCGTGCTGCTCGACCAGCCGAACGTGCTGATCCTGGACGAGCCGACGAACGACCTCGACACCGACATGCTCGCGGCCATGGAGGACCTGCTCGACGAGTGGGCCGGCACGCTCCTCGTCGTGTCGCATGACCGATACTTCCTCGAGCGTGTGACCGACCAGCAGTACGCGATCCTCGACCGGCGCCTGCGGCACCTGCCGGGCGGGGTGGACGAGTACCTGCGCCTGCGGGCCGCGCAGGACGACGCGCCGTCGGCGCCCGCGCCATCCGCCCCCGCGGCGGCGGCGGGCCTGTCGGGCGCCGAGCTGCGTGCCGCGCAGAAGGAGCTCGCGGCCGCCGAGCGCAAGCTCGAGAAGCTCGCGGCTGACATCGCGACCGTGCACGATCGGATGGCCGCGCACGATCAGAGCGACTACGCGGGGCTCGGCGCGCTGACCGCGGAGATCCGTGCGCTCGAGGAGCAGACCGCCGCGCTCGAGGAGCGCTGGCTGGAGCTGTCCGAGCAGATCGGCTGAGACGTCACGCCGCAGCGGCGGCGGGCGTCCGGCGGGCCGCGATGACGGCGTCGAGGCTGAAGCGGCCGGCGCCGACGAGGGCGACCGCGAGCGCGGACGCTCCGAGCAGCGCCGTCAGCTCCCAGCCCCCGTCGGCCACGAAGACGCCGTAGGGCATATGCACGAGCGCCGTGGCGACGAGCATCTGCGCGGCGATGAGCCCGCCCGCGACGGGAGCGGCGGCTCCGAGCAGGATGGCGGCGCCGCCCAGGAGCTCGATGGCGATCGCGAGGGGCGCCGTGACGGAGGCGAGGGGCATCCCCATCGCCTCGAAGCTCTCGGTCGTGCCCGCGAGTGTGAACGCGAAGAGCTTCTGCGCGCCGTGGGCGATCATCACGACGCCGAGGGCGATGCGCAGCACGAGCAGTCCGAGGTCGCCGGCGAGGGGGAAGCGCTGGGTGAGCGGGGGCATGAGGTCTCCGTTCATCGGTCCGGTTCGGAGGGTCGACGCTAGGCACCCTCAGTGAACGGATCCTGGGAGCGGGGTCGTCGGAGGCGCGCGGCGTCGCGTCGGTACATCGCGGCGTGGGAGACGAAGTCCGCTCGCCCGGTCGACTCGGCGCGATCGTCGGTGAAGGCGGCGAGCGCGTCGAGCCGACAGGCGGCTTCGGCACGGATGTCGTCGTGCGCCCAGGACCCGCCGTACGCCGCGACGAGCGCGGCGACGCGCGCCTCGCGGGAGCCGTCCCTCGCGACGTCGTATCCGGGCGCGTCCTCGGCGAACGGGGCGAGGCGGTAGGCGAGGTACGCGACATCCCACACGCGAGAGCCAGGGGAGGCCATGTCGAAGTCGATCGCGCCGACGCTGCCGTCGTTCGACACGACGAGGTTGTACGGCGCGAAGTCGTTGTGGCAGATCACCTCGGCCGGCTCGCGCGCGGGCTGCCGCCAGGGCCGGCGCGACGCGACGAGCGGCATGCTGGCGTCATGGATCCGTCGGAGGAGGATCGCCGCGGACGTCAGGAGCTCCGGCCGCCACATCTCGCCCGGAGGCAGCCCGCTCATCATCCGCCCGTCGACGTACGAGAGGATCTCGCGACCCTGATCGTCTCTCCCGAGCGGGCGCGGCACGGAGGCGATCCCCGCCCGCGCGCACGCCACCAGGAGGTCGTGCACGGCGGGCGTCCACGGCCCGGCGACACGGCGCACGGTGTCGCCCAGGCGCACGACCGGCTCCATGTTGCCGCCGGAGAGGATCTCCTCGTCGCTCACGCCGGCTCGCCGACCAGGCTGTGCCGCGCCGCCTCGGCGCCGTCGATCCGCAGCGGCCAGGCGGGGCGCGCGAACTCCTCGGCCGCGAGCCGCAGGCCGATCATGTCGTCGACCTGCCCCGGTCGCGGGTGCACGCGCGTGACGCCGTTGTCGCGGTAGCCGAGCCGGCGCGAGACGCCGAGCGACGCCGCGTTCCAGCTCGCGGCGCCCGACACGGCCCACTCGGCCCCGAGCACGTCGAACGCGAACAGGAGCACCGCGGCACGCATCTCGGTGCCGATGCCCCGCCCCTGCGCCGACCGCGTGAGCCACGATCCCGTGTGGACGGTGCGAAGCGCGGCGAAGTCGTCGGCATCGAGGTCCTGGATGCCGACGGGCGCGCCATCCGCGTGGACGGCGAAGCTCAGGCCCCAGGAGCCGGGGGAGATCCGCGCGCGGCGACCCCAGTGGAAGCGCGCGAACTCGCGGCGCAGTGCGGCGGGCTCGGCGTCGGCCCACGGAGTCTGGAACGGCGTGCGGTCGCGGTCGTGGATGCCGGCGATGGCCGCATCGGCGAGCGGAGCGAGATCGTCGTCGCGCAGGACGCGCAGGCGCAGGCGCGGAGTCGCGAGTTCGAGGGCGAAGAGCGGCCAGAGGGTCTCGAGGCTCATCCGGTCAGGCTACGCCCGAAGGGGAGGCGCATCCGGTGCCCGGTCGCCCGCGGCGAGCTCGCGTCTCTGGTGGCTCGTCGTGAAGTGGCGCTCGACGAGCTGGAAGAAGAGGTACGAGACGCCGAGCGCGACCGGGAGAGCCCCCAACACCATGGTGAGCCAGTGCGCGGCGGTCGGGAGCGCGAGGGGCAGGAGGAGCAGGTTGGCGAGCCCGAGCAGAGGAGAGTGGATGAGGTAGATGCTGTACGACCACGTGCCCGTGGCGACGAGCGGGCGCCACTCGAAGACACGCCGCACCGCGGTCGTTTGCCCGTCGATCGACGAGCGTCCGAGCGCGACGAGACCCGCCGCGACCCCGGCGCCGACGAGCGTGTCGGCGGCGATGCGCGCGAGCAGGCTCGTGGGCGGGCCGGCGAGCATCCAGCAGGCCCCGGCGAGGATGCCCGTGAGCGCCGCCCATCCGAACCAGGCGGGCGCGACGCGCGTGCCGCGCACCGTCAGGAGGGCGGCGATCATCCCGAGCGCGAAGAGGCCGATGAACCAGAAGCTCGCCGATGCCGTGCGGGGCACGAGGAGGGTCAGGGCGGGGCCGAGTGCGAGCGCGATCGCGAGCATCCCCCACGGGGTGATCCAGCGGCACAGCGGCAGCAGCACGAGCGGCAGGAGGAAGTAGATCTGCCACTCGGTCGCGACCGACCATGCCGGCCCGTTGATCTGGTAGATCCACGCCGGGCTCACATTGTGCACGAGCAGCAGATGGGACACGACGCCTTCGACCGTGACCGGGATCTTGTTGTCCCATGCCGTGCCGGCGCGATTCTGGAGCAGCGGCACGAGCGCGATGAGGAGGAGGAAGAGAGCGAGCGACGCGTAGTAGGGCGGCAGGATGCGCCGCGCGCGCCGCCCGATGTAGCGGCGGAACCCTCCGCGCAGACGGTAGCCGTCGCTGCGCGCCGCCGGGATCATGAGCACGTACCCCGACAGCACGATGAAGACCGGGACGGCGTAGTGGCCGAGCTCGGCGACCCTCGCCACGACCGGGAGCGCCTCCTCGACGTCGCCGGAGCGACCGGTGAACGTCGTCGCGTGCAGGAGCGCGACGCACAGCGCCGCGACGGCGCGGATGCCGTCGGCGAACTCGAACGTCGGTCGCCTGGTCTCGGTCGCGTTCGTCTCGGTCTCGCTGGTCTCGTTCGCGTTGGTCTCGTTCGCGTTGGTCTCGGTCACGCGGGCATGCTGTCAGAGGCGTGTTACCGGCCGGCGACGCGTACGGGATGTCCCCGGGGACCGTCCCGGGGCACCGGCGTCCCGAGGCACGGGCTTCCGAAGCACGGCGATCCCGGGGAACCGGGCGCTACGGGTCGCAGGCGGGCGAGCCCGGCGCGGCGGCGAGGATCGCGAGGCGGTGGGCCGCGGTCTCGAGCAGCGGATGGTCGTCGTCGAGCCGGTCGACGAGCGCCGCCACCTCCTCGGGATCGTCGAGCGTGGCGCATCCGTCGGGCACGAGATCCGAGAGGGGCGTCGACAGCGGCCAGTCGACGAGCTCGTCGTCGTCGACGTCGACGAGGACCCGCACGTGCAGCCGCGTTATCGGGAGGACGTCGTCCAGCCGGGCTTCGCCCTCCACGAGGTCCCAGAGGTCCGCGAGATCCTGCCGTGCCCGCTGTGCTCCGGGGGCGAGTCCGTCCCACTGCGTCGGATCGGCGCGCGTGAACGCGTACACCGAGACCGCCTGGCCGCGGTAGGAGGCGTCGGTGCTGCCGCTGTCGGTGACCAGCGGCTCCCCGAAATCGACCGACGGCGCGAACAGGGCGTCCGCGCGCGAGGTGACCGCCGCGAGCTGGCATGCCGTGAGCGACCCGCCGACGAACCCGCCGGGTTGCGGCCCCGTGTAGCCGGGCGCCATGAGGGGACGGATGGCCGCGCCCGCGCCGTGCGCTCCGCGCGCGCCGTGCGTGTCCCGCGCGCCCGCGCCTGCGCTCGCGGCGGCGTCCGATTGGAGTGGCACGACGACGGCGCCGTCTTCGTACACGATCGTCGGGGCGAAGCCCATGTCGCCGAGGACGAGCAGCGGCGCGGCGTCGCCCGGGTCGCCCGCCGTGCGCACGTCGTCGTCGCATCCGCTGCGCGGACCCGGCGAGGGGCTGCAGGCGACGAGGGCGGCCGCGCACACGAGGACAACGGCCGCGGCGATCGGTCTGCGCATGGTCATCCCCCTCGCGGCCAGTATGGCGCGTGCCCGCGCCGCACGGGGTTGCTATCGTCGCGCCATGACGACCATCCGACGTCTCGGACCGCCGCGCGACGGCGCCCCCGTCGCCCTGGTTCTGCCGGGGGCAGGTTACACGGCTCAGGCGCCGCTGCTCTGGTGGTCGGCGGCTGCGCTCCGGGAATCGGGATACGAGCTGTGGGGTGTCGACTGGCATGACGACGCGGCCGCGGGCGTCGGTGATCCGCACGACTTCGTCGACGCTCACGTGGCGCGGGCACTCGAGGCACTCCCGGCGGAGCCGGTCGTCGTGCTCGCGAAGTCCCTCGGCACCTTCGCGTTGCCGCGATTCGCCCGCACCGGCGTGCGCGCGGCTTGGCTCACGCCCATCCTCACTGACGAGCGCGTGGCGACGGCTCTCCGCGGAGCATCGTCCGATCATCTGGCGGTCGGCGGAGGTGCCGATCCGAGCTGGGTGCCCTCGACCGTCGCAGGCACGCAGGCTTTGTCGATCGAGGTGCCGGGCGCCGATCACGGTCTCGAGGAGGGTGGATGGCGCGCTTCAGCTTTTTCGCAGGCGGGCGTCGTCGAGCGCGTCGTCGCGCACCTGCTCTCCGCGGGCTGATGGCCCGGCACCGGGCGAGCATGCGTGGGCGCGCGGTCGTCTTCTCGAAACGCCGCGAGCTTCCCCTCCCGCCCGCGCGCCTCTCTCGTTGCGCCTCCCGCCCAGCGGCCCCTCCCGGTCGTTGAGCGAGCGCCGTGACCCGATATGCCGTCACGTTCCCTCGCACCTGGCCGTCCCTGGTTGGTGAGCGCGCGGAGCGAGCCGAGACGCGGCGACCGTTCCCCTGCTGCCCGGTCCGTTTCGTGACCATCCTGTGACCTCCTTGGGGTCGGGATGGTCTCGTTCGTTCGTTCGAATGTCGGTGGTGCCTTGGATGATGGGTGTATGTCAGGGCGGAAGCCGAGGTTCGCAGCAGGGTCGTCGTGGGAGGCGACCCCTGCGGAGGTGCGCACGCTCGGGAACGTGCGCGACCTGATCCTGGAGGTGCGTGCGGATCGGGCGCGGCTCGATGGGCTGGAGGCGGGGGCGTTCGCCGCGGCCGCGCGGGTCGCGCAAGCGCAGACCGCCCGGTGCGAGGACGCGTCCGCATACGGGTTCCCGTGGCGGTCCATCGCCCTCGAACTCGCCACCGCGTTGCATCTGTCTCCGGGTGAGGTCGAAGCGAGGCTGCGGCAGGACCTCGCCCTGACCGACCGGTTCCCGATCGTGGCGGATGCGTTGTGTTGTCAGGTGATCACGCGTCGTCAGGCGGACATCATCCGCGAACACGGGGAACGGTTGCCGGCCGAGGTCGTGGAGGAGTACTCGCGGCGTGCGGTGACGTACGCGGAGGACGCGACACCGGGGCAGGTGCGGGTGTTCGCGAAGAGCCTCGCCGGGGTCCTCGACCCGGCACCCCTCCCCGAACGGCACCGGCGCGCCCTGGACCGGAGAGGAACCCGGGTGCGGACCCTCGACGACGGGCTGGCGGAGTTCATCCTCACCGATGAGGCCGCGAAGATCACCGCCATCCACGACCGCCTCACCACCATCGCGAAACCTATCGCCGCGGAAGAGAAGCGACTCGCGGCGGAGGAGAAGCGGCGGTCGGGTCAGGACGAGCAGTACCGTTCAGCGGCGGGCACGGCCGCGACCGCCGGCCCTGTCCGCCGGAACGCGTTCGGGATGCGGATCAACGGTGACGGTGTCGCGGTCGACGCGAACGGGGACGCCACCCACCCCGACAGCGCCCACATCCACGGCCCCGACACCCACGGCCCCGACACCTCCGACGTCCACGGCCCCGCGGGTGGCCCGCGCAACGGTGCCCGGCGGACCGTCCGGTCCACCCTCCCGGGGTGCTCGATGATGCGGGAGCACGTCGAGGTGTTCCACGACGGCACCTGGTACCCCCACGACCCCGCCCTCCCGTTGAGGCCTACGGAGGAGCAGGTCGCGGCGGCGGTGGAGCGGGTGTGGGATGCCCGCACGAGGGATCAGATCCGCGCGGACCTCGCCACCGACCTCCTCCTCACCGGCGCCCCCACGACCCACACGATCGACGGGTCGATCGAGAAGGTCGCCGCGATCCGCGGCACCGTGGCGGTCACGATCGCCGCGACCACCCTCGCAGGCCTCGACGACGACCCCGCCCTCCTCGCCGGATACGGACCCATCCCCCCAGATGTCGCCCGACGTTTCGCGCAGGACGCCCCCGGGTGGGAACGCCTCTTCCAGGACCCCGACACCGGTGCTCTCCACACGGTCGACCACTACACCCCGACCGCGGCGATCCGCCGGCTGATCGAGCTGCGCGACGGGACCTGCCGTGTCCCCGGCTGCCCGCAGCCTGCGTCACGGTGCGAGAAGGACCACACCCGGGAGTGGGAACGAGGCGGCCCCACCTGCGCCGGCAACCTCTCCGCCCTCTGCACGGCACACCACAAGCTCCGACACCACACCCCCTGGCAGATCCGACAACCCGAACCCGGCGTGATCGTCTGGACCAGCCCCCTCGGGTTTGAGTACACCACCGACCCACCCCCGCAGACCGCGCACACCGCCTCGCACGCCCCAGACCCACCTCACCCGTGCATACCGGATTGGGAATACGCGCCCGTCACCCAGGCCGACCTCGACGACCAGTGGCGACACGAATGGGAGAACGGCCTCACCGACCAGCCCCCACCCGGATGGCACCCCGACCCGGAGACGACCGACGAGCATCCGCTTGCGGGCGGTGCGGGACGCGGCGCCTGAGCATCGAACCGCCTCGCCGTCCGAGCAGCTGGCGTGCCACAGCGCCGGCGCGCGCCGCTCAGGCGACCGGTCGTGGCAACGCCCTCACCGCGGCGACCATCGCGAGAAGATCCCGCGAGCGCCGCGAGACCAGCGACATCGAGCGCGTCCTCCCGGTCGTAGACGCCGAGATCGACGTCCGAATCGGGGCGGTGAGTGCCCCGTGCCCGACTGCCGCCGAGCGAGACCGCCACCACCTCGGGCACGCCGGCGATCTCCTCGGCCATCGCCGTGAGACGCGCGTCGTCGAGCATGCCGACAGGCGATGCGCGCTAGGGTCCGCAGCATGCCGTCGCCGAACCCCGCCGAGCTCCATCCGCACGACCCCGCATGGCCGATCACCGCCGCCGGCGAGCTCGCGCGCATCTCGGCCGCGCTCGACGGACTCGGCCCCGCGGAGTTCGACCACATCGGCTCGACCTCCGTCCCCGGCCTCCGCGCCAAGCCGTTCATCGACCTCCAGGTTCGCATCGATCCGCTGCCCGACGAGGCCGCGCTCGCCGCCCGCCTCGAACCGCTCGGGTACCGGATGGCCCTCGGCTCCCGACCAGACTCGCCCGGCGTCACCCGCGACATCCCGCGCGGCGGCGAGCCCGTCGCGGACGAGGTCTGGCAGAAGCGGCTCCTCACGAGCGCCGACGTCCCGGCCATCCTTCACATCCGGCGGATGGACTCGCCGTGGGGCCGCTACACGGTGTGGTTCCGCGACTGGTTGCGCGCGAATCCGGAGGCCCGCGCCCGCTACGAGGCCGTCAAGCTGCAGCTCTCTGCGGAGAACGCCGGCAAGCCCGACTACGACGACTACACACGCGCGAAGAGCGCGTTCTTCGACGAGGTGCAGGGAGCCTTCACAGCGTGGGCGGCGCGCTGAGCTGCGCGTCGTACCAGGCGAGCTTCTCGGCAAGACAATCCGGTGCCGCGTCAGCAGCGTGATCTGCGGCGGAAGAACGTACTCACAGCCCGCCCTGCTCGCGGCAGCCGCGTGATCACCCGGCGCCGTCGAAGCTCAGGCTCAGGCGACGCAGCAGCGCCGCGAGCCGCGAGCGTTCCGACGCCGACAGTCGTCCGAGCAGCTCCGCCTCCGCATCCATCAGCCGGGTGATCGCGGCATCGACGCGCACGCGCCCGTCGTCCGTCAGCGTCACGAGCACGCTCCGGCCATCCGCCGGATCGGCCTCGCGCCGCACGAAGCCGCGCGTCACGAGCCGGTCGATGCGGTTCGTCATCGTGCCGCTCGACACGAGCGTCTGCAGCAGCAGCTGCTTCGGGCTGAGCTGGTAAGGCGCGCCCGCCCGTCGCAGGGCGGACAGCACGTCCCACTCCCACGGCTCGATGTCGGTGCGGCTGAACGCCTCCCGCCGAGCGCGATCGAGATGCCGAGACAGCCGGTCGACGCGCGAGAGCACCTCCATCGGCGAGAAGTCGAGATCGGGTCGCTGCGTCGCCCACGCGCCGACGATCCGGTCGACTTCGTCGGTGTCCGTGGCCATCCGACCAGTATCTCCTATGGGTCCCCGGCCCGAGCGGATGGTCATGGCAGACTTGACGGGCGGCCGACGGGCCGCGGTCCGCCATGGTGTAACGGCAGCACGACAGCCTTTGGAGCTGTGAGGACCAGGTTCGAATCCTGGTGGCGGAGCGTGACGGAGAACGACGTGACACAGACCGAGCTGGCGATCGTCATCCTGGCGGCAGGCCAGGGGACCCGGATGAAGTCGAAGCTGCCGAAGGTGCTGCACCGCATCGGAGGCCGGCCGCTCGTGGGGCACGTGCTCCACACGGCCCAGCAGCTCGACGCCGTCGTGACGCGCGTCGTCGTGCGCCACGAGCGCGACCGCGTCGTCGAGGCGATCGCCGACTTCCCGGGCGTCGAGCCCGTCGACCAGGACGACATCCCCGGCACGGGCCGCGCCGTGCAGATCGCCGTCGAAGCCCTGCCCACCGCGTTCGCAGGCGACGTCCTCGTGCTGAGCGGCGACGTCCCCCTCCTCGACGCCGACACCCTCGCCGCCCTCATCGACGCGCACCGGCGCACGGGAGCCGAGGCGACCATCCTCAGCGCGACGCTCGACGACCCCACCGGCTACGGACGCGTCATCCGCGACCCAGACGGCACCGTGGCGCGCATCGTCGAGCAGAAGGACGCCGACGAGGCGGAGGCCGCCGTCGCCGAGATCAACGCCGGCGTCTACGTCTTCCGCGCCCCGTCGCTGCGCGCCCAGCTCGCCCGGGTCGGAACCGACAACGCGCAGGGCGAGATGTACCTCACCGATGTCGTCCGCCTGCTCCGCGAGGCCGGCGCGGCGGTCGCCGCGACGACGGCCCCCGACGCGCGCATCGCCCTCGGGGTGAACGACCGCGTCCAGCTCGCGGAGGCCGCGGCCATCCTCAACGCCCGCGTCGTGCGCCGCTGGCAGCTCGAGGGCGCGACCATCCTCGACCCCGCGACGACCTGGATCGACGACACGGCATCGCTCGCCCCCGACGTCACGGTGCTGCCGAACACCTTCGTGCTCGGGGCCACGAGCGTCGGCGAGGGTGCCACGATCGGACCCGACACATCGCTCGTCGACTGCGAGGTGGGGGAGGAGGCCGTCGTGCGCCGCACCGACGCCACCCTCGCCGTCATCGGACCGCGCGCCACGGTGGGCCCGTTCGCGTTCCTCCGCCCTGGCGCCGAGCTCGCAGAGGGCGCCAAGGTCGGCACATTCGTCGAGGTGAAGAACTCCACGGTCGGCGAGGGGTCCAAGGTCCCGCACCTGTCGTACGTCGGCGACACGACGATCGGCCGCGGGGTGAACCTGGGAGCAGGCGCCATCACGGCGAACTACGACGACGTCGCCAAGCACCGCACCGTCATCGGCGACCAGGTGCACACCGGCTCGCACAACGTCTTCGTCGCCCCGGTTAGACTGGGCGACGGCGCGAAGACGGGAGCGGGCGCGGTCATCCGCAAGGATGTGCCGGCAGGCGCCCTCGCTCTGAGCGTGGCACCTCAGCGGAACATCGCGGGGTGGGTCGAGACCAACAGGGCGGGCTCAGCGGCGGCGGAAGCCGCGGCGAAGGCCGGAGCGGTGGAGAAAGCAGCCGATGGCGCGCACGAAGAAGACCATTGACCTCGACCTCGCGAAGGGCATCGCCCCCGGCGTCATCGCGAAGACGAAGAAGCGCCTCGTGGTGGTGGCCGGACGCTCCCACCCCGAGCTCGCGCAGGCGGTAGGCGAGCACCTCGGCATCGAGATCGCCCCGACCGAGCACCGCACCTTCGCCTCGGGCGAGATCTACACGCGCTTCGAGGTCTCGATGCGCGGCACCGACGTGTTCCTCATCCAGTCGTTCGACCAGAACGTCAACGAGGAGCTCATGGAGATGCTCATCATGCTCGACGCGCTCAAGCGCGCGTCGGCCAAGCGCGTCACCGTCGTCGTGCCGTACTACCCCTACTCGCGTCAGGACAAGAAGGGCCGCGGCCGCGAGCCGATCTCGGCGCGCCTCGTCACCGACCTCATCGCGACGGCCGGCGCCGACCGCATCATGAGCGTCGACCTGCACGCCTCGCAGATCCAGGGCTTCTTCGACGGCCCCGTCGACCACCTGTTCGCCAAGCCGGTCCTGCTCGGGCACTTCCGGGAGACGCTCACGCCCGAGGAGCGCGCGACCCTCACGGTCGTCTCGCCCGACATGGGCCGCGTCCGGGTGGCCGACACCTGGTCGGACAGCCTCGACGCGCCGCTCGCGATCATCCACAAGCGGCGCGACCCGAAGGTCGCCAACCAGGTGTCCGTGCACGAGATCGTCGGCGAGGTCGCGGGCCGGACGTGCCTGCTCGTCGACGACATGATCGACACGGCGGGCACGATCGTGAAGGCCGCGCAGGCCCTCAAGGCGAACGGCGCGAAGAAGGTCATCGTGGGCGCGACGCACGCGATCTTCAGCGACCCCGCGACCGAGCGCCTGCAGGACGACGCCATCGACCGCGTCGTCGTGACCGACACCGTGCCGATCCCCGAGGAGCGCCGCTTCGAGAAGCTCACGGTCCTGTCGGCCGCCCCGCTCCTCGCTCGCGCCATCCGTGAGGTGTTCGACGACGGATCCGTCACGAGCATGTTCGACGGCGCCGCCTGATCACAGCGGACTCATAGGCTGGCCACCGCCGGTCCGCATGGATCGATGGTGAGGTTGCCTCATGGCCGCGGAGTGCGGCACCGATGAGAGGACCGACATGATCCGATCCGCACGCACCGGCGCCGCCCTCGCGGGAGTCGCCGGGATGATCGCCCTCGCCGGCTGCGGCGCCGTGACGGTGGGAGCGTCGACCGACGACACCGCGACATCCGACACGACCGACACGTCGACGACGGAGTCCGCCGAGAGCACCGAGACGTCCGGCACGGACTCGTCTTACGTCGACGGCACCTACACGGCCGAGGGCTCGTACCAGACGCCCGAGTCCGTCGAGACGGTGACCGTCACCGTGACGCTCGAGGACGACATCGTCACGTCCGTGGAGGTGACGGGCGACCCGCAGGCCGCCGAGAGCCAGCGGTACCAGTCGCAGTTCATCGACGGGATCGCCGACGAGGTCGTGGGGATCGACATCGACGAGCTGTCGGTGAGCCGCGTCGCGGGATCCTCCCTCACAAGCGGCGGCTTCAACGCCGCGATCGAGCAGATCATGCAGGACGCGGCGGCCTGACGTGACGGCCGCATGGCGCTTCGACGCCATCGGCACGTCGTGGGAGATCGAGACGCCCCGGCCCCTCGGCGACGGCGCGCGCGAGCGGATCGCCCGCGCCGTCGCCGCGTTCGACGCGGACTGGTCGCGGTTCCGCGCCGACTCGGTCGTGTCCCGTCTCGGCGAGGCGGGAGGGGAGACCGCAGCCCCCGCCGACGCCGCCGACATGCTCGCGCTCTACGCGGAGCTGTCGGACGCCACGGACGGCGCCGTGAACCCCCTCGTGGGCGGCTCGCTCGAGCGCCTCGGCTACGACCGCGCCTACTCGCTCCGCGCAGGCGACGCGGAGCCGGCGCCCGCCGACTGGCGCGAACGGCTCGCGTGGGATGGCGGGCGGCTGCGCCTGCGCGGACCCGCCGTCGTCGACGTGGGCGCCGTAGGCAAGGGCCGCCTCGTCGACATCGTGGCCGGGATGATCGAGGGCGACGTGGTCGTCGACGCGAGCGGCGACATCCGCGCACGGGGACCGCGGCAGCGCATCGCGCTCGAGCACCCCTACGACGCACGACGCGCGATCGGCGTCGTGACGATCGCCGACGAGGCGCTGTGCGCGTCGGCGGCCAACCGCCGCGCATGGGGCGACGGGCTGCATCATGTGCTGGACGCGCGCACGGGCCTCCCCGTGCGCACCGTCGTCGCGACGTGGGCGATCGCGCCGACGGCCATGACGGCGGATGCCGCGGCGACGGCCCTGTTCTTCGACGGCGGCCCCGCGTTCGCCCATGCCCACGACGTCGAGTGGGTGCGCGTGCTGTCGGACGGACGCGCAGAATGGTCACTCGGAGCCCGCATGACGCGGGGAGGAGCGGAGATCTTCACATGATCGGATCACTCACGGCGGCGTACCAGCGCGGCATGCGCGTCCTCGGGCGCCTCTCGATGTACCGGCTCGTGCTGTTCGCGCTCGCCGTGCTCGCCGTCATCGCATTCGCCCTGTCGTTCGCCGGGCTCGTGCTGCCCACCCCGGGCGCGCTCGTCGCGACCGCCGCCGTGCTCGTCGTCGTCGGCTCAGCGGTCGACGCGATCGCGCATCACGTGATCGGCACGCCGTGGCGCGTCGAGTCGACGCTCATCACCTCGGGCATCCTGCTCTTCGTCGTGCGGCCGGGCCTCGACGTGCCGACCCTCGCCGGCGCCGCGATCGCCGCGGCGGCCGCGGCGCTGTCGAAGTACCTCATCGTGTGGCGCGGGAGGCACATCCTGAACCCGGCCGCGGTCGGCGCCGCCGTCGCGACGCTGTCGACGCTCGGCGGCTCGGCGTGGTGGGTGGGGACACCCGCTCTCTTCGCCCCGCTGGCGCTTCTCGCGCTGCTCGTGCTCTGGCGCACCGAGAAGCTCCGGGTCGTGGCGCTGTTCCTCGCGGTGGCCGTCGTCTTCGGCACGACGAGGGCGATCGTGCAGCTCTTCGCCGCGGGCGCCTCCACGCCGCTCGAGACCCTCCTCCAGGGCGTCATCGTGCAGTCGCCGTACCTCTTCCTCGGCGCCTTCATGCTCTCCGAGCCGCTCACCCTGCCACCGCGCCGTCGCCAGCAGTACCTCGTCGCCGTCGTCGTCGGCCTGCTCGCGGGATGGCCCATCCCGCTCGGGATCGTCACGCTCGGCCAGGAGCGCGCCCTGCTCATCGGCAACCTCGTGGCGTTCGCCTTCGCCGCGCGGGGCGCCGTGCGTCTCACCCTCGCCCGACGCCGTGCGCTGACGCCGACCGTGCAGGAGCTCTCGTTCACCGCGATGCGCCCTGTCGCGTTCGAGCCCGGTCAGTATCTCGAGCTCGACGTGCCGCATCGCCGGCCCGACGCGCGCGGCACACGGCGCGAGTTCTCGGTCTCGTCGGCGCCGGAGGAGCTGCCGACGATCCGCATCGCGTTCCGCGAGGGGCGAGCGGAGACCCTGTCGAGCTACAAGCGCGCGCTCGCGGAGGCCGCGGAGGGCGACGTGCTCGCGGTGACGGGCGTCTGGGGAGATTTCGTGCTGCCGCGTTCAACCGACGCACCCGTGCTCATGGTCGCGGCGGGCATCGGCGTGACGCCGTTCGTCTCGCAGCTGCGCCACCTGCAGCTCGCCGGAGAGCGGCGCGACATCGTGCTCGTGCTCGTGGCGTCGAGCGCGGCGGAGCTCCCGTACCGCGCCGAGCTCGAGGACACCGGGGTGCGCACGGTCGTGTGCACGCCGGACGAACCCGCCGCGCTGCCCGCGCACTGGTCGTGGTGGGGCGGCGGCCGGCTCACGGCTGACGGCCTGGGGGAGGCCGTGCCCGACCTCGCGACGCGGCGCGCCTACGTCTCGGGCCCGCCCGCGCTCATCGCGGATCTCGCGCCCGCGCTCGCGCGCGCCCGCTCGCTCACGACCGACGCCTTCGCCGGGTACTGAGGTCCCGCTTGCGCGGTGCGGTGATCCGCGTGGCACTGCACTCGCCGCACGACGATGCGTGCCGCACACGCACCGCACGGCGCCAGCCGGACCCGTGTGCGCATCCGGCACCGAAACGCGCGGGGAGACCCGCTGCACTGGACAGCCGAACCGTCCGTGCGCCCGTGAACCGCATGGACGCCGCCGACGAGCCTGGGCAGCAACACTAGGCCACACGAGAAGCCCGGCGGCGCATCCCCCGAGAGGAGATGCGCCGCCGGGCGGCGGAGCGGGGGCGGTCAGCGCCGGGTGATGTCGGTCACCGTGCCGTGGTCGAGCCGCAGACGGCGACGCGCACGGCGCGCGACGGCCGAGTCGTGCGTCACGAGGATGAGCGTGAGCCCCTCCGCGTTGAGCCGCTCGAGCAGATCCATGATCTCGTCGCGCGTGTGCTCGTCGAGGTTGCCCGTCGGCTCGTCGGCGAGCAGCACCTTCGGCTGCTTCGCGATCGCCCGCGCGATGGCGACGCGCTGCTGCTGGCCGCCCGACAGCTCGGTCGGCAGGTGGTCGGCGCGCTCGGAGAGCCCGACGTGCGCGAGCGCCTCGGCGACCCGGGCGTCGCGCTCGTCCTTCGCGAGCCCGAGCGGCTCGAGCCCCATCGCGACGTTCTCCTTGGCGGTGAGCGTCGGGATCAGGTTGAAGCCCTGGAACACGAAGCCGATCTCGCCGGCGCGCAGCCTTCCGAGATCCTTCGCCGAGGCCGCCCCGAGCGAGGCGCCCGCGATCGAGATCGCGCCCTTGGTCGGCGTGTCGAGGGCGCCCAGGAGCTGCAGGAGCGTCGACTTGCCGCCGCCCGTCGGGCCCTGGATGGTGACGAAGTCGCCCTGCTCGATCTCGAGGTCGACGTTCTTGAGCGCACGGACCTCCCGGCCCTTCGCGGTGTAGGTCTTCTGGACGCCCTCGAGCGCATACAGCGTGGTCATGATGTTCTCCTTGTCCTGTCCGCGCTCAGCCGACCGAGCGCAGCGCCTCGGCGGGGCTCAGCCGAGCGGCCCGCCATCCGCCGATCGCGCCGGCCACGAGTCCGCCCGCGACGGCGAGCGCCACCGCGATGATGATGATGGTCGCGTCGAGCGGTGCCGAGAGCGTGATGTCGCTCGCCGTCTCGGCCATGGCGCCGAAGCCGCCGCCCATGCCGCCCATGCCGCCCATGCCGCCCTCGCCGCCAGGCCCTGCGGCCGTCGCGGTGGATGCCGTCGAGATGGTCGGCTGCACGACGTTGATGATGACGGCGCCGACGACGCCGAGTGCGACGCCCACGGCCCCGCCGATGAGCCCCTGCACGACCGACTCCCCGGCGACCTGGCGGACGACCCGGCCGTTCGTCCAGCCGATGGCCTTGAGCGTTCCGAACTCCCGTGTACGGCGCGAGACGCCCGAGATCGTGAACAGCACGGCGAGCAGAACGGCGACGGCGAGCACGATGACCGACAGCCACGTGCCGAGGCTCGTGATGAGGCTCGACGCGCTCGACAGCGAACCGGACACGGTCGAGGCGAGGTCGGACTGCGAGCTCACGGTCGCGTCGGGCAGCTCGTCCTCGAGGGTGGTCTGCACGGTCGCGATGTCGCCGGCCGACGCGGCCTGCACGTACACGGTCGAGACGACGTCGCCCGCACCGGAGAGGTCCTGCGCGACGTCGAGGGGGATGAAGACGTCGGCGGCGGTGTCGGCGGAGTCCGACGTGGAGGCCGCGACGCCGACGATCTCGAACTCCTCGCCGCCGAGCTCGACGGTGTCGCCCACGGCGAGCTCGTTGGTGGACGCGTACGTCGCGTCGACGACGGCGACGTACGACCCCGCGTCGTCCGACGCGAGCGCCCGGCCGTCGGAGACCTCGACCGAGGAGAGCGGGCCGACCGTCGATGCGGCGTCGTCGACGCCCAGCACGCTGATCGAGTTCAGGTCGAACGAGCCGCCGCCGAAGCCGCCCCCGCCGCCCTGCGGCATCTCGCCCTCCGACGGCGCCGTCTGCGTCGCGTCTCCCGTGTCGGTCGAGTCGGTCGGCGCGCTCGGGAGCTCGCCGTCGAACGTGACGTTCGTGAGGGCGAGCGCGCCGGAGACGGCGGACACGCCGTCGGTCCCGGCCGCGGTGTCGACGACGGACGACTCCAGCGTGGAGCGCCCCATCTCGGTCGTGAGGCGCGACTGGCTGACCTCGGTCGTGCCGTCGTCGGCTGTGGCTCCGTCGTCCTCGCCGAACTCGAAGCGCTGGCCGCCGCCCTCTCCGGGCTCGGCGGCCGCACCGGTCACGGTGAGGTCGGTGCCGACACCGTAGACGGACTCGAGCGCCTGGTTCTGCGCGTCGCGCACGCCCGCCGACAGCGCGTTGACGATGATGACGAGCGCGATGGCGATCGCGAGTCCTGCCGCGACGATGATCGTCTGCTTCTTGCGGCCCGCGAGTTCTCGTCGCAGGTAGGTTCCGAACATGGGGTCTCCCTTTTCGCCGCTCCCGGCGAGCGGCCGAGGTCGACCGTAGGGACGCCGCTCATGGCGCGCATGTGCGGAGGTTATGAGCGGCTTATGAACGGGTCCGAGGACTCACAGCGCGCACATAGCCCGCGCCATAGCAAGCGCATAGGAACGGGCGCACAATGAGAGCCATGACAACGACCGCCCGCACCCCTTCGCCCGCCCTGACACGTCCCGACGGCTCGCCCGTGCGCGTGCTCGTCGTCGACGACGAGCAGATGCTCACCGACCTGCTCTCCATGGCGCTCCGCATGGAGGGCTGGGAGGTCCGCTCGGCGGGCAGCGGCTTCGAAGCGCTGCAGGCCGTGCGCGACTTCGATCCGGACGCCCTCGTGCTCGACGTCATGATGCCCGACCTCGACGGGATGGGCGTGCTCCAGCGCCTGCGCCAGAACGAGAACGACGTGCCCGTGCTCTTCCTGACGGCCAAGGACTCCGTCACCGACCGCGTCGCCGGCCTCACGGCGGGCGGCGACGACTACGTCACCAAGCCGTTCAGCCTCGAAGAGGTCGTCGCCCGCCTGCGCGCGCTCATGCGCCGCGCCGGCACCGCCCTCGCCGCCGACGAGGAGCCGATCCTGCGCGTCGCCGACCTGACGCTCAACGAGGACAGCCACGAGGTGGAGCGCGCAGGCCAGTCCATCGAGCTCACGGCGACCGAGTTCGAGCTGCTGCGCTACCTCATGCGCAATCAGCGCCGCGTGCTGTCGAAGGCGCAGATCCTCGACCGCGTCTGGCACTACGACTTCGGCGGCAAGTCGAGCGTCGTGGAGCTCTACATCTCCTACCTCCGGAAGAAGATCGACGCGGGCCGCGACGCGCTCATCCACACCGTGCGGGGCGCGGGGTACATGATCAAGGCGCCTCAGTGAGCGCGGCCGCGGCCGCGGAGGCCGCGCCGGCTCCGCTCCGGGGGCTGCGGAAGCTGAGCTTCGAGGCGCGGCTCATGATCACGGTCGTGGGCATCGTGTCGGTCATCCTCGCGATCATCACGACGCTCACGAGCGTGATCCTGAGCAGCGTCCTCGACAGCCAGCTGACCGACGAGGTGCAGTCCTCGTCGCAGGCGGTGGAGCAGTCGCTCCTCGCAGCCATCCAGAACGGCGAGTCGGCGTCGTCGGCGCTGCGCGACCGCCCCGTGGCACCGGGGTTCCTCTTCATCTACGAGACGAGCGTGAGCGGGGCGTCCGGCGCCTACATGGGCGACGACCGCCAGCCCGTCGCCCTCACGGACGCGCAGGTCGACGCCGTCATCGACCTCGTCGACCGTCGGACATCGGGCACGGTCGTGATCGACGGCGTCGGGACCTACCGCATCCTCGCGAACGACCCCTCGTCTCCCGTCACGGTCATCGCCGGACTGCCCACCGCGGAGGTGCAGGGCACGATCGGCCGGCTGTGGACGACCGTCCTGTTCGCGACGATCGGCGGGATGATCCTGCTCGGCATCGCGACGATGCTCGTCATCCGCACGGGGCTGCGGCCGCTGCGCGCCGTCGCGGAGACCGCCCGCCGGGTCGCCGAGCAGCCCCTCGACCAGGGCGCCGTCTCGATCGACGAGCGCGTGCCGCACGAGCAGGCCGATCCGCGCACCGAGATCGGGCAGGTGGGCGCGTCGCTCAACACGCTGCTCGATCACGTCGAGACGTCGCTGCACGCGCGGCAGCGCAACGAAGAGCTCATGCGGCGCTTCGTCGCGGACGCGAGCCACGAACTGCGCACGCCTCTCGCCTCCATCCGCGGCTACTCCGAGCTGTCGCTGCGGGACCCCGAGCTGACCGACAACACCGAGCAGGCGCTCGAGCGCATCCAGGCCCAGTCGATCCGCATGACATCGCTCGTGGAGGACCTGCTGCTGCTGGCCAGGCTCGACGAGGGCCAGGAGATCGTGCTGGGAGCGGTCGACCTCACGCAGCTCGCGGTCGAGGCGATCGCGGACCAGCAGGCCGCGGGTCCGGGACACGACTGGGCGGTCGACGTCCCGGAGGAGCCGGTCATCATCGCCGGCGACCGCGGACGCCTCACCCAGGTCGTCGTCAACCTGCTCGCCAACGCGCGAACGCACACGCCGGACGGCACGCACGTGACCCTCGGCCTGCGGATCGAGGGAGAGGGCGGCGCGACGCGCGCCGTGCTGACCGTGCACGACGACGGCCCCGGCATCGACGAGGAGCTGCAGCGCGAGCTCTTCACCCGCTTCGCACGCGGCGACAGGTCGCGTGCCCGGAAGACCGGCGGCACGGGCCTCGGCCTCTCGATCGCGAAGGCGATCGTCGACGCCCACCACGGTGCCATCTCGGTGCGCAGCGCCCCCGGCGACACGACGTTCGAGGTGCGCCTGCCCGCCCGTCCGGTCGGGCACTCCGCGCTCTGACCCGCTGGGGCTCCGGCTGCGTGGTCGTCGAGCGGGGGAGCGCAGCGACGGAGCCGAAACGGGGCGAGCCGCCCTCGGGAACGGATCCCGGGGCGGCTCGTTCGCGCGGGACCGTCAGTGCGTGTCCTCGGCCTCGATCTCGGTGCGGTCGCCGGACCACTGCGTGTGGAACGTGCCCTCCTTGTCGATGCGCTTGTAGGTGTGCGCGCCGAAGAAGTCGCGCTGGCCCTGCACGAGGGCGGCGGGCAGGCGCTCGGCTCGGATGCCGTCGTAGTACGCGAGCGACGACGAGAACGCCGGCGAGGGGATGCCCGCCTGCGTCGCGGCGATCACGACGCGGCGCCATGCCGCCTGTCCGCGCGTGAGCGCGTCGGCGAAGTACGGCGCGGTCGCGAGCACGGGCAGGTCGGTCTGGGCGGCGTAGGCGTCGGCGATGCGGTTGAGGAACTGGGCGCGGATGATGCAGCCCGCGCGCCAGATCTTCGACACGGCGCCGAGGTCGATCGTCCAGCCGTACTCGGCGGCGCCGGCGCGGATCTCGTCGAAGCCCTGCGAGTAGGCGATGATCTTCGACGCGAACAGGGCCTGGCGCACGTCCTCGATGAACGCGTCGGCGTCGGCCACCTGGAACTCCTCGTCGGGTCCGGGCAGCGCCGCGGCGACCGCGCGCTGCTCGGGGTGCGACGACAGCGAGCGCGCGAAGGTGGCCTCGGCGATGCCCGAGACGGGCACACCCAGCGACAGGGCCGTCTGCACGGTCCAGGCGCCCGTGCCCTTGGCGCCGGCCTGGTCGAGGATGACGTCGACGAGCGGCTTGCCCGTCTCGGCGTCGATCTGGCGCAGCACCTCGGCGGTGATCTCGATGAGGTACGACTCCAGCTCGCCCGTGTTCCATTCGGCGAACACGTCGGCGATCTCGGCGGGGGTCTTGCCCGTGCCGCGGCGGATGAGGTCGTACGCCTCGGCGATGAGCTGCATGTCGGCGTACTCGATGCCGTTGTGCACCATCTTCACGAAGTGGCCGGCGCCGTCGTGGCCGACGTGCGTGACGCACGGCTCGCCCTCGGCGACGGCGGCGATCGACTTCAGGATGGGGCCGAGGGTGATCCACGACTCGTCGGAGCCGCCGGGCATGATCGAGGGCCCCGTGAGCGCACCCTCCTCGCCGCCCGAGATGCCGGCGCCGACGAAGTTGATGCCGGTCTCGCGGACGGCCTTCTCACGGCGGATGGTGTCGGGGAAGTAGGCGTTGCCGCCGTCCACGATGATGTCGCCCGGCTCGAAGACCTCGACGAGCGAGTCGATGACGGCGTCGGTGGGGCGGCCCGCCTTGACCATGATGATCGCCGTTCGCGGCTTCGAGAGCGATGCCGCGAACTCCTCGTACGAGAAGGCGGGGATGAAGCCGGCCTCGGGGTGGGCCGCGATCAGCTCGTCGGTCTTCGAGCGGCTGCGGTTGAACACGGCCACCGTGTTTCCCTCGCGGCTGGCGAGGTTGCGGGCGAGGTTGGAACCCATCACGGCGAGGCCAACGACCCCGATGTTCGCACTGGCGGGGGTCGATGAAGCGTCGGTCACGCGCTACTCCTTGAACACGAGAAAAGTCGGACGTGCCCCAGGCTAGTCGCCTCGCGGCTCACGTGCGTCGCCGTGACGGTGTGAGCCGGCCGTCAGGCGTCCGTCACTTGTCGTAGGAGTTCTGGCGTCCGAGGGTGAAGAAGGCGCCCGTGATCAGGACCGCCGCGACGATCGACACCCCTCCGATGACCCAGGCGAGGATGTGCGAGGCGAGTGCGCCGTCGATCATGGCGGATGCTCCTTCGTGTGCGGTGTCGGATGGCCGTAGGGCCCCGTCCATCGTAAGCGGCGACGGGTTAGCCTCGGTCCATGTCCCGCGACGGATGGCGGCCCGATGTGCTCGGCGGAGGATTCGCCCAGCGCACGCTGCCGCTGGGCGAGGACGGGGAGGGCCCCGTCGTCGCGACCCTCGTCCGCCTGCTTCCCGAGCGCCGGCTGCTCGTGCGCCGGCCGCTCGACGACGTCGATGTGCTGTACGTCCACGGATGGTCCGACTACTTCTTCCAGACCCGGCTCGCGCGGTTCTGGACGGAGCGCGGCGCGCGGTTCTTCGCCCTCGACCTCCGCAAGTACGGGCGCAGCCTCCGTGACGGCCAGACGCCCGGCTACGTCTCCGACCTCGCCGTGTACGACGCCGACATCGCGGCAGCGCTCGAGGCGATGGCCGACAGGCCGGCCGACCAGCCGGGTCGTCGCCTCGTCCTCGTCGGGCATTCCACAGGCGGCTTGACCCTCAGCCTGTGGGCCGCGCGCCACCCCGGCGTCGCGACCGCCCTCGTGCTCAACAGCCCGTGGCTCGAGTTCCAGCTGAGCGGCGTGCGCCCCGCGATCGCGCCCGTCGTGCAGATGCAGGCGCGCTGGCGCCCCATGGACGCGGCGCCGCAGATCGACCTCGGCTTCTACGCCCGCGCGCAGCAGGAGGCCGCCGACCCCGACGATCCGGTCGTCGTGGACCCGCGGTGGAGGCCCGAGGTGAGCATGACGGTCCACGCCGGATGGCTGCACGCCGTTCTCGAAGGGCACGCGCAGGTCGCGCGCGGCCTCGCCATCGAGGCGCCGGTGTGCGTGCTCCTGTCGGCGCGCAGTGCGACGCCGACACGATGGTCGGACGACCTCACGCGCGCCGACTCCGTCCTCGTCGTCGACGACATCGCGCGCGCGGCGCTGCGTCTCGGGCCGAGCGTGACGATCGAGCGCATCGACGGCGCCCTCCACGACGTCTTCCTGTCGCGCCCGGACGCGCGGCGGCTGGCCTATGCGCGCCTGGGCCGCTGGACGACGGGCTTCGTGGAGCGCTGACGCGCGCCGTCATCTGGGAGCGGGCCGGTTCTCCCCCGGGGGGCGCGTCGGGTAGCATGGACGACGACCTCGGCGAGGGAGAACGCGGCGCGAGCGCTGCGACATCCGTGATCGACGCGGTGAAGCGGGCTCCATGCTCTCCTCACGCGCTGCGTTCGAGTCGAGAAAGACACCAGACCTCCATGCGGTCCGCTCGGCCGCGTGACCTCATCAGGGAGCACACTCATGGCTGATCAGAACAAGCTCGCGGCCGACGTCCGCACCGAGTTCGGCAAGGGCTTCGCGCGCCGCCTGCGCGCCGCCGGCAAGATCCCCGCCGTCCTCTACGGGCACGGCACCGAGCCCGTCCACCTCGCCCTCCCGGGCCACGAGACGGCGCTCATCGTCCGCCAGGCGAACGCGCTCCTCGAGCTCGACATCGAGGGCAAGGGCGCGCTCGCGCTCGTCAAGGACGTCCAGAAGGACCCGGTGCGCCAGATCATCGAGCACATCGACCTCCTCGTCGTGAAGAAGGGCGAGAAGATCACGGTCGACGTCCCCGTTACGGTCGTGGGCGAGTCGTTCTCGGGCACGATCGTCAACCTCGAGGCGGCGACGCTGTCGCTCGAGGTCGAGGCGACGCACATCCCCGAGCACGTCGAGGTCTCGGTCGAGGGTCTCGAGGACGGCGTGTCCATCCACGCCGGCGCCGTCGAGCTCCCGAAGGGCGCGACGCTCGCGGCCGACGCCGAGACGCTCGTCCTCACGATCCTCACGCCGCGCGGCGAGGCCGCCGACGAGGAGACCGAGGCCGCAGAGGGCGACGCGCCCGCAGCAGAGTAATCGGATCTCTCCACGCGAGGGGGTGCGACCTGGTCGCACCCCCTCGCGTCGTCTCGAGGAGGACGGAACATGGCGGACACCTGGCTCGTGGTCGGGCTCGGCAACCCCGGACCGCGGTACGAGCGGACCCGGCACAACATCGGGCAGATGGTGGTCGACGAGCTCGCGTCGCGGCGCTCGGCGGCGTTCCGCCCGCACAAGGCGAACGCGCGCGTCGCCGAGGGATGGCTGAGCCCCGGCGGCGCCAAGCTCGTCCTCGCCAAGCTCAACAGCTACATGAACGTGTCGGGCGGGCCGACGGTCAACCTCGCGAAGTTCTACGGCCTGGGCGCGGATCGCGTCATCGTCGTGCACGACGAGCTCGACATCCCCTTCGACACCATCAAGCTCAAGTCGGGCGGGGGGCACGGCGGACACAACGGAGTGCGCGACATCGCCAAGGCGCTCGCCACGCCCGACTTCGTGCGCGTCCGGGTCGGGATCGGCCGGCCGCCCGGCCGCCAGGACCCCGCCGACTGGGTGCTCGACGCGTTCGGCGCCGCGGAGCGCGCGACGCTGCCGATCCTCGTGTCGGACGCCGCCGACGCGGTCGAGCGGGTCGTCGAGGACGGCCTCGTGTCGGCGCAGCAGCGCTTCCACGCACCGCGCTGACCCGCGCACGGCGTCAGGCGACGGCGGCGTCCACGGCGTCGGGCGCGAGCGACCCGAGTCCGGCGGTCATCCCGATCGCGAAGAACGCCATCACGACGAAGAAGCCGAGCACGGCGACGACGAGCGCCGCGATGCCGGCGCCGCGCCCGCGGTGGAGGACGATGGCGACGATGCCCTGCACGAGTCCCCACGTCGCGAGCAGACCCCACAGCGCGAATCCGGCGCCGAGCCATCCGAAGGCCCGCAGGAAGACGGACAGGAACGCGCCGACCGATTCGTCGGGGATGTCGCCCGCCTCGTCGACGAGGCCGCCGATGTCCGCGAAGCCCTGCGCGCCGGCGTAGACGGCGACGGAGCCGATCACGACGCCCGCGACGGCGGCCGCGAGGGCGACGACGCCGAGGCCCGAGGGGCCGGGCGGCCGGGGAACGCGGACGGGATACGCGGGAGGCGGCGACGCGTACGACACGGTCAGACGCCCGTGCCGCCCGCGAGCCCGGCCGCGAAGCCGATGAAGGCGATCGTGCCGACGACGATCGGCGCGAGCACGGCGATGACGACGGCGGCGATCCCGGCGCCGCGTCCGCGCCGCCGGGCGATCGCGACGATGCCCTGCACGAGCGCCCAGATGCCGAGCGCCGTCGCCACCCACCACGTGATCTCGGCGGTCATCACGGCGTCGCGCACGGGCGCGAGGAGCGTCCAGTCGGGATCCTCGGCGGCGACCGTCTCGAGGAACCCGCTGCGCTCGGACTGCACGCCCACGAGGAACAGGCACACGGCGAGGACCACCGCTGCGCCGATGAGCGAGAGGAGGGAGAGCAGCAGCGCGACGCGTCCGGCCGCCTTCGAAGCGGGTGCCGCCTGCGGTGCCCCCAGCATCGTGCCGTAGCGCGCGTCGACCTGAGGCGCGTACGGCGCGGTCGGGGGATAGACGTAGGCGCCGGACTGCTGCACTCCCGGGACGACGCCCTCAGGAGACGACGGAGGGGTCGAGTACGGGGCCTGCTCGCCGTACGCGGGCTGCTCGCCGTACGCGGGCTGCTGGCCGTACGGCGGCTGAGCGGCGTACGGGGCGTCTCCCGGCGGCGTGTACGGGGGGAGCGGCGGGCGCGGCGGGTACCCGCCGGCATCGGGGGACGGCGAGGACTGGTCGGCGCTCATGCTCCCATCCTAGGAAGCGGCGGCCCCGTGTCCTACAGCCCGCATAGACTTCTCCGGTGACTGTGCAGGGGATCGTGAGTGCTCTGGAACAGGACGAGTCGTTCGGCGACGCGCTCGCGAGCGCGGCCGTCGACGCCGATCTCTCGCTCGTCGACGGGCTCGACGCGCCGCTGCTCGCGGCGCTCCTGCGGCGACGGCGCGCGGCAGGCCATCCGCCCGTCCTGCTCGCCGTCGCGCCCACGGGGCGCAGGGCGGAGAGCCTCGCCGCGGCGCTCGCCTGCGTGCTCCCCGAGGCGGAGGTGCGCGACTTCCCGGCGTGGGAGACGCTGCCGCACGAGCGGCTCAGCCCGAGCGCCGAGACGGTCGGGCGGCGGCTCGCGACGCTGCGGCGGATCGCGGAAGGCGGGGACCGGCCGCTCGTCGTGACGGCGTCCATCCGCGCGGCCATCCAGCCGCTCGCGCGCGGACTCGGCGACGTCGCGCCTGTGGAGCTGCGCGCGGGCGCCCGCGGGCACGACCTCGACGGCATCGTCGAGCGGCTCGTCGAGCTCGCCTACCACCGCGTCGACATGGTCTCGCGCCGCGGCGAGTTCGCCGTGCGCGGCGGCATCCTCGACGTCTTCCCGCCCGTCGCCGACCACCCGTACCGCATCGAGCTGTTCGGCGACGAGGTCGACCAGATCCGCGCGTTCTCGGTCGCCGACCAGCGCTCGCTGCCCGGCGACGTGCCGGAGGTCGAGCTTGTGCCGAGCCGCGAGCTGCTGCTCACGCCGGGCGTGCGCCAGCGCGCGCGGGAGCTGCAGCACGAGCACCCGGGGATCGGACAGATGCTCGAGCGGATGGCCGAGGGCATCCCCGTGGAGGGCATGGAGTCGCTCATCCCCGTGCTGTCGGGGCCGCTGGAGTCGCTTGTGGCCTACCTCCCTCGCGGGGCGGCTGTCGCGCTCGTCGATCCGGAGCGGGCGGTCTCGCGCGCGCTGACGCTGGGGGAGACGAACCGGGAGTTCCTGGAGGCCGCCTGGAGCGCCGCGACGAGCGGGGGCGCGGCGCCCATCAACCTGGAGGCCGGCGACTTCCTGTCGATCTCGGTGCTGCGCGACGACGTGCGGGCCGCCGGCGGCGTGTGGTGGTCGCTCAGCCCGTTCGACTCCGGCGCCGCGGAGATCGCCGCCGAGCTCGCGGCGCTCGACGACGACGACACCGTGATCGTGCCCGATCCGGGCGGGGCCGTCCGCGTGCGCGCCTCGGCCGCACCCGCCTTCCAGGGGAACGTCGACGGAGCGACGGCGCACATCGCCGACCTCGTGAGGGACGGATGGCGCGTCGTCGTCGCCGCGTCGGGAACAGGACTCGTCGAGCGCGCCCGCGACGTGCTGTCGGAGCGCGGGGTCGCCGCACGTGTCGTCGACGCGATCGACGCCCCGCCCGAGGCCGGCGTCGCGACGCTCGTGCGCGCCGACGTGGAGCGAGGCTTCGAGGTGGAGGGCGCCCGCCTCGCGGTCTTCACGGAGAGCGAGTTCTACGGACGGTCGATCGGCGGCGAGTCGCGCGGCGTGAAGAAGCTCGCCTCGCGGCGCCGCAACGTGGTCGACCCGCTGCAGCTGAAGCCGGGAGAGGTCGTCGTCCATGCCACGCACGGGATCGGCCGCTTCGTCGAGATGGCGCAGCGCGAGGTGTCCAGCGGCGGCCGCAACGCCGTCAAGACGACGCGCGACTACCTCGTCCTGGAGTACGCGCCCTCGAAGCGCGGGCGCCCCGGCGACAAGCTGTACGTGCCCACCGACCAGCTCGACCTGCTCTCGAAGTACGTCGGCGGCGAGGCGCCCGTGCTGTCGAAGATGGGCGGCAGCGACTGGGCGGCCGCGAAGAGCAAGGCGCGCAAGGCCGTCCGCGACATCGCCGTCGAGCTCGTGAAGCTCTACTCCGCGCGGATGGCCGCGAAGGGGCACGCCTTCGGTCCCGACACCCCGTGGCAGCGCGAGCTCGAGGAGGCGTTCCCGTTCGCGGAGACGCCCGACCAGCTGCAGACGATCGACGAGGTCAAGCGCGACATGGAGCGGCCCATCCCCATGGACCGCCTGCTGTCGGGCGACGTGGGCTTCGGCAAGACCGAGGTGGCCGTGAGGGCGGCGTTCAAGGCCATCCAGGACGGCAAGCAGGTGGCCATGCTCGTCCCGACCACCCTCCTCGTGAAGCAGCACATCGAGACGTTCCAGGACCGCTTCGCCGGCTTCCCCGTCAAGGTGCGCGCGCTGTCGCGCTTCCAGACCGACAAGGAGGCGCGCGAGACCATCCAGGGGCTGCAGGACGGCACGGTCGACATGGTCATCGGGACCCACCGCATCCTCACCGAGGCGGTGAGGTTCAAGGACCTCGGCCTCATGATCGTCGACGAGGAGCAGCGCTTCGGCGTCGAGCACAAGGACGCGCTCAAGAAGCTCAAGACCAACGTCGACATCCTCGCGATGAGCGCGACGCCCATCCCGCGCACGCTCGAGATGGCGGTGACGGGCATCCGCGAGATGTCGACCCTCGCGACGCCGCCCGAGGACCGCCATCCGATCCTGTCGTACGTCGGACCGAACAACGACAAGCAGATCGCGGCGGCCATCCGGCGCGAGATGCTGCGCGAGGGCCAGATCTTCTTCGTGCACAACCGCGTCCAGTCCATCCAGCGCGTCGCTGCGCACCTCGCAGAGCTCGTGCCCGACGCGCGCATCGCCGTCGCGCACGGCAAGATGAGCGAGAACCAGCTCGAGCAGGTCGTCGACGACTTCTGGGAGCGGAAGTTCGACGTGCTCGTCTGCACGACGATCATCGAGACCGGCATCGACATCGCCAACGCGAACACGATCATCATCGACCGCGCCGACAAGTACGGGCTCGCGCAGCTGCACCAGCTGCGCGGACGCGTGGGCCGCGGGCGCGAGCGCGCCTACGCGTACTTCGTGTACGACGAGGGCAAGCCGCTGTCGGAGACGGCGGCCGACCGCCTCGAGACGATCGCCGTGCACAACGACCTCGGCAGCGGCATCCAGGTCGCCATGAAGGACCTCGAGCTGCGCGGAGCCGGCAATCTGCTGGGCGCCGAGCAGGCGGGGCACATCGCGGGCGTCGGGTTCGACCTCTACCTGCGCATGATCGGCGAGGCGGTGGCGACCTTCCGCGGCGAGGAGGCCGACGGCCCCACCGAGCTGCGGCTCGAGCTGCCCGTCGAGGCGCGGCTCCCCGAGACGTACATCGACAGCGAGCGGCTGCGGCTCGAGGCCTACCAGAAGCTCTCCGCCGCGGCCACCGCGACGGCGAGGGACGACGCGATCGACCTCGTCGTCGAGGAGCTCGTCGACCGCTACGGCCCGACGCCGCCCGAGGTCGACGGTCTCGTCGCGGTCGCCCGGCTCCGCCGGCGCGCGGCGCAGGCGGGGCTCGCCGACGTCGTCGCGATGGGGCGGAACCTCCGCGTCGCGCCCGCGCACGTGCCCGACTCGATCAAGGTCCGCCTGCAGCGGCTCCATCCGGGAGCCAAGATCCTCAGCGGCGGCGAGGCCATGGTCGTCCCGCTCCCCGTCGTCGACGGGGAGCCGCTGGGCGACGCGGGGCTGCTCGCCTGGGTCGCGCAGCTGCTCGACGCGATCTTCCCGCTGCCGCCGAAGGAGGCGCCCGCCGCCGGGTAGGGTGGACGACGGTGTGCCGGGAAGTCTGGTCGGCGGCGGGCGCGAGACGCGCCCCGTCACGCGAACCCGAGAGGTCCCCATGATCGGTCTCCTGCGCTCCGAGCGCTTCCCCGCCTTCCTCCTGCTGGGCGCCGCCGCGCTCGGCCTCGTCGCGGCGAACAGCCCCGTGGCCGATGCCGTGATCTCGTTCAGCCACGCGCACCTCGCCGTGCCAGGCACGGCCCTCGACCTGTCGATCGCGCACTGGGGCGCCGACTTCCTGCTCGCGATCTTCTTCTTCGGGGTCGCCGTCGAGCTGCAGTACGAGCTCACGCGCGGCCAGCTGAACAGCGTCGCGCGCGCGGTGAAGCCGGCGATCGCGGCCGCCGGCGGCGTGATCATGCCGATCGCGATCTACCTGCTCGTCGCGGGCGGTCCCGAGACGCGCGACGGGTGGCCCATCCCCACGGCGACCGACATCGCGTTCGCGCTCGGCGTGCTCGCCGTGTTCGGGAAGGGGCTGCCGTCGACCGTGCGCGTCTTCCTCCTCGCGCTCGCGATCATCGACGACATCGTCGGCATCGTGTTCATCGCTGTGCTGTTCGCGACCGACGTCGACCTCGGCAGCCTCGCCATCGGCGTCGTGCTCGTCGTGGTGTTCGCCGTGCTGAGCCGCTTCGTCGGCGACCGCTCGAAGGTCGTGCTCGTGCCGCTCATGATCGTCGTCGCGCTCGCCGCATGGGTCCTCGTCTACCAGTCGGGCGTGCACGCGACGATCGCGGGCGTGCTGCTCGGCCTCGCCGTCCGGCAGGGCGAGGGCATGCGCGCGCGGCACGTCCTGGAGCCGTGGATCAACGGGCTCGTCCTTCCCGTCTTCGCGTTCTTCTCGGCGCTCGTGGTCATCCCGCAGGTGTCGCCCGACGAGCTGTCGCCGGCACTGTGGGGCATCCTCATCGGGCTGCCGGCCGGCAAGATCATCGGCATCGTGCTCTTCGGCTGGCTCGCCATGCTCATCCGCCCGCGCGGCACCGCGCCCGAGATCCGGGTGCCCGACCTCGTCGCGGCCGGAGCGCTCGGCGGCATCGGGTTCACGGTCTCGCTGCTGCTCGCGGGCCTCGCCTTCGCCGACGATGCGCTGCTGCGCGACGAGGCGGTGCTGGGCGTGCTCGGCGGCTCGGCGATCGCGCTCGTGCTCTCGGGCGTGCTCGTCTCGTGGCGCGCCCGCCACCACCGGCGGCTCGCGCAGATCTCGTGACGGGAGAGGATGGACGCGTGAGCGAAGCAGGCGATGAGCTGAAGAAGGCGGCGGACGTGATGCGGCAGGTGCACGAGCGGTGCGTGTGGTCGCAGACCATGACGCACGAGCGGCTCGTGCCCTACCTCGTCGAGGAGTCGGCCGAGCTCGTCGACGCCGTCGAGCGCGGCGACCGGGCCGAGCTGCGAGAGGAGCTCGGCGACCTCCTCTGGCAGGTGCTCTTCCACGCCGAGGTCGCCTCGCACGGCGACGTCGACCCGTTCGGCATCGACGACGTCGCGCGGGGCCTGTCCGAGAAGATGATCCGCCGCCATCCGCACGTCTTCGGAGACGAGACCGCAGAGACCCCCGAGCGCGTGCTCGAGCTGTGGAACGCCGCGAAGGCGCAGGAGAAGAGCGCGCGATCGTCGGTGCTCGACGGCGTCCCGCATGCGATGCCCGCGCTCGCCCTCGCCCAGAAGGTGCTCGGCAAGGGCGAGCAGGTGGGTGTGGGGCTCGAGCTCGCGGAGTCGGTCGCCGCGGCCGAGGCGATCGCCGCGGACGAGCCCGGCGTGCTCCCGGAGTCGGAGGAGGAGCTCGGCGACACGCTGCTCGGCCTCGTCGCGGTCGCGAGGGCCCGGGGGTGGGACGCGGAGCGCGCCCTCCGCACGGCCGTCCGCGACGTCGAGGACGCCATCCGGGAGGCCGAGGCGCCCTGACGCGTCATGGGAGAATGGGGGCGCTATGGCTTCCGTGAACCCGCCGCGCGGCATGCGCGACTTCCTCCCCGCTGACAAGGCCCGTCGCGAGCGCGTGCTCGCCGTCATCCGCGAGCGCTACCGCGCGCACGGGTTCGACGAGATCGAGACGCCCGTCATGGAGGAGTACGACCGGCTGCACGCGGGCGTCGGCGGCGACAACGAGAAGCTCGCCTTCAACGTGCTCAAGCGCGGTCTCGACGCCGATGCCGTGCGTGCAGCGGCGGACGACACCGCGCAGCTGAGCGACCTCGGGCTGCGGTACGACCTCACGGTGCCGCTGGCGCGCTTCTACGCGAGCCACCGCGCCGAGCTCCCGACCGTGTTCCGCTCCGTGCAGATCGCGCCGGTGTGGCGCGCCGAGCGCCCGCAGAAGGGACGCTACCGGCAGTTCGTGCAGTGCGACATCGACATCATGGGCGACGCGTCGGCGCGCGCCGAGGCCGAGCTCATCGCCGCGACGCTCGACGCGCTCGACGCGCTGGGCCTCGAGGGCGCGACCGTCCGCATCAACGACCGCCGCGCGCTCGACGCCATGCTCGACGTCTTCGGCTTCCCGGCGGACGAGCGCCCCGGCGTGCTCATCACGATCGACAAGCTCGACAAGATCGGCGCGTCGGGCGTCGTCGCCGAGCTGCGCGAGCGCGGGGCGTCGGATGCCGCCGCCTCCGCCTTCGAGGCGTTCCTCACGCGCCCGCAGACGCGCGAGCACCTGCCGTTCGGGGAGGCGCAGATCCGGCGGGCGCTGCCGGAGGGCGTGGACGACGAGATCGTCGCGCACCTCGTCGCCATCGGCGAGGCGGTCGGGGCGGCGCGCGGCGCGGACGCGGCGGGAGCGGAGCTCCCGCTCGCCTTCGATCCCTTCCTCGTGCGCGGCATGGGCTACTACACGGGCACCATCTACGAGATCGCGCACCCTTCGGCGCCCTACTCGCTGGGCGGCGGAGGCCGCTACGACGGCATGATCGGACGCTTCCTCGGACAGGACGTGCCGGCGGTCGGCTTCTCGATCGGCTTCGAGCGCATCGTAGACCTCGTGTCGCTCGCGGACGCCGAGGCGGCGGCCGCGGTCGTCCTCGTGCACGATCGCGATGCGCCCGTCGCGGAGCTCCTCGCGCTGAAGGCGCAGCTCGTCGCCGAGGGGTCGCGCGTGCGGCTCGAGCAGCGGACGAAGAACCTCAAGGCGCTTCTGGAGCGGGCGGCCGCCGACGGCTACACGGCGTTCGCGACGGTGTCGGCCGGCGCCTCCCGCGACGACCTCGCGCTCAAGCCCCTCGGCTGACCCCGGCATCCATCGCCTCTTCTCGTCCAACGGATATCCGTTGGACGAGAGCACACCCGGTTACGGCGAATCCGGTGTCCTCTCGGCACCCGGATGGGCTCTCGGCGGGGGAGAAGAGGGGGCGCAGGAGCGGGTCACTCCTCCTCGACCGCGGCACGGCGCTCGAGGAGGAGGCGGATGCCGCGGAAGGCGACGCCGATGATGACGACGGCGACGCCCGCGACGACGCTCTGCCAGGGCAGGGTCGCGGCGAGCACGACGCAGCCGGCGGCGCCGACCGCCTGCATCGCGCGCGGATAGCGGCGCACCGATGGGCGCTGCCGCCAGGCGGCGAGGTTGGCGACGAGATAGTAGAGCAGCACGCCGAACGACGAGAAGCCGATGACGCCGCGCAGGTCGGCGAACGCGACGATGCCGATGACGACGAGCGCGACCGCGATCTCGGCGCGGTGGGGCACGCGCGTGCGGGGGTGCACCGCAGACAGGAACGGCGGAAGGTCGGCCTCGCGCGCCATCGCGAGCGTCGTACGGCCGATTCCCGCGATGAGCGCGAGCAGCGCCCCGAGCGCCGCGGCCGCCGCGCCGACGCGGATGACGGGCTGCGCCCACGCCCATCCGGCCGCGTCGACCGCGTCGGCAAGGGGAGCCGACGATGCGGCGAGGCCGTCGGGCCCGAGCGCGTGCAGCAGCGACGTGCCGACGAGGGCGTACACGGCGACGGCGAGCGCGAAGGCGAGCAGGATGGCCCGCGGGATGGTGCGGGCGGGGTCGCGCACCTCCTCGCCCATGGTCGCGATGCGCGCGTAGCCGGCGAACGCGAAGAACAGCAGACCGGCGGCCTGCAGCACGCCGTAAGGGCCGGCGCCCGTCGCGTCGGCCGCTGCGGGGGAGGCGGGGCCCGCGAACCCGGCGGTCACGGCGACCGCGAGGCAGGCGAGCACGACCGCGACGATGATCTTCGTCGCGAGCGCCGTGCGCGTCACGCCGAGCAGGTTGACCCCGGCGAGCAGCACGACGACGGCGATCGCGACGGGGCGCTCCCAGCCGGCGGGGGCGGCGTACGCGGCGAAGACGAGTGCCATCGCGGCGCAGCTGGCGATCTTGCCGATGACGAAGCTCCATCCGGCGAGGTACCCCCACCACGCCCCGAGCTCGGCGCGGCCGTACGCGTACGCGCCGCCCGCGACGGGATGGACGGCCGCGAGCTGGGCCGACGACGTCGCATTGCACAGCGCGACGATGGCGGCGATCACGAGCCCCATGAGCAGCCACGGCCCGGACGCCGCCGCGGCGGGCGCGAACGCCGAGAAGACGCCCGCCCCGATCATCGATCCGAGTCCGATCGCGGCGGCGTCGCCGAGGCCAAGTCTGCGCGCGAGCGCGGGCTGGGTCGTCATGCGGGAAGTGTACGAGCCGCGGGTGTCCGGGAGATGGCCGACGCGCGACGAGGATATTGTTCTAGTTGCGCTAGAATAACTACATGCTCATCCGCATCGACCCCCTGCGCGAGGAACCCGTCTTCGCGCAGCTGGCGGCGTCCATCCGCGCGGATGTCGTCGCGGGTCGCACCCGCCAGGGCGACCGGCTGCCCGCCGCCAAGCAGGTGGCGTCGGCGCTGGGGGTGAACCTGCACACCGTGCTGCACGCCTACCAGCAGCTGCGTGACGAGGGTCTCGTCGACATGCGCCCCGGACGCGGCGCCGTCATCACCGACGCCGCCGAGCGCATGTCGGAGCTGCACGACGACATCCGCGCTCTCGCGGCGCGGGCCGAGACCCTCGGCGTCCCGCGGGATGTCCTCGCGGGGCTCGTGAGGGACGCGCGGACCTGACCCGCGCACGATACGAGGAGGAACGATGACGACCGACCGCTCACCCGCGAGGGCCCGCGCCATCCGCCGATTCCGGTGGATCGGGCTCCTCGTCCCGCTCGGCGTGTTCGTCGTGCTGGCGGGAGCGCAGGCGGCGCTCCTGCCGCTGCTGCCCGATCCGCTCGCGACGCACTGGGGGCTCGCCGGGGGACCCGACGGCTTCCTGCCCGCCGCCGTCGTGCCCGTCCTGACCCTCGCGGTGGGCGGCGGGGTGACCGCCCTGCTCGGCGGTATCGGCCTCGCGCAGATGCGCTCGGCCCGCGGGCGCACCCATCGGCTGCTCGCCGCTGTCGCATGGTTCGAGACGGCGGTGCTCTCCGCCGTGCTCTTCGGCAGCACCCTGCTGCAGGTGGGCCTCGACGACGCGCGCGACGCGGGCTCGGTGACGTGGCTCGTCGTCGGCGGCTTCGCGGCCGGCATCGTGCTCGGCGCGGCGGCCTGGGCGCTCGTCCCCGACCTTCCCGACGAGGGCCCCGACGCCGAGACCCCCGCGCCGCTGCACCTGGCTCCGGGCGAGCGGGCGGTGTGGATGCAGACCGTGACGATGGCACGCACGGGGCTCATCGCCCTCGTCGGCGCGCTCGTGCTCCTCGTCGCGGTCTCGGCGGGCACGGCCATCGCCGACGTCGCGACCGCGGGCGCGCCGTCGACGGTCACGTGGATCACGATCGGCTGCGCCGTGCTCGTCGCAGCGCTCGTCGCGACGACGGTGGTCTACCGGGTCCGCGTCGATGACGCAGGGCTCACCGTGCGCGCGCCGATCGGATGGCCGCGCGTCCGCATCCCGCGCGCCGAGATCGCGTCGGCGGAGGTCGCGTACGTCGACCCGATGGGGGAGTACGGCGGATGGGGATGGCGGTACGGGATGTCCTCGGGCTGGGGCGTCGTGATGCGCGCCGGGGAGGCGCTGCGCGTGACGCGGACGAACGGCAGGGTCTTCACCGTGACGATCGACGACGCCGCGACGGCCGCCGCGCTGCTGGCCGGGCTCGGCGAGCGGACGGACCGCGCATGAGCGCCGCCGCGCGGGTGCCATGGCCCGCTGTGGCCGTGTTCGCCGTCGTCTCGGCCGGGCTCGCCTGGATCGTCGCCCTGCCTCTCTGGCTCGGCGACGGCATCGCGTCGCCCGTCTTCGGCCTGGTGGCTCCGGCCATGATGTACACACCGCTCGTCGCGACGCTCGTCGTGGTGCTCGCGCTGCGCTCGCCCGCCGTCGGCCGGCTGCGCGCGCTCGGCGTCTGGCCGCTCCGGCCCGTGGGCAGGACGATCGGATTCGCCGTCGCCGCCGTGCTCATCCCTCCGCTCATCGTCGTCGGAGCCGCGCTCCTGGCGGGCGCACTGGGCCTCGTGGAACTGGACCTCGTCGGGTTCTCGGGATACGCGCAGACGCTCGCGGCGAGCGGCGTCGACGTCGCCGACCTCCCCGTCCCGGTGTCCGTGCTCGTCGTGAGCCAGCTCGCGGCCGTGCCGCTCGGCGCCGTCGTCAACGTCGTGTTTGCCTTCGGCGAGGAGATCGGATGGCGCGGCTGGCTGCTGCCGGCGCTCCGCCCGCTCGGCGTGTGGCCCGCCCTGCTGCTCTCCGGCGCGTTCTGGGGGCTGTGGCACGCGCCGCTCATCCTGCTCGGGTACAACTTCGGCCGTCCCGACCTCGCCGGGGTCCTCCTCATGACGGGGGCCTGCGTCGCGTGGGGCGTGCTGCTGGGCTGGACGCGTCTGCGAACCGGATCGGTGTGGCCCGCGGTGTTCGCGCACGGCGCGCTCAACGCCGCTGGCGCATCGGTGCTGATGCTCGCGGCGGCGGGCGCCGACATCGACCTGGCGCTCGCCGGCCCGCTCGGCATCACGGCGTGGGCCCTCATCGCCCTGGTCGTGCTCGTGCTCGCAGCCGCAGGCCAGTTCCGGGGGCGGGCCATCGCGCAGGGGGATGGCGCGGTGCAGGCCGGATAGGACAGGCTGGGGGCATGCCGGAGCCGACTCCCGAGAACTGGGCCGCCGTGGACCGCTATCTCGCCGACACGCTCGTGGGCCACGACGCCGCGCTCGACGCGGCGCTGGCCTCGCAGCAGGCGGCGCATCTCGCCCCCATCGAGGTCGCGCCGGTCGCGGGGAAGCTCCTCCACCTGCTCGTGCGGATCTCGCGTGCGCGCCGCGTGCTCGAGATCGGCACGCTCGCCGGGTACTCCGCGATCTGGATGGCCAGGGCGCTGCCCGACGGCGGCTCGGTGGTCTCGATCGAGGCGGAGCCTCGCAACGCCGCGCTCGCCCGTTCCAACGCGGCGGCGGCCGGTGTCGCCGATCGCGTCGAGATCCTGGTCGGACGCGGAGCGGACGTCCTGCCCTCCCTCGACGGCAGGGAGCCGTTCGACCTCGTCTTCATCGACGCCGACAAGGAGTCGAACACGATCTACCTCGACTGGGCGGCGCGGCTCGGACGGCCGGGCGCCGTCGTCGTCGTCGACAACGTCGGCCGCTCGGGTCGCGTCGTCGACGACACGACCGACGACCCGCAGGTCCAGGGCGTCCGCGCAGGTCTCGCGATGCTGGGCGACGATCCCCGGTTCGATGCGACGGCCATCCAGACCGTGGGCGTCAAGGGGTGGGACGGCCTCGCCATCGCCGTCCTCGTCTGAGGGCGCGCTGCGACGGCAATAGACTGGCGCTCGGACCGACGTCGCTCCCCGCATCACCCACCGACAAGGAGTACTTCCGTGGCACTGATCGAAGCAGTAGGCGCTCGCGAGATTCTCGACTCGCGAGGCAACCCGACCGTCGAGGTGGAGGTGCTCCTCGACGACGGCATCGTGCAGCGCGCGGCCGTCCCCTCCGGCGCATCGACGGGCGCCTTCGAGGCGTACGAGCTCCGTGACGGAGACAAGGGCCGCTACGCCGGCAAGGGCGTGCAGAAGGCCGTCGACGCCGTCATCGACGAGCTCGGCCCGGCCATCGAGGGGCTCGACGCGAGCGAGCAGCGCGTCATCGACCAGGCGCTCATCGAGGTCGACGGCACCGACAACAAGAAGCGCGTGGGCGCCAACGCCATCCTCGGCGTCAGCCTCGCGGTCGCGAAGGCCGCCGCCGACAGCGCCGACCTGCCGCTGTTCCGCTACGTCGGCGGACCCAACGCGCACGTCCTCCCCGTCCCCGCCCTCAACGTCATCAACGGCGGCGCCCACGCCGACACGGGCGTCGACATGCAGGAGTTCTTCCTCGTGCCGCTCGGCGCCGAGTCGTTCGCGGAGTCGCTCCGCTGGGGCACCGAGACGTACCACGTGCTGAAGAGCGAGCTGAAGGCCGGCGGCTACGCCACGGGCCTCGGCGACGAGGGCGGCTTCGCCCCCGACCTCCCCTCCAACCGCGGTGCGCTCGACTTCCTCATGGCCGCGATCGAGAAGGCCGGCTTCACCCCCGGGACCGACATCGCCGTGGGCCTCGACGTCGCCTCGACGGAGTTCTTCGCGGACGGCCGCTACCACTTCGAGGGCAAGCAGCTCACGGCCGAGGAGCTCACCTCGTACTACGAGGACCTGCTCGCGAACTTCCCGCTCGTCACGATCGAGGATGCTCTCGCGGAGGACGACTGGGAGGGCTGGAAGGCCCTCACCGACCGCATCGGCGGCAAGGTGCAGCTCGTCGGCGACGACCTGTTCGTCACCAACCCGCAGCGTCTCGCCGACGGCATCGCGAAGGGCGTGGCGAACTCGCTGCTCGTCAAGGTGAACCAGATCGGCACCCTGACCGAGACGCTCGACGCGGTCGCGCTCGCGCAGAGCAACGGCTACACCGCGATGATGTCGCACCGCTCGGGCGAGACCGAGGACACGACGATCGCCGACCTCGCCGTCGCCGTCAACTGCGGTCAGATCAAGTCCGGCGCGCCCGCTCGCAGCGACCGGGTCGCGAAGTACAATCAGCTTCTGCGCATCGAGGAGGAGCTGGGTGCCGGCGCGACGTTCGCCGGCCGCGGCGCCTTCCCGCGCTTCACGGCGTAAGCGGGTCACCGACCCCGTGTGACGGAAGGGGGAGCCATGGCGAAGAGACCATCGGCTCCCCCTTCCGCCGTCTCCGGGAAGGGGACGCGCCGCGTCGACGTGCGCGGATGGCTCGGCGGCATCCGCGTGTCGGGATTCGCCGTCGTCATGCTCGGTCTCGTGGTCCTCGGCGCCTTCGTGCTCGTGCCGACCGCGGGCACCTACCTCGCCCAGCAGCAGCGGATCGCCTTCCTCCGCGAGGCCGTGCAGGTGAGCGCCGACGAGGTTGCCGAGCTGGAGCGCGAACGCGAGCGCTGGAACGACGACGCCTATGTCGCCGCGCAGGCGCGCGAGCGCCTCTACTACACGTATCCGGGCGAGGTGAACTACCTCGTCGTCGACGATCTCGACGACAGCGAGCTCCCGCGCGAGCCCGACCCCGTCAGCCCCGAGGTCGAGGAGACGGAGGGCGACTGGATGGGCCAGCTGCTGCGATCGGTCGTCGCGAGCGGGCTCGCGGAGTCGGCCGTGTCCGAGGACGAGACGGTCGACGGCGGCGGCGTCTTCCAGCCGGACGACAGCACCGGCGGGTAGCCTGGCGAGGTGACGACACCTCCCTTCGAGCCCGTGCGACCCGTCGACCTGGAGGTCGTCGAGACGCAGCTGCAGCGGCCATCGCGTGGCGTCGTCGGCGTCGCCGCGCGGTGCGTGTGCGGCAACCCGACGGTCGTCGCGACGTCGCCCCGGCTTCCAGACGGCTCGCCGTTCCCCACGTTCTACTACCTGACGCACCCCGCCGCCACGGCGGAGATGTCGCGGCTCGAGGCGGGCCAGGTCATGCCGGAGCTCACGGCGCTCCTCGAGGAGGACGACGAGGTGCGCGCGGGGTATCACCGCGCGCACGCCGCCTACCTCGCGGACCGCGCGCAGTTCGGGGAGGTCGACGAGATCGCCGGCATCTCGGCGGGCGGCATGCCGACCCGCGTGAAGTGCCTGCACGCCCTGGCCGGCCACGCGCTCGCAGCGGGCCCCGGCGTCAACCCGCTCGGCGACCTCGCGCTCGCGCGATCGGCGTGGTCGCCCGAGCGCTGCGAATGCGAGAACCCCGGCGCCGCTGCATGAGGCGCCCCGTCACCGCGTTCCTCGTGGCGCTCCTCGGTGCCGCGGTCCCGGTGGCGCCCGCGGCGGCCGTCTCGCCGGCACCCGCCGCCGTCGAGGCGACACCCACGCCGACCCCGACGGCGACGCCCACGGCGACACCCGAGCCCGAGGACCCCGTGCGGGCGGCGGAGTACTGGCTCGAGGAGTACGGCGTCGAGGAGGCGTGGGAGACGACCCGCGGCGACGGCGTCACGATCGCGGTCATCGACACCGGGATCGCGAAGGGCCCGCAGGAGTTCGAGGGGGCCGTCGTGGACGGCACCGATGTCTCCGGCGTCGGCGCGGCCGACGGCCGCACGCCCGTCGGCGCGACCGACCAGAACCACGGGTCGTACGTCGCCTCGCTCGCCGCGGGCCGCGGCACGGGCGAGGACGAGGGGATGATCGGCGTCGCGCCGGAGGCCGATCTGCTGTCCGTCTCGCTCGGCTTCGGCGCATCCGCCGCCGTGCCGTTCGACGAGCAGGTCGCCGAGGCCATGATCTGGGCGGTCGACAACGGCGCCGACGTCGTGAACCTGTCGTTCACGACGAACACGCTCGACTGGGACGAGAGCTGGGACGAGGCGTTCCTCTACGCCTTCGAGCACGACGTCGTCGTCGTTGTCGCGGCAGGCAACCGCGCGAGCGGCACGACGGTCGTCGGAGCGCCCGCGACCATCCCCGGCGTGCTCGCCGTCGCTGGCGTCGACACGGCGGGAGTCGCGAGCGTGGGCGCCTCGACGCAGGGCATCACGATCGGCGTCGCCGCCCCCAGCGAGCAGCTCCTGGGCGTCTCGGCGACGGGCGAGGTCGTCGAGTGGAGCGGCACGAGCGGCGCCGCCCCCATCGTCGCCGGCGTCGCGGCGCTCGTGCGCGCCGCGCATCCCGAGCTCGACGCCGCCAACGTCGTCAACCGCATCATCCGCACGGCGGAGCGTCCAGACGGCGTGCAGTCGGTCCCCGATCCGCAGTACGGGTACGGCCTCGTCGACGCCGCGGCGGCGGTCGACGGCACCGTGGCGACCGTCGCGCAGAATCCCCTCGGGAGCCTCGAGGAATGGATCGCCCTCCACCGTCGTGCGCAGGCCGGCCCCGAGCCCGTGCCGACTGCGGAAGCCGTGGAGATCCCCGCCATCCCGCCCGCCGACGCCCCCGGCGAGGCGAGCTCGCCCCTCCTGCCGTCGGCCGACAGCATGCGCGAGGTGACCCTGCCGCTCTTCGCGCTGAGCGCCGCTGGTATCCTTGTCGTGCTCGGCGTCGTGTCTGCGGTCAGGCGCGTTCGTTCGACGCGCGCGCAGCGGTAGCCAGCAGCACACAACTCAAGGAGTAAGTTTCACGTGCCCAAGATTCTCATCGTCGGTGGTGGATACGCGGGGTTTTACACCGCGTGGAAGCTCGAGAAGCACCTTCGTCAAGGTGAGGCCGAGGTCGTCATGGTCGACCCGCTTCCCTACATGACGTACCTCCCCTTCCTCCCCGAGGTCGCCGCCGGCTCGATCGAGCCGCGTCACGCGGTCGTCTCGCACCGTCGTCACCTCACGCGCACGAAGCTCATCACCGCCAAGGTGACCGGCATCGACCACGCCAACAAGACGGCGACGATCACGCCGGAAGGCGCGGAGCCCTGGGAGCTGCAGTACGACCACATCGTCGTGACCGCCGGCTCGGTGTCGCGCACGTTCCCGATCCCCGGGATCGCGGACAACGCGATCGGCATGAAGTCGATCGAGGAGGCCGTCGCGGTGCGCGACACCCTCATCGGCAACTTCGAGAAGGCCTCGGCCCTGCCCAAGGGGAGCGAGCTGCGTGCCCGGCTCCTCACGACGGTCGTCGTCGGCGGCGGGTTCGCGGGCATCGAGACGTTCGCCGAGCTGCGCTCGCTCGCCAACTCCCTCCTGGAGAAGTTCCCGGAGATCTCGTTCGACGAGACGCAGTTCCACCTCATCGAGGCCATGGGGCGCATCATGCCCGAGGTCTCGCTCGAGACGAGCGAGTGGGTCCTCAAGGACCTCGCCAAGCGCGGCGCCTACGTCCACCTCGACACGCAGGTGACGTCGGCCGTCGACGGCGTCGTCGAGGTCTCGACGGGGGAGAAGTACCCCAGCGACCTCATCATCTGGACCGCGGGCGTCATGGCGAACCCCGTCGTCGTCAACGCGGGCGACCTGCCCAAGGAGGCGCGCGGCCGCATCAGCGCGCAGGCCGACCTGCGCGTCGTCGACGCCGACGGCAACGTCGTCGAGGGCGCCTGGACGGCGGGCGACGTCTCGGCCGTCCCCGATCTCACGGGCGGCGGCGTGGGCGGCATGTGCGTGCCGAACGCCCAGCACGCCGTGCGCCAGGCGAAGCGCCTCGCGAAGAACCTCGTCGCGGTGCTCCGCGGCGAGCAGCCGGTGGACTACGTCCACAAGAACCTCGGAGCCGTCGCGGGTCTCGGGCTCTACAACGGCGCCTTCCAGTCCGGCAGCATCGCCCTCAAGGGCTTCGTCGCCTGGGTCGCCCACCGCGGCTACCACGGGCTCGCGATGCCGTCGTGGGAGCGCAAGTGGCGCGTCATCTGGGGCTGGGTGCACAACTTCTTCCTCGGCCGCGACACCGTGCAGCTCGGCACCACTCAGACCCCCCGCGTCTTCTTCGAGACGTACGCGTCGCGTCCTAAGCCCAAGGTCGAGGAGCCCGCTCCCACCCCCGTGGCCGCGCCCGCGGAGGCGGCTGCGCCCGTCGAGGCGCCCGCCGCGAAGTAGTCCCGTGCGCCGAAGGCCGTCACCGCTCGTCGGTGGCGGCCTTCGCCATGCCGTAGCGTCAGACCACCCCCCCCGTAGCCCAACGGCAGAGGCAGGCGACTTAAACTCGCTCCAGTCTGGGTTCGAATCCCAGCGGGGGGACCACTCGCGGCGTAGCCTCCCGTCATGGGACGCGGCGGGCGTCCGCGCGCAGCCTACGATGACGACCATGCCGACGCCGCATCCTCTCGCCGCCCCCGCCGTCCACGGCCTCGAGCGCGAGTGGGCGCGCCGCTTCCCCGAGCTGTCGCGTCCGGCGGCACCCGCGCGGACGCCCGCGCCCCGGGTGCTCGCCCTCGATGCGGACCTCGCCGCCGATCTCGGCCTCGACCCCGCCTCGCTGCGGGCGGAGGAGGGCGTGCGATTCCTCACGGGCGAATCGGCACCCGCCGACGCGCCGCCCGTCGCGCAGGTGTACGCCGGCCACCAGTGGGGGGTGTTCCGTCCGCTGCTGGGGGACGGCCGTGCCGCGCTGCTGGGGGAGCGGCGCGCCGCGGGCGATGGCCGCCTGCGCGAGATCCATCTGAAGGGGATCGGCCCCACGTCGATGTCTCGTGTGGACGGCTACGCCACGGTCGGCCCGATGCTGCGCGAGTTCGCCCTGTCCGCGTCGATGCACGCTCTCGGCGTCCCCACGACGCGCGCGCTCGCGGTCGTCGCGACCGGCGCGCCCCGACGTCTGGACGGCGTCGAGCTGCCGGGCGCCGTGCTCGCGCGCACGGCCTCGAGCCATGTGCGCTTCGGGTCGTTCGAGTACGTGCGCGCTCAGGGCGACCGCGCCCTCCTCGCCCGGCTGGCGGATCACGTCATCGAGCGGAGCCATCCGTCCGCCGCGGATGCGCGCCATCCGCACCGTGCTCTGCTGGCGGCCGTGGTCGACTCGACGGCCGCCCTGACGGCCGCGTGGATGAGCCTCGGGTTCGTGCACGGCGTGCTGAGCACCGACAACGTGCTCGTCTCCGCGGAGACGATCGACTACGGCCCGTGCGCGTTCCTCGACGCGTACGAGCCCGGTGCGTGGTTCAGCTCGATCGACCGCGACGGCCGTTACGCCTACGAGCGGCAGCCGTCGATCATGCGCTGGAACCTCGAGCGCCTCGGCGTCGCGATCGCGCCGCTGCTCGCGGCGGGGGAGGACGAGGGAGAGGGCGCGGCCGCCGAGATCGTCGCGGGCTTCGACGCGCGCTACCGGTCCCATCGCGATGCCGCGTTCCGGGCGAAGCTCGGGCTCGACGACCGGACAGACGGGGCGGTCGCGCGCGCCCTCGCCGACGCGGCGCTCGCGCTGCTCGACGAGCACGGTGTGGACTTCACCGGCTTCTGGCGCGATCTCGCGGCGGCGGCGGATGGCGATGAGCGGGCGGTGCGGGCCCGCTTCCTCGGGCCCGTGCCCGCTCTCGATGCGTGGTTCGCGGCGTGGCGCGCGCAGGTCCCCCGTGCGGACCGCATCCGAGGGGCGAACCCCGTGCACATCCCGCGGAACCATCTCGTGGAGGAGGCGCTCGATGCCGCGGTCGACGGCGATCTCGGGCCGTTCGACGCGCTGCTCGAGGTGCTGCGCCATCCCTTCGACGAGCGCGGCGCAGACAGGAGGTACGCCCTCCCCGCGCCCGCCGGCTCGCCGAGGCACCGCACGTTCTGCGGCACCTGACGCGGCGGGAGCCTCAGCCCTCCGCGCGGCGCACCATCTCCGCGATCCAGGCGGGGGCGTACGGAGACGTGCAGTTCGGCGGCGTGGGATAGTCCTTCAGCACCTCGAGGCGCTCCCCGATCGCGATCGCGCGCGCCCGCAGCCCGGGGATGCGGATGCCGATCTCGGCGAGAGTCTGGTTCATGGCCCATTGCAGGCGCTCGGGGGCGTCCTTCATGTCCGCTTCCACGAGGTCCAGCAGACGCGCGGGGTCCAGGCCGTCCGGCCGCTTCCGCACCCGCTCGGTCGTGAGGTCCCATCCGGCCGCGGCCACGACGGGATCGGCGTCGTCGAACCAGGAGCGGCGCAGGTCCTCCGCGTGCGGGCTCTTCTTCACGACATAGGCGACGAGCCAGTCCTGCACCTTGCGCGCCCGTGATGCGCGGAGCATCCCGTCGAGCTGGTCGGCGGAGAACAGCCGGGGGCGCGCGATGAGGAGCGCGACGAGCCGCGCCGGCGTCTCGCCGGTGGACCACAGCGCGAGGGCGAGCTCGTGATCGGCTCCGACGCGCTTGGCGACCGCGCGGAGCTTCGTGAGGTTGACGCCGTGGTCGTCGCCGTGCCGTTCGTTGACGGCGCGCATGCGCGGGTCCTCGAGGGCGGCGAGCTCGTCGCGGATGGCCTCGACGGCCGTCCCGACGCTGGAGGGGTCGCTCATGGCACCAGCGTACGCAGACGCGCGAGCCCCTCGCGGAGGTCGTCGCGGGAGGCGGTGTACGACAGGCGCACGTGCGAGCGGGCGGTCGCAGGGCCGAAGTCGAGACCGGGCGTGAGCGACACGTGCGCCTCCTCGAGGGCTCGCCGGCAGAACTCGTCCGCGTCCATCCCCGTCGAGGTGACGTCTGCGTAGACGTAGAACGCGCCGTCGGGCTCGACCGGGACCGCGAGCCCCAGCTCGGCGAGCCCGGCGAGCGCGATGCCCCGGCGGGCCCGCAGCTCGAGCCTCCGCTCCTCGCACTCCGCGAGCGTGGCGGGGGAGAAGCACGCCCGTGCGGCGATCTGCGCCGGCGTCGACGCGCACAGGAAGTAGTTCATCGCGAGCCGCTCGACGGGCGCGACGAGCGCGGGCGGCAGCACGGCCCAGCCGAGCCGCCACCCGGTCATCCCGAAGTACTTCGAGAAGCTCGACACGACGATGGCGTCGGGGTCGCGTGCGAGCACGGTCGCGGGACGCCGGCCGTCGGCCCCTTCGTCGGCCAGGTCGAGGTAGATCTCGTCGACGAGACGCCAGGCGCCGCGGTCGCGGGCGAGGCGGCAGATCGCGTCGAGCTCGGCCGGACGGATGGTCGTGCCGGTGGGGTTGGCGGGCGTCGCGATCATGACGGCGCGCGTGCGGGGGGTCCAGGCCGCAGCGAGCGAGGCCGCGTCGGGCTGCCAGCGGTGCGCAGCGTCGGCGGGAACCGTCACGGCGCGTGCGCCGAATGTCTCGATCAGCTGCCGATTGCACGGGTAGGAGGGGTCGGCGAGCAGGACGTCGTCGCCCTCGTCGGCGATCGCGGCGAGCACGACGAGGAGGGCGGCGGAGGCGCCCGAGGTGACGGCGATGCGCGCGGGGTCGACGTCGACCCCGTGCCGGTCGCGGTAGAACCGCGCGATGTCGGCGCGGAGGGAGGGGAGCCCGAGGGCGGGGGTGTAGGGGAGCGGGCGGCCGTCCATGGCATCGCGCAGGGCAGCGCGGACCGCCTCCGGTGCGCCGAAGTCCGGCTCGCCGAGCCCGAGGCGGATGACACGGCTGCCATCCGCCTCGAGCTCTGCCGCGCGCGCGCCGAACGCCATCGCGTGGAACGGCTCCACGCGCTCGGCGCGTCGCGACAGCCTCATGCGCTCAGTTGAGGGCCGGCGTGTCCTGCGGGATCACGCCGGTGCCGTACAGGTCGGTGGCGAGGTCGCGGAGGGCCCGCAGCGCGACCCGCTGCGTGAGCGGTCCGTAGGAGATGCGGGCGACGCCCAGCTCCTGGTACTCGGCGGCGGTGAGGGCGCCGGGCAGGCCGATGATGCTCACCTTGCGCTCGCCGATCCCCTCCACGAGCCGTGAGACGGTGTCGCGGTCGAGAGCGCCCGGCACGAACACGAGGCTCGCGCCGGCGTCGAGGAAGGCGCGTCCGCGATCGATCGCATCGTCGACGCTCGCGGAGAGCGGGCGGTCGCCGCCGCGCACGATGGCGTCGGTGCGGGCGTTGAGCTGGAAGGCGACGCCCTCTGCCTCGGCGGCGCGCACGATGGCGGCGACCTTCGCCACCGACTCGTCGAACGGCGCGAGCCGGTCCTCGACGTTGGCTCCCACGGCGCCCGCGCCGATTGCCCGGCGCACCGCGTCAGCCGCGTCGTCGTAGCCCGCATCGAGGTCGGCGGACACCGGCAGGTCGACGGCCTCGACGATGCGCGCGATGGCGGCGATGTTCACCTCGAGCGGCATGGCGCCGTCGGCGTACCCGTGGGAGGCCGCGATCGAGTGCCCGGCGGTCGCGATCGCGCGCGTGCCGGGGAGATCGCCCACGGTGCGGGCGCTGACGGCGTCCCACACGTTCACGACGCGGAGGATCTCGGGTGCTTCGTGCAGCGACTGGAGGGCGAGGGCCCTGTCCTGGATGGTCATGCCTCGACGGTACCGAGATTCGGCAGGCACAGGGCGCATCGTCTGCGGATGCGCAGGCGGCGCACGGCGAGGGCGTCTCGACGATGTCTAGGATGGACGCAGAAATCCAAGGGGGGTTCCGTCGTGGAATGGTTGATTCCCGTCCTCGTCGTCGTGGCGATCGTCGTCATCGCGGCCATCTACCTGTGGGCGACGTACAACTCGCTCGTGCAGCTCAACGTGCGCGTCGACGAGGCCTGGAGCGGCATCACGGTGCAGCTCAAGCGCCGCGCCGATCTCATCCCGAACCTCATCGAGGCCGTCAAGGGATACGCCGCGCATGAGAAGGCGGTGTTCGAGAACGTCACGCGGGCGCGGGCCGAGACGCTGAGCGCCGCCGGTCCCGCCGACGCCGGCATCGCCGAGAACCACATCCAGCAGGCGCTCAAGAGCCTCTTCGCGGTCGCGGAGTCGTACCCGCAGCTGCAGGCGAGCCAGAACTTCCTGCAGCTGCAGCACAGCATCGTCGACACCGAGGACAAGATCCAGGCGTCCCGGCGCTTCTACAACGGCGGCGTGCGCGAGCTCAACACGAAGATCGCGGTCTTCCCGAACAACCTGTTCGCCTCGAGCCTCGGGTTCGCGCAACGCGAGTTCTTCGAGGTCGACGGCGGTGCCGCCATCGCGGAGCCGCCGCGCGTGCAGTTCTGAACCGCCGGCCGAGCCGCCGCGACGACGAGGGCCTCCCGCTCAGAAGACGCTGAGCAGGAGGCCCTCGTCGTCCACCGAGACCGTGCCGCGCAGGCTCCACGTGTCCGAGCGGTAGGAGAATTCGGCCTCCGAGCCGTCGGCGCGCAGGCCCGTCGCGGTCACCACGACGCTGCCGCCTTCCGCCGCGAAGGTCCCGGCCTCGAGATCGACCACGGGCGACGGCAGCGTCTCGGCCCGGAAGGAGATCTCGTCGAGCTCCGCGAGATCTGCGGGCCAGGGCACGACCATCCCGCAGCCGGCCGGAACCTCGGCGGCGGTCGCGAGGCAGCCGTCGATGTACGCCGCGAGCTGCTCCTCGGCCTGCGTGCGCGCCTCCTCCGTGAACGCCGGGTCGAGCGCCGCGTCCGCCTCGCCAGCGGGGGCGACGGCGACGTCGGCTCCGCCGTCGAGATAGGCGGCGGGCCAGGCCGAGACGGGGTACACGCCCGGCAGGAGGTCGACCCGCGCGGCGCCGCCTTCGAGGGCGATCGGCTGATCGGCGACCTCGACGAGCTCCCCGCGCGACGACGTCACCGACAGAGTGCCGAGCGGCGCCTCCGCGACGCGCCAGCCGTCGTCGGTCCTGACGAGCGGGAACGACAGCTCGATCGGCTCGTCGCCGAGGCTCGCGGGGACCTCCGCGCGCGCCGTGTCGTCGTCCTCCGTCACGACGGCCTCGTCGACGAGCGTCAGGTGCTCGGCGCCGGAGAACGCGGTCCACGCCTCCTCCGTGACGGCCGTCGGGTCCTGCAGGAGTGCGCGGGCGGCGTCCGCGTCGCCTGTCGCGAGGGCATCGGCGAACCGCGCCGCGACGTCCTGCGCACCGGCCGGCCGGCTCGCGGTCCAGAATCCGACGACGATCATGCCGATCACGACGGCGGCGATGAGCGCGAGCACGGGGATCAGGGGACGTTTCATGCGGGCCTCCTCCCGACACCCTAGTCAGCGTCCGCAGGGAGAACCCGGGGATGGTCGTGACGCGGCGCGTCGAGCGCGGCGGCGAGGTCGTCGGCCGCGTCGCCCCACCGCGAGACCGTCGTCGACTCGAGTCCCTGCCAGCGCGCGGCGTCGCGCAGGGCCGCTGCCGCCCTCTCGGCGTCCGCTCCTCCGCCCGCACCCGCCTCCCACCAGGCCGACTGCACGCGCAGGGTCGACGCGGCACGGTCGGCCTTGAGGTCGATGCGCCCGGCGATGCGGTCGTCCACGAGCAGAGGGAGCGAGTAGTAGCCGAAGCGCCGCTTGTCGGCCGGGGTGTAGATCTCGATGCGGTAGTCGAAGCCGAACAGACGCTCCGCACGCTCGCGGAACCAGACCACGGGATCGAACGGCGTCAGCACGGTCGCCCTGTCGATGCGGCGGGGGAGCGCCGCGTCGCGATGCCGCCATGCGGCGAGGGGGCGTCCGCCGCGCTCCCAACCCGCGACGCGCACGGGGACGAGCTCGCCGCCGTCGACGAGGTCGTCGACGGCGGCCAGCACGGCGCGGCGGTCGCGGATGCGGTGGTAGTCGGCGAGATCGGAGGCCGTGGCGACTCCGCTCGCGCGCGCTGCGCGTCGCACGAGCTCGCGGATGGCGTCGGGACGCGCGACGGCGCGGTCGAGCACGGCGGGCGGGAGCACGTGCGCCGCGAGCGCGTACCGCCGCTCGAAGCCGGCTCTCCCCGCGATGGCGACCTCGCCGAAGCGCCACATCATCTCGAGCGCCCGCTTGACGTCGTCCCATCCCCACCACGGCCCGCGGGCCGCCTGCACGTCGCGCTCGATCTCCGCGGGGCGGAGCGGACCGCGGTGGGCGAGCTCGGCGCGCACCCAGTCGAGCGTCGCGCCGTTCTCCGCGTACCAGCTCCCTGGAGCACTGTAGCGGTCGCGCATGTCGCCCATGCGGAACCGCCACAGCGCCCAGTCGTCGCGCGGCACGAAGGTCGCCTCGTGCGCGAGGTACTCCACGTACTCGGGAGTCGAGCTGCGCGTGCGCGGGCGCAGCACGAGCCCGTCGAGGACGGCAGGGTCGTACGGCCCCAGCCGCGAGAGGAGCGGCATGTAGTGGCTGCGCGCGAACACGTTCACGGAGTCGATCTGGAGCACGGCCATCCGCGCGAGCTCGGCGCGCACGCGGCGCGCGGTCGCCGCCTCGGGGCGGGGGCGACCGAACCCCTGCGCGGCGAGGGCGATGCGCCGCGCCTCGGCGGCGGAGAGGGAATCCTTCACGCCGCCACGCTACCGACGGCCACCGACACGCTTCACGCCCGGAGCGGAATACGCCGGGGATTAGGATGACGAGGATGAGCGACGCCACGTCCCGACACGGTCGCAAGGGCCTCCTCCGCCGTGCGCGCTCCGCCGCGCAGCCGGAGCCCGCGCCTCGTCCGTCTCCGTCCCCCGACGAGGTCCCGCCCGGCCTGCGCGTCGCGACGGCCTACGGATGGCGGTTCCTCGTCCTCGCGGGCGTCGTCGCCGTGATCGTCTGGCTCGTCATCGAGTTCAAGCTGCTCGTCATCCCGATCTTCGTCGCCACCCTCCTCACGGCGCTCGTCTACCCCGGCTTCTCCTGGATGCTCCGGCACCGAGTGCCGCGGGTCGTCGCCGTCATCGTGAGCGTGCTGGGGACGATCGCCGTCGTCGCCGGACTCATCTGGCTCGTCGTGTGGCAGATCTCGCAGCAGGCGGACGAGGTGCGCGACCGCATGGCGGGCTCCGCCACCCAGGTGCGCGCGTTCCTCCTCGACTCGGGCGTCGTCACGGCGCAGCAGATCGACGAGTTCTTCGCGGGATCGTTCTCGCTGGTGCAGGAGCAGGCCGACCTCCTCCTCAACGGCGCGCTCGCCGTCGGCACGACAGTGGGGCACTTCGCGACCGGCCTGCTGCTGTCGCTCTTCGTCCTCCTGTGCTTCCTCTTCGACGGCGCCGGCATCTGGCGCTGGACCGTCCGGCTGTTCCCGCGCGCCGCGCGCCCCGCCGCCGACGCCGCGGCGCGCAACGGCTGGACGACCCTCATCAACTACGCGCGCACGCAGATCATCGTCGCCACCATCGACGCCGTCGGCATCGGCCTAGGGGCGTTCCTGCTCGGCGTGCCGCTCGCCATCCCCATCGCCGTCATGGTGTTCCTGGGGGCGTTCGTGCCGTTCGTGGGCGCCATCGTCACGGGCGCGCTCGCCGTGGTCATCGCCCTCGCGTACAACGGCCTCTGGATCGGCGTCGCCATGCTGGCCGTCGTGCTGCTCGTGCAGCAGATCGAGAGCCACATCCTGCAGCCGCTCCTCATGGGGTCGGCGGTGAAGGTGCACCCCCTCGCGGTGGTGCTCGTCGTCGCGGGCGGATCGATGGTGGGCGGCATCGCGGGCGCCCTCTTCGCGGTCCCTGTGGCGGCGTTCGTCAACGTCGTCGCCGTCACCCTGAGCAGCGGCTCGTGGCGCACGGGGTCGGCGGTCCACGGCGACCTCATCTGGAGCACGGTCCCCAAGACCCTCGGACGCGCCGAGGACGACGAGGACGGGAAGGCACGATCATGACCCTGTCGGATGCGCACCCGCGCGGCACCGCACCTGCGCTGGAGGAGTTCGAGGAGGCCGCGCGGGGGCTCGCGGGAGTCGTCGAGCACACCCCCACCGAGTACTCGCAGCACCTCAGCGACCTCCTGGGCGTCCCCGTCCACCTCAAGCTCGAGAACCTGCAGCGCACGGGCTCGTTCAAGGTGCGCGGCGCGACCCACCGCCTGTCGCGGCTGAGCGCCGAGGAGCGGGCTCGCGGCGTCGTCGCGGCCTCGGCGGGCAACCACGCCCAGGGGGTCGCGCTCGCCGCGCAGCAGCTCGGCATCCCGGCCACCATCTACATGCCCCTCGGCGTCCCCGTGCCGAAGCTCCTCGCGACGAAGGGCTACGGCGCCGAGGTCGTCCTCGAGGGCGCGACGGTCGACGTCGGCCTGCGGCGCGCGGCCGAGCACGCCGAGCGCACGGGCGCCGTGCTCATCCACCCCTTCGACCACCGTGACATCATCGTGGGGCAGGGCACCCTGGGCCTCGAGATCCTCGACGACATCGAGGGCGTCGAGACGATCCTCCTCGGCATCGGCGGCGGCGGCCTCATCGCCGGCGTCGCCGCCGCCGCGAAGGCGAAGGCGGCGGCCGAGGGACGGCGGATCCGCGTCATCGGCGTCCAGTCGGAGAACGCAGCGCCCTTCCCCGTCTCGCTCGCCGCCGGCGAGCCCGTGACGATCGAGACGAAGCCGACGATCGCCGACGGCATCCTCGTGTCCCGACCGGGTGACGAGACGTTCGCGCTCATCCGCGACCTCGTCGACGAGGTCGTGACGGTCACGGACGACGACATCGCTCGCGCGCTGCTCGTGCTGCTCGAACGCGCCAAGGTCGTCGTGGAGCCGGCGGGAGCCGTCGGCGTGGCGGCCATCCTCGCCGGCAAGGTGAGGGCGGCCGGGCCCACCGTCGCCGTGCTCTCGGGCGGCAACATCGACCCGCTCCTGCTCCAGCGCGTCGTCGCGCACGGTCTCGCGGCATCCGGACGCTACATGACGATCCGCGTCCCGCTGCCGGATCGCCCCGGCCAGCTCGCGCGGGTGTCGGAGCTGCTCGCGGAGGCGGGGGCGAACGTGATCGAGGTGCTCCACACCCGGCACGGCCAGGGTCTGCAGATCAGCGAGGTGATCCTGCAGATCTCCGTCGAGACCCGCGGGGAGGAGCACAAGCGCCTCACCCTGCAGATCCTCCGCGACGCCGGCTTCCGCCCCGAGATCCTCCCGGAGTGAGCGCACACGACGACGGCCGCCCCGCCTTCACAGGCTGATCGGGGCGGCCGTCGTCGTGTGCGTCGGGCGTCAGCCCGTGAAGGTCTCCACCTTCACGATCTCGACCGGCACCGACTTGCCGTTGGGCGCTTGGTACGACGTCTTGTCGCCTTCGGCGAGCCCGATGATCGCGGCGCCGAGCGGGCTCCGCTCGCTGTACACGTCGAGGTCGGTGCCGCCGGCGATCTCGCGGCTGCCGAGGAGGAAGCGCTCCTCGTCGCCGAAGACGATCGCCGTGACGACGGTTCCCGGCTCCACGACGCCGTTCGACTCGGGCGCCACGCCCACCTTGGCGTCCTTGAGGAGCGCCTGCAGCTGCCGGATGCGCGCCTCCTGCTTGCCCTGCTCGTCCTTGGCCGCGTGGTAGCCGCCGTTCTCGCGGAGATCGCCCTCCTCGCGGGCGGCCTCGATGCGCTTCGCGATCTCCTCGCGGCCCGTCGTCGAGAGGTGCTCGAGCTCGGCGGCCAGGCGGTCGTACGCCTCCTGGGTCAGGAACGGGACCTGGGTGTCATCGGACACGGTCTGTCTCCTTCGTGCATGCGCGGCGCGGACGGCCGGCATATGTGACGACGCCCCGGCGAGCCGCCGGGGCGTCGAATGGACTTGAGGGTCGATCCTACGGAATCCAGCAGGACTTGACAATTCCGGTGGTCGCCTCCGCGACCGTCGGGACGGTCTCCGTGTACGACGCCGAGACGGCCTGCGCCGGTGGCAGCTCGACGATCCGCCATCCCACCACCCCGAACTCCTCGTCGAGCGCCTCGAGCGCGCACACGACGGGCGCGTCCGATGCCGACGTCACCTGGAACGTCACCTCGACCTCATGGTCGCCGTGCACCGCGAAGCCCGTGTCGTCGTAGTCGACGGACCCCGCGGCCTCGGCCATCGTGGACCACGCGAACCACGCCAGGACGGCGGCCGCGATGACGCCGCCGACGATCCACGCGACGCGGGTCGATCCGCGCCGGGTGCGCCCGTACCGGTCGTCGAGACGCTGCTGGATCGTCACGTCGTCGTCCTCTCAGGCGTCCGAACTAGGCTGATGACTCCAGGCTAGCCGCCTTTCCCGACGCTCTCGTCCGAGAGCCGCGCCCCTCCGAGGAGTCTTCGATGCCCGCTCTCGCCGTGCTCGCCGCCGCCACCCCGAGCCCGGTCCCGACCGTCGACCCCGACCTCGTCACGCCGGGCCCGCTCGGCTTCCTCACCATCGCGCTGCTCGTCGTCGTCGTCTTCCTGCTCGTGGCAGACATGCTCCGGCGGGTGCGTCGCGCGAAGTACCGCGAGGAGGCGAACGCCGTCCTCGATGCGGAGGAGGCGGCCGCGGCGGACGCCCGCGCCGACTCCCCGGACGGCGAACGCCCGGACGACGCGGACGACGGTGACGGCGCGGCTACGCCGGGCCGTTGAACGCGGGCTGGAGCGCGATGAGGAGCGCTCCCGTCCAGTGGCACAGGAACGCCAGCACGGTGCACACGTGGAAGATCTCGTGGAAGCCGAAGTGGCCGGGCCACGGGTTCGGGCGCTTCAGGGCGTACACGACGGCGCCGCCCGTGTACAGCAGACCGCCGACGATGACGAGCACCATCATGGCGGCGCTCGCCTGGAACAGGTCGCCGAGGTACATCACGGCCGCCCATCCGAGGACGAGGTAGAGCGCGACGTACAGCCACCGCGGCGCCCCGATCCAGAACACGCGGAAGAGGATGCCCAGCACGGCGCCGCTCCAGACCAGGACGAGCAGGAGCGTGCCCTTCTCCGGCGGGAGCGCCAGCACCCCGATGGGCGTGTAGGTGCCCGCGATCAGAAGCAGGATGTTGGCGTGGTCGATGCGCTTGAGGAGGAGCTTGGTCCGAGGCTTCCAGTCGAAGCGGTGGTAGACGGCCGAGTTGCCGAACAGCAGCAGCGACGACGCCATGAACACGGCGGACGCCCATTTGGCGGGCGACCCCTGCGCGAGGCAGATGAGCACGACGCCCGCCGCGACGGCGACGGGGAAGGTGCCGGCATGGATCCATCCCCGCCAGGTCGGTCGGATCTCGACGTGAGCGTCGTGCTGCGCGGCGTCCATGAGCGGCAGCTGGGGCACTCCGTCGGGCGTCTGGGCGGGAGCGTCCTCGGGGGAGGTCATCCTCCGACAGTACGCGCCCGTGCATGCCGTCAACGGCACGCGGCGGCTCGGAGTACGCTCTGAGGGTGATCAGCGAGAGGTCTGCGGCGGGGAGAGGACCCCTCTACCGGCTCTACATCTCTCGCCTTCGGCGGCAGATCGACGCCGAGAAGGTGCCGCACCACGTCGCCATGATGATCGACGGCAACCGCCGCTGGGCGCGGCAGCTCGGCTTCGAGACGCCCGCGCACGGCCACCGCGCCGGCGCCGCCAAGATGCGCGAGTTCCTGGAATGGTGCGACGAGATCGGCGTGGAGGTGGCCTCCCTCTACCTGCTCTCGCACGACAACCTCCGCAAGCGGGACAGCCGCGAGCTGCAGGACCTCATCGAGATCATCGCCGGTCTCGCCGGCCAGCTCTCGCGGCGCCGCGACTGGCGGGTGAAGCACGTGGGCCGTCTCGACGGGCTCCCCGACTTCCTCGTGGCCGCCATCCGCGACGCCGAGGAGCGCACGGCGGGGAACACGGGCCTCCATGTCAACCTCGCGATCGGCTACGGCGGGCGCCACGAGATCGTGGACGCCGTGCGCAGCATCATCCGCGTGCACGGGGCGGAGGGCGGGACTCTCGAGGATCTCGCCGCGCGGCTCACGCCGGAGGAGATCGCCGAGCACCTGTACACGGGCGGGCAGAAGGATCCCGACCTCGTCATCCGCACGAGCGGGGAGCAGCGGCTCAGCGACTTCCTGCTGTGGCAGAGCGCGCACAGCGAGTTCTACTTCCTCGAGGCGCTCGGCCCGGACCTGCGCGAGGTCGACTTCCTCCGCGCGATCCGGGACTTCGGGTCGCGCGACCGGCGATTCGGCCGCTGACCGGCGCGGCCCGGCCGGAGCCCGCCTCTGCGACAATGGATCGGTGAGCCCGATCGAAGACTTCTCCGCCACGTTCGCCGTCGAACCGGGGTATCTCGACTGGGCGGCGTTCGGACCGCTGGCCCCGAGCGTGCGCGAGGAGGCCGTCGCCGATCTCGAGCTGCTCGGCGCGGGCCGCGAGCGCGGCATCGGCCTCGTCGCCGGACGCGTCGGAGAGGCGCGCGAGCTCGTCGCCTCGCTGCTCGGGCTCGACCTCGCCGGCGTCGCCCTGCAGCCGTCGACGACGCACGGCATCGCGCAGGCCGTGTACGGCGTGTCGGGCGGGATCGTCGCCTCGCCGCGCGAGTTCCCCACCATCCCCGTGACGATCGTGCGCGCGGCGTCGGCGCGCGGCAGGGTCGTCCCGCAGTGGATCGACCCGGCCGAGCCGTTCGCCACGCCGCAGGCGATCGCCGCGGCTCTCGACGAGACGACGAGCGCCGTCGCCGTCAGCCTCGTCGACTTCCGCACGGGGTACCGCGCCGATCTCGCGGCGATCCGCGAGGTGATCGGCGAGGACCGCCTCCTCATCGTCGACGCGACGCAGGCGTTCGGCGTGGTCGACGTCGACTGGACGCCAGCCGACGTCGTCGCGGGCCACGGGTACAAGTGGCTGCGCGCGGGGCGCGGCACGGGCTTCGCCTGGTACGGGCACCGCGCCAGGGTCGCGCTCGACCCCGTGCTCTCCGGCACGACGGGAACCGACCTCGACGACCTCCCGTTCGACCTCGTGCCCGCGCCGGCCCCGGCTCCCGACGGACGGGCGTTCACGGTGTCGCGGCCCGACCCGCTCGCCGCCGCTCGCCTCGCCTCCGCCCTCGGCGAGGTCGCGCGCACGGGCGTCGACGTCATCGAGGCGGCGATCGCGGAGCGCGCGGAGCGCGTGATCGGGATCGCCGACGCGCACGGCATCGACGTCGTCACGCCGCGCGACCCGGCGCGCCGTGCCGGCATCGTCTCGCTCGACCCCGGCCAGCGCCACGTCGCGGCGCTCGGAGCGGCCCTCGCGAACGCGGGCGTCACCGTGACGGCGCGCACGGGGCTCGTGCGCGTGTCGGTGCATGCGGGGACGGACGACGAGTCGCTGCGAATGCTCGACGACGCCTGCGCCACGTTCGTGCAGACGCGGGTCGGCTGACGCCGCGGTTGTTCACGCGTTCGTCACATTCCACCCGCGTGTCGGGATGGCGCGATCGGGACATGCGGCCTTAGCTTCGGATCACCGGGCAAGGCGCCCGGTCGGGTCGGCCGTCAGGACCACGACTCGTGACCCAGGTCGACTCGAAGGAGCCGGGCGGACGCCCGGGGTCGGGAGTGCGACATGGCCGGCACGACAGACGCGAGCACGGGCACCGTCAGGAGCACGTCGAGGCGATCGGCGGCACGGAAGGCGCAGGACCTGCGCACCTACGTGCTCGACACCTCGGTCCTCCTGAGCGATCCGCGAGCCTTCTTCCGCTTCGCCGAGCACAGCGTGGTCATCCCCGTGGCGGTGATCACGGAGCTCGAGGGCAAGCGCCACGACCCCGAGCTCGGCTACTTCGCCCGTGCGGCTCTGCGGCACCTCGACGAGCTGCGCGTCGAGCACGGCCGGCTCGACTTCCCGGTCCCCGTGGGGGATGGCGGCACCCTGCGCGTCGAGCTCAACAACACCGATCCGACGGTGCTGCCGAGCGGCATGCGCCTGGCCGACAACGACAGCCGCATCCTCGCGGTGGCCGCCCATCTCGCGCAGGACGGCCAGAGCGTCACGATCATCTCCAAGGACCTGCCCATGCGCGTCAAGGCGGCGTCGCTGGGTCTCACAGCCGAGGAGTACCTCGCCGAGCAGGCGGTCGACTCCGGCTGGACGGGGATCTCGACGCTGCAGCTGTCGGGCGACGACATGGCCGACCTGTACGAGACGGAGGTCGCCGTCCACGCCGACGCCGTCGGCCTCCCCGTCAACACGGGTCTCGTCATCCAGTCGGAGCGCGGGTCGGCGCTCGGGCGCGTGACGGGCGAGGGCGAGCTGCGGCTCGTCCGCGGCGACCGCGACGTGTTCGGCCTGCACGGGCGCTCCGCCGAGCAGCGCATCGCGATCGACCTTCTGCTCGATCCCTCGGTGGGCATCGTGTCGCTGGGCGGGCGCGCGGGGACGGGCAAGTCGGCGCTCGCGCTCTGCGCCGGGCTGGAGTCGGTCCTCGAACGCCAGCACCAGAAGAAGGTGATCGTCTTCCGGCCGCTCTTCGCGGTGGGCGGGCAGGAGCTCGGCTACCTGCCCGGAGACCAGGCGGAGAAGATGAACCCGTGGGGTCAGGCCGTCTTCGACACGCTCGGATCGGTGGTGTCGCAGAACGTCCTGGACGAGGTCGTCGAGCGGGGGCTGCTCGAGGTGATGCCGCTCACGCACATCCGGGGACGGTCGCTGCACGACGCGTTCGTGATCGTCGACGAGGCCCAGTCGCTCGAGCGCAACGTGCTGCTCACCGTGCTGAGCCGGATGGGCCAGAACTCCCGCGTCGTCCTCACGCACGACGTGGGGCAGCGCGACAACCTCCGCGTCGGCCGCCACGACGGCATCGCGAGCGTGATCGAGACGCTCAAGGGGCACGACCTCTTCGGCCACGTGACCCTGACCCGCAGCGAGCGCTCCGCCATCGCGGCGCTCGTGACCGACCTGCTGGAGGTCGGGGAGCTGTCCTGACGGGACGACGAACCGCTCGGCGGCGGCGGGGCCATCCGGCCCCGCCGCCGCCGTCTGCGTATCGTCGGAGGGGACCGGCGCGAGAGGGGCCGGCCAGGAGACGAAGGAGTCGACATGGCACAGGACAGCACACGGCGCACGGCGGAGCTCCCGCCCGTCGCCGTCGACGAGCGACCGCGGTGGACGCCGCTGCGGATCGCCGTCTGGGCGGCGATCGCCCTCCTCGGCGGCGTCGCGTGGACGATGCTCGCGATCGTGCGCGGCGAGACGGTGAACGCCATCTGGTTCGTGTTCGCCGCGGTGTGCACCTACCTCGTGTTCTACCGGTTCTACGCGCGGTACATCGAGCGCCGGATCGTGCGACCCGACGACCGCCGCGCCACGCCCGCCGAGTACCGCGCCGACGGAAGGGACTACGTCGCCACGGACAGGGTCGTGCTCTTCGGGCACCACTTCGCGGCGATCGCCGGTGCCGGGCCGCTCGTGGGACCCGTCCTCGCGGCGCAGATGGGGTACCTGCCCGGCACGATCTGGATCATCGCCGGCGTCGTGCTCGCGGGCGCCGTCCAGGACTACCTCGTGATGTTCTTCTCGATGCGCCGGGGCGGCCGCTCGCTCGGCCAGATGGCGAAGGACGAGCTCGGCCGCTTCGGCGGAGCCGCGGCCATCCTCGCGACCCTGCTCATCATGATCATCATCACCGCCATCCTCGCCCTCATCGTCGTGAACGCGCTCGGCGAGAGCCCCTGGGGCGTGTTCTCGGTGGCCATGACCATCCCGATCGCGCTCTTCATGGGCGCGTACCTCCGCTGGATCCGCCCCGGGCGAATCCTCGAGGTCTCGCTCATCGGCTTCGTGCTCCTGCTCGCCGCCATCGTGGGCGGCGGGATGGTCGCGGGCACCGAATGGGGTCAGGCGGTCTTCCACCTCGACCGCGTCACGGTCGCCGTCGCCATCATCGTGTACGGGTTCGTCGCGGCGGTGCTGCCGGTCTGGCTGCTGCTCGCGCCGCGCGACTACCTGTCGACCTTCATGAAGGTCGGGGTGATCGTCGCCCTCGCCGTCGCGATCGTCTTCGTGCGCCCCGAGATCGAGGTGCCCGCGTTCAGCGAGTTCGCCGGCGGCGAGACGGGGCCGGTGTGGAGCGGCCCGCTCTTCCCCTTCCTCTTCGTCACGATCGCGTGCGGGGCGCTGTCGGGATTCCACGCGCTCATCGCCTCGGGCACGACGCCGAAGATGGTGGAGAAGGAGAAGCAGACGCGCTTCATCGGCTACGGCGGCATGCTCATGGAGTCGTTCGTGGCCGTCATGGCGCTCGTCGCGGCCGTGTCGATCGACCGCGGCATCTACTTCGCCATGAACTCGTCGGCCGCCGCGACGCTCGGCACCGTCGAGGGAGCGGTCGCCTGGGTGAACGGGCTCGGGCTCGCGGGCGTCTCGCTCACCCCCGACGCGCTCACGACGATGGCGCAGCTCGTCGGCGAGGAGTCGATCGTCTCGCGCACCGGCGGCGCACCGACGCTCGCCGTCGGCCTCGCCCTCATCATGGGGCAGTGGATCGGCGGCACCGCCATGATGTCGTTCTGGTACCACTTCGCGATCATGTTCGAGGCGCTCTTCATCCTCACCGCCGTCGATGCCGGCACGCGGGTGGCCCGCTTCATGCTGCAGGACTCGATCGGGAACATCGTCCCCCGGTTCCGCGACACCTCGTGGCGCCCGGGCGTGTGGATCTGCACCGCCGTCATGGTCGCGGGATGGGGTGCCGTGCTGCTCATGGGCGTCACCGATCCGCTGGGCGGCATCAACACCCTGTTCCCGCTGTTCGGCATCGCCAACCAGCTGCTCGCGGCGATCGCGCTCGCGGTCGTGCTGACGATCGTCGCGCGGCGGCGCACGTTCGGATCGCTCTGGATCGTGGCGCTCCCGCTCGCCTTCGTCACGGTGGTGACGACGACGGCGTCGCTGCACAAGATCCTCTCCGGCGTGCCCGCGGTCGGCTACTGGGCACAGCACGCGGCGTTCCGCGACGCGCTCGCGGCGGGGGAGACCTCGTTCGGCACGGCGACGTCGGTGGCGGCCATGGAAGCCGTGGTGCGCAACACCGCGGTGCAGGGCACGCTGTCGATCGTGTTCCTCGTGCTCACGCTCGTCGTGCTCGTCACGGCCGTCGTGCGCGTCGTGCAGGCGTTCCGCTCCGTCGAGCCGATCGACCATGAGGATGCGCCGGTGCCGTCGCGGCGGTTCGCACCGGCCGGGCTGCTCCCGACACGGGAGGAGCGGGCGCTGCAGCGGGAGTGGGACGCGCTCCCCGAAGACCGCAAGCCCGTCAGGGGGCACTGATGCGCACGCTCTGGAGCGTCGCCGTGCGGTTCCTGTCGGGCATGACGGGGCAGGGGCGGTACCCGGCCTATCTCGCGCACGAGCGGGCGCACCACCCCGACAGGGAGCCCCTCGACGAGCGCGCGTTCTGGCGGCTCGTGCACCGCGAGCAGGGCGCCGCGCCCGACGGGCGCTGCTGCTGAGAGACAGGAGGGGCACGGCCGGTCGACCGGCCGTGCCCCTCCTGCTGTCCGTTCGCGGATCAGGCCTCGGGCGTCGCCGCCTCGTCGGCGTCGCCCGAGCGCGAGCGGCGGGCGAGGAACGCGGTGCCGGCCGCCGCCAGGGCCCCTGCGCCGGCGAGGAGCGCGCCGACGACGCCGCCGCCCGTCGGGGCGAGGGGCGCCGACGGGTCGGCCGGCGTCGCGGAGGGAGACGGCGACGAGGGGATCACGGGAGCGGCCGTGGGCGTCGGCGTGGCGCTCGCCGAGGGGGAGGGCGTGGGCGTGGCGCTCGCCGTCGGCGTCGGCGTGGGGGTCTCGGACGGCGTGGGGGTCGGCGCGGGCGCCGCCACGGGCAGCACCTGCACGACGGTCGGGCGCGGGATGCCCGTGTAGCCGCCGCCGACGCCGGCGAGCGGCGCCGCCTTCCACGCGTCGGGGAACACCGAGGTGGGCGCCTCGAAGGTGCCGTCCTCGCCCGGGTGCTGCACCGAGACGAACACGTGCCACTCGTCGTCGTGCACGACCGGTCCGCACGTCTCGGCTTCTGCGGGGACGGAGAGGAACTGCTCGACGCGCCCGCGCTCGGGGCCCTCGAGGGTCACGCGGAACAGCCCGTCGTTGTAGCCGATGCTCGACGGCGCGCCGTCTGTGGAGATCCAGAGGTTGCCCGCCGTGTCGAAGGCGAGGTTGTCGGGGCAGGAGATGGGCGACACCTGGTCGACGGGGAACCCGGAGAAGTACGCCGTCGTGTTCTGCGCGGGGTCGCCCGCGACGAGGAGGAGCGTCCACGTGAACGTCGTCGAGGTCTGGTCGCCGGCGTCCTCCGTGATCTCGACGATGTGGCCGTCGCGGTTCTCCGTGCGCGGGTTGGTCTCGTCGGCGACGTCCTTGCCCTCCGTCCCGCGGTCGCTGTTGTTCGTGCACGCGACGTAGACCTTGCCGGTGAGGAGGTTGGGCTGCACGTCCTCCGGCCGGTCCATCTTCGTCGCGCCGACGGCGTCGGCTGCGAGGCGCGTGTAGACGAGCACCTCCTCGACGCTCATGCTGTCCACGGCGGAGGCGCCGCCGACGACGAGCGGGAGCCACTCGCCCGTGCCGCCGAAGCCGCCGTCGGAGGGGAGCGCCCCGGAGCCGTCGATCTCGGCCGCGGGGGAGTCGCCCGTGAAGCGGGCGACGTAGAGGTCGCCGTTCTCGAGCAGCGTCATGTTGTGCGCGCGGTCGCCCTCGACGAACGCGTCGCGCGAGACGAACTTGTACAGGTAGTCGAATCGCTCGTCGTCTCCCGTGTAGGCGACGACCTTGCCGTTCGCCGCGACGATGACGTTCGCGCCCTCGTGCTTGAGACGGCCGAGCGACGTGTGCTTGCGCGGCGTCGACGCGGGGTCGGTGGGGTCGATCTCGACGATCCAGCCGAAGCGGTTGACCTCGTTCTCGTAGCCGGGCGTGCGGGCGTCGAAGCGGGGGTCGACGTTCTCCCAGCCGCGCGCGGTCTCGGCGTCTCCGAGGCCGTAGCGCTGGTCGGTCTCGGAGACGCCGGCCGAACGGAAGTACCCGTTGAAGTTCTCCTCGCCCGAGAGGATCGTGCCCCACGGCGTGGTGCCGCCCGAGCAGTTGCCGAAGGTGCCGCGCGGGGAGGTTCCCGCCGCGTCGTCGACGGTGCGCAGCAGCGGGCTGCCGGCCGCGGGCCCGGTGAACGCGTAGACCGTGTCGTCGAGGAACCGGCGGTTGAGGGGCGCTCCGACGACGGGGGTCCACGGCGCCGTCTCGCTCGCGCGCTCCAGCTCGACGACGCTCAGCCCGTGGGCCTTCATGCCGACGCGGCGCACGCGGTCGAGGTCGCCCTCGAGCTGCGCGGCGGGCACCATGATGTTCTCGTTCGTGTACTCGTGGTTCACGAACAGGATGGCCGTCGTCGCCGACGTGCGGATGATGTCGGTGTAGTCGACGTTGTACCCGAACTGGCGGGCCTGGGCCTCGGGGGTCTGGTTCTGCACGTCGAACGCGGGGCTGTCGCCGAAGAGGGGGTCGCCCCAGCGGATGATCGGCGTCCAGTCGAAGCCCTCGGGGACGACGAAGCTGTCGACCGTGTAGGGCACGGGGTCGATCGACGTGAAGCCGAACGCGCCCGTCTCTCCGACGGCGGTGCCGGCGATCCCGGTGGCGGCGTCGGCGCGGCCGGCGAGCGCGGGTGCGAGGACGAGGGCGGCGGCGCCCGCCGTCCCGAAGCCCAGAAGCGCCCGGCGCGACATCTGCGCGCTGACGATGTCGCGGAAGTAGCTGTTGGAGGACGTGTTGCACACGCCCTGGGTGCAGGCGTTCGCGCACTTCAGATGGCACGTCACGGCGCTGCGCTTGCCCTTGACGTGCTGCGCCATGGGGAGGGTCGTGAGACCGAGGTTGATGACCATTGGGGGCTCCAGGAGAGGGGACGTGCCTCATCGGCCGGGCTCGGATCGCCCGCCCTGTCAGCCCAGCGACACGAGGTGTCCGGAAGGTGACATCCGCCGGAACGGCGCATGACGACCCGGGCAGTCCCGGAGCGAAGAAGGGCCAGGAGCACGGAAGGGCCCGGAGCACGCGCCGTGCTCCGGGCCCATCCGATGCGGCGTCAGCCCGCGTGCGTCATCGAGAGCAGGTCGAGCTTCTCGTCGAGCTGCTCCTCCGTGATCTCGCCGCGCTCGACGTATCCGAGGTCGATGACCGCCTCGCGCACGGTGACGCCCTTCGCGACGGCGTGCTTGGCGATCTTCGCCGCGGCCTCGTAGCCGATGACCTTGTTGAGGGGCGTCACGATCGACGGCGACATGCCGGCGAAGGCCGCCGCGCGCTCGACGTTCGCCTCGAGGCCCGAGACGGTCTTGTCGGCGAGCACGCGCGAGGCGTTCGCGAGCAGGCGGATCGACTCCAGCAGGGCCGTCCCCATCACGGGGATGGCGACGTTGAGCTCGAAGGCGCCCGACGCGCCCGCCCACGCGATGGTCGCGTCGTTGCCGATGACGCGCGCGCTGACCATCAGCACGGCCTCGGGCACGACGGGGTTGACCTTGCCCGGCATGATCGACGATCCCGGCTGCAGGTCGGGGATGTGCAGCTCGCCGAGGCCGGTGTTGGGGCCGGAGCCCATCCAGCGCAGGTCGTTGTTGATCTTCGTGAGCGACACCGCGATCGTGCGCAATGCGCCGGAGGCCTCGACGAGGCCGTCGCGGTTCGCCTGCGCCTCGAAGTGATCCAGCGCCTCGGTGATGGGCAGGCCCGTCTCCTCGGCGAGCAGGGCGATGACCTTCTGCGGGAACCCGAGCGGCGTGTTGATGCCCGTGCCGACGGCGGTGCCGCCGAGGGGCACCTCGGCGACGCGCGGCAGGGACGCCTGGACGCGCTCGATGCCGAGGCGGATCTGGCGCGCGTAGCCGCCGAACTCCTGGCCGAGCGTCACCGGGGTCGCGTCCATCAGGTGGGTGCGCCCCGACTTCACGACGCTCTTCCAGGCCTCTGCCTTGTCCTCGAACGCCGTCGCGAGGTGGTCGAGCGCGGGAACGAGGTCGGCGATGAGCGCCTCGGTGACCGCGACGTGCACGGAGGTGGGGAAGACGTCGTTGGACGACTGCGACGCGTTGACGTGGTCGTTCGGGTGCACCGGCGCGCCGAGCTTCTCGGTCGCGAGCGTCGAGAGCACCTCGTTCATGTTCATGTTCGACGACGTGCCTGACCCGGTCTGGTACGTGTCGACGGGGAACTGGTCGTCGTGCGCGCCTGTGACGACGTCGTCCGCTGCGGCGGCGATGGCGTCGGCGATGGCGGCATCGAGCGTGCCGAGCTCCTTGTTCGCCAGGGCGGCGGCCTTCTTGATCCGCGCGAGCGCGGCGATCTGACGCGACTCCAGGCCCTTCCCGGAGATCGGGAAGTTCTCCACGGCGCGCTGGGTCTGCGCGCGGTAGAGCGCGTTCACGGGAACGCGCACCTCGCCCATGGTGTCGTGCTCGATGCGGTACTCGACTTCGGTCACTGACCTCTCCCTCCGGTTCAGGCGGCCGCGTCCGTCGCGGTGCCCAGGACGACGTCGGGCACGGCCGTGCCCTCCGCGAGACGGTAGTTCGCGCCCACGATCCCGAGACGGCCCTCGGCGACGGCCGTCGAGATGAGCTCGGACGACTGCAGGATGGCCGTGATCGTCTCGCGCAGGTGGAGACGGCCGACGAGATCGGCGTCGACCGACTCCGGCGTCGCACCCGGGGTCTCCCGGAACGCCGCGTGGACGGCGGGGACGATGGGCGAGATCTGCCGCCAGATGTGGGGCGGCAGGGCGGGGGCGTCCAGGCGCGTGCTGTCGATCGCGGCGCGCACGGCGCCGCACGCGTCATGTCCGAGGACGACGAGCAGGGGGACCTTCAGCACCTCGACGGCGTATTCGAGCGAGCCGATGATCGACTCGCCGGGCACCTGGCCGGCGTTGCGGACGGCGAACAGGTCGCCGAGCCCGAGGTCGAAGATGATCTCGGCCGACAGGCGGGAGTCCGAGCATCCGAACAGCGCCGCGATGGGGGTCTGCCCGCTCGCGAGGTCGGCGCGCCGCTGGACGTCCTGGTGGGGGTGGGCGGGGGTGCCCGCCACGAAGCGCTCGTTGCCCGCGCGCATCTGCTCCCATGCCTGGGCGGGGGTGATCTGCTCCGTCATTCCGTGGTCCCTTCGTCCGTTCCGGTCGTCTCGGCGAGCTGGCCGCTCAGCGAGGCCGCCAGCTCCGCCGTCTTCTCCGCGGACGACGAGCCGTACAGCAGCACGTGATCCGCGCCCGCCTGCAGGCCGAGCGCATAGGAGATGTTGGCGTGGTCGGCCGCGTTCGAGATCTCGTAGACGTCCCAGGTGATGCCGTCGACGTCGACGCTGCCTGTGGGAGCCGCGCCGTCGAGCCGCTGGGCGGCCCACGTCGCGTCGGCGCCGAACGCCTGCGTGAAGCGGAGGAAGTCGGGGCCCGTCGTGCCGTACGTCACGTTCCACGTGTCGACGGCGCCGCTCTCGAACCGCGCGAGGTTGACGGTCCATCCCTCGGGCGTCTCAGGGACGACGACGGGTCCGGTCACGGTCGAGGCGACGGAGGCGGCCACCTCGGCGACGTCGATCTCGGCGCGCTCCGGTGCGGATCCGCGCGGGACGCCCCATACGATGACGACGACGATCGCGAGGGACACGAGGAGGGCGACGATGAGGTTGCGGAAGGTCTGGCTGCCGCGGTAGTTGCGCGACGACTCCGCCTTGCGGGCCGCGGTCTCCTCTGGCGTCTCGGGGCGGCCGAGGTGCGCGACGACGCGCGGCTCGCCGGCCATCAGACGCCGCCCTCGGAGGCGTGATCGCGTGCGGCGTCGAGACGGCGCTTGGCTCCCGCCAGCCAGTCCTCGCAGCGGCGTGCGAGGGCCTCTCCGCGCTCCCAGAGGGCGAGCGAGTGCTCGAGCGTGGGCGCGCCCTGCTCGAGCTCGGCGACGACGCGGACGAGCTCGTCTCTGGCCTGCTCGAAGGAGAGGGAGTCGACGTCGGCGGGCGGTGCCTGTTCGGTCATAGCGCTTCCATCCTACGAGGACGCCGGGCGCGCGCCCGCCGCGCCCTCGGACACGGCCGCGACGGCCCCCCTCTCCAGGGCGATCCGCAGGCGGCTGCCGGCCGGGGCGTCGGCGGCATCGCGCAGCACGGAGCCGTCGGCGTCCTGCACGATCGCGTATCCGCGGGCGAGTGTGGCCTGCGGCGACAGAGCGCGCAGGGACGCGCGCAGCTCCGCCGTCCGGCGGCCCGCGTCCTCCAGTCCTCGGGAGGCGATGTCGCGTCCTCGCGCCGCGAGCAGGAGGACCTCCTGCTCGCGCTGCTCGACGGACCGCTCGGGGGAGCGCAGCACGGGCCGGGAGCGCAGGTGCTCGAGCTGGGAGATGTCGTGCTGGACCCTCTGCTGCAGCCGCCCCGTCAGCCGCGCGCGCAGCTGCAGCACGAGGGCGCGCTGCTCGCCCACGTCGGGGACGATGCGCTTGGCGGCGTCGGTCGGAGTCGATGCGCGCAGGTCGGCGACGTCGTCGAGCAGGGGGCGGTCGTTCTCGTGTCCGATGGCGCTCACGACCGGCGTGCGCGCGGCCGCCACGGCGCGCAGGAGGCGCTCGTCGCTGAAGCCGAGGAGCGTCTGCGGATCGCCGCCGCCGCGGGCGATGACGATGACGTCGATCTCGGGGTCGGCGTCGAGCTGCGCGAGCGCGGCGAGGATCTCGGGGACGCTCCGCTCGCCCTGCACGGCGGCGTACGCCGTGCGGATGCGCACGCGCGGCCACCGCAGCTCGGCGTTGCGCAGCACGTCCTTCTCCGCGTCCGAGCGCTCGCCCGTGATGAGGCCGATCCCGTGGGGGAGGAAGGGGAGCGGCTTCTTCCGCTGCGGGTCGAAGAGCCCCTCCGCGCGGAGCTGCGCGCGGAGCCGCTCGAGCCGCTCGAGCTGCTCTCCGAGGCCGACGTGGCGCATGGCGGAGACCTGGAACGACATGTCGCCGCCGCGGGGGTAGTAGTCGGCCTTGACGCACGCGACGACGTGGTCGCCCGTCTTGAGGTCGCCGGGCACACGGGCGCGCACGCTCGACCACAGCCGCACGGAGATCTGCGCGTCGGAGCGGAGGTCCTTGATGCGGCCGAAGACGGCGCCGCCGCGCACGTTCCACGCCGTGATCTCGCCTTCCACCCACACCGAGCCCCATCGCTCGATGAAGCCCTTGATCGTCTGGTTGAGACGGGCCACCGACGTCGGCGCCTGCGACGTCGAGTCGCGGGGCGCGACGGAGTCGGCGGGAGGGGGCTCGCCCTCGGCGGTCTCCGGCTGGAACGTCGTCATGTCTCCTCGGGGGGTCGGGGCCGCCACCCGGCCCCCGCCCAGCGGGCGCACGTAGGATCGACCTATGAGCTCGACCGCCATCTCCCTGCCCGTGCCGCGTGTGCCGGGGCGGACCGTGCGCCTTCAGGATAACCCGGTGCCCGGACGCAAGCGCGTGCTGCTCGCGGCCCCGCGGGGGTACTGCGCGGGCGTCGACAGGGCCGTGATCACGGTGGAGAAGGCGCTCGACCGGTACGGGGCGCCCGTGTACGTCCGCAAGCAGATCGTGCACAACATCCACGTCGTGCGCGAGCTCGAGGCGAAGGGCGCGGTGTTCGTCGAGGAGGTCGACGAGGTGCCGGAGGGCGCGCACGTCGTCTTCAGCGCGCACGGCGTCTCCCCGGCCGTCGTGGACGCCGCGGCCGACCGCGGGCTGCAGGCGATCGACGCGACGTGCCCGCTCGTGACGAAGGTGCACCGCGAGGCCGTCCGCTTCGCGCGCGACGACTTCCACATCCTGCTCGTCGGGCACGAGGGCCACGAGGAGGTCGAGGGGACGGCGGGCGAGGCGCCCGACAACGTCACGATCGTCAACTCCCCCGAGGAGGCGGACACCATCGAGGTCGACGACCCCTCGCGTCTCGTGTGGCTGTCGCAGACGACGCTCTCGGTCGACGAGACCATGGAGACGGTCGAGCGCCTGCGCGCGCGCTTCCCCGAGCTCCACAACCCGCCGTCCGACGACATCTGCTACGCCACGCAGAACCGGCAGGTCGCGATCAAGAAGGTCGCGAGGGATGCCGACCTCGTGATCGTCGTAGGCTCCGCCAACTCGTCCAACAGCGTGCGCCTCGTGGAGGTCGCCCTCCAGTACGGGGCGAAGGCGGCATACCGCGTGGACTACGCGCACGAGGTGCGCCAGGAGTGGCTCGACGGCGTCGCATCCGTCGGCGTCACGAGCGGCGCCTCGGTGCCGGAGGTGCTCGTCCAGGAGGTGCTCGACGCGCTCGCCGGCGCGGGCTACCGCGACGTCGAGGAGGTGCGGACGGCGGAGGAGGACCTCATGTTCTCGCTCCCGAAGGAGCTGCGCCAGGACCCCTCCGGTCGGAAGGACGCCCGCGCCGTCGGCGGGCGATCGCGCGCGTGAGCGACGACCCGCGACCCGCCCCGCAGTTCGGGCAGTACGCCTCGCCGGAGGAGCAGAGGGCGCGGATGGGGATGCCTCCCGATGCGCCGCTTTCGTCGGCTCCCGTGCCGCCCGCCGCGGCACCTCCGCAGCCCGAGCCCGCGAAGCCGGGCACCGGGCGGCTCGTCGACCGGGCGGCGACGGTCGCCATGCTCGTCTACGGGATCTTCTCCATCGTGCAGTCGATCCCTCTCATGCTCGACGCGACCGATCTGCTCGCCGCCATGGGCCTCGACGTCGAGCTGAGCGATCCTGGCGCGCTGCGCGGCTGGGGCGTGGCGGCCGTCGTCGCGCTCGCCGCGGGATGGATCGCGACGGCCGCGCTGTCATGGCGCATGATCCGTCGCGGGCGGCTGTCGTTCTGGGTCCCGATCGCGGGCGCCGTCGTCTTCAACCTGCTCGCGAGCCTGCTCGTCGTGCTCCCGCTGGTCGGCGACCCCGCCGTGGTCGATGCGCTCCTGCGCATGCAGGACCAGCTCGGCTGAGATCGTCGCGAATGCGAACGCCCCCGGTCATCGACCGGGGGCGTTCGCATTCGCGTTCGCGTCAGCTCTGCGACTTGCCGAACGAGCCGAGCTGCTTCGTCGACTCCAGCACGCGGGCGGCCATGGCCGACTCCGCGACCTTGCCCCATGCGCGCGGGTCGTACTGCTTCTTGTTGCCGACCTCGCCGTCGACCTTCAGGACGCCCTCGTAGTTCGAGAGCATGTAGCCCGCGACGGAGCGCGTGAAGGCGTACTGCGTGTCGGTGTCGATGTTCATCTTCACGACGCCGTTCGCCACGGCCAGGGCGATCTCGTCATCCGACGAGCCGCTGCCGCCGTGGAAGACGAGGTCGAGCGGCTTCTCGCCCGTGCCGAAGCGCGCCGCGATGCCCTCCTGGATCTCGCCGAGCAGCTCGGGGCGGAGCTTGACGCCGCCCGGCTTGTAGACCCCGTGCACGTTGCCGAAGGTGAGTGCCGCGATGTAGCGGCCCTGCTCGCCGAGGCCGAGGGCCTCGACGGCCTTCGTGACGTCGGCCACGGTCGTGTAGAGCGCATCGTTCGATCCCTCGTGCGCGACGCCGTCCTCCTCGCCGCCCACGACGCCGACCTCGATCTCGAGGATGGCGTTGATGTTCTTGATGCGGGGGAGGAGCTCGGCGGCGATCTGGATGTTCTCGTCGAGCGGCACCGCGGAGCCGTCCCACATGTGCGAGTTGAAGAGCGGCTCGCCGCCCGCCTTCACGCGCTCCTCCGACACCTCGAGCAGGGGGAGGACGAAGCCGGGGAGGGCGTCCTTGGGGCAGTGGTCGGTGTGCACGCCCACCGTGATGGGGTAGTTCTTGGCGACCTCGCGCACGTACTGGGCCATGGCGATGGCGCCCGTGGCGCGTCCCTTCACGGTGTGGCCGGCGAAGTAGTCGGCGCCGCCCGTGGTGACCTGCAGGATGCCGTCGGAGCCGGCCTCCGTGAGTCCCTGGAGCACGGCGTTGATCGTCTGCGAGCTCGACACGTTGAAGGCGGGGTAGGCGAAGCCGCCTGCCTTCGCGCGGTCGAACATCTCTGCATACTGATCCGGAGTGGCGACGGGCATTGCGATGCTCCTTCGTGGGGGTGGTGGGTGCAGTCTCAGCCTAGCGAAGAGGGCTTCTCCCTCGAGTGCATCGAGAATGCCGGGGGTTTCTGCGCAGGCGGAAAGAATCCTGAATCCTTCGATCTCCGGGTCGGCAAGAAACCCGATCCGCACGAGAGGCTCGGTCTACGCTCGGGGTCATGACTGCCGACTCGCACGAGATCACCAGCGCTGAGGACCTCATCCCGCTGCACCCCGACCGCAACATCGCGCTCGAGCTCGTGCGCGCGACCGAGGCGGCGGCCATCCGCTCGGCGCCCTTCATCGGACGCGGGGCGAAGGAGTCGGCCGACGGGGCGGCGGTCGACGCCATGCGCGCGTTCCTGTCGACGGTCGACTTCGACGGCGTCATCGTCATCGGCGAGGGCGAGAAGGACAACGCGCCCATGCTCTTCAACGGCGAGCACGTCGGAACGGGCCGGGGCCGCTCCTATGACATCGCCGTGGACCCGATCGACGGCACGACCCTCACGGCGGAGGGTCGCAACAACGCCCTCTCGGTCATCGCGCTCTCCGACCGCGGCACGATGCTCGACGCGTCGAGCGTCTTCTACATGGACAAGCTCGTCACGGGTCCCGCCGGCGTCGGCGTCGTCGACATCCGCCTCCCCATCGCGGAGAACATCCAGCGCCTCGCCAAGGCGCTCGGCAAGCCCGTCGAGGAGATGGTGGTGTCGGTGCTGAACCGTCCGCGCCATCAGCAGCTCATCGCCGAGATCCGGGCGACCGGCGCCGGAACGCGCCTCATGAGCGACGGCGACGTCGCCGGCGGCATCAACGCGGCGCGCCACGACGCGCGCACCGACATGTGCGTCGGCATCGGCGGCAGCCCCGAGGGGATCGTCACGGCGTGCGCCATCAAGGCGCTCGGGGGGCACATCCAGGGTCGGCTGTGGCCGCGCGACGACGACGAGGCGCAGAAGGGCCGCGACGCCGGCCTCGAGATCGGGCGCGTGTACGAGGCCGACGACCTCGTGGCGGGCAGCAACACGATCTTCGTCGCGACGGGCGTCACCGACGGCGCCCTCGTCGAGGGCGTGCGACGCAAGGACGGCTACGTCTACACCGAGAGCGTCGTCCTGCGCGGTCACTCCGGGACGCTCCGCCGCATCTCCTCGGACCACCTCGAATCGAAGTGGTTCTGACGCCGTCGACCCGTGTCCACAGCGTTTCGTGACGCGTCCGTGACCGCGCCCTCGTCCATCCGGCCCCGCGCATCGGGGAGAATGGACGAGGCGCGGCGCGTTCGAGCACGCGCCGGGGGAGGCGATCTCGGATCATGGCAGTGCAGGACACCGCGCAGCAGGATGCCGTCGGCGCTCAGGCCGTCGTCGCGGCCGCGAAGGACCCCGCCCGGCGCCCCGATGTGCTCTTCCGCGTGCGTCGTGCGCCCGATCACGAGCCGAGCCCGTGGTGGCACATCGGCGCCTTCGTCGTCACGTCGGCCGCCGTCGTGGCCCTGCTGAGCTTCATCCCGGGCTGAGCTTCATCCCGGGCTGAGCGTCACGCCCTGCTCAGCACCGCCCCGGCGTGGGCCGCGTCACGCGGCGGACGAGACCGCTGTCAGGATGCCGAGCGGCACTCCGGCCGCGGCGGCGAGCGAGGCGACGTCTTCCGCCCCGAAGCGCCGTGCCGCGTCGATCACGATGTGAGCGCACGCGAGGGCGTCCGCCTCCGCGTCGTGGTGCGAGAACCCCGTGAAGCCGGCGGCCTCGGCCGACCTCGGCAGGCGGTACGACGGCAGCGCGTAGGTCTTGCGCGCCACCTGCAGGCTGCAGATGTACCGGCGAGACGGGAGCTCGGCCCCCGTCGCGGCGGAGGTGCGGCGCAGCACGCCCATGTCGAACTCGGCGCTGTGCGCGGCGAGCGGGTCGTCGCCCGCGAAGTCGAGGAGGGCGCCGAGCTGGTCGGCCCAGCCGGGCGCGTCGACGACGTGGTCGGCGAGGATGCCGTGGATCGTCGAGTTGAACGGCGCGAAGTCGTCGAAGCCCGAAGGAGGACGGATGAGCCAGGAGGCGGTCGCGACGACGGCCCCGCCGCGCACGCGTGCCATCCCCACCTGGCAGGCCGACTCGGGTCGCGAGTTCGCCGTCTCGAAGTCGATCGCGGTGAAGTCGAGGGGCACCGGGACAGTCTTCCGCATGCTCGCTGTGAGCTCGCCGCAATAACTTGCACACCGGTGTGCATGTTATTACCCTGGGGGACATGACAGAGACTCCTCCTCGCAACCGCCGTCGCGACGCGCAGCAGAACCGCGAGGCGATCCTCGAGGCAGCCGCCCGCGTCCTCCGCGGCGACCCGGAGGCGTCGATCGACGCCATCGCGTCCGCGGCGGGTCTCAGCCGGCGCGCCCTCTACGGTCACTTCCCCTCGCGGGAGGCGATCCTCGCCGAACTGGTCGCTCGAGGCACCGCCCGCATCGCGGCAGCGCTCTCGGATGTGCACGACGACGATCCCGCCCGCCACGTCGCCCTCATCGGGACGGCGCTGTGGGGCGAGATCGCCCACGTCCGCCTCGTCGCGCAGATGATCGTCCGCGGCCCGCTCGAGGGCGCGGTCGCGGCAGGGCTGGAGCCTATCCGCGCGGCCCTGCGCGACGCCGTCACCCGCGGAGGGGCGACGGGGGTCTTCCGCTCCGACGTGGAGCCGCGCATCGTCGTGCGGCTCGTCGAGGAGACGGCGATCGCCGTGCTCGACGAGGCCGTCGCCGAGGGGCTGGACGACGCGTCGGCGCGCCGTCTCGTCGTCGTCGCCGCGCTGGGGGTGGCCGGGCTGAGCTGGCGGGACGCCGACGAGGTGGCCGAGGCGGTCGACGGGGACGCGCGATGAGGATCGCGGCGGAGAGGGTCTCGAAGGGCGGTGCGCTCCCCGAGACCACCGTCCACGCCGAGTCGGGCTCGGTGACGGTCGTGGCCGTGGAGGGGGCGCAGCGCCCGACCGTGCTCGCGCTCATCCTCGGAGGGCGCATGCATCCCGACACGGGGGAGACGACGCTCGACGGCCGCGCCGACGCGAGGGGCCTGCGGCGCGCCGTCGCCCTCGTCGACGCACCAGACGTCAGCGCCCCGGCCGACGACCTCCCGCTCGCGGTCGTGCTGCACGAGGAGCTCGCCTTCGCGGGCGTGCGCGGCGCGCGGCGCGCGACGCGCCGCATGCTCGCCGACCTCGACCTCGTCGCGCACCGCGCGACGCCGATGGGGGAGCTGCCTGCCGACATCCGCGTGCGCGCGCTCGCGGAGACGGCGGCGCAGGGGCGGGGAGTGGAGGCCCTCGTGCTCGTCTCGCCGGATCGCCACGGCGGCGACCCCGGCGGATGGCACGACATCGCCGTGCGCTGGGCCGATCGCGGCTTCGCGGTCGTGGTGCTCGCGGGCGCCGCGGCGGCCGCCGCCGTCGTCGCGCCCGATCGTGTCGCCGAGGCCGACGGACAGGTGCACGAGGATGTGCGCCCTGCGTCGGACGACGCGCCCACGCTCGCGCTCCCGATCGCCGCGCCCGTCCACGTCTCGCGCGTCGGCGAGCAGGCGCCCGCGCCGGACCGCGCCCGAGAGCAGAGCGGAGAGCAGCACGCAGAGCAGCACGCAGAGCTGCCCGCAGATCGCCAGGAAGACCCCGCCGAGGCGGAGACGCCCGAGGAGACAGAACGATGACCATCCCCGTGCTCGTCCGCACCGAGCTCAAGCGCCTCACGGCGACGCCCATGGCGGCGCTCGCCCTCGCGGCGCTCATGCTCGTGCCCGTGCTCTACGCGGGCCTCTACCTGTGGGGCAACGACGATCCGTACGGCAACCTCGACCAGGTGCCCGTCGCGCTCGTCGTCGAGGACGAGGGGGCGACGCAGAACGGCGAGGACGTCAACTACGGCGAGCAGGTGCGCGACCAGCTCGTCGAGGACGCGTCGATGGACTGGCACGTCACGACGGCGGACGAGGCGGCCGACGGCATCCGATCGGGCGAGTACGACTTCGTCGTCACCCTGGGCGCCGACTTCTCGCAGGCGCTCACCTCGGTGGCCGGCGACGATCCCGAGCGGGCCGTGGTGGAGCTCACGACCAACGACTCGAACAGCTACCTCGCCGGGACGATCGGCGACCAGGTCGCCGAGACCGTACGTGACAGCCTCACGCAGGAGGTCGGGGAGGAGGCGGCCCGCACGCTCCTCGACGGGCTCGCCACCGTGCGCTCGGGTCTCGTGGACGCCGCGGACGGAGCGACCCGGCTGGCCGAGGGCACGGCATCGGCGAAGAGCGGCGCCGACACCCTCGCGGATGGCGCGGCGACGGCCGCGGACGGTGCGGCGAGCCTCGCGAGCGGGCTCGCGACGATCGACGACGGCACGGCCGCGCTGCCCGGCCAGACGGCGCAGCTGAACGACGGGGCCCAGCAGGTCGCCGCCGGCAACGCGCAGCTCTCGAGCACCGTGCAGCCGATCGCGCAGCGCATCTCGGAGGCGGTCGCTGCCCTGCCGACCGAGGAGGCCATCCGCGACGACCTCACGCAGCTCGGGCTCGACGAGACGCAGATCCAGGCCGTGCTCGGCATCGTCACGCCCGTCCGCGGCGACCTCGAGACGGCGAACGCCGACGTGCAGCAGGCCGCGGGCGACATCCAGGCGCTCGCCGACGGCAGCGCTCAGGTCGCAGCGGGTACGCAGGCGCTCGCCGACGCGACGCCCGCGCTCGCGGAGGGGGTCGCGAGCGCGCACTCCGGCGCGGCGGAGCTCTCCGACGGGGTCGCGCAGCTGGCGGACGGCAGCGCCGAGCTCGCCGATGGGCTCGGCGAGCTCGATTCGGGTGCCGGCGAGCTGCGCGACGGGCTCGTCGACGCGGTCGGACAGATCCCCGATCAGTCGGAGGACGAGCGCGCGACGGCGGCGGCGATGATCTCCGACCCCGTGCAGGTCTCGTCCGATGCCGTCACGGAGGCGTCGTCGTACGGAGCGGGCATGGCGCCCTTCTTCATCAGCCTCGCGGCATGGATCGGCATCTACGCGCTCTTCCTCATCGTCAAGCCGTACTCGAAGCGCGCCGTCACGGCGCTGCGGAAGCCGCTCCCGATCACGCTCGCGGCATGGGCGACGCCCGCCGCCCTCGGCATCCTGCAGATGGCGGTGGTGTTCTGCGTCGTCGCCTTCGCTCTCGGGTACTCCGTCGCGCAGCCGTGGCCCATGCTCGGCTTCATGGCGCTCACGTCGGCGACGTTCGCCGCGATCATCCTCACGCTGAACGTGCTGCTCGGGAGCGTGGGGCAGTTCCTGGGGCTCGTGCTCATGGTGCTGCAGCTCGTCACAGCGGGCGGGACGTTCCCGTACCAGACCCTCCCGACCCCGCTGCGGACACTGCACGAGGCGCTGCCGATGAGCCATGCCGTCGACGGCATCCGCCAGCTCATGTACGGCGGCGACCTGGCCCGCGCCTGGGCCGACGCGGGATTCCTCGGGCTGTGGCTGCTCGGAGCACTCGCCGTCGCGCTGCTCGTGACGACCAGGATGACCCGGAACCGCACCCTGCGCGACCTGCGGCCGTCGCTCATCGGCTGAGCGTCAGACGAACGGACGCGACGCCTCCACGATGCGCTGGAGGCAGAAGAGGGCGGCGCCCGCGCGGCCTCCGTCCGCCGTGGGGAGCAGCCGCGCACGGCACCGCTCGATGGCGGCGTCGGCGTCGCGGAGGGCCGCCGGCGCCGAATCGTCGCCGATCGGCAGCCGCACGAGCGCGGCGCACGCGCGGACGGCGTCGGCGACCTCCGTGCGGTGCTCGGGCGCGATCGACGACCTCTCATCGGCGTCGAAGAGCGCGTCGGCGAGATCGCGGATCGAGAAGACGGTGCGCTCCAGGGCGCGGCGGCGGCGCGCCGTCGTGCGGCGCTGCTCGCGATGGCGCAGCGCCCGCGGGTTGGCGCGTGCGCTGTCCTCGGCGTCCTGGGCGTCGGCGATGGCGGCGGACGCGGTCGCGTCGAGTGCGCGCATGAGCCCTTCCACGCCATCCCCATCGCCCTGCTCCACGGCGGCGGCGATGTCGTCCAGGCGCTCGGACGCCGTGTCGCGCAGGTCGCCCAGGCGGCGGCCGCCGCGAGCCAGGTGCAGCGGCGGGATGAGCAGGAGGTTCACGACGATGCCGACGACCGCGCCGAACGCGAGCGTCACGAGGTACGACACGGAGAAGTCCTGCGCATCGCGGCCGCCCAGGAGCAGGGTGAACAGCCCTGCCATCGACACCCATTCGCCGCCCGCGCCGAACGGCCGCGCCGCGCCGACGAGCACGCCGGTTCCGACGACGACCCCGAGTGCCACGATGCCCGGTCCGCCGACGGCCATGATCCCGAGGGCCGCGAGGCCGAGGCCGATGCCTGCGGCGACGCCGACGAGGGTCTGCACGGCTGTGCGCAGGGAGTGCACGAGGGTGGCGTGCATCGTCACGAGTGCGCCGAGCGGGGCGTAGTAGGAGTACTGGTCCTCGGCGAACGGCACCCACGGGGCGAGGTACCACGCGAGCACGCAGGCGAGGGCGGTCTTCGCCGCGAGCAGCAGCCGCCCCGGACCGGTGTCGCGGAGCGCCGCGGCCGCGGCCGATGCACGGGCGCGGAGGGTCGTCATGGGCTGCGACGCTACCGATGCGGACGTCGCGGCTGCGAGGCGGTGGACATCCGCTCGGCCGTCGGATAGGGCGCACGGGAGCGGCGACGTAGGATGGATGCCCGTGGCTCTCACTATCGGCATCGTCGGCCTGCCCAACGTCGGCAAGTCCACCCTCTTCAACGCCCTGACCAAGAACACGGTGCTCGCCGCGAACTACCCGTTCGCGACGATCGAGCCCAACGTCGGCGTCGTCGAGCTGCCTGATCGCCGTCTCGACCGTCTCGCCGAGATCTTCGGATCGCAGCGCATCCTGCCGGCGCCGGTGTCGTTCGTCGACATCGCGGGCATCGTGCGCGGCGCGAGCGAGGGCGAGGGACTCGGCAACCAGTTCCTCGCGAACATCCGCGAAGCCGACGCGATCGCTCAGGTCGTGCGCGGCTTCGCCGACGCCGACGTCGTGCACGTCGACGGCAAGGTCGACCCCGCGAGCGACATGGAGACGATCAACACCGAGTTGATCCTCGCCGACCTGCAGACCCTCGAGAAGGCCGTCCCGCGCCTCGAGAAGGAGGTCAAGGGCAAGAAGGCCGACCCGGCGGTGCTCGCCGCAGCGCAGGACGCGAAGGCCGTGCTCGACACCGGGAAGACCCTCTTCCAGGCGGCGTTCGACGTCACGCCGATCAAGGAGCTCGGCCTGCTGACGGCGAAGCCGACCCTGTTCGTCTTCAACGTCGACGAGGGCGTGCTCACCGACCCCGAGCGGATGGCCGAGCTGGCGGCGCTCGTCGCGCCTGCGAAGGCCGTCTTCCTCGACGCCAAGGTCGAGTCGGAGCTCATCGACCTCGACGCCGAGGAGGCGCTCGAGCTGCTGCAGTCGCTCGGACAGGAGGAGTCGGGGCTCGATCAGCTCGCCCGCGTCGGCTTCGAGACCCTGGGCCTCCAGACCTACCTCACCGCGGGCCCCAAGGAGGCGCGCGCGTGGACCATCCGGAAGGGATGGACGGCACCGCAGGCGGCTGGAGTCATCCACTCCGACTTCGAGCGCGGCTTCATCAAGGCCGAGATCGTCTCGTTCGCCGACCTCGACGAGGCGGGCTCCATGAACGACGCGAAGTCGAAGGGCCGCGTGCGCATCGAGGGCAAGGAGTACGTCATGCAGGACGGCGACGTCGTGGAGTTCCGCTTCAACGTGTAGTCGCGTTCTGACCCGGCGAGGGCGCCCTGCGCAGCCCGCGTGGTCGTCCGAGATGCGCGTCGGCCAGCTTCAGCTGGTCGACGATGAGCGTGCGGACCAAGCTGCGCAGGCAAGATCTGCTGCCGCGCCTGTGCTCGAGTCAGTAGCGGTAGCGCGCCTGCAGGATCGTGATGTGGGTGTCGCTCGCAACGTAGACGAGGCGGTTCGCTTCATCGATGCGGCGTGACCAGGCGCCCGCGAGGGCGTGCCTGAGAGCTTCGGGTTTGCCGATTCCCTCGAACGGGTCGTCGCGGAGCATGTCGGCGATCAGCTGGTTGATGCGGCGCAGAGTCCTGCGGTCTTGCGTCTGCCAGGAGAGGTAGTCATCCCACCCCTCGGCTGTCCAGGCGAGCTTGCGGTCGCTCACGGCTCGAGGAAGTCGTGTTCTTCGATCTCGCCGTCGCGAGCGCTGGCCAGGGCACTCAGGAGACGACGGGCGTTCTCGGGGGAGCGGAGCAGATAGCTCGTCTCGACGAGCGAGTCGTACTCGTCCTTCGACATCAGAACGGCAGAGCCGCGCTTCGAGGTGATCTCGACCTCCGTGTGGTCGAGGTTGACGCGCTCAGGATCAACGACCAGTGGCGGATCTGCTTCGTGTGGGCCGACGCCGGGCCGGGGGAGGTGGAGATCGTTGACGATCACTGACAGGATCGAGCCGATCCATCCCGGGGAGGTCCTCATGGAGGACCTCATCGAGGGATTCGGGATCACTACGAGCTCGACCGTGCGGAGGATCTCGCAGGAGAGCAGATCGCGGCGGCGATCGCGCCACTGAAAGTCGCATGAGCGAGGGCCCGTCGCTCGATCTCTCACACCCCGCCGCCGCCCCTCACAGATACGGGCGGGTGATGAGCTCCAGGTAGTGTCCTGACGGGTCGAGAAGGTAGACGCCGCGCCCGCCGTGCTCGTGGTTGATCTCGCCGGGCCGCGACCGCTGCGGGTCGGCCCAGTGCGCGCGTCCGCTCTCCGTGATCCGCGCGTGCGCGCGGTCGAAGTGCTCGTCGTCGAGCAGGTACGCGTAATGCTGCGGCGGGAACTCCGTCGGCGGAGCCGCGAACTGGAGCAGGACGCCCCCGCCGATGACGATGTTGACGAACGGTCCCCAGCTCGGGGCATCGTCCGCTTCGAGCAGGTCGCGGTAGAAGCCGGCCATCTCGGCCGGGTCGGTCGAGGCGATGATGGTGTGGTTGAAGTGCGCGGTCATGGTCCTCTCACCCAAGCAGGGATCCTGGTCGCCGTCGACTACCGTGGCGTGATGGCGATCATGCTCACGGGACGGCTCCTCTGCGCGAGCGCGGACGAGGCAGACATCGTGACGCGGCATCTGGCGCGCCATGTCGAGCTCACGCGGGCCGAGCCGGGATGCCTGTCCTTCGCCGTGACCGCCTCCGACGACCCCCTCGTGTGGGACGTGAGCGAGCGCTTCGCGGATCGTGCAGCGTTCGACGCGCACCAGGCGCGCGTCGCCACGAGCGTATGGGGTCGCGCGACGGCCGGCATCCGACGCGACTACGTCGTGCGGGACGACCCGGATGGCGTCACTCCGCGCTCGGACGACGCCGCGTCTGCTTGACGGCGCCGCGACGCTGCTTCGCCTCGAGACGGCGTCGCGTCGAGCCGCGCGTCGGCTTCGTCCTGCGTCGGTCGATGTCGGGCACGACCGCCTCGCGCAGGATGTCCGCGAGCCGCTCGCGCGCCATCCGGCGGTTGCGCAGCTGCGAGCGCTCCTCCGACGCGGCGATCGTCAGCACGCCGTCGACGAGCCGGCCTGCGAGGCGGGCGAGGACACGCGCCCGCTGGACGTCGTCGAACGCCGCGCTCGCCGCGATGTCGAGCCGCAGCTGCACGCGCGAGTCGGCCGTGTTGACGCCCTGGCCGCCCGGGCCCGATGACCGAGAGAACAGCTCGACGAGCTCGTCCGCGGGGATGCGGATGCCGTGCGGGGCGCCGGGACCTGGCGGCACGAGCAGATCGTCCATGCTCCAATCATCTCCCGGCATAGGCTGTCCCGGTGGACATCGAGGCCGAGGTCAAGGAGGCGCTGCGCGCCTACGATCGCGCCCTGCCCGCCTACCGCCTGCTGTGCGAGGCTCTCGAACGAGAGCTGCCCATCCACCTGCGTCAGTGGGGCGTGTCGTACGTCCGCGTGGAGGCGCGCGTGAAGAAGCGCTACTCGTACGAGCTCAAGGTGCGCAGCGACCCGACGCGCCCCGTGCTCGACATGATCGGCGTTCGGGTTATGGCGTTCTTCCGTCGCGACCTGCCCCAGATCGAGAAGATGGCGCGCCGGCTCCTCGACGTCGCCGAGGACTCCTACATCGACAAGGGCGAGCTGCTGGGCCCCGAGAGCTTCGGCTACCGCAGCGTGCAGTTCGTCGGCCGCACGCGCGGCGACGGCGCCTTCCCCGACTTCGACGCCGGCATCCCCGTCGAGGTGCAGATCCGCACGATGCTCGAGCACGTGTGGGCCGAGGTCGAGCACGATTTCCGCTACAAGCCGCAGGCCGAGCCGCCGACGGCCGAGATCAACCGCCGTTTCGCCCTCACAGCGGCGCTCCTGGAGCAGGCCGACCGCAATCTCGACGACATCCGCGAGGCGCTCGAGGGATGACCCGTGGCCGCGCCTCACCAGCGTTCGAAGAACGCCTGCAGCAGGGGTCCCGCCGTCTCGGCGCCTGAGACGCCGTCCTCCACGAAGACGGCGACGGCGAGATCTCCGTGGGTTCCGACCATCCAGCTGTGCGTCGCGTAGGCGCCGTCGGCATCCGGCTCGCCGTACTCGGCCGTGCCCGTCTTCGCCCCGACCGGCTCGCCGGCGATCCCCGCGAGGAAGGTCGCCGACCCCTCCGTGACGACGGCGCGCATGAGCTGCTGCAGCGATGACGCCTCATCCGACGTGAGCGGCACGTCGGCATCCGCCGTGCCGGCCTCCTCGACGAGGAGGTGGGGCACGACCGTCTCGCCGGCCTGCACCGACGCCGCGACCGCTGCCATCGCGAGGGGGGTGGCGAGCACGCGCCCCTGCCCGATGAGATCGGCGGCCTTCTCGGTCTCGCCCTCCGGCGCGGGCACCTGGCCGAGCGACGCGGGGTAGCCGAGATCGATCTCGCCGCCGACGCCGAGCGCTGCCGCCGCCGACTCGAGCGCTCCCTCGTCGACGCGGTCGCGCGCGCCGATGAGCGCCGTGTTGCACGAGTGGGCGATGGCCGTGCGGAAGGTGACATCGCCGAGCGCCGACGCGGGGTAGTCGTCGTAGTTGGAGAAGGTGTAGCCGTCGACCGTGAGCGATTCGGGGCAGCTCAGCACGTCGTCGAGCCCGACGCCGGCCCGCAGGAGCGCGAGCGACGTGACGAGCTTGAACGTCGAGCCCGGGGCGTACGCTCCCGTGGTCGCGACGTTCATCCCCTCCGCACCCTGTCCGTTGGCGGCGGCGAGCACCTCGCCGGTGGACGGGCGGATGGCGACCATCGCGCTCGCGGGCGCGTCGTCGCCCAGGCCGGCGAGGATCTCCTCGGCGCCGATCTGCATGTCCTGGTCGAGCGTCAACGCGAGCGGGGTGCCGTCCTCGCCGTCCCACGCCGCGAGCTCACGGCGGTCCTCGCCCGCGACCGCCTCGACGACGACGTCTGGCGTGCCGCGGAGGGCCGCGTCGTACGTCAGCTGGAGGCCGGAGAGCCCGACCTCGTCGCCCGCGCGCACGGCGCCGTCCGACGCCTCGACGGCCTCCGCCGTCGCCTGTCCGACGATGCCGAGCAGCTCCCGCGCGAACGTGCGCGTCGGGGCGAGCGGGATCTCGTCGGCCACGACGAGCGCACCGGGGATCGACGAGAAGTCGTCCGACACGTAGCGGTCCTCCTCGCCCTCGCGGACGACGATGGCCTCCACGAACGCCTGCGGGCCTGCGCCCTCGGCGGCCGCGCGGTACGCGGCGGCATCGATTCCGACCGCGGCGGCGATGCGCTCCGCCGACTCGCCCACGGCGGTCGGATCGACGTTCGCCTTGTCGAGGCCGTAGCGTCCGACCGCGCGCTCCGTGACGATGGGCTCGCCCGATGCGTCGACGATGTCGGCGCGGGGGCCGAACGATCGCGTGACCGAGAGCTGCTCGTCGGCGGCGAGACCGGGGACGAACGTCTCCGACGACCAGTCCGCCGTCCATGCGCCGTCTTCCTCGACGAGCGTCGCGACCGTCTCGTACTCCCAGGCGTGGCCCTCGACGTCCCACGACCATGACAGCGGGACGGTCGCCTCGGCCTCCTCGCGCTCGACCTCGCCGGCCGTGACCGAGACGTCGTACGCCGCGAGCGGCTCCGCCTGCGCGGCGAACGCCTCCGCGGCCGCCGCGTCGGCGACCCCCTCGAGCGACCGGTCCTGCAGCGCGGCGACCAGATCGTCCGCGGCGGCGCGGGCGGCGTCACCGCGCGTGTCCGCGCATGCGGCGAGCGGGAGGAGCAGGGGGAGGATGGCCACGGCGGCGAGACGAGTCGGCGAGATCGGCATGCGGGACGGTCCTTCCGGAGAGCCGTGCGGATACCGCCATCCTGTCACGGGGTCTCGGCCGCCCCCGCCCTCGCGCGCGCGGCGTGCCCCTCGGCGAGAAAGGCGAGCCGGCGCAGAGTCTCGCGATTGCGGATGTGCAGGGGCGGGTCCAGGAGGAAGCCGGGGATCCAGGCTCCCGGCCCGCGGACCGCCCTCTCCGTGATGCGGACGAGGCACCCCTGCGCGTGCGCGCGGACGTCGATCGTCACCTCGGCCTCGCCCATGGGCCATCCGCGCGCCCGCAGCCGCATACGCGCCTGCGGGCGCCATTCCAGAGCCTCCGTCGTGTCGTCGATGAGCACGGGCCACACCCCGAAGGAGTGATGCAGCCGCCGGCCGGGGGTGGGCCATCCGCTGTCGACGTCGCGCATGCGCGAGGCGCCGACCACCCAGACGGGGTACAGCCATCCGTCGGCGAGCACGGCCGACAGCTCTTCGGGAGTGCAGCGGATGATGCGCCAGGTGCGTGCCATGCCGCGACGCTAACCGCGGGGCGGGCGCCGCCCCAGGCGATTGACAGCGCACGCGGCGCATGCGTAGCACAGGCGTCCGCCGATCTCAGCCCCCTGGGGCGGGCGTCCCGATCCTGTCAGCGTGGCGGCATGCGGATCCCCGACACCCTCTCGCTCCTCACGCACGGATACGACGCCGGGGCGCGCATCTGGCGGCGCGTGCCCGACGGCGCGCGTTCCGCGCCCATGCGCCTGCTCGGGCGGCGCGCCCTGCTCGTGCGCGGTCCGGAGGGAGTCGACGCCTTCTACGACGACGCGCGCATCGCCCGGAGGGGCGCGATGCCGGCCGTCGTGCGGGAGCCGCTGTTCGGTCACGGATCGGTTCACGGTCTCGACGGCGACGCCCACCGTCACCGCAAGGCGGCGTTCACGGCGGTCGCGTACGACGATGCGGAGGTCGATCGGCTGCGCCCGCTCCTGGAAGCGGAGTGGCGTGCGGAGCAGGCGGCATGGCTCGCAGGCGGCGGCCGCTCCGTCTACGACGCCGGCGTGGGCGCGTACGGGCGCGCCGTCCTCCGCTGGGCGGGAACGCCGGGCACGGCGGCGGCGCGCACGCGATGGGCGGCCCGGCTCGCGCAGATCGTCGACGGCTTCGGAGCGCCCTACTCGCCCGCCTATCTGCGGGCTGTGCAGAACCGGGTGCGATCGGACCGTCACGCGCGCCGGCTGGTCGACGCCGTGCGTGCGGGCGAGCTGCAGCCGGACTCGCGTACCGCGCTCGCCGTATGGGCTCTGCACCGCGACGAGCGCGGGGTCCTCCTGCCCGCGCGCACGGCGGGCGTGGAGCTGCAGAACTGCGTCAGGCCGATGATCGCCGTCGCGCGCTTCGCCGCATTCGCCGCGAAGGCCCTCCACGACCATCCGGATGCCCGTCGCGACATCGCGCGCGAGGTCGCGGAGCGCGGCGTGCGCACCGACGGGCCGCGGGCCGTCGCCTTCGCGCAGGAGGTCAGGAGGACGGCGCCGTTCGTCCCGATGCTCCCCGGGCGCGTCATGCGCGATACGACGGTCGACGGCCGGACGGTGGCGGAAGGCGGGCGCCTCGTGCTCGACATCCTCGGCACCGACCTCGACGGCGCGTCATGGGAGCGGCCCGACGACTTCGACGCGGAGCGGTTCCTCGGCGTCGACGCGTACGAGGCGCTCCCGGCGTTCGTGCCGCACGGCGGCGCGGACGTCGCCACGGGGCATCGCTGCCCCGGCGAGAAGCTCGCCATCGCGGGGCTCTCGGTCGCGGTGGCCGCGCTCAGTGATCCGCGGCTCGAGATCCCGGGGGAGGGCCTGGGCGTGAACCGGCGCCGGCTCCCCACCCGGCCGGCATCGGGTGGTCGCGTGCGCCGCTGCCCGTTCCACTGAGCGGGCAGCGGCCGTTCACTCGGCGGGGAGGCCGTCCACCGGCTCCGCCGGCTCGGGGGTGATCGTGAGGCCGGACGGCCCGCTCGCGGCCTTCATGAGGTCGTCGAGCCAGGCGCGGTTGAGCCGCGGAGACCGTCCGCCGTGGAACTGGAACTGAAGGGGCACGGCGGGGTGCACCCAGAAGCTCCGGCGCCCGATCCCCTCGCCGGGCGAGGCGTCGAACATGAACGGCTCCGACCGCCTCAGCTTGTTCATGACGACGATGCGCAGATGCGCCAGCGTCCGATCGTCGAGGTCGATCGCGTCGCCCGGCCCGTAGATGAATCTGCCCACGGGGAGAGGCTATCCGCGCGTCTCGTCGTCGATACCCGCCCGCCGTATCCGCACGCGAGCGCCGCACCCGAGGCGGCCCGAGCCGCCGTCCCCTCCCGTCGAACCCGCGAACGGTGTCTGAACGGGGGTTTCATGGGTGCGGCGGGGGTACATCCGACGGGGCCTGCGCGTGCCGCCGCCGCGTAACGTGGTTCGCGAACTGCGGTGATCGCGCGGCGCGCGTTGCGGATGCGCCGCACGCCGACTCGCGGCGCGCACTGGCTTACTCGTAAGGGGAGTCGTGCGCCGTCCGCGAGGTCGACCCGTTCCCGTCCGGGCCCATGGGGTCCGTCGACAGAAGACCGGCATCCGGCGCGCACGCAGGAGCGCGCCCCGACAGAAGGAGGTGGATGGGCACGTGACCGAGATCGTCCCGTACCCGGTGGGCATCACCTTCGCCGCGACGGCGGGCACGCGCACCGTCTACCGCTTCAGCGGAGCCGAGGGCCTCCGCGCGCTCTCGCTCTGGTTCGCCATGTCGAGCCCCGACGTCGACGCCTTCGCCGGCCGTCTCGTGTCGGTGCCCCTGCAGGACTATGCCTACGAGGACTTCTCCGCCTCCGCATTCGTGTGCGAGCGGACGCCCGCGCACATCCTCGCGGCTCCGTCGGACCTCGTCCGGATCACCTACGTCGTCGAGGGCACCGTCTTCGTCGATGCGGCGCAGCGGAGCACCCGCGTCGACCCCGGCCAGATCCTCGCGGTCAATCTGCGCACGCCCTTCCGCTTCTGGACGGAGGGCCCGACGCGGCTCGCGACGACGTCCATCCCGATCCGCGACCTGCGGCTGCCGCCCGAGCAGCTCGAGGCGGTCGAGTTCACCGTGCTGGAGCGCTCGCCCGTCATCGCCACCTGGGGCGCCGTCATGCGCGCGCTGTCGAACGCCGCACCCGACGACGGCACGCGCGAGTCCGAGCTCGTGGCGCACGCGCTTCTCGACCTGGCGCAGGCCATCCTCTCCGCCCCCGTCGGCGCGACGCGGACGTTCCGCGCCGACGACGCCCTGCGGCAGCGGGTGTACGACCTCATCGAGCGCGAGTACGCCGACCCCGACCTGCAGGTGAGCGACATCGCGCGTCGTCTGCGCGTGAGCACGCGCTATGTGCACCGTCTCTTCCAGGACGAGCCGCTGTCCGTCGCCCGCGCCATCCGCAGCCGTCGGGTCGAGGCCGCCGCGCGGGCGATGCTGCTCACGCGCCGCAGCTTCGAGGAGATCGCGATCGCGGTCGGCTTCGGCTCGGTGGACTCCGCGCACCGGGCGTTCCGCGAGCAGATCGGGCTCACACCGAGCGCCTATCGGCGCAGCGGCGGGGAGGCGGAGCCGCCAGGCTAGCCTGGGCGGATGGTCGAACTCGTCGCTCCCGACACCCGTTTCCACCGCTCGTTCCTCTCGTCCCACGTCGAGTGGGACGGAGCGTGGCAGGACGGCGCGGGCCTCGCGGAGGGGGATCTGGTCGAGACGGCGCAGGGTTTCGAGCGCTGGGTGGCGCGCCTGAACGCCGCAGAGACGACCGCACCCGGCGAAGGGATGGTCACGTGCACGCACCGATGGATCGTCGATGGCGACGACTACCTCGGAGCCATCGCCTTCCGCCACGAGCTGACGCCGTTCCTCCTCGAGCAGGGAGGGCACATCGGCTACGGCGTGCGGCCGTCCGCGCGCCGCCGGGGTCTCGCCTCGTGGGCCCTGGGGGAGACGCTCGAGCTCGCCCGTGGGCGGGGATACGACCGGGTGCTCATCGTGTGCGACATCGACAACGTCGCCTCGCGCCGCACGATCGAGGGAGCCGGGGGCGTGCTGGAGGACGTCCGCGACACGGCGGACGGGAAGGCGATGCGCCGCTACTGGGTGACCCTCGCGTGATCGCGCGCGTCGCGGTCGCGGGTGGACCTGTGCTCGCGGCTGTCGCCGTGCTCGCGGCCGGTGTCGCGGCGGGCGAGGTCGTGAACCGGGTCGCGGCGCGTCGGGCGCTCGGGTCGCACGCCGAGGACGGCCGGACGGTCGTCGTCGCGCTCGGGTTCCGCAATGCGGGCGGGCGGATCAACGCCGTCAACCGCTGGCGCGTCCGTGCGGCTCTCGCCACCGCGGATCGCGACGACGCAGACCTGCTGGTCTTCTCCGGCGGCAGCCCGGGAGGGCGCATCGCCGAGGCCGACCTCATGGCCGCGTACGCGGGGGAGACCGGGAGGACCGTCGCGCGCGAGAGCGCGTCGCGCACGACATGGGAGAACCTGCTCTTCACGACCCCGTTCCTCGAGGGCGCCACGCGCATCGTGCTCGTGTCGAACCCGCTGCACGCGGAGCGCGCTCGACAGGATCTGCGTCGGCAGCGGCCGGACCTGGCCGACCGGCTCTCGCCTGCCGTCGACGTGCGCGACGGCGCCTGGATCGTGCTGCTGCCCCTCGCCGCGCTGTACGAGATCGCCGTGCGCGCCTGGTTCCGCGCGCGCGGCCCCCGTGTCCGCGCGCGGGCGTAGCATGGTCGCCATGTCCGCATCCTCCGGCCCCGACCCGAAGCCGCTGCTCCTGACGCCGCTCGACGGGGTGCTCGATGCCGCCCCCGCTTGCGTCGACGGGGTCTGCAGCTGGCAGGTGCCCGAGAAGGACTGACACGCCGCAGCTCGTCCCACGCAGAAGCGCCCCGCGATCGCGGGGCGCTTCTGCGTGGAGCGAGCGGTCAGTGCCCGGGGAAGCCGCCGGCCTCCTGATCCGCCGGCCGCCGCACGAAGAACGCGAGCACGACCGCGACGAGCGAGATGAGCGCCGCGATGAGGAACGCCATCCGCGCGCCGGGTGCACCCGCGACGGGTGTCGAGAGCCCTGCGGCCTCGCCCGCGTGCAGGATGCCCGAGTACGTCGCGATGAGGATCGCCACGCCCGCCGCGCCCGCGACCTGCTGCAGCGTGTTCAGCACGGCGGAGCCGTGGGAGTAGAGGTGCCGCTCGAGCGATCCGAGCGATGCCGAGAACAGCGGCGTGAACGACGCCGCCATGCCGACCGACATCGCCGTCTGCACGAGGATGAGCACCCACTCCGGCGTGTGCTCCGTCACGGTCGAGTAGAAGAACAGCGCTCCCGCGACGATGATCGTGCCGGGCACGAGCAGCGTCTTCGGGCCGCGGGCGTCGTAGATGCGGCCCATGAACGGGCCGAGCACGCCCATCAGCACCGATCCCGGCAGGAGGACGAGGCCCGACTGCAGAGCGTCGAGGCCGGCGACGTTCTGCAGGTACTGGGGCAGGAGCGTCAGCGTCCCGAACATCGACAGCGCGATGATCGACATGATGACGACGGACACCGTGAAGTTCGCCGAACGGAAGACGCGCAGGTCGAGGAGCGCGTCGTCGACCCGCTGCAGCACGAGCTGCCGCCACACGAACAGGGCGAGGAAGGCGACCCCCAGGACGAGCACGACGACGCCGACCGTCGTCGAGGACGAGGCGCCGTCCCCGCTGTGCCCGCCGAACTGGCTGAGCCCGTAGACGATGCCGCCGAACGCGAGAGCCGACAGGATGATCGACAGGACGTCGATGGGCGCCTTGCGCGTCTCGCCGAGGTTGGTCATCCACTTGCCGCCGACGACCAGCGCGACGATCGCGATCGGCAGGATGATGGCGAAGAGCCAGCGCCAGCTGAGCGTCTCGAGCACGGCGCCCGAGAGGGTGGGTCCGATGGCGGGAGCCAGCGAGATGACGAGGCCGACGCGGCCCATCATGCGCCCGCGCGAGTGCGCGGGGACGACGTTCATCATCGTCGTCATGAGGAGCGGCATCATGATGCCCGTTCCGAGTGCCTGGACGACGCGCCCCGCGAGCAGGAGCACGAATCCTGGCGCGACGAGGCAGACGAGCGTGCCGAGCGAGAACGCCGTCATGGCGGCGAGGAAGATCTGCCGCGTCGTGAAGCGCTGCAGCAGGAAGCCGGTGGTCGGGATGACGACGGCCATCGTCAGCATGAACGCGCTCGTCAGCCACTGGCCGAGCTCCGGGGCGAGACCGAGGTCCTCGTTGAGGTGCGGGATGGCGATGCCCATCGTCGTCTCGTTGAGGATGGCCACGAAGGCGGCGATGAGGAGGAGCCAGATGACCCTCATGCCGCGGGGATCGATCCCCTGCTGCTGCTGTGCGCGGATGGCGCCGGTGTCGGTGGACGTCATGAGGCTCCCGGGGAGAAGAGGTGGCGGATGCCGCGGCGGGCGCGAGGAGGAGAGGCGCCGGGGCGACGTTACAGCCTAACGGCGACATCCCGTCCGCCATTCCCGATCCGCCGCCCCTGCCGGAATGTATGCTCTTTGACATGAGTATGGGGAGAGTCATGGGCGGACCCGGACGCGGGGGGCCGCGGCCCATCGACGAGGCGGCGCAGCGCCGTGCCAACGCGGAGGCGCCGCGTGTCCCCGACCTCGGCGCGCGCGTCGTGCGGCTCTTCCGCCCGTACCGCGGCCGCATCGCGGTCACCGCCGGCCTCGTCGTCGTCGGCGCCGCGCTCGGGGTCGTGCCTCCGCTCGTCGTGCAGCGCGTGTTCGACGACGCGCTCTTCCCCGTCGACGGCGGCGCCGTCGACATCCCCCTCCTCGTCCGACTCGTCGCGATCATGATCGGCCTCTACCTGCTGAGCGCCGTCGTGGGGGTCGCGCAGACCTGGTTCACCTCGAACGTCGGGAACCGCGTGACGGGCGACCTGCGCGTGCGGATGTTCGACCACCTCCAGGCGATGGAGCTCGGCTTCTTCACGCGCACCAAGACGGGCGTCATCCAGTCGCGTCTGCAGAACGACGTCGGCGGGGTGTCGAGCGTCCTCACGAGCACCGTGACGGCCATCCTCGGGAACAGCGTGACGGTCGTCGCATCGCTCGTCGCCATGATCCTCATCGACTGGCGGCTGACGCTCATCGCCGTCGTCGTCATGCCCGTGCTCGTCATCGTGCAGAGGAGGGTGGGCCAGGTCCGCGCGCGCATCGCGGCCGAGACGCAGCAGTCGCTCTCCGAGCTGACCGCGATCACGCAGGAGACGCTGAGCGTCTCGGGCATCCTGCTCTCGAAGTCGTTCAACCGCCAGCGCACCGAGTCGGCGCGCTATGCCGACGAGAACGCCAACCAGATCCGCCTGCAGGTGCGCCAGGCGATGAGCGGGCAGGGTTTCTTCGCCGTCGTGCACGTCCTGATGGCCTCGGTGCCCGCTGTCATCTACCTCGTCGCGGGCTTCCTCCTCGCGGGGGAGAGCGGACTGCTCACGGCCGGCACGATCGTCGCCTTCACGAACGTGCAGGCCCGGCTGCTGCAGCCGCTCACGAGCCTCATGCGCATCGCGCTCGACGTGCAGACGTCGTTCGCGCTGTTCGCCCGCATCTTCGAGTACCTCGATCTCGAGCCGGCCATCCGAGACGCTCCCGACGCCGTCCCGGTCTCGGAGGCGCCCGGTCCTCTCGGGCGTGTGGAGTTCCGCGACGTGACGTTCCGCTATCCGGATGCGGCGCGCGAATCCGTTCCGACGCTGCGCGGAGTGTCGTTCACGGCCGAGCCGGGCTCGCACGTGGCGTTCGTCGGCCCGTCCGGTGCGGGGAAGACGACCGTCCTGTACCTCACGCCGCGGTTGTATGAGGCGGAGACAGGACGCGTGCTGTTCGCCGGGGCGGATGTCCGCTCGCTCACGCAGGAGTCGATCGTGGACGCCGTCGGCATCGTCTCGCAGGAGACGTACCTCTTCCACGCGACCGTCCGCGAGAACCTCCGGTACGCGCGGCCCGAGGCGACCGACGAGGAGATCGAACGCGCCTGCCGCCAGGCGAACATCCACCACGTCATCGCGGGCTTCGAGGACGGCTACGACACCGTCGTGGGGGAGCGCGGCTACCGGCTGTCGGGCGGCGAGAAGCAGCGCATCGCGATCGCGCGCGTGCTCCTGAAGGACCCGCCCGTCCTGCTCCTCGACGAGGCGACGAGCGCACTCGATACCGTGTCGGAGCGGATCGTGCAGGAGGCGCTCGAGAGCGCATCGCGCGGGCGCACGACGATCTCGATCGCGCACCGGCTGTCGACCGTCATCGACGCCGACGTCATCCACGTCGTCGAGGCGGGGCGCATCGTCGAGTCGGGCACGCACGCCGAGCTCGTCCTCGCGGGCGGGCTGTACGCGGAGCTCGCGGCCGAGCAGCTCGCGGCGACGCGCGCGCTCGAGGAGTGAGGTTCAGGCGCCGATCGCCGCACGGAGGTCGGCGAGCAGCGCCCGCGGGTCGTCGAGATCGGCCTGCGTCACGCTCACGTACGTCCATCCGAGCGCCTCGAGCCGGCGGCGCCGCGCGAGGTCCTTCCGCCACTGCGCCTTGTCGCGATGATGGTCGCCCTCGTACTCGATCGCCATGCGGAGCTCGGGCAGAGCGAGATCCACCCGCGCGACGAACGCGCCGGCAGAGTCGAGCACGCAAGGGGAGGCCCCAGAGGCGTGCGGCTGTGGTGTGGCTGAACGCGGAACCGGCGGGGAGCGTGAGCGCGATCGCCCGGCAGACGTCCACGAAGCTCCTCCGCGTGGCCGCCATCCTGACACCGTGGACGGGGCTCCACAGGTCGGCACCGCGTGCGCGGCGGGCCGAGACCTCGGGAGTCTCGGAGGGCCGGAACGGCCCGTGGCGAAGGTGGGCCGGCAGGTCGGACGGTCGTCTGCTCATGACGGCAGCCTGCGCCCCCGCGCACGGCTCGCCCGGGGTCGTCCACAGCCCTGTCGGTCGACGCGCCGGTTCTGCCGGCCGGTGCACGGGAGGACGGCGGGGCTGTTGCCACGAACGGTCGCCTCAGGCGGCGGATGGCGACGACATGCGGCAAGAGCCCCGGGTACTGGGGTCCCGGGAGGCGCCGGGTCGGGGGGAAAGGTGTCAGGAGGACAGGGCCTCCACCTCCGCGGCGAAGGCGGAGAGGAGGGGGGACAGGCGCGGGTCCAGGTGGACGATCTCGGCGAGACGGGGGATGTCCATCCGCAGGATCTGGCCCGCGCGGGCACGGCGCGCGGGCTCGTGCGCCGCGAGGGCCCGGAGCCCGTCGCGCATGGCCTGGAGGCATGCCTGGAACACCCGGGGGTCGGCCTCGCGCTGCGTGATGGACGTGCCGTCGGCCCGCACCCGCCACTGCACGACGACGTCGGGGACGACGTCGAACGCGCGCGCGGAGGTGTACATGCGCTGCGCGATCTCCTGGTCCTCGTAGAGCACTCCCTCCGGGAAGCGCAGCCCGTGGTCGCGCCAGAACGCGGTGCGCGACAGCTTGGACCACGCCACGATGTTGCCCGTCACCTCGGGATGCGCGTCGAGCGTCGTCGCGATGCGCCGGGGCGAGGTCGCCGCCGCGACCCAAGGCTGCACCTCGCCCGCACGGTAGCCGCCTCCCTCAGGGCGCAGGCGCACGTAGGCGCCCGCGACGAGGTCGCTCCCCGACGACTCCAGCGAGCCGACGAGCGTCTCGAGCGCACCTGGCATCATGACGTCGTCGGCGTCGAGGAATCCGACGTAGGCGGTGTCGACGAGGTCGAGGCCGGTGTTGCGCGCCGCGCCGAGGCCGCGCTGATGGTCGTGCGGCGCGAGGACGAAGCGGTCGTCCACCGCCGCGTACCGCGCGAAGATCTCGCCCGTGCCGTCGGTCGAGCCGTCGTCGACGAGGACGGCTCGCCACCCGCCGAACGTCTGCGCACGCAGCGAGTCGAGCGCAGCGGCGGCGAAGGGGGCGACATCCCACCCGGGGACGATGACGGTCGCGAGCGGGGGCACGGGACGAGGATATCGCCGCGACGCGGGCCGGGGACGCGTCAGGCGACCGCGCGCACCGCCGCGGCGACCGCATCGGCGACGTCGTCGAGCGGGCGGCTGTGCCCGTGCGCCAGGGTGAAGCGCACGGACGTCTGCGCGACCTCGGGCGGCACGCCCATCGCGACGAGCACATGCGACGGCTCGTCCGATCCGGCGGCGCACGCCGAGCCGCTCGACGACACCACGCCGCGGCGCTCCAGCTCGAGCAGAACGGCCTCCCCGCTCGTGCCCGCGAACGTGAAGCTCGCACTGCCCGGCAGGCGCCGCGCCGGATGCCCCGTGAGCCGGGCGGAGGGGATGAGCGAGAGCACGCGCGCCACGAAGTCGTCGCGGATGGCGGCGACCCGGCGCACGCACTCCTCGCGCTCGTCCTCGGCGAGCTCGAGGGCGCGCGCCATCGCCACCGCGAGCGCGGCCGATTCCGTGCCGCTCCGGCGGCCGCGCTGCTGACCGCCGCCGTGGACGAGGGGCTCGAGCGGGATCCGCCCCCGGATGGCGAGCACGCCCACCCCCTTCGGCGCGCCGACCTTGTGCCCCGCGAGCGAGAGGGCGTCGGCGCCCGTCGACCGCAGGTCGAGCCATCCTGCGGCCTGCACCGCGTCGAGATGGAGCGGGACGGCGACGTCCGGCACGATCTGCACGGTGCCGACCTCGTTGTTCGCGAGACCCATCGACACGAGGGACGTGTCGGGCCGGATGGCCGCGGCGAGCTCGTCCGCCGACGCCGCGCCGTCGCCATCCACCCCGACGACCGTCGCCTCGATGCCGTGGAAGCGCGCCAGGTAGGCCGCGGACTCGAGGATCGACTCGTGCTCGACGGCGGTCGTCACGATGTGCCGCGCACCGCGATGGGCGAGCGCGGCGAGCGCGACGCCCTTGACGGCGAGGTTGTTGGCCTCCGTGCCGCCGGAGGTGAAGACGACGTCTCCCCGGCGCATGCCGAGGACGCCGGCGATGCGCGAACGGGCGTCTTCGACCGCAGCCGCCGCCCGCTCGCCGACCGTGTGGCGGCTCGCCGGGTTGCCGTAGTCGCGCGTCAGGTACGGTGCCATGGCCTCGAGCACCTCGGGGCGAATGGGGCCGGTGGCGGCGTTGTCGAGGTAGAGCACGTCAGCGCACGCGGAGATCGAGCCCGAGGTCGACGGCGGGCGCCGAATGGGTCAGGGCGCCCACCGACACGACGTCGACGCCCGTCTCGGCGATCGCCCGCACCGTCTCGAGGCTCACGCCCCCCGACGCCTCCACGACCGCGCGCCCCGCGACCAGCGCGACCCCTTCGCGGAGCGCGGCGAGCGGGAAGTTGTCGAGCATGATCGTGTCGACACCCGCCGCGAGCACGGGCTCGATCTGGTCGATGCGGTCGACCTCCACCTCGACGTGCACGGTATGGCCGAGCCTGGCCATCCCCGCGCGCAGCGCGGTCGTGAGGTCGTCGCCGTCGAGGACCGCGAGGTGGTTGTCCTTCGCCATGACGGCGTCCGAGAGCGAGAAGCGGTGGTTCGAGCCGCCGCCCGAGCGCACGGCGTGCCGCTCGAAGGCGCGCAGGCCCGGCGTCGTCTTGCGCGTGTCGGCGATGCGCGCGCCCGTCCCCGCCACCTCGGCGACGTAGCGCGCCGTGAGCGTCGCGATGCCGGACATCCGCTGCGTGAAGTTGAGGGCGACGCGTTCGGCCGTGAGGACACCGCGCGCGGGACCGGCGACGCGTGCGAGCACCGTCCCCTCGGCGAAGCGCGAGCCGTCGTCGACGAGCACGTCGACGCCGATGCGGGAGTCGACAAGGCCGAAGGCGGCCTCGAACACCTCACCGCCGCTGAGGACGCCGGCCTCGCGCGCGACCAGTGCCGCCTCCGCTGTCGCGTGCGCGGGGACGAAGGCCTCGCTCGTGAGGTCGCCCCACGGCGCGTCCTCGTCGAGGGCGGCGCGCACGGCGCGGTCGATGGCGGATCGGGTCAGCATGGTGCTCCTGCCGTGGCGAGGGCCGGTTCGGGTGCGGGGCGGACGGCGTCTGCGCGATGGTGCGCGCCGGCCGACGCCGTGCGTGCGAGGGCCGCGCTCGCGGCCAGGGCGCCGACGTGCACGAGGGCGGCGTCCTCGTGCGCGCGGGGTGTGCGGGGGGCGGGAAGCGCGGCGTCCCACGCCGACAGGACTCCCGCCGCATGCATCAGCCGTGCCCCGTCGCGGACGAGGCCGACCTCGTCCCACATCAGCCGCTGCAGCGCCTCGCGCGAGAACGGGGGCGCATCGGGATCGGGCGGGACGGGCGCGCCCCGGTCGGATGGCCCCGGCGCGCTCGCCGCGGTCGAGTCGGCGAGCACGGCGGCCGCGCGGGCGCCGAAGACGGCCCCCTCCAGCAGCGAGTTCGAGGCGAGCCGGTTGGCGCCGTGGACGCCCGTGCGCGCGCACTCGCCGACGGCGAGAAGCCCCGCGCGCGTCGTCCGTCCGTGGAGGTCGGTGGCCACGCCCCCCATGAGGTAGTGCGCGGCGGGGGTGACGGGCACGGCCGTCTCCGCCCAGTCGAACCCGCGCGCCGCGACGGCCGCCGTGATCGTGGGGAAGCGGGCCGCGAGCGCCGCCCTGCCGAGCGCGGTCGCATCGAGGAGCACAGGGCGGCCTCCCTGCTCGGCCATCCGCCGGGCGATGGAGCGCGCGACGACGTCGCGCGGGGCGAGCTCGCCGTCGGGATGGTCGTCGAAGGCGAAGCGGCGACCGGTCTCGTCGACGAGCACGGCGCCCTCGCCGCGCACCGCCTCGGAGACGAGGAACGGCGCGCCGGCGGCGAGCACCGTGGGATGGAACTGGACGAACTCGAGATCGGCGACCGCGGCACCCGCGCGCGACGCCGCGGCGATGCCGTCGCCCGTGGCGAGCGCGGGGTTCGTCGTGCGGGAGTAGAGCCGGCCAGCGCCGCCCGTCGCGAGCACGACGGCGTCCGCGCGCAGCTCGCGGACCTCCCCGCCCGCGATGACGCGCACCCCGCCGATGCGGTCGCCGTCGTCGACGAGGTCGATGAGACGGGCGTGCTCGAGGATGCGCGCGCGCGACGCCCGTGCGGCGGCGACGAGCACCTCCTCGATGGCGCGGCCGGTGGCATCCCCGCCCGCGTGCAGGATGCGGGCATGCGAGTGCGCGGCCTCCAGGCCCATGCGGAGCGCGCCATCGGCGTCGCGGTCGAAGGCGACGCCGAGCGCGATGAGCTCGCGCACGCGACCAGGGCCTTCCGAGGCGAGGACGCGGACGGCATCCTCGTCGCACAGGCCGTCGCCCGCGCGCAGCGTGTCGGCGACGTGCGCCTCGACGCTGTCGCCGCGCGTCAGCACGGCGGCGATGCCGCCCTGCGCCCATCGGGTCGCGGTGTCGGCGAGCGCGCCCTTCGCGACGATCGTGACGTCGACGCCCGCGCGCACGGCATGGAGTGCGGCAGAGAGGCCGGCGATGCCGCTCCCGACGATGATCGCGCTCGTCATGATCCGGCCGGCCGCGCAGCGAGCATGCGCTCGAGCGCGATGCGCGCGGGCGCGGTGACGGATGCGTCCACCGAGATGCGGTTGACGACGCGTCCGGCCACGAGCTCCTCGAGCACCCAGGCGAGGTAGCCGGGGTGGATGCGGTACATCGTCGAGCACGGGCAGACGACGGGGTCGAGGCAGAAGATCTCGTGCTGCGGATGCTCGGCCGCGAGCCGTTGCACGAGGTTGATCTCGGTGCCGATGGCGAACGTCGTCGGCTCCGTCGCGGCGAGGATGGCCTTGCGGATGTAGTCGGTCGACCCCGCCTCGTCCGCGGCGTCGACGACCTCCATGGGGCACTCGGGGTGCACGATGACGCGCACGCCGGGGTGCTCCGCGCGCGCCTGCGCGATCTGCGCTGGCGTGAAGCGGCGGTGGACGGAGCAGAACCCGTGCCACAGGATGACGGCGCTGTCGCGCAGCGTCTGCTCTGTCGAGCCGCCGAGGGGGCGCCGGGGGTTCCACATCGGCATCCGGTCGAGCGGCACGCCCATGGCCTTCGCGGTGTTCCGCCCGAGGTGCTGGTCGGGGAAGAAGAGCACGCGGCGGCCGCGGGCGAACGCCCACTCCAGCACGGTGCTCGCGTTCGACGAGGTGCAGACGATGCCGCCGTGTCGGCCCACGAATCCCTTGATGGCGGCCGACGAGTTCATGTACGTCACGGGGACGACCGGCACGAGCCCGTCGGCATCCGGCGCGTCGAGCGGCCCGAGCACGTCCTCGAGCTGCTCCCAGCACTCCTCGACCTGGTCGATGTCGGCCATGTCGGCCATGGAGCACCCCGCGGCGAGGTTCGGCAGGATGACCGCCTGCTCGGTGCCGGAGAGCATGTCGGCTGTCTCGGCCATGAAGTGCACCCCGCAGAAGACGATCGCCTCCGCGGCGGGATGGGCGAGGGCGGCGTTCGCGAGCTGGAAGGAGTCGCCCACGTAGTCGGCGTGCTGCACGACTTCGTCGCGCTGGTAGAAGTGGCCGAGCACCACGACACGGTCGCCGAGCGCCGCCTTCGCCGCGCGGATGCGGTCGTGGAGCTCTGCCTCCGGTGCCTCCCGGTAGGCGCGGGGGAGCTCGCCCTGGCGGGGGGCGCCCGTGGGGATCACATCTGCCATGGAGGCACCGGGTCCGTAGCCCTCCTCGACGTCGAACGCCCACGGCCCGTCGGCGAGGTCGGTCGAGCAGGTCGAACCCGCGGCGGCGCCCGACAGGATGGCGCGGATGCCGTGGTCGACGCTGGGGTCGACGGGGCGCGGCGAGAGGGCGACGGAGGTGGCGGCCATGGGAACCCCGTTCGGGTCGGTGTGACTCTAAGTCGGACGAACCGAGTTTAAGTCACTCTGACCACAATGGCGACCGGAGTGCGAGAGGGCGGCGGGGAGAGCCTCAGGCGTCGCCGAGGGGCCCGCGGTCGGCGAGCTCCACGTCGGAGTTGTAGCGGAAGAGCCGCGCGGGGCGGTGCTTGCCCGTGCGGAACGACTCGGTCGGGATGAGGGACTCCGAGCCCTCCAGGAGGCGGCGGAAGTTCGAGGGGTCGAGGCGCCGGCCGAGCACGGCCTCGTAGACCTCGCGCAGCTCGGTGAGGGTGAACTCGTCGGGAAGCAGACCGTGGGCGATGCGGCTGTAGCCGACCTTGTTGCGCAGGCGCCAGAGCGCGTACGCGACGATCCGGTTGTGGTCGAACGCGAGCGCGGGGAGGTCGTCGACGTCGAACCACTCGACGTTCTCGGGCGCGCCCTCCGCGGCGCGCTGGGCGTCGACGAGATCGGAGCGGAGCAGGGCCCAGTACACGACCGACACGACCCGGGTGGGGGAGCGGTCGACGTCTCCGAAGGCGTAGAGCTGCTCGAGGTAGCTGGGGCTGAGGGCCGTCGTCTCCGCGAGGGTCCGCGATGCGGCGTCGTCGAGCCCCTCCGCGGCGTCGAGCCAGCCGCCCGGCAGCGCCCACTGGTCTCGGAACGGCTCCCGCGTACGCCGCACGAGCGGGATCATGAGCGCATCCGCCCCCGGTCGCGCGCGCAGCGAGAAGATCGCCGTCGAGACGGCGACGCGGATGGCGGCGGGCGTCGGGTCGGGCGTCACCCTCCGAGCGTATATGCTCGCTTCCCAGTGACACGGGGTGTCCCGACCGGGACTGAGATCACACCCGTACGCACCTGATCTCGTTAGAACGAGCGGAGGGATGTCGCTGATGAGTGACGCATACGCACCGGTGCTCGCGAGCGTGAGGGAGTCGTCTCCGCTCGTGCAGTGCCTCACCAATTCCGTCGTCGTGAACGTCACGGCCAACGCGCTCCTCGCGGTGGGCGCCGCGCCCGTGATGGCCGACGTCCCCGAGGAGGCGGGCGAATGCGCGGCGGTCGCGTCGGCCGTGCTCGTGAACCTCGGCACGCCGACCGCGGAGCAGCGCGAGGCGATGCTCGCCGCGGCGTCGTCGGCGCACCTCGCCGGCGTGCCCTGGGTGCTCGACCCCGTCGGAGTGGGCGCGCTCGGGATGCGCACGGCGTTCGCGCAGCGCCTGCTCGATCTCGAGCCGACGGCCGTGCGCGGGAACGCCTCGGAGATCCGCGCGCTCGCGGGCGTCGGAGCGGGCGGTCGCGGCGTGGACGCCGCCGACGACGTCGACGCGGCGCTGGACGCCGCGCGGGAGATCGCCCAGCGGACCGGCGCCGTCGTGGCGGTCTCCGGCCCCGTCGACGCCGTCGTCGCGGTCCGCCGGGTCGCGCGGATCCACGGCGGCAGCGCGCTCCTCACGCGCATCACGGGCGGCGGATGCTCGCTCGGCGCCGTCACCGCCGCGTGCATCGCGGCGGCGGGCGACGCGTTCGCCGGCGCCGTGGCCGCGCACGCACTGTACGCGGCGGCCTCGGAGCGCGCCGCGGCGGCGTCGGACGGTCCCGGCTCGTTCGGATGGCGCTTCCTCGACGCGCTCGACGCCGTCTCGCCCTCCGATCTCGCCGCCGTGCGCGTCGACGAGACCACGGCGGTGCGCGGATGAGGCGCGCGTTCGACCCCTCCGTCTACCTGGTCGCCGACGCCGCGTCGGTCGGCGACCGTCCCGTCGCCGACATCGTGGCGGCCGCCGTGGACGGCGGCGTGTCGGCCGTGCAGATCCGCGGCAAGGAGCTCTCGGCGGCCGAGCTGCTGCGCGTCGTGGAGGAGGCGGCCCTGCACATGGCCGGCCGGGCGACCCTCCTCGTGAACGACCGCGTCGACGTCTTCCTCGCCGCCCGGGCGGCGGGCGCCGCCGTCGACGGCGTGCACATCGGTCAGAGCGACCTGCCGGCGGGGCGCGTGCGCGATCTCGTCGGGCCCGACGCCGTCGTGGGGCTCAGCGCGAGCCTCGCATCGCAGCTGCCGGCGCTGCGCGGCCTGCCATCGGGGACGGTCGACTACCTGGGCGTCGGCGCCGTCCGCCCCACGCCCACGAAGAAGGACCATCCGGCACCGCTCGGGTGGGACGGCTTCGCGGCGTTCGCCGCGCTCGTCCCCGACATCCCGTGCGTCGCGATCGGCGGGGTGGGGCCGGGCGACGCCGCCGACGCGCGCCGCGCCGGTGCGGCGGGCATCGCCGTCGTCCGCGCGATCTGCGCGGCGACGCGGCCGGCGGAGGCGGCGGCCGCGCTGCGGGTCGAGTGGGCCGATGCGGGGGCCGGCGCGTGAGCCGCGTCGCGAACGTGCTGTCGATCGCCGGCTCCGATCCGTCCGGCGGGGCGGGCGTGCAGGCCGATCTGAAGACGATCCTCGCCTGCGGCGGCTACGGGATGGCGGCCGTCACGGCCCTCACGGCGCAGAACACGCGCGGCGTCTCGGCCGTGCACACGCCGCCCTCGTCGTTCCTGCGGGCGCAGCTCGACGCCGTCGCGGCCGACGTGCGCATCGACGCCGTCAAGATCGGCATGCTGGGAACCGCCGAGGTGATCGCCGAGACGGCCGCATGGCTGAGCGCGCTCCCGGCACGTCCCGTCGTCGTGCTCGATCCCGTCATGGTCGCCACGAGCGGCGACCGCCTCATCGACGCCGAGGCCGAGCGGGCGCTGCACGACCTGTTCGCACTCGTCGACGTCGTCACCCCGAACCTGCCCGAGCTCGCCGTGCTCGTCGGGGGCGCGGTCGCGAGCTCCTGGCCGGACGCGCTCGACCAGGCCGCAGAGCTCGCGCGCAGACACGGCGTGCGCGTGCTCGCGAAGGGCGGCCACCTCGACGGCCCCGACTGCCCCGATGCGCTCGTCGCGCCGGACGGGAGCTCGACGACCTTCCCCGGGGCGCGCATCGCCACGACGAGCACGCACGGCACGGGCTGCTCGCTCTCGGCCGCACTCGCGACGATGCAGGCGCGCACGGGCGACTGGGGATGGTCGGCGCGCCTCGCGAGGGACTGGCTGCGGCGGGCGATCGCGGAGGCCGACGCGCTCGAGGTCGGCGGCGGCCACGGACCGCTGCATCACGGCGCAGCGCTGTGGGCGGGAGACGCGCCGCCCCGTCGCGATGCCGAGCTCGACGCCTGGTGGGACGACATCGCCGCGCTGCGCGCCGGCATCGACGACGTCTGGTTCGTCGCCGCTCTCGGCGACGGAACCCTCGACGAGGCCGACTTCGCCCACTATCTCGCGCAGGACTCGCTGTACCTGCGCGGATACGCCCGGGTGCTCAGCCGTGCTGCCGCCCTCGCGCCGACCCTGGAGGAGCAGGCGTTCTGGGCGGGCTCGGCGCACACGTGCCTCGAGACCGAGCTCTCGCTGCACCGCGCCCGCGTCGGCGACGAACCCGCCGAGGAGAGCGCGGAGACCGCGGCGTACCTCTCGCATCTGCGCGCCGCATCGGGGGATCATGCGACGCTCGTCGCGGCGCTGCTGCCCTGCTTCTGGCTCTATCAGGACGTCGCCGAGCGGCTCGCGGCGCGCCGGCGTCCCGGGCATCCGTACGCGGACTGGCTGGAGATGTACGCGTCGGACGCCTTCGCGCTCTCCACGCAGGAGGCCATCCGCTGGACCCAGCGCGCCGCGCACGGCGCCGACGATGCGGCGCTCGCGCGGATGCGCGCGGCCTTCCTCGCCTCTGCGCGGCACGAGTTGGCGTTCTTCGCGCAGCGCCGGCCGTCGCATCGGTAACGCGCCGGAAACCCGCTGGCGCTATCATCGGGATCACAACCGAACAGACCGTCCACCCGTCACGGGAGAACGCGGCCTCGCGCCGCTGCCGTAGGAGCAAGTCCCTCCCGGAATCTCTCAGGCCCACGTACCGTGTCGGCAGGTCACTCTGGAAAGCGGCGCCCGAGCGCCCGCCGACGGGGCAAGCGGCGCGCCGCGGAAACTCTCAGGCACCATGACAGAGCGGGAGGAACTCACCGCATCCGTCGCGGATGCCGACAACGGGAGTTCCTCTTGTGACCTACATCGGGGTGTTCGACCTCTTCACGATCGGGATCGGGCCGTCGAGCTCGCACACGGTCGGCCCCATGCGCGCCGCCGCCGAGTTCGTCGCGCGGCTGGCCCAGCCGCCAGCCGCCGTGGCGGTCGACCTGTACGGCTCGCTCGCGGCGACAGGAGCGGGACACGGCACGCTCGCCGCCGTGCTCGTGGGGCTCGAGGGGCGGCAGCCCGACGGGGTCTCCGCCGCCGAGGTGGCGGAGCGCATCGCGCGCATCGAGGCAGACGGCACGGTGCGGATCGGCGACGCGACACCCGTCCCGCTGCGGACGGAGGACATCCGCCTGCATCCCCTCACCGTGCACGGCCGGCACACGAACGCGATGCGCTTCGCCGCGCTCCGAGGCGACGGCTCGGTCGCCGAGGAGGCGGTCTACTACTCGGTCGGCGGCGGCTTCATCGTGCGCGACGGGGAGGAGCGGGAGCAGGCGGACGACGGCGTCGTGCCGCATCCGTTCTCGACGGCCGCCGAGCTGCTCGCGCACTGCGAGGCGGAGGGGGCGTCGATCGCCGACATCGCCCTCCGCAACGAGGCGGCCCTCCGGGCGCCCGAGGACGTGCGCGCGGGCATCCTGCGCATCAGGGACGCCATGGTGGAGTGCTACACGGCCGGCACGCGGACGGAGGGGATGCTGCCGGGAGGGCTCGGCGTCGTCCGCCGCGCGCCCGCCTGGCGCGCGCGCCTCGCCGTCGAGGACCCCGACCGCAGCCCGCTGTTCGCGCAGGAGTGGATTAACCTCGTCGCCCTCGCCGTCAACGAGGAGAACGCCGCAGGGGGACGCGTCGTGACGGCGCCCACGAACGGGGCAGCCGGGATCATCCCCGCCGTCCTCCATCACGCCGCGCACTACACCCCGCGCGCGACCGGATCGCACGACGACATCGCCGTCGAGTTCCTGCTCACCGCGGCCGCCATCGGGTCGATCTACAAGCAGCGCGCCTCCATCTCGGGTGCGGAGGTCGGGTGCCAGGGCGAGGTCGGCTCCGCGTCGTCGATGGCCGCGGGAGCGCTGGCGGCCATCCTGGGCGGGACCCCGGCGCAGGTGGAGAACGCCGCCGAGATCGCCATGGAGCACAATCTCGGCCTCACGTGCGACCCCGTCGGAGGCCTCGTCCAGATCCCGTGCATCGAGCGGAACGCGATCGCTTCCGGCAAGGCGGTCAACGCCGCCAAGATGGCCATGTGGGGCGACGGCACGCACCGGGTGTCGCTCGACACGGTCATCGAGACGATGCGGCAGACGGGGCGCGACATGAGCGAGAAGTACAAGGAGACGGCGATGGCGGGTCTCGCCGTCAACGTCGTGGAATGCTGAGGAGGCACCCCGTGACCGAACCGAGGACGACGCCCCTGCACGCCGAGCACGAGGCGCTCGGGGCATCCTTCACCGATTTCGGCGGATGGCTCATGCCCGTCCGCTACTCGTCCGACCTCGCCGAGCACCACGCCGTGCGGACGGCGGCCGGGCTGTTCGACATCTCGCACATGGCGGAGTTCTCCGTGACGGGCGCCGGCGCGGGGGCGTTCCTCGACCACGCGCTCGCGGGGCGCCTGTCGGCCCTCGCCACCGGCCGGGCGAAGTACTCGCTCGTGCTCGCCGACGACGGCGGAATCGTCGACGACGTGATCGTGTACCGGCTGGGCGACGAGAGCTATCTCGTCATCGCCAACGCCGGCAACCGCGCCGCCGTGCGCGCGGCGTTCGAGGAGCGCGCGTGCACGGACGCCGCGGTCGAGGACCTCACCGACGTCTCGGCGCTCATCGCCGTGCAGGGGCCGGTCGCGCAGCGCGTCCTGGAGGAGACCGCCGGCATCGGCGAGCCGTCCACCCCGTGGGCCGATCAGCGCTACTACGCCTGGGCCGACGCGACCTTCGACGGCGCGCCGCTGCTCCTCGCCCGCACGGGCTACACGGGGGAGGACGGCTTCGAGCTGCTGGTCGCGAACGACAAGGCCCCCGCTCTGTGGCGGGCGCTGCTCGCCGCTGGCGCCCCGCACGGGCTCGTGCCCGCGGGGCTCGCGGCACGAGACACCCTGCGCCTCGAAGCCGGCATGCCGCTCTACGGCCATGAGCTGACGCGCGGCATCCGCCCCGCTCAGGCCGGGCTCGGCCGGGTCGTGGTCGACACGGGCGACTTCGTCGGGCGCGCCGCCCTCGACGCCGACCCCGCCGCGCGCGTGCTCGTCGGCCTCGTCTCCGACGGCCGCCGCGCGGGACGCGCCGGCTATCCCGTCCTCCGCGGCGGCACCGTCGTCGGGGAGGTCACGAGCGGTGCGCTCAGCCCCACGCTCGGCCATCCCATCGCCCTCGCCTACGTCGACCCCGCCGCGGCCGCGGCGGACGACCTCGCCATCGACGTGCGCGGAACGCGCATCGCCGCCACCCCGACCGCCCTGCCCTTCTACCGGAGGATCTCATGACCGACCTCACCGCGCTGTCCTACACGTCCGAGCACGAGTGGATCCGCATCGACGGCGACATGGCCACGATCGGCGTCACCGACTACGCCGCAGACCAGCTCGGCGACGTCGTCTTCGTCGACCTGCCAGCGGTCGACGCGGCCGTCTCGTCGGGGCAGGTGATGGGCGAGATCGAGTCGACCAAGTCGGTCTCGGAGCTCTACGCGCCCGTCGACGGCGTCGTCGTCGCGACGAACGCCGATGTCGACGCGAACCCCGGCCTCGTGAACGAGGCGCCCTTCGACGGTGCATGGCTCGTGAAGGTGCGTCTGTCGGGAGAGCCGGCCGGACTGCTCGACCGCTCCGCCTACATCGGCCTGACGGGGCAGGAGGCGTGAGCGCGGCCTACGCCGATCGGCACATCGGCACCACGGCGGGCGAGCGCGAGCGGATGGCCGCGCTCGTCGGCGACGCCGACGCGGCGGGCGTCCTCGCGGCGGCCGTGCCTCCCGTCATCCGCGGCCTCGGCGCGGCCGGTGCCGCCATCCCCGCCGAGGGCGTCTCGGAGGCCGAGGCGCTCGCGGAGCTGCGCGAGCTCGCTGCCCGCAACCGCGTGCTCTCGCCCCTCATCGGGCTCGGCTACAGCGACACACTCACCCCCTCGGTCATCCAGCGGAACGTGCTCGAGAACCCGTCGTGGTACACCGCGTACACGCCGTACCAGCCCGAGATCTCGCAGGGGCGCCTCGAGGCGCTCCTGAACTTCCAGACCATGGTGGCCGACCTCGCCGGCCTGCCGGTCGCCAACGCGTCGATGCTCGACGAGGCCACCGCCGCCGTCGAGGGGATGCTCGTCGCGCGGCGCGCCGTGCGCGGGGGCTCCGACGTCTTCGTCGTCGACGCCGACGCGCTGCCGCAGACCAAGGCCGTGCTCGCCGTGCGCGCCGAGGCCCTCGGCATCGAGCTCGTCGAGGTCGACCTCGCGGGCGGGGAGGCTCTGCCCGAGGCGCTCTTCGGCGCCCTCGTCCAGTACCCCGGCGCATCCGGGCGGGTGTGGAACCCGCAGGGCGTCGTCGATGCCGTGCATGTCGCGGGAGGCCAGGCGGTCGTCGCGGCCGATCTGCTCGCCCTCGCCCTGCTCGCGTCACCCGGGTCGCTCGGCGCCGACGTCGTCGTGGGCTCGTCGCAGCGCTTCGGCGTGCCCCTCGGCTTCGGGGGACCGCACGCGGGCTTCATGGTCGTGCGGCAGGGGCTCGAGCGGCAGCTGCCCGGACGTCTCGTGGGCGTCTCGAAGGACGCGGACGGCCGGCTCGCCTACCGTCTCGCGCTGCAGACGCGCGAGCAGCACATCCGCCGGGAGAAGGCGACGAGCAACATCTGCACGGCGCAGGTGCTGCTCGCCGTCATGGCGGCCATGTACGCCGTCTACCACGGCCCCGAGGGCATCCGCGCGATCGCGGAGGACGTGCGCGCGAAGACGACGCTGCTGCGCGGATGGCTCGCCGAGCTCGGCCTCGACACGGGCGACGCGGCGCACTTCGACACGGTCCGCGTGCGCGTGCCCGCCCGCGCGGCCGCGGTCGCCGCCGCCGCGCACGACGGCGGCGTCCTCCTGCACCTCGTCGACGCCGACACGGTCGGCGTGTCGGTCGGCGAGGCCACGACCCTGGCCGACCTCGACGCCGTGCGCGCGGCGTTCGCGGCGGGCGCGGGTGCCGGCTCGGGTGGTGGTGTCGGCTCGACTGACGGTGCGGGCTCGACATCCGCACTGGCGAACGGGGAAAGCGCTTCCACTGCCGACATCCGCACTGGCGAAGCGTCCACGGCGCCCATCCGCACGGGCGAAGCACTGCCCGACGACCTCGTCCGCACGGAGGCGTACCTGACGCACCCCGTCTTCTCGAGCCACCGCTCGGAGACGGCCATGATGCGCTACCTCAAGCGCCTCGCCGACAAGGACTACGCGCTCGACCGGGGGATGATCCCGCTCGGCTCGTGCACCATGAAGCTCAACGCGGCGACCGCGATGGCCGCCATCACATGGCCCGAGTTCGGGCGCATCCACCCGTTCGCGCCACGCGAGGACGTCGGCGGCTACCTCGCCCTCATCGCGCAGCTGGAGGGCTGGCTCGCCGACCTCACGGGCTACGACGCGGTGTCGCTGCAGCCGAACGCGGGGTCGCAGGGCGAGCTCGCCGGCCTCCTCGCCATCCGCGGGTACCACCGCTCGCGCGGCGACCTCGGGCGCGACGTGTGCCTCATCCCCTCGTCGGCGCACGGGACGAACGCGGCATCCGCCGTGCTCGCCGGCATGCGCGTCGTCGTCGTGGCATGCGACGAGCAGGGCAACGTCGACCTCGACGACCTGCGCGCGAAGATCGCCTCCCACGCCGACGCGCTCGCGGCGCTCATGATCACGTACCCGTCGACGCACGGCGTGTACGAGCACGACGTCCTGGAGATCACGGCCGCCGTCCACGACGCGGGAGGGCAGGTGTACATCGACGGGGCGAACCTCAACGCGCTCCTCGGGCACGCCCGGTTCGGCGACCTCGGCGGCGACGTGTCGCACCTCAACCTGCACAAGACGTTCGCGATCCCGCACGGCGGCGGCGGACCGGGGGTCGGGCCCGTCGCGGCGAAGGCGCACCTCGCGCCGTTCCTGCCCTCGCACCCCTTCGCGCAGGCGGACCGCGACGGGATCGGGCCCGTCTCCGCGGCGCCGTACGGCTCGGCGGGCATCCTGCCGATCTCGTGGGCGTACGTGCGCATGATGGGCCTCGAGGGGCTGACCATGGCGACCGACGCCGCCGTGATCGCCGCGAACTACGTCGCCGCCCGCCTCTCGGAGCACTACCCGGTGCTCTACACGGGAGAAGAGGGGCGCGTCGCGCACGAGTGCATCCTCGACCTGCGTCCCCTCAAGGCCGAGACAGGGGTGAGCGTCGACGACGTCGCCAAGCGGCTGGTCGACTACGGGTTCCACGCGCCGACGATGTCGTTCCCCGTGGCGGGAACGCTCATGGTCGAGCCGACCGAGTCGGAGGACCTCGCCGAGCTCGACCGGTTCGTCGACGCGATGATCGCCATCCGCCGCGAGGCCGGCCGCGTGGCGGCGGGGGAGTGGCCGCAGGGCGACAACCCGCTGGCGAACGCGCCGCACACGGCGGCCTCCGCGCTCGTGGGCGAGTGGGGCCATCCGTACTCGCGCGAGACGGCGGTGTACCCGTCCGGCGACGTGGAGGGGAAGTACTGGCCGCCCGTGCGCCGCATCGACCAGGCCTACGGCGACCGCAACCTCGTGTGCGCCTGCCCGCCGATCGAGGCCTTCGCCTGATCCGGATGGCCGCGCTCCCTCGCCGAGGCCGGCCCCTGGCCGGTCTCGGCGGGAGGTCGGATGGCCGCGGCCGCGCGGCTCAGACCTCGAACCGGGCGCGGTCGGAGCCGTCCACGGCCATCCGGATGCGCTCGCGCATCTCGCCGTCGACGTCGGCGAGGTCGTCGACGCGACGCCAGAAGGCCTCGCTGTTCTCGCCGTCCGCCGGGCGCGGGTCGCCCGAGACGTAGCGGCAGCGGAACACGAGGTCGAGGTACTGGGAGCGGTCGCCGTTGGGATAGACCATGGGCGGAAGGGTGTTGACCCAGACGAGCGCCTCCGCCTCGGCGACGACGTCCGCCTCCTCGAGCACCTCCCGCACCGCCGCGACGGCGGGCTGCTCGCCCGGGTCGACGATGCCCGTCACGGGGGTCAGCCGGCCGTTGTCGGCGCGCCGCACGAGCAGCACCTCCCGCGCATCGCCCTCGCCGCGCAGCACGACGGCCGTCGCCCCGGTGAGCCAGAGCAGCTCGGTGCCGATCTTCTCGCGCAGCCGCAGGATGAACTCGGGGGTCGCCATGAGCCGATCCTAGGCGGCGGTAGCGTGGTGCCGTGGACTTCGCTGCGACGCCCGTGCTCGAGAACGATGTCGTGCGGCTGGAACCGCTCGCCGCGCATCACCGCGACGACCTCGTCGCCGCCCTCTCCGCCGACGAGGCGGCGCGCACGTGGTACACCTCGGTGCCGACGGCAGAGGGGATGGCCGGGGAGATCGAGCGCCGGCTCGCCGAGCAGGCGGCGGGGAGGATGGCCCCCTGGGTCGTCGTCGACCGGCGCGCGGGACGCGCCGTCGGGATGACGACGTACTGCGACATCGATCAGGGGAACCGCCGGCTCGAGATCGGCTACACGTGGCTCGGCGCGTCGGCACAGGGCACGGGGGTGAACCCGGCGGCGAAGCTGCTGCTGCTCGAGCGCGCGTTCGACGTGCTCGACTGCATCCGCGTGCAGTTCTGCACCCACTGGCACAACCAGCAGTCGCGCGCGGCGATCACCCGCCTCGGAGCGAGGCAGGACGGCGTGCTCCGCAGCCACCGCATCATGCCGGACGGCCACGTGCGCGACACCGTGGTGTTCTCGATCCTGGCGCACGAATGGCCGCCCGTGCGGATCGGGCTCGAGGCGCGGCTGGCGCGGCACCGCGCATGAGCCTCGCCTCCGCGACACCCGCCGACCGCGCCGACATCGAGGCGTTCCTGCGGCTCGCCGACCTCACCGTGAGCGGTCTCGACGCGCCGTCCGTGCACCTGTGGGTGGAGCGCGACGCCGCGGGCGCGGTCTCGGCGACGACGGGATTCGAGCGGGGCGCGGATGGCCGGAACGTGCTCATCCGCAGTGTCGCCGTGCATCCGGCCGCGCGCGGCGGCGGTCGCGGCACGGCGCTCGCGCGGCGGGCGATCGACGAGGCGGCCGCGCACGGGGCGTCGAGGGCGTGGCTCTTCTCCCGCCGCTCCGGTCCGTTCTGGCAGGGGCTGGGCTTCGCCCCGGCCGACCGCGACGAGCTGGCCGCCGTGCTCTCGGACGCGCACCAGGTGCGGCTGTTCCGCGCCACGGGACAGCTCGGTCGCGAGGTCGCCTGGTCGATGCCGCTCGATAGCCTGTCGACGTGAGCATCGCCATCCGCCCGCTGCCCGCCGTGATCGCGGCGGCGATGATCGGCGCGCTCACGGGCTGCGCGGCTCCCGACCCCCAGCCGACGGCGGACGCCGTCGCGCCGTGCCCGGAAGAGCTCGGCGACCGCATCGCCGACGACCTCGACGCCGTGGGGGAGGCCCCCGCCGTGATCGGCGAGGAGCTCGGCCTCCCCGACCACCGGCTGCCGCACTGCGCCTTCGTCGCGGGCGAGACGACGTGGGCGTTCTATCCCCAGGAGGGAGGCGCGATGGTCGATGAGCTCGCAGCGCTCGCGGAGCAGGCCGGTTTCGCGGTCGATGCGCCGCCGCCGGCGTTCTCGGCGCACCGCGGCGATGAGCTCGTCGCGATCGAGGAGCAGGCGTTCGACGACGCGGGACGCCCGTACGACGACCTCTTCGACGGCGCCGACTACGTGCTGGTGGTGCTGAGCCGGTGACGGTCGTGATCCGCCCGCTGCAGGACGACGACGTCGAGTCCGTCGTGGCGCTCTGGCTCGCCGCCGGTCTCACGCGTCCGTGGAACGACCCGCACGCGGACATCCGCCGTGCACGCGCCGTCTGGCCCGACCTGCTGCTCGTCGCCGTCGACGGCGACGCCGTGACGGGATCCGTCATGGCGGGGTACGACGGCCACCGCGGCTGGCTGTACTACCTCGCCGCCGACCCGGCGCGGCGAGGGGAGGGGATCGGCCGTGCGCTCGTCGCGGAGGCCGAACGCCGACTCGTCGCGCTCGGCTGCCCCAAGGTGATGCTCATGGTGCGCGCCGAGAACACGCGCGTGCTGGAGTACTACGACGCGATCGGGTACACGCGCGAGTCGACCTCGCTCACGGGCAAGCGGCTCATCCCCGACGCTTGAGCCCGCGGCGGGGTGCTGCGGGGTGCGGCGGCTCGCATGCTCCGGCCGCATCCGTCAGGGGAGGTACGGCGCGGCCAGCGGATACCCGACGAACGCGATGACGTCGATGAACGTGTGCGCGACGACGAGCGGCATCACGCGGCCCCAGCGGCGGTAGCACCAGCCGAACACGACGCCCATCGCGAAGTTGCCGACGATCGCTCCGAACCCCTGGTACGCGTGATACGCGGCGCGCAGCGCGGAGGTGGCGAGGATGATCGTCCACGGTCCCCATGCGAGCCGGCGGAGGCGATCGAACAGGTACCCGTTCATGATCACCTCCTCGAGGAGCCCGGCGCGCACGGCCGACAGCACGAGGATCGGCACGGTCCACCACGCGGCGTCGAGCGGCGAGGCCTCCACCGCGACCGTGATGCCGAGCAGGCGCCCGCCCGCGTACAGCGCGAGACCGGGGATCCCGATCGCGGCGAGCAGGGCGACGGCGAGTCCGAGGTCGCGACCGAACCGCGAGAAGTCGAGCCCGACGGCGCGCAGCGCGCTCCGCCCCGGCTCCCACAGCAGGAAGATCGCGAGCGCCACGAGCGCGAGATCGAAGCCGATGTCGAGCACCTGGTACAGCGCGTCCCACAGCGCCTCGTCGGCTCGCGAGGGGTTGAGCGCGGTCGACTGGTCGGCGAGCGCCACGTCGCGCGTGAGCGCGCGGACGAGCGCGAGCACGGAGTAGACGGCGGACTGCCCGAGGCTCAGCGCGAGGAGGATCGCGATCTCCCACCACAGCCTTGCGCGGGTGGGTCCGGTGCGGGATGGTGTCGTCACGGGACGAGATTCCCACACCCTTCGATGCCACGGCTGAAGGTGCCAGACAGCCATGCAGGACGCCCGAGTCGATGCGGGTGCATGGAGGCCGTGCGCGTCGCGAGCAGATTGCCCACGAACGTCACAGAGGAGTAAAGGGTCTGTAACGGTTGCACGGAAGATTTGTCACAGACCGTCGACGGGCTTAGATTGCCATCATCGCTCTCAGCGGGTTCCTACCTGCCTGACAGCATCCACATCCCCTTCCATCGGAGGAACAGCACAGTGAAGCGCAACAAGATCGCCCTGTCGGGCCTCGCGCTCCTCGGCATCGGCGGGCTCGTGCTCGCCGGCTGCTCGAGCGACACGGGCGGCAGCGGCGAGGAGACGCCCTCGGAGGGCTCGTCCACGGCCGTCATCACGACGAACGGCTCGGAGCCGCAGTACGGCCTCATCGGATCGATGACGGGCGAGACCGGCGGCGGCAAGATCGTGACGTCGATCTACGCCGGACTGGTGGCGTACGACGCCGAGGGCGCCGTCGTCAACGACGCGGCCGAGGAGATCACGGTCGACTCGCCGACGCACCTCACCGTGAAGCTGCGCGAGGGCACGACCTTCACGAACGGCGAGGAGGTCACGGCCGACAACTTCACGAAGGCGTGGAACGAGGGCGCGAAGCTCTCGAACGGCCACTACGGCTCGTACTTCTTCGAGGACATCGAGGGCTACAGCGCCGAGGAGGACTCCGAGCTCACCGGCCTCGAGATCGTCGACGACTACACCTTCACGATCACGCTCAACAAGCCGGCCTCCGACTTCGCGCAGCGTCTCGGCTACTCGGCGTACTACCCGCTGCCCGACGTGGCGTTCGAGGACCTCGAGGCCTTCGCGCAGAGCCCCATCGGCAACGGCCCGTACATGCTCGACGGCGAGGACGCGTGGCAGCACGACGTCCGCATCGACCTCGTGACGAACCCCGACTACGACGGTCCGCGCGTCGCCCAGAACGGCGGCCTCGACATCGTCTTCTACGCCACGCAGGATGCGGCCTACGCCGACCTCCAGGGCGGCGTGCTCGACGTTCTCGACGCGATCCCCGACTCGGCGTTCGAGACCTACGAGACCGACCTCGACGGCCGCACGGTGAACCAGCCGGCCGCCATCTTCCAGTCGCTCACGATCCCCGAGTGGTACGAGCACTTCGCGACCGACGAGGAGGGGCGCCTGCGCAAGGCGGCCATCTCCCACGCCATCAACCGCGAGGAGATCACCGACGTCGTCTTCAGCGGCACGCGCACCCCGGCGAACGACTTCACGTCGCCGGTCATCGACGGGTGGAGCGACTCCGTCCCCGGCAGCGAGGTGCTCGAGTACGACCCCGAGCTCGCGCAGGAGCTGTGGGCTCAGGCCGACGAGATCAGCCCCTGGGAGGGCGAGTTCACGATCGCGTACAACGCCGACGGCGGCCACCAGACGTGGGTCGACGCCACGGCGAACTCCATCTCGAACGTGCTCGGCATCACGGCCGTGGGCGACCCGTACCCCGACTTCGCGACGCTGCTCGACGCGCGCGACGCCTCGACGGTCGGCCCGTACCGCGCCGGATGGCAGGCCGACTACCCGGGTCTGTACAACTTCCTCGCCCCGCTCTACGCCTCGACGGCGGGCGGCAACGACGGCAAGTACAACAACCCCGAGTTCGACGCGCTCCTCGCCGAGGGCATCAGCGCGACCGACCCCGACGAGGCGAACGCGAAGTTCCAGGAGGCGCAGACGGTGCTCTTCACCGACCTGCCCGCCATCCCGCTCTGGTACTCCAACGTGACCGGCGGATGGGCTGAGGGCGTCGAGAACGTCGTCTTCGGCTGGGACTCGGTTCCGATCTACACCGACATCACCAAGGCCGAGTAATCGGCCGGGAGCTCCGCTCCCGCGCGGGCGAAGCGGTGGCATGCCATGCCACCGCTTCGCCCATGTCCTCGACCGTCGTCCATGCATCTCCCAGCGGGGGAGGCGGATGATGGACAAGAAGGGCACCGCTGAGCGGGGCCCTTTTCCGTGTGCCCGACACGGCAGAGAAAACCCCCGGAAGGGAGGGCGAGGGTGATCGCTTACATCCTCAGACGTCTGCTGCAGGTGATCCCGGTGTTCCTGGGAGCCACGCTGCTCATCTACTTCATGGTCTTCGCGATGCCGGGAGACCCCATCGCCGCGATGTACGGCGACAAGCAGCCGCCGGAGGCGGTCATCACCGCGATCCGAGAGCGCTACGCGCTGGATCAGCCGTTCATCGTGCAGTACCTCAACTACCTCGGCGGCATCCTCACGGGTGACTTCGGGACGACGTTCACCGGTCAGAGCGTGGGCGAGGTGCTCGCCCGCACCTTCCCCGTCACGCTGCGCCTCGCCGTCCTCGCCATCCTCATCGCCTTCGTGCTGTCCATCGTCATCGGCGCGACCTCGGCGATCTTCAAGGGGACGTGGTACGACCACCTGCAGCTCGTCATCGCGCTCGTCTTCATCGCCGTGCCGATCTTCGTGCTCGCCTTCCTGGCGCAGTTCTTCCTCGCGGTCCAGCTGGAGTGGTTCAAGCCGACCGTGGGAGGCGAGAACGGGTGGGGCGACCTCTGGCTGCCCGCGATCGTCCTCGGCTTCAGCGTCTACGCGGCCAGCATGCGCCTGACGCGCTCGTCGATGATCGAGTCGCTCGGCCAGGACTGGGTGCGCACGGCGTACAGCAAGGGCCTCTCGCGCGGTCGCGTCATCCCCGTGCACGTGCTGCGCAACTCGCTCATCCCGATGGTGACCGACATGGCGACGAACTTCGGGATCCTGATGGTCGGCGCGACGGTGACCGAGGGCATCTTCAACGTGCCGGGCGTGGGCAACACGCTGTACCAGGCGATCATCCGCCACGAGACCCCGACGGTCGTGTCGTTCGTCACCGTCTTCGTCGTCGTCTACGTGATCGTCAACCTGTTCGTCGACCTGCTGTACGGTCTGCTCGACCCGAGGATCCGCTATGTCAAGTAGTACGCACTACGTCGCGCCCGTGAAGGAGGCGAGCGTCGTCGTCGACGCCGTCCGGGTCGACGAGAAGAAGAGCAACCTCTGGCTGGACGCATGGCGCGACCTGCGCAAGCGGCCGCTGTTCTGGATCTCGGTCGTGATGTGCGCCCTGGTCCTCCTCGTCTCGGTGTGGCCCTCGCTGTTCGCGTCGTTCCCCCCGGCGGGTTCGAACGCCTGCTTCCTCGACAAGAGCAACGCCGGTCCCGAGGCCGGGCATCCGCTCGGGTACACGCGGCTCGGGTGCGACGTGTGGTCGCGCCTCATCTACGGCACGCGCGTCTCGCTGACGGTCGGCCTCCTCGCGACCCTCATCGGGACGGTCATCGGCGTCATCATGGGCGCCCTCGCGGCGTTCTACGGCGGATGGCTCGACTCGCTGCTGTCGCGCGTCGGCGACATCTTCTTCACGATCCCCTACATCGTCGCGGCCATCGTCGTCATGACGGTCGTCCCCCGCGAGGTGAGGAACGAGCTCGTGCTCGCGTTCGCGATCGGCGGGTTCTCGTGGGCGTCGACGGCGCGCGTCATGCGCGCCGAGGTGCTGCGCGTGAAGCAGTCGGACTTCGTCATGGGGTCGATCGCCGTCGGGCTGTCGCGGTTCAAGACGCTCGTCGTGCACGTGCTGCCCAACGCCATGGCGCCCATCATCGTCATCTCCACGGTGGGCCTCGGCAGCGCCATCGTCGCGGAGGCGACGCTGTCGTTCCTGGGCGTCGGCCTCGGCGGCGTGTCGTGGGGCGCCGACATCAGCCAGGCGCAGACGTCGATCCGGACGTCGCCCATGGCGCTGTTCTGGCCGTCCCTCGCGCTCACGGTGACCGTGCTCGCGTTCGTGACGCTGGGCGAACTCCTCCGCGATGCGCTCGACCCGAAGGCGAGGGCGCAGCGATGACCACGAAAGGCGGCAGCATGGCCGAGCCCCTCCTGCGCGTCCGCGGCCTGAAGATCTCCTTCGGCACGGGCAAGAAGCAGCGCGAGGTCGTCCACGGCGTCGACCTCGACATCCACCGCGGCGAGACGGTCGCGATCGTCGGCGAGTCGGGCTCCGGCAAGTCGACGACGGCGAGCGCCATCATCGACCTGCTGCCCGGCACGGGCGCCGTCACAGGCGGAACCATCGAGCTCGAGGGCGTCGACCTCACGAAGGCGTCGCGCCGCGAGATGGAGGACGTCCGCGGGCGGCGGATCGGCTACGTCCCGCAGGACCCGATGTCGAACCTCAACCCGGTGTGGTCGATCGGCTTCCAGGTGAAGGAGGCCATCCGCGCGAACGGCCTCGCGAGCGGTCGCAAGGAGGTCGAGCGCCGCGCCATCGAGGTGCTGCAGCAGGCCGGCCTCGCAGACGCCGAGCGGCGCCTGCACCAGTTCCCGCACCAGTTCTCCGGCGGGATGCGCCAGCGCGCCCTCATCGGCATCGGCCTCGCCGCCGACCCGGCGCTGCTCATCGCCGACGAGCCGACGAGCGCGCTCGACGTGACGGTGCAGCGGGTCATCCTCGACCACCTCGCGTCGCTCACGCGGGAGAAGGGCACCTCTGTGCTCTTCATCACGCACGACCTGGGGCTCGCCGCCGACCGCGCCGACACCATCATCGTCATGAACCAGGGCGAGATCGTCGAGTCGGGGCCCAGCCGCGAGATCCTCGAGGACCCCCAGCACCCCTACACGCAGCGTCTCGTCGCGGCGGCCCCGAGCCTCGCCTCGCAGCGCATCCAGGCGACCGTGGAGGACCGGGGCATCGAGACGACGACGGAGGTCCTGCAGACCGCGGCGCCCGTCGTCGAGGTGCGCGACCTCGTCAAGGAGTACAAGATCCGCCGCGGCGGGTTCCGCAGCGAGCCGTTCCGCGCCGTGGACGGGGTCTCGTTCCAGATCCCCAAGGGGAAGACCCTGGCCCTCGTCGGCGAGTCGGGATCGGGCAAGTCGACCGTCGCGAAGATGGTGCTCCAGCTCGAGACGGCCACGAGCGGGCAGATCCTCATCGACGGCACCGACGCGACCACGCTGTCGCGTCAGGGCGTCTTCGCCCTTCGCCGCCGCATGCAGCCCGTCTTCCAGGACCCGTACGGGTCGCTCGACCCGCTGCGCTCGATCGGCGCGCTCATCTCCGAGCCGCTGCACGTGCACAAGGTCGGCGACCAGGCGTCGCGGCGCGACCGCGTGTTCGAGCTGCTCGAGCAGGTCGCCCTCCCGCGCGAGCTCGCCTGGCGCTATCCCAACGAGCTCTCGGGCGGTCAGCGCCAGCGGGTCGCGATCGCGCGTGCCCTCGCCCTCAAGCCCGACATCGTCGTGCTCGACGAGGCGGTGTCGGCGCTCGACGTGCTCGTGCAGGATCAGATCCTCAAGCTCCTCGCGGAGCTGCAGGGAGAGCTGGGCCTCACGTACCTCTTCATCACGCACGACCTCGCCGTCGTGCGGGTCGCCGCCGACCTCGTGTCGGTGATGGAGAAGGGCCGCATCGTCGAGCAGGGGGCCGTGGACCAGGTGTTCGCGAACCCGCAGGAGGCCTACACCGAGCGCCTGCTCGAGGCCATCCCCGGCCGCACCGTGGAGCTGGGCGGCCGATGACGCATCCCGAGGCGGCGAGCCGGACGATCCGCAGCACCGCGGGCATCGTCTGGCTCGTCGTCACGGGCGGCGTCGTGCTCTTCCTCCTGGTCGACGTCGTCGTCCGGGGGAGCGCGACGCAGGCGCTCCTCATCGCGCCGTGGCTCCTCCTCGTCGTCTGGTTCGCGTGGGTGTTCCTCGCGAGCCCGCGGGTGACGTCCGACGCCCACGGCGTCGTCGTCCGCAACCCGCTGCGGACCACCGCGGCGACCTGGGGCGCCGTCGTCGACATCACGCTCCGGTGGCAGGTCACGCTGGAGCTCGCCGAAGGACGCCCCGTGCAGGCGTGGGCGCTGGCCGCGCGCAGGCAGGGGAGGCGCCCCGTCGAGCAGCCGGCCGAGCGCGAGCTCGAGCTCCTGCGCGAGCTGCGCTCCGCCGCCTCCCCGGCGCCCGGCACGATCCGGCGCACATGGGACGTCCCCGCCATCGTCGCGCTCGTCGTCCTCCTCGTGTGGGCGGGGATCGCGGTCGCCCTCACGCGGTGACCGGCTACCGCATCGCCTTCCGCCGCGCCGCCGGATGGCTGGGGCTCGTCCTCGTCGGAACCGGATGCGGCCTCCTCCTCGTCGACGCGGCGCTCCGCGCCTCGCCGTTCGACGCGCTCCTCGTGGCGCCGTGGCTGCTCGCCCTCTGCTGGGCGGTCTACGTCCTCTTCGCGGCGCCGAGCGTCGTCGCCGACGACGATCTGCTGCGCGTGCGCAACATCCTCCACGTCGTCGAGATCCCGTGGCACGAGATCGCCGACATCCGCATGCGCTGGCAGCTCGAGGTCGTGCTCCGCGACGGCCGCATCGTCCGTGCGCTCGGCGCGGCGCCCCGCCACCTGCATTCCCGCCATCTGTGCACCGGCCGCGCACCCGAGCCCGGTGACGATCAGGCCGACACGCTCCGTCTCTTCCTCGCACGTGCGCGGACGTCCGATCGCGACGTGCGCCGGCGCGTCGACGTGCCGAGCCTCGTCGCGCTCTGCGTCATCGCCGTGGGAGCGACGTGGTCGCTCGTCGTCGCGGCCTGACCGCAGCCTGAACGGCGCGTCGTCGGCGGACGGTACGATGGACTGCCCCGCTTCCGGGGATCTCCCCGCTGATCAGAAGGATCCCTTCATGGCGCTCGCCCACCGTTCCGATCTCCGCAACGTCGCGATCGTCGCGCACGTCGACCACGGCAAGACGACCCTCGTGGACGCCATGCTGCGTCAGACGGGCTCGTTCGGCGAGCACGCGCACGTCGAGGAGCGCGCGATGGACTCGAACGACCTCGAGCGCGAGAAGGGCATCACGATCCTCGCCAAGAACACGGCGATCACGTACAACGGCGTCCACACCGAGACCCCCGTGACGATCAACGTGATCGACACCCCGGGTCACGCCGACTTCGGCGGCGAGGTCGAGCGCGGACTGTCCATGGTCGACGGCGTGGTCCTCCTCGTGGACTCCTCCGAGGGCCCGCTGCCGCAGACGCGCTTCGTGCTGCGCAAGGCTCTCGAGGCGAAGCTCCCCGTCATCCTCCTCGTCAACAAGACCGACCGCCCCGACGCCCGCATCGCCGAGGTCGAGGAGGAGGCGCACGACCTGCTGCTCGGTCTCGCGAGCGACCTCCAGGACGACGTTCCCGACCTCGACGTCGACGCCCTGCTCGACGTGCCGGTCGTCTACGCCTCCGGCCGCGCCGGCGCGGCATCGCGCACGCGCCCCGAGAACGGCGCGCTGCCCGACAACGACGACCTCGAGCCGCTCTTCGAGGCCATCCTCGAGCACGTGCCGGCGCCGTCGTACGACGACGAGGCCCCGCTGCAGGCGTGGGTGACGAACCTCGACTCGTCGTCGTTCCTCGGCCGCCTCGCGCTGCTGCGCGTCTTCAACGGCACCCTCAAGAAGGGCCAGACGGTCGCGTGGGTGCGTCAGGACGGCACGACGCAGAACGCCCGCATCACCGAGCTGCTCATGACGAAGGCGCTCGACCGCTACCCGGCCGAGTCGGCGGGCCCCGGCGACATCGCCGTCATCGCCGGCTTCGAGGACATCATGATCGGCGAGACCATCGCCGACCCCGAGGACGTCCGCCCGCTGCCGCAGATCACGGTCGACGAGCCATCGATCTCCATGACGATCGGGACGAACACCTCGCCGCTCGTCGGCAAGGTCAAGGGCCACAAGCTCACGGCGCGCATGGTGAAGGACCGCCTCGACCGCGAGCTCATCGGCAACGTGTCGATCCGCGTGAACGACATCGGGCGTCCCGACGCCTGGGAGGTGCAGGGGCGCGGAGAGCTGCAGCTCGCCATCCTCGTCGAGAACATGCGCCGCGAGGGCTTCGAGCTCACGGTCGGCAAGCCCCAGGTCGTCACGCGCAAGGGCCCGGACGGCAAGACGCAGGAGCCGTTCGAGCACCTCACGATCGACGTGCCGGAGGAGCACCTCGGCGCCGTGACGCAGCTCATGGCGAACCGCAAGGGCCGCATGGACAACATGATCAACCACGGCACCGGCTGGATCCGCATGGAGTTCATCGTGCCGTCGCGCGGTCTCATCGGGTTCCGCACCGAGTTCCTGTCGATCACGCGCGGCACGGGCATCGCGAACGCCATCTCGCACGGCTACGACGACTGGGCGGGGCAGATCGTCGCGCGTCAGAACGGCTCGATCGTCGCCGACCGCGCGGGCGTCGTGACGCCCTTCGCCATGATCGGCCTGCAGGAGCGCATGTCGTTCTTCGTGAAGCCGACCGAGGAGGTCTACGAGGGCATGGTCGTCGGCGAGAACTCCCGCGCCGACGACATGGACGTGAACATCACCAAGGAGAAGAAGCTCACGAACATGCGGTCGGCCACGGCCGACTCGTTCGAGTCGATGACCCCGCCGCGCATCCTGTCGCTCGAGGAGTCGCTCGAGTTCGCCCGCGAGGACGAATGCGTCGAGGTCACGCCCGAGGCCGTGCGCATCCGCAAGGTCGTGCTCGACGCGACCGAGCGCGGCCGCGCGGCCGCGCGCCTCAAGCGCCAGGGCTGACGCGAATCGATCCGGAACCTCGCCAGAGGTGAACCTCCGAGCGCCCCCGGTTCCGCGGACCGGGGGCGCTCTGCGTAGGCTCGGAGGATGACCGTGTCCTCCGCCGTGCGCCAGGCGAGGCGCCAGGGCATCGCCGTCGCGGTCGCGACCGGCCTGTACGGCGTCTCGTTCGGCGCGCTCGGCGTCGCGGCCGGCCTCGACGTCTGGCAGACGTGCGTGCTGAGCCTCCTCATGTTCACGGGCGGATCGCAGTTCGCCTTCGTCGGCGTGATCGCGTCGGGCGGCCTCGCCGCCGCGCCGTCGGCGATCGCGTCGGCCGTCCTCCTCGGGGTGCGCAACGCCGCGTACGCCGTGCGCATGGGGCCCGTCGTCGGGGGGCCCTGGTGGCGGCGGGTGCTCGCCGCCCCCTTCACGATCGACGAGTCGACGGCTGTCGCGCTCGCCCAGGACGAGCCGGCGGCGCGACGTGCGGGCTTCTGGATCACCGGACTCGGGATCTTCGCCACCTGGAACGCCATGACCCTCGTCGGCGCGCTGCTCGGCGACGTCATGGGGGACGTGCGCGCGTACGGCCTCGACGCGGCAGCGGCCGCCGCCATGCTCGCGCTCCTGTGGCCGCGGCTCCGGTCGCGGCAGGCCGTGGCCGTGGGAGCCGCGGCCGCCGTCATCGCCGCCGCGCTGACGCCGGCGCTCCCGGCGGGGCTTCCCGTGCTCGTCGCGGCGTTCACGGCCGTCGTGGTCGGATGGACGAACTGGCTCGGCGGTCGGACGGAGCACCGCGCGTGACGCTGTGGACGCCGATCCTCGTCGCCGCCGTCGCGTGCGCGGCGCTCAAGCTCGTGGGCTACGCCATCCCGGTGCGCTGGTTCGAGCGCCCGCGCGCGGCGCGCATCACCGACCTGCTGACCGTCGCCCTCCTGGGCGCGCTCGTCGCGACCCAGACCGTGGGGGACGGGCAGGGCCTCTCGCTCGACGCGCGCCTGCCCGCCCTCGCCGTCGCGGTGGTGCTGCTGCGCCTGCGCGCTCCCTTCCTCGTGGTCGTCGTCGCCGCGGCCGCGACCGCTGCCCTCCTGCGTTTCGCGGGGTGGGCGACCTGACAGCTCCCAGATCGGGCGCGATAGCCTGGCCGGATGAGGAACGAGTGGCTCGCGCACGTCGTCACGTGGATCGTCGCCTTCGTCGCGGGCGCGGTGTTCGGGGTGGCCGGCACGATCGCGCATCCCTTCACCTGGGGGGTCGTGCCGATCGGCCTCGTGCTCGCCGGCATCGGCTGCGCGGGGCTGCTGCTCTCGCTGCGCCTCCTGACGGACGACCGGTGGTCGGCGCTCTCTGCCGGGCTCGGCATGCTCGCCGCGCTCACGGTCTACTCGGGGCGCGGCCCGGGCGGGTCCGTCGTCGTGGCGGTGCCGGCGGAGGGGGAGTTCCCGTTCGGGTACGTATGGTCGTTCCTCCTCGCGGGGATCGTGCTCGTCGCGGTCGCGTGGCCGGATCTCTCGCGCCTGCGCCGTCTCGCGGCCGCGCAGGGCGGGGCCGCCCGCTAAGGCACGCCTTCGGGGCGGGGCGCTGCGCCCGCGCGTAGAATCGCAGGCGTGACTTACGTGATCGCCCTGCCCTGCGTGGACGTCAAGGACCGCGCCTGCATCGACGAGTGCCCTGTCGACTGCATCTACGAGGGCGAGCGGTCGCTGTACATCCACCCGGACGAGTGCGTCGACTGCGGCGCCTGCGAGCCGGCGTGCCCCGTCGAGGCGATCTACTACGAGGACGACCTCCCCGACGAGTGGCAGGACTACTACAAGGCCAACGTCGAGTTCTTCGACGACCTCGGATCGCCCGGCGGCGCGTCCAAGGTCGGCGTCGTCGACAAGGACCACCCCCTCATCGCGGCACTCCCCCCGCAGGGCGAGTGAGGATGGGCGTCCGCGACCTGGCCGACTACCCCTGGGACTCGGTCGTCCCCTTCCGCGAGCGCGCGGCAGCGCATCCCGGTGGTCTCGTAGACCTCTCCATCGGCTCTCCCGTCGACCCGACGCCGGCGTCCATCCGGGCCGCGCTCGCGGAGGCGACCGACGCGCACGCGTATCCGCAGACCGTGGGCACGCCCGCCCTGCGAGAGGCGATCGTGGACTGGTACGCGCGCCGGCGCGGCGTGCCGGGGCTGACCACGGCGAACACCCTGCCCACGATCGGCTCGAAGGAGCTCGTCGCGCTCCTCCCCACCCTCCTCGGGCTCGGGCCAGGCGACGTCGTCGTGCATCCCCGTGCCGCCTACCCCACCTACGAGGTGGGGGCCCGCGTCGCGGGGGCGGAGCCGCTCGCGGAGGACGACCCCGCGCGGTGGCCCTCCGGCGCGAAGCTCATCTGGATCAACACGCCGGGCAACCCCGACGGACGCACCTGGACGATCGACGAGCTGCGCGCCGCCGTCGTGCGTGCCCGCGAGATCGGCGCGGTCCTCGCGAGCGACGAGTGCTACGCCGAGCTCGGCTGGGACGGCCCGTGGGCGTCCGACCCCGTGCCCTCGGTGCTCGATCCGCGCGTCACCGAGGGATCCCGCGAGGGGCTCCTGAGCGTGTACTCGCTCAGCAAGCAGTCGAACCTCGCCGGCTACCGCGCGGCCTTCGTCGCCGGATGCGCGCGCATCGTGGCCGACCTGCTCGCGGCGCGCAAGCATCTCGGGCTCATGCCGCCCGCTCCCGTCCAGCACGCCATGGCGGTCGCCCTCGGCGACGACGCCCACGTCGAGGCGCAGAAGGCGCTCTACCGCGCCCGCCGCGACGTGCTGCTGCCTGCGGTGCAGGCCGCGGGCTTCCGGGTCGACAGGAGCGAGGCCGGCCTCTACCTGTGGGCGACGGAGGGCCGCGACGCGTGGGAGTCGATGGGCCGCCTCGCCGACCTCGGCATCCTCGCGGGCCCCGGCGTCTTCTACGGAGCGCACTTCCCGCAGCATGTGCGTCTGTCGCTGACGGCCACCGACGAGCGCGTGGCGGCGGCCGCCGAGCGCCTTCGCGCCTCCCTCTCGTAGGTTTCCTCCACGTCCTGCGCGGTCCTTTGGGAGATTTCACAGGTAGGCGAGACGACCGATAGGCTGTATCGGCACAGCGTCCGCGCACCGACCGGGCTTGTGCCGGGCCGCCGATCGGCGGCCGACCCCAGATCCATGCGACCAAGAAGTCGCGAAACGATCCGCCAGGAGGCGCTGTGAGCGACGCGGGAGTCCCGGCCGACAAGGCCACCCTCACGATCGGCGACAAGACGGCCGAGTTCCCGGTGCTGCGCAGCACCGCGGGGGCTCCGAGCATCGACATCTCGACGCTCATGCGGCAGACGGGCCACACGACGCTGGACTACGGCTTCGTGAACACCGCCGCGACGGCGTCGGACATCACGTACATCGACGGCGACAAGGGCATCCTGCGCTACCGCGGCTATCCGATCGAGCAGATCGCGAAGAACTCGACCTTCCTCGAGACGGCGTGGCTCCTCATCTACGGCGAGCTCCCCACGGCCGACGAGCTCGCCGACTTCGACGAGCGCATCCGGCGCCACACGCTCCTCCACGAGGACCTCAAGCGGTTCTTCTCGGCTCTGCCCGACGGGGCGCACCCCATGGCCGTGCTGTCGTCGGCTGTGTCGGCGCTGTCGACGTACTACGAGCACCAGTCCGACCCGGCGAACCCCGAGCACGTCGAGCTCAACATCGTCCGCCTGCTCGCGAAGCTGCCCGTGATCGCGGCGTACGCCCACAAGAAGTCGATCGGCCAGGCGTTCCTCTACCCGGACAACTCGCTGAGCTTCGTCGACAACTTCCTCCGCCTCAACTTCGGCGTCATGAGCGAGCCGTACGAGGTCGACCCCGTGATGTCGCGCGCGCTCGAGCGCCTGCTGCTCCTCCACGAGGACCACGAGCAGAACGCGTCCACGTCGACCGTGCGCCTCGTCGGCTCGACCGGCGCCGACCAGTTCGCGTCCGTCTCCGCGGGCATCCACGCGCTCTCCGGCCCGCTCCACGGCGGTGCGAACGAGGCCGTCCTGAACATGCTCGGCCAGATCCGCGACTCCGGTCAGAGCGTCCAGCGCTTCGTGGAGCGCGTCAAGAACAAGGAAGACGGCGTGAAGCTCATGGGCTTCGGGCACCGCGTCTACAAGAACTACGACCCGCGCGCGAAGCTCGTGAAGGAGTCCGCGGACGAGGTGCTGAGCGCTCTCGGCGTGACCGACCCCCTCCTCGACCTGGCGAAGGAGCTCGAGGAGATCGCCCTCAGCGACGACTACTTCAAGGAGCGCCGCCTCTACCCGAACGTCGACTTCTACACGGGGGTCATCTACAAGGCGATGGGGTTCCCGACGCGGATGTTCACGGTGCTGTTCGCGATCGGGCGCCTTCCGGGCTGGCTGGCGCACTGGCGCGAGCTGACGCTCGACCCGAAGACGAAGATCGGCCGCCCGCAGCAGCTGTTCACGGGGTCGCCCGAGCGCGACTACCCGACTGCCTGACCCCTCCGCACGCAGAAGGCCCGGGACCGCGAGGTCCCGGGCCTTTCGGCATGCCCGCCGTCAGGCGTGCAGAGCGGAGTTGAGCGTGACGCCCACGCCCTTGCGGCGGCGCGCCTCGATCGATCCCGTGAGCGAGTTGCGGAGGAAGAGCAGACCGCTCGCTCCGTGCAGCTCGGCCGCCTTGACGACGCGGGGACGGCCGTCGGCCGTCGGCGCCTCGTCGACGAGGGCGACCTTCGTGCCCGCCGTGAGGTAGAGGCCGGCCTCCACCACGCAGTCGTCGCCGAGCGAGATGCCGATTCCCGCGTTGGCCCCGAGGAGCGTGCGCTCGCCGATCGAGACGCGGTGGGTGCCGCCGCCCGAGAGGGTGCCCATGATCGACGAGCCTCCGCCGATGTCGCTTCCCTCGCCCACGACGACGCCCTGCGAGATGCGCCCCTCCACCATGGAGGCGCCGAGCGTCCCGGCGTTGAAGTTGACGAAGCCCTCGTGCATGACGGTGGTGCCGGGGGAGAGGTGGGCGCCCAGGCGCACGCGCGACGCGTCGGCGATGCGCACGCCGGCCGGCAGCACGTAGTCGGTGAGGCGGGGGAACTTGTCGAGTCCCTGCACCTGGATGCCGGCGCGCTGCAGCACGGGCCGCAGCCGTGCGAGGTCGTCGGGGTGGACGGGCCCCGCGTTCGTCCAGGCGACGTTGGGCAGGTGGCCGAAGATCCCGTCCAGGTTGAGGCCGTTGGGCGCCACGAGCCGGTGCGAGAGCGCGTGCAGGCGCAGGTACGCGTCGGAGGTGGACGCGGGGGCGGCATCGAGGTCGATCTCGACGTGCACGGCCGAGACCACCACGGCGCGCCGCTCGTCCGGTCCCGCCTGCGCGCCGAGCTCCTCGAGGGCGGGGGCGACGGCCGCGTCATCGCCTCGGCCCGTGCCGAGATCGCGGTACCACGTGTCCAGCACGGTGCCGTCGGAGGCCGTCGTCGCGAGGCCGACGCCCCACACGGTTCGTTCATCGCTCATGCCCTCCAGGGTATCGGGATGGCCGGGGGCGCCCCGCCCGCCGTCGATAGACTCGAGGTCATGCCGACGCTCGATCTGTCCCTCTCCGCCGCCGACCTCACCCGGGCGATCTGCGACATCCCGAGCGTCTCCGACGACGAGACCGCGCTCGCCGATGCGATCGAGGGGGCCATCCGCCCTCTCGGGCACCTCGAGGTGCACCGCGACGGCGACACGATCGTCGCCCGCACGCGGCTGGGGCGCGCGCAGCGCGTCATCATCGCCGGCCACATCGATACCGTGCCCGTCAACGGGAACCTCCCCACGCGCGACGTCGAGGATGACGGCGCCGCCATGATTTGGGGGCGCGGGACGGTCGACATGAAGGCCGGCACGGCCGTGCAGCTGAAGCTCGCCGCAGAGCTCGTCGACCCGGCCTACGACATCACCTGGATCTGGTACGACCACGAGGAGGTGGCCGCCGAGCGGAGCGGCCTGACCCGCCTGGAGCGCTCGCTCCCCGAGGCGTTCGAGGGCGACTTCGCGATCCTCGGCGAGCCGTCCGACGGACAGGTCGAGGGAGGCTGCAACGGCACGCTCCGCGTCGTGGCGCGCACGCACGGCCGGCGCTCCCACTCGGCGCGCGCCTGGATGGGCGAGAACGCGATCCATGCCGCCGCGCCCATCCTGGAGCGGCTCGCCGCGTACCGTCCGCAGGAGATCGTCGTGGACGGCCTCGCCTACCGGGAGGGGCTTAACGCCGTGCGCGTCTCCGGCGGCGTCGCCGGCAACGTCATCCCCGACCTGTGCGAGGTCGAGGTGAACTTCCGCTTCGCCCCCAGCCGCACGGGCGAGGAGGCCGTCGCCCATGTGCGCGAGGTCCTGGACGGGTTCGAGGTCGAGGTCGCCGACCTCGCGGAGGGCGCGCGGCCCGGGCTCGACTCGGCCATCGCACGGGGCTTCGTCGCGGCCGTGGGCGCCGAGCCGCGACCGAAGTACGGATGGACCGATGTCGCGCGCTTCTCGGCGCGCGGCGTGCCCGCCGTGAACTACGGTCCCGGGGACCCGAGCCTCGCCCACCACGACGAGGAGCGCGTCGCCGTCGCGCAGATCGAGGACGTCGAGCGCGGTCTGCGGGCATGGCTCACGACCGCGTGAGCGCGGTCGCGACGCGCTTCGGCGCCCTGCCGACATGGGCGCGCGTCGCGCTCGTGTACGGCGCGGCGCGGATCGTGACGACGGGCCTCATGCTCCTCGCCGCCGCGATGTCACCGGACGGCTCGCGGCACGGGCCCGACCCGTCGCTCGTCGACTACGTGCTCGGCTGGGATGCGCAGTGGTACTGGACCGTCGCGGTCTCGGGCTATCCCGACGAGCTGCCGGTCACGGAGACGGGCGACGTCGCGCAGAACGCCTGGGCGTTCATGCCCGTCTACGCGCACATCGCCCAGCTCGCGGGCAATGTGCTCGGGGCGGGGCAGTGGTGGGTCGGCGCCCTCGTCGTCACGCTCGTCGCGGGCTACCTCGCCTGCCTTGCGCTCCACGCGCTCCTGCGCGAGCGGCTCGACGACGACCAGGCCATGTGGGGGGTGGTCCTGCTCGCCGCGGGTCCCCTCGGCGCGCTCTTCCAGGTCGGGTACGCAGAGGCGCTCTTCCTCCTCCTGCTCCTCCTCTCCCTGCTGTGCGTCGTCCGGCGGCAGTACCGCCCGCTCTACCTCCTCGTCCCGCTCATGGGCTACACGCGGCCCGGCGTGCTGGCCTTCGCGCTCTTCCTGGGGCTCTACGGGCTGTGGCGTCTCGCCCCCGCACGCCGGCGGGCGCTCGGGGGGCCGACGGCGTGGGAGTGCGTGCACATCGTCGCCCTCGGCGCCCTCGCCACCGTCGTCGGGTTCTCCTGGCAGTACATCGCGGGCGCCGTCACGGGCGATCCCGGAGCCTACCTCGCCACCGAGCTCTCGTGGCGGCGGTCGTGGACGGGAGGGGGCGAGGCGGGATTCGTGCCGTTCGAGGGCTGGATCCAGGCCGCAGGCGTGTGGTCGGGGATCTGGGGCATCCCGTCGTGGCTCGGCTATGCCGCCCTCGCGCTGCTCGTCGTAGGGGCGTTCGCGGCCGTCCTGCTCCTCCCGCAGGCGCGCCGCGGCGGAGGCGAGCTGCAGCTGTGGTCGATCGCGTACCTCGTCTACCTCCTCGCGGTGTTCTTCCCGCAGTCGAGCGTCTTCCGCCTCCTGTTCCCTCTCGCGCCGCTCGCGTGCCTCGCGCTCGCCGTGCCGCGGAGCGCGCGCGTGCGCGCGACGACGCTGGCCCTGTGCCTCGTCGGGCAGTGGGGGTGGATCTACGGCATGTACGGTCTCGGGAACACGTTCTGGCTCATCCCCTGACGGGTCATGCGAGGACATGCGCCGCGCCCGTGCGCGGATCGACGGCGCGTGCCCGATAAACTGGGAGCCTGACCACAACGGAAAGGATGCCGCGATGGCAGCGATGAAGCCGAGAACCGGAGACGGACCCATGGAGGCCGTGAAGGAGGGGCGCCTCATCATCGTGCGCGTGCCGCTCGAGGGGGGCGGGCGCCTGGTCGTCTCCGTCAACGACGAAGAGGCCCGGGAGCTGTACGGCGTCCTGGGCGGCGTCGTGAACGCCTAGTACACGACGTCACCGGAGGGGCGGTCGGATCTGCGGATCCGACCGCCCTCTTCTATGGCCGCGGGACGACGTTCAGCTGCAGCAGGCCCTCGCCGACCGTCGAGAGCGCCGCGATCACGGCGGGAGACGACTGCGTCTCCTGCAGCAGCGACCGGTAGCCGCGTGTGATGCCGTCGCGCTGAACGGGGTCGGCGACGCGGCCTCCGTGCAGGACGCGCGGCACGAGCACGGTCCCTCCGGGACGGGCGAGGCGCAGCCCGTGCGCGACGTAGTCGATGACGCGTCCCGGGTCGGCGTCGATGAGCACGACGTCGTATGCCGCATCGTTCATGCGGGGGAGGACCTCGGCCGCGCGTCCCGTGATGAAGCGCGTGCGCGCAGCGGGGACGCGTGCGGCCTGGAAGGCCTCGCGAGCGGCCGACAGGTGCTCCGGCTCGCTGTCGATCGTCGTGAGCACGGCATCCGGAGCACCGTGGAGCAGCCACAGACCCGAGACGCCGGCACCCGTGCCGATCTCGATGATCGTGCGTGCCGCCGCGGCGGCCGTGACGATCGCGCTCTGCGCACCGACACCGGGACTGACCGGGGCCGCGCCCAGCTCGAGCGCATGCTGGCGGGCGCGGGCGATGTGATCGGGCTCGACGACCGTTTCGCGGGCGAAGCGCGCGACGGCGTCCAGTTCGCTCATGGGTTCCTCCTGACGATCCCTCCAGCCTACGGCCCCGGCGGGGGCGGGCCCGCGCGGCGCGGCCCGGTACGCTGAGATCATGTTCTTCGGCCTCACCATCGAGAAGGTGCTGCTGATCGCGTTCATCGCGGCGCTCATCATCGGGCCGGAGCGGCTGCCGCGCTATGCCGAGAACCTGGCGCAGTTCACGCGCCGCGCACGCGAGTGGGTGCAGGGAGCGCGCACGCGCGTCAAGGACGAGATGGGCGAGGACTTCGACGAGGTCGACTGGCGCAAGCTCGATCCGCGCCAGTACGACCCGCGCCGGATCATCCGCGAGGCCCTCCTCGACGACGCTCCCGTCGCGGCGCCGACCACCGTGAAGGCGGCCGTGCGCACCCCGCGGACGACGCCGCTCGCGCGGCGCACGTTCACCGCGGAGGAGCCGCCGCCCTTCGACTCCGAGGCGACCTGATCCGGATCAGACCGGGGCGACGGGCAGCTTCCTCCCCGCGAGGCGCCGCGGCTCCGCCGCGATCCGCTCCGCGAGGGCCGAGATGGCCGTCGCAGCGGGATCGTCCGGGTGGGTCGAGACGACGGGCGCCCCGGAATCGCCGCCCGCGCGCAGGGCAGGGCTGAGCGGTACGGACGCGAGGAGGGGGGCGTCGAGCGCCGAGGAGACCGCTGCGCCGCCGCCCGCGCCGAACAGGTCGAGCACGGTGCCGTCGGGCAGCGTCATGGCCGCCATGTTCTCCACGACGCCGATCACGCGCTGACCGGTCTGGCGCGCGACGCGGCCGCTGCGGACGGCGACGTCGGAAGCGGCGGTCTGCGGGGTCGTCACGACGAGCACGTCGGCGTGCGGGAGCAGCTGGCCGACCGAGATCGCCACATCCCCCGTGCCGGGAGGCATGTCGAGCAGGAGGATGTCGAGATCGCCGAAGAACACGTCGGTGAGGAACTGCTGCACGGTGCGGTGGAGCATCGGCCCGCGCCAGGCGACCACCTCGTCGCCGCGCTGCAGGAACATCCCGATCGAGATCGCCTTCACGCCGTAGGCGACGGGCGGCAGGATGAGATCCCCCACCTGCGTGGGGGAGGGCGCTGCGCCGTCGACGACGAGGCCGAGCAGGGCGGGGATGGAGAAGCCGTGCACGTCGGCGTCGATCAGGCCGACCTTGAGCCCGCGCGCGGCGAGTGCGACGGCGAGGTTGGCCGTGAGCGTGGACTTGCCGACGCCGCCCTTGCCGCTCGTGACGGCGACGATGCGCGTCAGCGAGTCCTCGCCGAACGGCATCGCGCGCGCGGCGCCGCCCCGCAGGCGCTCGGTGAGCGCCTTCCTCTGCGCGGGCGTCATGACCCCGATCTCGACGGCGACGGGGGCGCCGCCCGCGGCCGACTCCGCCGCCGTGCGGACGTCGCGCTCGATGCGGTCGGCGGCCGGGCAGCCCACGATCGTGAGCGCGATCTCCACGACGACCCCGTCGCCGTCCGCCCGGACGTCGCGCAGCATGTCGAGCTCGGAGAGCGGGCGGCGCAGCTCGGGGTCGGAGACGCGGCCCACGGCCTCGCGCACGGCATCGAGGGCTGCTTCCGCCGTCACGCCTCCTCCTCCGCGCGCTTCAGGCGCTTCTGGCGGCGGCCGTCCGCGTCGATCGCGTCCAGGCGGTCGAGCAGCGCCTGCAGCTGCTCGCGCGTGACGATGCGCTCCTCGACCTCGGTGAGGGCCATCCGCAGCGCGACGATCTCGCGCGCCAGGTACTCCGTGTCGGCCAGGTTCCGCTCGGCGCGCTGGCGGTCCTGCTCCATGCCCACGCGGTCGCGGTCGTCCTGGCGGTTCTGCGCGAGCAGGATGAGCGGCGCCGCGTACGACGCCTGCAGCGACAGCACGAGCGTGAGCGCCGTGAAGCCGAGAGCCGCGGAGTCGAAACGCCACCCCTCGGGCATGAGGGAGTTCCAGGCCATCCAGAGCGCGCAGAACAGCGTGAGGCCGATGAGGAACCACGGTGTGCCCATGGCGCGCGCGATCCACTCCGTCGCCCGGCCGAAGCGGTCGCTGCCGCGTCCGTCGTAGGAGGCGTCGATGCGCGGACGCCGACCCCGCATCTCCGACGCGCGGGCCATCATCCGCGGACCGTCCGGATGGCGCCGGTCGAGGGCTGGCGCGGGATCTGGTCGTCGGCGTCCTGCGAACGCCAGTCCTCCGGCAGCAGGTAGTCGAGCACGTCGTCGACCGTCACGGCGCCGACGAGCCGGTGGGCGGCGTCGACGACGGGGAGCGAGACGAGGTCGTAGCTCGCGAGTCGGCGGGCCACCTCCGACGCCGAGCCCGTCACGACGACCGGCTCGATGGTCTCGTCGATGATGGCGCCGATCCGCTCGTGGGGCGGGTAGCGGAGCATGCGCTGGAAGTGCACGGCGCCGAGGAACCGGCCGGTCGGCGTCTCGTACGGCGGCAGCGTGACGTACACGCTCGCTGCGAGCGCGGGGTGCAGCTCGTGGCGGCGGATGAGGGCGAGCGCCTCGGCGATCGTCGCGTCGGCAGGCAGGATGATCGGCTCGGTCGTCATGAGGCCGCCGGCCGTGTCGCCGCCGTACCGCAGCAGCATGCGCACGTCCTCGGCCTCCTCGGGCTCCATGAGCTCGAGGAGCTCCTCGCTGCGCTGCGGCGCGAGCTCGGCGAGGAGGTCGGCGGCGTCGTCGGGGTCCATGGCATCGAGCACGTCGGCGGCACGCTCGTCGCCCAGCTTCTCGAGGATGTGCACCTGCTCGTCCTCCGGCATCTCCTCGAGTGCGTCGGCGAGGCGCTCGTCGGAGAGCTCCTCGGCGACCTCGATCATGCGCTCCTCCGGCAGGTCGAGCAGGGTGTTGGCGAGGTCGGCGGCGCGCAGCTCGGCGTAGCTCGCGGCGAGATGCTCTGCGGACTGCGCCTCGCCCGGCACGTGGTGCTCGCGCACCTCGCTCCATGTTGCGAAGGTCGTCGGGCCCTTCGCGAACGGCGAGCCGCTCGTCTTCGGCTTGCGCAGGAAGAGCTGCCCGACGGCCCATTCGCCGATCCGGTTCGGCTCGATCGCGACGTCCTCGATGATCGCGGAGCCGGTGCCGTCGCGGAAGTCGACGCGACGTCCGACGAGCTCGGCCATGACGCGCACCTCGTCGGCGCGCGGCTGGAACCGCCGGACGTTGATGAGGCCCGTCGTGATGACCTGGCCCTGCGAGATCGAGGTGACCCGCCCGATGGCGACGAACACGTGCCGTCGCCCGGGGATCTCGCAGACGATCCCGATGACGCGAGGGGCTCCCGTACTTCGGTACACGACGACGACGTCGCGGACCCTGCCGAGCCGGTCGCCCGTGGGGTCGAAGACGGGGCGGCCGGCCAGGCGCGCCACGAAAACCCTCTGCGTGCTCACCCGTCCAGCGTAGACCGCGCGGCGCGGCGAGAGCGGGTGGGCGGGTTCGGAGGTCGCGCAGAGGTGCGTCGGAGGATGCAGCGGATGCGCCCATGGGACAATGGCGCGCATGAGCATGATGAGCGGATTCGGCAGGACCCCGGAGGTCGGCGAGACCGTCGCGAGCTTCCGCGACTACGACGACGCCCTCAAGGCGGTGTCGAAGCTCATCTCGTCCGAGATCCCCGCGCGCGAGATCGCCATCGTGGGCACGGCGCTGCGCTCCGTCGAACGTGTCACGGGGCGCCTCGGGTGGGCCCAGGCGGCCTGGTCGGGCGCGCTCAACGGCGTGCTGCTCGGACTGCTGCTCGGCGCGATGGTCGTCATCTGGTCGCCCGCGCTGCCGATGGGCGCCTTCGTCGGCCTCATCCTCCTCGGCGTCGCGATGGGGATGGTCTTCCGGCTCGCGAACTACATGATCGTGCGCCGGCGCCGCGACTTCGCGAGCGTCATGCAGGTGACGGCGGACCACTACGAGGTGGCGGTGCAGCGGGGGAGCGTCGGCAAGGCGCGCCAGGTGCTCGGCACCGCCCCCGTCGCGCCCGTCCGGGTCGACCCCGCCGACCTGACGGAGCCGCCGCGGTTCGGCGTGCGGGTGGATCCGCGGACGGGTGCCCCCGTCGTGGCCGAGGCACCCGTCGCGCAGGAGGCGCCCGTCGCTCAGGAGGAGCCCGGGAAGCCGTCGACGGCGTCGGCGGATGACGGTCCCTCGGAGGGCGATCGCGCGTGACGCGCGCCGTCGCCATCCCCGTCGACCTGCCGACGGGGCGTGTGGAGCTGCCCGCAGTGGTCGACTCCCCGGAGGGCGCGACGGCCGCACTCGTCATCGCGCACGGCGCGGGCGCCGGCAAGGACCATCCCTTCCTCGTCGGCTTCGCGGCCGCCGTGGCCGCTGCGGGGATGGCGACGGTCCGCTTCGACTTCCCGTACGTCGCGGCGGGGCGCCGGATGCCAGGCCCGGCCGCGCACGCGGTGGCGGCGTGGCGGGCCGTCGCCGCGTATGCGGCGGAGGAGCTGCCCGGCCCCGTGCACGCCGCCGGGAAGTCGTACGGAGGCCGGATGGCCTCCGTGGCGGCGTCCGAGCAGGCCGGCCTCGACGTGACGGCGCTCGTGTACCTCGGCTATCCGCTGCATGCACCGGGCAAGCCGGAGAGCCCCCGTGCGGAGCACCTGCCTGCGGTGCGGCAGCCCCAGCTCTTCGTCGAGGGGACGAACGACCCGTTCATCCAGCCGCTCGCGCAGTTCGAGCAGGCGGTGGCGAGCTGCCGCGACGCCGACGTCGAGTGGATCGAGGGCGGGACGCACGCGTTCGAGGTGAAGGGGCGCAGACGCGCCGCCGACGTGATCGGCGCGGAGCTCGCTGATCCCGTCGTGCGGTTCCTCCGCGCGCGCGGCTGAGTCAGCCCCGCAGCCGCGCGATCCACTCCTCGACCTCGTCGGCCGTCCGGGGGATGCCAGAGGAGAGGTTGACGGGGCCGTCGGCGGTCATGAGGATGTCGTCCTCGATGCGCACGCCGATGCCGCGGTACTCCTCCGGCACCGTGAGGTCGTCGATCTGGAAGTAGAGGCCGGGCTCGATCGTGAACACCATGCCGGGGGCGAGCTCGCCGTCGTAGTACATCTCGCGCCGCGCCTGCGCGCAGTCGTGCACGTCGATGCCGAGGTGGTGGCTGGTTCCGTGCACCATGTAGCGGCGCTGCTGGCCGCCCCGGTCGGCGTCCAGGGCCTCCTCCGCCGTCACGGGGAGCAGACCCCACTCCGCCGTGCGGCGGGCGATGACGGCCATGGCGGCCTCGTGGACGGCGCGGAAGCGCACGCCGGGGCGCGCCGCCGCGAACGCGGCGTCCGCCGCCTCGCGCACCGTCTCGTAGACCCGGCGCTGGATGTCGGTGAAGGTGCCGCTCACGGGCAGCGTGCGGGTGATGTCGGCCGTGTAGAGGCTGTCGACCTCGGCGCCCGCGTCGACGAGGATGAGGTCGCCCGGCACGACGGCTCCGTCGTTGCGCGTCCAGTGCAGGTAGCAGGCGTGCGGGCCGGACGCCGCGATCGTGTCGTAGCCCTCCCAGTTGCCGTCGCTGCGCGCGCGCTGGTGGAACACGCCCTCCACGACGCGCTCCCCGCGCGGGTGGGCGACGATGCGGTCCAGCGAGGACACGATGTCGTCGAAGCCGTCGGCCGTCACGGCGACCGCGAGCCGCAGCTGCTCGATCTCGTACTCGTCCTTGAGGAGGCGGAGCTCGGAGACGAATCGCGTGAGCTCCTCGTCCTCCTCGAGCACGCGGTCGGCGTCGGAACGGGCGAAGTCGTCGACGTGCGCCGTCGCGAGGTCGAGATCCGCCGCCACCTGCGCGAGCGACGGGCGAGGGCCCACCCAGAACTCGCCGATCGTCGCGTCGCGGTAGAACTCGGGCGTCTCGCGCGTGGCCCGGTCGCGCACGTACAGCGTCGCGACGTGCCCGTCGCCATCCGGATCGAGCACGAGCACCGAGTCGGCGACGGCGTCGACGCCCCAGCCCGTGAGATGCGCGAAAGCCGAGTGCGCGCGGAAGGGGAAGTCGGTGTCGTTGCTGCGCTGCCGGAAGCCGCCGGCGGGGATGACGAGGCGATCCCCGGGGAAGGCGGCGGAGAGCGCTGCGCGGCGCCGGGCGGCGTACGCGGCCTGCGGTCGCGCGTCGGGGAGCGACTCCGGCCGCTCCGCCCAGCCGCGGGAGATGACGTCGAGGAAGCCCTGCGGGTAGGGCTGCCGACGGTTGGTGGTGGAGTCCTCCGCCTTGTGGGCGTCGGTGGCTTCGGTCTGGGTCTCGCCGCTCGTCATGCGTCCAGTCTCTCACCGGCCGCGCCCGCACCGGGGGCCGGTCGCGCCTACGCTGGGATGATGAGCGCGCCCGCAGCCCCGCCCCGCCCGTCCGTCGTCGCACGGGGCGTCGTCGCGTGCGCCGCCGTCGCCGATCTGCTCGTCGTCCTCGTCTTCGCGGCTCTGGGGCTCGCGAGCCACGACGGCGTGGTCGACGCCGTGGCGCTCGCGCGCGTCGCGTGGCCCTTCGCCGTGGCGCTCGCGGCCGGGTGGGCGCTGGCGCGCGCCTGGCGGCATCCGCTCGCCCCCGTGCGGACGGGGCTCGTCCTGTGGGCCGCGACGGCGGTCGTCGGGCTCGGGCTGCGGGTCCTCACGGGCGGAGGGGCGGCGCCGGCGTTCGTCGTCGTGACGGCCGTCGTCCTCCTCGTCCTTCTCGTGGGATGGCGGCTGGCCGTGACGCTCGTGGTGCGCCGCCGTCAGCCGGCGGGCTCAAGCTGAACCACGAGCGGGCGGTGGTCGCTGCCCGCGTCGTCGAGGTTCGTCAGCACGAGCGACCCCGTCGCCGTCCACGATGCCGAGTGCATGACGTGGTCGATGGGGGTCGACAGGAGCGCCGGGATGTCGGTGGGCCACGTCCCGACGGCGCCGTTGCCCGTCGATGCCGCCGCGTCGACACAGGCGCCCAGGTCGCCGCCGTCGACGCCGAGACCGGCCATGTTGTCGAGCGTGGCGTTGAAGTCGCCGGCGAGGATGACGTCCCCTCCCGCGCACTGGTCGGCGATCCACTGCAGGTCGTCGACCCACTGGTCCATGTACTCCGGCTGCGGCGAGACCGCGTGCACGGCGACGACCGTGGGTCCGACGCCGTCGACGGGCATCGCGACGACGCTCGGCACCACCTCGGTGTTGCTCGTGAGGTCGGTGGAGGCCTCGATGACCGAGTAGTCGCCGAGGTCGGGCGAGATGAGGACGGTCGTCACCCACGCCTGCGGGCCGTCGGCGATGTCGGGGCGCAGCGCCACGTGGTGGACCCACATGGGGCTCCCCATGTCGCGCATGGCGACGGCCACCTGCTCGCCCACCTCCTCGGAGGTCTCAGGGAGGGCGACGATGTCGACGTCCATCGCGACGGCGGTCTCCGCGATCTCGGCGGCGCCCATCGCGTTGCCGGCCGTGTTCCAGGTCATGACCCGCACGCTCGTGGCCGTCGCGTCGGGCAGCGACTCCGTGCCGTACCCCCGCACGCCCAGCACCACGCCGCCGGCGATCGCGCCGATCGCCGAGACGAGCGCCATGGAGAGGGCGAAGCCGCGCAGCGGCCGCGCGATGGCGAGCAGGAGGAAGACGATGGTGACGAGCGCGAACGCGACGACGAGCACACCGCGCAGAGCCGCGAGCTGGGCGATCGGGAAGACGCGCTCGACGTGGAAGAAGGCGGGCCAGGTGAGGACGGCCGTCGCGATCGCGAACAGCACGGTCACGAGGATCCCGACCAGACGCAGCACGTCTGCGAGCCTAGGCAGGCCCGCTGGGAAACCGTCGCGAGCACGCGGCGCAGGCGCCGGGAGACCGGCGCGAGCACGCCTACGATGAGGGGATGGACCAGGGCAGGATGCGCGACGTCGACGAGCCGGCCGACCTGCACCTCCACTCCACCCGCTCCGACGGCACGGAGCCGCCAGCCGAGGTGATCGCGTCCGCGCACGCGCACGGCGTGCGCACCGCCGCGCTCACCGACCACGACACGACGGCGGGGTGGGCGGAGGCTGCGGAGGCGGCGGCGTCGCTCGGGATGTCGTTCCTGCCGGGCGCCGAGCTCTCCACGCGGCTGGGGTGGCGGAGCGTGCACCTGCTGGCGTATCTCTTCGATCCCGACGACACCGCGCTGCGCACGCAGATGGACGAGGTGCGCGGCGACCGCGTCGGGCGGGCGGAGCGCATCGTGGAGAATCTGTCGCGCGACTACGACCTCCGCTGGGCGGACGTCGTCGCGCAGACGCGCGAGGGGGCGACGGTGGGCCGCCCGCACATCGCGGACGCCCTCGTCGCCCGCGGGATCGTGGCCGATCGCGGCGAGGCGTTCGCCGGCATCCTCCATCCGCGCGAGGGCTACTACGTGCCGCATGAAGCGCCGGACGTGTTCGCGGCGATCTCGGTGGTCCGCGCCGCCGGCGGCGTGCCCGTCATGGCGCATCCGGCGACCGTGTCGCGGGCGGGGATGATCCCGGTGTCGACCCTGCACGACCTGGTCGACGCGGGCCTCGCCGGGTTCGAGGTCGATCACCGTGAGAACACCGCGGACGGACGGGCGGCACTGCTGCACCTCGTGGCGGAGCGCGATCTCATCGCGACGGGGTCGAGCGACTACCACGGCCTCGGCAAGCCCAACCTGCCGGGGGAGAACACGACGCCGGCCGCGATGGTCCGGAGGATCATCGCGGCCGGCAGCGGATCGCGCCCCGTGATCGCCTGAGCGGCAGCGGGACGCGGCAGGGTCAGGCGCCCTGCTGCGCCTGACCCGACGCGCGGCGGCGCCGACGCCGGCGGCGGGCGGGAGCCGGCTTGCCGTCGTGGTGCTCGCGGCCCTCGCCGTCGTGCGTGCCGGCGCCGGCCTCCGCCTCGCCCACGGCCTCGGCGGGCGCCGCCTCGGGACGACGGCGCACGCGGCGCGGCTGCGACGGCCGGCCCGTCCCGTCCGACGTGGCGATCGCGCCCGTCACGGGTGCCTTCACGATGCGGCCCTTCGTCCCGGCGGGGATGTCGAGATCGGTGTACAGGTGAGGACTCGACGAGTAGGTCTCGGTCGGCTCGGGCTGGCCGAAGTCGAGCGCGCGGTTGATGAGCGCCCACTTGTGGAGGTCGTCCCAGTCGACGAAGGTGACGGCGATGCCGTTGCGGCCCGCGCGCCCCGTGCGGCCCGCACGGTGCAGGTACGTCTTCTCGTCATCGGGGATGGTGTGGTTGATGACGTGCGTGACGTCGTCGACGTCGATGCCCCTCGCCGCGACGTCGGTCGCGATGAGGACGTCCTTCTTGCCGGCCTTGAACGACGCCATGGAGCGCTCACGCTGCTCCTGGCCCATGTCGCCGTGCACGGCGGCCGCGTTGAAGCCGCGGTCGTTGAGCTCGTCGACGAGCTTCTGGGCGGCGCGCTTGGTGCGCGTGAAGATCACCGTCTTGCCGCGGCCCTCGGCCTGCAGGATGCGCGCGACGATCTCGATCTTGTCGAGGGCGTGGGCACGGTAGACGATGTGGCGGATGTTCGCCTGCGTGAGCCCCTCGTCGGGGTCGGTCGCGCGGATGTGGATCGGGTTCGACATGAACCGGCGCGCGAGCGCGATGATGGGGCCGGGCATGGTCGCGCTGAAGAGCTGCGTGTGCCGGCGCGGGGCGACCTTCTGGAAGATCTTCTCGATGTCGGCGAGGAATCCGAGGTCGAGCATCTTGTCGGCCTCGTCGAGGACGACCTCGGTCGCGTTCGAGAGGTCGAGCAGACGCTGCCCGGCGAGGTCGATGAGGCGTCCCGGGGTGCCGACGACGATCTGCGCACCCGCCTTGAGCTGCTCGATCTGACCCTCGTAGGCCTTGCCGCCGTAGATCGCGACGACGCTCGTGGAGCGGTTGGAGGTGAGCAGGTCGATGTCCTCGTACACCTGCACGGCGAGCTCGCGCGTGGGGACGACGATGAGGGCCTTGACGCCCGGTTCGGGATCGGGGCCCAGACGCTGGATCACGGGGATGCCGAAGCCGAACGTCTTGCCGGTGCCGGTCTTGGCCTGGCCGATCACGTCCTGGCCCGGCAGCGACAGCGGGATCGTCTGCTCCTGGATGGGGAAGGCGTCGACGATGCCCCGCGAGGCGAGAGCGTCGACGATGTCCTGGTCGATGCCGAGTTCGGCGAATGACGTCATGGAGTTGTGTGCCTGTCTCGACGAGCCGGTCCCGGTCGGGGGAAGGGCCTGCCGCTGGATGCGTCCACGCCCTCTCAGTCACAGGCGCGGTGCCCCGATCCGTCGCCGGGGCCGCCTCCAGCCTAGCCGAGGGGTGCTGCGCAGCGCGGCGGCGCCACGGCCGGGCGCCGCGAGGTCGTAGGCTCTCCCCGTGGTGAACTGGCAGTTCTGGAAGCGCCGGACGCCGGCGCGCATCCTCCGTCTGCGTCCGCGCGGCGAGCTCTCCGACGCCGTCCGCGTCGAGTTCCCCGAGCTCGCCCCCGATGTGCGGACCTACCTCGGTCAGGCCGCGTACCTGCAGCTGGGGTACTTCGAGACCCTCACCCGGCTCATCCGCGCGACCCCCGACCTCGCGGAGAAGGAGGCGCTCTCGCTCGCGGCGGGGGCGGCGCTCCGCAAGCACCTCGCGCTCCTCGCCGAGATCCGCGAGGAGGACGCGGACCCCGCCGAGCTGATGGAGCCCTTCCGGGAGCCCCTCGACGCCTTCCGTCGCGCCACCGTGGGGGCGCGCCCGCGAGAGACGATGCTGACCGTGCACATCACGGCCGGCCTCCTGGACGACTTCTACCTCGCGCTCGCCTCGGGGTACGGCGAGCGCGGACGCCGGGTCGCGCGCATCCTGAGGGCCGACAACGACCGCCGTCAGCTCGCGGAGCTCCTCACCGAGACCATCCGGGGGGACGAGGAGTGGCGGGCGCTGCTGTCGTTGTGGGCGCGCCGCCTCGTCGGCGACACGCTTCTCGTCGCTCGAGGGGCGCTCCTCCTCGACGGGGACGGACGCGGCGAGGCCGCGCGCGCGGTCGAGCCGGTCTTCACGGCGCTCATGGCCGCGCATGCGCGGCGGATGGACGCGCTCGGCCTGGCGTCCTGAGTCAGCGCACGCCAGCGGCCCGTGCGGCCGCGGCGTCGCGAGCCCCGCGGATCCGCGTGAGCACGAGCGACGAGCCGACGGCGGCGGCCGCCGCCGCGGCGAGCACGATCGCCCACTGCCAGAAGCTCGCCTCGCCCAGCCCCGCCCACGTCAGCGCCGTATAGAGGGCGGCCGCGACGGCGGCCGCCACGGCGGGGATGAGCGCGACGCCCCTCAGCTCGCGCCGCGGCGTCGCGAAGTGGACGGCGATGCCGACGACCGCCGCCGCGATGAGCGCGAGCAGGATGTACATGCTCAGGCCACGAAGCCGACGCGGCGCGTCTCCTCGGTGCCGATCTCGACGAAGGCGAGGTTGGCGGAGGGGACGAAGTAGGAGTTGCCCTTCACGTCCGTGAAGGAGAGGTGGGTCCTGCCCTCGTCGAGGGCGGCGGCGACGGCCGTCTTGACGGCGTCTGCGCTCTCCGCCGTCTCGAAGGTCAGCTCGCGGCCGGAGTTCGTGATGCCGATGCGGATCTCCACGGTGACTGCCTTTCGTCTGCGGTGTCGTTGCACCCTGAACACTACGGCACCGGTCGCGGCAGGGAGCGCGCGAACGCTCAGGGCGAACGCGCGCCCGCACGGCGCGGCGATGTCGGAGGCGCTCGATACCGTGGGACGCATGCCGAGCTGGGAATGGGATGCCGCGCAGCGCGCCGTCCTCGATCTGCCGATCGACGCGTCCGCCGCGGTCGTGGGAGGGCCGGGCTCCGGCAAGAGCGCCGTGCTCGTCGCGCGGGCGGCAGCGATGGCGGTCGACGGCGTGGGCGCAGACGAGTTCCTCGTGCTCACGCCGACCCGCGCGTCGGCGAGCCTCCTGCGCGACGTGCTCGGGGTCGCGGTGCCGGTGGCGAGTCCCGGTCCACTGGCGCGGTCGGCGGGCTCGTTCGCCTTCCAGATCGTGCGCGCCGACGCCGTGCGCCGGGGTCTCGAGACGCCGCGCCTGCTCACGGGCGCCGATCAGGACCGCATCGTCGCCGACCTGCTCGCGGGCGACGCGGAGGACGAGGCGGAGGGCGCCGCGAGATGGCCGGCCCATCTGGGGGCGCCCGTGCGCGCGACCAAGGGCTTCCGGTCCGAGCTGCGTCAGCTGCTCGCCCAGATCGCCGAGCTCGGGGTCTCTCCCGACGAGCTCGCCGCCCTCGGCTCCGAGACGTGGACGGCCGTCGCCGGCTTCCTCCGCGACTACGAGATGGTCCGGGACGGGATGCGCTCCCCGCACCGCGACGTGTCGGAGCTCTTCGCCCAGGCCGCCGCCATCGTGCGCGGCGGCGGCGCGGTGCCGGGCCTCGAACGGCTGCGCGCCGTGCTCGTCGACGACGCCCAGGAGCTCACCCGGGGCGGGGTCGGCCTCGTCGAGGCCCTCGTCGGCCGCGGTGTCGCCGTCGTCGCGTTCGGCGACCCCGACATCGGATCCGGCGCCTTCCGCGGCGTGGCGCCTGAGCTGTTCGCGCGACTGGCCGACGCGCTGGGCACGCGGCTCGTGCTGCGCGAGCCGCACCGCTCGGCACCCGGCATCGCGCGGCTCGTCCGCACCGCGACGCAGTCGATCGGCGCAGCCGGCGTCGTCGCGCACAGGCAGCCGCCGGGGCCGCCCGTCGGCGGCGACCGATCCGTCGCGGCCGTGCTGTGCGGCTCTCCGTACGAGGAGGTCGATCGCATCGCTCGGGCGCTGCGCGGCTGGCACCTCGACGAGGACATGGCGTGGAGCGGGATGGCCGTGATCGCGCACGACACCCGCCAGGTCGCGACGCTCGAAGCGGAGCTCGCGGCGCGCGAGGTGCCCACGAGGGCGGCCGGCGTGCAGCGTCCGCTGGGGAGCGAGTCGGCCGTCCGCGACATCGTCGAGGTGGTGCGTCTCGGGCTCCTGCCCGCCGCCGAGCGCACGGACGACGCGCTGCTCGATGCGCTCCGCTCGCCCTTCGGCGGTCTCGACGGCGTGGGACTGCGACGGCTGAGGGCGCACCTGCGGCACGCCGAGCTCGCCGCCGGCGGCTCGCGCCCCGCTCGCGAGCTCCTCCGAGACGCCATCGCCCACCCCGTCGCGCTCGACCTCGTCGACACGGGGGAGGCGCGCACGGCCGCGCGCTTCGCGCGAACGCTCGCGGTGCTGCACGACGACGGCGCCCGCGGGGCGACCATCCACGAGCTGCTCTGGACCGCGTGGGAGCGCGCGAGGACGAGCGAGGGCAGGCGCCTCGAACGAGTCTGGCACGAGCTGTCGCTCGCCCAGGGGCCGCTCGCCGCGGAGGCGGGGCGCGCGCTCGACGGCCTCGTGGCGCTGTTCGCCTCCGCCAAGCGCTCGGTGGAGCGGAACCCGCACGAGGGGCCGCTTCCGTTCATCCGCGAGATCCTCGACAGCGACGTTCCCGAGGACACGCTGTCGTCGCCGGATCGCGACGACGCGGTCGCCCTCCTCACCCCCGCGAACGCGCTCGGGGTCGAGTACGACGCCGTCGTCATCGCCGGAGTGCAGGACGGCGTCTGGCCGAACCTGCGGCTGCGCGGCGGCCTGCTCGAGACCTGGCGCTTCGCGGACGCCGTCGACGCCCACCGCGCCGGCCGCGCCGACATCGCGGCCGACGTCGTCGACCGGCGCAGGGCCGCCCTCCACGACGAGCTGCGCCTGTTCGCGCGTGCGGCCTCGCGCGCTCGGCGACGGCTGCTCGTGACGGCGGTCGACGACGACGACATGGGGCCGAGCCCGCTCTTCGCCCTCCTGCCCGCCCCCGACCCGCTCGACGAGGCCGCTCATCCGCTCACGCTGCGAGGACTCGTCGCCCACCACCGGCGGACGCTCACGTCCGGGCACGATGCATCCGCTCGGGCGGAGGCGGCAGGGCAGCTGCGGGCCCTCGCCGCCGCGGGGGTCGCGGGCGCCGATCCGCGCGACTGGTACGGCGTCGCGGAGCCGACCACCGCGGCTCCGCTGCGGGATCTCGCCGTCGAGCCCGCACGCGTCTCGCCGTCGCGGCTGGAGGCCTTCGAGGAGTGCGGCCTCGGATGGGCGATCTCGTCGCTCGGCGGCGACACCGCGACGGCGCCGTCCGCCGGCATCGGGACCATCCTGCATGCCGCCATGGAGCGGCACCCCGACGGCGATCTCGCGGGCCTGCGAGCGGTCGTGGACGAGCGATGGGGCGAGCTCGACTTCGAGACGCCGTGGATCGCGCGGAAGGAGCGCCGGCGAGCGGACCAGTACGTCGAGCGGCTGCACGCCTACCTCCGCGAGGTCGCCCGCGACGGAGGGAGGACCCTCGCATCCGAGGCGGAGTTCCGGTTCGGGGTCGACACGCGCGGCTCCGAGGGCGGTGAGCCCGCGGTCGTCGTCGGCGATGCCGTCGCGGCGGCGGGGCTCGCCGTCGTGCGCGGCAGCATCGACCGTGTCGAGGCGTATCCGCCCGGCGGCGGCGAGCACGCGCCCGCGCGCGGCCCGAAGTGGACGCCCATGGCCGACGGCGAGCGCGTCGTCGTCGTCGATCTCAAGAGCGGCAAGGGCGAGAGCCGGACGAGCGAGGCCGCCGTCGCCGAGCACGCCCAGCTCGCGGCATACCAGATCGCCGTGCAGGAGGGACTCGTCCCCGGCGCCGATCCCGCCGCGCTCGCCGGAGCGCGGCTCGCGATCGTGTCGCAGACCCTCGCCAAGAGCGACTACCGCGTCGCGCACCAGCACGCGCTCGGCCCCGAGTCGCGCGCCGCGTTCCTCGAGCGCGTCGTCGCCGCCGCCCGCGGGATGTCGGCGGCGAGCTTCACGGCGCAGGTGGAGGACCACTGCGCCGATGCGCAGCGTGTCCAGCTCTGCCGCATCCACACGATCGAGGCGGTGAGTGCATGACGGGCACCGCGTCGCCCAGCGGCTCCGCGGGACTCGGGATCGCCGCGACCGATCTCGCCGCGGCGCTCGGCCAGCCCGCCCCCACGACCGCGCAGCAGCGCGTCATCGAGGCCCCGCTCGCGCCCGCGCTCGTCGTGGCGGGTGCGGGGAGCGGCAAGACGGAGACGATGGCCGGCCGCGTCGTCTGGCTCGTCGCCAACGGCCTCGTCCGCCGCGACGAGGTGCTCGGCCTCACCTTCACGCGGAAGGCGGCGGGCGAGCTCGCCGAGCGCATCGCGGCGCGGCTCGACCTCGTCGACGAGTTCGGTCGGCGGGGGCTCCTCCCGCACCTCCCGCGGATCGTCGCTGAGGGCGGTCTCGCGCGCATCGAGGCGGCGCAGCCGGGGGCGCAGCGCGACGCCGTGCGGACGCAGGTGCTCGACGCGCTCGCGCGATCGTACGGCACCGACTGGTCGCCGTCCGCCCCCCGGGCGTTCGGCGACCTGCTCGCGCGGCCGCGCGTCGCGACGTACAACGCCTTCGCCGACGGCATCGTCCGCGAGCATGCCGCGCGGATCGGCCGCGACCCCGATGCGGCCATGCTGAGCGCGTCGGCGTCATGGCTCATCGCCCGCGCCGTCGTGCTGAGGGCCGACCTCCCCGGCATCGAGGATGTCGACCGGGCGCTCTCCACCCTCATCGACTCCGTCCAGGGGCTCGCGGGCGACATGCTCGACCACCGCGCCGACCCCGACGAGGTCGACGCCGTGGCGCGACGGGTGGCGGCCTCCTTCGAGCCCTACGCCGAGCGCAGGAACGTCGAGAAGGCCCTCGCGAACCTCACGAGCCTCCCCGTCCTCACGCAGCTCGTGCGCGCCTACCAGGACGAGAAGGCGCGGCGCGGCGTGCTCGACTTCGCCGACCAGGTCGCCGGCGCGTCCGACATCATCCGGGCCGCGCCCGCCGTGCGCGAGGAGCTCCGCGCGCAGCACCGCGTCGTCCTGCTCGACGAATACCAGGACACGTCGGTCATCCAGACCCGCTTCCTCGCCGAGCTGTTCGGCGACAGCGCGGTCATGGCCGTCGGCGATCCGCACCAGTCCATCTACGGGTGGCGCGGTGCCAGCGCCGACAACCTGTACGCGTTCGCGGGCGCCTTCGCTCCGACGGGCGAGGCGGAGACCTTCAGCCTCATGACCAGCTGGCGGAACGACCGGCGCATCCTCGACGCCGCGAACACGGTGCTCCGTCCGCTGCAGCGGGCCGGGGCGTTCGCGGTGCCGCCGCTCGAGCCCCGACCGGGCGCGGGCGAGGGCCGCGTGTCCGTGCGCTTCGCCGACACCGTCGACGACGAGGCGCTCGCCGTGGCCGACTGGTTCGCCGAGGCCCGCGAGGCGCATGCGCACGCAGGGTCGGCGAAGCCGCACACGGGCGCCGTGCTGTTCCGCTCGAAGCGCCACATGCAGACGTTCGCGGCCGCGCTCGGAGCCAGGGGGATCCCGCACCGCATCCTCGGCCTGGGCGGCCTGCTGTCGACGCCCGAGGTCGCCGACGTCGTCTCCGCGCTGCGGGTCGTGCACGATCCCGCGTCCGGGTCGGCGCTCATCCGGCTGCTCGTCGGGCCGCGCTTCGCGGTGGGCGTGCGCGACATGGCGGCGCTGTACGACCTCGCGGCCACGCTCGCCGTGCGCGATGCGGCGCTCGAGCCGCTTCCCGACGACGTCCGCGAGCGGGTCAGGGCCTCGTCCGGGGCCGACGAGGCCGTCTCGATCGTGGACGCGGTCGAGTTCGTGCGGACGGCGCCCGACGGCTACCGGCTGCTCGAGGCCATCACGCCTGACGGACGCCGGCGTCTGCGCGAGGCGGGGGAGATGCTCGAGCGGCTGCGTCGCGCCGCCGGGCAGCCCATCCCCGACCTCATCCGCCTGATCGAGCTCGAACTGCGCATCGACATCGAGCTGGCCGCGAACGAGTCGCGCGGGCCCGCACGCGTCGCGGGGCTGCAGCTGCGCGCGTTCGTCGACGAGGTGAGGGCCTTCCTCTCCGCCGATGAGCGCGGCACGATCGGGAGCCTGCTCGCCTGGCTCGAGCGCGCCGAGCGCGCCGACGAGCTCATGCCGCGTCCCGAGCCCCCCGAGCCGGGGGTCGTCCAGCTCCTCACGATCCACGGATCCAAGGGACTGGAGTGGGATGCCGTCGCGGTCGTCCGGCTCGTCGACGGCGAGCTCCCCGGCACTCCCAAGGACACGTCGGGATGGTTCGGGTTCGGCGCGCTGCCCTTCGAGCTCCGGGGCGACGCCGCCGCCCTCCCGCGCTTCTCGTGGGATCCGGACGCCGAGATGCGACTGGCGGGCGACGACCCGGCGAAGCGGCACAAGGCCGCCCTCGACGCGCTCGCGAGCGGGGTCACGAAGGCGCGCCCCGAGGGCGGCGCGCTCCACCGCTTCCAGGGCGCGTACCGCTCGTATCAGCAGGCGGAGGAGCGGCGGCTCGCGTACGTCGCCATCACGCGCGCCCGGTCCGAACTCCTGCTCACCGGTGCCCACTGGGCGGGGCAGAAGACCCCGCGCACGCCGAGCCCGTACCTCGTCGAGACGATGGCGGCGCTCGGTCTTCCTCCGATCCCCGGGACCGACCCCGAGGACAACCCCTACGACGGAGCCGCGCATACGCGGCAGTGGCCCCTCGACCCGCTCGGCACCCGCCGTGCGCGTGTCACGGAGGCGGCCGAGCTCGTGCGCGCGGCGCCGGAGGCCGCGCCCTCGCCGCAGCTCGCACGCCTGCTCGCGGAGCGGGCGGAGCGCGAGCGGGGGAGGACGTTCGCCGTGCCCACGCGCATCCCGGCCTCGCGCTTCAAGGACTACGTCGGGGACTTCGGCGGCACGGTCGCCGCGATCGCACGGCCGCTTCCCGAACGGCCCTACCGGCAGACCCGCATCGGCACGCTGTTCCATCAGTGGGTGGAGCAGCGATCGGGCGCCGCCGGCGCCGGGGCGTCGATCGACGATGCGCTGTGGGAGAGCGACGAGGAGGGGTGGGAGGACGCCGCCGGTCCGACGACCGAGGTGTCGGCGGACGACGAGGCGGCGCTCGACGCGCTCCGCGCCGTGTTCCTGCGGAGCGAGTGGGCAGGACTCGAGCCACTCGAGGTGGAGTCCGAGATCGACTTCCCGCTCCCCGCCGTCGACGGCGCCCCGCGGCACATCGTCATCTGCAAGCTCGACGCCGTCTACGCCCGGGGCGACCGGATCGAGATCGTGGACTGGAAGACGGGCCGCGCGCCGCGCACACCCGAGGAGCGGGAGGAGCGCATGCTCCAGCTCGCGCTCTACCGCCTCGCGTACTCGCGGCGTCACGGCGTGCCGCTCGACCGCATCGATGTCGCGCTCTACTACGTGCCGGACGACCTCGTGCTGAGGGACGAGCGGCCTCTCACGGCGGAGGAGGTGGCGCGCCGCTGGCATGCCGCCCAGGGATCGCTCCGCCGCTGACGGCGGGCTCGCCGCCGGGGCGGCCGGTCGGCGCGCGCTTCGCGGCGCGCGGCGGCGCTACCCCTGATTGCGTCGCCGCTCGGTCTCGCGCTCGAGCGCGATGAGCTCGTCCATGTCGAGCGGCACGGTCGCGTTCGCGGCGTCGTCGGCCGGCTGCGCGGACGGCAGACGGATCTCGGGGACCGTGTCGGTGGGCACGGCGCCCGTCCGCACGTCGTCGGGGTGCGCCTCCGGCTCCGGCGCGTCCCAGCCGACCTCGGCGTCGAGCGAGAGGAGGGACGGATCGTACGCGTCGGTCTGCATCGACGTGTCGGCCGACGGGGGCGCGGCGGCGGTGTCGGGAACGCGGTCGATCGCGGCGAGGGCGTCGTCGACGTCGGACGAGCCGGCGGCGAGGCCTGCCAGCAGGCGATCGTCGCGCACCCCGTCGGAGAGCGACTCGAGCAGTGCTGCGGCGTCGTCCACGACGTCGGGCCGGTGCGTCTCGAGCCCGTGCACGAGCCAGTGCGCGAACTCCAGCTCGGCGTGCAGGCGCGCGCGGACGCGAAGCGCGGCATCGGGGGCGCGATGCGCCGCGACGGCATAGGTCTCGAGGATGGTGTCGGCCGAGCGCGGCGCGGACGCGGTCCACCGCAGATCGAGTGCCGGGTCGTCGATCGACAGGCCGTGCCAGTCGAGCACGCCGGCGACCTTCGCCACGCCGGCCAGGTCGTCGGCGACGGCGTAGGCGGTGGAGGCCGCCCCGCCGAGGCTCACGGCCGACTCGAAGGCCCACAGCCGATCATCCTCGAGAGCCTCGCGCCAGCGCACCATGAGCCTGACCGGGACGCGTCCGCTCGCGCCGGCGGCGTCGAGCACCCTCTCGACCTCCGCCCTGGCCTGCTCGGGGGAGCGGACCGGCAGACCCGCCGACCGGACGACGGAGCCCGGGAGCGAGTGCACGGCCGCGATGGCGGCGCCCATCGAGCTCGCTGCCCCCCGGCCGGCGGGGATGTCGGCGGGCTCCACCTGCGAGCCGCGCACATACGACGTCACGACCGCGGTGGTGCCGTCGAACGGCACGGTGCCGTGGAAAGCGGGTGCGTCGAACGGGAGGATCCGCCGGACGCCGGACGTCAGCGCGCGCAGCGCCACGACGTCGGCGGAGAGCTCCCGCTCGGCCGCCTCGTCGACGGGGACCCGCACGACGAGCTCGCGGCCGTCGGCGAGCGTCGCGACCGCGGCGCTGTTGCGGCCGGCACCGCCCGACGTCAATGCGCGGACGCCCGTGACCTCCGCACCGGGCACGGCGGCCGTCGCGGCCGCGGCTAGAGTGAGGAGAGAGCGTGGCATGGAGACCAGGTTAGGTCGACGCCGCGCCCGTCCCCCCGCGCCACGCCCGTGAGAGAGGTACCGGATGGCCGCGCATGCCGCCCCGCTGACGATCGACAGGAGCGCGGGGGAGCGCATCGCGCCCGGCCTGCTCGACGCTCTGCTGCACGATCCCGCGACCCGCGCCCTGGTCGTCCGCGGCGATGCGGCGCCCGTCGCCGCCGGCGGTCTGCTGCTCGTCCCGACGGCGGCGGTCGCGGAGGGCGCCCGCTGGGCGTTCCTCGGCCGCGACCGGACGGGCGCCGGCGTCGTGGTGGCCGCCTTCGCCGCCGATGGGGAGCCGTTCGCCGCGGCGGGGCCCGATGCCGCCCCCGAGTGGGCCCCGCTGCGCCAGGTCGGCGCGCATCTCGCCGACGGCGAGCTGGAGGCGCTCGTCGCGGCGATCGCCATCGGCCGCTGGCTCGTCGAGGCGCCGTTCTGCCCCGCGTGCGGAGGGGCGACGACGAGCATGCAGGCGGGATGGTCGCGCGTGTGCGATGTGTGCGGCCGCGAGCACTTCCCGCGGACGGATCCCGCCGTCATCGTCGCCGTCGCGAGCGAGGACGGATCCCGCCTCCTCCTCGGCGCGAACGCCGCGTGGCAGGGCCGCATGTACTCGTGCTTCGCGGGCTTCGTCGAGGCGGGCGAGTCGCTCGAGACGGCCGTGCACCGCGAGATCGCCGAGGAGGCGGGGGTGCGCGTCGCGGACATCCGCTACGTCGGCTCGCAGCCCTGGCCGTACCCCCGTTCGCTCATGCTCGGGTTCCACGCCGCGACCGTCGCGGACGACGAGGCGCGCGCCGACGGCGAGGAGATCCTCTCCGTGCGCTGGTTCTCGCGGGACGAGATCGGAGAGGGACTCGCGGGCCGTGGCGACGTGTCGCTCCCGGGACCCGCGTCGATCGCGCACCGGCTCATCCGCTCCTGGTACGAGGGAGCGTGAGCCCGCTCGACGCCCTCGACGAGCAGCAGCGGCGCGCGGCCTCTCTGCTGCGCGGTCCCGTCGCGGTGCTCGCGGGGGCCGGGGCGGGGAAGACGCGCGTCATCACCCACCGCATCGCGCACGGTGTGGACACGGGCGCGTACACGCCGAACCGGGTGATGGCGGTGACGTTCACGGCCAAGGCCGCCGGCGAGCTGCGCGGGCGCCTCCGCGCCCTCGGCGTGGAGGGCGTGCAGGCCAAGACGTTCCACGCCGCCGCGCTCGCGCAGATCAACTTCTTCTGGCCCACCGTGACGGGCGATGTCGCGCCCACGATCGTCGACAACAAGGTCCGCCTCCTCGCGCACGCGGCCGACGGGCTGCGCCTCCGGCCCGACACGGCGACCCTGCGCGACGTGGCGGCGCAGATCGAGTGGCGCAAGGTCACGATGCGGTCGATCGCGCAGTACGCGATTCTCCAGCGCTCGGTCGGCGCCCTCACGCCGTCGGCTCTCGTGGACCTCATGCGCGCGTACGAGCGCGTGAAGGACGAACGCCGGCAGCTCGACTTCGAGGACGTCCTGCTCGCCTGCGCGGGGATGCTCGAGGCCGAGCCGCAGGTCACGCGGGCGGTGCGGGAGCAGTACCGGCACTTCACGGTCGACGAGTACCAGGACGTGTCGCCCCTGCAGAGCCGGCTGTTGGACCTGTGGCTCGGCGACCGGCGCGACCTGTGCGTCGTCGGCGACGCGAGCCAGACGATCTACTCGTTCACGGGGGCGGAGTCGAGGTTCCTGCTCGACTTCGAGCGCCGCTACCCGGATGCGACGGTCGTGCGGCTGGAGCGCAACTACCGGTCGGCGCCCGCCGTCATCGCCGTCGCCAACGCGCTCATGCGGGGACGGCCCGGCGCGCTCCGGCTCGAGCCCGCCCCGGATGCCGCGGCGGGCGACGTGCCGGTCGTGACCGGCTACCACGACGAGCACTTCGAGGCGGAGGGCGTCGCCGACGCCATCGTCGCCCAGCTCGAGACGGCGGCGCCGTCGGACATCGCCGTGCTGTACCGCGCGCATGCGCAGTCGGCGGAGATCCAGGACGCGCTCGCCCGGCGGGGCGTGCCCACCACGGTGCTCGGCGGGCGGCGGTTCTTCGACATGCCGGAGGTCCGGCAGGCCGTCATGGCGCTGCGCGGCGCGGCGATCTCGCCGGGCGAGGGCGGCTTCGCCGACACCGTCCGCGACGTGCTGCGCAGCCTCGGACACAGCGACGAGGCCCCGGCCGCGGGCGGGGCGCTGCGAGACGCGTGGGAGGCGCGCGCCGCCATCCTGCGCCTCGCCGAGGAGGCCGCTCCGGGCACGACGCTGCGCGCCTTCACGGAGCAGCTCATGGCGCGCGCGAAGGACCAGCACGAGCCGACGCTGCGCACGGTGACGCTGTCGACCCTGCACGCGGCGAAGGGCCTGGAGTGGCCGCACGTCCACCTCCTCGGGCTCGCCGAGGGGCTGCTGCCGATCTCGTACGCCACCTCCCTCGAGGGAGTGGACGAGGAGCGGCGCCTCGCCTACGTCGGGATCACGCGCGCGCGGCGATCGCTCTCCCTGTCGTGGCCGCGCGCTTCGGCGTCGGGTCGACTGCAGCGTGAGCCGTCGCGCTTCCTCGCGGAGATCGGCACAGGCACTCTGCGTGCGGGCGCCGGCTCCGCCACTCGCGGCTCCCGTCGAGCCTGACGACGGCGGAGCGCGTCGTGCCGGCATCGGCTCGCAGCAGCTCGGAGACGATCCAGGCGGCGCTCACCGTGAGCGCGTCCGGCACGGGCGCGGGCGGCCGCGCGAGCAGCTGCACCGCGAGGGATGGCCACGCCGGATCGCGGTCGCGCTCGTGCGCCGCGAGGCACGACAGGCACGGGCCGGTGCCCGGGCGGACGACGGGGCCGATCTCCGCGCGCTCGGCCGCGAAGACGACGGGCGCGTGCACGGCGTCGGCGCGCATGAGCGGCGCCCATGCGGAGGGTGCGACGGCGTGATGGGCGAGCAGGACGACGGGGACGCGGCTCCCGGCGGTGTGCGGCGGCACCCACTCCGCCGCCCATCCGCAGCCGGCGAGCGCCGTGCACAGCGCCGTCACCGTCTCCGCGGCGACCGCGTCCGACGTGACGACGTGGACGGCGGCGGGGTCGGGACGACGCAGCACGGCGGGCGCGAGGGCGGCGAGGAACGACTCGATCTCCGCCGGCTCGGCGCCCACGGCGAAGCCGAGCGACACGGGGTCGTCCTCCACGCCGTCGATGAGCCGGGCGATGAGACGCTGCTGCCAGGGCGCCGGCTCGACGACCCGGATATCGGAGTCGACTCCGAGCTGCAGCGTCGCCTCGTCGCGCCACAGCGGCGGCCGCGCGGGGTCGAGGAGGAGGAACGCCATAGCGCGATTGTGCTCCGCTTCCGCGGGCCGCGCGGCGGCTGTCCACAGGGGCGGCGACGGCGTCCGGCCGGAGCCGCCCCTGTGGACAGGAGGTTCACACGGGGCGGTCGCCCTCCGGGCGCTCGTCGTGGTCCGGGCGCTCGTCGTGGTCCGAGGACGGCTCGTCCGAGCGGCCAGCCTCCTCGGCGAGGAGCCGGGCGAGCGCGTCGTCCACCTCGTCGGCCGCCGGCTCCTCCCCGCGCGCCGTCGCCTCGAGTCGCGCGACGAGGGCGGCGGGGTCGTCGATGTCGGAGGCGTCGGGGATGAGGTCGGGGTAGTCCCAGAGGCTGTCGCGCGCGGCGATGCCGACGGCGTCGGTGACGGCGCGCCACATCGCCGCGGCCTCGCGCAGGCGCCGCGGACGCAGGCGCAGGCCGACGAGCGCTCCCAGCGCGTCCTCCGCCGGTCCGCCCTCCGCACGCCGACGGCGGATGGCCTCGGCGATCCGGTCGAGGTGGGGCACGCGCGACGTCGCGTCGGCCGTGACGACGTCGATCCAGCCCTCGACGAGCGCGAGCAGGTTCTCCAGGCGCTCGAGGGCCACGCGCTGCGCGTCGCTCTGCGCGGGCAGCAGGGCGCCGCTCTCGAGCGCGCGGCGCAGCTCCTCGGGATCGGAGGGGTCGAGCCGCGACGCCATGTCCTCGAGCGCCTCGACGTCGACGTGGATGCCGCGTGCGTAGTCGGCGATCTGCGACATGATGTGCAGCCGCAGCCACTTCGCGTGGCGGAAGAGGCGCGCCGAGGCGAGCTCCCTGGCGGCGATGTAGAGCGCGAGCTGGTCGTCGGGGATCTCGAGCCCGGCGCCCAGCTCGGCGAAGTTCTGCGGCAGGATGACGGCGGCTCCGGCGGCGAGCACGGGCACTCCGGCGTCGGCGCCGCTCACGACCTCGAGCGACAGCTTGCCGACGACCTGGCCGAGCTGGGTGGCGAACAGCGTGCCGCCGACGCCGCGCATGAGGCGGCCGGCGTTCTGCACGAGCTCCTGCATCTCCTCGGGCACCTGCGTGCGCAGCGCCTCGGTGAGGGCGTCCGCGATGCTCGTCGCGACCGGCTCGGCGATCTCCTGCCAGACCGGCAGCGTCTCCTCGACCCACTGCCCGCGCGTGACCACGCGGGGGACCTCCGCGGTCGCGGAGAGCGTCGTCGCCTCGCCGAGCCACAGGCCCGCGAGCGCGAAGGCCTGGTCGAGGTCGGTCTTCTGGCCGTCGGTCACGATGCGGCCGTCCTGGTTGGCGATGTGCAGGGCCTGCCGCCGGGTGGCGTCCCACGAGATCGCGCCGTCCTGCGCTCCCGCGAACATCCCCTGGAACTGCTGCATCATCTGGCCGAGCGCGGCCGGATCGACCGGCATGCCCGCCATGCGGGCGAGCTGCTCGGGATCGAGGGATCCGCCGCTCATGAGCCGGCGCATGAGCTCCTGGAACTCCTCCTCCGGAGTCCTGTCGTCGTCTGCCACGTCAGCCGCCTTTCAGCCGGTCTCGCTCTGTCCGATCTAGGCTAATCGCGCCCGTCGCCGCACCTCCCGCGGCGAGGCGGATGCGCTTACGCCACCCGCGAACGACAGCCGAAGGACGCCCGTGACCCTCACCGACGATCAGCCCCGACCGGAGCGCACGCGCGGGGTGTCCGCTTCGCGTCGCACCGTCGCGGGGATCTGGGCGCTCACGGCCGCGCTCCTCGCGCTCGTGGTCATCACCTTCCTCCCGACGTCCTTCGTCATCCAGCAGCCGGGTCCCGTGTACGACACGATCGGCGGCGTCGTCGACTCGGACGGGCGGGAGGTGCCGCTCATCGAGGTCGCGGACGCCGAGACGTACGAGACGTCGGGATCGCTCGATCTCACGACGGTTCAGGTCGTCGGCAACCGCGAGCGCACGCCGTCGTGGTTCGAGCTCGCGCTCGCGTGGCTCGACCCCGCCCGCGCCGTCGTGCCGCTCGACTCCGTCTTCCCGGAGGGGCAGACGACCGAGCAGCGCGAGGAGCAGAACGCCGTGGCGATGGTCGACTCGCAGGCCGAGGCGACCGCGGCGGCGCTCACGCAGCTGGGCTACGACGTGGGTGCGCACCTGCGCGTCGTGGGACCCACCAGCGACGAGTCGCCCGCGGCCGGCGTGCTCGCGGAGGACGACGTCGTCGTCGCGGCCGACGGCGAGCCGGTGTCGGACGTCGAGCACCTGAAGGAGATCATCGCGGCGGGCGAGGGCGACGCCGTCGTCCTCACGATCGAGCGCGACGGGGCGGAGCAGGACGTCGAGATCGTCCCCGACGAGGTGGAGGCCGACGGGGAGACCTCCTGGGCGATCGGGGTCTATCTGACGACCGCGTTCGACTTCCCGATCGACGTGACCATCCAGCTGGAGGACGTCGGGGGACCGAGCGCCGGCACGATGTTCGCGCTCGGCATCATCGACACCCTCACCCCGGGCGCGCTCACGGGCGGCGAGGAGATCGCCGGCACGGGCACGATCGACGCCGCAGGCACGGTGGGGGCCATCGGCGGCATCCGCCAGAAGCTGTACGGGGCGTCCGGCGCCGGCGCCGACTGGTTCCTCGCTCCGGCCGAGAACTGCGACGAGGTCGTCGGGCACGTCCCCGCGGGTCTGCAGGTGTTCTCCATCTCGACCCTCGACGACGCCCTCGCCGCCGTGGAGGCGATCGCGGCGGGAGAGACCGGCGCGCTGCCCACCTGCACGACTGGCTGAGCGTTGCCTCTGTCCGGGCGATGCCCGGGCGGTGCATGCCTAGGATGGCATGGTGACCTCGACCTCGGCGCCGACTCCGGCCACGACTCCGTCCCCCTTCCGAAGAATCGTGACGATCTCGCTGGCGGTCATCGCCGCGCTCGTCGTCGCCTTCTTCGCCTTCGCCTCGCTGTACACGGACTTCCTCTGGTACCAGCAGCTGGAGTTCGAGTCGGTGCTGCTCACGCAGTGGACGGCGCGCGTGATCATGTTCGCGATCGGCTTCGCCGGGATGGCCGTGCCGGTGTGGCTCGCGATCTTCCTCGCCTACCGCCTGCGTCCGGTCTACGCGCGGCTCAGCTCGCAGCTCGACCGCTATCAGGAGGTCGTCGAGCCGCTCCGTCGCCTCGCGATGTGGGGCATCCCCGTGTTCTTCGGCTTCTTCGCGGGCTTCGCGGCGTCGTCGCAGTGGGAGACCGCATGGCTGTGGGCGAACGGCACCGCGACGGGCGACGCCGACCCGCAGTTCGGTCTCGACACCGGCTTCTACATGTTCGCCATGCCGTTCTACGCGGCCGTCGTCGGCTTCGTGCTCGCGGTCGTGCTCATCTGCCTCCTCGTGACGGCGCTCGTGTCGTACCTGTACGGCTCGGTCCGCATCGGACAGGGCGAGCTGCGCATCTCGAAGCCGGCTCGCATCCAGCTGGCGATCACGGCGGGTCTCTACCTGCTCGCGCAGGCCGCGAGCATCTGGCTCGACCGCTTCTACACGATGGTCGATCAGGGCGACCGCATCACGGGACCCGGCTACGCGGGCGTGAACGCCGTCATCCCCGGGCAGACCATCCTCGCGATCGTCGCGGCGCTCGTCGCCCTGCTGTTCTTCGTCACGGCGATCATCGGGCGCTGGCGGTACCCCCTCATCGCGACCGCGCTCCTCGTGGTCACCTCGCTCGTCGTGGGCGTCGGATATCCGTGGGCGGTCACGACCTTCCAGGTGCGCCCCAACGAGCAGGCGTACGAGCTCGACTACTTCCAGAAGAACGTCGACGCGACGCGCGCCGCGTACGGTCTCGACGGCATCGAGACGGTGCCCTTCGCGGCCGAGACCGACGCCGAGGCCGGCCAGCTGCGCGACGACGCCGACACGACGGCCTCGATCCGCCTCATGGATCCGGGTGTCATCAGCCCCACGGTCCAGCAGCTGCAGCAGTTCCGCGCGTACTACGGGTTCCAGGACACGCTCGACGTCGACCGCTACGAGGTCGACGGCGAGACGCAGGACACCGTCGTCGCCGTGCGCGAGCTCGACCTCGGGCAGCTCGACGCCGACGCGCAGACGTGGAACAACACGACGCTCGTGTACACCCACGGCTACGGCATGGTGGCGGCGAAGGGCAACGAGCGGACGAACGAGGGCGAGCCCGTCTTCATCGAGAGCAACATCCCCTCCAGCGGCATCCTGTCCGACCTCGAGTACGAGCCTCGCGTCTACTTCGGCGAGAGCAACCCGGCCTACTCGATCGTGGGCGCCCCGGAGGGCACGGAGCCGGTCGAGCTCGACTACCCGGCCGGCGAGGAGGGCGCCTCGCAGACGAACACGACGTTCGAGGGCGACGGCGGCCCGAGCGTCGGCAGCTTCTTCCACCGCATCCTGTACGCGCTCAAGTTCCAGTCCGAGCAGATCCTCTTCTCCGACTACGTGAACGAGGACTCGCAGATCCTGTACGACCGCGACCCGCTCACCCGCGTGCAGAAGGCAGCGCCCTATCTGACGCTCGACAGCGACCCGTACCCGTCGGTCGTCGACGGCCGCATCGTCTGGATCGTCGACGGCTACACGACGAGCGCCACCTACCCGTACTCGTCGCAGGTGAGCCTGTCGCAGGCGATCAGCGACTCGACGAACCCGACGCCCAACCTCCTCATCGACGAGATCAACTACATCCGCAACTCGGTGAAGGCGACGGTCGACGCGTACGACGGCTCGGTCACGCTGTACGCGTGGGATGAGGAGGACCCGGTCCTCCAGACGTGGCAGAACATCTACCCGTCCACTCTGAAGTCGATCGACGAGATGTCGGGCGAGCTCATGAGCCACGTCCGCTACCCGACCGACCTGTTCAAGGTGCAGCGAGCCATGCTCGGCACGTACCACGTCGACAACGCGCGGGCGTTCTACCAGCGCGACAACGCGTGGACGACGCCCAACGACCCGACGAACGACCAGGCGCTCCAGCCGCCGTACTACCTCTCGATGCGCATGCCGGACGAGGAGGAGCCGACGTTCTCGATGTTCACGACGTTCATCCCCGACGGCGGGTCGCGCAACGTGCTCATGGGGTACCTCGCGGTCGACTCGGACGCCGGTTCGGAGGCGGGCGCGGTGAGCGATGAGTACGGCAAGCTGACCATGCTCGAGATCTCCGCCGACACCACGGTCCCCGGACCCGGTCAGGTGCAGAACTCGTTCGACTCGGACTCGGCGATCGCGAACGAGATGAACATCCTCACGATCGGCTCGTCCGACGTGCAGCTGGGCAACCTGCTGACGCTCCCGGTCGGCGGCGGCCTGCTGTACGTGCAGCCGGTCTACGTGCAGTCGACGAGCGGCACGTCCTACCCGCTGCTGCGCAAGGTGCTCGTGGCCTTCGGCGACCAGCTCGCGTTCGAGGACACCCTCGCGGAGTCGCTCGATGCGCTGTTCGGCGGCGAGTCCGGCGCGGAGACGGGCGACTCCGACGTCACACCGGTCGACCCCGAGACCGAGCAGCCGATCGACGAGGGATCGACGGAGGAGCCGTCGACCGATCCGACGCCGCAGCCCTCGGCGCCGTCGACCGACACGTACGAGGCGGCTCTCGCCGACGCGCAGACGGCGCTGAACGAGAAGCAGGCGGCGCTCGAGGCGGGCGACATGGTCGCCTACGCCGAGGCCGACGCCGACCTCACCGACGCGCTCGAGCGTCTGCTCGCGTTCGAGGACGCCGCGGGGGAGTGACCCCGTCGGATGGCGCCTCGCAGGCTCGACCTGCGGGGCGCCGTCGCGTGCGGGGACCGTGCGGATGGCGCCCGCGCGGGGGAACGCAGAAGGCCCGGATCCGAAGATCCGGGCCTTCTTCTTGTTGCGGGGGCAGGATTTGAACCTACGACCTCTGGGTTATGAGCCCAGCGAGCTACCGAACTGCTCCACCCCGCGGCACAAGGGACAACACTAGCACGGGAATCGGCGTGTGTCGAATCGGCGGGGGAACGCGGAAGGCCCGGATCCGAGGATCCGGGCCTTCTTCTTGTTGCGGGGACAGGATTTGAACCTGCGACCTCTGGGTTATGAGCCCAGCGAGCTACCGAACTGCTCCACCCCGCGGCACTCCTCCAGTTTAACCCGGGATGGCCGTCACGTCGAATCGAGGCGTCCGGATGGTGAACCCGGGCGTGGCGCGGGAGGATGGCCCCATGAGTGCGGCGGATGGACTGCGGCCCGGCGAATCCGAGGCGGAGAGGTACGACAGGAACTGGACCGATGTGCTGCAGGAGCTGCGGGTGCTGCAGACGGGCTCGCAGATCCTCACGGGCTTCCTCCTCGCACTGGCCTTCCAGCCGGCGTTCGCCAACCTCGACGACGCGCAGCGCGTGCTCTACCTCGTGCTCGTCGTCCTGTCGGCCGTGAGCGCCGTCGTCGCGCTCGCGCCCGTCGCCCTGCACCGCGTGCTCTTCCGCGAGGGGCGGAAGGGGCTCATCGTGCGGGTCGGCCACATCGCGCTCGTGACGGCGATGGCCGTCGTCTCGGCGCTCCTCGTGGGCGTCCTCGCGTTCGTCTTCGACGTCGTCGCGGGGGAGCAGGCGGCGTGGACGGCGGGCGGCGCGCTCGGCGTCCTCGTGGTCCTGCTGTGGGCCGCCGTCCCGCTCGCGCTGCGCTCGCGCCGCTAGGCTGGCGGCATGCCGCAGGTCGGAGTCGCCGTCGCCCAGTTCTCACCCGGAGCGGACGCTCGCGCCAACCGGGAGGCTGTGGCGGACCTCGTGCGCACGGCCGCGGAGCGCCGCGCCGGTGTCGTGGTGCTCCCGGAGTACTCCTCGTACTTCGTCGACCCCTTCGATGCGACGCTCGCCGCGCACGCCGAGGACCTCGACGGCCCGTTCTCGTCGCACCTGCGCGCACTCGCGGAGGAGACCGGCACGGTCGTCGTCGCGGGACTGCTGGAGCGTGCGGACGGCCGCCGCGTGCGCAACGCCGTCATCGCCGTCGACGCCTCCGGCGTGCGGGCGGTCTATCGGAAGGCGCACCTGTACGACGCGTTCGGCCAGCGGGAGTCCGACTGGGTGGAGGCGGGCGATCTGTCCGCTCCCGAGACCTTCGACGTCGAAGGGCTGCGGTTCGGGCTCATGACCTGCTATGACCTGCGCTTCCCCGAGTCGGCGCGCGTGCTCGCCGATGCCGGCGTGCACGTCGCGCTCGTGCCCGCCCAGTGGGTGCGCGGGTCGCTCAAGGAGCATCACTGGCGCACGCTCGCGACGGCGCGCGCCATCGAGAACACGATGTACGTCGCGGCCGCCGACCATACGCCTCCGCTCGCGGTCGGCAACTCGCTCGTCGTCGACCCGCAGGGCACAGCCATCGCGAGCGTCGGCACGGCGACCGACGTCGCGGTCGCGTTCGTCGATGCGGCCGTCGTCGAGAACGTGCGCCGCGTGAACCCCGCCCTCGCGCTGCGCCGGTACCGGGTCGCACCGCGCTGAGCGATGCGCGCCCGGGACATCGCCGGCGTCAGTAGGCGGCGGACTGCCCGCCGTCGATCGGAAGCACCGTCGCGTTGACGTAGGACGCATCGTCCGAGAGCAGGAACGCGACGACCGCGGCGATCTCGGGGGCCTCGCCGTATCGCTTCGTCGGGTTCGCCTGGATGAACTGCTCCGCGGCCTTGCGGGGGTTCTCGGGGTCGAGCTGCTTCATCGAGTTCTCGACCATCGGCGTCCAGATGGCGCCGGGAGCGATCGCGTTCACCCGCACGCCGTAGCGGCCGTACTCGATCGCCGAGTTGCGGGTGAGCCCGACGACACCGTGCTTCGCGGCCGCGTAGCCGGACTGGTTGCCGATCCCGCGGATGCCGCCGACGCTCGCGGTGTTCACGACGGACCCCGAGCCCTGCTCGCGCAGGAGGGGCAGCACCTTCTCGAGACCGAGGAAGACGCCGCGCAGGTTGATGGCCACGACCTTGTCGAACTCGGCGGCCGTGAAGTCCTCGGTGAGGTTCTGCCGGCCCTCGATGCCGGCGTTGTTGAAGAATCCGTCGATGCGGCCGAACTCCGCCTTCGCGGCGTCGACGTACGCATCGACCTGGGCCTCGTCCGAGACGTCGGCGACCGTCGTGATCACGCGCGAATCCGGAGCGACCGCACGGATCGCGTCGACGGTCGCGGCGAGCCCGGTCTCCGAGACGTCGACGAGCGCGAGCTGCGCGCCCTCCTCCGCGAGCCGGATGGCCGTGGCGCGGCCGAGACCCGATCCGCCTCCCGTAATGATGATGGTCTTGTCGGAGAACCGAGCGGTCGTCATAGCTGCCTCCTGGGCGGGTGATCGACGATCGGCGCTGCGCGCATGCGGGCGTCGGTCGGGCCGGCCGGTCGGGCCGGCCGACGTCTATTCTACACCTGCTGTGCATTCATGTGAATGGTTTGTTCGCGAGCCGGAGGGCCGCCTCCTCGAGGACATCCATCCGCTTGCAGGCCGCGAACCGGACGAGCGTCGCGTAGGGCGTCCGACGCTCGGGCGCGGCGAACGCCGTGAGGGGGATGGCCACCACCCCTGCGCGTTCCGCGAGCTCGAGGCAGAAGGCCCGGGCGTCGACCGCGCCGAGCGGCGCCGCGTCGGCGACCGTGAAGTACGACCCCCGCGGCGTCGAGACGTCGAACCCGGCGGCGCACAGCCCCGCGCCGAGCACGTCGCGCTTGGCGCGCATGTCGTCGGCGATGCCCGCGAAGAAGGAGTCCGGCAGCCTCAGGCCCGTCGCGATGGCGGGCTGGAAAGGCGCGCCCCCGACGTACGTGAGGAACTGCTTGACGGCGAGCACGGCCGTGACGAGGTCGGCGGGGCCCGACAGCCATCCGATCTTCCACCCGGTCGTGCGGAACGTCTTGCCGCCGGACGAGATCGACAGCGTGCGCTCGGCCGCGCCGGGCAGCGTCGCGATCGGCGTGTGCGGGGCGTCGAAGACGAGGTGCTCGTAGACCTCGTCGGTGACGATGAGCGCGTCGTGGCGGTGGGCGAGCCGCACGATCTCCTCGCGCACGGCCGCGGAGAAGACGGTGCCCGTCGGGTTGTGCGGGTCGTTCACGAGGATGATCCGCGTGCGGTCCGTGACGGCGCGCGCGAGCTCGTCGAGGTCGGGCTGGAAGTCCGGCCACCGCAGCGGTACCGTCCGCAGCCTCGCCCCGGCCAGCGCCACGCACGCGGCGTACGCGTCGTAGTGCGGTTCGAAGACGACGACCTCGTCGTCCGGCCCGTCGCACAGCGCGAGCAGCGTGGCCGCGATCGCCTCCGTCGCGCCCGCTGTCACGAGGATCTCGCTGCCGGGGTCGAGACGGATGCCGTAGTGCCGCGCCTGGTGCTCGGCGACGGCCTCGAGGAGGTCGGGGACGCCCCGCCCCGGCGGGTACTGGTTCGCCCCCGCGCCGATCGCGGCACGGGCGGCCTCGAGCACCTCGGCCGGCCCGTCCTCATCGGGGAAGCCCTGACCGAGGTTGATCGCGCCCGTCGAGGCCGCGAGGGCCGACATCTCTGCGAAGATCGTGGGGGTGACGGCCCCGTCGGCTCCCAGGAGCCCCGCCCCTCCAGCTGTCCGCCTCCAGGCGCCCGGGATGTCTCGCACCCGGTCAGGGTACCGGTCCGGGAAGTCACGGAGCGGCCATACCCGCGACATAGGAAGCGCACAGGCTGCGGGAACACTCTGAGGGGGACGTGGAAGAAGGAGCACCCATGGACGACCAGCGTTCCGGCGACACCCCGGACCAGACCCCTCAGGACCCCGCGGCCCGCGCGCAGGCCGCGCCCGCCGCGTACCCGAACCCGACGAGCATTCCGCCGCGGCCCGCGCCGCCGACGGGATACGGCGCCGCACCGCAGCAGCCCGCTCCGTCCGCGCCGGGCGCGGCCTTCGGGCCGGCGGCCGACACCCAGCCGACGGCGCCGCTCCCTCGCGACGGCGAGACGCAGCCCTACGGCCAGCACTACGCGTGGGCGCCCGCCCCCGTGAAGGAGCGGAAGAAGGGCTCCGGTCGCGTGGCGGCGGCCATCCTCGCCGCGGCCCTCGTCGGCGGCGCCGCAGGATTCGGCGGCTCCTGGGCGGGCAACGCGCTGTGGGGCGGTTCCACGACCGTCGCGTCCTCCTCGGACGGCTCTCCCTCCAGCATCACCGTGAACAACCCCGGGTCGGTCAACGAGGCCACCGCCGTCGCGACGGAGGTGCTGCCCAGCGTGGTCACCATCGAGGTCTCGGGTGCGTCGGCGTCGGGCAGCGGATCGGGCGTCGTGCTGAGCGACGACGGCTACGTCGTGACGAACACGCACGTCGTGACGCTCGGGGGCGCCGAGAGCGACGCCGCCATCCGCGTGACGACGAGCGACGGCCGCATCTACGACGCGACCGTCGTCGGCACCGACCCGACGTACGACCTCGCCGTCATCAAGCTGGACGGCGCGAGCGACCTCACGCCGATCGAGTTCGCCGACTCGTCGGAGCTGAACGTCGGCGCCACGACCGTCGCGGTCGGCGCCCCGCTGGGGCTCGCCAACACCGTCACGACGGGCATCGTGAGCGCCCTCAACCGCAGCATCGAGATCGCCTCGTCCGCGGCGCCCGAGGGTGACAGCACGGAGGGCGACGACAGCCAGGGCGACGAGTCGAGCCCGTGGTACTTCGACATCCCCGGCCAGGAGGAGCAGCAGACGGCGACGGAGTCGATCGCCATCTCCGTCATCCAGACCGACGCGGCCATCAACCCCGGCAACTCCGGCGGCGCGCTCGTCGACAGCGAGGGAAGGCTCATCGGCGTCAACGTCGCCATCGCGACCGCGACCTCGAGCTCGGAGGAGTCCGGTTCCATCGGCGTCGGCTTCGCCATCCCGTCGAACGTCGTCCAGCGCGTCACGGACGAGATCATCGAGACGGGGGCCGCGACGCACGGCCTCCTGGGTGCGAGCGTGCAGCCATCGAGCCAGGTCGAGGGCGCGACGATCACGGGCGCCTACATCGCCGACGTCGTGTCGGGCGGGGCGGCGGAGGCCGCCGGTCTCGAGGCGGGCGACATCGTCACCGCGTTCAACGGGGCGTCGGTGAACGACGCGATCGACCTCACCGCCCAGGTGCGCGCCGCCGCCGCGGGCAGCGAGGCCACCGTGACCTTCGTGCGCGACGGCGAGGAGCGCACCGCGACGGTGACGCTCGGCACGCTCGAGTGACAGCCGTCCCGCCCGGACGGGGCGGGACGACGAGGAGGACGCCGCCGCACGAGTACGCTCGTGGGGTGGCGTCCTTCTCGTTCGGTGCGGGCAACGCGGCCAAGATCGCCCGCATCCCGCTGTACGCCCTCGGCCGGCTCGGCACCCTCGTCATCCCGCGCGGCTCGACGTGGGCCTTCGGCTGCGGGGCGGGCGTCGGAGACGGCCCGCTCGCGGTGCAGAGGATCGCGGCCGCCGACGGGCGGCGGACGGTCTGGCTCGCCGCGACCGCGGACGAGGCCCGCGCTGCGCGGGTCGCCGGCCTCCGCGTCGTGCCCCGCCTGTCGTGGCGCGGGTACTGGGAGACGGCGCGCGCGGGTGTGCTCGTCGTCGGCTTCGGCACGGGCGACGTGAACCCCTACGCCGTCTCGGGCGGCCTCCTCGTGCAGCTGTGGCACGGCATCCCGCTGAAGCGGATCGGGCTCGATTCCGCGGAGACCCTCCGCACGGGCGCGCTGCCCGACGTCCCGCTCGTCCGCGGCGCCATCCGCCTGCTCTACCGCGCGGCACAGCGGCGCATCGCCCTCCTCCCAGCTGCCTCCCACCTCGTGCGCGGGCGGCTCGAATCGGCGTTCGGGCTGCCCGACGACCGCATCGTCGTGACGGGCGAGCCTCGCGTGGACGTGCTGAGCGCGGGCGACCCCGGCGAGAGGAGGCGCGGGGCGCGCGCGCTCCTCGCACGCGTCGCCGGAGGGTTCCGCTCGACGACGCGCCTCGTCCTCTACGCCCCCACCTGGCGCGACGGCGCGCCCGATCCGGCTGTGCCGTCGACGGGGGAGTGGCGGGCGATCGTCGACATGCTCGACCGTCGCGACGCCCTCCTGCTCGTCCGCTCGCACCGTCTCGGCGCCGGCTCCTACACGCCCCCGTTCCCCACCGACCGCGTACGCGATCTCGGCGCCGATCGGCTCCGAGACATCACGGCCGCGCTCCCCGGCGTCGACGTGCTCGTCACCGACTACTCGTCGCTCGTGTACGACGCGGGTCTCGTCCCGCTCCCCGTGATCGCGCTCGCGCCCGACCTGGAGGAGTACCGTGCGCGTCGCGGCTTCTACGGGCGCTACGAGGACGCCGCGGGCGACGATGCGGCGCGCACATGGGCGGACGCGCTCGCGCGGCTGGACGCGGTCCTCGGCGACCCGGCGCTGCTCGCAGAGGGCGCCGCGCGGTCTGCGAGACTGAGCGCACGCGTGCACGCCTTCCGCGATGGAGGGAACGCCCGCCGCGTCTACGCGGCCATCCAGGCGCGCGCCGCGCGCAGGAGAGGAAGACCATGACGACTGCCCGGTTCGAGCCGGACGGCCCGCTCCTCGTCGTGGAGGGCGAGGGCGAGCGCCCCGCGTCCGCCGTCCTGGAAGGGGCCCGCGTGCGGGTGCCCGCGCGGATGACCGGACGCGGTCGCACCTGGAAGGCGCGATTCCCCCTCACCGCGGCGCGATGGGGCGGCGAGGAGCTTCCGCTCCCGTCCGGCGAGTACCGCGTCTCGATCGACGGCGTCGACGTGGCGACGACCCTCCCTGTGCGGCTGCTGCCGGGCCTGCGCGCGGGGCTCGAGGGCGGACGGCTGCGGGTCGGACCGCCCGTCGACCCGGTCTACGACGAGCCGGAGGCGCAGGGCGCGCTCGAGCGACGGTACATCTCGCACACGGCGCCGCTCGAGGACGCGGTCTTCTTCGAGAGCTTCTACGGGCGCAATGCGAGCTGCAATCCGCTCGCGATCGACCGCGAGCTGGCCCGCCGCGCGCCGCAGGTGGTGCGCTACTGGAGCGTCGTCGACCTCTCTGTGGCCGTGCCGGACGGTGCTGTCGCGGTCGTCGAGGGGAGCCCCGAGTGGTGGCGCGCCCGCAGCGTGTCGCGCCTGCTCGTCGTGAACGACTGGCTGCGCAGGACCTTCGCGCGCCGTCCGGGCCAGCGCGTCGTCCAGACATGGCACGGCACGCCGCTCAAGCGGCTCGCGCTGCACCGCCGCGGCTTCGCGCCGCGCCGTTGGGGCGCGATCGTCAAGGAGTCGCGCCGGTGGGACGTGCTCCTTGCCCAGAACCCGTACGCGGCGGGCATCCTGTCGCGAGCGTACGCGTTCCTCAGGCGCCCCGTCTGGGTGGAGGGGTATCCCCGCAACGACGCGCTCGTGACCGGCGACGCGGCCGCCGTCCGCCGGCGGCTGGGCATCCGCGAGGGGGAGCGCGTCGTCCTGTACGCGCCGACCTGGCGCGACGACCGCGAGCGGATCGTCGACTTCCTCGACCCCGCCCGCCTCGCTGTCGACGCCGACGCCGTCGTGCTCGTCCGCGGCCACTCCCGCACCCTCATCCCCGGACATGATCTCGAGGGTCCGCGCGTCATCGACGTCACGGCCTACCCCGACACGGCGGAGCTGCTGCTCGCCGCCGACGAGCTCGTGACCGACTACTCGTCGATCATGTTCGACTTCAGCGTCACGGGGAAGCCGATGTACTTCCTCGCCCCGGACCTCGAGCACTACCGGGGCGAGCTGCGCGGCTTCTACTTCGACCTCGAGCGCCGGGCGCCGGGCCCCGTCGTCCGGAACGTCGAGGAGCTGATCGCCGCGCTCGCGGCGGACCCCTCCGCCTACGCCGGCAGGTACGAGGCGTGGCGGCGCCGGTTCAACGCACGGGAGGACGGCCGGGCGGCCGAGCGGGTCGTCGCCCGCCTCCTGGACCAGGGGATGATCCCCGGCGTCTGACGGCGGACGTCAGGGGAGCGGGGTGTTGCGACCGGACAGGCGCGACGTGTCGACCGTGTCGTCGGCGCCGCGCATCGCGCCGACGACGAACCCGGCGCCCCACGAGAGGTGCATGGTCGGGAGCACGGCGGCGAGCCACATGCGCTCCCTCGCCCCGAACGGGTGGATGCCCCGTGCCGTGAGCGCGACGCCCGCGACGAGCAGGGCGTAGGCCGCGACCGGCAGGTAGACGAGGGACGCGACGGCGGCCGCCGCCCCCGCGAGCACGCCCGTCGCCTGCAGCGCTCCGACGACGGCGGCGAGCGCCAGGACGACGAGGAGGACGGGCGGGGCGAAGTACTTGAGGGAGTTGCGTCGCCCGAAGCGGCGGAAGAGCTCCCCGCGCCATCGGCCGGTCGCGCGGAACTGGCGCGCGAGGCGCGCCCAGCTCTCCCGCGGCCAGTAGGTGACCGAGAGGGCGGGGTCGAACCACACGCGGTAGCCCGCCGAGCGGATGCGGAGGTTGAGCTCCCAGTCCTCCCCGCGGCGCACGGTCTCGTCGAAGAGCCCGATCTCGTCCAGGACGGCGCGGCGCATCACGCCGAGGTACGCAGACTCCGCCTCCGCCTCGCGCGACCCGCCGTGGTAGGCGCCGCCGCCGAGGCCGATGGGGGAGTTGTACGCCCACGCGGCGGCCCGCTGGAACGGCGTGCGGCCGTCCGCCCGCATGATGCCGCCGACGTTGCCGGCGCGCGTGCGCTCGAGTGTCGCGAGAGCGCGCGCGGCGTACCCGGGCGACAGCTCGGAGTGGGCGTCGACGCGGATGACCGTCGGGTGCCGGCTGGCCCGGATGGCCGCGTTGAGTCCCACCGGGATGTCGGCTGCCGGGTTGTCGACGAGGACGATGCGCGGGTCGTCGGCCGCGAGGGCGCGCGCGAGCTCGGTCGTCCCGTCGGTCGACGGCCCGAGGGCGAGGACGAGCTCGACGGGGCCGTCGACCTCCTGCGCGAGCGTGCTCTCGACGGCGCGCCGCAGGTAGTCGATCTCGTTGAGCACCGGCATCACGAAGGAGACGCCCGGCGCCGCGGGCGGCGCATCCCGCCGCGGCGCGCGTGGGCCCGCGGGAGGATCGTTACGCATTCGACGATCATCCCATGCCGGGGCCGCCGCGGCTCGCGGGTAGCCTGGAGACGTGGGTGCGGTGCGTGAAGCGAGGAAGTCGTTCGGTCTCCTGCGGAAGGCGCTCGCATCCCGGGTGCTGCAGAAGCGCACCGCGCGGGCTTTCGCGTCTCGTCCGCTGACGCCGCACCGCTTCCGCGTCGCTGTGTACTTCGCCGACAGCGACGTCAACATGTACCAGATGCGGCAGTGGTACCGGCCGCTGCAGGAGCTCTCCGAGACGTGGCCGGTGGTCGTCATGGCGCGCAACGCCCTCGGAGCCCGTGCGCTCCTCGACGACGGCGCCCTTCCCGTGACCTTCGTGCCGAGCGTGCTGAGCGTGGAGCGCTTCCTCGAGTCGCAGGACATCCGCGTCGTGCTCTACGTCAACCAGAACACGCGCAACTTCCAGATGTTCCGGTACGGCCGTCGCTGGCACGTGTTCATCAACCACGGCGAGTCCGACAAGATGTACATGACGACGAACCAGTACAAGGCGTACGACTACGCGCTCGTGGCCGGTCAGGCCGCCCGCGACCGCCTGACGCGCGTGCTGTGGGACTACGACGTCGACCGGCGCACGATCGAGATCGGGCGCCCCCAGGCCGACCACTACTCCGGTGCGCTCCCGTACACGCCCGACGAGCGCACGGTCGTGCTGTACGCGCCCACGTGGGAGGGCGACCGTCCGGCCGCGCACTACGGCTCCGTCCTCTCGCACGGCGTCGAGCTCGTGGCGGCGCTCCTCGCGACGGGGCGCCACCGCGTCGTCTACCGCCCGCATCCGCGCAGCGGCGTCGTCGACGCGGCGTTCGGCGAGGCCAACCAGCGCATCATCCAGGCCATCCGCGCGGCCAACGAGCAGGACCCGTCGGCGCAGCACGTCTACGACGACAAGCCGGAGCTGGGCTGGCAGCTCGCCGCCGCCGACGTCGCGATCGTCGACATCTCCGCGATGGTCTACGACCGGCTCGCCGCCGGCAAGCCGCTGCTCATCACGCGCCCCGCCGACCATGCGGCCGAGATCGACGAGGGTGGGTACCTGTCGGCGTGCGAGTGGCTCGAGCCGGAGGCCGCCCTGCGCATCGTCGACGAGGTCGACCGCGTGCGCGCCGACCCCGCGGCGACGGAGCGCCTGGCGCATTGGGTGGGCCACTACTTCGGCGACACGGCACCGGGGGCCGCGACGGCGAAGTTCCACGCGGCCGTGCAGCTGCTCATGGACCGCTGGGACGACTGGGACGCGCGCTCGACGTCCTGACCCGACCGTCAGCGGATGGGCCAGCTGCCGTCGAGCGGCTCGCTCGCGTCGATGCGGCCGATGCGCACGAAGTACTCCGTGAGGCTGGCGGCCTGCTCGCGCGCCCATCCGATCTGACGCGCGTGGAGCTCGCCGACGTCGTCGGGCATGAGGTCGGCGTACCGCTCCGCGATGGCCAGCGCCACGCGGCCCGCCGCCACGGCATCGGCCGATGCGTCGTGCGCGCCTTCGAGCGCCACGCCGTAGTGCGCGGCGACGATCTCGAGCGTGCGCTTGCCCTTCCGGTAGCGATCCCAGGTCTTGTCGACGACGAGCGGGTCGATGACCGGCGCGGGCGACGCGATCGCCTCGACCCCGTGCCGCACGGCCTCGTGCTTCAGCATCGAGAAGTCGAACGGCGCGTTGTAGGCGACGACGGGAGCGCCCTCCGCGAAGATCTCGCGCAGCGCCGTGACGACCTCGGCGACGACCTCCGCCGCCGGTCGGCCCTCGGCCCTGGCGCGTGCCGTCGTGATGCCGTGCACGGCCGTCGCCCCTTCCGGGATGTCGACTCCGGGGTCGGCCATCCAGTGGCGTTCGCGGACGACGGAGCCGTCGGCGGCGAGAAGGCCCACGTACGCCGTCACGATGCGGTCGTCCTCGACGTCCACTCCCGTCGTCTCGAGATCGAACACGCCGAGCCGCGCGAGCCCGCGCGATGGCGGCTCCTCGAAGACGAGATCGAGCGCGGCGGGAGCCGGGGTCGCGCCTCGCGCGGGCCGGGAGGACGCGCGGCGCCCGAACCACGTGGGGCGCTCGCCCGCGTCGTCGACGTCGAACAGGGGCGGCGGATCCGGCCATGATGTCGCCATACAGCGAATGTAGGGCGCGCCCCCGACAATCGCGCGGAGCCACCCCGGGCGCGTCCAGGACGCGCCCGTAGACTCGATCGGTGCCCGTCGCCTCCCCGTATGCCGAGCAGCTCTCGCGCATCCCCGTCGTCCGCGCCGAGATCGACGTGCTCGGCACGCCGACGGCGTTCTGGACCTACGGCCCCCTCGACGCCGAGACGACGATCCTCGCGGTGCACGGATTTCGCGGCGACCACCACGGGCTCGAGCCCGTCGTCGCGCATCTTCCCGGCATCCGCGTCGTCATGCCCGACCTGCCGGGGTTCGGCGAGACGCCGCCGCTGCCGGGACGGACGCTCGACCTCGACGCGTTCGCCGAGTGGCTGACGGCCTTCGCCGCAGCGGCCGCGCCAGGCGCCGTCGTGCTGGGCCATTCGTTCGGATCCATCGTCGCGGCCGCGGCCGTCGCCCGTGGTCTCCCGACGCCTCGCCTCGTGCTCGTGAACCCCATCGGCGCGCCGGCGCTGGAGGGGCCGCGCGGTCTGCTCACGCGCCTCGCCGTGCTCTACTACGACGCCGGCGCCCGCCTTCCCGAGAAGCTCGGCACCGCCATCCTGCGCCACCCCGCCATCGTGCGGGTCATGAGCATCGCCATGGCGAAGACGCGCGACCGTGCGCTGCGGCGCTGGATCCACGATCAGCACGACCGCTACTTCTCCGGGTTCGCCGACCGCGACGCGCTGCGCGACGCCTTCGTCACGAGCGTGTCGCACGACGTGCGCGCCTCCGCGCCGGCCGTCGCGCAGCCGACCCTCCTCATCGCGGCCGACCGCGACGACATCACCCCCATCGAGGCCGAGCGGACGCTCCGCGGCCTGTTCCCCGACGCGCGACTCGTCGAGATCACCGGGGTCGGGCACCTCATCCACTACGAGAAGCCGGCCGAGGCGGCCGCGGCCATCCGCGACTTCCTCGCCGAGGGGTGATCAGCGCTCGCGGCGGGCGAGCTCCATGAGCCCCGTGACGCGGTAGGGGATGGCCTCGCTCATGACGAGCGAGGTCTCCGTGCGCTCGACGCCGTCGACCGACAGGATGCGCGCGTCGACGTCGAACAGGTGGCGGGCATCGCGGCACGCCACGAGGGCGAGGAGGTCGACCTGACCGCTCACGCCGTAGACCTGGACGACCTCGGGGATGCGGCGCAGCTCGTCGGTGATGACGGGGAGCTGGGGCTGGCGGACGCCGATCGACAGGAACGCCTGCAGCGGGAAGCCGAGCACCTCGGTGGAGATCGCGCGCTCGAAGGAGTGGAAGACTCCCGCGCGCTCGAGCCGGGCCATGCGGGCCTGCACCGTGTTGCGCGAGAGGCGCAGCCGCTCTGCGAGGGCGACGACCGTCGCGCGCGGGTCCTCCGAGAGCGCGGCGAGCAGCTCGAGGTCGACGTGATCGAGGGTGGCCATAGAGTCAGACGCTAACACGCGCAGCGACCAGCGATTGCGCATCCTGCTCAGTCGTTATCGGATCGATTGCGCGACGTGGCTCGCTGGCCGCGTCGGTGCGGAACCGACTGCGCGTCTCGATATCCTGGTCGGGCCATGAGCCCTTCCCGCCGCGCGCCCGCACGTCCGCTGCTCGCCCTGGTCGTCGTCACGGCGCTCGGCCTGTCCGGCTGCGCGGCCGACCGGGTGCCGCCCGAGCCGACGGCACCCGCCGCATCGGCCGCAGTGCCGGGGGAGGCGGCGCCCGACGCCCTGGAGGCGCTGCTCGCCTCCTCCGGCGACCCCGCCGCGTGCGCCGTCTCGTTCGACGGCGCCGATGCGCCGCCCGTGCTGCAGTCGGACGGATCCCTCTTCGCTGAGCTGCCCCTTCCGCGCCGCGAGGGCGCCGTCTTCGCCGGCTGGTACTCCGACCCGGAGGCCGCGGCGCGCCGCGATGCCGCCGCCCGCGTCAACATCGCCGATGCGGTGGCGTGCGGCGACGGCGACCGGCTGGTGCTCCACGGTGCGTGGGCGACTCCCGAGGAGGCGGCGGGGCTCGATGTGGGCGTGCCCATCCTCATGTACCACCAGTTCACGGATCGGCCGGAGGGCGTGGACGATCCGCTGCGGCTCAACTGGGCGTACGCGGGCGATTTCGAGGCGCACATGGCCTATCTCGCGGACGAGGGCTACTACCTGCCGAGCTGGTCCGAGCTGTCTGCCTTCATCGACGGGGAGCTCGTGCTCCCGGAGAAGTCGGCGATCGTGACGGACGACGACGCGCACTCCTCGTGGTTCGACCTCGCCGTGCCCGTCCTCGACGCGCATCACGTGCTGGCGACGTCGTTCGTCATCACGAAGTGGAGGTCGGAGGAGACGCCGTCGCCGTACGTGCTGCAGCGCTCGCACACGCACGACATGCACGATCCCGGTGCGGACGGGCGCGGCCGGATGGTCAACTGGACGGCGGAGGAGATCGCGGCGGACCTGCGCACGTCGGCGGATGTGCTCGGGGCGAGCGAGGTGATCGCCTACCCGTTCGGGCACTACGACGAGCGGTCGAAGCGGGGCGTCGCGGACGCGGGCTTCGACATGGCGGTCACGATCGAGCCCGGCCTCGTGCGCCCCGGCGCCGACAAGCTCGCACTGCCGCGCGTGCGGATCGACTACGGCATGGGGCTCGAGGCGTTCGTCGCGAGCCTCGGCTGAGGCGGCGGCTCGGATCACCGCCCCGCGTCCCGGGGGGGTCTAGGCGTCCGCCGGTGCGGCCGAGTACGACCGCAGCGACAGGACGCCGTCGTCGTCCAGCTCGAAGAGGTGGTGCGATCCGTTCTCGACGCGCTCGCCGGGGAGGGGGAACGCGCCATCCGACGCGACGGCGATGAGCACGCGGATGAGGGCGCCGTGCGCGACGGCGATGAGCGGACCCGTCCGGCCGGCTTCGGCGTGCGCCGCCGCCGCGTGCCTGAGCGCGGCGATGGCGCGCGTCGCCACCGCCTCGTCGGGTTCGGCGTCGGGCCCCATAGCGCGGCGGCGTCGCTCCCAGAGGTCGTCGGCGGTCAGCCCCTCCGCAGAGGCGTAGTCGCGCTCGACGAGCCCGTCGTAGAGGGCGGGAGGCTCGAGCCCGAGGGCGTCCGCGATGATGTCGGCGGTCTCGCGCGCCCGTGACAGAGGGCTCGCCGCGATGGCCTCGTAGCCGCCCTCGGAGAGCCCGACCGCGGCCTCGCGCGCCTGCGCGCGCCCGGTGTCGTTGAGGGGGATGTCGGTGCGGCCCTGTACGCGGCCGAGCAGGTTCCAGTCGGTCTGTCCGTGGCGGACGAGGGCGATGACGGTCACCCCACGAGCCTACGACGTCGCGTCTGCGCCCCGGCCGTGTGCGCGGGCCGTGTGCGGCGTCCCTGGGCGCGAGCCCCGTCCGGCCTCCCTGTGTGCGGAGAGGGGTCGTCAGCGGAGGGAGGGCAGCGCCGACGCGAAGGCCGCCAGCGCCTCGCTCGTGCCCGCCTCGACCTTGACGGTCGCACGGCGGTCGGCACGGGTCTCGCCGCGGTTGACGATGACGACGGGGAGGCGGCGCCGCCTCGCGCGCTCGACGAGGCGGATGCCCGAGTTCACCACGAGCGACGAGCCGGCGACGAGGAGTGCGTCGCTCGTCGCGACGAGCTGCTCGGCCTCGCGGAACTTCTCGGCGGGGATGAACTCGCCGAAGAAGACGACGTCGGGTTTCAGCATGCCGCCGCAGACCGTGCAGTCGGGCACGACGAGGCCGTCGGAGCTGGACGGCAGGACGTCGCCGTCGGGACCCAGCTCGACGTTCTCGGGAACCGTGATCCAGGGGTTGTCGCGTTCGACGCGCTCGCCGACGTCGCGCCGGTCGAAGACCTGCCCGCACTGGGTGCACAAGACTCGGCGCATGGTCCCGTGGAGCTCGACGACGCGATGGGATCCTGCCCGCAGGTGCAGGCCGTCGACGTTCTGCGTGACGACGCCCGACGCGACGCCCGCGCGCTCGAGGGCGGCGAGGGCCGCGTGTCCGGCGTTGGGCTGCGCTGCGGCGAAGGCGCGCCATCCGAGGTGGGAGCCGACCCAGTACCGGCGCCGGGCCGCCTCGTCGGAGAGGAAGGTCTGCGCCGTCATCGGGTTGCGCCTCGGGGCGCCCTCGCCGCGGTAGTCGGGGATGCCCGAGTCGGTCGAGACGCCCGCACCCGTGAGCACGGCGACGCGACGGCCCGCGAGGGCGTCGATCGCGCGGCCGATCTGCGCCGCGGCCGGCGTGCCGACCCGGTCGGTGAGAACCATGGAGCCTCCTCGCTGCCGAGTCTACGGCGGGCGTTTGTCGGGGAGGTTACGGCGCGGATGGGACGATGGGCGGATGCAGATCGAGCAGATCGAGGATGCCGGGGATGCGCGCCTGGCCGACTACCGCGGCCTCACAGACGTGGCGCTGCGTCGCGCCACAGAGGAGGGCGCGGGGCTGTACATGGCGGAGTCGGCCAAGGTGCTCTCGCGTGCGCTCGTCGCGGGCCACCGGCCCCGGTCGGTGCTCACGGCGCGCAAGTGGCTGGACGACGTCGAGCGTCTCGTCGGCGAGAGGGACGTGCCCGTGTACCTCGTGTCCGACGACGTCGCCGCGGCCGTGACCGGATTCGCCGTGCACAGGGGGATGCTCGCGGCCATGCACCGACCCGCGCTGCCGGCCGTCGCCGACGTCCTCGCGGGGGCGCGCACCGTGCTCGTGCTGGAGGACATCGTCGACCACACCAACGTCGGGGCCGCGTTCCGCGCTGCGGCGGGGCTGGGCGCCGATGCCGTGCTCGTGACGCCGCGCTGTGCCGATCCGCTCTACCGGCGCAGCGTGCGCGTGAGCATGGGCACCGTCTTCCAGGTGCCGTGGACGAGGCTGCCGGAATGGGCGCCCCGGGAGGGTGAGGGGGCATCCGCTCAGCTGCGGACGGCCGGGTTCTACCTCGCGGCGATGGCGCTCGCGGACGACGCCACGCCGCTGGACGCCTTCGCGGCACGCCGCCCCGACCGTGTGGCGTTCGCGATGGGATCCGAGGGCGACGGGCTCAGCCGTCGCGCGCTCGCCGCGGCCGACACGGTCGTCACGATCCCGATGGCGGGCGGCGTCGACTCGCTCAACGTCGCCTCGGCCGCCGCCGTCGCCCTGTGGGCGCTGCAGCATCCGCCGGCGGCCTGACGCCCGCTCAGGAGACGGGTCCGGGCTCCGGTCGCTTCGCCGTCACGAGGTCTCCGGAGGACTGGTGGCGCAGGCGCCGCAGCACCCAGGGAACGAGGTGCGTGCGCGCCCAGACGAGGTCGTTCTGCCGCGCCGAGCGCCATGACACGAGGGGGCGCGGGTCGGGCTGCAGGTGCTGGAGGTCGTTGGGGACGTTGAGAGCGCGCAGCACCATCCGGGCGACCTCGTGGTGCCCGAGCGGGTTCATGTGGAGCCGGTCCTCGGCGAAGAATCGCGGGTCCTGGATCTCCTTGAGGGCCCACTGATCGGCGACGATGCAGTCGTGCCGCTCGGCGATCGCGCGGATGTTCTCGTTGTAGATCGCGATCTTGCCGCGGAACGGCCGGAAGACCGGCGTCCAGGCGACGTCGATCCCCGTGAACACGACGACGGCCGCGCCCTCCGCGCCGAGGCGCGTGACGGCGTCCTCGAACTGCACGGCGATGGCGTCGGGGTCGGTGCCGGGCCGGATGACGTCGTTGCCGCCCGCGCAGAACGTCACGAGGTCGGGGCGGAGCGCGAGGGCCGGCTCGACCTGCTCCGCGACGATCTGCCCGATGAGGCGGCCGCGCACGGCGAGGTTGGCGTACGCGAAGTCGTCGACCTGGGTCGCGAGCACCTCCGCGACCCGGTCCGACCATCCGCGGTGCCCGCCCGGTGCCGCAGGGTCGGGGTCGCCGATCCCCTCCGTGAACGAGTCGCCGATCGCGACGTAGCGGCGCCACGGATGCGCCTCGTCGTTGCCCACATACGGTGTCCGCGCGTCGTCCCCTGCCATGTCGTCGAGACTATCCCTGTCGTCGGAACCGGCGCCCCTGGCACCGGATCCGGCGATGCAGGCCGGCCTCGGCGAATGCTCGGAGCCGGCGTCGGCGCCCTCGTCTAGGGTTGTTCTCCGTGCTGAGTCCGTCCTATCCGCAGAGAGCCCCGTGGGGCACCGCGGGGAAGCTCCGCGCGTGGCAGCAGGAAGCGCTCGAGCTGTACTTCGCGCAGCCAGACCGCCGCGACTTCCTCGTCGCCGCGACCCCCGGCGCCGGCAAGACGACCTTCGCGCTCACGCTCGCGAACGAGCTCCGCCATCGCGGAGACATCGACCGCATCGTCGTGGTGTGCCCGACCGAGCACCTCAAGACCCAGTGGGCCGATGCCGCGGCGCGAGTGAGCATCCGGCTCGACCCCGACTTCAAGAACAGCCATTGGATGCCCGCCCGGCACTACCACGGCGTCGTCGTCACCTATGCGCAGGTGTCGATGAAGCCCGAGGTGCACCGTGAGCTCACGAAGGGCGCGCGCACGCTCGTCGTCCTCGACGAGGTGCACCACGGCGGCGACGCGCTCAGCTGGGGCGACGGCATCCGCGAGGCCTACGGCCCTGCCGTGCGCCGGCTGTCGCTGAGCGGCACGCCGTTCCGCAGCGACGACTCGCCCATCCCGTTCGTCGAGTACGCTCCCGACGCGCAGGGCCTGCGCACGTCGATCACCGACTACGACTACGGATACGGGCGCGCCCTCGCCGACGGCGTCGTGCGCCCCGTGCTCTTCCACGTCTACTCGGGGCACATGACGTGGCGCACGAAGGCGGGCGACGAGCTCGAGGCGCACCTCGGGCAGGACAACACGAAGGACATCACCTCGCAGGCGTGGCGCACGGCGCTCGACCCGAACGGCGACTGGATGCCCGCCGTCCTGCGCTCGGCCGACAAGCGCCTCACCGAGATCAGACACCACGTCCCGGATGCCGGCGGCCTCGTCATCGCGACCGACCAGACGAACGCCCGCGCCTACGCGAAGATCCTCCACGAGATCACGGGGCAGCGGCCCACCGTCGTCCTCTCCGACGAGGCGGAGGCGTCTGCGCGCATCGAGCAGTTCTCCGGCAACACGACACGGTGGATGGTCGCGGTGCGGATGGTGTCGGAGGGCGTCGACGTCCCGAGGCTCGCCGTCGGCGTGTATGCGACGTCGTCGTCGACGCCGCTCTTCTTCGCGCAGGCGATCGGCCGCTTCGTGCGCGCTCGCCGCAGGGGCGAGGCCGCGAGCGTGTTCCTCCCGAACATCCCCGTGCTCATGGCGCTCGCCACGGAGATGGAGCGCCAGCGCGACCATGTGCTCGACCGTCCCGAGAAGGACGAGGACGGACTCGACGACAGCCTGCTTGAACAGGCGGAGCGCGGCGACAAGGCGTCTGACCAGCTGACCCAGGAGTTCGAGTTCCAATCGCTCGGCTCGGTGGCGCACTTCGACAGCGTCGTGTTCGAAGGCAAGCAGTTCGGCCAGCTCGCGGAGCCGGGCACCGACGAGGAGCTCGAGTTCATCGGCATCCCGGGGCTCCTCGAGCCCGAGCACGTCCACGAGTTGCTCATGCAGAGGCAGAGCCGCCAGTCGCGGCACCGCGAGGCGCGGGAGACGCGCGAGAAGGCGACGGGGGAGGAGCCGGCGCTGCCCGCCGCGCTGCATCGCACGCTCAAGGAGCAGCGGCAGCTGCTCAACAGCCTCGTCGGGGTGTACGCGCGCCAGTCGGGCGAGCCGCACGGCGCCGTTCACGCGTGGCTCCGGAAGACATGCGGGGGGCCCGCGGTCGCCCAGGCGACGGTCGCGCAGCTGCAGAAGCGGATCGACGCGCTGCGGCGCCGCGTCCACAGCTGAGCTGCGGCCGACGGCGCCCCGTTCGGCGCGGCGAAATGCTGGCAATCGCGCCGTCGAGGCCATCCGCCGCGGCGCCCGTGGCTAGCGTGGCTGGCGTGAGAGATCGTGCATCCGACCGCCGCTGGGCACAGTACCTCGTCGACGAGCGCGCGGAGGCCGCGGTGTACCGCGGGCTCGCGGCGCGCCGCGAGGGCGAGGAGCGCGACATCCTGCTGCGGCTCGCCGAGGCCGAGGGGCGCCATGAGGCCCATTGGCTGGGACTTCTCGGCGGAGAGCCGCGGAGGCTGCCCTCGGCGAGCCTCCGCACGCGCCTGCTCGGGTGGATGGCGTCGCGCTTCGGATTCGTGTTCGTGCTCGCGCTCGCGCAGAACGCCGAGGCGCGCTCGCCGTACGACAGCGAGCCGGCGGCACCCGCGTCGATGCGCGCCGACGAGAAGGTGCATCACGAGGTCGTGCGCGGGCTGGCCGCTCAGGGGCGGCGCCGGCTGTCTGGCACGTTCCGCGCCGCGGTGTTCGGCGCCAACGACGGGCTCGTGAGCAACTTCGCCCTCGTGCTCGGCATCGGCGCGGCGGGTGTGAGCACCCACCTCGTGCTGCTGAGCGGCATCGCGGGCCTGCTCGCGGGGGCGCTCTCGATGGGCGCGGGGGAGTTCGTGTCGGTGCGCTCGCAGCGTGAGCTGCTCGAGTCCACCGAGCCGAGCGGCTTCGCCGACGACGGTCTGCCCGACCTCGACATCGAGGCGAACGAGCTGGCGCTCGTCTACCGGGCGAGGGGGATGGCGGAGGACGAGGCGCTCGGTCGGGCGCGCGCCGTCATCGAGGATGCACGGCGCGGGCGGATGCCGTCGCGCGCGCGGCATGGCGACGCGCACGAGGTGGTCGGCGGCGCGTGGCGGGCCGCGCTGTCGAGCTTCGCGTTCTTCGCGTCGGGCGCGATCATCCCCGTTCTTCCGTGGCTGCTCGGGCTGAGCGGCCTCGTCGCCGTGCTCGTCGCGCTCGTGCTCGTCGGCGTCGCGCTCATGCTGACGGGTGCGACGGTGGGACTGCTGTCGGGAGCCTCACCGCTCAAACGGGGACTGCGGCAGGTGGCGATCGGGTTCGGCGCCGCTGCGGTGACGTACCTGCTCGGACTGCTGTTCGGGGTGTCGACGGCGTGACGCGCCCGGGGTGCGCTCCGGTTCGTCGCCATCCTCGACGAGTGGTAATGTTGTCTCTCGTTGCGGGAAACGGAACGGAAAGCTCCGGAGAACGGCAGCGACACCCATGCGCGGGTGGCGGAATAGGTAGACGCGCTAGCTTGAGGTGCTAGTGCCCGTATAGGGCGTGGGGGTTCAAGTCCCCCCTCGCGCACAGCGGAAGGCCCCGGTCGAGAGACCGGGGCCTTCGCCGTATCCGAAGGGGGATGGGTGGATGAGCGATCGGCGGGATGCGCTCCTGCGTCGGGCGCGGGCGGCGTTCGGTGTGCCGCCTGCGCGAACGCTTGCGGAGGTGGGTGCGGTCATCCGCGGGCGGGGCGGGGAGCCGTTCGATCCGAGTCCGTTCCTCGACGGTCTCGCCGACGAGTTCATCCGGCGGGAGCTCATCGCGGGGGCGTTCACGCTGTCGGGGCGGGAGGCCTTGCTCAGTCGCGCCAGCGAGGAGGAGCGGGAGGCGTTCACCCTCGACGAGGAGGAGATCGCCGAGTTCGATCCGCTCGAGTACGGCGCGGAAGAGGAGCTCTGGACGACGTGGTCGTTCGGGATGAGCAACCTGGAGCGTGTGATCGTGCTGCTCGAGCGCGTCGATGCGGAGTCGGATGTGGTCGGCGGGTTCCGCGTCTACGGGGCGGGGCAGTGGGTGCGGGAGTCGCTGTGGGCCTCGACCGGTGTCGTGCCGCGTGATCCCGGGATGCCGTCGCGGGACTCGGCGCTCTTCGGGGAGGCGTTCCAGTTCGAGGGGCGAGCGCGGTTCACCGCCGCGCCGGTCGAATAGGCGCCGGCCCTGCAGCCGGCCTGCTCCTCACGTCTGTGTTGCCGGGCGTGACGAGGTTCGGTGCGTGTTCGTCATCGGCGGTGAGAGCCTACCGAGATGCTGCGTGCTGTGGTCTTCGATCTGGACGACACCCTCCTCGATGAAGCGACCGCGATTCGAAGCGCGGTATCGAAGTGGAGGACGGCGATCGATCGGGAGGGAAGCGGGTCCGCGGATGACTGGGCTCAGATTGCCGGCAGGTACTACCAGCGTTATCTCGATGGCGGACTCACATATCGTGAGCACGGCAGAAGTCGTGTGCAGGAGTTTCTGGGCGGGGGTGTCTCGGACGTCGAGGCGGAGGAGCTGTTCGAGACGTATCTGAACGCCTACCAAGGTTCTTGGCGATTGTTCGATGACGCACTGCCGGCGCTGAGGCGCGCGCGAGCGGCAGGCCTTGCCGTCGGGGTCCTCACGAACGGGGACGCCGTGCAGCAATGGCTCAAGATGGTCAGTCTTGGCATCTCCAACGAAGTCGACGGTTTCCTCGCATCCTCCGACATCGGCGTAGCGAAGCCGCATCCTTCAGCATTCCGCGCAATCATGGAGCGGCTTGGGTGCGACCCTCATGAGGCATTGATGGTTGGTGACCATCCGGTCAATGACGTCGCAGGTGCCACCGGGGCCGGACTGTCGGCGATCTTGATCGACCGGTTCGACAAGCATCGCGAAGCGGAATACGCCAGGGCCTCGTCTTTGAGCGAGATCTCTTTCGGCACGTTCTCCGCGCCCCACGCCGTGGGCGGGCACGCTCGGGTCTGATGTCTCCGCCGGTCGCGCGCATGAAAGAATCGAGCATGGTTTCACGACGCGTGTCGATGGATGACATCGCCCGACACCTCGGCGTCAGCCGCAGCACCGTGTCGTTCGTGATCAACGATCGGAGCGACATCAGGATCGCGGAGGAGACGAAGCGCAGGGTCTGGGAGGCAGTTTCCGAGCTCGGCTATCGCCCGCATGCGGCAGCGCGCTCGCTTGCTTCGAGCCGGACGAATCTGCTGGGGCTCGTGACGGACATCGCCAGCAGTCCTTTCGGAGGCGGGATCATCACGGGCGCGCAGAGAGCTGCGTGGGAACGTGGTCAGGTCCTTCTGATCGTCAGCGTGGACTCCGACGCGTCCGCCGATACGGCGATGCTGGAGATGCTGCTCGAGCGGCGCGTGGAAGGACTGATCTACGCGACAGCGGGCCATATCGGTGTCAGTCTGCCGGATGCGGCATCCGAGGTGCCGGTCGTGCTGGTGCATTGCGAGGACGTCGACGGGAGATATCCGTCGATCGTTCCCGATGAGGAGCACGGGGGATACACCGCGACGCGGCATCTGATCGGCCAAGGGCACCGTCGTATCGCCCTGATCAACCTCGACGCGCACTTTCCTGCGGACGGTCGTCGGAGCGGGTACGAGCGCGCTCTGCGTGAGGCCGGGATCGACATCGACCCCGCGCTCGTCGTGTCGGGTTCCGCTGACGCGGGAGCCGGCTACGCCCTGACGCAGCGGATACTCCGCGCGGACGACCCGCCGACCGCGCTTTTCTGCGGAACCGACCGCATGGCGATGGGCGCGTACGATGCCGCGCGCGAGGCGGGACTGCGCATCCCCGAGGATGTGGCCGTGGTGGGCTACGACGATCAGGAGATCGTGGCCGCGTATCTGAGGCCAGCGCTCACCACCATCGCGCTGCCGTTCGAGGAGATGGGAGCGGCAGCGGTGGAGGCTCTCAACGGCGATATGGACGCATTTGCGGGATCGACGATGCGCGGCTGGCTGGTGGAGCGAGCTTCCGCCTGAATCGATCTTCCCTCTTGCCGCGGAGAGGGCGGGACGATACATTAACGCGCGTTAGTAAAGCGCGTTAGTGAATGGAGACCCATGAGCACGACAAGGACGTTGCGCGCCCTCGCCCTGACGGCGGCAGCCGTGACGACAGCCTCGATCGGTGTGGGCATCAGCCCTCCCGCGGCACATGCCGACAACCCCGACGCCGAGCAGTACCGGCCTCAGTACCACTTCTCCGTCCCCGACCACTGGAAGAACGACCCGATACGTCCCGTCTACATCAACGGCGAGTACAACTACTACTACCTGTACGACGCGGACTACAACGGAGTGTCGACGCAGACCGCATGGCGACGCGCGACGACCACGGACCACGTCGTCTATCACGACGAGGGCATCGCCATCCCCGAGGACACCACTTTCGGCTCGCCGATGGCAGGGTCCATCGTCGTCGATGTCGACAACACCGCCGGATTCGGCGCCGGGGCGCTCGTCGCGCTCGTCTCTGTCGACGAAGGTCCCACGAACGCGACGGATCAGTGGGTGTACTACTCGACCGATGGGGGTGACACGTTCACCCCCTACTCGACGACGACACCGGCGATCGCGAATCCGGGGCCCGGCCTCCACGAGTTCCGCGACCCGAAGATCGAGTGGGACGCGGCGAACAACCAGTGGGTCGCACTCGTCGCCGAACCCCTGAGCGGGATCGGGTTCTACACATCCTCTGACCTGAAGAACTGGACATATGAGTCGTTCTTCGCTGCCCCGAGCGGCATCACGTTCACCGAGTGTCCCGACTTCTTCCAGATGCGCGCGGACGACAACACTCTCCAGTGGGTGGTGGGAGCAAGCACCGGGGGCGACATGCATACCTTCGCCTACTGGCCCGGCGATTGGGATGGAAGCACCTTCACTCCCGACACGACCGTGCCGCAATGGCTCGACTACGGCGATGACTTCTATGCCGCCGTGACGTACCCCGACGAGTCATCCACCGACCAGAGCAAGAGGTACCTCAAAGGCTGGGTCAACTACTGGAACCATCCGAACACGGCGAGCAGCTGGACCGTCGACGGCTTCACCGGCACGGACTCCATCACCCGCGAACTCGCGTTGAAGGAGACGGACGGCACATACCGCCTCGTATCCACCCCCATCGCCGCGCTCGACGACTACGCGACGCGATCGTGGGAGCTCGGAGACATCCCCGTGGATGGGCAAACCGATCTCGGCTACCACGGCACCGCATATCGGCTCGAGACGACCGTGTCCTGGGCGGAACTCGACAACGTGGCCATCAAGCTCCGCCGTTCGCCCGACGGCTCCCGCGACTTCACCGTCGGGAAGTTCGACGATTTCGTCTACGTCGATGCGAACGACCCGACGATGTACCGCGAGAACCATGCCCCGTACGATCCAGCTGCGACGTCGGTGCAGCTCACCATCCTCGTGGACACCACCACGGTCGAAGTCTTCGTGAACGGGGGAGAGCAGGTGCTGACGATGAAATCGAACCTCGACCCTACGGACACTGGGATCCAGCTGTTCACCGAGGGTGGCGCGGCGACATTCAACGACGTGACGATCACCGAGTTCGCCAACGTGACGGGCCAGGCCGAGGCGGGAGCGGCCTACCAGGACTTCGACAGCGGCTACGACAGCTGGTCGACGACCGGCGGCGCCTTCGGGTCTGCACCGGCGACAGGGACACTGTCCATGCAGCAGCCCGTCACGGGATGGCGGGGAACCGGCCTCGTCAACAGCTATCTCGGAGGCGACGCGTCGACGGGAACCCTGACGTCGCCGTCGTTCACGGTGACCGAACCCTACGTGAGCTTCCTTGTCGGCGGCGGCGACCACCCGACGCCGTCGGAACTGTTCAATGGCTTCGAGGGAAGTGGCTGGGGAACCGGGTGGACGGGAACGGGCAGTTACGCCGGCCAAGGCGCGAGCACAGCGAGTCTGACGAACCAGGTCGGAGCGAAAGTCGCCGACACGTTCGTCAACGGCGGGGACGCGGCGACGGGGACAATCGCCTCGCCCGAGTTCACCATCACGCGGGACTACCTCGCATTCAAGATCGCCGGCGGCGACTTCCCGTGGCCTGCCAGCGGGAACGCATCCGTCCAACTCGTCATCGACGGCGACGTTTACTTCAGCGCGACGGGGGACGGGACGGCCACGCTGCAAGACGTGGCGTGGGATGTGCACTCCTTGCGGGGGAGGACGGCGCACCTGGAGATCGTCGACAACTCCACGTCGACGTCATTCGGCCACATCATGGTGGACCAGGTCATGCTCGGGAACACCCCGACAGCCGCGGTCGGCGAGACAGATGCGCCCACCGCCGTGAACCTCAAAGTGGGTGGCGTCGTGGTCCGCACGGTGACGGGGACCGATGACGAGCGGCTGCACTGGGAGTCGTGGGATGTCGCTGACTTCATCGGTCAGACCGCCCAGCTGGAGATCGTCGATCAGAACACCACCGGGTGGGGCCACATCAACGTCGACCACGTCACCTTGTCCGACCGACCCATGGGCTGACGCCGACGGACCCGTCGGAGAGAGTCCCTCCGGCGGGCCCGCCCCAGCATGACGCGCTCTGCTTGACACCCCGACTTACTCGCGTTAGCATCGAGCAAAACCGAGGCTAACGCGAGTTAGTTTCTCATCCGAAGTTGAAGGCATGATGTCGAAGAAGACCCCGCTCACGCGAGCTGTGACGATGAAGGACGTCGCCCGTCACGCCGGCGTCTCACGCACCGCGGTCTCACTCGTGCTGAACGACCGCTTCGACGTCACCCTCGCGTCAGAGACCCGCGAGCGCGTGATGAGTGCCGCGGCCGAGCTCGGCTATCGACCGAACGCGGGGGCGCGCGCGTTGGCCCAGCAGCGCAGCGACTGGTACGGACTGGTGACCGAGATCGTGACGGCACCGTTCGCGGTCGACGTCATCAAGGGCGCACAGGATCGGGCCATGGCGGACGAGAAGTATCTGCTGATCGCGTCGACGGAGTCCGACCCGGTGGCCGAGAGCGCTGCCATCGAACGGCTGCTGGAGCAGCGCGTGGAGGGACTGATCTACGCGGCCACATGGCATCGCGGCGTCACGGTGCCGGACGTGGCGCGCGAGGTGCCCACGGTACTGGTGAACTGCTTCGACATCGAGGGTCGCTTCCCGGCCGTCGTCCCCGACGAGCGAGCGGGTGGGCACCGCGCCACCAGCCGTCTGCTCGAAGCCGGCCATCGGCGCGTCGGGTTCATCAACCTCGACCGCGGAATCCCCGCCGCGATCGGTCGACGTGAGGGGTACCTCGCAGCGCTCGAGGAGGCGGGAATCGCTCCCGACGCCGAGCTCGAGGTCACAGGTCACGCAACCGCCGACAGCGGATTCACCGCAGCCGAGGAGCTGCTTGATCTTGCTGAGCCGCCGACCGCGATCTTCTGCGCGAACGATCGGATGGCCATGGGGGCGTATGACGCGATCAAGGAACGCGGGATGCGCATCCCCGAAGACGTCGCCGTCATCGGGTTCGACAATCAGGAGCTCATCGCGGGCTACCTGAGGCCGAGTCTGACGACGGTCGCACTGCCCTTCGAACAGATGGGCGCAATGGGCGTGGACCTCCTCGCCGCGATCACGGCGGGAGAGTCGACCGGCACGAACACCGTGACGGTCGACTGCCCGCTCCTCGAACGCTCGTCGGTGTGAGTGGAATCCCTCGACGAGCAACATTCTTCGGCTTCAACGCGGAAGAGAAGAAAGGAACAGCACCAATCATGGCACTTCACAGGAGAAGGGCGGCCGTTCTCGCGGCCATCGCGACGGCAGGAGCACTTCTGCTGTCCGGCTGCACGGGGGGTGCGGAGCAGCCCGCGACCGACCTCGACGGCAGCCAGCTGCTGACCATCCCGCGCGAGGACATGGGAACCTTCGATCGCAACTTCAACCCGTTCGCGAACCCCGACTTCCCGATGACGCAGGTCGCGATCTACGAGTCGATGCTGATCTACAACCCCGCGGACGGCACCACGACGCCGTGGCTCGCGACGGACTGGGAGGTCGCGTCCGACAGCACCGGCATCACCTACCACCTGCGCGAGGGCGTGAAGTGGTCCGATGGCGAGCCGCTCGTCGCCGACGACGTCGTGGTGTCCTTCGACCTGCAGCGCGAGGTTCGCGGGGGATTCGACTACATCGAATCCGTGACAGCCGTCGACCAGCTCACGGTGCGGTTCGACTTCAACAGGCCGTTCTCGCCGGCGCTGCTCGACATCGGCCAGCAGGTGATCGCCCCGGCGCATGTGTGGAGCGGCGTCGAAGACCCGACGACGTTCGCCAACGAGGAGCCCGTGGGAACCGGCCCCTACACCGAGGTGACGAACTTCCAGGCGCAGTCGTTCGACCTGGGGAAGAACCCCGAGTACTGGCAGCCCGAGAAGCAGAATATCGAGGGCATCCGCATGCTCGCCTTCGCGGGCAACGACGGTGCGAACCTCGCCGCGGCGAACGGCGACGTCGACTGGGCGCCGCAGTTCATCCCGAACATCGAGGACGCGTACGTGGCGAAAGACCCCGAGCACCGCTTCTACTGGTTCCCCACGACGGGATCGATGATCAGCTGGCAGTTCAACACCACGATGGCGCCGTTCGACGACGCCGATGTGCGCATGGCTCTCGCGATGGCTGTGGACAGCGAGCAGGTCACCGAGATCGGCATGCAGGGGTACACGCACCCCGCCGACTGCACGGGCCTGTCGGGCTCCTACGACACCTGGCGTGACGAGGACGTCGTCGAGTCGTGCACGTGGACCGAGCGTGATCTCGAAGCCGCGGGCGAGCTGCTCGACGCTGCGGGAATCACCGTCGGCGCCGATGGCACGCGCACGCTCCCGGACGGCTCGCCGTTCGAGTTCGACTTCTCCGTGGGATCTACCTCCAGCGACTGGGTCTCCGTCGGCAACGTCATCTCGCAGAACCTCGCCGAGCTCGGGGTGACGGTGAACGTCGCGGCGAAGGACTGGGGCGACGTCGTGGCCAGCTACGAGAACGGAACGTTCGAGTCCGGAATCGTCTGGAGCGCCAACGCGCCCACGCCCTATCAGTTCTTCAACGGGGTGATGGGTACCAGCACCGTCAAGCCGGTCGGCGAGCAGGCGTTCGAGAACTACCACCGATTCGGCAGCGAAGTCGCCGACCGCCTTCTGGAGCAGTTCGCCGCGACCGCGGATGCGGCCGAGCAGCAGTCGATCATGGGAGAGCTGCAGTCGCTGTTCGCGGACACGGCACCTGTCGTGCCGTTGTTCCCCGGGCCGGAGTTCGGGGCCGCGAGCACGCAGCGGTTCACTGGCTGGCCCACAGAGGACAACCCGTACGCCACCCTCGGCGGAGTCCGCGCGCGCACAGCCGTCCTCATCCTGACCACCCTCGAGCCCGTCGTCACCGACTGAGCCATCGGGCATCCTGCCGCCCCCGGCCCGGGGCGGCAGGACGCCCGTGGAGACTTCCTATGAGCTACATGCTGCGACGCCTCGGGTTCTACCTCGTGGCGTTCTGGGTGTCGATCACCCTCAACTTCTTCCTTCCTCGCCTCATGCCGGGCGACCCGGTCTCACGCATGGTCGCCCGCCTTCAAGGCGAGATCCGACCCGATCAGATCGAGGCGCTGAAGGAGTCCTTCGGCCTCAGCGACGCATCGCTGTGGGAGCAGTACGCGCGGTACATCGGCCAGGTCTTCACCGGCGACCTCGGGTTCTCCATCTCACGGTTCCCGACCCCCGTGGTCGACGTCATCTCGAGCGTGATCGGATGGACGTTCCTGCTCGGATTCGTGTCGCTCATCGTCGCCGTCGTCATCGGCAACCTGCTCGGCATCCTGGCGGCGTGGCGACGCGGGGGCGTGCTCGACTCCGTCGTCCCACCGGTGCTGATCTTCATCGGCTCGTTCCCGTACTTCTGGCTCGCGATGGGGCTGCTCTACTTCTTCGGCGTCATTCTGGGCTGGTTTCCGCTGCGGCACGCCTACGAGGTGGGAACCTCTCCGGGGTTCTCGCTCGCCTTCGTCGGCGACGTCGCCTACCACCTCGTCCTGCCGGCGACGTCCATCGTGCTCGTCTCCGTCGGCGGCTGGATGCTCGGCATGCGCAACACGATGATCGCGACCAACTCCGAGGACTACATCGTGATGGCCGAAGCGAAGGGCCTCCATCCCAACCGGGTGATGCTCAACTACGCCGCACGCAACGCCCTCCTGCCGTCCGTCACGGCGTTCGGGATGTCCCTCGGCTTCGTGGTGGGCGGTGCGCTGCTGACCGAGGTCGTCTTCGCCTATCCCGGCATCGGGTACACCCTCCTCTCCGCCGTGCAGAACCTCGACTACCCCCTCATGCAGGGGCTGTTCCTCACGATCACCACTGCCGTGCTGATCGCCAACTTCCTCGTAGACATCGTGTACGTGCGGCTCGACCCGCGCGTGCGCGTGAGCTGAACGGAGGGTGCGATGTCACTCGCCCAGGACCCCCGCGCATTGGCTGAACTCGAATTCGGCACGCCGCCCGGCCCGGACGGGCACCCCGCTGCCCCGCAGGCTTCACGGCGGCGCGGGGGAGGAGGAGCCCTCCGAGGGCTGCTCGCCAACGGCAAAGCCGTCGCGGGCGTCATCATCCTCCTGCTGTTCATCGCGACCGCGCTGCTCGCACCTGTGATCGCGCCCGGCGATCCCACCCTCATCCAGGGAATCGGGTCGCAGCCGCCCTCGGCCGAGCACTGGCTCGGAACGACGGCGAAAGGTCAGGACGTCCTCGCGCTGAATGTGTGGGGGGCGCGCTCCTCGCTGTTCGTCGGTTTCACGGTGGGCGTCGCCGCTGTGCTCGTCGGCCTCCTCGTCGGCCTCGCCTCGGCCTACCTCGGCCGTGCTGTCGACAATCTCCTGTCCCTCGTGACGAACGTCTTCCTGCTGCTGCCGGGGCTGCCGCTCCTCGTCATCCTCGCGGCGTTCCTGCCGCAGGGTCTCGGAACGGTGATCCTCGTCCTCGTCATCACCGGGTGGGCAGGGTCGGCTCGCGTGCTCCGCTCGCAGGCCATGTCGATTCGCGGGAAGGACTTCGTCGCTGCCGCTCAGGTGACGGGCGAGTCCGCACTGCGCATCATGTTCCGGGAGATGCTGCCCAACATGGCGTCGATCGTGATGAGCACGTTCCTCGCGTGTGTCATCTTCGGCATCGGCGCTCAGGCGGGTCTCGAGTTCCTCGGGCTCGGTGACATCAGCACGGTCAGCTGGGGCACGAACCTCTACTGGGCCAGCAACGACGGTGCCCTCCTCACGGGGGCGTGGTGGGTGTTCGTTCCCCCTGGCGTGTGCATCGCGTTGGTCGCCTTCGCTCTCGCCCTCGTGAACTACGGCGTCGACGAGACGACCAACCCTCGACTGCGCAGGCCCCGTCGCCGCACCACACCCGACGCGCCCACGCGCGTCGCCACCTCGCCGCGCAAGGAGGCATCAGCATGACTACGCCGCTCCTCGAGGTCGAAGACCTCACCGTCGAATACGTGACCGATGCCCGCAGGGTCCGCGCCGTCGACCGTGTCTCGTTCTCCATCGCCGAGCGCGAGGTGTTCGGCCTCGCGGGTGAATCCGGCTGCGGCAAGTCGACGATCGCCAACGCGATCCTCCGCCTCCTGCGCGACCCCGCCGTGATCGCGGGAGGGTCCATCCGCTTCGCGGGAACCGATGTGCTGACGCTCACCGCAGATGAGCTGCGCGCCTTCCGCTGGCGCCGCGTCGCGATGGTCTTCCAGAGCGCAATGAACTCGCTCAACCCCGTGATGACCGTCGGCGATCAGATCGTCGACATCTTCACCACCCACGAGCGGATGCCCAAGCGGGCCGCTCAGCAGCGCGCCGGCGAGCTGCTGGACCTCGTCGGGATACCCAGAGCTCGACTCCGCTCATACCCCCATCAACTGTCGGGCGGGATGCGGCAACGTGTTGTCATCGCCATGGCGACGGCGCTGCGCCCGCCGCTGCTGATCATGGACGAGCCCACGACCGCTCTGGACGTGGTGGTGCAGCAGGAGATCATGGCGCAGATCAAGGACTTGCAACAGGAGCTCGGCTTCGCCGTCCTCTTCATCACGCACGACATGTCGCTCATGGTCGAGCTCTCCGACCGGATGGCGGTGATGTATGCGGGGCGGTTCGTCGAGACGGCTCCCGCACCGGACATCTTCGGCCAACCGCACCATCCCTACACGCGCGCGCTGATGAACGCGTTCCCGCCGATGAGCGGGCCCCGAGCGCGACTGAGCGGCCTCGGCGAAGGCGTGCGCTTCCATGACATCCCCGACCTCGCCCCCGTCGGGCCCGGCCACCTGGTCGCACCGACCACCGGCGGTGCGCCCACTATGGAGATGAACCGATGACCTCGCAGACCCCTGTGCTCTCCGTCCGAGGGCTGGAGAAGACGTTCACGATCGGAGGGATGTTCTCGCGAGGGCGCGTGCGCGCACTGGGCGGGGTCGACCTCGACATCGCACCGGGGGAGATCGTCGCTCTCGTGGGTGAATCGGGCAGCGGCAAGTCCACGCTCGCGCGCTGCTTGGCGAGACTCGAGCAGCCCACCAGCGGAACGTTCCTGTTCGAGGGCGAGGACATCCTCAAAGCGGAGCCGCGACGAGCAAGCCGGCAGTACCGCTCGGCCGTGCAGATGATCTTCCAGGACCCATTCGGCTCGTTGAACCCCGTGCACCGCGTCGGGCACTTCCTCGAGCGCCCGCTCCGTCTGCACGATGCGGTGACCGGCAAGACCGAGCTCGAGCGGGCGAAACGGCGTCTCATGGAGAAGGTCGACCTCCCGGTCGAGATGCTCGACCGCTTCCCGCACGAGCTCTCCGGCGGGCAACGCCAGCGCATCGCCGTCGCGCGTGCGCTCGCGGTGAACCCGCGGCTCATCCTCGCCGACGAACCGACCTCCATGCTCGATGTCTCGGTGCGCATCGGCGTGCTGAACCTCATGAGGACCCTCTGCGAGGAGCAGGGGATCTCCATGCTCTACATCACCCACGATCTCGCCTCCGCCCGCTACCTCGCCGACCGCATCGTGGTCATGTACGCCGGTGAGTTCGTGGAAGGAGGCGAGTCGATGTCGCTGCTGTCTGACCCGCAGCATCCCTACACACGCCTGCTCATCTCCGCAGTGCCCGACCCGCAGCGCCACGGGAGTTTCGACCCGGTGGAGAGAGCGCAGCTGCGCCGGGCCGTCCTGCATCCCACGTCCTGCACGCTGGGCGGACGCCCGGACTCCGAGTGCTCATCAGAGCGGGCGGTGTTCCACTCTGTCACCGACACGCCCGAGCACTGGGTGCGATGCGGGCTGTACGCCCCGCCGTCCGATGCTCCCGGTACCGCCCTCGAACTCCCCGAAACCCCGGAAGCGAGCTCTGCCGCATGACCCCGACGTCCACTCCCACGCTCGTGTCCCTGGAGCTGATCGCGCGCGCTGCTGCCGACCGGCACCGCCCTGCGTTCCATTTCACGGCTCCCGCAGGGTGGCTGAACGACCCCAACGGTCTCACCCAGCGGGATGGCGAGTACCACCTCTTCTACCAGTTCAACCCGCATGCTCCCGTCCACGACCGCATCCACTGGGGGCACGCGGTGAGCACCGACCTCGTGAACTGGCGCGACCTGCCGATCGCGCTCGCTCCGAGCGAGGGCCCCGATGTCGACGGGTGCTGGTCGGGCGTGCTCGTCTACGACGGAGACACGCCCACGATCGTGTACTCCGGACGCCATGGCGACCGGGAGCTGCCGTGCGTCGCGATCGGCACACCCGACCTCGTCGAGTGGACGAAGCTCGACGTCAACCCCGTCATCCCCTCCGCACCGCCAGGTGTGGACATCACGGCCTTCCGCGACCACTGCGTCTGGCGAGAGGGCTCGATATGGCGGCAGCTGATCGGCTCCGGCATCCGCGGGAAGGGCGGGACCGCGTTCCTCTACGAATCACCGAACCTTCGCGACTGGACGTACATCGGCCCGCTGCTCGTCGGCGACGGTGCGGCCGGCGAGCCGAGCGCCCCGGACTGGACCGGCACCATGTGGGAGTGCGTGGACATGTTCCGCATCGGAGACGATGGCTCCGCGCATCGCGACGTGCTCGTGTTCTCCGCGTGGGACGACGGCGTCACCCACCACCCGCTGTATTGGACCGGGCGCTATGAGAGCGACAGGTTCACGCCGACAGCGCTGCACCGGCTCGACCTCGGAGGACGCTACTTCTACGCTCCGCAGTCGATGCGGGACGAATCCGGCCGACGTCTCCTGTTCGGGTGGTTGCAGGAGGGCAGGCCCAACAGCGCCGCTGTCGCTGCCGGGTGGTCCGGCGTGATGTCGTTGCCGCGAGTTGTGACGCCTGCGCCCGACGGGTCTCTCCACCAGTCGCCCGCACCCGAGGTCGACGCGCTGCGTGCCGAGCAGCTCGTCACCGATTCCCATGTTCTGAGCGGTGACCCTGTCCACATCGTCAGCGGTGATGAGCTCGACCTCGAGATGCTCCTGACGATCCCCGATGGCGGCTCCGTCACGATCGTCCTGCGCGCGAGCGACGACGATGAGGAGCGCACCACGCTGCATCTCACGCGTCAGGGCGACCACGCTGAACTGAGCCTCGATCGGACACGGTCGAGTCTGGACGCCGAGGTGGATGCGAGCAGCAGGGCGGGCCGGGTTCCTGTGGACGACGACGGCAGCGTCGCCATCCGCATCCTCGTCGACCACTCGGCGCTCGAGATCTTCGCCGGCGGCGTGCCCCTCACCACGCGCATCTATCCGACTCGGGAGGACGCGCTCGGAGTCCGCCTGAGCGGCGAGGGCGTCCGCGCTCGCGTCTGCGCGTGGGCTATGCGTCCCACGGCCCGCGAAGCAGTGGACGTGGACGGTGCCGCCGCATGAGTGCGCCCACCGGCGGCACGATGCGGCCGCGATTCCATTTCAGCGTTCCCGACAACTGGAAGAACGACCCGCAGCGGCCGATCTACCTCGACGGCGAGTATCACTACTACTACCTCTACAACGGCGATTATCTGGCGGGCGGAATCGGCACCTCGTGGCGTCACGCCACCACCCGCGATCACGTGACCTTCGTCGATCACGGCGTGGCGATAGAGAAGTTCACGAACAGCAACGGCGACTGCTGGTCGGGCTCCCTCGTCGTCGACACCCACAACACCTCTGGTCTCGGTGCAGGCTCAGTCATCGCTCTGGTCACCCAGGCTGCGGTCGACCGTGTGCCAGAAGGACAGCAGGCCCAGTACCTCTGGTACTCCACAGATCGCGGCCGAACCTTCCGGCCAGGCTTCGACGAGCCGGTGCTGGCCGAGTCGGATATCGCCGACTTCCGCGACCCCAAGGTCATCTGGGACGACCACCGACAGCGGTGGTTCATGGCGCTCGCTGAGGGAGACCGGCTCGGCTTCTACAGCTCGCTCGACCTCGCCGACTGGCGCCGCGTCGGAGAGTTCGCCCGAGACGACCTTGGTCTCCTTGAATGCCCGGATCTCTTCCAGATGACCGCCGACGACGGTTCCGCGACCTGGATTCTCGGGGTCAGCGCCAACGCGAAACATCGTGGTCTGCCCGCGACCTACGCATACTGGAGCGGCGCGTTCGACGGCAGCGCGTTCGTCCCGGATGCCGACGAGCCGCGCTGGCTGGACTGGGGCTTCGACTTCTACGGTGCCGTCACCTACCCGCATCACGATGCAGCCGGTGAAGTGGACGCGTCACTCCGACATGTGATCGGCTGGGCGAACTTCTGGGACTACCCGCACAACACTCCCACGATCGTCTCCGACGGATACAACGGCGACGACATGATCGTCCGGGACCTCCGGCTGGTGCACGACAGCGCCGGCTTCCGGCTGACCTCGGTACCGACCGCGGCGCTCGAGTCCTACACGACCAGGACGCATCAGCTCGGCGACATCGAGGTGGACGGGAGTGCGGACATCGCGATCCGGAGCGCAGCGTACGACCTCAGCTGCGCCATCTCTTTGACGACGGACGTGATCGACGTCGGCGTAGAGGTGTGCCGGGCAGAAGGCGGGTCCCGATTCGTCTCCGCAGGCCTGGACATCTCGACAAACCAGGCATACCTCGACAGAGCGCTGACGGCGAATCCGACGCGAGGACGTACCCACGCGCCCCTCGACACGACGCGGGGCACAACGATCGCCCTCCGCCTGCTCGTCGATCGCACCAGTGTCGAGCTGTTCATCGGCGACGGCCAGAGCGTCCAGTCCCATCGCGTCTTCCCCCTCGACGGAGACGACGGCATCCGGCTGTACGCCCGTGGAGGGGCTGCGGTCTTCCGTGGCCTCACCATCCGCGAGCTCTCCGTCCCCTCGGAGACGAGGGCATGACGGGGTGCGTGCTCGTCATCGGCGAGAGCGTCATCGACATCGTCCGCCGTGCAGACGGGGCAGTGGAGGAGGTGGTGGGCGGCTCGCCCGCCAACGTCGCGCTGGGGCTCGCGCGCCTGGGAGTGCGAGTCAGGTTCCACACAGCGCTGGCGCGCGATGCCCACGGCGAGCGTGTGGGCAGGCACCTGACCGCGGCCGGCGTCGAGGTGGTCGTCGCGTCGTGGTCGCTGGGGGCGACGTCGACTGCGCTCGCGCAGATCGGGGCCGACGGCGCCGCCCGCTACACGTTCGACGTCGACTGGTCGCTGCCGACCGAGCCCGACCCGGGCGGTGCCGCCATCATCCATGTCGGATCGATCTCAGCGTTCCTCGATCCCGGCGCCTTGGTCGTGGAGCAGACGGTCTCGACGGCGGATCAAGACACGCTGATCACGCTCGACCCGAACATCCGCGCCGCTCTGCTTCCCGACCGTGCCGACGCCGTGGCGCGGTTCCAGCGTCTGGCCGCCTTGGCGGACATCGTGAAGCTCAGCGACGAGGACGCCGCGTGGCTGTACCCGGGAGAGCGCGAGGAGGTGGTGGTCCGAAGGCTCCTCGCCCGCGGACCGCGCCTCGTCGCGCTGACGCGGGGGAGTTCGGGGGCGCTCCTCGCCAGCCGAGGCGGGAATCGGCTCGTGTCCGCACCGTCCGTGCGGGTGCGTGACACCGTCGGCGCGGGGGATACGTTCATGGCAGCGCTGATCGCGCAGGTCGTGAGGGGTCCCAGCGTGCTCGACGAGCTGGACCCTCACGCTCTGGACGCCATCGGGACATTCGCCGTGACCGCTGCGGCGATCACCGTGCAGCGCGCCGGTGCAGACGTCCCGACGGAGGGCGAGGTGCGCCAGGCGCTCGCCCGATGAGGGGACCTCCGGTCCGGGCCCGCGCAACGCGCTGCGGTGCCGATGCGAACATCGCTCGTGACGGCGTCGCGTCGTCCATCGGTGCATCGTCAGGAAGGGGCGACGATTGCGTCGGTAGCGACCGATGTATCGAGACGCATGATCGCCCGAGCGGCGGTCATGCGGAAGAATCGGGAGCATCGATGCCGGGCCTGTCGTCTCAAGCGATCCCGCGTTCGACCATCTCCGGGCGAGTATCGAGGACTTCGCCGCCGGCGGATACCCCGTCGACCGGGTGATCCCTGCGCTGTGCGAATGCGGTAACCGGACGTTCCTGGTCTTCCTCGACGACGAGGTGGGTGTCGCGGCGAGAGTATGCACCGCTTGCGAGTCGGAGGCGGGGATCGCCGACTCCGATGAGCACTCCGATGACGTGGAGGTCGTCGAGCAGGCGCAGTGCTCCTGCGGGAGCGTCGTCTTCACTGTCGCGACGGGATTCGCGCTCGACTCCGGCGGGGGCGTTCGCTGGGTCTCCGTGGGGCTGCGGTGCACGTGCGATGGGATCGCCGGGGCCTATGTCGACGGGAAGGTCGACGACGCGCCCACAGCGCACCTCTTGGCCAATACGTAGAGGAGCAAGGTGCCCGCTCCTCCCTGAACCGCGAATCTCCAGATGCGCGGGCAGCGGTCTGGCACGAGATCAGCGGCTCTCCGGGAAGCCCGCGACGGCATGCGCGTCACCTCGCGTGCCGGTCTCGACACCGAACACGAGCACGGTGAGGCCAGGATGCCCGGAGGCTGTGTCGACGGGCCGCTCATCGTCGCACCGATCGCGGGGGTGCTCGGAATAGTCACTCTAGCGCCCCGACGGAGTTCGCCGGGCTCTCGGAGTCCGCTTCCGGCCTTCCCCGCGGAGGCGATCGGCACGCCAAGGGGGTCGAGCTGCCGTGAGGATGCAGGCGTGTATTCGTGCTATTTTCAGAGAATGGTGAATCTCGATCGACGACTTGACCGATCGAACGCGGTGATCGCGTTCTCGGACTCGGGTGGCGATGGCGTACCGGTGGTGCTGACGCACGGGGCGGGCGTCGATCATACGATGTTCGACGTGCAGGCGGCGGATCTCGTCCGCGACGGCCTGCGAGTTGTCGTGTGGGATCTCCGCGGGCACGGACAATCGACGCTCGCCGACGGGGTCCGGTTCGTCGCGCGGGATGCGCTGGAGGATCTCGATGCCCTGCTCTGGGAGTGCGAGATCGAGAGAGCGGTGCTGGTGGGGCACTCGCTGGGTGGAAATCTCGTCCAAGCCTTCTCGCGAGCGCATGCGGACCGCGTGCGCGGCATGATCATCCTCGACTCCACCTGGAATACCGGGCCGCTGTCGAGCCTCGAGAGAATGGCGCTCCGTATCGCTGCGCCAGCCTTGTCGCTTGTTCCGGCGCGACGGCTGCCTGCCCTGATGGCGCGGGCCTCGGCGGTGAAGCCGGAGACGGTTGCCCGGGCGGAGAGACTGTTCGCACGAATGCCGAAGTCGAGATTCCTGGACGTGTGGAAGGCGACAGCCTCGTTCGTCGAACCTGACCCGCGCCATCGCACCGAGGTGCCGTTCGCCCTCATACGTGGCGCTGATGACCGTACGGGCAACATAGCCACCTCGATGCCCCGCTGGGCCGCGCTCGAGAACGTCGCCGAGCACGTCGTTCCCGGGGCCGGGCACATCGTGACGTGGGACGCACCAGCGCAGACCGCGCATGCTCTCCGTGAGATCCTCGAGAACTGGAGAAGCGCGGATGGGAGAGAGGAGAGGCGATCGTGACGTCGAACGAGCAGCATCAGTTCATCAACGCCATGGGCGATACTCTCGCGACCTGGCAGCTTTCTCGCTCCACCGGGCGCGTGTACGGCTACCTCCTCCTCCGGGGGACGGCGTCGAGTTCAGAGGAGTTGCGCGATGACCTCGCCCTGAGCTCGGGCGCTGTCAGCACCGCTGTCCGGGACCTGGTGTCCTGGGGGTTGGCGAGGACTCTTCCGCAGCCGGGGAGCAGGCGGCTGCTCGTCGAGGCCGCCGGCGGGTTCGAGCAGCTTCTCGCGGCGAGCCACGAGCGCACCCGTGCTTTCATACGGACGCTCGAAGCCGCCGAGCGTCTGACGGACAGCTCGAGCGCCGCCGCGCGCCTCCGTGACGTCACGGACCTGTTCGCCTCCTACGTGGACGCCGCCGAGCAGGCGCTTCGCGCAGGGTCGCGGTCGTGATTCACCGAGATGCGCACGACACGAAGCCGTCGCACCGGCGACACGGATGACGACGGTCGGTCCGGTCGGCGTTCGTCGAGTAGTCCTCAACCGCGACGCGACGTGCACACGAGTGGCGTCACGCGGGGTCTAAGACGCTGAACTCCCGTGCCGGTCGTCCAGCGAGGGCGCCGCGTCGATGAGCTGCCCGAGAGCGTCTCTGGTCGCCACGCGCTGGGCGATCTCGTCGGTGAGCCGGTCTCGCTCGACGATGAGTCGCCTCGTCAGCTGCGCAGTCTGAGATTCAGGGTGCGCCATGCACGGCAGGACGTCGGCGATGGCCGCGGTCCCGAGCCCGGCGTCGAGCAGCTGCCGGATGAGGAGGACGCGATCGATGACCGAGGACTCGTAGCGCCGCTGCCCGCTCGCGGTGCGCGTCGCATCGATGAGTCCGCGCTGCTCGTAATAGCGCAGCGATCGCACACTGGCCCCCGTGCGCCGCGAGAGATCTCCGACTCGCATCGCTTGCCCCTCACACTGATGTCAGGTCCTACCGTAGTCGGCATGACAGATCACGCTCCCGCATCCACGCATCGCGTGAGGCAGCTTCGCCTCGTCGTGGAAGCAGAGGACTTCGACGCGGCCCTGCGGTTCTATCGCGATGTGCTCGGCCTCACGGAGCGCGCGGCGTTCGAGGGTGAGGGCGATGCCCGCGTCGCGATCCTCGACGCCGGTGCTGCCACCCTCGAACTCGCCAATCCTGCCCAGGTTAGGATGATCGACGCCGTCGAGGCCGACGGGCGGCCCAGTGCGCGCATCCGCGTCGCGTTCGAGGTCGAGGACGGTGCCGGAGTCACCGACGAACTCGTCGACGCCGGCGCGCAGCTCATCGCCGCTCCCAGGGAAACGCCGTGGCGGTCGCTCAACTCCCGTCTGCATGCACCGGGGGAGCTGGAGATCACCCTGTTCCAGGAGCTCGAAACGCCCCTCGAACGCTCTTCGCATCCGGGTTTCACCGCTGGTGGTGCGGGCGGACGCCAGGGGTGAGATCAGGCTGCGCCCGCGGCCACGACAACTCGTCGGCTTCAGGATGGCGCTGGATGGCCGGCCGGTGTGCTGCTCGGCGTCGACTGTGTCGCGGCGCAGCTTGCCGCCGATCAGGCCGGACGGCCGTCGATTCCTGCATCGGGGCGGAGAGCTCCGGAAGGTCGCATGGTGTTCGCGCGCGACGAGCCATCGTTAGGCTGCGTCCGTGCAGAGTCGCGCAGCGCCCGACAGCCGCTGCTCGACATCAGATGCTGAGTATGCCGAGCCCCTCGATGGCCTGGACACCCGCGATAGCGGGGAGAAGGTCGCCGGGGATGAGGATCTTGGACGCGCGAATGCCGCTGCCGAGCACGATCAGTTCCTTCTGGATGACGCGCGCGTCGGCGTAGATCGGCCATGCGCTGGGGAGGCCGACCGGGGTGATGCCGCCGTACTCCATCCCTGTGGAGTTCGTCGCGGTGTCTCTCGAGACGAATGAGGCTTTACGGACATCGAGCAGCCGCTTGATCGTCGAGTTGATGTCCGCCCTGCTGTCCGCCAAGACCACACAGGCGGCGATCTTCTCGACGCCCTCGCGGCGGCCGGAGACGATCACGCAATTCGCGAACACGTCCCACGGGAGTCCGAAGCTCTCTTGGGAAGCCGCCGTGTCCGAGATGTCGGGGTCGATCTCGACAACACCGGTCCTGTCTTCCAGGCCTACGGCGCGGATCGCGTCGCGCGCGGCGGGCGCGAGAAGATCCGGTCGTCGCGAGGCGGGGACGGCGGACAGAGAGCCGAGACGGTAGAGAGGCATATCGCCACCGTATGCGGACATCTCTGCGCCAGAAGGGAATATGACACGACATGCGTGTCCCGCTGACGAACCCCACCGGGGTGATAGGGAGTCGCGATCCTCCGTCTTTGCAGGATTCCATCTGTTACAAAATGCGTCCTGCCGGCGCAGCTTGCTGTTACAAACCTCCATAGCATTGCGGCCGTGCCAACCGCTGCGTCCCCAGGGTCACGACCTCGCGTGCATCTCGCCGCCTTCGTTGAGGGCGTCAACCACACCACGATCTGGTCCCATCCCGCAGCGGGGGATCAGATCGCCGTCGAGACTTTCGAGCACATTGCTCGAGTCGCGGAACGAGGCTTGTTCGACCTGCTGTTCCTGGGACAGGGTCTCCGGCTTCGCGAGCATCGAGGGGAGCTGTTCGAACTGGACGTCGCCGGACGTCCCGACTCCCTCGCCCTTTTCGCAGCGCTCTCCGCGCGAACCGAACGCATCGGGCTGGCGGCGACGCTCAACACCACGTACACCGAGCCTGCGGAGCTCGCCGCGGGGCTCAGCACGATCGACCACCTGAGCAATGGTCGCGCGGCGTGGAACATCGTCACGTCGCACGACGCGTACTTCGGCGAGAACTTCCGCCGTGGTGGGTACCTCTCGCACGCTGACCGCTACGTTCGCGCAGAGGAAGTCATCGGCGAGGTCGAGGCGCAGTGGAAAGCAGCGCAAGACCGCCTACCCCAAGGGCGTCCGGTGTACATCCAGGCGGGAGACTCCGCTGACGGACGGCGCTTCGGTGCGCGCTACGCCGACGTCATCTTCTCGCTGAACACGTCATTCGACGCCGCAGAGAGGTTCTCGGCCGACATGGCTACACATCTCACGGCCATCGGGAAGAAGCGTGAGGAGCTGCGGATTCTGCCGATCGCACGCGTGGTCTTCGGCGACACCGCCGCCGAAGTCGAGGAGCGGGTGCGCGAGAACGGGTTCGCCCAGATTTCCGGCCCACGTGCGTTGGCCTTCGCTGAGCAGGTGTGGGGGCGCTCCCTGGACGGTGTCGACCCCGAGGGCCCTCTGCCGACCTTCGATCCCGTACGCCCAGCCGATCACCTGATGAAGGGCCGTGTGCAGTCGAAGGCGGACCCGTTCGAGACCGTCGCGAGATGGCGCGCGCTGGCAGACCGAGACGGTCACTCGCTTCGCAGCCTGATGGTCGCGATGTATGGCCAGCCGGCTTTTCGAGGCACTCCGTCCGCGGTGGCGGACGAGATCACGCGCTACACCGACGCGGGCGTGACAGATGGGTTCGCACTCGGCGCCTACGTCATGCCGGGCGGGTTCGATGAGATCGTCGACCGCCTCGTGCCAGAACTTCAAGAGCGTGGAGTCTATCCCGACCGCTACGAGGGGACCACTGCCCGCGACCACCTGGGGCTCGCGCCGGTCGGCCAGCCCTCTTACTGAACTCCCCGAACACCCGCACCCATCCTCCCGAGGAGCACCATGACCATCCACTCGATTCGTCCCCTGCGCACGGGCGCGCTGGTCGCCGTCGCGGCGACATCGGCTGTTCTGCTCGCCAGCTGCGCCGCCGGCAGTGACACCACGTCCACCCCCACGCCGACCTCCTCGCCCTCCGCCGGCGGGGACCTCACGATCGGGATCTCCGCCGACCCGGTATGCCTCGACCCGCAGCAGAACGGCAACGCAGCGTCGATCAACGCCAGCCGTCAGGTTGTCGACAGCCTGACCGACATCGACCCCGAGACGGGCGAGCTCGTGCCGTGGCTGGCTGAATCGTGGGAGGTCTCCGACGACGCGACGAGCTTCACTTTCACATTGCGCGAGGGCGTCACCTTCAGCGACGGGACACCTCTGGACGCTGACATCGTCGCCCGCAACTTTACGAACGTCGTCTCCCTCGGCGCGGCCACCTCCCTCGTCACGGGCTACCTCGCGGGGTTCGAGAGCGCCACGGCCGTCGATGACACCACCGTGCAGGTCGACTTCTCGGCGCCGAACGCCGGGTTCCTCTCGAGTACTGCAGTGGTTCAGCTCGGCATCGTCGGTGCCTCCACCCTCGACCTGACTGCGGAAGAGCGCTGCCAGGCGGAGAACATCATCGGCAGCGGACCTTTCACGTTCACGTCGTACGCCCAGAACGATTCCACCGTGCTGACCCGACGCGACGGTTACGACTGGTCGTCGGCGCGTGCCGCGCACACCGGGGACGCGTACCTCGACACGGTGACGTTCCAGGTGGTCGGCGAGTCGAGTGTGCGTGTCGGTTCGCTGCAGTCGGGACAGCTCGATGCCATCACCGATGTGCAGCCCACCGACGAAGAGGTCCTCTCGGGCGCCGGCTTCGGTGTCATCGCCCGCGCGAACCCGGGTGTCCTGAACAGTCTCTTCCCTCGGGCCAGCAACCCGATCACCGCCGACCCGGCGGTGCGTCAGGCCCTGCAGATCGGCATCGACCGCGAGCAGCTCGCCGCGGTGCTGAGCGTGTCGTACGCACCCGCAACCGGCGTGCTCGCCAGCAGCACTCCCGGCTACCTCGACCTCTCTGATGAGCTGACGTTCGACGCGGATGCTGCGGCAGACCTGCTCGACGGAGCGGGCTGGGAGGCGGGTGCTGACGGGGTGCGGGAGAAGGATGGCGTACCGCTGTCCCTCGAGGTGGCGTACATCAACAGCGTCGTCACGAACCAGAGCGTGCTCGAACTCGTGCAGCAGCAGCTGAGCGACCTCGGCATCGAGCTGACTCTGCGTCCGCTCGCGGTCGCGGACTACCTCGAGGCGGTCAAGGACCCCGCCCTCGCGTTCAGCTTCGGCAACTTCACTCGTCCCGAACTCGACGTGCTGCGCACCACGTTCGGCGGTGCGGCCACGAACCCTGCACGCTTCTCCGACGACCAGCTGACCTCCCTGTTCGGCGACCTGCAGGCAACGGCGGACACCGCGGCTCGCGATGAGGTGGGAGCCGACGCTCAGCAGCTGATCGTCGACCAGGGGTACGGCATCCCCGTCTACGAACTCGCCCAGGTCGCCGCTGTCGGGCCCGATGTGAACGGGGTCTCCTTCGATTCCTCCTCGCGACTGTTCCTGTACGACGCATGGCTGGCGAACTGATCGCCCAGCCGGGCTCCCGCATGCATCTCGCTCTCTCGGCGGGAGTGGGCGGGGTGCATCAGGGTGCGTGGAGGCAGGCCAGCAGCCGTACCGAAGAATGGGGGACCATCGGACTGCTCACCGATCTCGCTCGGCAGGCGGAGGGGGCGCTTCTGGATGCGTTCTTCGTGTCCGACCTGTCTCAGGTGAACCGTGCGGGCCTGCGGGTGCAGCAGCCATACCTCTACTTCGAGCCGCTGACCGTGCTGTCGGCGCTGGCGACCCAGACGAGCCGGATCGGGCTCGTCGCGACGGCATCGACGACCTTCTCGGAGCCGTACACGCTCGCCCGGCAAGTGGCGTCGCTCGATCAGATCAGTGCCGGGCGCGCGGGCTGGAACGCGGTGACCTCCAGCGTCGGCTCGGGCAACTACGGTCACCACGCGTGGCCCGATCATGATGCACGCTACGAGCGCGCAGAGGAGTTCCTCGACGTGGTGACGGGGTTGTGGGACAGCTGGGCGCCCGACGCTCTCATTCGCGATCGCGTGGCGGGGCGGTTCGCCGACCCTGACCGGGTGAGGCCCCTCGATCACACCGGCACGCACTTCCAGGTGGCCGGGCCTCTCAATGTGCCACGTTCCGCGCAGGGGAGGCCTGTGATCGTCCAGGCGGGGTCGTCCGGCCCTGGCCGTGACCTGGCTGCACGGCATGCCTCGATGGTGTTCACCGCTCAGCAGGACGTCGACGAGTCACGGGCTTTCATCCGCGACATCCGTGCGCGAGCTGTCGGTTTCGGCCGGAGTGAGAGGGATGTGGTGGTGCTGCCAGGCCTCAGCCCGGTGATCGGTGACACCGAGGCCGATGCGCACCGCATCCGTGACGACCTTCTCGACCTCGTCGACGAGCCGACCGCCATCGCCCGGCTCGCCGACCAGCTGGGCGGTGCGGACCTGACCGGCCTCGGATTCGGGGACATCATCCCTGCGAACCGGCTTCCCGAGGTCTCCGCTGTGCAGGGAAGACGTAGCCGATACGAGCTGTTCCGCAGGCTGGCTGTCGAGGAACAGTGGAGCGTGCGCCGCCTCGTGGGCCTGGAAGCCGCGTCGTACGGGCACTGGTCGATCAGCGGAACCGCCGAGCAGGTGGCGGACGCGATGGAGGAGCGCTTCCGTGCGGGTGCGGCCGACGGGTTCATCGTGATGCCCCCCTCTCAGGACGCCCTGGATCGCTTCTACGAGAGGGTCATCCCGCTGCTCCAAGCCCGCGGACTCTTCCGAACCGAGTACGAGGGGACGACGTTGCGTGATCATCTCGGTGTCGCCGCGCCCGAATGGCCGGAACGGTGACCGGAGTGCCGCAGGGCTATGAGATCGGCGAAGCGGATTGGGACGATGAGGAGTTCCGTGAGCTCGTGCGGTGGGTCGGGGCCCAGACGCTCGCCCTATACGACGGTGTCGACCTCAGCAAGCAGAAGGTGCGTCCGCTCACCCGAGACGACGTGCGCACCATCGTTGCCATTCGCATCGACGGACGACTGGTTGCGGCGGGGTTGCTATCGGACGCGCACGGCGTGTGGGAAGTGAACCGCCTCGCGGTCGACCCCGACCATCGCCGTCTCGGGCTTGCGCGGGCGGTGCTCGCCGAACTGGAGAGACGTGCTCGTCGTGACGGCGTCGGACGGCTGCGCCTGCAGACCGGGTTCCGTCAGGAGGCGGCCATCGCCCTCTACGTCGACGGGGGATGGACCCGCATCCCTCCGTACGGTCCTTACGCCGACGACGACATCGTGAGCGTGTGCTTCGAGAAGGAACTGACATGACCCTCGGAATCGTCTTGCCCCCCGCGGACTCGCCGTTGGCGTCCGCTGCCATCAGGCAGGCGGCCTCGTCGGCGGCAGCGGCGGACGCCGCCGGCGCCGACTTCATCGTGGTCTCACGCCCGGCGGTGCCCGGATTGTCTCCCGTGCTGGTCGCGGCGCACCTGGCTGCCCACACCACGCAGATCGGACTGGTGGCGGACACACCCGCGGACGGTGCCGAGCCCTTCCATCTCTCCACCGCGCTCGCGACCCTCGACCACGTCAGTCACGGCCGGGGCGGGTGGCTCGTCGGACCCGCCGATGGCACTGACGATCTCGCTGACGCCGCCGCGGTGATCGACGCCGTCGCGCGGCTCTGGGACAGCTGGGAGGATGACGTCGTCATCCGCGACACCTCCACCGGACGCTACCTCGATCGCGCCAGACTGCACGCCATCGACCTGCAGGCAGCGACGTTCCGCATCGCCGGTCCGTCGATCACCCCGCGTCCGCCGCAGGGACGACTGCCGATCATCGCGGGAGCCGCCCTCGCGGACACACAACCGGCGACGGCGTGGATCGAGATCGTGCGCGGTCAGTCGCTGGTCGAGCGCCACGTCCGGAATGCGGCAGACGTCCGCGAAGTGCGCGACGCGCTCGCGGCGGGAGTGTCGGTGCTCGCCCGGCCCGAGACGCGCGACGCCCTCGCCCTCCTGCTCGCCGCCTCACCTGGGTCTTCTGGTGCTGAGACGCCCGCCACGACTCTTCGCGAGCGCTTCGGGCTGGCGCGGCCGCGATCTGTGTACGCAGGAGCCGAATGACCCGCCATCTCCTGTCGCGGATCGTGCAAGCGGCGGGCGTGCTCCTCGCCGCCTACACGCTGGGCTTCCTCATCCTCTACGCGCTCCCGAGTGATCCTGCCGAGATCATGGCGGCCGGCGCCGAGGGCGACAACATCGACCCCGCGGAGCTCGCCCGGTTCCGCGCCGAGCTGGGTCTCGACCGGCCCCTCGCGGTGAGGTACGTCGACGCGCTGCTGGCTGCACTGCGCGGAGATCTCGGCACATCGATCGCATCCGGCCGTCCCGTGACGGCCGTGCTCGCCGAGGCGCTGCCTCCCACCCTGCTTCTCGCGGGTCTCACCTTGGCGGTCGCGGTGGTGGTGGGCATCCTGCTCGCACTCCCCGCAATGAGCACGAGACGGCCTCGGCTGCGCGCGGCGCTTCTCGCCGTTCCGGGTCTCGGCCTGTCGATCCCGACATTCGTCGTCGGGCTCGTGCTTCTGCAGGTGGTCTCGTTCCGCTGGGGATGGGTCCCTGCGTTCGGCGCGGAAGGCCCGGCAGCGCTCGTGCTGCCGGTGCTCACCCTCGCTGTTCCGGCGTCGGCCCTGCTCGCACAACTGCTTGCCAAAGGCATCAGCGCCGAGGACCGTGCAGCGTACTCGGCAGTGCTCGCATCGCGCGGATCGTCACGGCCGCGCATCTTCTTCGCGCACCTTCTGCGTAACGCCTGCTTGCCTGCTCTGACGGCGGGCGCGCTCCTCGTCGGCGAACTGCTCGCCGGGTCGATCGTCGTCGAGACCGTCTTCTCCCGTCCCGGCCTCGGCCGCATCGCCGTCTCCAGCGTCGTGGCACGCGACCTGCCGGTCGTGCTCGGGATCGTCGTCGTCGGCGCCATCGCCTTCGTCGTCGTCAACGTGATCGTCGACTTCCTCTACCCGCTCCTGGACCCCCGGATCGTGAGGCACCGTGCTCGCCGCTCCTGAGATCGTCGCATCGCCCGTGACCCGCGGCCTCCGAGGTACTGCATCTCGTCCCGGCGTCATCCTCGCCGTGCTCGTCATCGTCGTCGTCGTCGGCTGGGTGCTCCTGCCGCAGGTCTTCGCGCCGGGTGACCCGCTTCGCGCAGCCCCCGAGAGCCGTCTTCTCGCCCCATCGCCCGACCACTGGTTCGGTACCGATGAGCTCGGCCGCGACCTCTACCTGCGGGTCGTTCACGGGGCATCGCTCTCCGTGCGCTCAACCCTCCTGGCGGTGATGATCGGGCTGGTGGCTGGTTCGCTCATCGGCGTCATCGCCGGCTACCTCGGCGGAATCATCGACGGCGCGCTCATGCGCGCGGTCGACGTGGTGCTCGCCATTCCCGGGCTGATGCTCTCCCTCGCGGTGATCGCCGCCCTCGGCCCCGGAACGCTGCAGATATCCATCGCCGTCGGAGTGGGCGCTATTCCCGCGTTCGCGCGCGTGGTCCGCGCCGAGACACTTCGCGTGCGTTCCAGCGATTTCATCGAGGCGGCGCATGTCGTGGGAGTGCGCGGGTCGCGGATGCTGGTGCACCACGTCGTCCCCAACATCACCGGCCACGTCGTCGTACTGGCCACCGCGACGCTCGCGACCGCCGTGCTCGCTGTGTCGGCCCTGAGCTTCCTCGGGTTCGGAGCAGCGCCACCGGCGCCGGAGTGGGGGAACCTCATCTCCGACGGCCGCGACTACCTCGCCGTCGCGTGGTGGCTCACGCTGCTGCCGGCCGCAGTCGTGGTCGCCACCGTGTCCTCGATCATGCACATCTCTCGCACTCTCGAGACACGGACGGGCGGCGCACGATGACTGCGATCCTGGACGTCAACGACCTCACGATCTCCTACGGTGACGGAGCGCCCGCCCTCGAAGCGGTGTCGCTCTCGCTCGGCCGCGGTGAGGTCCTCGCGGTCGTAGGGGAGTCGGGGTCCGGCAAGACGACGCTCGCGCGTGCGGTCCTCGGGCTGCTTCCCGGATCGGCCTCGATCGCCGCGGGTCGCATCCGCTTCGAGGAACTGGACCTCCTCGCGTCGGACCAACGACAGTGGCGCGCTCTCCGAGGCCGCCGGCTGGCATACATCCCTCAGGACCCCGCGACCTCTCTCAACCCCACCCGCCGGGTCGGTGCGCAAGTCGCTGAGACGTTGATCGCGCACGGGCTGACAGACCGTCGCACGGCTGGCCGTGCCGCGGTCAAGGCGCTCCAGAACGCGGGACTTCGTGACCCGGAGCGCGCCGCGCGCGCCTGGCCGCACGAACTGTCCGGCGGTATGCGTCAGCGTGCCCTCATCGCCGGAGCGTTCGTCGGCGACCCCGGACTCATCATCGCCGACGAGCCGACCAGCGCTCTCGACACGACAGTGCAGCGCCGGGTGCTCGATCATCTGGGTGGGCTCGTGCGTGAACGAGGCACCTCTATGCTGCTCATCACGCATGACCTGGGTGTCGCGCTCGAGCGAGCAGACCGCGTCGCCGTGATGCGCCGCGGGCACCTCATCGACGTGTTCGCGCCCGACGACCTCGGGGTGAGCGAGCTCGATCCGTACGTGACTGAGCTGCTGGATGCCGTCCCTTCGCTCGCGAAGGCGGTCCATGTGGAGAAGATCGACCGTGATCCGGTCCTTGCGGTGCGCGGCCTCGTCACCCGGTATCGGGGCGGTGTGACGGCGGTCGATGGGGCGAGCTTCGATGTGTCGCGGGGGATGACGACGGCGCTCGTCGGCGAATCCGGGTCGGGAAAGACGACCATTGCGCGCACCGTGCTCGGGCTCATCCCCGCAAGCGAGGGAACGATCAGGTTCGAAGGCACAGACATCGACTCACTGCGAGGCGAGGAACGTCGGCAGCTGCGCCGTCGCGTGCAGCTCGTTCAACAGAACCCGCATTCGACCTTCGACCCCCGAATCCCGATCCGCCGGGCGCTGGCCGAACCGTTGAAGGTGTTCGGACTCGGCACGCGCCAGGAGCGACAGCGCCGAGTGGACCAGCTGCTCGACCAGGTCGCGCTCGCACGCAGCCTCGGCGACCGGCTCCCGCACGAGCTGTCAGGCGGTCAACTGCAGCGCGCGGCGATCGCCCGAGCGCTCGCGCTTCGACCGGAGGTCGTCGTGTGCGACGAGCCGGTCTCCGCGTTGGATGTCTCGGTGCAAGCGCAGATCCTCCGGCTGCTTCGCGAGCTCCAGGACGAGCTCGGGCTCACTTACCTCTTCATCACCCACGACCTGGGCGTCGTCGGCGAGATCGCACACGACGTGGTCGTGCTCGCAGCAGGCCGGGTCGTCGAACACGGTCCGCTCGCATCGGTGTTCGGCACCCCGCAGCACGAAGTCACCCGCGAACTGCTCGCTGCGGCCCCGGGCGCGCCGTCTGCCCGATCGCTGCGTGACCGCCCCTTCGGAAAGGAACCTGCATGACCCAGTCACCGCGTCTTTCGCGCTTCGCCGCACAACTGGACGTCCCGCGCACGTTCGTCGAGGTACTCGGCAACCAGGCACTCGACAGCATCGACCTGCTCGGCGGCAACCCACCCATCGAGGCGCTGCCACTTGCCGGTTTCGCGGAGGCGGTGGCCGAAGCGGCTTCTATCGCTGGTGCGCCGGCGTTCCAGTACTCCTCACCTCGAGGTATCCCTGCGCTCGTCGAGCAGATCGCCCACCTGGAAGGGGTGGGCGCCGAACGAGTCGTGGTCACCAACGGTGCGCTGCACGCCCTGTCTCTCGCGACCCTCGCGCTCGTCGACCCGGGCGATGTGGTCGTCGTCGACGATCCGGTCTTCCCCGTCTTCCGTCGTGTACTCCAGCTCGCCGATGCGAACGTGGTTCCGGTTCCGGTCGACCGTGATGGCCTGGATGTCGATCGTCTCGAGGCACTGTTGGCAGAGGGGCTTCGACCACGCCTGGTCTACACGGTGCCGGACTTCCAGAACCCGACCGGCGGGTCGCTCTCGGTTCCGAGACGCGAGAAGCTGGCCGAGCTCGCGCGCCGCTACGGTTTCTTCGTCCTGTGGGACAACCCGTACCGCCGCTCGCGGTGGGCAGGGGAACCTCTCAAGGACGCCGACCCTGGTGACGACGTGTTCCTCCGCATCGACACGTTCTCCAAGTCTCTGGGGCCAGGGCTCCGTCTGGGATGGATCGTCGTTCCCGAATCCCTCGTGCCCGCGATCATCGCGGTACGGTCCCGCACTGATCAGCATCCGTCGACGCTGATTCAGACCGCCGTGGCGTCCCTCCTTGCCGATGGTGGGTTTGCAGACATCACGCGAGCTCTGGCCGCCGAACTTCGCGTGCGCGCCGAGACTCTCACCTCCGAACTGCGCGCCCGCCTCGGCGACGCGGTGACCTTCCATGAGCCGCAGGGCGGGTTCTTCCTCTGGGCCCGTCTCAACGACCCGACGCTGTCCGTCGCGCGCCTGAATGAGCTCAGCAGCGCGCGCGGTACGCAGTTCTCACGAGGCACCGCATTCGCCGTGCCCGGTGGTCGTTCCCACGATGAGGCGATGCGGTTGGGTTTCAGCTCGACGCGCGCCTCCGACATCCCGACAGCGGTCGCCCGGCTCGCCGACGCCTGGGGACAGCTCGCCGACGAAGGCGAGCACCATGGCTGAGGTCTCACTCACCCTCCTCGACCTCGCCGCAATCCCGGAGGGCGGCAGCGCTGCGGACACCATCGCCGCGTCGATCGCGCTGGCACAGGACGCCGAACAGTGGGGATACCAGCGGTACTGGCTCGCCGAGCACCATCTCACCGCCGGCCTCGCCGCCGTCAGCCCCGTCTCGGTGCTCGCTGCGATCGCGGGACGCACCAGCACCATCCGCATCGGTTCGGGAGCCACCCTCACCGGTCACCGCACCGCGCTGTCCATCGCCGAGGACTTCGCCACCCTCGCCGCCCTCGCCCCCGGCCGCGTTGACCTGGGATTCGGGCGGTCGGCCGCACGCGGACGCGACGCGTCGACCACGCGACCGGCTGCGGCAGCGGTCGCGGCATCGCCCCGATTTGCCCGGCGCCTCGACCTCCTTCAGCAGTCGGGTGCGGTTGCGGCCGACCACGGCGATCTTGTTCGCGATGTGCTCCGTATGCTCGAGGATGAGTACGTCGACGCGGATGGTGAGAAGTGGAACGCGCTCGTCGGCGGGGGCGAGGTCGAGGTGTGGTCGCTGGGCAGCAGCGCGGGCGAGAGTGCACAGCTCGCTGGAGACCTCGGCCTGCCGTTCGCGGTGAACCATCACATGAGCCCCTCGACCGCTGAGGACGCTGTGCAGCATTACCGCGCAGCCTTCACCGCCGCGCATCCGGGGCTTGCGGCGCGTGTTGCCGTCGCCGCTGAGGTGTGCATCGCCCAGGCACGTGACCAGGTCGCCGACCGTCGCGCGGCACATGCGGAATGGATCGCCCGCCAGCGGCGCGGCCTCGGCATCCTTCCGTTCCCGACGTCAGGGGCGCCCGGCGTCATCGACGACCCGCAGATCGCCGATCGGATGGGCGCGCTCGTCGCCGGCGCCCCGTCGGACGTCGCCGCCGACCTTCGTGCCCTCGCGTCCCGATTCGAAGCGGACGAGGTGATCGTCAGCATCCTCGATCACGAGCTCGCTCGTCGCGCCGAAACCCACCGGCTTCTCGCGGAGGCATGGTTCGTGTAACAGAGGGACTGTGCCGTCAGGCGGTCACAGCTGACACGAGAGCCGCGGCCATCCGCTCACGTTGGGAGCGGGTGAGATCTGTCTGCCCGACGGGTATGCGGATGTGCCCGCGGTCGACGGCGTCCAACCAGCACACGCTCCCCAGACCCCCGATCATTCCGTCAGCGGTGAGGTGCTCGACGGCGGCAACCTCCTCGCGCACCGGCACCCAGAGAACGAGGCCCTCGCCTGCAGGCAGTGGGAGCCCGGCCTCGTCCATGGACCGGACCAGAGCCCGGCGTCGCTGCTCGTACCGCCGGGCGGCGCTCTGCACGAACGCACGGGTGTCGGCATCGGTCAGCAACCACGCCAGGGCGTTCTGCAGCACAGGGCTGTTCCACACGGCCAACATTCCACGTGCCATGTTGACCGCTCGGATGGCGTCGTTGCTGCCGCTGATCACCGCGGTGCGCAGCCCGAGGCCGTGGCTGACATCGAACGAGCGGATGCGCACCACCGCGTCGGGAAGATGACGCGCAAGGCTCACCGCAGGCGCCGTCGACGCGGCACCGACCATGTCGTCCTCGACGATGACGACATCGGGATGCGTCTCGAGTACATCCGCGAGCTCCCTGACACGCCGAGGCGAAGCAGAGCGGCCGGAAGGGTAGTGCGCGCGCGGCTGCCAGTAGAACATGCCGGCTTTGCGTTGCACGACCGCCTGGCGAAGCTGATCGGGATCAGGCCCCTCCTCGTCCCAGGACACCCCGACCTGCGCTCGACGGTGATGCCGCAACAGCGCCATCGTCCGTTGCGCTGTCGGCTGTTCCACCGCGACTGGCCGCGCCCGCGGTGCGAGCGCACGCAGAACGAGCGCGGACGCATCCGTGGCCCCGTCCGCTGTCGTCCACGATGCGGGGCGGTACGGCCAGTCCTCTTCCACCGCGGAACGAAGCGGATCGGTGATGTAGGCGAAGTCGTGCGCGTTGACTGTGTCCCCAGAGAGTGCCGCTGTGAAGGCGTTCTGCAAAGCCGGTTGAAGTTCGGGGTCGGCAGCGCCTTGTGCGACGTCCATGAGGATCGACCCGGCGGTGGTGGAGATCTGCCGTTTGCCCGACCGTGGAGCGATGAACGTGCCCCGCCGTCCCTCGGTGCGGATCACCCCCGACGCGTGCAGACGGCCCCACGCGTCGGAGACGGTCGTGGGGGAGACCGACAGCGAGGAGGCGAGAGCGCGAATGGTGGGCAGTCGCGTCCCCGCAGCGAGGTGTCCGGCGTCGACCAGCTCACGGAGATCCTCGGCGATCGCCTGGCTCGTCCGCCCCGAGATCGAGCTCCACACGTCGATGCTCACGTGGATATGCCTCCGGGCCGACTGGATGGTGAGTGTGCACTGCGCGTGGCGATCGCCCGGCGACGGCAAAATCCTAAGGCAGAGGTCGCGTGCGCGCTGCACAGCGCCAGCGCGTCGTTTCAGCATCCACGCGGATGTTCCGCGAGATCGCCGCGGCGCGCAGCCGGCGGGAGCAACCGCATCTGTTGCGGGAGAAGTCCGGCGGTGTCCAGGTGTGACGGTGAGGCGTCCACGATCTCTGCCGGCGTGTTGTTGTCGTTCCCGGGCCTACATGAGAGAGGTCCGGAACGGAGGTCGCGGGTGAGATACGTCATCCGGCGCGTGCTGTACGCGCTGTTCGTGGTGTGGGCGGCGTACACGATCACGTGGCTGCTGCTGTTCTACCTGCCGGGTAACAGCGCGTCCATGATGATCAGCGGCGCGGGTGCTGACATCGATAAGACGCTGCTGGCGACGCTCGAAGCACGGTACGGGCTGGACCGCCCGGCCTATGAGCAGTACTTCGGGCTGTTGTGGCAGACGCTCACGGGTGATCTCGGCACGTCGATCGCTCTCGGTGTGCCGGTCGCGGTCGTCATTGGGGGCGCACTTCCGCACACCCTTGCGCTGGGCGCGCTTGCGCTCGTGCTCAGCGTCATCTTGGGCTTCGCGATCGCGCTACTCGCCAACACGGCGCGGGCGAGCTGGTTGCGCAACATCCTGTTCTCGCTGCCTTCGGCGTTCCTCTCCTTCCCGGTGTTCCTCACCGGCCTGATCTTGATCCAGATCTTCGCTTTCCAGCTCCATGTGCTTCCTGCCGTTGGAAACGACGGCTTCCGCGCCCTCATCCTTCCGGCGGTGACCTCGGCCATCCCGGCGAGCGCGGCGATCGCGCAGGTGACCGCGAAGAGCCTGTTCGAGTACACGCACGGCCCGCAGGCCACCTTCCTGAGCGCCCGCGGCGTCGGCCGCGGTCGGATCGTGTTCGCGCACGGTCTGCGCAACGCCGTCATTCCGGCCGCCACGATCATCGGGATGTCCGTGGGCGGCATCCTCGCCGGCGCCGTCATCACCGAGACCGTGTTCTCGCGCCAGGGCTTGGGACGCGTGCTGCAGGCTGGGGTCGTCAGCCAGGACGTTCCTGTCGTCCAGGGCGTCGTGATCGTCTCGGCGCTGCTGTTCGCTCTTGCGAACCTCGCCGTCGATCTCTTCTACCCGCGGATCGATCCGCGCATCCGATTGGGGGTCTCATGACAGTGGATATCGCAGATGAGGCGATCGCACGCGAGACGGCGGCGAACGCCGGCTCAGCCGTCGCCGAGGTTCCCGGCGGCATCGCGATCGTCGAGACCGAGCCCGCCCGCGCCAGGCCCCGTCGATCGGCGCGGGTCGCTCAGGCAACGCAGCCGACCTTCATCCTCTCGGCGCTGCTGATCGCCGCGGTGATCGTGGCCGCGTTCGTACCATCGCTGTTCACGAGCCTCGACCCGTACGCCACCGATCTTGCGAACAAGCTCGCGGCGCCGACGTGGCAGCATCCCCTCGGCACCGACAATCTCGGACGCGACCAGTACACGCGGGTCGTCTACGGCACCGCGAACACGCTCATCGCGTCACTGCTCGCCGTCGTGCTCGGGCTCTCGATCAGCGCCGTGCTCGGCATCCTCGCCGGATACCTCGGCGGCTGGGTCGACGAGGTCGTGGGCCGCTTCGTCGACATCTTCCTCGCCGTGCCGGGCCTGCTGGTCTCGCTCATGATCGTCACGACGCTCGGCTACGGCACGATCAACATCGCCGTGGCGGTCGGCATCGGCTCGATCGCCGCGTTCACCCGGATCTTGCGCGCCGAGGTGCTGCGGGTACGCGAGTCCGACTTCGTCACGGCCGCGCGCCTGTCGGGCCAGCGATGGTGGAACATCCTCCCGCGCCACGTCTTCCCGCACTCGATCGGGCCCCTCATCGCACTGCTGGCGCTGCAGTTCGGCGAGGCGCTGCTGGCGATCTCGGCGCTGAGCTTCCTCGGGTTCGGGGTGCAGCCGCCCGAGCCGGAGTGGGGCCTGCTCGTCTCGGAGGGCCGCACCTACCTCTCCACCGCGTGGTGGCTCGCGATCCTGCCCGGCCTCGTCATCGTGCTGGTCGTGCTCGCAGCCAACCGCATCAGCAAGTTCATCGAGAAGGTGACCTGAGAATGACCGACACCGCGCTGCTCGAGGTCGAGGACCTCACCGTCCGCTATGCCACCGCCGGCGATGACGTCGTCGCGCTCGACAGGGTCTCCCTCCGGCTGGCTCGGGGTGAGCGTCTGGCCGTCATCGGCGAATCGGGCTCGGGCAAGTCCACGCTCACCCACGTGCTGCTCGGCATCCTGTCGCGCAACGCCCACGTGAACGCCGCTCGTGCCGAACTCGACGGCGTCGATCTTCTGGGCGGCCTCACCGAGAAGCAGTGGAACGAGCTGCGCCGCTCCCGGGTGGCCTACATCCCGCAAGACCCGAACATCGCGCTGAACCCTGTGCAGCAGATCGGCCGGCAGCTCGACGAGGCGCTGCGGCTGTCGCCGCAGAAGGTCGAGAAGCTGCGGCGGCGCGACGAAGCGCTCGCGTTGCTGACGCGGGTGGGGATCGCGGATGCCGAGCGCGTCTACGCCTCCTACCCGCACCAGGTCAGTGGCGGTCAGCGCCAGCGCGTGCTGATCGCTATCGCGCTGGTCGGGCGCCCGCAGCTGATCATCGCCGACGAACCGACGTCCGGGCTGGACGTGACCGTGCAGAAGACCGTGCTCGATGCCTTGGACGAGCTGGTCACCGAGACCGGTGTCTCGCTCATCCTGGTGACCCACGACCTCGCCGTCGCGCGCCGCCGCTCCGACCGGCTCATCGTGCTCCAGCACGGCCGGATCGTGGAGGACGGCGCCACCGTGGCCGTCACCGACCGCCCGCAGCACGCCTACACCCGCCGGCTGCTCGACGCGGTTCCCTCCCTGCACGCGGGCAAACTCTCGCCGACGCCGGGCGTGCCGGGGCCGGCAGCGCCGCACGAGGAGGGCGGTCTTGTCGCTCGCGATCTGGTCAAGACGTATGTGCGACGCGATGCGCGGCTCGGCAAGATCGTCACGCCGGCAGTGCGCGGGGTCGGGTTCACGATCGAGCCCGGGTCGACCTACGGGCTGGTGGGGGAGTCCGGATCAGGCAAGTCCACGCTCGCGCGCATCGTCGCAGGCATCGACCGCGCCGACGAGGGCTCCGTGCTCTTCCGAGGCCAGGACGTCGCCCAGGCGCGTGGAGCCGATCTGCGGACGTTGCGCACCCGCATCCAGTACGTGTTCCAGAACCCGTACACGTCGCTGAATCCCCGCTGGCGCATCCGCGACGTCGTGGCCGAGCCGCTGCGCGGGTTCAAGGTCGCCACCGGGGCGGAGTTGGAGCGCCGGGTCCGCGAAGCGCTCGACGTCGTCGGGCTCCCCTCTGCGGTCGCCGGCCGCACCCCGTCCGAGCTGTCGGGCGGCCAACGGCAACGTGTCGCGATCGCCCGCTCGATCGTACTGAAGCCGGAGCTCATCGTGCTCGACGAGCCGGTCTCGGCCCTGGATGTCTCGGTGCAGGCGCAGATCATGCAGCTACTCATCGATCTCCAGTACGAGTTCGGCGCCGCCTACCTATTCATCTCGCACGACCTCGCCGTCATCCGCGAGCTGTCCGACCGGGTCGGGGTGCTCCGGGCCGGAGAGCTCCTCGAGGAGGGACCTGTCGGCGAGGTGTTCGCCGACCCGCAGCACGACTACACCCGCCGGCTCGTCGATTCCATTCCGCAATTCGCCTGACCTTCATCGTCCCCTAACCCGAGGAGCAGTATCAATGTCCCGTTTCACGACCCGCCATCGCGGACGCACAGCATCCGCGGCAGTTGCCGCGCTTGCAGCCGCCACAATTCTCCTCAGCGCGTGCGCTTCTTCGACAACCGACGCCGCCAGCGCCGATGCTGCCGGTGAGCGTGTTGACGGTGGAACGATCACGGCGTACAGCGCCAACATCAGCTATCTCGACCCGCGGCAGAACCACGGCTTCGTTGGGCGCGCACTCGCGGACTCGCTGCTCGACATCGATCCCGACACGTTCGAGCTGAAGCCCTGGCTCGCATCAGCGTGGTCGGTGAACGACGACCAGACGGAGTTCAGCTTCACGCTGCGTGACGACGTTACATTCTCGGACGGCACAAAGCTCACCGGAGACGTTGTGAAGGCCAACTTCGACGGTGCTGTCCAGCAGATCGAGGACGGCGTCGGCTGGTACATCCGAGGCCTGTTCGACAACTACATCGAGACCGAGGTCGTCAGCGACACCGAGGTCGTCGTGAAGTTCAGCGAGCCCAATCCGGCGTTCCTGCCGACCATTCCGACCAGCTTCCTCGCCATCCTGTCCGCCGACTCGTTCGACAAGAGCTACGAAGAACGCCAGGCGGGCGACTTCTCGGGCAGCGGCGCGTTCGAGCTCGAGGAGTACACCCCGAACGAGCAGATCACGCTCGTGCGTCGCGACGACTACGACTGGGCCTCCGAGGTGGCCGAGCACACCGGCCCGGCAAGCCTCGAGAAGATCACGATCAATTTCGTCGACGAGCAGTCCGTCCGCGAGAACGCGCTCCTCTCCGGGGAAGTGCAGCTTGCCCAGAACCCCACGGTCGAAGGCACCAAGCAGCTCACAGATCAGGGCTTCGGACTGATCTCGCGCGCACAGTCGGGTAACCCGTACAGCCTGGTCCCGAACTTCGCTCGTCCGCTGACCAAAGACATCGAGCTGCGTCGTGCGCTGGCGAAGGTGATCGACCGCGACACCATCCAGTCGAGCATCACCACCGACGCAGAGCCCGCCTCGACCAGCGTGCTGACGCCGCAGACCTTCGGCTATGCCGACCAGTCCGACCTCATCTCCTTCGATCCCGAAGGCGCGGAGGAGATCCTCGATGAAGCTGGATGGGTCGTCGGCGACGACGGCATCCGCGAGAAGGACGGACAGCGGCTCACGTTCACGCTCGTGAACTGGTGGGAGCCGAAGGCGGTTATCGACGCGCTGCAGCTCATCAAGGAGGACGCTGCGAAGGTCGGCATCGAGATCGAGCTTGTCAACGAGGCGCCCGGCGGGAGCACCTGGACGGACGGCAAGGGCGACTTCCTCTACAACAACGCCACGCGGGCCGACGGCGGCATCGCGCTGTACTCGCAGTACACCGACGAGTACCTGCTCGCGAACTCCGGTGCGACGACCGAGGAGGTGATTGAGCCGGGCTCGGACCTCAATGGCATCCTGGAGGCGTCGTTCGTCGAGCCCGACACCGACAAGCGACAGGACCTGCTCGCCCAGGCGCAGGAAATCATCGTTCGGGACGCCGTCCGCATCCCGGTCTTCGACAACGTCAATAGCGAATCGGGCTACTTCGCCTACGACAGCAAGCTCCACGGCCTGCGTGAGAACTCCATCTCCGAGCTCGTGCTCTATGACGCCTGGCTCACGAGCTGAGCCATCGAGGTCCGTCTAGACCGGACGAGGGCTCGTCACGGTGGCGAGCCCTCGTCTCGCTCTCGCCCCTGGCGGGTACGACCGCATCACGAAGCGAGCTGGTTCATTGCGGAACACGATCGCGGGTGGCCGTTCGGGAGCCAAGATGGTGCGCGATTCGGGCTGGAGGCGCCATTTCTCGTCGAAACGGGCGTTTGCTGGCCACCTTGGCCAGCCAACGCCCGTTTCGACGAAAAAATAGACGGCTCGCAGCGGATTGCCTTCCTGGCTGCTGAGAGAGCGCGAGCAAGCGCGAGGCGAAGGCACCGGTTTGGTCGGTGATTACGGCTGGGCACGGCGTTGGGCCGGGGTGGGTGCAGGCCGGTCAGTAACGGTCTCGTATACGAGGTCTGTGGTGATGGAGCCGACCTGGGCGAGCTCGGTCGTGATGCGTTCGAGGTCGTTCATATCGGTGGCCAGGACCTCAAGGCTGTAGCAAGACTCTCCGGTGATGCGGAGTGCGCGAACGATCTGGGGATTCCGCTGCAGTACCGCCGTGATCTTGTCGTACAGGGCGCCATGCACTTTCACGCGCACGACGGCATGGAGTGTGTAGCCGAGTGCAGTGGGGGAGACGTGAACAGTGTGGCCCGTGACGACGCCGCGTTCTTCGAGCGAGCGCAATCGCACCCTGGTGGCGGAGACGCCGAGGTGGACCGCTTGGCTGAGCTCTGTGAGCGTCGCCCGTGAGTTCGCTTGCAGGGCCCGAACAAGCTGATCATCGATCTCATCGAGAGGCGAAGCGGTCATGCGTTGAGTGTTCCGCAACTATTGCGGTGCTCCGCGCTATTGACCGTGCGTATCTCATTCCGTGTCGCACAGGTGCTCAATATCGTTGAGAAGAAACTGAGCCGGGAGGATGCGACGAATGTCACGAGACGTGCCCTTTGTCCTTGTGGATGTATTCGCTGACGAGCCCCTGAGCGGCAACCCGCTCGCGCTGGTGCCGGATGCGGAGGGACTGCCAGTGTCGACGATGCGGGCGATTGCGCGAGAGTTCAATCAGTCGGAGACGACGTTCCTGGTACGTCCCACTGTTCGCGACGCGCTGTGGCGATTGCGTTCCTTCACTCCGATCGGCGCGGAAGTTCTCGGAGCGGGGCACAACGCGATGGGTGCGTGGATCTGGCTTGCGGCGACCGACCGGCTCCCTGTCGGCGAGACGGATTTCCGGCAGCAGATCGGTGACGACGTGCTCCCGGTTCGGGTGCTCAGGAACGACGGCTCGCCAGCGGTGGTGTCCATGGAGCAGTCGCGACCGGAGTTCGGGGCGACGGTCAGCGATTCCGGGGAGCTCGTCGCAGCGCTCGGCCTCGTCGACTCGGACATGGTGGCCGGTGAGGTGGCGCAGACGGTGTCCACTGGCGCGAGCCATCTGCTGGTCCCGTTGAGAGGACGGGACGCGGTGGACCGGGCTCGGCCCGACTCGGCGCGCCTGCTCCCTGCCCTCCATGCCGCCGACGCCGAAGGCTGCTACGTCTACAGCCTGGACCCGATCGCCGCCGACGTCGGCTCCGTCGCGTACGCGCGCTTCTTCAATCCGACTGTCGGAATCTCGGAAGACCCTGCCACCGGAACAGCGGCCGGTCCGTTGGTCGCCTCGCTCGTCGCCGCCGGCAAAGTCGCAGACCGTGCATCGGTCGTCGTCGAACAGGGCTACGCTCTCGGGCGTCCGAGCAAGCTCGCCGTGACCGTTGCCGGAGAGCACGTGCTGCTCAGCGGTTCCGGTCTCGTCGTCGCTGAAGGCGTCCTCCACCTCGCGGAGTGAACAGTGAGTGAAATGCGATGGCCCTCGCAACACGACCATCTAGTGGGCAACATCTCGCCTCAATGCGCCAAATGGCGTCGTCGCCAGTCGTTGGGGCGCCGGCACTCGCCTCTCAGCGAGCCATCCTCCACGGCGGATGTCACCGGGGGCAACATCGGAATAGTCGTGCCGGTCCGAAGTTGCGACTGTCATGCCCATCACACGCGTTGTCGTCGCTCACGGCTATGGTGCCCAGCCCGCAGACCACTGGTTCCCTTGGCTCGCGGAGGCACTGACCGAGGAGGGGGTGTCGGTGATCGTGCCTCGTCTTCCGGACTCTGATGCTCCACGACCCGACCGGTGGACCGGCGACCTGGTGGAGGTGATCGGCGTGCCAGACGCGAACACGGCCGTCGTGGCGCACAGCCTGGGGACCGCGTCCACGCTTCACGCTCTCGACCGGGTCCCAGGGGAGTGGGTGCTCGGCGCGTTCGTCTCTGTAGCCGGTTTTGTCTCAGCGCTTCCCGCGCTCCCGCAGTTGGACTCATTCACGGCCATCCGCCCGGACGTTGCACGTACCGCTTCGCGCACGGCCGTCCGCGCGGTTGTCCAGTCGGACGCCGACTCCTACGTGCCCGCATCCCATACCCGAGAGCTGAGTGATCTCCTTCGAGCGGAGACGTTCACGCTCGCCGGCGCGGGGCACTTCCTCGGCGAAGACGATGTTCGAGCGTTGCCGATCGTCCTCGACCGACTGCAAGACGCCTGAGTATCTCGAAGCGGCGGACGATCGACCGCGGAAGAGAGATGGATCACGCGTCAGCGCGGCCGCGATTGAACCGGCACGTGACCGCGTCCCGCCTTCTGCGACTCGATGATGCCCTGGGCGACCGGTCGCGTGACGACGAGCCGAACGCCCTCGCTGCGACGGTGCGGTATCCGCTTCGAGATGCTCAGCTGCTCGGCCCGAGATGTCTCATCGTCCGGGGAGGGGTGGTCGGGGTGCCTGTCCGGGCGCGGATGATCGCCGCGATTCCTGCGGCGAGTGCCACCCCGGCTCCGAAGGCGAGTACGGCGGTGTGCAGACCGATCGTCGAGGCGAGCGCGCCGGCAATGACCGCCGGTACTCCGAACGAGAGGTAGGCCACGATGTAGAGCGATGCAAACAGCTCGGCGCGCTCGTGTACGGCCGCGAAGGGCATGATCGATCCGACCGTGCCTGAGAACGCAGTTCCGAAGCCGGTACCTGCGATGACGACGGCCACGATGTACAGCGGCAACGATCCGACCGCGAGCGCGATGAGCATCAGCAGTGTACCTACCGCAAGGGCTGACGCGCCGTAGACGGCGTTGACGAGCGGCCGGCGATTGCGCATCACGAATGCGGCGATCGCGCCGGTCGCGGGAAGCGCTCCGATCACGAGGCCCTGCGCCAGTGAGCTGTTCACGCGCAGCTCAGCGTGCACGATACTCGGGCCGAGAGAGAGGAAGAGGCCGCCCGTTGCCCAGCCGGCCAGGATGATCGGCACACTGATGCCGAAAAGGCGGGCTGCCGCACGGGGGACCGCAACACGGGGTCGGAGCGCCCGGCGCCAGCCCGCTTCACGTGGGGAGGTCTCCGGGGTTGCCCAGATGAGCGCAGCCACGATCAGGTACGCGAACGCGAGCGGGACGAAGGTCGCTGTCGCCGCGGCAGGGCCCGCCGCCTCGAGGAGGGCACCCGCGTACAGAGTGCCGACCGCTAAGCCGGTCATGGGCGCGATCGAGTTGAGCAGCGTGGCGGCTTTCGGTCGATGCGGAGGTGCGAAGTCGACGATCGTGGCCGATATCGTCGAGATCAGTGCGCCGCTGGCAATGCCTTGCATCGACCGGCCGAGATACAGCATCGTCCCGGTGTCCGCACGCCAGACGAGCAGGATGGCCCCCGCGAGAAGCAGATACCCGATGAAGATGATCGGGCGGCGGCCGAGGTGGTCCGAGATCGATCCAACCGTGAGGAGGGCGATGAGGAGCGCAACGGCGTACACGGCGAATGCGATCGTCACGCCGAAGGCGCCGATGCCGAGCTGTTCCTGCAGATGCGGGTAGAACGGCGACGGCGCGCTCGCTCCGATCATCATGATGGTGCTGGCGAGGCCTGCGAGCCCGAATCCGAACGCTCGTCGGGGGATGGAGGATGCACGCTCCGACCGCGACCTAGCCTGCACGGAGACGGAATTCGTATCAGCAGCCATGAGCGCGCATCCTTCGGTTCCAAAAAATTCGAACTCTCGGACGCTACCTGCTGGGACGCAATAGTTCAACTAGAGTCGAACCATGGTTGCGGTCCCCGAGCTCGCGCATCCCGCACGGGATGAGATCCAGCTGAGCAGCGTGCTCTTCGCGCTCAGCGACCCGGATCGACGTGAAGTCGTCCGTCAGCTGCTGGATGGGCCGTTGGATGCAGCGAACTGCTTTGCCTCGGACCCTTCCATGCCCAAGTCGACCAAGTCCCATCTCATGAAGGTGCTCCGTGAGGCCGGGATCATCCGCAACGAACCCCACGGGCGCAACCGTCGGCTGACGTTACGTCGCGCTGACCTCGACAGTCGCTTTCCCGGGCTGATCGATGCGATCTTCACCGCACACGAACCTCCCGATTGAGCGCTCCGAGCTCGACGCCGAAGCGGGCACGCGCGGAGTCGATCTGCGCCCCTCCCAACAGTCGCGGAGTCGAGTAGCCGCGCTCCCGCGTTCGTCCTCGTTGACTCCGCTCGCGAGAGGTGTCATCGTCGTCGGCACTGCGGAGCAGGCGCTCCTATCGGGTCGCTACGGCACCCTTGCCAGGTCAACCCAGAGTTGACACGAGCGGGCGACATTGCGCGAGCGTTTCACCGGTGCCCCCGGACCGAGACTGCGTGCAGACCACGCCGGTGTTCGTGCTCGCGGCGATTAGGCGTGGTCCACGCGGAAGACGACTCGTCCGGACGGGCGGGGCGCTCCCCGTTCGACCCAGGCGGCGAGTTCCGTCCATGGACGGATATCGACGTCGCCGACGCGGAGCCGGTTGTCCGCCGCCAGATAGGCCATCTCATCAGCCAGTCCGTTCTCCGACCCGAGGAAGAAGCTTGTGACGGAGCGGTCAGAGGTTGCCGGACCGGCGATGAATGCTCCGTAGGGGAAACGTTCGTCTGCACCCGCCGAGTGCCCGAGTGCGATGACAGCAGCACCGGAATCGAGGAGTGCGTAGGCGTCGACGAGATGCTGGCCGCCGACCATGTCAATCGCTCCGTGTACGCGAGATGAGACGGAGGAGAGGGAGATGTGCGTCTCACGGGCACCGAGGTGTTGGAGCTCGGTGTGCGTGTTCTCGTCGCGTGCGATGGCGATGACGTGCGCACCGGAGCGGGCGGCGAGCTGCACGGCGATTCTGCCGACCGCGCCCGTCGCTCCCACGATCAGGATGCGTCGCCCGATGACGGAGCCGAGCTTCCGTAGAGCCCTCAGGGCACTGGTCGCCGGCACGGGCAGCGCTGCGAGGTGCTCCCATGCCACATCGGGCGGCGCGGTGGCAGTGGTCGCGTGCGGCACGGCCCGACGCTGTGCCCATCCGCGGGCGCCGAGCCCGAGGAAGAGCACGTGGTCGCCGGCGCGAGGCCCCGTGCCGTCCGCCGCGGCCTCGAGCACGACGCCCGCTCCGTCCCATCCGGGGATGGAGCCCGCGGGGACACCGGGCAGTGCCGCGAGATCGCCGGGGTTCGGAGAGAACGCCTCGACCCTCACCAGCAGCTCGTGCGGAAGCGGAGTCGGTTCTGCCACCTCGCTCAGCCGTAGTCCTCCCATTGCGGCCGGCGCCGTCGTCCATGCCTGCATCTCAGAGCTCCCCGTCCCTCCCTATGAGTCGGGAACCGGCGGCGGTGGGCATGTATTCCGCGTGGCCACCTCTGGAGATGGACTGGGTCGCCGTCGTCGGGTAGGGGCGTTGCCGCCGGGAAGTGGCGTCATCCGGTCGGCTCCTGACTCGGCAAGCCCGCCTCCGCGTCGTGAAGCCCCTCGAGGAAGGCATATCTCGACGACAGTGCGGCATCGGCTCTCGCCGCACGCCACCACTCGTCGATCCCGGCGAGCGTCGGCGAGGCGGTCGCACTTCCGAGGCGGGTGACGGCGAGGCCGGCGCACAGGGCACCGAAGGCGGCGACGTCCGCGAACTGCCATCCGCGCAGTAGGCCGGCGACGACACCGGCCCCGAGCACGTCGCCGGCACCCGTGGTATCGACGGCATCGACGGGGATCGCGGGAATGAGGCTCTCGCTGCCGGCGCCCGCGTCGAGTGCGATCACTCCCTCTGCGCCGCACGTGACGATCACCCGTTCGACCCGGTCCCCGAGAGCGCGCGCGGCCTCGCGGGGTGTGGCCGTCCTGGTGTACGCCATCGCCTCGACGCTGTTCGGGAGAAACACATCGCACGATCGCAGGGGTGCGAGGTCGCCGTCGTCCCAGCGGCCAGAGGCGTCCCATCCGATGTCGGCGACGACGACGGTGCCGTCGGTCCGCGCGCGCGCCGCCACGTCCCGGAGATTCGCGAGCAGCGCCCGAGCCGCGACCGGCGGCGTTCGTCGCCGCGGTGGCGGCTCCTGGAACGTGGCCATCGCGCGATCGTCGCGATCTGAGATGCAGACGGTGAGGGGTGTGCGCCAGCCGTCGAGGAGCGGTGCGGCGGACACGTCCACGGCCTCGGTCATCAGCACATCCCTGCACAGCAGGCCCGCGGCGTCCGCCCCCAGGTCGGAGTGCAGCGCGGTCTGTAACCCGAGCCGTGATGCGGCGATTGCGGCGATCGCCGCACCGCCCGGTCCCAGTGCGGCATCCTGGGCGAAGACCTCCCGCCCGGGATGGACAGTCGCTTGCAATCCCGCCAACGTCACGTCGAGGAAAGTCGGGCCGGAGACGACCAGGTCCATGAAAGCTCCCTCAGATCTCGTGGCGCGTACGTTGCGCGAACATGACTGATTCTGCGCGCTCAGGCTCGATCGCGGTTGTAGCATCAGGATATGTTGACTTCGACGAGGCATGCGCGCATCCTCTCCGTGCTCAGCGCGGACGGCGAGGCGACGGTCGAAGCACTGGCTGACACGCTCAGGGTCTCCCCATCGACCATCCGCCGTGATCTCAACGCGCTCGACGCGGCTGGACTGATGCGCCGTGTGCGCGGTGGCGCCAGTATCGAGCGCGACCCTGTCTCGATCACCCAGACGGCGGTGCAGCAGCGTGCTGAGAAGCAGCGGATCGCTTCGGCGGCTGCCGCCGAGGTGAGAGACGGCGATGTGGTCCTCATCGATATCGGGGCGACGTGCGCTCTCGTCGCGCGCGAACTCCGCGGGCGGAAGATCACGGTGGTCACAGCAAGTCTCGCCGTCGTCGACGAGCTCCGCGAAGACGACGATCTCGAGCTGATCGTACTCGGGGGAGCGGTGCGGAAGAACTACCAGTCGATGGTCGGCGCCTTCGCGCTGCAGGCGCTGACCCAGATCCGTGCATCGGTCTGCTTCCTGGGGACGAGCGGCGTGCAGGCAGATGGCTCGATCCACGACTCCACGCCGACCGAGGTTCCCATCAAGCAAGCCCTTCTGGACGCCTCCGAGCGTCGCATCGTCCTCGCCGACGGGGCGAAGTTCCCCGGGGTGAGCGTCGCTCGCGTCGCGGGTCCCGAGCGCATCGGCATGCTCGTCACCGACGACGGTGCCGACCCCGCGACGCTCGCGGAACTGCGCCGCGCCGGCGTCGACATCACGATCGCATGAAACTGACGATCATCGGCGGGGGAGGGTTCCGCGTGCCCCTCATCGTGGAGGCGGCTGCGGCAGCTCAGCGAACGTCACCCATCGAGGAGATCGTGCTCCACGACGTGTCGCCGGCGCGGCAGGAGCGCATCCTCGCAGTCATCCGCGACATGCCGTCCGCAGCCTCCGTGCGCGTGCGGGCCGTCGCCGATCTCGCGACCGCCCTGCGGGATGCGGACTTCGTCTTCGTCGCCATCCGGCTCGGCGGGACGAACGGCCGCGTTCGTGATGAGCGCATCGCGCTCGAAGCCGGGGTGCTCGGACAGGAGACGGTCGGCGCCGGCGGTCTGGCCTACGCCTGGCGGACCGTTCCCGCGACCCTCGCGCTCGCGGAGGCCATCCGGTCGGCGGTGCCACGAGCGTGGGTGATCAACTTCACGAACCCCGCGGGAATCGTCACCGAGACCATGCAGAAGGTGCTGGGCGACCGCGTCGTCGGCATCTGCGACACACCGATCGGGCTGATCCGCCGCGCTCTCGTCTCCGCGGGGATGCCGGGGAGCAAGGATGTCGACGTCGACTACGTCGGCTTGAATCATCTCGGATGGCTGCGGGCGCTCCGCGTCGACGGCGTGGACCTGCTGCCAGGTCTTCTCGCATCGCCCCGACTGGAGAACCTGGAAGAGGCGCACCTCCTCGGCGCGGACTGGATTCGGGCGTTACGTGCGATCCCGAACGAGTATCTCTTCTACTACTACCGTCATCGCCAGGCGCTCGAATCCGCGCGAGAACGGCCGCTCACCCGCGGCGAGTACCTGCACGAGCAGCAGACCAGGTTCTTCGACGAATCGGCAGGCGACGCGTGGCAGCGATGGAACGATGTGCGCGCGAAACGAGAGCAGACCTACATGACCGAAGGCCGGCGTCCGGGCGCTCGCCGGCGGCCGCAGGATGTCGAGGCCGGCGGATACCACCGCGTCGCACTCGACCTGATGTCCGCGCTCGCCACCGGAGCGTCGACGACCGCGGTGCTGAACGTCCGCAACGGGGCGGTCGTCCCGTCGCTCCCGAGCGACGCCGTGATCGAGACCGCATGCATCGTCGCCGGCGGCAGGATCACGCCGAGCCCGGTCGCACCCTTGACCGGTGACATGCTCGGGCTCGTCCAGCAGGTGAAGGCCTCGGAGCAGCTCATCATCGAGGCTGCCCTTGGCGGTTCGAAGCAGGTTGCGTGGCGAGCGTTCGCCGCGCACCCCCTCATCGATTCCCTCGACATCGCCGCCGATCTCGTCGACCGCTATCTGGACGAGGCTCCCGCTCTGTCGCGCAGCTGAGGTGCGAGGAGCGTCGCTCGCGACGCACCTGTCGCGTCCTAGGCGGGTGACATGAACGTGTGTGACGGCGCGCGGCAATGAGATGCCCACTGTGCGCATATTCTCCCAACATCGAGCATGTTCGAGCGTGACGGGAGGGTGTCCATGGGGAGAGCACGTCGGCTGCGACCGCTGCGGCAGGCTGCCGTCGGATACGCGTTCCTCAGCCCGAGCCTCGTCGGGGTGACGGTGTTCATGCTCGTTCCGGTCGCCGTGGTGCTGTGGCTCACCACGCAGGACTGGGACCTCATCGGCAGCCCTGAGTTCGTCGGGGCGACGCAGATCATCGACGTCCTCAGCGATGCGGCGTTCGTGAACGCGCTCGGGGTGACGTTCCTGCTCATCGCGCTCACGGTTCCGGTGCAGGTCGCCGTCGGCCTGCTTCTCGCGAACCTCCTCACCAAGGGGGTCCGGGGTACGACGGTCTTCCGCACGCTCATCGTCATCCCGTGGATCTCCTCGCCTCTCGCGCTCGGGGTCGTCTGGAAGTGGATCTTCGCGCCGACCGGGGGCCTGCTCAGCGCGATCGTCGGACATCGGGTGGAGATCCTCGTGTCGCCGATGTGGGCACTCCCCGCTGTCGCGTTCGTCGTGATCTGGAACAGCGTCGGCTACACCGCGCTGTTCTTCATCGCAGGCATCCTCGCCATCCCGTCCGAGATCCTCGAGGCCGCGGAGGTCGACGGAGCAACGCGGCTGCGGGCCTTCTGGTCGATCGTTCTGCCCCTGCTGCACCCGACGCTCTTCTTCGTGACCGTGACATCGGTGATCGGCGCGTTCAACGTGTTCGACCAGATCTACGCGCTCACCGGCGGCGGGCCAAACGGGCGCACATCGGTGCTCGCGTGGCAGATCTACGCGGAGGCCTTCGAGAACTGGAACCTCGGGCGCGCTGCGGTCGCGGCCACCGCGATGATGCTCATCCTCATCGCGATCACACTGCTCCAGCACGGGTACTTCCGGCGAAGGATCACCTATGCCCTCTCCTGACCGGACACGCAACCGCCGCGGCGCGCTCGCAACCGCAGGAATCTATCTCGGACTCATCATCGCGGCGGCGATCACCGTCCTGCCGTTCGTCTTCAGCATCATCACCGCCTTCAAGTCCCCGCAGAACTTCGCCAACCAGTCGCCGCTCAGCCTCCCGGACCCCTGGACGTTCGAGAGCTTCCAGGCGATCCTCAGCGGCCGCGTGGAACTCGGCCGCGCCATCCTCATCACACTGGGAACCGTCGTGGTGACCGTCCTCTGCCAGGTCACCTCATCCGTCCTCGCGGCGTACGCGTTCGCACGCCTGCAGTTCCCCGGACGTGATGCGATCTTCTGGCTGTTCCTGTCGACGATGATGATCCCCGGGACGGTCCTGATCGTCCCGCTGTACCTGATGGTCGCCGAAGCCGGGCTGAAAGACACCTTCGCCGGTCTGGTGGTCCCATTCCTCCTGGCCTCCCCATATGCCGTCTTCCTGCTCCGCGAGTACTTTCGCGGCATTCCGCAGGACGTCATCGACGCCGCACGGATCGACGGCGCGGGGCATCTGCGCATCCTCGCGCGCATCGTGGTTCCGCTGTCCACACCGATACTCGCGACCTTGCTGCTGATCACGGTGGTCAGCCAATGGAACTCGTTCATGTGGCCACGGGTGATCGCCGGAAACGAGGTCCCCGTTATCACGGTCGCCACTGCGAGCGTGCAGTCGCAGTACGTCTCCAACTGGACGTATGTCATGGCCGCGACGACGATCGCGCTCGTCCCGCTCATCGTCGTGTTCGTCATCTTCCAGAAGCAGATCGTCCGGTCGATCGCCATCACCGGCATCAAATAGCCCCGCCGGCACCCTTCCGCGGAGCATCGAGAGAGAAAGGCACCGAACAGTGCGAAAGCATCCCTTCACCCGCACGATCGCCCTCATCGGCGTCGCCGGCACCGCCGTCGCCCTGGCCGGCTGCCAGGGCGCGGGGTCCGGTGCCGACGGCGGGAGCGCCACGGTCACCCTCCGCCTCTGGGACGAAGCGGCCGCCGAGGCATACGAGCAGGCGATCCCCTCCTTCGAGGAGGCGAACGACGGCATCACCATCGACGTCGAGGTCATCCCGTGGGCCGACTACTGGACATCGCTGCGCAACGACGTCGCCTCCGATTCCGTCTCGGACATCTTCTGGACGAACTCGAGCAACTTCATCGACTACGTCGATGCGGGCGCCCTCCTCGACATCGGTGAGACGCTCGGCTCGGACGCGAGCGCGGACTGGTCCGCCACCGTCGTCGAGCAGTACACCTACGACGGGACTCTGTGGGGCGTGCCGCAGCTGACGGACCCGGGCATCGGCGTCTTCTACAACAAGGCCCTCCTCGACGAGGCCGGCGTCAGCGTCGAAGAGGTCGAGAACCTCGTCTGGGACCCCACGGGCGACGACGACACGCTCCGCGATGTCGCCGCGTGGCTCACGAAGGACAGCGACGGCAGAGGACCATCCGACCCCGACTTCGACCCGCTCACGCTCACGCAGTTCGGCTACAACGCCGCCTACGACTTCCAAGCCATCTGGGCGGACTACCTCGCCTCCGCCGGGGCGGTCTTCCAGCCCGCGGACTCCGACGAGCTCGCCTTCGACACACCGGAAGGTGTCGCGGCCACCGAATACCTCGTGGACCTGATCAACACCGACCACGTCGCTCCGTCCGCGGCGGACACCAACGACAACGGCGATTTCAGCCGCGACCAGTTCCTCCAGGGCCACCTCGCGCTGTTCCAGACCGGAGCGTACAACCTCGCCAACATCCGGGACGGCGCCGACTTCGAATGGGGCATCGCCCCGCTGCCGGAAGGGCCGGAAGGGCGCATCAGCCTCACCAACGGCATCATCGCCGCTGCCAGCTCGCAGTCCGAGCACCCCGATGCCCAGAAGAAGGTGCTCGAGTGGCTGGGAAGCGTCGAGGGGGCCAGCGCCCTGGGTACCACAGGGGCGGCACTGCCTGCGGTCACCGCCGCGCAGCAGTCGTTCTTCGACTACTGGCAGTCGGAAGGCGTCGACGTCTCACCGCTCATCGACGTGCTCGACAACGGCACCATCTCGGCGCCGCACGGGGCGAAGATCTCGGAGGCGTTCACCGCGATCGCACCCGTCCTGAAGGAGGTCTTCCTGGGTCGCACACCCGTCGACGAGGGTCTCACCGCGGCGCAGGCGGCGGGCAACGACGCGATCGCCGGGAACTGAGATGGCCCTCGAGATCACGCGCGTCCTCGGCGTGTACGCACACCCGGACGACGCCGACGTCGGTGCGGGGGCAACGCTGTCCCGCTTCGTACGTCAGGGAGCGTACGTCACGATCGTCGTCATCACCTCGGGAGGGGAGGGGGGTTTCGACGACACGCCCCGCGAGGAGATCCAGGAGATCCGTCGATCGGAGCAGCGAGCGGCCGCGGCCGCGATCGGCGTGGAAGACGTGCGGTTCCTCGAGGGATACGCCGACGGCGACCTCTGGGTCACGCGGGAGCTCGTCCGCGACGTCGCCCGCATCATCCGCCAGACGCGCCCGCAGCTGATTCTCACCACCTCGCCGGAGCGCAACTGGGAGAGCATCGGGGCAAGCCACGCCGACCACCGAGCGGCAGGTGAGGCGGTTCTCCGCGCCGTGTATCCGGCCGCGCGCAATCCGTTCGCGTTCCCCGACCTCCTCGCCGAGGGTCTCGAGCCGTGGATTGTGGATGAAGCCTGGCTCCAGGGGCACCCCTCCCGCAACCACCACGTGTCCTTGGAATCGGTGGACGTGGAGCGGAAGATCGCCGCGGTCTCTGCGCACGGGAGTCAGTTCGCCGATCTCGAAGCGATCAGCACCTTCGTGCGAGAGCGGGCGATCGTGGACGCGTCCGAAACAGACGCGGAGTATGCGGAGCGGTTCTTCCGCGTGGACGTGCGCGGACACGACTGAGACCCGCGTGCCGCCGCGGCGAAACGGGTGCCGTGGCGGCACGCGTCCCCACGGCGGCACGGGGCGGCGTTCGGCGAATGTGCGCTTCGCTCGCGAGGCCTCATGAATCTCTGACGAGCTGCCCGCTCCTCGAGTGTGCAGGCGCTGTCGTATCGGCGGATGACGCCCCGGCGCGCGCGGCCGGTGCGGGACGCATAGCGTGATCGGGTGACACGACCGCTCCGCTCTCTCGGCTTCCTGACCATCGGTCTCTTCGATCGCGATTCGCCTGGCGCCGGGCACGAGGCCACGCTCGCGATCATCGAACGCGCTGAGGCCCTCGGCTTCGACAGCGCCTGGCTGCGCAACCGCCACCTTCAGTACGGCATCTCGTCCCCGGTGGCGGTCCTCGCGGCGGCCTCGCAGCGCACCCGTCGCATCCGCCTCGGCACCGCGGTCATCCCGCTCGGATACGAGAACCCGTTCCGGCTCGCCGAGGACCTCGCCACGGTCGACGTCCTGACCGGTGGACGGATCGAGCCGGGCTTCTCGGTCGGCGCGCCGCGCAGGCTGGACGAGATCGCGGAGGCGCTGTATCCCGACACCGCCCCGCACGAGGACTTCGGGTACGCGCGGCTGGCGAGGCTGCGGCGACTGCTCGCGGGCGATCGGGTCAGTCCCTTCTCCGGCACAGAGGGCATCGAGGAGTTCTCCGAGCGGATCGAACCGCATTCCCCCGGGCTCGCCGAACGCCTCTGGTACGGCGCCGCCAGCCCCGACTCCACGGTCTGGGCGGCGGAGAACGGGTTCCACCTGCTGACCAGCAGCGTCATCCAGTCGGTCCATACGCACGACTTCGACACCGAGCAGCATGCGCAGATCCAGCTGTACCGCGAACATCACCCGGCAGGGCAGAGCGCTCGGGTGTCGCAAGGTCTCGTCGTGATCCCCACGGATTCGGCCACCGCCGAGCAGAGGGAACGATACGCCGCCTACGCCCGGTCGCGCGCGGGCCGCGTGGGTGTCCCGCACGGGCCGCGTGGCTTCCTCTTCGCCGCCGACATCGTCGGCACGTCGGAGCAGATCGTGGAGGCGCTCGCCGCCAACCGCGCATTCGGCGAGGTCGACGAGGTCGCCTTCGCGCTGCCCTTCGCTCTCGAGCCCGGCGACTACGTGCAGATTCTCGAGGACATCGCCGGTCGGCTCGCGCCGCTCCTGGGGTGGGCCGGCGGAGCGCTCTCGGCCGACCCCGAGCCGGCAGGGCCGGCCGCACCGGTCGGCTGACTCCACATCGGGGTGAGCACGTGGGTCCACGGTCCTCGATCGGTCCTCCGTCCCGCTCCTGCTGGTCCGGCTGTTCGGTGTGCTCGCGGTGGCTGCGGTCGGCGACATAGTGGGTAGCGGTGCGTCATCGAGGGTCACAGCCGGCTGCCGCGTCGCAACCCGCTCTTATCGTGGACGCCACGCGACGAGAAGGAGCCGACCATGACGATCGCCGAGACCACCTCCCCGACCGAGGTGACCGAGCGTGTCGCCGGGGACATCACGGCGCTGATCGGAGGCACTCCGCTGGTCGACCTGTCGCGATACGCCGAGAACCGGGCACTCGGGGCGCGGCTCCTGGGCAAGGCGGAGTTCCTGAACCCGGCAGGCTCGGTCAAGGACCGTGTCGCGTGGAGCATCATCCGCGACGGCGAGGAGACGGGCGAGCTGCGCGCCGGCGATCTCATCGTCGACATCACGAGCGGCAACACCGGAATCGCGCTCGCGGCGATCGCCGCCAGCCGCGGCTACCGCACGAAGTTCTATCTGGGCGACAACACCAGCCCCGACAAGCACCGCATACTCGAGGCGCTGGGTGCGGAGCTGATCGACGTCCCCAACAGCCTGTTCCTCGATCCGGAAGGCGTCGAGCGGCTCTTCGCCCGTGCCGAGGAGGAGAACCCCGGGGCGTTCATCGCGAACCAGCTGGGCAATCCGGCGAACCCGCGCGTGCATCGCGAGACCACGGGGCCGGAGATCTGGGCGGACACGGCCGGGGCGGTCGACATCCTGGTCGCGGGCGTCGGCACCGGCGGCACGGTGTCGGGAGCGGGCGGCTTCCTCAAGGAGCGGAAGCCGACCGTGCGTGTCGTCGTCACCGAGCCGGGTGATCGGTCGGTTCCGACGGAGGACGAGGTCTATCCCGATGAGATCGACGGGGTGCACAAGGTATGGGATGTGGAGCCGGACCTGCTGCCGCCCAACTTCGACGCGGACGTCGTCGACGAGGTCGTCGCGGTCGAGGCGGCTGAGGCGTACGCGGCGGCTCGTGCTCTCCTCCGCGAGGAGGGTCTGTTCGTCGGCGCGTCGGCGGGCGCCATCCTCCACGCGGCCACCGTGATCGCGGGGCGGCCGGAGAACGCGGGGGCGACGATCGTCGTCATCCTCCCGGATACGGGAGAGCGCTACCTGTCCGCAGGGGTGTTCGAGATCACGCGGGGGGCAGGCGGATGATGACCACGTACACGGAGACGACGAGCATCACCCGCTGGGAGCGCGCGCTTCTCGTGCTGGGTGCCGGGGCGTACGAAGAGCCGCACATCCAGTGGGCCTGCGCGGAAGTCCTGCAACGCGACCGTGCCTCGCGAATGGCTGGCGGACACCCCGCGGACGAAAGAGCGACGTGAGCGCAGAGGACCGGGGGCCCGGTCGGCGCCGGGCGCGGTTGTCGGCGAGGCGGCGCTGACGGCACGTGTCGACATTCGCGTGCGCGGTCGACTCCCGCGCCTAGCGTGTGCTCATGCCCGCTGTCCGCATCGATTCCGTGGTTCGCCGCACCTCCGGGCAGGTCGCAGGATTTCATCCGGATCGAGTTCACGATCTTCCCCGGGCGCTCATCCCAGGCCAAGCGCGCCCTGTACCGAGAAGTGACGGTGCGGCTCGAAGAGCTCGGCATCGCGCCGGACGACGTCTTCATCATCGTCCACGAGCCGCCCCTGGAGAACTGGGGCATCGCCGGCCGATCGGCGTCGGAGATCGATCTCGGGTTCGCGCTCGACGTCTGAGCACCCGGACAACGCGGGGTCGACGGGGTGATGAGGCGACGGGCCGTCACCTGCTCGCGCCGCGCGAGCATTCGTCGACACGCGAGGTCATGGAAGGCCATCCGAGGTCATGGAGGAATCATCGCCCCCCGGCGCGTGCTGGATGCGGCATGAGTAGATTCGTGCAGCAACAGGACATCGGCGACCCTCTCGTTCTGGGCGTCGTCCGCCGTGAAGAGCCGCATGCCGGTCCCGGGCAGGTGCGTATCCGGGTGCGCGCAGCGGGACTGAACCCGGTGGACTGGAAGATTGCGGTGTACCCGGAACTGGCGGGGCGCTTCGGGGTGGTTGCTCCGACCGGGTTCGGCAACGACTACGCCGGCGTCGTCGACGAGGTAGGCGAGGGGGTCGACGGGTACGCGGTCGGCGATCGCGTCTACGGTGGTGCGCGCGGGCGCGCTCTGGCGGACCATGTCGTCGTCACGGTGGGGGAGGAGATCCTCGAGCGCACGCCCGCCGGAGTGGACGACGACGTCGCGGCAGCGCTGCCCATTGCGGCTCGCACGGCGGCCGCAGCGGTGTCCGCGGCCGGCGTCGGGGACGGCGACACCGTCCTCGTGGGCGGGGCGGCGGGTGGCGTCGGCGTCTTCGTCGTGCAGCTGGCGCTCTCGGCAGGTGCGACGGTGGTCGCGACCGCATCTCCGGCGAACCACGAGTTCCTTCGCGGCCTCGGCGCGAATCCCCTTCCCTACGGCAGCGGGCTGGCTGAGCGGGTGCGCGAACTCGCTCCCGGTGGAATCGACGCCGCGATCGACCTGCAGGGGACCGAGACCGCGGAAGCGGCCCTGTCGATCGGAGTTTCCCCCTCCCGCGTGGCCACCATCGCGGCGGGCCCGAATCCTCCCGGCGGCGCGATCGCGACGGGTGGAGGCGACGCCGGCCCGGAGGCTCTTCCGCGCATCGCCTCAGCGATCGCAGAAGGGGCGCTGACCGTGCCCATCCAGCAGCGGTATCCCCTGGAGCGGCTCGACGAAGCCGTCGCCGTCCTCCGTGACGGACACGTTCGGGGGAAGCTCGTCGTGACGCTCTGAGCGAACGTCCGCGCTCGGCCTCGACCTCCGCCGCCTCCCCGGAGGAGGGGAGGTCGAGATCGTCGGTCGCCGAGGACCTCGCCCCGTGGTTCGCGCGATCGTGCTCGGTGCTCCCACCGGCCGTCAGGCGATGAACGGGGGAACCGCAAGGGGAGAGCCGGGTCGACGTGTGTCGGCCGGCTGTCCCTGGATCGGCTGAGGTCGATCAGTCACTGCCCGGGTCTGATCACGCCGGATTCGTAGGCGAGGATGACCAGCTGTGCGCGGTCGTGGGCGTTCACCTTCCCCATGATCCTGTTCACGTGCGTCTTCGTCGTGTGCGGAGAGATGACCAGCTGATCGGAGATGTCCTGGTTGGAGTGGCCTTGCGCGACCAGCAGCAGTACTTCTCGTTCCCGCTCTGTCAGGGCGGAGAGCCGCGGGGAGTGCGCGATCGCGGCACGTGGCGCTGCGGGAGCGACGAACCGGTCGATGAGGGCGCGGGTCGCGACGGGGGAGAGCAGGGCGTCGCCGGCGTGGACGGCCCGGACGGCCCGGACGATCTCCTCCGGTTCGGCGCCCTTGCCGACGAAGCCGCTCGCGCCGGCGCGGAGTGCGGAGACAAGGTACTCGTCCTCTTCGAAGGTCGTCAGGATGAGGACCCTCGTGTCGTCGAGGTAGGAGTCGGCGCAGATCTCCGAGGTCGCCGTGATGCCGTCGACCTCGGGCATCCGGATGTCCATCACGACCACGTCCGGGAGGAGCGCTCTCGCGAGGGTCACCGCTTCGCGCCCGTTGGCGGCGAGACCGACCACAGTGATGTCGTCGTGTCCGGTGAGGATGTCTGAGACCGCCTGCCGGATCAGCGGCTGGTCGTCGACGACGAGGACGTGCGTCACGGCGTCTCCTCGCGGTCGACCGGCAGGACGGCTTCGAGCTTCCATCCGCCCGGGGCGGGACCTGCGTCGACGGTGCCGCGAACCGATGCGACACGTTCGCGCAGACCGACGAGACCTAGCCCGGAGCCGGGCGGGATCCGATACCCGTCCTGTCCGACATCCATCAGGTTGGTGACGGCCACGGTCACGGCGTCGGCGGCCACATGGACGAGGACGTGCGCACGACCCTCGGCACCGTGCTTATGCGCGTTGGTGAGCGCCTCCTGCACGACGCGGTAGGCGACGAGGTCCGCCGCTCCGGTCACGGCGTCCGGGGAGCCCTCGACGCGCGTGTGGACGTCGAGCCCGGCGGCGGCGAACTGCGCGACGAGACGGTCGAGTTGCGCGAGCCCCGACTGCGGTCTCGGGACGGCGCCGCTGTCGTCGTCGGCGCGAAGCATCGCCATGAGGTCCCCGATCTCTTTGAGTACCGTGCGCGCGGCCCCTCTGATGGTCGCCAGCGACTCCTTCGCCTTGTCCGGACGGGTGTCGACGGCGGTCGATGCGACGCCCGCGTTGAGGCTGATGACAGAGATCTGATGGGCGACGGTGTCGTGCAGGTCTCGCGCGATGCGCAGGCGCTCCTCGCTGACCCGTCGTCGTGCCTCGTCTTCTCGTGTCTGAACGGCGCGCTCTGCGCGATCGCTGATGGCCTTGACATACGCGCGCCGAGAGCGCGCTCCGTCGCCGGCTGCCGCGGCGAACGCCACGAGCAGCCCGAACTGCACCACCCGGGGGTCGAGCGGGCTCCCGACGGAAGCCAGGAGGGAGAGCAGCATGAGCAGGATCGCGGCGCAGCCGCCGGCGAGCATGGCCCGTCGGCGGGTGGTGCGCGTCGCCAGGTGGAACACAGCCATCCCCACGGCGACGCCGACGCCCGGTGAGAGCGTCCCGCAGGCAGCCGCGGATCCGAACACGAGCAGGAGAAGCACGAGCACGGCCGAGGGCCAGCGGCGGCGGAACGGCACGATCGCGATGGGCGAGAGCACCAGCGCCAACGCGAGAGGGCCCGCCGGTGCGAACTCCGTGGCAGGGACCGGCGCGAAAGCGGCGACGACGACGATGAAGGCGAGGAGAACATCCGGCAGCCACCCGGGCGGATGGCGCGGATCGTCCGGCACCTCCGGGAGCTCGAGCCGTTGCGTCACCCCCACAGTCTCTCCGACGCCCCGGACGGGCGTCATCCACCCCGCGCGCGACGTCCGGTACCGCGAACGCGGTACGTCAGGTGCCCGCCCCTGGGGGATGCGTCCGAGCACCGCCCCGATGAGGCTGAGAGTATGCCTCGCGGAAATGGAGTTCCCTTCTCATGACGACCCCGATTCTGCACGTCGATGATGTGCACAAGACCTACGGCCACGGCCAGAGCCGTTTCGAAGCCCTCAAGGGTGTGTCCTTCGACATCCGAGAGGGCGAGTCGGTCGCGATCGTCGGGAAGAGCGGTTCCGGCAAATCCACGCTCATGCACGTGCTCGCGCTCCTTGACGCCCCCGATTCGGGACGAATCCTCCTCGAAGGCACGGACACGGCGCGACTGCGTGGAGGGAGGTTGAACCGGACGCGGAACAAGACATTCGGGTTCGTGTTCCAGCAGTTCTTCCTGACCGGAGGCGACACGGTCCTGGAGAACGTCATCCTGCCGTTGAAGATCGCCGGGGTCGGCCGCAGCGAACGCAGGAAGCGGGGTCTTGCCGCGCTTGAGCAGCTCGACCTGGCGGACAAGGCGAAGAACAAGGCGCTCAACCTGTCCGGAGGGCAGAAGCAGCGTGTCGTCATCGCCCGCGCCCTGGTGAACAACCCGCGGATCATCTTCGCCGACGAACCGACCGGCAATCTCGACACCACCACCGGTGCCACCGTGGAGGACATCCTCTTCACCCTCAACCGTGAGCACGGCATCACTCTCATCGTCGTCACCCACGACGAGGACCTCGCTGCTCGCTGCGACCGCCGCATCGTCATCCGAGACGGGCAGATCGTCGAGGACACCGCGAAGCAGGTCGCCGCATGAGGGCCCCCGACCTGATCGGCGCTGCCGTATCGAATACGTTCCGCTCGAAGACCCGCACGGTCCTGACGATCCTGGCGATCTTCGTCGGGGCGTTCACCCTCGCCCTCACCAGCGGCCTGGGTACCGGGATCAACGCCTACATCGATGACACCGTCTCCGGAGTCGGGGCCTCCGATGCGATGACGGCCACGAAGATCGACGAGAACGCCACCGGTGTCCCCGGCGCTGGCTCCACGGAACCGCGCGAGTACGACCCCGATGCCGTCTCTAGCGGTATTCCTGGGCAGACGGTGGTCGCCCTCACCCCCGACGACATCGAGACGATCGAGGGACTCGATGGGGTGCTGAGCGTCGACGCGGTCCGGACCATCACCCCCGACTACATCCAGGCCGGCGATGGCACGCAGCTCGTCGCCTCCGTGGGGAGCCTCATCCCCGGGCAGACCGTCGTCCTCGCCACCGGAACCGAACCCGACCCCGACACCACCAGCCTGGAAGTCGCCCTGCCCCTCGCGTACGTCGAGCCGCTCGGATTCGACGGCGACGACGGCGCCATCGGACAGACGGTCACGATCGGGATCACCGACGCCGAACGCACACAGCACACCCTGGAAGCCACTGTCGTCGGTGTCGCCGAGGAGGCCCTCGCCAGCCCGACGGGGTCGAGCATCCTCATCAACGACGCCCTCGCCGACGTCCTCTTCGACGCACAGTCCACCGGACTCACGGACGAACAGGCCGAGCGGTTCGCCTCCGCGACAGTGTGGTTCGACCCAGAGGCAACCGAGACGGAGATCGACGCGCTCAAGGACCGCCTCGCAGACGCCGGATTCACCGGGACCACGATCGCCGACCAGCTCGGCATGATCACCACCGTCATCGACGGTATCGTCCTCGTCCTCAACGCGTTCGCGATCATCGCCCTGCTCGCTGCCGCGTTCGGCATCGTGAACACCCTCTACATGTCCGTCCAGGAACGCACCCGCGAGATCGGGCTCATGAAGGCGATGGGCATGGGCTCCGGCCGTGTCTTCACACTCTTCAGCCTGGAAGCCGCGTTCCTCGGCTTCCTCGGCAGCGCCATCGGCGCAGGCATCGCCATCCTCGCCGGCACCGCGATCAGCGGCGCGCTCGCGCAGGGGCTCCTCGCCGACCTCCCCGGCCTGACACTGATCGCGTTCGACTTCTCCTCCATCGCCACGATCGTCGTGCTCGTCATGGTCATCGCGTTCCTCTCCGGCACGTTGCCCGCAGCGCGCGCCGCACGGAAAGATCCCGTCGACGCCCTGCGCTACGAGTGATCACCCGGCGACGCCCTCCGAGCTTCGACCCGGCGCGAGATCGCCCCGCCGGTCGTTCGGGCGCGGTCGCGTACCTCGCTCACGCAGGACGAGGCGGGGCCTGGTCGCGGACAGCCGCGAGCCCGGCCCGATAGCCGGTCACGGCGAATTCGGGGAACCGTGCCGCGAACATGGACGAGTCGAAGATGTTGTCGTGCGCATACCGGGGGAGCAGTTCGCGGATCTCCCGCGCGGACGCGGAGACGATGCCTGCCGCGACGAGTGCCCAGCGGGGGATGACGGTGAACCGCAGGTCGCGATCGAAGACGTTTGCGGCAAGGGCGACGAACTCGCGGTACGTGAGGTGCTCGGGTGAGGTCGGCAGGTGCCAGGTCCGACCGAAGGCGTCGGGAGTGTTCCCGAGCAGCGCCAGAGCCCGGCCGGCGTCCGGTGTCCAGATGAGGGTGCGTCGGCGATCAGCGCGGACGGGAACGAGGGCTCGCTTGCCGCTCAGAAGGCGGTCGATGATGAGGGTGTTGGTGAAGCTCTGCGTGAGACCGGGGCCGTAGAACTCGGGTGCTCGCGCGATCAGCACGGGTATGTCGCCGCGTGCCATCTCGTCGAGGACCATCGACGCCATGGTCGCGCGCACGCGCCCCTTCCGTCCGACGGGCGCGAACACCGTCTCCTCGGTCTGGACCCGGTCATCCTGCGGGTACATGTAGGTGTTGTCGAAGTAGGCGAACGCCGCACCCGCCGCACGGGTCGCGTCGAGCGCGTTGCGCAGCATGGTCGGGAAGCGCGCCTCCCACAGCTCCGTGTCCGCAGGCAGGCCCGCCGTGAAGTAGACGATCTCGCTGCCCTCGACCGAGGCCGCCGTCTGCACGGGATCCATGAGGTCGGCGCGGGCGAGGGCGTCGGAGTCGTTGACCCTGCGCGGGTTGCGGCTCACGAGCCTCAGCCCGTCGACACCGGCACGATCCAGTTCACGGGCGAGCTCGACGGCGATCTGTCCCCCTGCTCCGACGATGGTCTGCATTGCCTGCGCTCCTCCGTGGTGTTTACACTGCTTACATCATAAGAAGGAAGTGAGCAGTGTCAACATCATCGGCCGGCACCTACCATCACGGCGATCTGCGCGCTGCGCTCGTGGCGGCGGCACGGCGGGCGCTCGAATCAGGAGAGACGTTCTCGCTCCGGGCGGTCGCTCGGGATGTCGGGGTTTCCCCGACCGCTCCCTATCGGCACTTCGCCGATCGCGACGCCCTCGAGTCGGCTGTCGCGGCGGAAGGCTTCCGCGACCTGCGGGCTCTGCTCCTCTCTGACGATGAGCTGCCGGCGACGCGAGCGGCTTTCCTCGAGTTCGCCGTCGTCTACGTGGATTTCGCGGTGGCCCACCCCTCTCTCTTCCGCGTCATGTTCGGGAGGGAGTGCGACAACGACGCTGACGAGCGCGTGCGGGCGGCCGCCGCGGTGCATGAGCTGCTCACGCGTTCAACGGCGAGCCTCTTCCCCGACCGGGATGCCGAGATGCTCGGGACAGGGCTCTGGAGTGCGACGCACGGGCTCGCGTTCCTCTTCCTCGACGGAAAGCTCCGCGCCGCTTCAGCCGAGGACCGCGCGCGTCGCGTGCGCGCGACGATCGCCGCGCTGATCTGATCCCCCGAAGGAGCACCTCCATGGCCACACGCATCCTCCACGTCGTCACGAACGTCGCCCACTACGACGACCCGTCCCATCCCACCGGGCTGTGGCTGTCGGAACTCGCGCACGCCTGGAAGGTCTTCGAGGGCCGCGGGTTCGAACAGGTGATCGTCAGCCCTGCTGGCGGGCCATCGCCGCTGGAGCCCCGGTCGCTGAAGTTCCCCACCTACGACAGGATCGCCAAAGCCTGGCATGACGACCCCGCACGGATGGCGCTCCTCGAGAACACCCTCCGCCCCGACCAGGTCGACCCCGCCGACGTCGACGCGATCTCCTTCACCGGCGGGCATGCCGTCATGTACGACTTCCCCGACAGTGAAGGACTCCAGAGCATCACCCGCGAGATCTGGGAGCGCGGCGGCATCGTCTCCTCTGTCTGCCACGGCTACTGCGCTTTGCTGAATACGAGACTGTCGGATGGGTCACTGCTCGTGGAGGGGAGGAAGGTCACCGGCTTCGCCTGGAGGGAAGAGGTTCTCGCGCGCGTCGACGAGCTCGTGCCCTTCAATGCCGAAGAGGAGATGAAGAACCGCGGTGCCCACTACGAGAAGGCGATCCTCCCGTTCGTCTCGTATGCGGTCGTCGACGGAAACCTGGTGACGGGCCAGAATCCGGGCTCTGCGAAGAAGACGGCGGAGAGGGTCGCGGCACTGCTCTGACGGGCTCTGCTCCTCGGCTTCGCGAGGAACGGGGCCGGGATGCGTCGCTCGCGGTGCCGGTCAGAATCCGCACCGCGGTGCGGATCGCCCATCATCTCGCATCGGCCGTCGTCGACGCGTCGTGGTCGGCGTTGACGACGTCTTCGCGCCTGCGATGCGTCGACTGTGGAGTCGTCGGGCCGGAGCTCGCCAGCGTGCTGAGAGCTGTCATCGCCGTCGTCTCGATCGTCGCGATCTCCTCCAGCAGGCGACCGGCCCGCTCGAGGTCGGCCGGCTGCCCCGTCTTTCCCGCCTTCTCGAGGAGTTCAGCGACCTGCGTCCACCGAAGCGCGGACACTGCGAAGAGGTCTCGTCCTCTCTCGACGAGCTCCGCGTCCGACTCGCGCTCGAGCAGGTCTCGGCACTCGGTGAGGAAATCGCGGTAGAGATTGCGGAACAGGGCGCCGCCGGTGCCCGCGCGCTCCATCATCATGGCGATGGCTGCGAGGTCGCGACGGGGGTCCGCGAGTCGATCGAACCATGCCGGGACCCGCTTCGAGGCGGTACGGACCCCCCGGCCGCCGAGGTTGGCGATGGGCGGTGCGAGGAACTCCCGTGCGCACGCGGTGATCGCGAGGACGATTGCGGGAGCGAGGTGCTCGCGGCCGCCCTGCGACGGCACTGTGCGCGTTACGGTGAAGGACCGGTGGCGAGCGGACATCGGGCCTCGTGCGGCTCGGGCCCGGGCGAGGCTCTCCAGGCTGGTGGACACGGCTCCGCCCTGTTGCGCGGTGTCGACCAGATAGGCGCGCTCCGCGTCGTAGCCGTACATCGCGACGACGTGACCGGCGAAGTGCACGCGAGACCCGAAGTACTCCAGATCATGGCTGTCGAGCTGGAGCCCGACGGGCGTGCCGGCATCGATCGACGCGCGGACGGCGTCCCACGCCTTGCGTGCGGATGCAGTCTCCTCCGCGCGGAGCTCGACTCCCAGTCGCCGGGCGAGGTTCTGCGTGAGCACGAAGGGCTTCACCCTGCCGCCGAGAAACGGCAGCTCCTGCCGCGCGGAGTCCCAGTAGACGAAGGACAGACCGCTGCCCAGCCCGAAGAGCATCGCTTCTGAGAGGTCGAGTCCAGCGTGGTGCAGGAGCACGCCGAGCGCCGTCGTCTCGCAGTGCACGCCGCCCGCTGTGGAGATCCCGTCGACGATCCTCCTCTCGAGGGGCCCCTCCGACCCGCCCTGGTCGCTCATCGTGCGTCCCGGACTCGTGCGGCGAGCCACGATCTCTCCGCCTCCAGCAGGCTGAGCGAGTACGAGAAGACCTCGCGCGCGGGCCGGGGCAGCGGAGCCTGCGACCGTTCCGCGTCTCGCACCGACCCGATCCTGGCCTCGAGCTCGGTCAACCTGCTGCACAGGGCGTCGTCGTAGGCCGCTTCGGAGAGCAGCGGCAGGTTCGCGATCCCCACGAGCACGGGGTACGGGACAGTGCGGAGCTCGGCTATGGATGAGAACGCCTCGTCCGCTGCCATCCTTCGGCCCGCCGCGGTGGCCTGGAACACGCGTCTCGACCGTGCGCCGGATCGGCCTCCACCTGCCTCGACGAGACCTCGCTTCTCCAGCTTGGCGAGCACGTAGTAGATCGATGAGAAGGCGATGTCCGTCCACTGACGGATGCCGCGTTGCGCGATCACCTGCTCCAGGTCGTAGCCATGCCTCGGCTCCTCGATGACGAGGCCCAGAACGGTCAACTCGGCGGCTGTCAGCTCCACGCCTCTACTCTAGTACTAGAATAGGCGCGGTGCTCGGGGAGCCGTTCGAGCGTCGCGGGCGCGGGCTCAGCTTCCGCGGACGACACGGCGCGCGATGCGCACCTGCCGACCCAGCTGCCGGAGTGCGTCGGCCAGCGCGTCGCCGGCGAACTGGAGGTCGGCGTCGCTCATCGGGCCGAGTGCGTCCAGGATGAAGAGCGCGTCGGTCGTGTCGTCTCGGAGGGCCGTGCGGCGCCCCTGTCGCCAGTTCCAGCGGCGGCACGTGATGCCGTCGTCGTCGCGCCAGACGACCTCGCCACGCTCGGGATGCTCGATGACGGGCTCGCCCCCGGCGACCGTGTCGAAGGGCTCGTCCCCTGCGGCGCGCACGAGTCGCGCTGCGCCGCGGTAAGCGGTGCGGTCTTCGCCGCCGATCGGCACCTGCTGCAGCACCGAGATCGCGTTGTACGCGTCGGTGAGCGCGTTGACGCGCGGCAGAGCGTCGACGGCGCGGCGGGTGAGCGCCTCCACGCTGTTGCGGGTGCGCTGCGGCTTCGCGCCGAACGCGCGGTACGCGTCGCGCCACGCGGCGATATGCGGGTGCTCCTCGAGCGGGCGCTCCGCGACCAGCTCGCGCGCCCGCCGCTCCGCCGCAGTGACGAGATCGTCGACGGCTTCGCTCGTGGTCGACGGCTCCAGCCCGTCGACGACGAGCAGCAGCGCGCGGTAATCCGGCCGGAGTGCGTGCACCTCCACGTCGATCGCGCACCGGGCGAGGAACGCCTCCTGCTCGTTCAGCTCATCCATCCTGTCGTCCTTCCTTGTTCGCCGCGCCTGCTGCGGGCTCGAGCACCGCGAGGCAGAAGCGCGTTCGCGAACCGCCGTCGTTCCGGTACGCGTGGGGGCGACTGCCGTCGAAGCGCAGCGCGTCGCCGGCCGAGAGTGCGTGCGTCTCCTCGCCGACCTCGATCACGACCTCGCCGTCGACGACCAGCAGCAGTTCGCGCGCGCCTGCAGTGTGGGGCTCGCTCGCGTGCCTCTCGCCCGGAGCCAGCGTCCACTCCCACAGCTCGAACACCTCGGGGGCGTCCTCGCCGGTCACGAGCACACCGCGCCCTCCGCCGTCGCCCGACCACAGCACGGCTCCCTCGCCGGTGCGCGTCACCCGCGATCCGGTGTCGGCGGGCGGCTCGACGAGCGACGGCAGGCCGATTCCGAGCGCCTCGGCGAGGCGCAGAAGCGTGGCGATGCTCGGGTTGGCCTCGCCGCTCTCGACGTTCACGACCATCCTCCGGCTGACGCCCGACCGCTCGGCGAGCCGATCGAGGGTCCATTCGCGCGCTCGCCGAGCCGCGCGGACGCGTTCGCCGATCACGCGGCCGATGGAGTCTCTCGGGATGCCCATAAGGTGCAGGATACTGCACTCATATCGCCCCTGCCCGCGCCGCGTCGGTGTAACTCGTGCACGCCGGTGCAGCTCGTGCAGGCCGGAGCATGTGGCACACGCACTTCCGTGCTGCGCTCGCACCGCTGTGCACGCCGGGCACCTGCCTGCCCGCCCCACGGGGCGCACGATGCGTGCCGACCGGAGAAGACGCCGGGTGACGCGCGCGACGCCGAACGAGGGCCGTGCCGCGCCTTCCGGGTAACGTGAAGCGCATGCCCGAGAACGAGATCCCCGAAGTCGCGCGCCTGGCCGCCGATCTCATCCGGTTCGATACGACGAACTACGGCGGCGGCAACGCCAAGGGCGAGCGCGAGGCCGCCGAGTACGTCGGCGCCTACCTCGAGGGCCTCGGCCTCGAGACGCAGTACTACGAGCCCATCCCTCGGCGCACGAACGTGACCGCTCGCGTCGCCGGCCGCGACCGCGACAAGCCCGCCCTCGTCCTGCACGGCCACCTCGACGTCGTGCCCGCCGTCGCGGACGACTGGTCGGTCGACCCGTTCGCGGGCGAGATCCGCGACGGGCTGCTGTGGGGCCGCGGCGCCGTCGACATGAAGAACATGGACGCGATGATCCTCACCTCGGTGGCCGAGCTGCTTCGCGCGGGGGAGCAGCCGGAGCGCGACATCGTGCTCGCCTTCTTCGCAGACGAGGAGAACGGCGGCGTCGAGGGCTCGCAGCTCGTCGTGCGCGACCGCCCTGACTGGTTCGCGGGCGCCACCGAGGCGATCAGCGAGGTCGGCGGGTACTCCATCCCCGTCGGCGACAAGAGCGCGTACCTCCTGCAGGTCGGCGAGAAGGCCCTGATGTGGGTCACGCTCGTCGCGCGCGGCCGCGCCGGCCACGGCAGCCGCGTGCATGCCGACAACGCCGTCACGCGCCTGGCGGAGGCCGTCGCGACGCTCGGCCGTGTGGACTGGCCCGTCGAGATGACGGCGACGACGCAGCGCCTCCTCGACGGGATGGCCGACCTCGCGGGCGAGGCATCGTCCGATCCCGACGCCATCGCCGCCCATGCCGGCCCCGCCGAGGCGTTCATCCGCTCGACGTTCCGCACCGTGACGAACCCCACGGGGCTCACGGCCGGCTACAAGCACAACGTCATCCCCGACGCCGCCTCCGCGACGGTCGACATCCGCGTGCTCCCAGGCACGGAGGACGCCGTGCTCGCGCGCGTGCAGGAGATCATCGGCGACGACATCGAGATCCGGATGTTCCTGCGCGACATCGGACTGGAGATCCCCTTCGAGGGCGCGCTCGTCGAAGCCATGGTCGGAGCGCTCGGACGCCACGACCCCGGCGTCCCCGTGCTGCCCTACCTGCTCGGCGCGGGCACCGACAACAAGGCGCTGTCGACCATCGGCATCGCGGGCTACGGCTTCGCGCCGCTGCGGCTCCCGCGCGACCTCGACTTCACCGGGATGTTCCACGGCGTCGACGAGCGCGTGCCCGTGTCGGCCCTCGCGTTCGGGCAGCGCGTGCTGACCGACCTCATCCGCAGCTACTGACCCGACTTCCTCCGACAGAAAGATCGCATGTCGTTCATCGAAGCCATCATCCTCGGGCTCGTGCAGGGCCTCACGGAGTTCCTCCCCATCTCGTCGTCCGCGCACATCCGCATCGTGGGGGAGTTCCTGCCCTCGGCCGAGGACCCCGGCGCGACGTTCACCGCCATCACGCAGATCGGCACCGAGCTCGCCGTGCTCGTCTACTTCTGGTCGAAGATCGTGCGCGTCGTGAAGCAGTGGGCGCTCTCGCTCGCCGGCCGCGTCCCGCGGAACGACCCCGATGCGCGGATGGGGTGGCTCGTCATCCTCGGCACGATCCCGATCGGCGTGCTCGGGTTCGCCTTCCAGGACGTCATCCGCGACGTCTTCCGCAACCTGTGGCTCGTCGCCGTCGTGCTCATCGTCTTCGGCATCATCCTCGGCGTCGCCGACCGCTACGGACGGCGCACGCGCGAGATGGAGGACATCACCTACCCGCACGGGCTCGGCATGGGCGTCGCGCAGGCGCTCGCGCTCATCCCGGGCGTGTCGCGGTCGGGTGCCACCACGACGGCGGCGCGCGCACTGGGCTACAGCCGGACGGCCGCAGCCGAGTTCGCCTTCCTCCTCGCCGTTCCCGCCGTCTTCGGCAGCGGGCTCTACGAGCTGCTGCACGCGATCCGCGAGCCCGAGCCGAACCCGGCCTACGGGCTCGGTGAGACGGCGGTCGCCACGGTCGTCGCGTTCATCGTCGGATGGGTCGTCATCGCGTACCTCATGCGGTACCTCAAGACGGGCAGCTTCCTGCCGTTCGTGATCTACCGGGTCGCGCTCGGCGCCGTGCTCATGGTGCTGCTCGCGACGGGCGTGCTGCAGGCGTACTGAGCCGCGCGGCGGCCGCTACCTGCGGTCGCCGCGCCCGTCGCGGGGGTCTCGCCCGTCGCGCGGGTCGTCGCGGTGCAGATACCGCTCGAAGGCCTGCGCGATGGCGTCGCCCGATGCGTCGGGAGAGTCCACCGTGTCGCGCGTCTGCTCGAGCTGGCGGATGTAGTCGCTCATGTCCTCGTCGTCGGCGGCGGCCGCGTCGATCGTGGCCTCCCACGTCGCCGCGTCGGTCGCGAGCGTGCCCTTCGGAACGACGGCACCGGTCAGCTCCTCGAGCTTCTCGAGGAGGGCGAGCGTGGCCTTGGGCGACGGCGTGTGCCCGGCCACGTAGTGCGGCACGCTCGCCCACAGCGACAGCGTCGGGATGCCTGCACGCTCGGCCGCATCGCCCAGCACGCTGAGGATGCCGACGGGCCCCTCGTAGGTCGACCGCTCGAGACCCAGCTGCTCGCGCACGGCGGCGTTCTCGCTGCTCGCGAACACCGAGATGGGCCGCGTGTGCGGCACGTCCGACATCATCGATCCGAGCGTGACGAGCCCCGTGATGTCCTCGGCGAGTGCTCGATCGACGAACTCGCCCGCGAACGAGCGCCATGCACGTGCCGGCTCGTTGCCCGTGATCGTCCAGAACCAGACGTCGCCGATCCCGGCGGCCGGCCGGTGCAGCGTCGCATCCGGCCAGCGCAGCGTCCGCCCGCCCTCGCCGTCGGCCTCGATGTGCGGGCGCGTGTACTGGTAGTCGAAGTAGAGCTCGGGGTCGACGGCGAACGCGGGGGAGAGGTCCCCCTCCTCGCGCAGCATCCGCACGGCGCCTGTGGCCGCCTCTCCTGCGTCGTTCCATCCGTCGAAGGCCGCAACGACGATCCTGCGTCCGAGTGTCTGCACCGGTGTCCCTCCTCCCGCCGAGCGGGTGTCCGTCCAGGTTAGTCCCGGATGCCGCGCCGGTAGGCTGATCCGGTGACAGCCGAACAGCCTCTCGCCGTGCTCTGGGACATGGACGGCACCCTCATCGACTCGGAGCCGTACTGGATGGCGGCGGAGACCCCCCTCGTGGAGAGCTTCGGCGGCACGTGGGACCACGAGCAGGCGCTGCAGCTCGTCGGCCTGGGCCTGCCCGACGCCGCGCGCGTGCTGCAGGGCGCGGGCGTCGGCATGGAGGTGGACGCCATCGTCGCGCACCTCACCGACGCCGTGCTGCGGCAGATGGGCGAGCTCGGCGTGCCGTTCCGCCCCGGCGCGCAGGAGCTGCTGCGCAGCCTCCGCGCGGCGGGCGTGCGCACAGCGCTCGTCACGATGTCGCTCCACCGGATGGCCGCGTCGATCGTGGAGCTGCTGGACTTCGACGCGTTCGACCTCGTGCTCGGCGGCGACGACGTGCCGCGCCCGAAACCGCACCCCGATCCGTACCTCCGCGCCGCCGAGCTGCTCGGGGTCGACATCGCGCACACCGTCGCGATCGAGGACTCGCCGAACGGACTGCGGTCGGCCGTGGCCTCGGGCGCCGTCTCGCTCGGCGTGCCGCACTTCGTCGGACTCGACGGAGTGGGCGCCGACACGCTGTGGCCCACCCTCGAGGGGCGCACCGTCGACGACATCGCCGCGCTGTACCGCGCTCACCGCCCCTGACCCGCCCTCTCCTGACCCCCATCCCCTCCGGAGGAACCATGTCCGCGCCTCGCGGCCCCTTCCGCTTCGGCGACCGCGTGCAGCTCACCGGCCCGAAGGGCAAGCTGCACACCATCACGCTGCGCGAGCGCGGCGAGCTGCACACGCACCACGGCGTGCTGCGGCACGAGCAGCTCGTCGGCCAGCCGGACGGCTCCGTCGTCGCGAACAGCTCGGGCAGCGAGTACCTCGCACTGCGGCCCCTGCTGCGCGACTTCGTCATGTCGATGCCCCGCGGTGCAGCGATCGTCTACCCGAAGGACGCCGCCGCCATCGTCGCGCAGGCCGACATCTTCCCCGGCGCCGTCGTCGTCGAAGCGGGCGTGGGATCGGGCGCGCTGTCGCTGTCGCTCCTGCGCGCCGTCGGCGACGAGGGGCGCCTCGTCTCGTTCGAGCGGCGGATGGAGTTCGCGGAGGTCGCTCTCGCGAACGTCGAGACCTTCTTCGGCGGGCTGCCGCCGCAGTGGTCGGTCGTCGAGGGCGATCTCGCCGAGGCGCTGCCTCGTACCGTCGAGCCGGGCAGCGTCGACCGGGTCGTCCTCGACATGCTCGCGCCGTGGGAGGTGCTCGAACCCGTCGCCGATGCGCTCGCGCCCGGCGGCGTCGTGATCTGCTACGTCGCGACGGCCACGCAGCTGTCCCGTGTGGCGGAGTTCCTCCGAGGCCTGGGCTGCTTCACGGAGCCCGAGGCGAGCGAGACGATGGTGCGCGGATGGCACGTCGACGGCCTCGCCGTCCGCCCGGATCACCGGATGGTCGCGCACACGGGCTTCCTCATCACGGCGCGCCGGCTCGCCCCGGGCGTCGTGCCGCCCGAGGTGAAGCGCCGCGCGTCGAAGAAGAGCTTCACCGACGACGACCTCGAAGTGTGGACCCCCGGCGCCGTGGGCGACCGCGACATCACCGACAAGAACCTGCGCAAGCGCGTGCGCGACGCGCAGCGCGCCGCCGCCGGTGCGCGCCTCGCCGCCTCGGCGGACGACGCGTTGTCGGAGGAGGGGGCGGCGGATGCCTAGACTGATGCCCGTGCGCAAGACCCCGGCCATCCTCTCCGTCCTCGCCCTGTCGACGCTCGCCCTCGCGGGCTGCACCGTGGGAGGTGCGGATGCCGCATCCTGCGACCGCGCGGCGGGCGCCGACGCGTCGCTCGCCGACCTCATCCAGGTGACGGGCGAGGTCGACGCCGTCCCCTCCGTGGACATGTACACGCCGCTCGAGGTCCCGTCCGACGCCTACGTCGACGTGGAGGAGGGCGACGGCGAGGTCATCACGTCGCTCGACCAGGCCGGTGTGCTCGACATGACGCTGTTCGACGGCGAGACCGGCGAGCAGCTCATCGGCACGGCGTACAGCGGCGACACGTCGGGAGCCGCGGCCCTCTCGCAGTGGCTCCAGCAGTTCCCCGGCCTCGAGAGCGCGCTCCAGTGCGCGAGCGAGGGCTCGCGCATCGTCGCCGCGCTCGGCGCCGACGGCGTGACGGAGGAGGCGCGCACCGGCTACGGGTTCTCTGAGGACGGCACGATCGTCGCGGTCGTCGACGTGCGGAAGGTCTACCCCGAGGCGGCGTCCGGCACGCTGCAGTACAACGACGGCTTCGGCCTCCCGAGCGTCGTCCGCGACGTCGACGGCCGCCCCGGCATCGTCGTCCCCGACACGGCGGCCCCCGACGACCTCGTCGTCCAGACCCTCATCGAGGGCGACGGCGAGGAGCTCACGATCGACGACACGCCCATGGTGCAGTACACGGGCGTGCTGTGGGATGAGAAGACCGTGTTCGACTCGTCGTGGGAGAACGGGTCGCCTGTCGCCCTCACGCTCGACGGCGGCGTCATCGAGGGATTCTCGCAGGGGCTCGTCGGCCAGAAGGTCGGCTCCCAGGTCATGATCGTGATCCCCTCCGACCTCGGGTACGGCGACGAGGGCCAGGGGACAATCCCCGGCGGCGCGACCCTCGTGTTCGTCGTCGACATCCTCGGCGTCGAGGACGCGCCCGCTCAGTAGCGCGTGCGTCCGCGCGGTCCGCGGGGATCCTAGGATGGCTGTCGTGGCCGAGCGGATCCCTGCGGAAGAGCGACTGATGAACCTCGTCGTCGCGCTCGTCGCGACCGAGATCGGGCTGACGAAGCAGCAGATCCTCGAGTCGGTCTCCGGCTACCGCCAGCGGGCGGGGTCGCGCTCCGACGCCCTCGACAAGATGTTCGAGCGCGACAAGGAGGAGCTGCGCAGCATCGGGATGCCGCTCGAGACCATCCCCTCCAGCACAGATCCGAACGATCTGCGCGACGCGCGCTACCGCATTCCGAAGTCGGAATACCACCTGCCGGAGGACATCTCCTTCACGCCAGCCGAGCTCGCGGTGCTGGGCCTCGCGGGGCGCGTGTGGAGCTCGGGGTCGCTCTCGGCGGACGCGCGGTCGGGCTTGCGCAAGATCCGCTCGCTCGGCATCGACGTGGACGAGCCGATCCTCGGCTTCGCGCCTCGGCTCGACCCGCGCGACGCCGCGTTCGGTCCGTTGCAGGCGGCGATCGAGAGGTCGCGCACCGTGACGTTCCCGTACCTCAAGCCGGGGGAGGACGCCGAGACGCGGCGGACGGTCGAGCCGCTCGCGCTCGTCGAGTACGAGGGGCGCTGGCATGTCTACGGGTTCGACGTCGACGCCGCAGCCGACCGGACGTTCCTCCTGAGCCGCATCGTCGGCGACGTCGTCCCGACGGGTGCGGTGTTCCCCGCCTCCGCGCGCGCGGGAGCGGGCGAACGCGCGCTCGCTGGGCTCGAGGAGGTCGCACGGCGCCAGCGTGCGCTCGTGGAGGTCACGCCGGGCTCCGAGGGGGCCCTGCGCCTCCTGCGGCGTGCCGAGTCGGCCCCCCAGGGCTACCTCGTGCCGTACGTCGACCGGCACATCTTCGCCGACGAGCTGGCCTCCTACGGGCCCGAGGTGCGCGTCGTGGCCCCCGATGACCTGCGCGACGCCGTCGTGGAGCGGCTCAGGGCCGCCGCCGCAGCGCACACGGAGGAGGCGGCGCGATGAGCTTCCTCGCGAGCGACCAGGTCCGCATCCTCCTGACCCTCGTGCCGTATCTCTTCGAACGCGGCGAGGTGCCCGTCGAGGAGGCGGCGGACGAGTTCGACATCACCCCCGCCCAGATGCGTCGCCTCGTCAAGCGGCTGCCCCTCATCGGCCTTCCGGGCGAGGACGGGTACTTCCAGATGCCGAACGAGATGTTCGACATCGACTGGGATCTGCTCGACGAGCGCGACGCCATCCGCATCAGCGAGAAGGTCGCGCTGGAGCGGGCGCCGCGCCTCACGGCGCGCGAGGCGGCGGCGCTCCTCGCGGGCCTGCAGCTCGCTCGCGCCATCCCGGGTGTCGCGGAGTCCGAGGTGTACGCGGGCCTCGTCGAGAAGCTCGCCCGCGGCGCGTCTGCGGCGCCGGCCGACGTCGTCGTCGCCCCCGGCCCCGTCGACGAGGTGCGCACGCTCGTCTCGCGTGCGATCGGCGAGGGCGTCGCCCTGTCGTTCACGTACCGCGCACCCGACGCCGAGCCGACCACGCGCACGGTCGACCCCGTCAGCGTGCTCATCACGGACGGCCAGTGGTATCTGCAGGGCTGGTGCCACCTTCGCCGCGCGATGCGCACGTTCCACCTCGACCGGGTCGGCGACGTGCGCCTCACGGGCATCCCGATCGCGCACGGCCCCGGCGCGGACGAGCCTCAGCCCTTCGGAGCGGCCGATGGCGACCACGTGGTCGCCGTGCGCTACCGGCAGGAGCACGCGTCCCTGCTCGGCGACTACCTCCGCACCGCGGAGATCGATCGAGCCGACGAGGTCGAGACCGCGCGGATCCGTCTCGCCGACCCGCTGTCGCTCCGTCGCCTCGCGACGAGGCTCGGGGGCCGGCTCGAGATCGTCGGCCCCGCGTCGGCGCGGCAGGCCGCGCGGCGATGGGCGGACGAGGCGCTGGCTCTCTACGCGGCACCGGATCCCCGACCAGAGGATTCCTGCAGCGGATCCGTGCGTCGAGACCCGCGGCGCACGGGATCCTCCGGCTAGACTCGCATCGACCCCCTCACGACCGACGGAGAACCTCATGCTCGGCAACCTCAACGGCTGGCACCTGCTCATCCTGCTCGCCGTCATCCTGCTCCTCTTCGGCGCGGCCCGCCTTCCCGCCCTCGCGAAGAGCGTCGGCCAGTCGGCTCGCGTCTTCAAGGGCGAGATGAAGCAGATGAAGGAGGAGAGCGGCGACGACGAGGCGAAGAAGCCCGCGGCCGACGGCTCCTACACGCTCAACGGCGAGACCGTCGACAAGCCCAAGGCCGACGGCTCCTCCGGCTCCTCCCCGAGCTAGGGATGGCGCAGGCCGACACGGACGTGTCCGTGCCGGACGACATGCCCTACCGCGATCGCCGCATGACGCTGGCGGCTCATCTCGTCGAGCTGCGCAAGCGCCTCATGATCGCGGCCGCGGCGCTCGTCGTCGGCATGGTGGTCGCGTTCCTCATCACCGATCCCGTGATCGCGGTGCTCACGCACCCGATCGAGCTCATCGCCGAGCGACGGGGAGACGACTTCGCGCAGCTGAACTTCGATTCGGTCACCGCGGGCTTCGACATGCGCATGCGCATCGCGTTCGCGATCGGCCTGCTGCTCTCCGCACCCGTCTGGCTCTGGCAGGTATGGGCGTTCATCATGCCGGGGCTCACGCGCAAGGAGGTGCGGTACACCGTCGGCTTCCTCGGCGCTGCCATCCCGCTCTTCTTCGCCGGCTGCTACGTGGGGCTGCTGATCCTCCCGCACGTGATCGAGCTGATGGCGTCGTTCGTGCCGGATGCCGGGGCGCAGTTCTACAAGTACGACTACTACTACGACTTCGTCCTGAAGTTCCTGCTCGTGCTCGGCGTCGCCTTCGTGAGCCCCGTGTTCCTCATCGCGCTCAACCTCGCGGGCATCCTGACGGGCAAGGCCATCATGAAGGGATGGCGCGTCGCCGTCGTCGTCGCGACGGCCTTCGCGGCGATCTCCACGCCGGCCGCCGACATCACGTCGATGCTGCTGCTCGCGGGGATCCTCATCGTGCTGTACGTCCTCTCCGGGCTCCTCGCCCTGCTGTTCGATCGGCGCAAGCGCAAGAAGAACCCGGAGCTGTTCGCCGACGCCTGAGCCGCGAGCACGACGAGGCGCGATAGGGTCTCCTGCATGAGCGGCCCGAGCCCTTCCGACAGCTACGCGGCCGCCCGGGAGCGGCGACGCCATCCGATCAGCGCCGACTTCGCCGACGCGCAGCGCTTCGATCTCGACCCCTTCCAGATCGCGGGCTGCCAGGCGCTGGAGGACGGGCGGAGCGTGCTCGTCGCCGCGCCGACCGGCGCGGGCAAGACGATCGTCGGCGAGTTCGCCGTCCACCTCGCGATGCGCACGTCCGGCGAGAAGGCGTTCTACACCACGCCGATGAAGGCGCTGTCGAACCAGAAGTTCCGCGAGCTGCAGGCGGTCTACGGCGACGACGAGGTCGGGCTCCTCACCGGCGACACGAACATCAACGGGGATGCGCGCGTGGTCGTCATGACCACCGAGGTGCTCCGCAACATGATCTACGCCGGTTCGTCGGCCCTGCAGGGTCTCCGGTACGTCGTCATGGACGAGGTGCACTACCTCGCCGACCGCTTCCGCGGCGCGGTGTGGGAGGAGGTCATCATCCACCTGCCGCCGAGCGTGCGGCTCGTCTCGCTCAGCGCGACGGTGTCGAACGCGGAGGAGTTCGGCGACTGGCTCGACGCGGTGCGCGGCGACACCGAGGTCATCGTGTCGGAGACACGGCCCGTGCCGCTCGAGCAGCACGTGCTCGTGCGGGGCGATCTGCTGCCGCTGTTCGATGAGCGCGCGGGCGCCGCAGCCGCGCAGGTCAACCAGGAGCTGCTGCGCGTGAGATCGTCCTTCGCGCAGACGCATCGGGCAAACGAGGCCGTCATCTCCGGCCGGCGGAGCGGCAGGAGAGGATCGTACAGGCGACCCGGCCCCGTCCGGCGCATGGAGCGCATGGAGCGGCCGGCGGTGATCGAGCTCCTCGGGCGGCAGAACCTGCTGCCGGCGATCTTCTTCATCTTCAGCCGCGTCGGGTGCGATCAGGCCGTGCAGCAGGTGCGCCGGTCGGGCGCGCGGCTCACCACGGCTGAGGAGCGCGCGGAGATCCGTGCGGTGGTCGACCGGCGGATGGCGTCGCTGCCAGACGAGGACCTCGGCGTGCTCGGCTTCTGGGAATGGAAGGACGACCTCGAGCGGGGCGTCGCGGCCCATCATGCCGGCCTGCTCCCCGCCTTCAAGGAGGTCGTGGAAGAGCTCTTCCAGCGCAAGCTCGTGAAGGCCGTGTTCGCGACGGAGACACTCGCCCTCGGCATCAACATGCCGGCGCGGACGGTCGTGCTGGAGAAGCTCGAGAAGTTCAACGGCGAGGCGCGCGTGCCGATCACGTCGGGGGAGTACACGCAGCTCACGGGCCGCGCAGGGCGACGCGGGATCGACGTCGAAGGGCACGCGGTCGTGCAATGGACCGACGGGCTCGACCCGCAGGCGGTCGCCTCGCTCGCCTCCCGTCGCACGTACCCCCTCAACTCGAGCTTCCGGCCGACGTACAACATGGCGGTCAACCTGATCGACCAGTTCGGCACGGCACGGGCGCGCGAGCTGCTCGAGTCGTCGTTCGCGCAGTTCCAGGCCGACAGGGCCGTCGTGGGCCTCGCCCGGCAGGTGAAGGACGCCGAGGAGTCGCTCGCCGGCTACGAGAAGGCGATGGCGTGCGATCGCGGCGACTTCGCGGAGTACGCCGGCATCCGCCGGGAGCTGAGCGACCTCGAGAAGCTGAACCGCCGCGACCTCAACGCCTCCCGTGCGAGGAGGCAGCAGCGCCAGGAGCAGATGGCGGCGCTGCGACGGCGCATGCAGCGCCATCCCTGCCACGGCTGCCCCGATCGCGAGCACCACGCCCGGTGGGGCGAGCGGTACTGGAAGCTGCGCAAGGAGATCGGCAAGCTGCGCCGGCAGATCGAGAGCCGCACCGGCAGCGTGGCGCGCCAGTTCGACCGCATCATCGACGTGCTCGACGAGCTCGACTACCTCGGGCGCGGCGACGGCGGCGTCTCGCTCACCGCTGCGGGCCGGCGGATGCGCCGCATCTACGGCGATCGCGACCTGCTCGTCGCGGAGTCCCTCCGCGAGGGCCTCTGGCAGAAGCTCGACGCTCCCGCGCTCGCGGCGCTCGCGTGCGCCCTCGTGTACGAGCCGCGGCGCGACGAGGCGGTCGACGCGCACGGACTGCCACGCGGAGCCTTCCGCGAGGCGCTGTCGGCCACCGAGATGCTGTGGAGCCGTCTCGATGATCTCGAGCGCGATCGCGGGCTCGCAGGCACGAGCCCCGTGGCGGCGGGCCTCGCGCAGGCCATGCACATGTGGGCGCGCGGCCAGGGCCTCGATCGCGTGCTCTCCGCCGCCGACATGGCCGCCGGCGACTTCGTGCGCTGGGCGAAGCAGACGATCGACCTCCTCGACCAGCTGTCGATCGTCGCCGATGGGCCGCTCGCGCGCACGGCGCGCTCGGCGCTCGACGCCGTGCGCCGCGGCATCGTCGCCTACAGCTCGCTGTGAGGCGGCGCGCCCGTAGGCTTGCCGTCATGCCCGAACGCCCCCTGCTGCCGCTGCGGGCCGCGATCCTCGCGGCCGCGGCCGGCGGGCTCGCGCTCGATGCGGCCTTCCCGTCGCTCGGAGTCTGGCCGCTCGCCTTCGTCGCCGTGACGCTGTCGCTCGCGAGCCTGCGCGGCCGCCGGGCGTGGGCGGCGGTGCTCGTCGGCGGCGTGTTCGGCGCGTGCTTCTACCTCCCTCACATCTCGTGGGCGGCGGGCTTCCTCGGCGACGACCCCTTCGCCTGGGCGCCGTGGGTCGCGCTCGCGACGGTCGAGACGGTCTTCCTCGCCGCCGGCGCCGTCCCGATCGCGCTCGCCTACCGGTGGCTGCCCCGGCTGCGCGACACCCCCTGGATGCGCATGACCGCGCTGCCCGCCGTCGTCGCCGCCGTCTGGACGACGCGCGAGATCGTCCTCGGCTCGTGGCCGTACGGGGGGTTCGCGTGGGGGCGCATCGGCATGAGCCAGTCGGAGAGCCCGCTCGCGACGGTGGCGTCGTGGATCGGCGTGAGCGGGCTCACATTCCTCATGGTGCTCCTGTGCGCCCTCATCCTCGAGGCCGGCATCCTCTTCTCCGCGCGCAAGACGGGCCGACGCGGATGGCGCCTCGCCGTGCTGCCAGCGATCGTCGCGATCGCGCTCCTCGCGACCCCGCAGTTCCCCACGACGCCGGCCGGCACCCTGTCCGTCGGCGCCGTGCAGGGCGACGGTCCGGCCGCCTACATGGACGAGCGGGAGCCGTACGCCGTCCTCAACGCGCAGATCGCGGCATCCGAGCCCCTGCGCGGCCTCGATCTCGACGTCGTCGTGTGGCCAGAGGGAGGGGTCGACAGCGATCCCCTGTACAACGGGGCCACGGCCGCGGCGCTCGACGCCGTCGTCGACGATCTCGGCGCGCCGCTCCTCATGAACGCGGCGTCGGCTCGCGGCGGGGATCCCACCGACCCCGCCACGCCGATCTACAACACCTCGATGCTGTGGACCGGGAACGGCGCCGAGCAGCTGCACTCCAAGCGCCATCCCGTGCCGTTCGGAGAGTACGTGCCCGACCGGGCGTTCTTCGAGGCGCTCGCGCCCGACCTCATCGGGCTCATCCAGCGCGAGTACACGCCGGGCGACGACAGCCCGGTGTTCGACATCGACGGGGTCGCGGCCGGACTCGCGATCTGCTTCGACGTCATCTCCGACGCCTTCATCGCCGAGGGCATCCGAGACGGCGCTCAGGTCTTCCTGCTCCAGACCAACAACGCCGACTTCCGCGGCACCGACGAGAACCTGCAGCAGCTCGCCTTCGCCCGCATGCGCGCGATCGAGACGGGGCGGTCGGTCGTCAACCTCTCGACGACCGGGACGAGCCAGATCATCGCCCCCGACGGCACAACGCTCGACGCGCTGCCGATCGACGAGGCCGGGGTGATGGTCGCCGACGTCGAGCTGCGCGACGGCACCACGGCGGGCGTCGCGGCGGGCCCGTGGGTGCAGGCGGCCATGCCGCTCGGACTCGTCGCGATCGCCCTCGCCGGCCTCCTGGCCCGGCGCCGCGCGCGTGCATAGGATCGACGCATGAGCAGCCTCCAGGACGACCCCGAGAAGAAGTACTGGTACAACCTCCGGACCGGGCAGGTCGAGTTCGGCCTCGTCTCGCCCGCCGTCGACCGCGCCGGCCCGTTCGACACGGAGGCCGAGGCGGCGAAGGCGCCGGAGCTCATGGCCGAGCGCTCGCGCGCGTGGGCCGACGACGACGCGAGCGACGACGACTGGTCGCAGACGCGTCCGGGCACCGCCGACCACTAGTCTGGGAGACAGCGCGCAGCCGGATGCGGCGAGGCGTCAGAGAGGATCCGATGGACAAGCAGAGGGACTTCGTGCTCCGCACGATCGAGGAGCGCGGCGTGAAGTTCGTGCGCCTGTGGTTCACCGACGTGCTCGGCACGCTCAAGTCGGTGGCGATCGCCCCGGCGGAGGTGGAGGGCGCGTTCGGCGAGGGCATCGGCTTCGACGGTTCCGCCATCGAGGGGCTCACGCGCTCGTACGAGTCCGACCTGCTGGCGTTCCCCGACCCCTCGACGTTCCAGATCCTGCCGTGGCGCGGCGAGGTCGACCCGACGGCCCGGATGTTCTGCGACATCACGACGCCCGACGGGCAGCCCGCGTCGGCCGAGCCCCGCAACGTCCTCAAGCGCACCCTCGCGAAGGCGGCCGACGCCGGCTTCACGTTCTACACGCACCCCGAGATCGAGTTCTACCTGCTGAAGTCGAGCCGCTTCGGCGCGGAGGGACCCGAGCCCGTCGACCGCGCCGGCTACTTCGACAACGTCCCCGGCGGCACGGCGCACGACTTCCGCCGCCGCGCCGTGCGCATGCTCGAGGACCTCGGCATCTCCGTGGAGTACAGCCACCACGAGGTCGGCCCCGGTCAGAACGAGATCGACCTGCGCTACGCCGACGCGCTCACGATGGCCGACAACATCATGACCTTCCGCACGGTCGTGAAGGAGGTCGCGATCGAGCAGGGCGTGCACGCGACGTTCATGCCGAAGCCGCTCGCCGGTGAGCCCGGCAGCGGCATGCACACGCACATGTCGCTCTTCGAAGGCGACGTGAACGCGTTCTACGAGGAGGGCGCGCAGTACCAGCTCTCGCGCACGGGCCGCCAGTTCATCGCGGGCCTGCTCAAGCACGCGAACGAGATCGCGCTCGTCACGAACCAGTTCGTCAACTCGTACAAGCGCCTGTGGGGCGGCGACGAGGCGCCCAGCTACATCACCTGGGGCCACAACAACCGCTCGGCGCTCATCCGCGTCCCGCTCTACAAGCCGGGGAAGGGCGGCTCCGCGCGTGTGGAGTACCGCGCCATCGACTCCGCCGCGAACCCGTACCTGGCGTATTCGCTCATGCTCGCGGCCGGCCTCAAGGGCATCGAGGAGGAGTACGAGCTCGGGCCGGAGGCGGAGGACAACGTTTGGGCGCTCTCGAGCGCCGAGCGCCGAGCGCTCGGCTACCAGTCGCTGCCGTCGAGCATGTACGACGCCATCAAGCTCATGGAGGACAGCGAGCTCGTGGCGGAGACGCTCGGCGAGCAGATCTTCAGCTACGTGCTGGCGAACAAGCGCCGCGAGTACGACGCGTACCGCTCCCAGGTGACGCAATACGAGCTGAAGTCGACGCTCGACGTCATCTGATCGCGGCGGCGCGTCGATGGTGAGGGAGCGCCGCGCCTCGGGCCTCACGGCGCTCGCGCGGATCGGATTCAGCGACCTCGGCGCCGCCGATGCGGCGATCGCCGAGCTCGCCGAGCTCGTGGCGGTCGAGCGGGAGACGCTGCTCGCCGACGCGGTACGCGCGGCCGACCCCGACGAGGCGCTCGGCGGCCTGCTGCGGATCGCCCGTCGTGCGCCGGAGCACGCCGCGGGCGTGCTGTCGGACGCGCGTGGCCGGCTCGTCGCATGGCGGCTGCTCGGGGCATCCCGCGGCCTGGGGGACTTCTACCTGCGTCGTCCCGCCTCGTTCGCCGCGGTGCCGGCGCTCGGCGACCGGCTGCCATCGGCCGAGGAGCTCCGGCGCGAGCTGCTCGACGCCGTGGGAGCGGGCGACGGGTTCGCCTCCGACGCCGACGAGACGGCGTGGGTCGCGCTGCGCGTCGCCTACCGCGAGCAGCTGGCGCGGATCGCGGCTTACGACCTGCTGTCGCGCGACCCGGTGTCGGCCGTGAAAGACGTCGCCGCCGCGCTCGCGGATGCCGCGGGTGCGGCGCTCGAGGCGTCGCTCGCGGTCGCGCGGGCGCGCGTCGTCCGCGGCGTCCCCGGCGCCGGCCTCTTCCCGCGCGCGGAGGTCGAGCAGACGCTCCTCTCCGTCATCGGGATGGGCAAGGCCGGGGCGCGGGAGCTGAACTACGTCTCCGACGTCGACGTCATCTTCGTCGGCGGAGTCGCCGGCGGGGCAGGCATCGAGGAGTCGCGGGCGCTCGAGATCGCGCACCGGCTCGCCGTGCAGACGATGCGCGGCATCTCCGAGACGGAGGTCGAGCCGCCGCTGTGGGAGGTCGACCCCAACCTGCGCCCGGAGGGGAAGCAGGGCGCCCTCGTCCGCAGTCTCGCATCGCATCTCGCGTACTACGACCGGTGGGCGCACACCTGGGAGTTCCAGGCGCTGCTGAAGGCGCGGCCGCTCGCGGGCGACGCGGCGCTCGGGGAGGCGTACGTCTCCGGCACGCAGCCCAAGGTCTGGGAGAGCGCGGGCCGGGAGAACTTCGTCGACAGCGTGCAGCGCATGCGCGAGCGCGTTACCGACAACATCCCCGCCGTGGATGTGCCGTTCCAGCTGAAGCTGGGGCCGGGCGGCATCCGCGACGTCGAGTTCACGGTGCAGCTGATCCAGCTCGTCCACGGAGTGTCAGACGCGTCGATCCGCGTGCGGGGAACGCTTGACGCGATCGACGCGCTCGTCGCCGAGGGGTACATCGGCCGGCAGGATGCGGCCGCGTTCGCGCGCGACTACCGGGTGCTGCGCCTGCTCGAGCACCGGCTGCAGCTCGCCGGCCTGTCTCGCACGCACCTGATGCCGCGCGACGAGGACGGGGTCCGCGTGCTGGCCAGGGCGAGCGGGCTCGCCGACACCGCGTCGGGGCTCGTCGAGCAGTGGGAGGCCGTCAAGCGCGAGGTGCGCGACATCCACGTGCGGCTGTTCTACCGTCCGCTGCTCTCCGCCGTCGCCGCGCTCCCCGAGGAGCAGCGCAGCCTCACGGCCGACGAGGCGCACGCGCGTCTCGCAGCCACGGGGTTCCGAGACCCCGGTGGCGCGCTGCGGCACATCCGCGCCCTCACGACGGGGCTCAGCCGGAAGGCGACCATCCAGCGCCACCTCATGCCGGTCATGCTCCGATGGTTCGCCGACGGCGTCGACCCGGATCAGGGGCTGCTCTCGTATCGGCGCATCAGCGAGCGGCTCGGCGAGTCGCCGTGGTTCCTCCGCATGCTGCGCGATTCATCGGGCGCCGCGGAGGGGCTCACGAAGCTCCTGTCCGGGTCGCGGTACATCGGCGACCTCATGGAGTGGATCCCCGAGTCGGTCGCGTGGCTCGACTCCGTCGAGCAGCAGCGCCCCCGGACGGGAGCCGTCCTGCAGGCGGAGGCCAGAGCCATCCAGGACCGTCATGGCGATCTCGAGGAGGCGATGGCGGCGGTCCGGGCGCTGCGGCGCCGCGAGATGCTCCGCACCGCGATGGGCGCCGTGCTCGGCGCGATCACGATCGAGGAGCTCGGCTCGGCGCTCACGACGATCACCGAGGTGACCATCCAGGCGACGCTGCGCGCCGTGCGGCGCGAGGTCGTCCCGCCCGAGGACGACTCGCTCGACTTCGCGATCATCGGGATGGGCCGGTTCGGCGGTGCGGAGCTGGGCTTCGGGTCCGACGCCGACGTCCTGTACGTCTACCGCCCCGAGCAGGTCGAGCCGAGCCGCGCGCACGAGCTGGCGAGCCGCATCGTCGCGGAGGTGCGCCGCGTCTCGGAGGACATGCGGCTCCCGCTCGATCTCGACGCCGAGCTTCGGCCGGAAGGCCGGAGCGGGCCGCTCGTGCGCTCTCTCGACGCGTACGCCGAGTACTACCGGCGCTGGTCGCTGTCGTGGGAGGCGCAGGCGCTGCTGCGTGCGCGAGGCATCGCGGGCTCGTCGAAGCTCATCGCCGACTTCATGGCTCTCGCCGACGAGATCCGCTATCCCGCCGCTCTCGACCTCGCGGCGACCCGCGAGATCAAGCGCATCAAGGCGCGGGTGGAGAACGAGCGGATGCCGCAGCGCATCGACCGCACGCGCCATCTGAAGCTCGGCCCCGGCGGGCTCAGCGACGTGGAGTGGCTCGTGCAGCTGCTGCAGCTCGAGCACGGCCGCTCGGACGCGGCGCTGCGGACGACCTCGACGCTCGACGGGCTGGAGGCCGCGCGTGCGGCGGGCCTCGTGGCGGACGGCGACGCGCAGCTGCTCGCGGAGTCGTGGCGGCTGGCCGCGCGGCTGCGCTCGGCGAACACGCTCGCCTCGGGCAAGACGAGCGACCTCCTGCCGACGGAGCGCCGCGCGCTCGACGGCATCGGACGCATCCTCGAGTATCCCGCGCACTCCGCGACGGAGGTCGAGGAGGACTGGCTGCGCACCGCGCGTCGCGCCCGCCGCGTGTTCGACCGGCTGTTCTACGGCGAGGCGTAGCGCCGGATCGCGGTGCACACCGCAGGTGTTCCGGGCGACCGTGGTCGGCACTGGCCCCGATTCACGCGGATACGAGGCCGCGGGCGCCGGGATCTCCTGCGTTGTGCGCGGCCCGATGAGACGTTCACGGGTCGGTCAGGCGCGGGGCGCCCCTGAAGAGGCGAACTCCTGGAGACGGCAAACGGCCCAGCTCCCGCGATCTCTCGCGGGAGCTGGGCCGTTTGAGGGCCTAGCGGGAGGTCAGACGCCGAAGTACAGCTCGTACTCGAAGGGGTGAGGACGCTGCGCGAGCGGCTTGATCTCGTTCTCCTCCTTGTACTCGATCCAGGTGTCGATGAGCTCCTGCGTGAACACGCCGCCCTCGAGGAGGAACTGGTGGTCGGCGCGGAGCGCGTCGAGCGAGTCCTGCAGGGAGTTCGGCACCTGCGGGATGTTCTTGGCCTCCTCTGCGGGGAGCTCGTAGAGGTCCTTGTCGACGGGCTCGTGCGGCTCGATGCGGTTCTTGATGCCGTCGAGGCCCGCCATGAGCTGCGCCGCGAACGCGAGGTACGGGTTGCCCGAGGCGTCGGGGGCGCGGAACTCGATGCGCTTGGCCTTCGGGTTCGAGCCCGTGATCGGGATGCGGATGGCCGCCGAGCGGTTTCCGGCCGAGTACACGAGGTTGACGGGGGCCTCGAAGCCCTTCACCAGACGGTGGTAGCTGTTGAGCGTCGGGTTCGTGAACGCGAGCACGGCGGGCGCGTGGGCGAGGATGCCGCCGATGTACCAGCGCGCGATGTCGCTGAGCCCGCCGTAGCCGGCCTCGTCGTAGAAGAGCGGCTTGCCGTCGCTCCACAGCGACTGGTGCGTGTGCATGCCCGAGCCGTTGTCGCCGAACAGCGGCTTCGGCATGAAGGTCGCGACCTTGCCCCACTCCTCGGCCACGTTCTTGACGATGTACTTGAACTTCAGGATGTCGTCGGCCGCGTGCACCATGGTGTCGAAGCGGTAGTTGATCTCCTGCTGTCCGCCCGTGCCCACCTCGTGGTGCGCGCGCTCGAGGATGAGACCGGCGTCGATCAGCTTGAGGCTGATGTCGTCGCGCAGGTCGGCCGTCTTGTCGACGGGCGAGACGGGGAAGTAGCCGCCCTTGTACGGGGTCTTGTTGGCGAGGTTCCCGCCCTCCTCGGCGCGGCCCGTGTTCCACGCGCCCTCCTCGGAGTCGACCGAGTAGAAGCTCGCGTTCTGCTTCACCTCGTAGCGCACGTCGTCGAAGATGTAGAACTCGGCCTCGGGGGCGAAGAACGCCGTGTCGGCGATGCCGGTGGAGGCGAGGTACTTCTCCGCCTTCTTCGCGACCTGGCGCGGGTCCTTCGCGTAGATCTCGCCGTTGCGCGGGTTGTAGATGTCGAAGACCATGATGAGGGTCTTCGCCTCGCGGAACGGGTCGAGGTACGCCGTCGTCACGTCCGGGATGAGCTGCATGTCGGACTCGTGGATGTTCGCGAAGCCGCGGATCGAGGAGCCGTCGAAGAGCTGGCCGACCGTGAAGAACTCCTCATCCACCGTGGAAGCAGGGATGTTGAAGTGCTGCTGCACGCCGGGAAGGTCCGTGAAGCGGATGTCGAGGAACTTGACGTCCTCGTCCTTGATGAACTTCAGGACCTCGGAGGAATCTTTGAACATTGAGGCTCCAGTTTCGGGAACTCGGGTGGGGCGATCCGTGGGACGGACGTCGCCGCCAACCTACGGGCAGAGGATTGCCTGGCGGTATCCCCTTTGTTTCCGGCATGTTACAGGGCGCGCTGATCTAGGCTCGACAGGTGACGACCTCGACCTCCGCCGACTACCCGGGCGGCCGCCTGGGACTGCCCTCGACGGGCTCCGGCAGCATCGCGCGCCCCGGCCGCCGCATCGGCGCGCTCCTCATCGACTACGCCGCGGCGACGCTCGTCGCGACGGCGTTCTTCTCGTTCGACCAGTTCGCCCTGCCCGCGGAAGCGGGGCTGACGCAGTTCGCGCCGATGGCGGTGTTCGCCGTGCTGCAGATCGTCTTCATCCCGACCCTGGGCGGCAGCCCGGGGCACCGCCTGCTCGGCATGCGGGTGGTGCGGGCGGATGGCGCGTGGACCGGCGTGTGGCGCCCGCTCGTGCGCACGCTCCTGCTCGTCGTCGTGATCCCCGCCGTGATCTGGGACGCCGACCAGCGCGGACTCCACGACAAGGCCGCCGGAACCATCCTCGTGCGAGCCTGAGCGGAGACGACGAGAGCCCCGTCGATCGGCGGGGCTCTCGTGACGTGCGGACAGCGGATCAGCGCGGTCGCTGCGCGCGGACCTTGGTGGGATCGATGCCCTTCGGGATCGGCAGGGACGCGAGCGACTGCGAGACCGACTCGATGCGCTGGACGACGGCGCCCATGGTGGCGCGGTCGATGGCCTTCGGCAGCGACTTGATCGTCTTGGAGAGGCGGTCGATGGAGACCTCGCCCTCGCCGTGCCCGATGTAGAACTCGTGGACCGGCACGCCCTGTGCGACGCGCTGGGCCTTCATCCGCTCGTCGCGCATGAGGCGCGTGAGCCGCCCGCGCGAGCCCTCGCCCACGATGACGATCCCGCCCTTCCCGACGGCGCGGTAGACCGCCTCCTGCGTCTTGGGGTTGATGCCGACCGGCATGTCGTCGGCGCGCCAGCTGCGTCCCAGCATGTTCGCGAGGACGTGGCCGGATGCGCCGGGCATGCCGTCGAGCTTGCGGTACATGGCGCGCGTGGAGAGCTGCGTCATGGTGATCATCGCGCCGAGCGCGCCGACCATGAGTCCGGTGATGGCCCACAGGAGGATGCCCCACCAGACAGGCTGCAAAAGGAACCCCGCGACGACGCCGAGCGCGACGCCCACCACGATGATGGCGATGAGCAGCCAGCCGAGCCACGGGAACGCCTCACGGGTGAAGGTGAAGAGTGACTTGATCTGGGAGAAGAAGCCGGGTCGCTTCTCCGCGGGTGCGCTGCGTGCTGCCATGCGTCGATTCTACCGGCGTCGGATGGCCCTCCGCGGCCCATGGAGCGTCCTCCCGTCCCCAGCCCCCGCCCTGCGGCGTGTGCTCTCCCCACTGCCCGGTCCGCGGCGTGCGCGCCGCATGGATGCGTGCATCGTGGGGGCATGAGCTGGGATGCCGTCGTCACGGGAGCCGCTCCGCCGCCCACGGAGCCGACCGGCGCCTACCGCGCCGTCCGACGGGTGACGCCGCCCGCGTCGCCTCTCGAGGGGATCATCGCCTCGCAGGGAGACGACTCGGTCGTGCTCGTCCCCGTCGAGCAGCTGGACGGGTGGGAGGGATGGCGCAGCGCGGGCTCCCAGCACGTGCTCGCGCCGCTCGACATCGTGCGCCTGGCCGACGGACACGCTGTCGTCCTGCCACGCTGCGACGACACCGTGGAGGCGCGTCTCGCGCACCGCGCCGCCCGCGGGCCGGTGCTGCGCGGCGGGGAGGCGGTGACGCTCGCGGTCAGCCTGCTCCGCGGCGTGCAGGAGGCGTGGGCGCAGCGGCCGCCCGGCGCCGATGCTCCGCGGGGGCGGTGGTGGCTCTCGGCCGATGCGCGGCCGCTCTTCGCCTTCGGCGACGGGGATCCCGTGGAGGAGTCTGCGGCCAGCCTGCTCGCGGCCGCGGGGGAGTGCTGCCCCGACAAGGTCGTGCGTCGTGTGCTCGACGACGTGCGGGTCGCGTTCGAACGACCGCGTGCGCTGCGGCGAACGGGCCCCGATCTGGAGACGCGACTCTTCGAGGCGTGCGCGCCCCAGCCGCTCGCGGAGGACGGTCCGTCCGACGTCCGCCCGGACCACGCCGACCTGCGTGAGGACGCGCGCCCGGCTGCGCCATCGGAGGGATGGCTCGTACACCGCGTCGATGTCGGACTCGGCGAACTCGTGGCGGATGCGTTCGCCGAGGTCGGCCGCCGGATGCGCGCGCGAGGCACCGCACGGCGCGTCAGACCGACGCGTGCGGCCACGGGAAGCGCATCGCCCGCGGGAGGACCGCTCCGTCGACGTGCTCCGATCATCGTCGGAGCGATCTGCGGCGGTGCCGTGCTGGCGGTGGGGCTCGCGTGGCCTTCCGCGACCGACGACGCCTCCCCAGGCCCGGGGCGCACCGGGGCGGCGGATGACGGCGACGCGTCATCCACGGTCGTGCATGCGACGTCGGCACCGCCCGCACCCGCCGCGGAGGCGACGCCGCCGACCGAGCACGTGCCGACCGCAGACGCGACGGCGACCGGGGTGCCGACGCCGTCCGCCGAGGAGGAGACGCCCGAGCAGGCGACCGCGCGGCTCGTCGAGGGCGCCGCGGACGCTGCGCTCGTGGACGACTTCGGCGATGTCGCGGTCACGCGCGTCGAGGGTGACGGCATCGTGCGCCACGTCGTCCTCGAACGGGTCGACGGCGTCTGGCAGCTCCGGCAGACCTATGAGACGGCCGAGGGGGCGGGATGAGCGCCGGGCGCCCATCCCGCCCCCTCCGGGAGCGGCGGTGTCTCAGATGCCGAGGTCCCCCGCGAAGTCGGCTGCCTCGAGGCGGGCCTTCACGGTCGACAGGAAGCGCGCGGCATCGGCACCGTCGATCGTGCGGTGGTCGTACGAGAGCGCGAGGTACACGTACGATCGGATGCCGATCGCCTCCACGCCGTCGACCTTCACGACACCGGGGCGCTTGAACACGACGCCCGTGCCGAGGATGGCCGACTGCGGCAGGAAGACGACGGGCGTGTCGAACAGCGCGCCGCGCGAGCCCGTGTTCGTGAGCGTGAAGGTGCCGCCGGCGAGCTCGTCGGGCTTCAGCTTGTTGTCGCGCGTGCGCGCGGCGAGGTCGGCGATCTCATGCGCGATCTGGGCGAGGTTCTTCGACCCGGCGTCGCGGACGACCGGGGTGAGGAGGCCGCGCTCCGTGTCGACGGCGATCGAGAGGTTCTCGGATGCCGGGTACACGATGTTGTTGTCGGCGTCGACCGTGGAGTTCACGATCGGGAAGGCCTGCAGCGCCTCCGCGGCGGCAAGCGCGAAGAAGGGCAGGAACGACAGCTTGTCGCCCGTCTTCTCGAGGAAGGAGCCCTTCACCTGGTCGCGGTAGCCGGCGAGCTTCGTCACGTCGACCTCGACGACCGTCGTCAGCTGGGCGGTCTGCTGCATCGACTCGACGGCGCGCGTGGCGAGAACCTTGCGCAGGCGCGACATCGGGGCGGTCGTCCCGCGCAGCGGCGACGGCTCGGGCTTCACCGAGGCGGCCGCGGCCGGAGCGGCTGCGGCGGGCGCCGAAGCCGACTCCGCCGCCTTCAGCACGTCCTCCTTGCGGATGCGTCCGCCGACGCCCGTGCCCGAGACGGTCGCGAGGTCGACGCCGTTCTGCGCCGCGAGACGGCGCACGAGCGGGGTGACGTAGATCTTGTCGTCGCCGGCGGGGGCGGCCTGAGCCGGCTCCGCGGGAGCAGCCGATGCCGCGGGTGCCGGTGCCGCGGGTGCCGGTGCCGCCGCGGGTGCGGGGGCGGCAGCGGGTGCCGGTGCTGCCGCGGGTGCGGGTCCTGCCGCGGGTGCTGCGGCAGGAGCCGGGGCCGCGACGGGTGCGGCAGGCGCGGGGGCCGCGGCAGGAGCCGGTGCCGCCGCAGGAGCCGGTGCCGCGGGCGCACCGCTGCCGACGCGTGCCAGCACGGAGCCCACCTCGACGGTCTCGTCCTCCTGGACGAGGATCTCCTGCACGGTGCCCGCGACGGGCGAGGGGATCTCGGTGTCGACCTTGTCGGTGGAGATCTCGAGCAGGGGCTCGTCGACCTCGACGCTGTCGCCGACCTGCTTCAGCCAGCGGGTGACCGTGCCTTCCGTGACGCTCTCTCCGAGCTCGGGGAGGACGACGTCCGATGCGTCGGACGACGCGACGGGAGCCTCGGCTGCGGGCGCCTCGGCGGGAGCGGCCGGAGCCTCGGCGGCGGGGGCCGCAGCCGCGGGAGCCTCCGCGGCGGGCGCCTGCTCTGCGGCGGGCACCTCTGCCGCGGGAGCCGCGGGGGCCTCCTGCGCGCCGGAGCCGTCGCCCAGGCGGGCGAGCTCGGCGCCGACCTCGACGGTCTCGTCCTCCTGAACGAGGATCGCCTCCAGAACGCCGCTCACGGGCGAGGGGATCTCGGTGTCGACCTTGTCGGTCGACACCTCGAGAAGCGGCTCGTCCGCTGCGACGGTGTCGCCGACCTGCTTCAGCCAGCGGGTGACCGTTCCCTCGGTGACGCTCTCTCCGAGAGCGGGGAGGACGACGGAAGTGCTCATGTCAGGAGTCTCCTTCGGAGTGTCGAATTCTCATCTAGCTTAGTGATGCTGCGGGGTGCTCGAGGGCGTCAGAGCGCGTGGAGCGGCTTTCCGGCCAGTGCGAGGAAGGCCTCGCCGAGCGCCTCGCTCTGCGTGGGATGCGCATGGAGGAGCGGCGCGATGTCCTCGGGATGGGCCTCCCACGCGACGGCGAGCTGCCCCTCCGTGATCAGCTCGCCCACGCGGTCGCCCGCGAGATGCACGCCGAGGACGGGCCCGTCGACGCGGCGGACGACCTTCACGAGGCCGGCCGTGCCGATGATCTCGCTCTTCGCGTTGCCCGCGAGGTTGAACTCGGTCGTCGCGATGGCGTCGTCGCCGTGCGCCGCGCGCGCCTGCTCCTCCGTGAGCCCGACGGAGGCGAGCTCGGGATGCGAGTACGTCACACGCGGGATCTGGGTGTCGGCGACCGGCGGGCTCGCCAGCCCCGCGATGCGCTCGGCGACGGCGATGCCCTGCTGGAATCCGCGGTGGGCGAGCTGCAGCCCCCTGACGATGTCGCCCACGGCCCACACACGGGCGACCGAGGTGCGCAGCAGGTCGTCGGTGGCCACGAAGCCGCGGTCGCGGGCGACCCCCGTCTCATCCAGGCCGATGCCGTCGGTCGCAGGGCCGCGTCCGACGGCGACGAGGAGGACGTCCGCCGTGAGGGACTCCCCGTTCTCCAGCGTCACGGTCACGGAGGAGTCGTCCTGCGAGACCGACGAGAACCGCACGCCGAGCGACGTGCGGATGCCCCGCTTGCGGTAGGCGCGCTCGAGCGCCTTGCTGAGCGCGGCATCCTCGTTCGGCACGAGCCGGTCGAGCGCCTCGACGATCGTCACCTCGGCGCCGAGCGACCGCCAGACGCTCGCGAACTCGACGCCGATGACGCCGCCACCCAGGATGATCGCGCGGTCGGGCACGGTGCCCAGGGCGAGCGCTCCCTCGCTGTCGAGGACGCGTCCGCCGAACTCCAGTCCCGGGAGGCTGCGGCTGTACGAGCCCGTCGCGATGACGACATCGCGGCCCCGGTAGAGGTCGTCGCCGACGCGCACGGCGGGCCCCGGCTCCAGCGTGCCGGCGCCCGAGACGACCTCGATGCCGCGCGCCTTGACGAGGCCTTCGAGACCCTTGTGCTTCTTCGAGACGATGCCGTCGCGGTACGTGGCGATGCGCGCGGGGTCGATGCCCGTGAGCTCGGCGCCGATGCCGTAGGCCCCCGCCTCGCGGACGGTGTCGGCGACCTCGGCGGCGTGCAGCATCGCCTTCGTGGGCACGCAGCCGCGGTGGAGGCACGTGCCGCCCAGCTTGTCCTTCTCGACGACGATCACGCTCTTGCCGAGCTCTGCGGCTCGCAGCGCGGCAGCGTAGCCTCCGCTGCCGCCGCCGAGCACGACGACGTCGACGGTGCGCTCGCTCACAGGAGCTCGCCTCCCGCCGCGACGAACTCGAGCAGCGCGCGCACCGTGGCGCCCGTCGGCCCCTTGTCGGTGAATCCGTACGGCGCTCCCGTGCTCATGGAGGAGCCGGCGATGTCGAGATGCACCCAGGGGATGCGCGGGGCGTCGTCCTCGTCCGCCGTGCGGCCGACGAAGCGCTGCAGGAAGAGACCCGCATAGAGCGCCCCGCCCGCGCGGTTGCCGACGTTCGCGTTGCGGACGTCGGCGATGCGCGAATCGAGCTCGTCCGCGATGTGCTCGGGGAGGGGGAGCGCCCACGCGAGCTCGCCCGTGCGGTCGGCGGCGCGGAGGAAGGCGTCGACGGCGTCGCCGTGCCCCATGACGCCCGTGTGGCGCGTGCCGAGGGCCACCACCATGGCGCCCGTCAACGTCGCGACGTCGACGACGACGTCGGGGTGCTCGCGGCTCGCCGCGACGAGGCCGTCGGCGAGCACGAGGCGGCCCTCGGCATCGGTGTTGGTGACCTCGACCGTGGTGCCGTCGGCGATCACGAGCACGTCCCCGGGCCGCGTCGCGCGCCCCGATGGCATGTTGTCGGCGATGCACAGCCACCCCGTGACCCGCACGGGAAGGGCGAGCTGGGCGGCGGCCCGGACGACCGCGAGCACTTCGGCGGCGCCCGTCATGTCCTCCTGCATCCCGACCATGGACGCGGCGGGCTTGAGCGACAGACCGCCGGTGTCGAACGTGATGCCCTTGCCGACGAGCGCGACGTGCCGCGCGGCTCCCTCCGGCGCGTAGTCGAGCCGCACGAGACGCGGCGGTCGATCGGAGCCCTGGCCGACGCCGAGGATGCCCCCGAAGCCGTCCTCCGCCAGCCGCGCCTCGTCCCACACCGTCGCCGTCACGGGGAGGTCGGCGGTCGTCTCCAGAGCGATGTCGGCGAGTCGAGCGGGGCTCTGCCACTCCGCCGGCGTCGACACGAGGTCCTTGACGAGAGCGACGGCCTCGGCGCCCGCCCGGATGGCGGCGAGGTCGGCGTCGTCTGCGTCGTCGGGAGCGTGCACGACGACGCGGCGCGCACGACGGCGCTTCGCCTTCTTCTCCTCGGAGTCGGACTTGTAGTCGTCGAAGGCGTACCCGCCGAGCGCCGCCCCCTCTGCGGCGGCGCGCCATCCGCCCTCGATCTCCGCCGGGACGGACACGGCGACGACGTCGAAGCCCGTGAGCTGCCGGATGGCGGCGCCCACCGCGTCCCGCACGGTGCGCGCATCCGGGGCGCGCCCGAGGCCGACGACGGCGAGGGGGAGACCCGAGAAGCCGGGTGCGTGGACGCGGGCGAATGCGCCCTTCGCCGCGGTGAAGCCGATGGCGTCGAGTGCGGCGGCGAGCTCTGCCGGTCGTGCCGGCGCAGCGTCGTCTCCTGCGGGATCGGGGATCGCGATCACGAGGGCATCGGCACCCTCCGCGGGGACAGCTGTCGGGGACAGCGCGATATCGGGGTGCGACATGCCTCCCATCCTAGGTTCCGGTCCTTCACCGGGTGCGACGGCCCGCGAGGGCGCGCCGCCTCGTAGCATGGAGGAATGCCCGTCCCCCGAGACCTCAGCGAACGCGCCGCCGACGCCCCCGTCGTCCCCGGCGGGCTTCCGCTCGTCGTGCTGCTCACCGGGTTCACGGACGCGGGCGGCGCGGTGTCCGGCGCCATCGACTACATGCGCGCGGTCGTCGACCAGCGCATCGTGGCCGTGTTCTCGAACGACGCGCTCCTCGACTACCGTGCTCGCCGCCCGATCGTGACCTTCGACAAGGACCACCTGACGGAGTACCGTCCGCCGCGCCTCGAGCTGTCGCTCGCGCAGGACGCGCTCGGCCAGCCCTTCCTCCTGCTCTCGGGGTACGAGCCCGACTTCGTGTGGGACGGCTTCGTCGAAGCGGTGCTGTCGTTCGCGCGCGAGTTCGACGTCTCGGGGCTGACCTGGGTGCATGCGATCGCCATGCCGGTGCCCCACACGCGCGATCTGGGCGCGACCGTCAGCGGCAACCGCCCAGAGCTCATCGCGGCGCAGTCGATCTGGCAGCCCCGCACGCAGGTGCCCGCGACAGCCGGGCATCTGCTCGAGTTCCGTGCAGCGCAGACGGGGCTCCTCGTCGCCGGCTTCGTCCTCCTCATCCCGCACTACCTCGCGGAGACGGACTACCCCGCGGCGACGCTCTCGGCGATCGACCGGATCGCCTCGTCGACGGGGCGCGTCTTCGACGTCGACGCCCTGCGCACGGAGAACACCGAGTACCTCGCGAAGGTGGGGGAGCAGATCGCCGGGAACGACGAGCTCGGCCGCATGGTCGCGGGCCTCGAGGAGCGCTACGACGCCTACATGGCCGGTCTCGTCGACGGCACCTCGCCGCGCTCGGGTCTGCACGAGAGCGACCTGCCGAGCGCGGACGAGCTCGCCGCCGAGCTCGAGCGCTATCTCGCGTCCCGGCCGACGGGCGACGACGAGAAGCCGATCGGCTGAGGCGTCCGCAGGGGAATGCGGCGGCCGCGGACGCTGTTGTCGCCATCAGGGTCACCCGGGCGCCGCGTCGGATCGCGCGGCGGAGTGTGAGACAATGGTCGGACGACCCATTGGCGAGTCCCGTGCTGGCGAGGCGCAGGACTTGACAAGGGTCTTACTAGTGCCCGAAGACACCCGGGGGCGAGGCGCACAGCGCCATCGGTGAAAGGCGAGAACGTGACAACTGCCACGAAGGCTTCGCGGAGCACCGCGAACGACGACGAGGCCGTCGAGGACGAGGCCGCTGCGGCCGCCGGTCCCGCGGCCAAGAAGACCACCAAGAAGACCGCAGCCAAGACCGCGTCGACGAAGAGGACGAAGGCGGCGAAGAGCGCGAAGGCGTCCGACGAGGACGAGGAGGAGCTCGAAGGCGACGTCGAGCTCGAGGCGGACGACGCCGACGAGACGTCCGACGACGCCGACGAGGCGAAGGACGACGCCAAGGGCGACGACGACAAGGGCAAGCCGGCGACGGTGGAGCCGCTGCCCACGGGCGCCATCGTCATCAGCTCGAGCGACGAGGAGGACGTCCCCGTCTACTCGACGCAGATCACGGGCGCCACGGCCGACCCCGTCAAGGACTACCTCAAGCAGATCGGCAAGGTCCCGCTGCTGAACGCCGCGGAGGAGGTCGACCTCGCCATGCGCATCGAGGCCGGCCTGTTCGCGGAGGAGAAGCTGTCGAAGATGTCGGCGGCGGAGAAGTCGAGCCAGCTCGGCCTCGACCTGCAGTGGGTGTCACGGGACGGCCAGCGCGCGAAGAGCCACCTGCTCGGGGCGAACCTCCGCCTCGTGGTGTCGCTCGCGAAGCGCTACACGGGCCGCGGCATGCAGTTCCTGGATCTCATCCAGGAGGGCAACCTCGGTCTCATCCGCGCCGTCGAGAAGTTCGACTACACCAAGGGATTCAAGTTCTCGACGTACGCGACGTGGTGGATCCGCCAGGCCATCACGCGCGCCATGGCCGACCAGGCGCGCACCATCCGCATCCCGGTCCACATGGTCGAGGTCATCAACAAGCTCGCCAGGGTCCAGCGGCAGATGCTGCAGGACCTGGGTCGCGAGCCCACGCCCGAGGAGCTCTCCAAGGAGCTCGACATGACGCCCGAGAAGGTCGTCGAGGTGCAGAAGTACGGGCGCGAGCCCATCTCGCTGCACACGCCGCTCGGCGAGGACGGCGACAGCGAGTTCGGCGACCTCATCGAGGACACCGAGGCGGTCGTCCCGGCCGACGCGGTGGGCTTCACGATGCTGCAGCGTCAGCTCGAGAGCCTGCTCGACTCGCTCTCCGAGCGCGAGGCGGGTGTCATCCGCATGCGCTTCGGCCTCGGCGACGGGCAGCCGAAGACCCTCGACCAGATCGGCGACACCTTCGGCGTGACGCGTGAGCGCATCCGCCAGATCGAGTCGAAGACGATGGCGAAGCTGCGCCACCCGAGCCGCTCGCAGTCGCTTCGGGACTACCTCGAGTGATGGCGGAGGCGAACGAGGGCAAGCGCCTCGAGGTCGAGGTCGACGGCGTCCGCTACGCGCGCATCCCCCTGCGCACGAAGGTGGTGATGCCGGACGACCGGATCGACGAGATCATCGCGGAGTACGCGAAGGACGCCGTCGAGCCGGGCGACCTGCTGTTCGTGACGGAGAAGATCGTCGCCATCACGCAGGGCCGTTCGTACATGATGGACGAGATCCAGCCGCGCAGGCTGGCGACGTTCCTCTCGAAGTACGTCACGAAGACCGCCTACGGCATCGGCCTCGGCATCCCCGAGACGATGGAGATGGCGCTGCGCGAGGTCGGCGCGCCCCGGATCCTCTTCGCCGCGGCAGTGTCGGCCGTGACCAAGCTCTTCGGGCGCCGCGGCGACTTCTACCGCATCGCAGGCGACAAGGCGCGCGCGATCGACGGCCCGACGCCCGGCACGATCCCGCCGTACAACAAGGCGGTCGTCCTCGGTCCCGAGCGTCCGCGCGAGGTCGCGGCGCACGTCCGCTCGCTTCTCGGGGTCGACGCCCACGTCGCCGTCGTCGACATCAACGACATCGGCGGCAACATCCTCGGCTCCACGCTCGACAAGGCGGGGGAGAGGCGACTGGTGCGCATCCTCGGCGACAACCCGCTCGGCCAGGGCCACCAGTCGACGCCGCTCGGCATCATCCGCGCGGTCTGAGACCAGACGGCGAACGCCCCTCCACGGAGGGGCGTTCGCCGTTCGCGGCTCAGAATCCGATCGCCGTGCGGTAACGAGGCTTGTGGCCCGTGCGGATGCCCGTCACCGACGGCTTGTTCTCGTAGACGCCCGCGCCCCAGTTGCCCTCCACGAGCACGGGGCCGTCCGGCGTGACCACGACATCCCATCCGACGTACTGCACCTGCGGCACGACGCGCGCGACCGCGTCGATGAACGCGCGCACCTCGTCCATGAGGGGCAGCTGGAACGACGCGATCGGGAAGCCCGTGTCGGGATGCTTCTCGTGCACGTGCCCGTGCGAGTCGTAGCCGGATCCGAGCGCGCGCCCCGCGTCGTCGAGCATCGTGTAGAAGCCGCCGAACGACATCTGGTCGCTCACGGCGCCGCGCCCGAACTTCTGCGCGATCGCGAGGATGTGCACCTCGGAGCCGTCGTGGAATGCCGTGATGCGCGTGGTGTTCACGGTTCCCGGGCAGACCGCGGCGATGTCGGGGTGCTGCACGATGACCTCCTCGAGCAGGACCTCGTCGCGTTCGAGCAGCCCGCGGTGGAAGGCCGCCCAGTCGTCGACCTCGCTCGCGTGGTAGCGGTGGACGCCGAGCCCCATGTGGCTCACGGGCACCTTCGCGACGATCGTGCCGTGCTTCTCGACGAACGCGCGCACGGCGTCGGCGTTGCCGGTCTCGACGACGAGCCACTCCCGGCGCAGGAACCGGTCGAACCGCTTGTTGAACTCGATCTTGTTCTCGAACAGCACGCGGTAGTCGGGGTGCGCGTACCGCGCGGCGAGCTGCATGGACACGGGGTGCGTCATGAAGGTCGCACGCTCCGCCTTCGACAGGATGGCGAAGTCGTAGTCCACGTAGTCCTGGAAGGCGACATCGCGGCGGCCGGCCGACCACAGCATGTCGGCGACGACGAGCGGCACGGGCTTGCCGTGCTGCTCATGCACCTCCTTGGCGCGTTCGATCACCGACGAGACGTCGATGCGGCGCGCCCGCTCCACGAGATAGCGGAGCTTGGGGCCGAGGCTGAGGCCGGTCGAGGGCATGCGGGCGTCCTCCAGGTCGCGGGCGGGGGGCCTGGCTAGTCTAGATCGGGTGACTTCGCCCCGCCTCCGGACCGCGGCGCCGTGGACGCGCGTGTCGCCCGCCGCCCTCGTCGCGAACCTCGAGTCGGCATCCGTCGGCGCCTCGGACGTCGGCGATCTGCGCCGTGACGCGTGGGGCCACGGACTTCTCGTGGTGGGTCGCGCCCTCCGGCACGCGGGCGTCGGCGCCGTCGTCGTCGACGCCGTCGACCGCGCGATCGCCGAGGACCTCGGCTTCGTCGTGACGGATGCGGCGCCGACCGTTCCGATGGCGCGCATCCTGGGCCTGGAGGGCGGCGCACCCGTGATGTCGCTGCGCGCGCGCGTGCTGTCGACCAAGCCGCTCCGCAAGGGCGAGGGCGTGTCGTACGGCTACATCCACCGTGCCGCGACGGACACGCGCGTCGCCCTCGTGCCCGGCGGGTACGCGCAGGGCGTCGTCCGCGCGCTCGGCAACAGCGTCTACGTCGACATCCGAGGACGCCGCCGGAGGATTGTCGGACGCGTGGCGATGGACGTGTGCGTCGTGGATGTCGGATCGCACGGGGATGTCGTCCCCGGCGACGAGGTGGTGTTCTTCGGCGATGGCGTGGTGCGCGACGAGCTCGGGCAGTGGGCGTCGGCGACGGGGCTGCGTCCCGCCGAGCTTGCGGCGCGCGTCGGTCTCGGCACGGCGCGGGAGGTGGCGGAATGACGGAGTTGAGGATCGACCTGGCGCGTCTGCGGGCGAACGTGCGCGCGGTGGCCGAGCGTGTGGCGCCCGCGGCGCTTCTCGTCGTCGTGAAGGACGACGCATACGGCCACGGCGTCGAGCCCGTCGTGGCCGCGGCTCTCGACGAGCGAGTGTCGTGGTTCGGCGCCATCGACGTGCCGTCGGCGGCGCGCGCGAAGGCGGCGGCCGGCGAGCGCGCGCGCGTGTTCTGCTGGGCGACCCTGCCGGAGGAGGCGGTCGCCGGCGCCCTCGACGCGGGGCTGGAGCTCGGCGTCGGCGACGCCGGCTACCTCGAGCGTGTGGCGCGCATCGCGAGCGGACGCGGGGCGGCCGCCCCCGTCCACCTCAAGATCGACACGGGACTTCACCGCAACGGCGTGCGACCGGAGGAATGGCCGTCCTTCACGGCGCGCGCGGCCGCGCTCGAGCGGGACGGGGCCATCCGCGTCGTCGGCCTGTGGAGCCACATCTCGGAGGCGAGCGACGCCGAGGACGACCTCTCACGTGCGGTGTTCGAGGAGGCGGGCCGCGTCGCCCTCGACGCGGGTCTCCGGCCCGACGTGCGGCACCTCGCCGCGAGCGCCGCGGCGTGGCACCGGCCGGCGTTCCGCGGCGACCTCGTGCGTATCGGCGCCTTCTGCTACGGCGTCCGCTCGGCCGGAGACGACGACATCCCCGGTGTGGCGCCTGCCGCCTCGCTCGTCGCCGACGTCGTCGGCATCGGCGCGGAGGGCGTGGAGATCGGCGTCGGATGGCTCGACGGCGTGTTCTCGACCCTCGCCGGGCGGATCGAGGTGGGGACGCCCGCGGGCGCCCGCACTCTTCTGGACGTCGCGGAGACCACCTCGACCGTCGCGTCGTGGCCCGGCGCCGCCGTCGGCGACAAGGTCGTCGTCTTCGGGCCGGGCACGACGGGGGAGTGGACGCCGACGAGCGTCGGCGAGGCCGCGGGCACGGTCGGCGAGGAGCCTCTGCTGCGGCTGTCTCCCCTCATCCCGCGTGTGCACGTGGACTGAGGCGGCCCCCGACGACGAAGCGCCCGTCCTCGCGGACGGGCGCTTCGGAAGCACGGTGTCTCAGCCGGCCTCGGCGAGACGGGCCGTCTCGTCGATCCACGACGTGGCGACGGCGCGCAGCTTCTCCTCGTACTTGCGACCGTGGTGGGCGCAGTAGAGCAGCTGGCTGCCGTTCACCTCGGCGGCGATGTAGGCCTGCGCTCCGCAGCTGTCGCAGCGGTCGGCGGCCGTGAGGCGGTAGGCGGCAGGTGCTTCGGGTGTCGTTGTCGCGGTCATGGTCTGCCTCCTGTTCGAACTGCCTGATCCGAGTTCACAGTATGAAACCACGCCCACCTCGGAAAGATGCCCGAACGCCGGCGTGTTTCGCTCAGCGCGTACGTCGGCCCCCGGCCGGGGAGTGTCATGCAGGCGGTGCGCCGCGTCGAAAGTATGCTCGAAGACTGTGACCGCCGAGTACTCCGCCCACCACCTCCAGGTCCTGGAGGGCCTCGAGGCCGTCCGCAAGCGCCCCGGAATGTACATCGGCTCGAACGGATCGCCCGGGCTCATGCACTGCCTGTGGGAGATCATCGACAACGCCGTCGACGAGGCGGTCGCGGGCAACGGCTCGCGCATCGACGTCATCCTGCACGGCGACGGCTCCGTCGAGGTGCACGACCGCGGTCGCGGGGTTCCCGTCGACATCGAGCCGCGCACGGGACTCTCGGGAGTCGAGGTCGTCTACACGAAGCTGCACGCGGGCGGGAAGTTCGGCGGCGGCTCGTATGCCGCGTCCGGTGGTCTTCACGGCGTGGGCGCGTCCGTCGTGAACGCGCTCTCGGAGCGTCTCGACGTCGAGGTCGATCGGGACGGGAAGACGTGGGCGATGTCGTTCCACCGCGGCGAGCCCGGCCTCTTCGACGATGCCGGGGCTCCGGCGCCGGATGCGCCGTTCCGCCCTTTCGAGGAGCGCAGCGAGCTGCGTCTCGTCGGCAAGGTCGGGAAGGGCGTCAGCGGGACGCGGGTGCGCTACTGGGCCGACCGTCAGATCTTCACGAGGGATGCGGCATTCCAGCTCGACGAGCTCGTCACGCGCGCGCGGCAGACGGCGTTCCTCGTGCCGGGCCTCGAGATCGTCGTCCGCGACGAGCGCGGCGACGACGCCGTGGAGACGTCGTACCGCTTCGATGGCGGCATCTCCGAGTTCGTCGACTTCCTGGCGACGGACGCTCCCGTCACGGACGACTGGCGGCTGCAGGGCTCCGGCACGTTCCAGGAGACCGTGCCGATGCTCCAGCCGGACGGCTCGATGCGCTCGACCGAGGTCCAGCGCGAGTGCACGGTCGACATCGCCCTGCGATGGGGGACCGGCTACGACACGGCCATCCGCTCGTTCGTCAACATCATCTCGACGCCCAAGGGCGGCACGCACCAGCAGGGGTTCGAGCAGGAGCTGCTCAAGCAGCTGCGCGCCGAGGTGGAGAAGAACGCCCGGCGCCTCAAGGTGGGCCAGAACGACAAGCTCGAGAAGGACGATGTGCTGGCGGGCCTCACCGCCGTCCTCACCGTCACGGTCCCGGAGCCGCAGTTCGAGGGGCAGACCAAGGAGGTCCTCGGCACTCCCGCCGTGCGCGCCATCGTCGCGAAGGTGGTTCGCGAGGGGCTCCGCGAGCGCTTCACGTCGACGAAGCGCGACGACAAGAACCAGACCTCGATGCTGCTCGACAAGGTCGTCGCCGAGATGAAGGCGCGCGTGTCGGCGCGTGCCCACAAGGAGACGCAGCGCCGGAAGAACGCGCTGGAGAGCTCCTCCCTGCCGGCCAAGCTGATCGACTGCCGTTCGAGCGACGTGGCGCAGTCGGAGCTGTTCATCGTGGAGGGCGACTCCGCGCTCGGCACCGCGCGTCGGGCGCGCGACAGCGAGTTCCAGGCGCTGCTGCCCATCCGCGGCAAGATCCTCAACACGCAGAAGGCCTCGATCGGCGACATGCTGTCGAACGCCGAGTGCGCGTCCATCATCCAGGTGATCGGCGCGGGGTCGGGCCGGACCTTCGACATCGAGGCCGCGCGCTACGGCAAGGTCATCATGATGAGCGACGCGGACGTCGACGGCGCGCACATCCGCACCCTGCTGCTGACGCTGTTCTACCGCTACCTGCGGCCGCTCATCGAGGACGGTCGCGTGTACGCGGCCGTCCCGCCGCTGCATCGGGTCATCGTCGTCAACCCCGGCTCCAAGCCGAACGAGACGATCTACACGTACAGCGACGTCGAGCTGCAGCGGCTGCTCGCGAAGCTGCAGAAGCAGGGCAAGCGCTGGCAGGAGCCCATCCAGCGGTACAAGGGCCTCGGCGAGATGGACGCCGACCAGCTCGCGGAGACGACGATGCAGCGTGACGGGCGTCTGCTCCGACGGGTGCGGATGGAGGACGCGGAGGCGGCCGGCCGCGTCTTCGAGATGCTCATGGGCAACGAGGTCGCCCCGCGCCGCGAGTTCATCATCGACTCCGCCGACCGCCTCGACCGCGAGGCGATCGACGCCTGACGGTCCGAGCCCCCGGGCCGGTCGGTCGTCGAGCGAGGGCGCGCAGCGACCGAGTCGACAGGTCGCGAGGTGCGATGTCAGACGATCGTGCGGCCGATCGACGAGATGACGGCGTCGAGCGGCTGACCCGACGCGTCGCGCTTGGCGAGCGTCTGGGGGAGCTTGCGCGCAGAGCCGTTCTGATCGACGGCGAGCGCCGGGTCTGGCCCCACCCACGCGAGCGTGAGCCGGTCCTCGCCGCGGAGGAAGGCGTGCGCGCGCACGCCGCCCGTCGCGCGGCCCTTGCCCGGGAACTCGGAGAAGTCCGAGATCTTCGCGCGACCCGTGTCGGCGCCCGGCAGCATCGCCTCCGAGCCCGACACGGTGACGACGACGTCGCCGTCGCCCGAGACGGCGCCGAAGAACAGCGCAGACGCGTTCGCGCCGAGCTTGATCCCGGCCATCCCGCCGGCCGCCGCGCCCTGGGGGCGCACCGACGACGCGGCGAAGTGCAGCAGCTGGGCGTCTGTCGTGACGAACACGAGCTCCGCCTCCTCGCCCGCGGGCGCCGCGCCGACGACCTCGTCGCCGGGCTTCAGGGCGATGACCTCGATCTCCGCCTTCGCCGGCAGGGCGGCCGGGACGATGCGCTTGACGATGCCCTGCGCCGTCCCGAGCGCGACCGGCGTCTCGTCGTCGAGGCGGACGAGCGCGACGATCCGCTCGGCGCGGTCGGTGAGACCGACGTAGTCGTGCAGCTTCACGCCCGCGCCCAGCTGCACGGCGTTCGCCGGCACAGAGGGGATGTCGACGGGATGGAACCGCACGAGACGGCCGCGGTTCGTGAGGGCGCCGGCCTCGCCACGGATGGTCGTGGCGACGGTCGAGAGGATCGCATCGTGCTTGCTGCGCCGACCAGGGGCCGCGAGCGCCTGCCCCTCGGGAACCTCCACGCGCACGGCGCGCCCCGTCGTCGACAGCGCGACGAGCGTCGCGCCGTCGGCGATCTGGAGATCCGCATCGTCGGTCCTGCGCGAGCGGGTCGCCGCAGGCTTCGCGTTCATGAGGAGCGTGCGCCGCGGCGTGCCGTACTTGTCGACGACCGCGTCCAGCTCGGACGACACCTGGCGGCGCAGGAGGGCATCCGATCCCAGCAGCTCCTCGAGGTGCGCGATCTCCGCGAGCAGCTCGTCGCGCTCCTTCTCGAGCTCGATGCGCGAGAACTTCGTGAGGCGGCGCAGGCGCAGCTCGAGGATGTACTCCGCCTGCACGTCGTCGAGGTCGAACACCTGGCACAGTCGCGAGCGGGCCTGCTCGGAGTCGTCGGAGGTGCGGATGACCTGGATGACCTCGTCGATGTCGAGGATGGCCACCAGCAGGCCCCTCACGAGGTGCAGACGCTCCTGCCGCCGCGCGAGGCGGTAGCGGCTGCGGCGCGTGACGACCTCGATGCGGTGCCCGACGTACACCCGCAGGAGCTCGAGCAGTCCCAGGGTGTGCGGACGCCCGCCGACGAGGGCGACGTTGTTGAAGTTGAAGGAGTCCTCGAGCGGGGTGAGGCGGTAGAGGCGCTCCAGCACGGCCTGCGGGTCGAAGCCGGTCTTGACCCCGATGACGATCCGCAGCCCGTTGTTGCGGTCCGTGAGATCGGTGACGTCGCTGATGCCCTGCAGCTTCTTCGACTGGACGGCGTCCTTGAGCTTCTCGATGACGCGCTCCGGCCCCACCATGTACGGCAGCTCGGTGACGACGATCCCGGTCCGCCGCGGGCCGATCTGCTCGATCGACACCTTGCCGCGCACCTTGATCGCGCCGCGCCCCGTCTCGTAGGCGTCGCGGACGCCGTCGAGCCCCACGACGATCCCGCCCGAGGGGAAGTCGGGGCCGGGTACGAACTCCATGAGCTGGTCGAGCGTGGCATCGGGGTTCTCGATGAGGAAGTTCGCGGCCGCGACGACCTCCGTGAGGTTGTGCGGCGCCATGTTCGTCGCCATGCCGACCGCGATGCCGGTCGTGCCGTTGACGAGGAGGTTGGGGTACGCGGCGGGCAGCACGTCGGGCTGCTGGAACTGGCCGTCGTAGTTCGGCACGAAGTCGACGACGTCCTCGTCGAGGTTCTCCGTCATCGCCATCGCGGCGGCGGCGAGGCGCGCCTCCGTGTAGCGGGCCGCAGCCGGGCCGTCGTCGAGGGAGCCGAAGTTGCCGTGGCCGTCGACGAGCGGGACGCGCAGGGCGAAGTCCTGGGCGAGGCGGACGAGCGCGTCGTAGATGGCGGTGTCGCCGTGGGGGTGGAGCTTCCCCATCACCTCGCCCACGACGCGGGCGCTCTTGACGTGGCCGCGCTCGGGGCGCAGGCCCATCTCGGCCATCTGGAACAGGATGCGCCGCTGCACGGGCTTGAGGCCGTCGCGCGCGTCGGGGAGCGCTCGGGAGTAGATGACCGAGTAGGCGTACTCGAGGTACGACCCCTGCATCTCCGACTCGAGGTCGATGTCCTCGATGCGCTCGTCGACGGGTGCAGCGTCGGACGCCTGCCTGCGCGCCATTCGGCCCTCTTCCTCGCGTGATGCCCGGTGCTCGTCCGCCGTCCTGCCCGCCCGCGGCCGGGTGGCGCGCGCAGGGCGGCGTGGACGCCGCTATGGGAGACTTGCCCGGATGTCCCTCATCGTACCCGGGGGCCCGGCGAACGCCCGGAGCCTCACCGAGCTCGCGCCCGAGTCGCTGCGCGCGCTCGACGGCCGCGGCACGTGGCTCGCCCCTGCGACGTCCCTCGTCCTCGTCGTCGTCGACGGGCTCGGCGCCATCCAGCTGCGGGCCCATGCAGGACATGCGCGCCGTCTCGCGGGCGCGATGGCCCGTCGCGACACCGCGCGGAGCGTCTTCCCGTCCACGACGGCTGCCGCGCTCACGAGCATCCTCACGGGCGCGGACCCCGGCCGCCATGGTCTGGCGGGCTACCGTGTGCGCGATCCCGAGCGCGGAACCCTCGCGAACCAGCTGAACGGCTACGAGCGCGACGGCCTCGATCCCTCGACGTGGCAGCGGGAGCCGACCGTGTTCGAGCAAGCGCTGGCGGACGGCCGGCGCGCGTTCGCTGTCGGCCTCGGCGAGTACGCCGGCACGGGCTTCAGCCGCGCGGTGCTCCGCGGCGCGGAGTACGTCGCGGAGGACGGCGTGCGCGCCCGCGTCGCGACGGCGTACGCGCTCGCCGCCGCCCATCCCGGGGCGTTCGTCTACTGCTACCTCCCCGAGGTCGACAAGGCGGGACACCGGCACGGCGTCGACTCGCCGCAGTGGCTCGCCGCGCTGGAGGACGTCGATGCGGCGTTCGCGGCGCCCGTGCCCGCCGGCGTCGGCGTCATCGTCACGGCGGACCACGGCATGGTCGACGTCCCCCGGCGCCGCCACGACCTGCTCGACCACGGCGACCCGCGTCTCGACGGCGTCGCGCTCATCGGCGGCGAGCCGCGGCTGCTCCACCTCTACCTCGACGACGGGGCGCAGGCGGAGACCGTGGCGGCGACCTGGACGCGGCTCTCAGAGCGCAGCGGGGTCGTCGCGACGCGCGACGCCGCCGTCGCCTCCGGTCTGTTCGGCGAGGTGGACGCCGCCGTGGCGCCGCGGATCGGCGACGTCCTCGTTGCGGCGCGCGGCACGTGGGCGTTCTACGACGATCGCCTCGCCGACAAGCGCTCGCAGGCGATGGTCGGCCAGCACGGCTCCGTCACTCCGGAGGAGACGAGCGTCCCGCTCATCCTCCTCGGCGCCGTCGCACGGCGCTGAGGAGGATCAGGCGCTGAGGAGGGTCAGTCGTCGGCGCGGGCGCCGAAGACGATCTCGTCCCACGACGGCATCGACGCGCGCCCGCGACGGCGGGGCGCGTCCTGCTCCGGGCGGGCGGCCGTCTCCGCGGCGGGTTCCGGCTCCGGGTCGCCCGCGTACCCCGGCTCGAGGGCGTCGAAGATCGCGACGGGGGCGGCGCCGGGCTTCTCGGGCTCGTCCGGGGCGTCGGTCTCGGTCTCGAGCACGGGCGCGGTCTCGCGCTGGCCCCGTCGACGGCGGAGGGCTTCGAGGAGGTCGGCGGTGTCGGGGTGCGGGGCGTCGGCGCTCGGAGCGCGCTTCGTCGCGGCGTCGCGCACCGACGGGATGGCCCGTGTCAGGCCGTCGGTGGCGGTCTCCGCTTCGGGGAGGCGACGTGGTCCGAAGGCCCCGGAATCGAAACGCTCCTCCTCGCGCGGCTCGACCGCGTCGAGCGCGCGCAGCCGGGGGATGAGACCCTCCGGGAGCGGACCCTGGCGCGAGAGCTGCGTGGCGTCGCCGTTCAGCGGGGCGAGCGCGCCGCGGCGCGGATCGAAGCTCCAGCGCGCGTCGTGGTCGACGTCGGATGCCGTGAACTCGAGCTTGACGACCCAGCCGGTGTCGTCCTTCCAGCTCGTCCATCGCTCACCCGTCGCGGAGATGTCCGACAGCTTGCCGCGGATGGCGTCGCCGAACGTCGGGTTCTGCTCGCCGCCGAGGTCGACGGCCATGAGCACGGGCACCGCGAGAGCGCGTCCGACGATGTGCTCGCGCTCGGCGACGACCGGGCCCTCGAACCGCCGCACGTCCTCGAGACGCGCTCCGAGGAGGGCGGCAACCTCCTCCGCGGAGAGGCCCGAGCGGATGTGCTGCTGGATCTCCCGCGGACTCACGGCCGGGAGCCGCGGCTCGTCGCTGTGGGCGGCCCTGTCGATCCGCCGCAGCTGGGTGCGCAGCAGGTCGTCTGCGGGCAGCACGAACCGCACGCCCGAGTCGTTCGCCAGGACGAGCTTCCCGTCCTCGGTTCCCACGATCGTGAGCTGTTCCATGCGCCTGCTCCTCACACGATGGCCATCGGTGTCCCGTCATGGTGTCACGGGCAGGGCGTCCAGGCCGGGAATACCGCGGGCGCGCCGCGGGTTCCGATGCGTGCAGGCGCCGGAGGCGGCGCGTCGGGCAGAACGCATTTGCGAAAGCGCGACGCGTCGTGCAAGATAGCGCCGCCCCGCCACGCGGCGGGGATGAGCAACACCCGATGACGAAAGAAGTGACGCCCTAGATGGCAACCGACTACGACGCCCCGCGCAAGAGCGAAGACGACAACAACGAGTCGATCGAGGCGCTGAAGGCGCGCCGCCCCGACAACGCGGGGTCGATCGACTCGGAGGACGCCGACAACCCGTCGAGCTTCGACCTGCCGGGCGCCGACCTCTCCAACGTCGAGCTCGACGTCGTCGTGCTGCCGCCGCAGGACGACGAGTTCACGTGCATGAGCTGCTTCCTCGTGAAGCACCGCTCGCAGCTCGACCACGACGGCGCAGACGGTCCGATCTGCCGCGACTGCGCGGCCTGACGCGACCGGCCCGCGTCAGCGGGTCTTCCCGCGCGCACGCCGCACGGCCGCCGCGAGGCGGTCGGGCGTGCGCGTGGACACCGTCCACGACGTGACGGGGTCGTCCTCGTCGGTGTTCGGGATGACGACCACGCCGTCGATGCCGCCGCGCACGAGGTACCAGCCGCGCGGGTCGAGACCCGTCCCGCGGGCCGCGCGGGCCTCCTCCCCGACGAGCGGCACGGGCTCGCCGAGGTAGCGGGCCTCGATGTGCGCGCGCCCTGCGCGCAGGCGGCCCTCCCGCACCTCCACGACGGGGGAGCCGGCGAGCAGCAGTGCGATGATCGCGACGGCGCCCGCCGCTCCCAGCGCCAGCGCCAGCGCAGGCTCGATGCGGATGAAGACGAGAGCGATCATGGGGCCCGTGACGGCGGCGGACGCGAGCGCCCACAGCGACGGCGACAGGCGCTCTCGGTACGGAGCGGCGGCACCCGCGGAGGAGGTGCTGTGGGGGGACGGCACGGTGTTCTGCATTACCCTCGTTGCGTGACCGATATCGTGGACGTCCCCATTGTCGCACCCGCGGTGCCCGTCTACTCGCACCCCGGCGACGCAGGAGCCGACCTCGTCTCGGTCGAGGACGTCGCGCTCGCACCGGGGGAGCGCGCCCTGGTGGGTACCGGCGTGCGCGTCGCGCTGCCCGACGGATATGCGGCCTTCGTCGTGCCCCGCAGCGGGCTCGCCGCGAAGCACGGCATAACGATCGTGAACGCGCCGGGGACGATCGACGCGGGCTACCGGGGCGAGATCAAGGTCGCCCTCCTCAATACCGACGCGCGCGAGACGTACCGCGTCGCGAAGGGCGAGCGGATCGCGCAGCTGATCCTCATGCCCGTTCCGCGCGCGAACTTCATCCCCGTCGACGAGCTGCCCGGATCCGTGCGCGGTGACGGCGGCTTCGGCTCGACGGGCAAGCAGACACGAGGAGACGCATGAGCGACGACAGCGGGCAGGGCGCCGACGAGATCGAGGTCGCGGAGACGACGGGGCCGACCGCGCGCGACCGCGCCGCGGACGGGCCGTTCGACGAGTCCGAGGCCAACCCCGTGCGCCCGTACATCGATCTCGGCGGCATCAAGATCCTGCCGCGGGAGGGGCTGAACCTCCGGCTCGAAGTGGAGGAGCAGTCCAAGCGCATCGTCGCGGTCGGGCTCGACTACGCCGACTCCACGCTCCAGGTGCAGCCCTTCGCCGCTCCCCGGTCGGCGGGACTCTGGGATGAGACGCGCGACCAGATCCGCGAGCAGGTGCGCCAGCAGGGCGGGCGCGTGGAGGAGCGCGAAGGCCCCCTCGGCCCCGAGCTCCTCGCCGAGGTGCCCGTCCTCGCCGGCGGCGCCTCCGAGAAGCGGCTCGCCCGCTTCATCGGCGTCGACGGGCCGCGCTGGTTCCTGCGCGGCGTCGTCGGCGGGCGCGCGACGAGCGATCCCGAGGCCGCGGAGCGCGTGGAGGACCTCTTCCGCTCGATCGTCGTCGTGCGCGGCGGCGCCCCCATGCCGCCCCGCGACCTCATCCCCCTGAAGATGCCGCAGACCCCGGGAGCGGCGTGAGCGCAGCGGGCGATCGAGAAGAGGACACGCCCCTCGAACCGCCGAGCGCCTCCGACGCGCTGGGCGCCGCACTCGGCGGAGCCGCCCGCCGCATGGGCCTGGACCCGTCTGCGCAGGCGGGCACGGGCCAGGTGGTGTGGAAGGCCATGGGCGGATGGCGGGGCGTGCTCGAGTCCGTGCTCCCGAGCCTCGCCTTCGTCGTGCTCTTCACTCTCTTCCCCGACGCGCTGGTCCTCGCGCTGGGCGTCTCCGTCGGGGTGGCCGCGCTGTTCACGCTCGTCCGCCTCATCCAGAAGTCGCCGCCCTCCGCCGCCCTCGGGGGCCTCATCGCGGCGGCGGCCGCGGCCGCGCTCGCGCTCTGGACCGGGCGCGGAGAGGACAACTTCGTCCCCGGCTTCCTGACGAACGCCGTCTACGGAACGGCCCTCCTGGTCTCCGCCCTCATCGGGTGGTCGCTCATCGGCCTCGCGGTCGGCTTCCTCATGGGGGAGGGGACGGCGTGGCGCAGGGATCGCCGGAAGCGCCGCGTCTTCCTGTGGCTCGGGCTCGCGTGGGCCGCGCTGTTCTACGCGCGTCTCGCCGTGCAGCTGCCGCTGTACTTCGCGGGCGACGTCACGGCGCTCGGCACCCTCAAGCTCGTCATGGGCCTCCCGCTGTTCGCACCGCTCGTCGCGGTGACGTGGCTCGCCGTGCGCGCGCTCTACCCGCGCCCCGCAGCCTGACACGCGCTCGCCTGGGCCGTGCGTGAGCATCCACGCGTGCTAGATTTATCTTGACATCGAGATAAATCGCGCAGCAGTCGCGCCTCGCCCGCCGTGGTCGTCGGGTTAGGTCCGCCTTCCTAGCCTTCCGCTGCGGGCGGCGAGCAAGATGGGGGCGTAAGTGCGCGGTCGACCAGGAGGAGACAGCCCGTGTCAACGGTGAACAGCTTCGGTGCGAAGAGCACCCTGACGGTCGGCAGCACCGACTACGAGATCTACCGCATCGACGCCGTCGCCGGCTACGAGAAGCTCCCGTACAGCCTCAAGGTGCTGCTCGAGAACCTCCTCAGGACGGAGGACGGCGCGAACATCACGAAGGCGCAGATCGAGGCGCTCGGCTCCTGGGATGCCGCGGCGGAGCCCGACACCGAGATCCAGTTCACGCCGGCTCGCGTCGTCATGCAGGACTTCACGGGCGTGCCGTGCATCGTCGACCTCGCCACCATGCGCGAGGCCGTCACGGCGCTCGGCGGCGACGCGAACCGCATCAACCCGCTCTCGCCCGCCGAGATGGTCATCGACCACTCGGTCATCGCCGACCTGTTCGGCAGCGAGAACGCGCTCGAGCGCAACGTCGAGATCGAGTACGAGCGCAACGGCGAGCGCTACCAGTTCCTCCGCTGGGGCCAGACCGCCTTCTCCGACTTCAAGGTCGTCCCCCCGGGCACCGGAATCGTCCACCAGGTGAACATCGAGCACCTCGCGAAGGTCGTGTACGACCGCGAGGTCGGCGGCGTGCTGCGCGCCTACCCCGACACGTGCGTCGGCACCGACTCGCACACCACCATGGTGAACGGCCTCGGCGTGCTCGGATGGGGCGTCGGCGGCATCGAGGCGGAGGCCGCCATGCTCGGCCAGCCCGTCTCGATGCTCATCCCGCGTGTGGTCGGGTTCAAGCTCACCGGATCGATCCCGGCGGGCGTGACGGCGACCGACGTCGTCCTCACGATCACCGACATGCTCCGCCAGCACGGCGTGGTCGGCAAGTTCGTCGAGTTCTACGGCGAGGGCGTCGCCTCCGTGCCGCTCGCGAACCGCGCCACGATCGGCAACATGAGCCCCGAGTTCGGCTCGACGGCCGCCATGTTCCCCGTCGACGACGTCACGCTCGACTACCTGCGGCTGACCGGCCGCGACGAGCAGACGGTCGCGCTCGTGGAGGCGTACGCCAAGGAGCAGCACCTCTGGCACGACCCGTCGCGGGAGCTCGTCTTCAGCGAGTACATGGAGCTCGACCTCTCCACGGTCGTCCCCTCCATCGCCGGCCCGAAGCGCCCGCAGGACCGCATCCTGCTGTCGGACGCGAAGGAGCAGTTCGGCAAGGACATCCTGAACTACGCGGAGCCCGCTCAGGAGCCGGTCGAGGTGGACGGGACGTTCCCCGCCTCCGACCCGGGCGTCGCCCCCGGCGTCGAGCACGAGCACGTCGAGGCGCACGATCTGCACCACTCGCCGTCGGTGCTGGTCTCCGGTGCGCCGCACGCCGCGTCCAACCCCGTCAAGGTGACCACGCCGGATGGCGCGGAGTACCTCCTCGACAACGGCGCCGTCACGCTCGCCGCGATCACGTCGTGCACGAACACGTCGAACCCCTCCGTGATGATCGCCGCGGGGCTCCTCGCGCGCAAGGCCGCGCAGAAGGGCCTGACGCGCAAGCCCTGGGTCAAGACGACGCTCGGCCCCGGGTCGAAGGTCGTGACCGACTACTACGAGAAGTCGGGTCTCGACAAGGACCTCGAGTCGCTGGGCTTCTACACGGTCGGCTACGGCTGCACGATCTGCATCGGCAACTCGGGCCCCCTCATCGAGGAGGTCTCCGCGGCCATCAACGAGAACGACCTCGCCGTGACGGCCGTGCTCTCCGGCAACCGCAACTTCGAGGGCCGCATCAGCCCCGACGTGAAGATGAACTACCTCGCGTCGCCTCCGCTCGTCGTGGCGTACTCGCTCGCCGGGTCGATGAACTTCGACTTCGAGGCGGACGCGCTCGGCACCGATGCGGACGGCAACGACGTGTTCCTGCAGGACATCTGGCCCTCGCCGGACGAGGTCCAGGAGATCATCGACTCGTCGATCTCGCGGGAGCAGTTCATCAAGCAGTACGCGACCGTGTTCGACGGCGACGAGCGCTGGCGCAACCTGCCGACGCCGACCGGCCCCGTCTTCGAGTGGAACGACGAGTCGACGTACGTGCGCAAGCCCCCGTACTTCGAGGGCATGACGATGGACCTCACGCCCGTCACCGACATCGTGGGCGCGCGCGTGATGGCGACGCTGGGCGACTCGGTGACGACCGACCACATCAGCCCCGCAGGCAACATCAAGGCGGGCACGCCCGCCGCGCAGTACCTGACGGAGCACGGCGTCGCACAGAAGGACTTCAACTCGTACGGGTCGCGACGCGGCAACCACGAGGTCATGATCCGCGGCACGTTCGCGAACATCCGCCTGAAGAACCTCCTCGTGAGCGCCGTCAACGACGGCGCCGTGGTCGAGGGCGGTTACACGCGCGACTTCACGAAGCCCGACGGTCCGCAGTCGTTCATCTACGATGCGTCGCAGAACTACCAGGCGCAGGGCACCCCGCTCGTCATCTTCGGCGGCAAGGAGTACGGCTCCGGATCGTCGCGCGACTGGGCGGCCAAGGGCACGAGCCTGCTGGGCGTCAAGGCCGTGATCACCGAGAGCTTCGAGCGCATCCACCGCTCGAACCTCATCGGCATGGGCGTCGTCCCGCTGCAGTTCCCCGCGGGCGAGAGCTGGGCGTCGCTGGGCCTCGACGGCACCGAGATCGTCTCGATCGAGGGCCTCGAGCAGCTCAACGAGGGCGTCACGCCCAAGACGGTCACCGTGACCGCCGCGCCGAGCGAGCACTCCGCTCCCGGCAAGGAGACGGTGCGGTTCGACGCCGTCGTGCGCATCGACACCCCCGGTGAGGCGGACTACTACCGCAACGGCGGCATCCTGCAGTACGTGCTGCGCAGCCTCGTCTGACGCACGTCCCCATCGGCCCCGGTGCCCCGCTCTGCGGGTGCCGGGGCCGTTGCGCGCCGGGAAGTCAAGCCCGGTCGCGTCGCACGCTCCCTCCAGGCTGTCGGCGTAGGCTCGCATCATGACTCTGCTCGACCGGATCCGCGGGCCACGCGACCTCGATGCGCTCTCCGAGGACGAGCTCGCGCAGCTCGCCGGCGAGGTGCGCGAGTTCCTCGTCGAGAACGTGGCGCGCACAGGAGGCCATCTCGGGCCGAACCTCGGGGTCGTGGAGCTCACGATCGCCCTGCACCGGGTGTTCGACTCCCCGCACGACCCGATCATCTGGGACACGGGGCATCAGTCGTACGTGCACAAGCTGCTCACGGGGCGGCAGGACTTCGCCCAGCTGCGGTCGCGCGGCGGCCTTGCGGGCTACCCGCAGCGCTCCGAGAGCGAGCACGACGTCGTGGAGTCGTCGCATGCGTCGAGCTCGTTGAGCTGGGCGGACGGCATCTCCCGCGCCTTCCAGCGCACCGGCCGGTCAGACCGTCACGTCGTCGCCGTCGTGGGCGACGGCGCGTTGACGGGAGGAATGACCTGGGAGGCGCTCAACAACATCACCGACGACAACGAGCGGAACCTCGTCATCGTCGTCAACGACAACGGCCGCTCCTATGCGCCGACGATCGGCGGGATGGCGCGGTACCTCAACCGCGTCCGCACGGGTGAGGTCTACCGTGATCTGGGCGAGAAGTCCGGCCGTCTCGCTGGCCGCTTCGGCGCCGTCGGGCGTGCGCTCTACCGCGGGCTCCGAGGCGGGACCCACGGCTTCCTCTCCCGCCTCACCAACAACAGCGAGCTCTACTCGCAGCTCGACATCAAGTACCTCGGCCCGGTCGACGGCCACGATCTGCCGGCCCTGCTCGAGACGCTGCGTCTCGCGAAGGCGTTCGGCGCGCCCGTCATCGTCCATGCGATCACAGAGAAGGGCCGCGGCTACCAGCCCGCCCTCGACGACGAGGCCGACCAGTTCCATGCCGTCGGCCGCATCGACCCGGTCACGGGACAGCCGATGGGCGGCTCGGGCGGCCGAGGGTGGACCGAGGTGTTCGCCGACGAGCTCGTCCGGGTGGGGGAGAAGCGCGACGACGTGATCGCCATCACGGCCGCCATGCTCCGTCCCACCGGCCTCGCGCCGTTCGCGGAGCGCTTCCCCGACCGCGTGTACGACGTCGGCATTGCGGAGCAGCACGCCGTGGCCTCGGCGGCCGGACTGGCCTACGGCGGACTCCATCCCGTCGTCGCCCTGTACTCGACGTTCGTCAACCGCGCGTTCGACCAGGTCCTCATGGACGTCGCCCTCCACAAGGCCGGCGTCACCTTCGTGCTCGACCGCGCGGGCGTCACGGGCCCCGACGGACCGAGCCACCACGGAATGTGGGATCTGGCTCTCCTGCACATCGTGCCGCACGTGCGGATCGCCGCTCCGCGCGACGCGGAGCGGCTCCGCGAGGTGCTCCGCGAAGCCGTCGACGTCGCCGACGCCCCGACCGTCATCCGGTTCCCGAAGGGCAGCGTGGGCGAGGATATCCCCGCCGTCGAGCGGCTGTCCGACGGGGTGGACGTGCTCTTCCGCGCCGAGGACGAGGACGTGCTCATCGTCGCCATCGGCCCCTTCGCCACGACGGGGCTGGACGTCGCCCGGCGGCTGCAGGCGCAGGGGATCGGAGCGACCGTCGTCGATCCGCGCTGGGTGGTGCCGGTCGCGGAGTCGATCGTCGCCCTCGCCGCCCGGCACCGGCTCGTCATCACGCTCGAGGACGGCATCCGCGTGGGGGGGATCGGCACGCGCGTGCGCCAGGTCCTCCGCGAGGCGGGCGTCGACACGGCGGTCGACGAGCTCGGTCTCCCCGATGCCTTCATCGACCACGCATCGCGCGAGCAGGTGCTGGAGGACGCCGGGCTGACGCCCGCGAAGATCGCGCACGACGTCGTGTCGCAGGTGCTCGGAACCCGCATCCCCGTGGCGCGGCCCGAGGGCGCGACGGCTCCGCCGACGACCGGCCAGATCGAGCGCATCGCCGGAGTCTGAGGACGACGGAGGGGCGGGGCCAACGGCCCCGCCCCTCCGTCGTCCCGATGCGTCAGCCGTCGACGCCGCGGATGACGGGATCGTGGAAGGTGCGGCCGGAGACGCGCTCGGACGCGCCGACCCTGTCGAGGTAGACCGAGGCGCCGCCGTCGATGAACGGCCATCCGGCCCCGAGGATCAGCGCGAGGTCGATGTCCTCGACCTCGGGCACGACGCCCTCGTCGAGCATGAGCCGGATCTCGCGCGCCAGCTCGTCCTCGACACGGCGCAGGATCTCGTCCTCTGTCGCGGGCGACGAGCCGACGGAGAGCACGCGCTGGGCCTCCTTCGTCCACCCCGTCACGCGGCCGCCCTTGTCCTTCTCGACGGCCTGCGGCACGTCGGCGAGCGCATGCAGGTTGGCCGAGGCGTGGAAGCGTTCGGGGAAGTGCGACACCATGGTGTCCTGCACGTGCGCCGCGACCTTCCAGCCGACGAGGTCGATGAGCTGGAACGGCGTCATGGGCAGACCGAGCGGGCCGAAGGCGCGCTCCACGGTCGCCAGCGGCGTGCCAGCGTCGAGCGCCCGGGCCGCCTCGCCCATCACCTTCGCGAGCAGCCGGTTCACGATGAAGCCGGGCGCGTCGGCCGAGCCGATCGCGTTCTTGCGCAGGTTCTTCGCCACGACGTACGCCGTCGCCACCGCCTCCTCGCTCGCCTGCGGCGTGCGGACGATCTCGACGAGCGGCATGACGGCCACGGGGTTGAAGAAGTGGAACCCGACGAGGCGTTCGGGGTGTGCGAGGACCGAGCCGATCTCCTCGACCGACAGCGAGGACGTGTTCGTCGCGAGGATCGCCTCGGGAGAGACGATGCCCTCGATCTCGGCGAACACCTGCTGCTTCACGGCGGTCTCCTCGAAGACCGCCTCGATGACGAAGTCGCAGTCGGCGAACTCGGTCTTGTCGACCGTTCCCCGCACGAGCGCGCGCAGCCGGTTGGCCTCGTCGGCGTCGATGCGCGCCTTCTGCTCGAGCGCGGCGATCTCGTCGCGGATGTACGCGAGCCCCTTGTCGACGCGCGCCTGGTCGACGTCGGTGAGGACGACGGGCACCTGGAGGCGGCGCAGGAACAGCAGCGCGAACTGGCTGGCCATGAGCCCCGCGCCGATGACGCCGACCTTCGAGACGGGGCGCGCGAGCTTCCGGTCCGGGGCGCCGACGGGGCGCTTGGCGCGCTTCTGGACGAGGTCGAACGCATACATCGACGCCGCGAACTGATCGCCCGCGATGAGGTCGGCGAGCGCCTCGTCCTCGCGGGCGAAGGCCTCCTCCCTCGTACCGGAGCGCGCCTTCTCGAGCAGCTCGAGCGCGCGGTACGGCGCCTTGGGCACCGTGCCGATGCGGCTCTCGAGCATGCCTCGCGCGACCTTGATCGCGATCGGCCACTTCGTGAGGCGCTCGATGCGTCCGGGGGCGTTCCTGCGCTCGACGCGGACGGATCCCGTCAGCACGCCGTCGGCCCACCGCAGGGAGTCCTCGAGATAGGAAGCCGGCGGGAAGATCGCGTCGAACATGCCGAGCTCGAACGCCTGGCGCGGCTTCAGCGTGCGGTTCTGCTTGAGCGGGTTCGAGATGACGACCTCGAGCGCGTTCTCGATGCCGATGAGGTTGGGCAGCAGGTAGGCGCCGCCCCAGCCGGGGACGAGCCCGAGGAAGACCTCGGGGAGCGCGATCGCCGCGGCGGAGGAGTCCACCGTGCGGTAGGTCGAGTTCAGCGCGATCTCCGTGCCGCCTCCGAGGGCGAGGCCGTTCACGAAGGAGAACGTGGGCACGCCGAGCTCGGACAGGCGCCCGAGGACCTGGTGGCCGCGCTGCGCGATCCGCAGCGCGTCCGCGCGCCTGGTGAGGGCGCCGATCTGCGAGAGGTCGGCGCCCGCGGCGAAGATGTACGGCTTGCCCGTGATGCCCACGGCGTCGATCTCGCCCGCCGTGGCGCGGCTCTGAAGCGCGTCGAGCACGCCGGACAGCTCCGAGAGCGTCTTCGGGCCGATCGTGTTCGGCCGCGTGTGGTCGCGCCCGTTGTGCAGCGTGATGAGGGCGAGGGTGCGTCCGCTCGCGAGCACCACGTCGCGCACGAGGGAGCGGGTCACGACCTCATCGGCGCCGAGCGCCTCGAGGTCCGAGAAGTCGATGGCGTCGTAGTCGGTCATCTCGCTCACTTCCGCTTCCGCTTGCCGGTGTAGTGCGGGTTCTCCCAGACGACGCTGCCGCCCTGCCCGAGCCCGACGCACATCGCCGTGAGGCCGTAGCGCACCTCGGGGTGCTCGGCGAACTGCGCGGCGAGCTGGATCATGAGCCGTACGCCGGATGCCGCGAGCGGATGGCCGAGCGCGATCGCGCCGCCCCACGCGTTCACGCGCGGGTCGTCGTCGTCGATGCCGAAGTGGTCGAGGAACGACAGCACCTGCACGGCGAAGGCCTCGTTGAGCTCGAAGAGACCGATGTCGTCGATCGTCAGTCCCGCCTTGGCGAGCGCCTTCTCGGTCGAGGGGATGGGGCCGATCCCCATGATCTCGGGCTGCACGCCGGAGAACGCGAACGAGACCATCCGCATCTTGGGCGCGAGCCCCAGCTCCTTCACGGCCGCCGATCCCGCGAGCAGGCTCACGGTGGCCCCGTCGGTGAGGGGCGAGGACGTTCCTGCCGTCACGCGCCCGTGCGGGCGGAACGGCGTCTTGAGGCCCGCGAGCCCCTCGAGCGTCGTCTCGGGGCGGCGCCCCTCGTCCTCCGCGGCGAGGCGGAAGGCGCCATCCGCATCGGCCACGGCGACGGGGACGAGGTCGGGCTGGATGCGGCCGGCCTCGTACGCGGCCTGCACCTTCTGCTGGCTGCGCATGCCGTAACGATCCGCGCGGTCCTTCGTGATGGCGGGGAATCGGTCGTGGATGCGCTCGGCCGTGACGCCCATGTTGAGGGCGCCGGGGTCGACGAGCTTCTCCGCGACGAAGCGCGGGTTGGGATCGGCGTTGGCGCCGATCGGGTGCCGCCCCATGTGCTCGACGCCTCCTGCGATGGCGACGTCGTACATGCCGAAGCCGATCGAGGCGCCCATGGTCGTCACCGCCGTCATGGCGCCCGCGCACATGCGCTCGACGGCGAGGCCGGGCACCGTCTGCGGGAGCCCCGCGAGGATCGCCGTGCTGCGCCCCAGGGTGAGCCCCTGGTCTCCTGTCTGCGATGTCGCGGCGATGGCGACGTCGTCGATGCGATCGCCGGGGATCCCGCCGTTGCGCTCCATGAGCCCGATCATCGCCTTGACGATGAGGTCGTCGGCCCGGGTGTTCCAGTACATGCCCTTCTCGCCGGCGCGCCCGAACGGGGTCCGCACGCCGTCGACGAAGAAGACTTCCGAGAGCTCGGCCACTCTGCCTCCCTGTATCCGTTGCGATCAGCCTAGGCGGGCTGTCGGCGGCGGGACGGCATCGGTTGGGACGAACCTACGAAGCCTCCGCGCCGTCCTCGGGCGGGGTTTGCGCGGCCCGCACAAAGGCGGCGGCGATGAGCGGCGCCGTCTGCGCGATCTGCCACTCCCTGGCGCCCTGAGCGCGCAGCGCGTCCGCGACCGCGTCGACGGTCGGCTCGACGGGCGGCTGCCACGCGACGCGGCGCAGGGATTCGGGGGTGAGCAGGTTCTCCGTCGGCATCGAGAGCTCGGCGGCGCGCGCCTCGACGTCGGGTCGCGCCTGCCGCAGCCGAGCGTCCGCCTCGGGGTTGCGGTCGGCCCAAGCACGGTGCGGAGGGAGCGCGTCGCTCGGCACGCGCTCGGCGGGGAGGTCCTGCGACTCGCGCCCGGCGACGATCGCGTCCCACCAGCGGTCGATCTGGGTGCGGCTGGCGCGGCCCGTGAACTCCTTCAGCCCGGCGAGCGCCTGCTTGGTGCGGGGTGCCGCGAGCACTGCGGCGAGAAGCGCGCGGTCGGGCACGAGGCGGCCGGGGGAGACGTCCTCCGCCCTGGCGTACTCCTCGCGTGCGAGCCACAGCTCGCGCGCGACGGCGAGGTTGACGCGTCCGCGCACCTTGTGGAGCCCGCTGAGCCGTCGCCACGGGTCTGTGCGCGGCGGCTTCGGCTCGCGCGCGAGCGTCGCGGCGAACTCCTCCCGGGCGAACCCGTCCTTGCCCGCCGCGACGAGGTCGGCGGCGAGCCGGTCCCGCACGTCGACGAGGTGGAGGACGTCGAGAGCGGCGTACTCCAGCCAGTCCTGCGGCAGCGGCCGCTGCGACCAGTCCGCCGCGGAATGGGCCTTCGCGAGCTCGATCCCGAGCGTCGCCTCGACGACGGCGCCGAGGCCGACGCGCTCCCTCCCGAGCAGGCGCGAGGCCAGCTCCGTGTCGAAGATCGACGTCGGCTCGAGCCCGAGCTCGCGCAGCGACGGAAGGTCCTGGCTCGCGGCGTGGAACACCCACTCCTCGTCGCCGAGCGCGCGCTGCACGACGGTGACGTCGGGCACGGCGATGGGGTCGACGAGCACGACGCCGCCCCCGCGCCGGAACAGCTGCACGAGGTACGCGCGCTGCGAGTACCGGAAGCCGGATGCGCGCTCGACGTCGACCGCGACGGGCCCCTCGCCCGCGGCGAGGCGGTCGACCGCCTCGGCGAACGCGTCGGCGGTCTCGATGACGGCGAAGTCGGTCACGTCGGTCTCCTGGCGCCGAACACGGCGATGTCCTCGGACCCCGGCGGGAGCCCTGCGAGCATGCAGACGAGCTCCGCCCAGGCTTCGATGTGCGTGCGGAACCCTCCCTGCGGCGTCCACGAGGCGCGCAGCTCGATCTGCGCGCCGTCGCCCTCTGCCGCGAGCCCGCCGAACCCCTTCGACAGGATCTTCGTGGCGGTGCCCGAGGCCGAGTGATAGGGCGCCTCGCGCGAGTCGAGCGCGTCGACGAGCCACGACCATGTGACGTCCGCGAGGAGCGGATCCGTGCCGATCTCGGGTTCGAGGGGCGCCTGCGCGAAGGCGACGATGCGCCACGCCCCCGCCCAGGCGTCGGGTTCGGAGGGGTCGTGCAGGAGGATGAGCCGTCCCGTCCCGTAGGGCGAGTCGCCGTGGTCGCCCGGACGGACGTCGGCGGACAGGGCGAGAGCGTGGGGCGCCAGTCCCTGCGGTGCGGGCACCGATGCGACGACGAGATCGGAGCGGAAGACCGCCGCGCGCACGGCGTCCGCGGCGGCGGCGAACGCCTGCGCACCGGGACGGTCTGAATTCACGTCGTCAGATTAGAGTGAGGGGGCCATGAACACCCCCAGGCGCGCCGCATCCCCGTTCTCCGCCGCCGTCCGCACCGCGCTCACGGTGCTCGCCGCGATGCTCGCGGGCGCCGCGGGCGCCGTCGCCTACGTCTCCCTGAGGATCGCCCGTCAGGCCGTCACACCGGGCCCGCGGGTCGCCGATGTGGCCGTTCACGGCTTCGACACGGGCGCGCAGACCATCACGCTCTCCCGCACGCCCGACACGGTGCTGCCCGGGCGCTACGGCCTGTTCACGGGCGGCAGCGAGCACTACCTCAAGCTCGGCGCCGTGCTCGCGGAGGACGGCCGGCGCGTGCGTCGCAAGCTGCTCACCGAGGTGGACTCGAGCACGCAGATCGGCCCGTACGCGGCGTTCAGCGGCTGGTACTACGAGCGCGCGGAGGAGCTGCATCTGCCCTTCACGACGGAGTTCATCGGCGCGCCCGTCGGTCCGTGCCCCGCGTGGTTCTTCCCGGCCGACGACGAGTCGGCGGACACCTGGGTCGTCGCCGTGCACGGCCGGGGGACGACGCGCGCGGAGGTGCTGCGCGCGGTGCCCGTGCTGCACGCGGAGGGCCTGCCCGTCGTGTGCGTCTCGTACCGCAACGACGGCGAGGCGCCGCGGAGCAAGTCGGGCCGCTACGGACTGGGGGCCACCGAGTGGCGCGACGTCGACGCCGCCATCGCGTGGGCCCTGCGCCGCGGCGCGCGGCGCATCGTGCTCATGGGGTGGTCGATGGGCGGGGCCATCGCACTCCAGGTCGCCCTCAACTCGGCGCACCACGAGGCCATCGCGGGCGTCATGCTCGAGTCGCCTGTCGTCGACTGGCGGCTGGTCCTCGGCTTCCACGCACGGGAGATGCGCGTGCCGTCGCCGTTCTCGCGTCTCGCGATGGGCGCGCTGGGCCAGGAGTGGTCGTCGCGCATGATCCGGCACGGCGATCCGATCTCGCTCGACGACCTCGACATCGTGGCTCGGGCCGACGAGCTCGCGCACCCCGTGCTGCTCCTGCACAGCGACGACGACGGCTTCGTGCCGTCCGATGCGTCGCACCGTCTCGCGGACGCGCGCCCCGATCTCGTGACGATGGAGACGTTCCACACCGCGCGCCACACGAAGCTGTGGAACTTCGACGAGAGCCGCTGGAACGGCGCCATCCGCGACTGGCTGCGCGGCAACGGGCTGTCGGCGCGCGGCTGACCCTCAGACGGACCGCGCGCGGATCTGGCGCTTCGCGCGCAGGAGCATGCCGGTCATCCCCGAGATCCGCAACGGCGAGACGATGCGCGTGAGCCCGAGCGTCTGCGGGAAGTCGTCCGGCACGCCGAGCGCCTCGTCGACGGCGAGCCCCGTCAGTCCCTGCGCGAGGATGCTCGCGAATCCGCGCGTCGTGGGCGCCTCCGCAGGGGCGGTCGCGTGCATCACGACGCGGCCGTCGTCCACCTCGAGGACGATGAACACGGGGGACTGGCACTCCGCGACGCGCTCGGCGAGCTCCGGATGATCCTCGAGCCGCTCGGGGAACGCCGGCAGCTCGTTCGCGAACTCGAGCAGGAGCTGAAGGCGCTCGGGCTCGTCGAGCGCGAGGAAGTCGTCGCGGATCGCGGCGAGGGGGGCGGGGAGGGGCGCGTCGCTCATCCGCCCCAGACTACGTCGTGGGCACCGTCCCCGGCTCGGCGCCCGTCGCGATGGGCACGCGGACGGCGCTGCCCCACTCTGTCCAGGAGCCGTCGTAGTTGCGCACGTTCGCGAATCCCAGCAGGTGGCGAAGGACGAACCACGTGTGGCTCGAGCGCTCGCCGATGCGGCAGTAGGCGATGATGTCGTCGCCGTCGTCGAGGCCGATCTCGTCGCGGTACACCGCCTCGAGCTCGGTGCGCGGCTTGAAGCCGCCGTCGTCGGAGACGGCTCGCGCCCACGGCACGTTGTGCGCGGTCGGGATGTGCCCCGCGCGCAGCGCGCCCTCCTCGGGGTAGGCCGGGGCGGTCGTCCTGGCGCCCGTGTACTCCTCGGGCGAGCGGACGTCGACGAGCGGCCGGCCGATGTGCGCGAGGACGTCGTCCTTATAGGCCCGCAGCACCGAGTCGTCGCGCTCGACGACGGGGTAGTCCGTCGCCGGGCGCGCGGTCCGCTCCGTCGTCAGCCCGCGGCCCTCCGCGATCCAGCGGTCGCGCCCGCCGTCGAGGAGACGCACGTCCTCGTGGCCGAACAGCGAGAACACCCACAGCGCGTAGGCGGCCCACCAGTTGCTCTTGTCGCCGTAGATGACGACGGTGTCGTCGCGGGAGATCCCCTTCGCGCGCAGCAGACGTGCGAAGCCCTCTCCGTCGACGTAGTCGCGGATGACGGGGTCGTTGAGCTCCGTGTGCCAGTCGACCTTCACGGCGCCCGGGATGTGGCCCGTCTCGTAGAGGAGGACGTCCTCGTCGGACTCGACGACGACGAGGCCGGGTTCGCCCAGATGGTCGTCGAGCCACTGCGTCGAGACGAGGCGCCAGGGCTCCGCGTACTCGGCGAACTTCTCCTGCGAGGCATCGGGTGCGACGGCCATGGCTGCTCCTCGTTATCGTTGATGCGTTCCGCTTCCGAGCCTATGCGGCTCGGAGCGCCCTGGCGCGGCTCGTCGGCGGCGCCCGTAACCGACAGACATCCGAGGACCCATGACCTCCACCGCGACCGAGATCGTCCCGCTCGCCGAGCGCCATCCGCAGCTCTCCGGCGAGGAGATGCTCGCGAGCCTCGTGCCGCCGCGGCAGTTCGACGGGGCGACCTTCGCGTCGTACCGGGTCGACCCCGCGTTCCCCTCGCAGCAGGAGGCGAAGGAGGAGCTGGAGCTGTTCGCGGCCGGCGGGATGGCGCCCAAGCGCGGCGGCCTCTTCTCGCGCAAGCCGAAGGCGCCCGAGATGAAGCCCGGCGTGTACCTCGACGGCGGGTTCGGCGTCGGCAAGACCCACCTGCTCGCGGCGATCTTCCACGCGGTGCCCGCCCGTCGGAAGTACTTCGGGTCGTTCATCGAGTACACGGCGCTCGTCGGGGCGCTCGGCTACAAGAACACGGTCGACCTGCTGCGCGGGTCGGCGCTGCTGTGCATCGACGAGTTCGAGCTCGACGACCCAGGCGACACCATGGTCATGACGCGGCTGCTCGGGGAGCTCGTCGCGTCGGGGACGCGCCTCGCGGCGACGAGCAACACGCCGCCGAATGCGCTGGGGGAGGGCCGCTTCGCCGCGCAGGACTTCCTGCGGGAGATCCACGCCATGGCCGACAGCTTCCGCACGCTGCGCATCGACGGCGTCGACTTCCGCCAGCGTTCGCTCGACGGCCAGGCGATCGTCCTCGACGAGGCCGACTACCGCTCGGCACTGGACGCGGCGGGTGGGGTCGTGAGCGACGACGCGTTCGACGCCCTCATCGCCCATCTCGCACGCGTCCACCCGTCGCGGTACATCCGCCTCGTCGACGGCATCGGCGCCGTCGGACTGCGCGACGTGCGCCCGCTCGTCGACCAGTCGGAGGCGCTGCGGTTCGTCGCGTTCGTCGACCGCGTGTACGACGCGCAGCTCCCCGTCCGCGCCACCGGCGTCCCGCTGCACGAGGTGTTCTCTCCCGAGATGCTCGCCGGCGGCTACCGCAAGAAGTACCTGCGTGCCATCTCGCGCCTCGTCGCGTCGACGCACGCGTGATCCACGGGCGGGCCTCCGCACCGGACGAAACATGTTGTTTACCGGCAGCCGTCGTGCGTAACAGAGTCGAAACAGCGCGCGCACCAGTCGGGTAACGCGGCGTCGACAGACTGGGGCCACCCGGATGGCGCGCGACCGCGACCCGAAGCTCTCCGGGCCCCGTGACCCGATCTGGAGAAACACATGGATCAAGGCAACACCGCGTTCATCCTGATCGCCGCAGCGCTCGTGCTGCTGATGACGCCCGGCCTGGCGTTCTTCTACGGCGGTCTCGTCAAGGCCAAGAGCGTCATCAGCATGATGATGCTCAGCTTCGGCGCCATGGGGCTCATCGGCGTCCTGTGGGTGCTCTACGGCTACGCCATCGCCTTCCCTGGCGCGGAGGGGCTCGTGGCCCCGTGGAACATCGACTGGTCCGCGCTGGGCCTGTCGAGTCTCCTGGAGACGCCTGAGGATGCCGCGTTCCCGCCGCTCGCGTTCGTCGCGTTCCAGGCCACGTTCGCCATCCTGACCGTCGCGCTCGTGTCCGGCGCCATCGCCGACCGGGCCAAGTTCGGGTCGTGGCTGCTGTTCGCCGGCATCTGGGCGACCGTGGTGTACTTCCCCGTCGCCAGCTGGGTCTTCAACTTCGGCCTCGCGGACGATGGCTCGTTCGCGTACGGGGGATGGATCACGTACGGGATGCAGGAGTGGCTGGGTGTCGGCGCGATCGACTTCGCGGGCGGCACGGCCGTGCACATCAACGCCGGTGCGGCGGCCCTCGCGCTCGCGCTGGTCCTGGGACGCCGTGTCGGGTTCCAGAAGGGCGCGCACGTGCCCCACAACCCGCCGTTCGTGCTGCTGGGTGCGGGTCTGCTGTGGTTCGGGTGGTTCGGGTTCAACGCGGGCTCCGAGCTCGCCGCCGACGGCACCGCGGCCCTCGCGTTCGTCAACACGATCGCCGCTCCCGCGGCCGCCCTCCTCGCCTGGCTGGCCGTGGAGAAGCTCAAGGAGGGCAAGGCCACCTCGGTGGGCGCGGCCTCTGGTGCCGTCGCCGGTCTCGTCGCCATCACCCCCGCGTGCGCCGCGCTCGACCCCGTCTGGGCCATCCTGCTGGGATTCCTCTCGGGCGCGCTCTGCGCTCTCGCGATCGACCTGAAGTTCCGCTGGGGCTTCGACGACTCGCTCGACGTCGTGGGCATCCACCTCGTCGGCGGCCTGCTCGGCACCGTCTACCTCGGCTTCTTCGCCAACGGCACCGGCCTGTTCATGGGTGGCGACGGCACGCAGCTGCTCGTCCAGGTCATCGCGGCCGTCGCGGTGCTCGTGTACTCGTTCGTGCTGGCCTACATCATCGGCTTCGCGATCGAGAAGACGATCGGCTTCCGCGTGAAGAACGAGGACGAGGTCGCCGGCATCGACACGGTCCTCCACGGCGAGGAAGGGTACGTCCTCGACGTCCGCTGACTCGCCGCTTCGTCCGCGGGGGCGCTCCCGGCCCGCCGGGGCGCCCCTGCGGCGCGTCCGGGTGCTGCCAGGGGCTGCGGCGGCGGCTTGCGCCGGTAGGGTGGCGGCGTGGCACGACAAGGATTCCTCGGGGCGCTCGCAGGTCTCGCGCTCGACGTCCTCGCACAGGCGACACGCGGCGCGAGGAAGAGCAGACAGGAGACGTCCCGTGCGCCCGAGGCGGCACGGCCATCCCCCGCCCGCCCCTCGACGCCCGCCCCCGCGCGGACGGCCGTGCCCGGATCGGCCGCGGCGTCGTCGGGGACGACGACCGTCGAGGTCGACCCGCGCACGGTGCGCGATCTGCGCCTGTCGTACGCACCCGATCGGGATGGCGCACCCGACGCCGGCGAGATCATCTGGACGTGGGTGCCGTACGCAGAGGCCGACGGACGCGGGAAGGACCGCCCCGTGCTCGTGATCGCGCGGCAGTCCGCCGAGCGGGCGTACGCCGTGAAGCTCACGAGCAAGTCGCATGACGGCGATCGCGAGTACGTGTCCATCGGTTCGGGGGAGTGGGACGCGCAGGGCCGCGAGTCGTGGGTGGACCTCGACCAGCTCTACGTCGTCCATGAGGACGGCATGCGCCGCGAGGCGGCGGAGCTGGACGAGGCGCGGTACGCCGTCGTCGCGCGCGAGCTGCGGCGGCGGTACGGGTGGCAGGCGGGGGAGTGACGGGCGCGCACGACCTCGGCGGCGGCATCCTGCTCCGCCCCCTCCGCGTCGACGACGCGTCGGCGCTCGCGGCGGCCTACACGCGCAATCGCGCGCACCTGGCGCCGTGGGAGCCCGAGCGCAGCGAGCGGTTCTTCACCTCGGAGGGCCAGCACGACGAGGTGCGCGGCGCGCTCGCTTCGCGCACATCGGGCACGAGCGAGCCCCTCGTGCTCGTCGGGAGCCGTGGCATCGTCGGGCGTCTCAACATCTCGTCGATCACGAGGGGCGTCTTCCAGAGCGCGACGCTCGGCTACTGGGTGGACGCGGCGCTGCAGGGCAGGGGAGTCATGACGCGGGCCGTCGCCGCGGTGGTCGGGATCGCGCGCGTCGAGCTCTCGCTGCATCGGCTGGAGGCGGGCACGCTCGTGCACAACACCGCCTCGCAGGCCGTGCTCCGCGCGAACGGCTTCGTGGAGTACGGCCGCGCCGAGCGGTACCTCCGGATCGCGGGCCGGTGGCAGGACCACGTGCTGTTCCAGCGCATCCTCGAGGACTGAGCCGCCGGCGGGCGGCGTTCCGACGAGAGAAGCCCCGGGGCGACCCGGGGCTTCTCGATGGTGGGCGATACCAGACTCGAACTGATGACCTCTTCCGTGTGAAGGAAGCGCGCTACCAACTGCGCCAATCGCCCATGTGATGTTGTCGTGCGCCGGAGCGGCACAGGTGTCGAGCATACCGGATCGGCCGGGCGCTGGCGAACCGGAGGCGCGCTCTCGCGTGTCGGACATGAACGGCGGGTGACACGCCCGGAGCCGGTCGGCGGTTTGGCCGGTCGCCGAACGTGGGCTAATGTAGGTCAAGTGCCCGGGGCGAGCCCCGGTCGCGGAAATGCGGATGTAGCGCAGTTGGTAGCGCATCACCTTGCCAAGGTGAGGGTCGCGAGTTCGAGTCTCGTCATCCGCTCGAGTGCAGGGATCCCGTCAGGGTTCTCGGCACGTGGGTTCGATCCCCGCGGTGGCGTGGCCGAGAGGCGAGGCACCGGCCTGCAAAGCCGTTTACACGGGTTCGAATCCCGTCGCCACCTCGCTCATAACTGAACAGCTCTTTATGAGCGCGATTGGCGCAGCGGTAGCGCGCTTCCCTGACACGGAAGAGGTCACTGGTTCGATCCCAGTATCGCGCACGCGGATGTAGCGCAGTTGGTAGCGCATCACCTTGCCAAGGTGAGGGTCGCGAGTTCGAGTCTCGTCATCCGCTCGGTCGCAGGGCCTCCGCGAGGAGGCCCTGTTTCTTTGGGCGATTGGCGCAGCGGTAGCGCGCTTCCCTGACACGGAAGAGGTCACTGGTTCGATCCCAGTATCGCCCACCATCCGGACCCCGCCTCGAGCGGGGTCTTCGTGTATCCGGGGGCGTTCCGCGCCGCGACTAGACTTGTCGGGTGACCACCGGATTCGATCTGTACCCCGACAGGAACGTCGTCGCCATCCGCGTCGACGGTGAGCTCAAGGACCTCGCGACCGAGGTCGCCGAGACGCAGACGACGGAGCCGGTGACGATCGACAGCCCCGACGGGCTGAACATCCTGCGCCACTCGACCGCGCACGTGCTCGCGCAGGCGGTGCAGACCATCAACCCCGCCGCCAAGCTCGGGATCGGCCCGTTCATCGCCGACGGCTTCTACTACGACTTCGGCGTCGACGAGCCGTTCACTCCCGACGACCTCAAGGCGATCAAGCGCGAGATGCAGCGCATCGTCAAGGAGGGGCAGCGCTTCGTGCGCCGTGTCGTCTCCGACGAGGAGGCCGCGGCCGAGCTCACCTCCGAGCCGTTCAAGCTCGAGCTCATCGGGCTCAAGGGCGGCACCAAGGAGGCGGCGGAGGGCGCGAACGTCGAGGTCGGCGCCGGCGAGCTGACGATCTACGACAACGTCGACGCGAAGAGCGGCGAGACGCGCTGGAAGGATCTCTGCCGCGGCCCCCACGTGCCCTCCACCCGCCTGCTCGGCAACGGCTGGGACATCGTCCGCATCGCCGGCGCCTACTGGCGCGGCAGCGAGAAGAACCCGCAGCTGCAGCGCATCTACGGCACCGCCTGGCCCACGAAGGACGACCTCAAGGCGTACCAGGACAGGCTCGCCGAGGCCGCGCGTCGCGACCACCGCAAGCTCGGCAGGGAGCTCGACCTGTTCTCGTTCCCCGACGAGATCGGCTCCGGGCTGTCGGTCTGGCACCCCCGTGGCGCCATCGCCCGCGGCGAGATGGAGCAGCACGCGCGCCGCCGGCACATCGCCGAGGGCTACAGCTACGTCTACACGCCGCACATCACGAAGAAGGACCTCTTCGTGACCTCCAACCACCTCGTGACCTACGCCGACGGCATCTGGCCACCCATCCGGATGGACGAGGAGCGCGACGACGAAGGCAACGTCACCAAGCAGGGCGTCGACTACTACCTCAAGCCGATGAACTGCCCGATGCACATCCTCATCTACAAGGAGCGCGCCCGCAGCTACCGCGACCTGCCCCTCCGGTTCGCGGAGAACGGCACGGTCTACCGCAACGAGCTCTCCGGCGCACTGCACGGCCTCACCCGCGTGCGCGGCTTCACCCAGGACGACGCCCACCTGTTCGTCACCCCCGAGCAGCTCGAGGAGGAGACGACCAAGGTCCTCGAGTTCGTGCTCTCGCTCCTCAAGGACTTCGGACTGGAGGACTTCCGCCTCGAGCTGTCGATGCGTGACGACGAGAAGTCGAAGTGGATCGGCGAGGAGGACGTCTGGGAGACCGCGACGAACGCGCTGCGCCGTGTCGCACAGTCGACGGGGCTCCACCTCGTCGAGGAGCCCGGCGAGGCGGCCTTCTACGGGCCGAAGATCGACCTCAAGGTGACCGACGCCCTCGGCCGCTCGTGGCAGCTGTCGACGGTTCAGCTCGACTTCAACCTGCCGGAGCGCTTCGAGCTGGAGTACACCGCGGCCGACGGCTCCAAGCAGCGGCCGATCATGATCCACCGTGCGCTGTTCGGGTCGATCGAGCGGTTCTTCGCCATCCTGCTCGAGCACTATGCCGGAGACTTCCCGCTCTGGCTCGCCCCGCAGCAGGTCGTGGGAGTGCCCGTCGCCGACGAGTTCGCGCCGTACCTGGACGAGGTCGTCGCGACGCTCCGCGCGGAGGGCGTTCGCGCGGAGCTCGACCGCTCGGACGACCGCATGCAGAAGAAGATCCGCACGCATTCGACGGGCAAGGTGCCGCTCATCCTCATCGCGGGGGAGCAGGACCGCTCGGCGGGCACCGTGTCGTTCCGCTTCCGCGACGGCTCCCAGCGCAACGGCGTGCCGATCGACGAGGCCGTGCGCCTCGTCACCGGCGCGATCGCCGCGAAGTCGCTCATCCTCGCCGACGAGGACCTCTGACATGACGGCCGAGCACGAGGCGCGCGAGGAGTTCGCGCGCCTCGAGCCGGCGTCGGGCTTCGCGTCGTCGTCGGATGCGTTCCAGCGGCTCTGGACACCGCATCGGATGGCCTACATCACCGCGGGCGCCGATGCGAACCGCGGCACGGGATGCCCGTTCTGCGCCGCTCCGGACAAGAGCGACGAGGACGGCCTCATCGTCCACCGGGGCCGCCACGCCTTCGTGCTGCTGAACCTGTTCCCCTACAACTCGGGCCACCTGCTCATCTGCCCCTATCGCCACATCGGGCTGTACGACGAGGCCGATCCGCATGAGACGGCGGAGATCGCCTACCTCACGCAGACGGCGATGCGCGTGCTGCGGGGCGTCTCGCGCTGCGAGGGCTTCAACATCGGCATGAACCAGGGTGCGGTGGCCGGTGCGGGCGTCGAGGAGCATCTGCACCAGCACGTCGTGCCGCGATGGACCAGCGACGCCAACTTCTTCCCGGTCATCGCCAAGACGAAGGCGCTCCCGCAGCTGCTCGGCGAGGTGCGCCAGGCCGTCGCCGACGCCTGGCCCGCGGACTGACGCGGCCCGTCCTTCGCGGAGTTCCGCCTGCCGCGTCGGGACCCGTGCGCTCCCGGCGTCCAGGCGGGAGCCGCCGATCCGAGCTCGTCAGGTCCGGATGGCGGCGGCGAGGTCGTCGGCGAGGCGCGCGGCCTCGGCGTCGTCGAGCGCATGCACCGTGAGACGCAGCGCGTGCGACGGGCGGCGCGCGTCGTCGAGGATGAACTCGTCGCCTGCGCGCGCCAGCCATCCGCGGCGCATGAGCCGCTCCGACACGTCGCGCGCGGGACGCGGCAGACGCAGCCACACGTTCACTCCATCGCCGATCGCCGCGTCGAGCCCGCGTTCGGAGAGGAGCGCCGCGAACGCGGCGTTGCGCGCGGCATAGTGCGCGCCGGCCTCCGCGATCGACCGGCGAACGCCGCCATCCGTCAGGAGGGCGAGGGCGAGACGCTGCAGCAGGTGGCTCACCCACGTCGTCCCCGGGCTCAGCCGCATGGCGAGGCGGTCGGCCGTCTCGCCGTCGGTGCCGACGACCGCGAGGCTCATGTCGGGGCCGAGGAACTTCGACACCGAGCGCACGAGGGCCCATCGGCGGTGCGACGGGCTGATGATGGAGCGGTACGGCTGCGTCGAGAGCAGCGAGTAGTGGTCGTCCTCGATGACGAGCACGTACGGATGATCGGCGAGAACGGCGCGCAGGTCGCTCGCGCGCTGCGCGGTGAGGCCGGCGCCGGTCGGATTCTGCGCGCGCGGCGTGCAGACGACGGCGCGGGCTCCGTCGGCGAGCGCCGCGCGCAGCCCGTCGGGGGTCATCCCCTCGCTGTCGACCGGCACCGCGATCGGCCGGTAGCCCGCCAGCCGGGCGGTGCGGATGGTTCCGAGGAAGCAGGGATCCTCGAGCGCCACCGCGTCGTCGCGGGCGAGCGCCTGGGCGAGGAGCCGCTCCACGGCGTCGAACGCTCCGTTCGTGATCGTGAGGCGCAGATCCCCGGGCGAGGCGACGTCGGGCACGAGCCAGTCGCGGGCGAACGCCGCGAGGCCGGCGTCGATGACGGGCTCGCCGTACAGCACGGGGCGGCCTGCGAGGGAGGCGAGCGCGGACGACAGGTCGGGGATGCGCGCGGGATCGGGGTTCCCCGCCCCGACGTCACGGAGCACGCTGTCGGGGGCATAGCCGTCCTGCGCGAGCGGCGCCGAGTCGGCGACGCGCGTTCCGGCGCGGCCCTGGGAGACGAGGAGGCCGGCATGGGCGAGCTGCCGATAGGCGGCCACGGCGGTGTTGCGGTTGACCCCCAGCCCTTCGGCGAGCGTCCGCACGGAGGGCAGCGCCTCGCCCGCTGCGAGGCTGCCGCGCTCGACGAGGGCGCGGATGCTGTCGGCGATCTCGGCCGCCGTGCGCCCGGTGATGCCGGGGGAGATGTCACCGTGTTCCATCGGCTCGATCCTACGTGCTGCACCGTGCTAGCTTTTGGCATAGGTCAAATACGCGACCGTATGGACACGCCGCGACGCGGCGGGAGAAGGAGATCGACGTGACCGGAGCGACGACGGGGACGGGGCGCGTCAAGCGCGGACTTGCCGAGATGCTCAAGGGCGGCGTCATCATGGACGTCGTCACGGCCGAGCAGGCGCGCATCGCCGAGGACGCGGGAGCCGTCGCCGTCATGGCGCTCGAGCGCGTCCCCGCAGACATCCGCGCCCAGGGCGGCGTCGCCCGGATGAGCGATCCCGACCTCATCGACGAGATCGTCGCGTCGGTGTCGATCCCCGTGATGGCGAAGGCCCGCATCGGGCACTTCGTCGAGGCGCAGGTGCTGCAGGAGCTGGGCGTCGACTACATCGACGAGTCGGAGGTGCTCTCGCCAGCCGACTACGTGAACCACATCGACAAGTGGGGCTTCGACGTGCCGTTCGTGTGCGGGGCGACCGACCTCGGCGAGGCGCTGCGCCGCATCACGGAGGGTGCGGCGATGATCCGGTCGAAGGGCGAGGCGGGCACGGGCGACGTGTCGGAGGCGACCAAGCACATCCGCCGCATCACGAGCGACATCAACGTGCTGCGCTCGAAGACCAAGGATGAGCTCTACGTCGCGGCCAAGGAGCTGCAGGCGCCGTTCGAGCTCGTCGCCGAGATCGCCGAGACGGGCAAGCTCCCCGTCGTGCTCTTCACGGCGGGCGGCGTCGCGACGCCGGCCGACGCCGCGCTCATGATGCAGCTCGGCGCCGACGGCGTGTTCGTGGGATCCGGGATCTTCAAGTCGGGCGACCCTGCGGCACGAGCCGCAGCGATCGTCAAGGCCACGACGTTCTTCGACGATCCCGCGGTCGTCGCCGCGGCGTCGCGCGGGCTCGGCGAGGCGATGGTCGGCATCAACGTCGCAGACCTCCCGGCCCCGCACCGGCTGGCAGAGCGGGGCTGGTGAGCGCTTCGGCGCCCCGCGTCGGCGTCCTCGCGCTGCAAGGCGGCGTGCGCGAGCACGTGGAGGTGCTCGCGCACCTCGGGGCCCGCGTGTCGCGCGTTCGACGCCCCGAGGAGCTCGCGGCGGTCGACGGGCTCGTCATCCCGGGCGGCGAATCGAGCGTCATCGACAAGCTCGCGCGCGCGTTCGATCTGCGCGCCCCGGTCGTGGCGGCCATCCGCGCGGGGCTGCCCGTCTACGGGACGTGCGCGGGGCTCATCCTGCTCGCCGACCGCCTGCGCGACGGCATCGCCGGCCAGGTCACGTTCGGCGGCCTCGACATCGCCGTGCGGCGCAACGCGTTCGGCAGCCAGGCGGAGTCGTTCGAGGCCGATCTCGATGTGCCGGTGCTGGGGGATCCCCCCGTGTCGGCGGCGTTCATCCGCGCGCCCGTCGTGGAGGAGGTCGGCGCGGCCACCCCGCTCGCGGCCTTGCCGGACGGCCGCGTCGTCGCGGTCGAGCAGGGCCCGCTCCTCGCGACGTCGTTCCATCCGGAGGTTTCGGGAGAGACGCGTTTCCATGCCCGGTTCCTGCGGAATGTCCGCGCCGCGGCGTGAGCGCGCCGACTTCTGTCGAGACCACATCCGGTTGCCGAGAGCACAGGTGATTACCCGGTATCGGGTGTGCTCTCGGCAACCGGATATCCGTTGGACGAGAGGAAGGGTCAGCGGACCCGGCGGACGGGGAACTCGAGGCGCGGGTGTGCGAAGTGCTCCTGCGCCTGCACGAGCTGCAGCTCGCGGTCGCCGACGGCGTGGGTCTGCTCGAGCAGGCCGAACACGCTCGACGCCGTCCGGGCGAGGGCATCGGGCGCGGAGCCCGTCGCGACGTAGTGCGACGTGAAGAGCGCGGCGGTGACGTCGCCCGACCCGTTGGCCTTCATCGGCAGGTACGGCGTCTGCACGATCCACGCTCCGGCGTCGTCGACGACCATCATCTCGATCGTCCCCTCGGGCCGATCCGGCCGCTCCACGGACGTCACGAGCACCGTGCGCGGCCCCATCTCCCGCGCGACGTCGGCCGACGCGATGGTCGACTCCAGCGTGTCGGGGCTCGTGCCCGTGAGGAACCCCAGCTCGAACTGGTTCGGTGTGAGGATGTCCGCGACCGGCACGACGCGGTCGCGGAGCAGATCGGGGATGGCCGGGGCCACGAAGCAGCCCGACTTGGCGTTGCCCATGACCGGGTCGCATGCGTACAGGGCCTTCGGGTTCGCGGCCTTCACCCTGGCGACCGCGTCGATGACGACGTCGGCGATCCCCTCGCTGCCCTGGTAGCCCGAGAGCACAGCGTCGAGCTCCGGGAACACTCCGCGCTCCTCCACGCCCGTGATGACGTCCGCGACGTCGGCCGGGGGGATGAGCGGACCGCGCCACGCGCCGTAGCCGGTGTGGTTGGAGAAGTTCACGGTGTAGACGGGGAGCACCTCGACGCCGATGCGCTGCATGGGGAACACGGCGGCCGAGTTGCCGGCGTGCCCGTACGCCACCGCCGACTGGATCGAGAGGATCTTCATCCTGCGATCATCTCATCCGGCTCGCGCCCGCCTCGCCTGCGGGCGGCGGATGGCCCCGCCAGGCCGGGCGTGGTGGAATGGGCGGGAGAGGGGGCGTCATGGCGGAGAGACGGGCTGCAGGGAGGTCGCGCGCGGTCTGGATCGCGGCGGGCGCGGTGGCCGTCGTCGCGGCGACCGTGGGCGGTGTGCTCTTCGCGACGCAGGGGCGCGCACCCGCGCCCGTCGCCTCGCCGACCGAGACCGCGGCGCCGCCTGCCTCGCCCACTCCCTCGCAGGCTCCGACGCCGTCGCCCACGCCCTCGGGGTTCGCCGCGAACACCGTCGCCTACGATCTCGCGGCGCTGCAGCTCGTCGACGTCTTCGAGGTCAATGCGGCCCTTCCCGTCGACGACGATCCCTACGGGGAGACCGAGCCGCTCGTCGCGCAGCCGCTCGGCGCGGGCGCTCCCGTCTTCGCCGACCCCGAGGGCGACCCGGTCGCCTACCTCCCCCGCGAGCAGCGCTACGGGGGCACGATCGTCCCCGTCGTGGAACGTCAGGAGAACTGGATGCGCGTCCTCCTGGTCGGACGTCAGTCGACGCCGTCGCAGGGCGATCCCGCACAGGTCACCGGATGGCTGCGAGCCGCGGACGTCGAGCTCTCGGCGAACCCCTACCGCGTCGAGGTGAGCCTCTCGGAGCGCACGGTCGACATCGTCGGCGCAGACGGATCCGAGCGCATCGCGACCGACTTCGCGTCGGGCGCTGCGGCGACGCCGACCCCGCTCGGGCGCTCGTACGTCATGCTGACGGAGGTCGTCGAGAGCCTCGGGTACACGCGCGGGCATCCGCTCATCTACCTGTCCGTGCAGTCGCCCACGCTCGACGGCTTCGACGGGCAGAGCGTGGCCGTCACGGCGTTCCACTACCACGACGCGCACTCCGGGGCGATCTCCAACGGATGCCTGCGGATGGACGCCGATGCGATCGCGCGCCTCGCGGAGCTCCCGGCGGGGACGCCCGTGTACGTGCGGGCCTGACCCACCGGTAGCGTGGGGCGATGCCCCGGCCCGCCCCGCACATCCCCGGCGTCCCCGAATCGGGTACGCGCCGCATCTTCGAGCTCGCCCTGACCCTCGACGACGTCGTGATGCTCGTCGTCGGCGAGCCGGACGACCCCGTCGCGCCGCACATCCGCGCGGCCGCGCAGGCGGCCTGGGAGCGCGACGACACCGATTACGCGCCGAACGGCGGCATCGCCGCGCTGCGGCGCGCGATCACCGCCAAGCTCGCCCGCGAGAACGACGTCTCGGTGGACGTCGAGCAGGTGTGGGTGACGGTCGGCGGGACGCAGGCGCTCGCGCAGGCCTTCACGATCGCGCTGGGGCCGGGCGACGAGGTGCTCGTGCCCGATCCCGGGTACACGACGTTCACCATGTATCCCCGCTCGATCGCCGCCGTGCCGGTGCCGTACCCGTTGCGCCCCTCCCGCGGGTTCGTGCCCGACGTCGAGGAGCTCGCGCGCCTCGTCACGCCGCGCACGCGCGCCATCGTCGTGAACTCGCCGTCGAACCCCCTGGGCGTCGTCTTCGACGAGGACGTGATCGCCTCGCTCGTCGTCTTCGCGGCCGACCACGACCTCTGGATCATCAGCGACGAGGTCTACGAGCACTTCACGTGGGATGCCCCGCACGTCTCGACGGCCGCCGTCGCGGCGCGCCTCGGAGAGCAGGATCGCGTGCTGAGCGTCTTCTCCACCTCGAAGAGCCACGCGCTGACGGGAGCGAGGGTCGGATGGCTCGTCGTCCCGCCCGGGTACGGGCCTACCATGCGCGCACTCCAGGAGTCGATGATCGCGTGCGCGGGGATGCCCGACCAGCACGCCGCGCTCGCCGCGCTCGAGGGCGGGGACGCCCACATCCGGGCCGCGCGCGAACGGTACCGCCGTCATATCTCCCTCGCGACCGAGCTCCTCGACGCGCGGGGGATCCGCAGCCACCGCCCGGGCGGCGCCTTCTACCTGTGGGTCGACGTGTCGCATGCGACGGAGGGCGACGTCGCGGCGTGGGCGGAGCGCTTCCTCCTCGACGAGCGCGTCGCGGTGGCGCCCGGCACGGCGTTCGGACGCGCGGGAGAGGGATCGATCCGCCTCTGCCTCGCGGCGTCGGAGGACGACATCCGGCGTGCCGTCGCCCTGCTGCCCGCCCCCGATCCCGCGGCGATCGGGGGGAGCGAATAGAATCGTCTGAGGCATGCGCGCGACGCGCGCTGTCGCAGGCAGACGAGCGGGAGTTTCATGTCAGGGCATTCCAAGTGGGCGACGACGAAGCACAAGAAGGCGGCCATCGACGCCAAGCGCGCGAAGTCGTGGGCCAAGCTCATCAAGAACATCGAGGTCGCGGCGAAGCTCGGGGGGCCTGATCAGGCCGGCAACCCGACCCTCTTCGACGCCGTCCTCAAGGCCAAGAAGACGTCGGTCCCGAAGGACAACATCGATCGCGCCATCAAGCGCGGCGCCGGCATCGGCGGGGAGTCGGTCGAGTACACCTCGATCATGTACGAGGGCTACGCGCCCGGCGGCATCGCGATGCTCATCGAGTGCCTCACGGACAACAAGAACCGCGCGGCCGCCGAGGTCCGCACGGCGATGACGCGCAACGGCGGGAACATGGCCGACCCCGGCAGCGTCGCCTACAACTTCGAGCGCAAGGGCGTCATCGTCGCCTCGCTCGAGGGCACAACAGAGGACGACGTCATGATGGTGGCGCTCGAGGCGGGCGCGCAGGAGATCGAGCCGCACCCCCAGGGCTTCGAGATCATCACCGAGGCGAGCGACATGGTGTCGGTGCGGACGGCGCTGCAGGACGCGGGCATCGACTACGAGTCGGCCGACGCCGAGTTCGTGCCGAACCTCAAGGTCGAGGTCGACGCGGACACGGCGCGGAAGGTGTTCCGGCTCATCGACGCGCTCGAGGACAGCGACGACGTGCAGAACGTCTTCACGAACATCGACCTGTCGCCCGAGGTGCAGGCGGAGCTCGAAGCCGACGACTGAGGTCGTGCACGGCGCGAGGGCGGGGGCGTCTGCCCCCGCCCTCGCGCGTCCCCGGCGATGTCCGGGGTCCAGGAGAGGATGACGTCATGGGGCGGCAGGACGGCACGGGCAGGCTCGTCTCGCCCGCGGGCGCGGATGACACCGGCGCGGGCATCCTGCACGTGGACATGGACGCGTTCTACGCCGCCGTCGAGGTGCTCGACGATCCGTCCCTCGCGCGCAAGCCGATCATCATCGGCGCACCGGACGGCCGTTCCGTCGTGTCGAGCGCGTCGTACGAGGCGCGCCGGTTCGGCGTGCGCTCTGCCATGCCCGTGAGCCAGGCGATCCGGCTCTGCCCGCACGCCCTCATCGTGCCGCCCCACTTCGACCGCTACCGCGCCGTGTCGGCGCAGGTCATGGACATCTTCCGCAGCATCACGCCGCTCGTCGAGCAGCTGTCGATCGACGAGGCGTTCCTCGATGTCGGCGGTGCCCGGCGCCTGTGGGGGCCTCCGGGGGCGATCGCGCGGATGATCCGCCAGCGCGTGCGCGCGGAGGCCGGCATCACGTGCTCGGTGGGCGCTGCGGCGACCAAGCACGTCGCGAAGATGGCCTCCACCCTGTCCAAGCCCGACGGCCTGCTCATCGTGCCCGCCGCGCGCACTCTCGAGTTCCTCGAGCCGCGGTCGGTGCGCGCCATCTGGGGCGTCGGTCCGCGTGCCGCGGAGGGGCTCGAATCCCGCGGCATCCGCACGATCGGAGACGTGCGGCGCACGCCGGCGGAGGTGCTCGAGCGCGCGCTCGGGCGGGCGTCGGCCGAGCGGGTCGCGGCGCTCGCGCGCGGGGAGGATCCGCGCCGCATCGAGACCCAGCGCGTCGAGAAGAGCATCTCGCACGAGGAGACCTTCCACGACGACGTGTCGGATGCCGGGCTGCTCCGTGCCGAGATGCTCCGTCTCGCGGACCGGGTCGCCGTGCGGCTCCGGCGCGGCGGCCTCGAGGCGGGCGGCGTCTCGATCAAGGTCCGGTTCTCCGACTTCACGACCCTCACGCGATCGCAGACGCTCGGCGAGCCGAGCGCGAGCGGTCAGCGCATCGGCGAGGTCGCACGCGAGCTGCTGGCCGCCGTCGAGCTGCGGCAGGCGGTCCGTCTCATCGGCGTGCGGGCCGACCGCCTCGGCGCCGCAGGCGGCGGCGCCCTCGCGCTGTGGGACGATGACGAGGACTGGAAGCGCGTCGAGGGGACGCTCGACGACGCGGTGGCGCGCTTCGGCGACGGCGTCGTCACGCGCGCCGCCTTCCTGGGGCGTGCCGAGCGCCATCCGCAGGTACCGCGCACGCCGCGACCGGCGGAGGATTCCGACTGACAGCCGTGCGACGCCCGGGTAGCGTGGTCGCATGCCCAATATCGCACTGGAAATCGGCCGCATCTCGGCGGGACTCGGAGTGAGCGCCGCGTACGGCGAGCCGCAGGAGGTCGACGGCGAGCGCTTCGTGCCCGTCGCCGCGACCTGGACGGGGTTCGGCGGGGGATCCGACGAGACGGGGAACGGCGGCGGGGGAGGCGGCGGATTCTCCGCCCCGATCGGCGCGTACGTGCGCCGCGGAGGGGAGCTCCGCTTCGAGCCGAACCTCGTCGCGCTGCTCGCCGTCGCCGTGCCCTTCGTGTGCGTGGCGGGCCACGCGCTCACGAAGATCATCCGTGCCCTCAAGAAGTAGCGGGGCACCCGAGCGCGTCCTCCGTCTCGTCGCGGCGCGCGGTGCGCGTCGGCTCGTGATCGACGGACGCAGCGGAGCGGGCAAGACGACGCTCGCGCGCACCGTGGCGGCGGGATGGCCAGGAGGCGCAGCGCAGCTCGTCTCGCTCGACGAGCTCTATCCCGGCTGGGGCGGCCTGCGCGAGGGAGCGGCGCTCGCCTGCTCCCTCCTCCTCGCCCCGCACCTCGCGAGGGAGCGCGGGCGCTATCGCCGCTTCGACTGGGGCGCCGGCACCTTCGCGGGCGAGGCGGTCGAGATCGATCCCGAGCGCGCTCTCGTCGTGGAGGGATGCGGCGCGTTGACGGGGTCGTCCGCCCGGATGGCGGATGCCGCGGTCTGGCTCGACGGCGACGCCGAGGAACGCCGGCGACGGGCGCTCGAGCGCGACGGCGACGGCTTCCGCCCGCACTGGGAGCGGTGGGCCGCGCAGGAGGAGCTGCACATCGCGGCGGAGAGGCCGCGGGAGCGTGCGCACCTCAGGCTGCGGATGCCCTGACTCAGCGGTCCCGCCCGTCGGCCGCGCGGACGAGGAGCTCGAGCCGGTATCCCAGCCAGTCGTACAGCGCGAAGCGCGGCTCGTCGCGATCGACGAGGTCGTCGGTCCGGTCGATTCCGAGCCGCGTGGCGAGGACGAGGCGCACGGCGGCGAGCGTGCGCAGCCAGGCGCTCGTCTCCTCCGCGTCCAGCTCGAGCTGCGTACCGCGATCGATGCCGGCCAGCACGACGGCGGCGTCGTCTGCGCGGCGGCTCAGCAGGTCGTCGCGTGTGAGCCCGCGGAACTCGGCGGCCGCCCCGGCGTCGTCGCGATACGCCGACGGCGTCAGGCGCTCGAGCGCGGGGTCGTCGCCACGTCCCGCGACGAGCCCCGCGAACTGCGCGACGAGCTCGCGCAGATGGCCGCGCTCGAACGCGGACAGCTCGACGACGACATCAGGCATCAGGCGGCCCTCCGCACGGTGGCCCAGAGACCGTAGTCGTGCATCGCCTGCGCGTGCAGCTCCATCTTCTCGCGCGCGCCCTCCGCGACGACGGCGTGGCCGTCGTTGTGGACGGCGAGCATGAGGGCGGTCGCCTGCTCGAGCGGATAGCCGAAGTACTGGCGGAACACGTGCACGACGTAGCTCATGAGGTTCACGGGATCGTCCCACACGACGGTCTGCCACGGCGTCGCGGGGGCGGCTCCGAGGTCGATCTGCTCGTCGAGCTCCGGTGAGGCGATGGACATCAGGCCCACCCGAGCTCGTGCAGGCGGTCGTCGTCGATCCCGTAGAAGTGGGCGATCTCGTGCACGAGCGTCGTGTGCACCTCGTCGCGCAGCTCGGCCAGATCGGCGCACCGGTCGAGGTGGGGCTCGCGGTAGACGATGATGCGGTCGGGGAGCTCGCCCATCCCGTAACGGCCGCGCTCGGTGAGGGCGAGGCCGTCGTACAGCCCGAGGAGATCGAGGCTGCCGTCCTCTGGACGGTCCTCGACGACGAACACGACGTTGTCGAGGCCGTCGACCATCTCGTCGGGCAGCTGATCCAGCTCGTCCACGACGAGGCTCTCGAAGGCGTCCGCGTCCATGTCCATCATCGCGAATCGAGTCTAGCCGCAGGTCCGGGAACGGGAACGGGGCCCGGACGATCGTCCGGGCCCCGAAGGATGGGGTGGCTAACCGGGCTTGAACCGGCGACCCCCTGGACCACAACCAGGTGCTCTACCAACTGAGCTATAGCCACCATGTGCCCCGGCCTGCCGGGGCAACTTCTCTATTCTGTCACACGCTCCGCGCAAAAGACGAAACGACGTCCTCGGCCGTGTCGCGGGCCTCCTCCGACGTCGGGCCGGGCTGCGCGACGAAGACGGCACGGCGGTAGTACGCGAGCTCGCGGATCGACTCCAGGATGTCGGCGAGGGCGCGGTGGCCGCCGTCCTTGCCCGGCGCCTGGAAGTACGCGCGCGGGTACCAGCGACGGGAGAGCTCCTTGATGCTCGAGACGTCGACATTGCGGTAGTGCAGGTGGCCGTCGATCTGCGGCATGTACTTCGCGAGGAACATCCGGTCGGTGCCGATCGTGTTGCCCGCGAGCGGCGCCTTCCGCTCGAGCGGCACGAAGCGGCGGATGTACTCGAGGGACCGCCGCTCGGCCTCCTCGAGGGGCACTCCGGACGGGATCTCGTCGAGGAGTCCGGAGGTGCGGTGCATCTCCGTGACGAACTCGCCCATGTTGTCGAGTGCGGCCTGCGTCGGACGGATGACGACCTGGAACCCGGGGTCGAGGATGCGGAGCTCGAAGTCCGTCACGACGATCGCGATCTCGACGAGCTCGTCGACCGAGAGGTCGAGGCCCGTCATCTCGCAGTCGATCCAGACGAGCCGGTCGTTCTCGGATGCGCTCACCATCTCCCCAGCCTATCGAGGGGCGCCGACGCGCGATGGTCCCCCAGGCACGATTCGAACGTGCGACCTGCGAGTTAGAAGCTCGTTGCTCTGGTCCACTGAGCTACTGGGGGTCTCCTCGAGCATATCGCCCTCGCGCGTCAAGCCCTGGTGCACCCGGACGGCCAGGCATACCGTCGATGGGGGGACCAGCGGAAGGAGTCGATGATGACGACGATGCAGGAAGGGCGGCTTTGGGTCGCCCACGGGACGAACGGGGCCGTCGGATCGATCAAGGAGACGGACGAGGGGTTCGAGGTGCGGATGGTGGACCGGACGGAGCCGGTCGGCTCCTACCCCGAGCTCGACATCGCGAAGAGCGCGCTCCACGCGCACCTCACACCGGGGGCGGAGCGTCCCGAGTTCCGCCGGCACTGATCGCCGCGGCGGCGGACCCCGCGTGCGCTGTCGCGGACGCGGGGCCCGCCAGGAGCCGCATGGCCGCCCCGACGAGCGGGCCGATGGCGAGCGCGAACGCGATCGTGCCCGCGCCCACCGTCCCTCCGAGCAGCCAGCCCGCGGCGAGCACGGTGATCTCGACCGTCGCGCGGGCGCGCCACAGCGGCCATCCGAGACGTCGGCGCAGACCCGTCATGAGGCCGTCCCGCGGCCCTGCGCCGAGGTCCGCTCCGAGGTAGACGCCGGAGGCGAGGGCGACGAGCGCGATGCCGGCCGCGAGGAGCGCGACGCGCGGTGCGAGGTCGGCAGGGCGGGGGAGCACTGTCAGGGCGATCTGCATGCTCGTGCCCACGAGCAGCACGTTGAGCAGGGTTCCGAGTCCCGGTCTCTGACGCAGCGGGATCCAGGCGAGCAGGACGAGGGCTCCGAGGATGTTCGTCGCCCAGCCGACGCCGATGCCCGTCTGACGGGAGATCCCCTCGGCGAGGACCGTCCAGGGATCGACGCCGAGCCCGGCGGCAACAGTGAGCGCAGCCCCGAGGCCGTACAGGGCGAGTCCGATCACGAGGCGCGTCATCCGCACGACGGCGCGCGTCGGCGCGTTCACGAGCGGATGTCCGTCTCCGTCGGCACAGCGCGGTAGCCGTCGCGGACGATCTCGACGATCGCGGCGACGATCGCGCAGAGCGAGAGCGCGGCGAGCGGGACGAGGACGACGAGGGTGATGAACATGCATCCATGCCACATCTGAATTGGACCGCATGCAAGATGCCAATCCTGCTACGGTGGTCCGCATGATGGACTCCCGACTCTCCGCGCGGGCACTCGACGAGCGCCTCGGACCGTGGCGCACCCGCGAGCCCGCGTACGAGGCTCTCGCCGATGCGATCCGTCTCCTGTGCCTCGACAATCGGATCGCCCCGCGCACCGCCCTTCCCGCGGAGCGCGAGCTCGCCGCGCGGCTGCGCGTGAGCCGCACGACCGTCGCGGCGGCGTACCGCAGCCTGCGGGAGAGCCGCCACATCGAGAGCGTGCGGGGGTCGGGGAGCATCACCCTCCCTCTCGGCCGCCGCGATCTCGGGAGGGCCACGGACGTCGACGGAGCCATCGACCTCCAGCAGGCGAGCCCTCCTGCCTGGCCGGGCCTCGCGGCGGCCTACGCCGAGGCGGCGGCGGACGCCCCCGCCGTGATCGCGCGCTCGGGCTACGAGATGCTCGGCCTGCGGAGCCTGCGCGAGTCGATCGCGGCGCGGTTCTCGGCGCGCGGCCTCCCCACGACGGCGGAGCAGATCATGATCACGACGGGCGCGCAGAGCGCCATCGCCCTGACGGCGCGACTGCTCGTGTCGCGCGGCGACCGGATGCTCGTGGAGACGCCCACGTACCCCCACGCCGCCGAGAGCTACGCGGCGGCGGGCGCCCGGCTCGTCGGCGTGCCGGTCGCGCCCGGAGCCGGCTGGGACATGGAGCGCGCCGACGACGCCCTCCGGCGGGCGTCTCCCGTCGCGGCCTACCTCATGCCGCGGTTCCACAATCCGACGGGCGAGACGATGCCCGTCGACATCGTGGAGCGGATCGCGGCCGCCGCGCGGGCCTCGGGGACGGTGCTGGTCGTCGACGAGACGACGGCGGACCTCGACATCGCCGGTCGGGGCGCCGGGCTGCCGTTCGCGGCGCTCGCGCCGGTCGGCACGGAGGTCATCACGCTCGGGTCGGTCGGGAAGACGGTGTGGGGTGGGCTGCGGGTCGGATGGGTCCGCGCCGACGAGCAGACGATCCGTCGCATGCTCGCCGCGCGTCCGCTCACGGACCTCGGCACTCCCGACTTCGAGCAGGTCGTGGTCGACCGGCTCATGCCGTTGATGCCCGAGATCATCGCCCAGCGCGCGGAGCTCCTTCGCGAAGGCCGCGACGCGGTCGTCGAGGAGCTCGCGCACCGGCTGCCGGACTGGCGCGCCGCGCCGCCGGACGGCGGGGTCGCCCTGTGGGTCGAGCTCGGCGCCCCGCGCAGCTCTGCACTGGTCCTCGCGGCCCGCCGGGCGGGTGTCCTCCTCTCGGCGGGTCCGCGGTTCTCCGTCGGCGGGGGGCACGAACGGCACCTCCGCATCCCCTTCACGTCGCCCGCCGACTCGCTCCGGCGCGCCGTGGGCATCCTCGCCGGTGTCTGGGACGAGGTCGCGGCCGGCCCCGCATCCGTCGAGCACGCCCCGGTGGACGCCCTCGTCTGAGGCGTCGCGGCGGGTTACGCACGTGCGATCCGCCCCTCAGACGGAGCGACGGAGCACGTCGACCGCCTCGTCTGCCGTCCAGAACTCGCCGAACGCGATGAGGGCCCCGCACGCGGCATGGAATCGCTCTGCGCGATATCGCACGGCTCCGTCGGCCTTCACGACGCGGAGGTGGCCGATGCTGCGCCCGTCGGCTGCGGAGCGCACGCGCCAGAGCGCCGCGCCCGCGCGCTCGAGGCGCGCCCACGAGAGCCCGAGCGGCGGCTCATCGAGCGGAATGGCGAGGACCGTCGCGGTGTTGGTCATGAGTGGCTCCTTCCCGTCGTCTGCGACGATAGGCAGGGCCGCCGACATTCGTTCAGAGGAGTGCACATGACACAGACGTTCGTGATCGCAGGAGGCTGCTTCTGGTGCCTCGACGCGGCCTACCGCGCCCTCCGCGGGGTGACGTCGGTCGTGTCGGGATACACGGGAGGCGCGCGGCCGAACCCCTCGTACGAGCAGGTCTGCACGGGGGCGACGGGGCATGCCGAGGCGGTGAAGGTGGAGTTCGATCCCGACGTGATCGCGCCCGAAATCATCCTCGATGCGTTCTTCACCATGCACGACCCGCGGCAGCTCAACCACCAGGGAGCCGACCGCGGCACGCAGTACCGCAGCGCGATGTTCTTCGCCGACGACGCGCAGAAGGAGCTGTTCGAGGCCGCCCGCGATCGTGCAGCGGACATCTGGGACGCTCCCGTCGGCGCCGTCGAGGGCGACATCGTGACGACGATCGAGCCGCTTGGGGCGTTCTACGACGCCGAGGACTACCACCAGGACTTCTTCGCGAAGAACCCCACGCAGGGGTACTGCCTCGCCGTCGCCGTGCCGAAGGTGAACAAGGTGCGCGCCCGGTTCGCGGAGTACGCGGCCTGACGTCGCCCCTCCTCGCCCAGGTCGCGGTTTCCGTCCCGGAAATGTCGTTCGAGGACGCGGACTGCGACCTGGGCGAGAGGTGTCGTGATCCACGCAGCGCGTTGCGCCGTGCACAGGCTGCCCCGGCGGCCGGATCGGTCCACAGATCGGGCCGGGCGCCCGCGCGATGGCACGGCATGCGGTGTCCTGAGGGGACCAGGCGTCGGAGAGGGTCTCCGGCAGGAGGGATCCCCATGGCAGACCAGATCACCATCGTCGGCAACATCGCGAGCGACCCCGATCTGCGGACGCTCGCCGACGGCAGGCCGCTGCTCAAGTTCCGGATGGCGACCAATCACCGTCGCCTCGACAACGACACGAAGGAGTGGGTGGACGACGCGCCGAGCTTCTACTCGATCTCGGTCTTCGGCTCGCTCGCGAAGAACGGCGGCGCCTCGCTGGAGAAAGGCCAGCGCGTCATCGTCGCAGGGCGGCTCGTCGTCCGTTCGTGGACAGGGGACACGGGGCCGCACACCGACGTGCAGATCACGGCCGATGCGCTGGGCATCGATCTGCTCTTCGGCACGGCCAAGTACGCGCGAGGCGGCACGTCCGCGAAGCGCGGGCAGGGCGAGCGCTCGACCGCAGCCGACGGCTGGGCCATCCCCGTGCACGACGGCGATGCGGCCGCGACCGCTCCCGCCGATGAGACGTCGTCGGACGATCTCGCGCCGCTCGAGCGGGAAGACGAGGAGGTCGTCGCCACGCCGTTCTGAATCGAGCGGACGGTCGGTCCTCAGGCGGGCGGGTCAGTCGTGCAGAGGGCGGGCGGGGACGAGGCCGGCGTCCACGAGCGTGCGGTCGCCGATCGGCGCCGAAAGCTCCACGGCGAACGGCGTGGCCGGGTGTCCAGGGCACGTCCAGGCATCGTGCGAGGTATCCGGACGCACGCCGATCGTCAGCGCGATGGTTTCGGCCGTCTCCACGAGCTCAACGACCTCGACGCGCCCTTCCGCATCCTCGCCGCCGTGGCACGCGTTCTCGGTGACGAGCAGATGCACGGTCGTCGCATCGGAGGACGGCGGGCGGGCGGGGTCGAGCGAGACGTCGGCGTCGTTGCGGTCGCCGATGTCGGCGCGCGGCGTGCAGGCTCCGCGCCCGCTCAACCGCCAGACGGCGTCCGCGCCGCCGCGGCCGGACAGATCGCGGTGGAGCGCGACGAGTTCGTAGGGAGCCTCGAAGGCGGGGTCCGCGGGGCGGAGGAACGCGAGCGTGTCGTCGTCGGACACGACAAGGAACCATCCCGCCGCGGCGTCGAGCGCGAGCGGTTCGCCGAGATCGTCCACCGCCGTCGCAGCGACCGCCGCGTCGCGCTCATCGAGGCGGTCGACGCGCGTCCGATTCTCCAAGGCGGTCGCGGGGAAGACGAGGTTCCCGCAGTGCGCGGACTCGGCGGCGGCCGGCGGCGCAGGAGACTCCTCCGTCGAGGGGATGGCCGAAGCACATCCGATGGCGCCGAGGAGCGCCGCGCCCATGGCGGCTCCCGCGGCACATCGGCGCCGCGCGCTCGGTCTCGGTCTCGGCATGATGTCCTCCTCGTTCCGTCGTCCGACCCTGTCCGCGATCGCTCGGGTCACTCAGGATCGGACCTCTCGCATGCGCGCGTCCCCCTCTAGACTGGACCTCAAATGGCTGAATACATCTACCAAATGGTGCGCGCCCGCAAGTCGGTGGGCGACAAGCTCATCCTCGACGACGTCACCATGGCGTTCCTGCCCGGAGCGAAGATCGGCATGGTCGGCCCGAACGGCGCCGGCAAGTCGACCATCCTCAAGATCATGGCCGGCCTCGACCAGCCCTCGAACGGCGAGGCGAAGCTCACGCCGGGCTTCACGGTCGGTATCCTCATGCAGGAGCCCGAGCTCGACGAGTCCAAGACGGTCCTGGAGAACGTGCAGGACGGCATCGCCATCAAGGCGAAGCTCGACCGGTTCAACGAGATCTCGGCACTCATGGCGGAGCCCGACGCCGACTTCGACGCGCTCCTCGCCGAGATGGGGACGCTCCAGGAGGAGATCGACGCGGCAGACGGCTGGGACCTCGACTCCCAGCTCGAGCAGGCGATGGACGCGCTGCGCACGCCGCCGGCGGATGCGGCCATCGCCCCGCTCTCCGGCGGTGAGAAGCGCCGCGTCGCGCTTGCGAAGCTCCTGCTCCAGAAGCCCGATCTGCTGCTCCTCGACGAGCCCACCAACCACCTCGACGCCGAGAGCGTGCTCTGGCTCGAACAGCACCTGCAGTCGTACAAGGGCGCAGTCATCGCGATCACCCACGACCGGTACTTCCTCGACCACGTCGCCGAGTGGATCGCGGAGGTCGACCGTGGCCGTCTCATCGGCTACGAGGGCAACTACTCGACCTACCTCGAGAAGAAGGCCGAGCGCCTCGACATCCAGGGCAAGAAGGACGCGAAGCTCCAGAAGCGCCTCAAGGACGAGCTCGAGTGGGTGCGCTCGAGCGCGAAGGGCCGTCAGACCAAGTCGAAGGCGCGTCTCGCGCGCTACGAGGAGATGGCTGCGGAGGCGGAGCGGACGCGGAAGCTGGACTTCGAGGAGATCCAGATCCCCGCGGGGCCGCGCCTCGGAAACGTCGTGATCGAGGCGAAGAACCTCCAGAAGGGCTTCGACGGCCGCTCGCTCATCGACGGGCTGAGCTTCAGCCTGCCGCCCAACGGCATCGTCGGCGTGATAGGCCCGAACGGCGTCGGCAAGACCACGCTCTTCAAGACGATCGTCGGCCTCGAGCCGCTCGACGGGGGCGACCTCAAGATCGGCGAGACGGTCAAGATCAGCTACGTCGACCAGTCTCGTGCCAACATCGATCCCGAGAAGACGCTGTGGGAGGTCGTCTCCGACGGACTCGACTACATCACGGTCGGCAAGATCGAGATCCCCTCGCGCGCCTACGTGTCGAAGTTCGGCTTCAAGGGGCCCGACCAGCAGAAGAAGGCCGGCGTGCTCTCCGGCGGCGAGCGCAACCGCCTCAACCTGGCGCTCACCCTGAAGGAGGGCGGCAACCTGCTCCTCCTCGACGAGCCCACCAACGACCTCGACGTGGAGACCCTCGGGTCGCTCGAGAACGCGCTCCTCGAGTTCCCGGGCTGCGCCGTCGTCATCACCCACGACCGGTGGTTCCTCGACCGCATCGCCACGCACATCCTCGCGTACGAGGGCACCGAGGAGAAGCCCGACCAGTGGTACTGGTTCGAGGGCAACTTCGAGGCGTACGAGGCGAACAAGGTCGAGCGCCTGGGTGCGGACGCGGCGCGTCCCCACCGCACGACCCACCGCAAGCTCACGCGCGACTGAGCGCGACCGCCTGCACGACGACGCCCGCCCGGATCTCCGGGCGGGCGTCGTCGTGCAGCAGGGGAGGTCAGCTCGTGAGTCCTGCGACGTAGTCGGCGTTCTCCTCCGCCCACTCGCGCACGATGGGCTCCCAGTCCGACGCACCGGCGTTCTGGTTGAACATCACGTCCTCGAGGTCCGCGAGCACGTCGGTGTCCATCTCGAACGCCGCGAGCCACTCCGCGACCTCGGGGAAGTCGTCGGCGAAGCCCTCGCGGCTGTAGGTGCTGAGCGTCTCGGCGTCGCCCAGCGTGCCCTCGGGGTCCTCCAGATTGCGGATCGGGAACGCCGAGTACGCCCAGTGCGGCTCCCAGAGCGTGACGACGACGTTCTCTCCCGCGTCGATCGACGCCTGCAGCTCGGTGAGCATGGCGGGTGTCGACGACGTCTGGAAGTCCATCCCCTCGAGCCCGTACGTCGGGATGACGGAGGACTCCATCACGCCCGTCAGGCCGGCGCCGGGCTCGATGCCGACGATCGTCCCGCCGAACGCGTCGGCGTTCTCCGCGAGGTCCGCGAGCGACTCGATCGGCGCGTCCTCGTTCACGGCGACCGTCAGCTTCGACTCGCTGTTCCAGGTGCCGATCTTCTCGATGCTGTCGCCGTAGCGGTCGAGGTACTCGGCGTGCGTGACGGGCTCCCAGACGTCGGTCGTGATGTCGTAGTCGCCGTCCGCCAGCCCCTGGAACACCGCGGCCGCGTCCACGGGCTCGATCTCGACGTCGTAGCCGGCGTCCTCGAGCACGACGCGCCACAGCTCGGAGGTCGCGATGCCCTCCTCCCAGCCGCTGAACTCGGCGATCGTGATCGTGCCCTGCGACGATCCGTCGCCGCCGTCCGCGCCGGCGACCTGCTCGGCCGTCGCGACGCAGCCGCTGAGCGAGAGCGCCGCAGCCGAGGTGAGCCCGGCGAGCGCCAGGATCCGCTTCTTCATGCTGTGATTCCTTCCTCGAGCCGGGAGAGTCTCTCCCGCCGCCCGGATGCACCGGCTGAGCTCCGGTGCCACGGGCTCCGTGGCGGAGCCCGCAGGTCTGATCAGCGCACCGCCGCCAGCGGCGCGTCCTCCGTGTGCGCAGGGGCGTCCGGCACGGCGATCGCCGCCGCGCTCCGACGCGTGGCGACTGCGCGGGAGAGGCGCGCGAAGAGCCCGAGCCGCTTCCCGAACGCACCCGTGAGGCGGTCGAGGATGATCGCGATGACGACGACGGACAGGCCGGCCTCGACGCCGAGCGCCGTGTCGAGCCGCCCGAGGCTCGCGTAGATGTCGCCGCCGAGGCCGCCGGCCCCGACCATCCCCGCGATGACGACCATCGACAGGGCGAGCATGATGACCTGGTTGACGCCGGCCATGATCGTCGGAAGCGCGAGCGGCAGCTGGATCTGGCGGAGGATGCGGCTCGGGGTCGAGCCGAACGCCTGCCCGGCCTCGACGACCTCGCGGTCGACGCCGCGGATGCCGAGCTCGGTGAGGCGCACGCCGGGGGCGAGCGAGAACACGATCGTCGCGATGATGCCGGGCGCGACGCCGACGCGGAGCAGCAGGAGCGCGGGGATGAGGTAGACGAACGCCGGCATCGTCTGCAGGAAGTCGAGCACGGGGCGGATGGCCGCGGACACCCGGTCGTTCCTCGCGGCGGCGATCCCGAGCGGGATGGCCACGGCGAGCGCCCAGAACGTCGCGACGATCACGAGCGAGAGCGTCGCCATGGCGTTGTCCCACTGTGCGACGGACGCGACGAAGAGGAGCCCGGCCGTCGTGCCGACGGCGAAGACCCATCCGCGTGCGAGGAGTGCGACGAGCGCGAACACGATCACCACGACCGACATGCCCGTCACGGCGAGCGATCCCGGCACGATCCAGAAGTAGTCGGCGCCGAGCACCGTGTAGAGCGCGTCGTACATCCCCGTGAACACGGCGCGCAGCACCGCGAAGAGGCCCTGCGCGTTCGCGACGAGCCAGTCGACGGCGGTCGCGACGACGTCGCCCAGCGGGATCCGGATGAAGCCGTCCATCAGCGCACCTCCTCCGCTGCCGCACCCGTCAGGGCGACGTCGGCGGCGTCGGCCTCCGCGAGCACCTGGTCGATGACGGTCGTCGGGATGGGCTGCTGCGGCAGCATGATCTCCTCCGTCGCGCCGGGACCGGGGCCGAGAGCGGCGAGCAGCGTGACCCGCGGGATGACGCCGACGAGCCGGCTCTGCTCGTCCGTCACGGCCAGCGGCAGCGGCGACTCGACGGCGGGCACGAACAGGTCCATCAGGACGTCGTCGCGCCCGACGGCCTGCGGCACCGGCTTCAGGATCGACGCGAGCGAGCTCTCGCCGCGGCGGACGAGCTTCATCGCGTCGCGATCGGTGATGATGCCGGCGAGACGGCGGTCGCGTCCGACCACGTACGTCGCCGACGTGTAGGCGTCGCGCATGGTCCGCAGCGCCGTGCGCGGACCCGCGCCCTCGGCGACGACCGGACGGGGCCGCTCCATGACGTTCCCCGCCGTGAGCACGCGCGCGCGATCGACGTCCTGGACGAACTGCTCCACGTAGTCGTTGGCGGGGTCGGTGAGGATGTCCTCCGGCGTCCCGATCTGCACGATGCGTCCATCCCGCATGACCGCGATGCGGTCGCCGAGGAGCATGGCCTCGTTGAGGTCGTGCGTGATGAAGACGATGGTCTTGCCGAGTGTCTGCTGCAGCTCGAGGAGCTGGTCCTGCATCTCGCGGCGGATGAGGGGATCGAGCGCGCTGAACGCCTCGTCCATGAGGAGGATGTCGGTGTCGGCGGCGAGGGCGCGCGCGATGCCGACGCGCTGCTGCATGCCGCCGGAGAGCTCGGACGGGAGCTTGTCGCCCCAACCGTCGAGCCCGACCAGGCGCAGGATCTCCGTCGCCTTCGCGAGCCGCTCCGCGCGGGCGATGCCCTGCAGCTCGAGCGGGTACGCCACGTTCGCGGCGACGGTGCGGTGGGGGAGGAGCGCGAAGTGCTGGAACACCATCGACACCCGGTCCCGGCGGATCTCGCGGAGCCGAGCGGCCGGGATGCCCGTGATGCGCTCGCCCCCGATCTCGATCGTGCCTGCTGTCGCATCGTGGAGGCCGTTGAGCATGCGGATCAGGGTCGACTTGCCGGAGCCGGACAGGCCCATGACGACGAAGATCTCGCCGCGGCGGACCTCGAAGGAGGCGTCGATGACGGCGGCGGTCGCACCGTCGAGCTCATCGCGCGGGATGCCGGAGCGGAGGCGCTCCACGGCGTCGGCGGGGCGGCGCCCGAAGACCTTGAAGAGGCCTTCTGCGCGCAGGGCTGTGGTCGTGTCGTTCTCGGTCACGTTCTCCATGCGCCGAGCGCGGCTGCGTCGGTGTGCAACATCCGCGTTCGGTCATCGGTAGCGGTCCGGGCAGACGGAGCCGGGCAGAGGCACCGGGCTCCCAGCTCGCCGGGTGACGGCTGGTCGTCGGCCATACGCATGCCGCGCGAGGCGGCATCCGCGGTCCTGGGCGGGCCACCGCGCGGTCGTGTCGGACGCGTCGCCGGGCGGTGATGTCCGCCGCCGAGTTGCATGCGGGGCGGACCCGACGACCCTAGCAAAGGCGTCGAGGGGGTCCCTCGCGCGCGTGCACGCGCCCGCGACCCGCCGCGATCCGCATGACGGCGGGCGACGGCGGGGTATCGTCGGAGCCGAATCCGCCCCGCCATCCGTTATCCGATCGTGACCGGATGGCCGTCCGACAGGAGCCGCATGACCCGCGTGCACGTGCCCATCCAGTTGCGCTGGGGAGACCTCGACGCCTTCGGGCACGTGAACAACGCCTCCATGCTGCGCCTGCTTGAGGAGGCGAGGGTCCGCGCGTTCTTCCGCGCCGAGGACTCCGGATCCGACGTGCCGCCGACGGCGGTGTTCGCTCCCGAGGTGCTGGGGACGCCGACCGGCGTGGTGACGCTCATCGCGCGCCAGAGCATCGAGTACCTCCGCCCGGTGCCGTACGGGCATCGGCCGCTCGACGTGCAGCTGTGGATCGGCCGCCTCGGCGGGTCGAGCATCGACGTCTGCTACGAGGTGCACGGCCGCGACGCCGCCGACGAGCCGGTGCTCTACGCGCGCGCCGACGCCGTGGTCGTGCTCGTCGACATCGGCGCGGGGCGCCCCGTCCGTCTCGACCCCGGGATGCGCGCCGCGTGGGAGCCCTACGTCGAGGAGCCCGTCGCCTTCACGCGTCGCTGACAGCCCCCGCCCGCTCGTCAGGTGAGAGACTGGGAGATGCCCTTCCGATCCCCTCTGGGAGCACCGCCATGCCCGAGACCCTATCCGACCGCCTCGTCGCCGACGTGCGCGCCGACTTCCCCGGCATCGCCGGACGACCCGAGCGCGCGTACCTCGACTCCGCCGCGACGGCGCAGCGCCCCGCGAGCGTCATCGACGCGGAGGCCGCGTTCGCCCGCACGGAGTACGCCGCCGTGCACAGGGGTTCGAGCATGGCGACGGGAGAGGCGACCGACGCGTTCGAGACCGCCCGCGAGAAGGTCGCCGCGTTCGTCGGCGCCGGCGATCGCGAGGTCGTCTGGACCGAGAACGCCACCGACGCGCTCAACGTCGTCGCGCTGGGGATGGCCGATGCCTCGGCCGGCCTGGGCGGCGAGCGGTTCGCGCTCGGCGCGGGCGACGAGATCGTCGTGACCGAGGCCGAGCACCACGCGAACCTCATCCCCTGGCAGCGTCTCGCCAGGCGCACGGGCGCGACCCTGCGGTGGGTGCCCGTCGACGACGACGGGCTGTGGACGACCGACGACCTCCGCGCGGTGCTCTCGCCCCGTACGCGCGTCGTGTCGTTCGCGCACGTCTCGAACGTGACGGGGCTCATCGCCCCCGTGGCGGACGTCGTCGACGCCGCGCACGCGGTGGGCGCGCTGGCCGTGCTCGACGCGTGCCAGTCGGCACCGCACCTGTCCGTCGACCTGGCCTCGCTCGGCGTCGACTTCGCCGCGTTCTCCGCGCACAAGATGGCGGGACCGAACGGGCTCGGCGTGCTGTACGGAAGGTCGGAGCTGCTCGACGAGCTGCCGCCCGCGCGCACGGGAGGGTCGACCATCACGACCGTCACGATGGACGAGGCGGAGTTCCTCCCCGCGCCGCACCGCTTCGAGGCGGGCACGCAGCCGGTGACGCAGGCGGTCGGGCTCGGAGCGGCCGTCGACTACCTCTCCCGCCTCGGAATGGACGCCGTGCACGCGAGGGAGGCGGATCTCGCGGCCGAGCTCGTGGAGACCGTCGCCGCGGTCCCCGGTGTCCGCCTCGTCGGCCCCGCTCCGGGGTCGGCCCGCGCCGCCCTCGCGAGCTTCGCGGTCGACGGGGTGCACGCGCATGACGTCGGCCAGTTCCTCGACGACCGGGGCATCACGGTGCGCACGGGACACCACTGCGCCCAGCCGCTGCACCGGCGGCTCGGCGTCACCGCGACGACGAGAGCGAGCGCCTACGTGTACACGACATCCGACGAGATCCGCGCGCTGGGCGAGGCGCTCGGCGAGGTGCGCGCCTTCTTCGGGGCCGACCGATGAGCGCCGACCTGCAGGGGCTCTACCAGGAGCTCATCCTGGATCACTCCAAGAACCCCGAGGGCAAGGGCGACCCGACGGGCATGCCCTTCACCCATCACGAGCTCAACCCGTCGTGCGGCGACGAGATCACCGTGGGCGTCTCGCTGGACGGCGAGCGCCTCGATGGCATCGTGTGGGATGGCCACGGCTGCTCGATCTCGATGGCCTCCGCGTCGATCATGACGGGTCTGCTGGAGGGCGTCGAGCGCGAGGAGGCGCTCGCGCGCATCGCGGAGTTCCGCGAGATGCTGCGCTCGCGCGGAGCGGTCGAGCCGTCGGAGGAGCTGGGCGATGCCGCGGCGCTGCAGGGCGTCGCGAAGTACGTCATGCGGATCAAGTGCGCCATGCTCGGCTGGGTCGCGCTCGAGGCCGATCTGCGCCAGGCCGGCTGAGGCTCACCCCGCAGGGACGCGCGCCATGATCTCCTGGGCGACCGTCGCGAGGAGCGCCCCCTCGCGGGTGTACAGCCGGCCCGTCGCGAGCCCGCGTCCGCCCTGGGCCCCCGGCGACTCCTGCACGTAGAGGAGCCACTCGTCCGCGCGCCCCTCGCGGTGCCACCACATGGCATGGTCGAGGCTCGCGACCTTGAGACCGGGTGTCGACCACGACAGGCCGGCGCCGCGCAGGGGCGGCTCCTGGATCGTGTAGTCGCTCAGATAGGCGAGCGCCGCCTGGTGGACGAGCCGGCTCTCGCCGATGGGCCGACGCACGCGGGTCCACACCGCCTGCGTCGGGCGCGCGCCGCCCCGGGCCTCTCGCAGCAGGCTCCCCTCGACATGTCGCACCTCGATGGGATTGGCGGCGAGCAGGCGCTTCGACTGCGGATGGCGCTCCGCCTCGACCGCGGGGTCGGGCAGGTCCTCCGGGCCCGGCACATCCGGCATCGGGATCTGGTGCTCGAAGCCCGCATCGGCGTCCTGGAAAGAGAGGATGCCGGAGAAGATGGGCACGCCGTCCTGGTACCCCTGCACGCGGCGCCGGGCGAAGGAGCGCCCGTCGTGGATCCGGTCGACGCCGAAGGTGATGTCCTTGGTCACGTCGCCCGGACGGAGGAAGTAGCCGTGCAGGGAGTGCGCGAACCGGTCGTCGGGGAGCGTGCGCGCCGCCGCCGCGACGACCTGCGAGAGCACCTGCCCTCCGAAGACCCGGCCGCCGGGCATGAAGTGGGACCGGCCGAGGAAGATGTCCTCATGCGTGCGGGCCGCGGTCTGCTCGAGCGCGATGACGTCGAGCATCATCCGCACCGGGTCGTCCAGCGAGGGGTCGATGGTCACAGGTCCTCCGTCCGACGCAAGGCGCGCCTCGTGGGCGCGCCTTGCTAGTTTAGAGCGGGTGACCGCACGCCTCCTCCTCGCCGACGACCGGACCGCGAAGGACGCGCTGACCTTCGCGGGGCGCGCCGAGAGGGCGGGATGCGACGGCGTGCGGCTGCAGGCGGCGGACGGCATCCTCGTCATGACCGCCGCACCGCTCGCGCCGCAGGGCCTCCTCGATCGCACGCCCACCGTGCTCGCGCTGCGCGTGCTGCGCGCCGACCCGGAGCTGCAGTGCGACCTCACCGTCGCGTCGCTCTCGGAGACGGAGGATCCGCGCGCGCTCGCCCTCCCGGAGACGGCGCTCGCCCCGGCATGGGCCGGGGTGTCGCCCCCGCGCGGCGGATGGTCGCCCTCCGGGCGCCTCGCGGCCGCCGTGCTCGCGAGCCGCGCCCAATGGGGCATCGCGGCGGTCGCGCACGCCCTCCCGGATCGGGCGGGCGAGGACGTCGTCCGCACCGTGCGCGGCTCGATCTGGGGCGAGCCGGACGAGGAACTGGCCGATCTGCCTCGCGGCGTCGCCTTCGCCGCGTTCTCGTTCGGCTTCATCGGCGGCGAGGAGGAGGCCCGCGTGTCCACGGCAGGCCGCTGGACGCGCGTCACGCTCGAACGGGGGCACATCCTCAGCCGAGGGCCGGCCGCCGTCGGCCTGACGCCGGTCCGGACGACCGGGCAGGGCTGACCGCGTCCCCGCGTCGATTCAGCGCCCCGGCGTCGGCTCGAACGTGTTCACCATGGCGTGCGCGGCGCGTTCGAGGTAGTCCCACAGGGTCGCCTCGTGGACGGGGGAGAGATCGAGCTCGTCGACCGCGTCCCGCATGTGCCGCAGCCAGCGGTCGCGTGCGTCGGGATTGACGTGGAACGGCGCGTGGCGCATCCGCAGGCGCGGGTGGCCCCGAGTCTCGCCGTACGCGGTCGGGCCGCCCCAGTACTGCTCGAGGAAGAGCAAGAGCCGCTCCTCGGCGGGTCCGAGATCCTCCTCCGGGTACATCGGCTTCAGGACCTCGTCCTCCGCGACGCCGCGATAGAAGCGCGAGACGAGCTTCGCGAACGTCGCCCGCCCGCCGACCTGCTCGTAGAACGTCCCCACGCCCGGCGGGCGCAGCTCGTGGGTCCCGCTCACGCGTCCCCCTCCTTCTCGTCGTCGCGGCCGTCCGCGGTCTGATCCGTCGTCGGCTGATCAGGCGTGCGCGGACGCCAGGTGGGGCGTTCCGGCAGGGTGCTCGTGAGCGTGGGCGGGTTGGCGCCGCGCACGCGCAGAGCGCCTTCCGCGCCTTCGAGCGTGGCGCGGGCGATCCCCGTCACGTCGATGCCCTCCGTGAGGAGCACGGCGCGCAGGCGCTCACGGAGCTCGCGGGCCACGTCGTCCTTCGCGGTCGGCTTGGCCTTGATGACGAGCCGGATGACGAGCGTCTCGCCCTCGAGCGACTCCAGGCCCCAGACCTCGGGCTCGCCGATGACGCGGGACCGCCAGCGCGGGTCGTGCGCCAGCCCCTGCGCCGTCGTCGTGAGGAGGCTCTCGACGTCTTCCAGGACGACGTCCTTCGGGAGGGTGAGGTCGAGGACGACGCGCGACCATCCCTGCGTCATGTTGCCGATGCGCGTGATCTCGCCGTTGCGCACGTACCAGAGCACGCCGTTCACGTCGCGCACGTGGGTGATGCGCACGCTCACGAACTCCACGACGCCCGTGGCGAGCCCGAGATCGACGACGTCGCCGATCCCGACCTGGTCCTCCGCGACGATGAAGATGCCGTTGAGCACGTCCTTGACGATGTTCTGAGCGCCGAAGCCGAGGCCCGCGCCGACCGCCGCCGTGAGGAGCGACAGCGACGTGATGACGTTCGGCGCGAGGATCGAGAAGACGAGCACGAGGGCGACGATCACCATCATGACGTTCACGATGTTCGTGAGGATGGACCCCAGCGTGCGGGTGCGCTGCACGACGCGGACCGACGCGAGCGGCGAGCGCTCGAGGGCGCGCGTGTCATCGACCTTCGCCTTGCTCTTCGCACCCTCGACGATGCGCTTGACGACGCGTCGGATGAGGAAGCGCAGCAGCCACGCGATCAGCACGCAGGCCGCGACGGCGACCACCGCCGTGAGGAGATCCCAGCCGAACGTGGCGAGATTCGCCAGCACGTCCTGCCAGAAACCGGGGTCGGTCACATCCGCTTCTGTCGCTGTCGTCATCATCCCCTCGATGGTAGAACGCGGGCCCCGTCCGGATCCTCAGGATCCGGTCGGGGCCCGCTGTGCATCGCGTGCTGGTGGGCGTCGCGCCCTACTCGGCGTCGCGCTCCTGCGCGCCGAGGGCGCGCTCGACGCCCGCGAGGTTCTCCGCCACGATGCGGCGGAGGGCGGCGGGAGCGTCGCCGTTCGCCGCCAGCCACGACTTCGTCGCGGCACGCAGCCCCGCGTTCGCGAGGGGCGCGGGGTAGAGGCCCTCGAGGAGGTAGGACGCGATCTGGAACGTGCGCGACTCCCAGATGTCGCGCGCCACCGCGAAGTACTTCTCCGTGAACGGCTCGAGCGCGTCGCGCGTCGCCGGGTGCGTGAAGCCGAGCGCGGCGGAGCGGACGACGGTGTTCGGGAGGTCGTCGCGCTCGACGAGCGACTCCCAGGCGGCCGCCTTGCCCGAGGGCAGTGCCGCACGCGCCTGCGCCGCGAAGTCGGCGCCCTTGGCCGTGTTGTCGGCCGCGAGGGCCTCGTCGACCGCCGCGGCGTCGACGACCCCGCCGGCGGCGAGGGAGACGAGCAGCTGCCACGACAGGTCGGTGTCGACGACGAGGCCGTCGAGCGAGAGGTCTCCCGCGCGCAGCGCGCGGACGCGCTCCCAGTGCTCGGGCCGCGAGGCCGCGGAGGCGAAGGCCGTCGTGAGCTGGAGCTGGATGTCGCTTCCCGGGGCGGCGTCCAGCAGCAGCTGCCAGAGCCCGTCGGCGACCTTCGCGCGCGTCGCGTCGCGCGCATCCGGGGCGACGTAGCTGTTGGCCGCGAGCTGCAGCTGCGCGAGCGTCGTGCGCACGGTCGTCGACTCGGTCTCCCGGCCGATGTTGCGCAGCACGAGGTCGACGTAGTCGCCGGCCGCCGTCTCTGCGTCGCGCGTCTGATCCCACGCGGCGCCCCACACGAGCGAGCGCGCGAGCGGGTCGGCGATGTCGGCGAGGTGGTCGATCGCCGTCGCGAGGCTGCGGTCGTCGAGGCGGATCTTCGCGTACGCGAGGTCGCCGTCGTTCAGGAGCACGAGTGCCGGCCGGCGCAGGCCCTTGAGCTGCGGCACCTCGGTGAGGTCGCCGTCGACGTCGATCTCGATCGCGTGCGTACGCGTGAGCGATCCGCCCTGCAGGTCGTAGAAGCCGATGCCGAGGCGGTGCGGGCGGATGGTCGGGTAGTCGGCGGGCGCCGTCTGCGTGATGGCGAATCGCGTGATGCGGCCGTCGTGGTCGTCGTCGACGACGGGGGAGAGCGTGTTCACCCCCGCGGTCTCGAGCCACTTGCGCGACCACCCGGACAGGTCGCGGCCGCTCGTCTTCTCGAGCTCGACGAGGAGGTCGGCGAGCGTCGTGTTCGAGAAGGCGTGCTTCTGGAAGTACGCGCCGACGCCCTGGAAGAAGGCGTCGATGCCGACCCAGGCGGCGAGCTGCTTGAGCACCGAGCCGCCCTTCGCGTACGTGATGCCGTCGAAGTTGACCTGGACGTCCTCGAGGTCGTTGATCTCCGCGACGATCGGGTGCGTCGAGGGGAGCTGGTCCTGGCGGTACGCCCAGGTCTTCTCCATGGCGTTGAACGTCGTCCACGCCTCGGTCCACTCCGTGGCCTCGGCCGTCGCGATCGTCGACGCCCACTCCGCGAACGACTCGTTGAGCCAGAGGTCGTTCCACCACGTCATCGTGACGAGGTCGCCGAACCACATGTGCGCGAGCTCGTGCAGGATCGTGACGACGCGGCGCTCCTTGACGGCGTCGGTCACCTTGCTGCGGAAGACGTACGTCTCCGTGAAGGTCACGGCGCCCGCGTTCTCCATCGCGCCGGCGTTGAACTCCGGGACGAAGAGCTGGTCGTACTTCGCGAACGGGTACGGGTAGCCGAACTTCTCCTCGTAGTACGCGAAGCCCTGCCGCGTCTTCTCGAAGACGTAGTCCGCGTCCATGTGCTCCCACAGGCTCCGGCGGGCGAAGACGCCGAGGGGGATGACGCGGCCGGACGCCGACGTGAGCTCGGAGCGGACCTCCTCGTACGGACCCGCGACGAGTGCCGTGATGTAGGAGGAGATGCGGGGCGTCGGCTCGAAGCCCCACGTCGCCGTGGCGCCGTCGTCGTGGGCGATGGGCTCCGGCGTGGGCTGGTTCGAGACGACCTTCCATGCGGCGGGCGCGGTCACGGTGAACTGGAACGTCGCCTTGAGGTCGGGCTGCTCGAAGACCGCGAACACGCGGCGCGAGTCGGGGACCTCGAACTGCGTGTAGAGGTAGACCTCGCCGTCGACGGGGTCGACGAATCGGTGGAGGCCCTCGCCCGTGTTCGTGTAGAGGCAGTCGGCGTCCACGACCAGCTCGTTCTCCTCCTCGAGTCCGTCGAGGAGGATGCGGGCGTCGCCGAAGGCGGCCGCAGGGTCGATCTCGCGTCCGTTGAGCGTGATCTCGCGCACGTCGCGCGCGATGAGGTCGATGAACGTCGAGGCGCCCGGAGTGGCGGCGAACCGCACCACGCTGCGCGATCCGAACACCTCCGGGCCCTTCGTCAGGTCGAGCGCGACGTCGTAGCTTCGCGTGTCGACGATCGCGCGGCGCTCCTGCGCCTCGACGCGGGTGAGGTTCTCTCCAGGCACGTGGTTTCACTCCCATGGGGTAGGGGACCGAGATCTCCGGGCGCGGTGACGCCTGCGGCAACCCGAACAGCCTACGTGCTCCCATCGGCGCGCTCCCGGGAATCGCGCACATCGGCGCGGCGACGCGCGCCTGAACGCCGCCTGAACGCCGCCATTTCTACACGGGTGCGAAGATGGACGGGTGAGCACGAACGACGCCTCCACTCAGATCAGGGTCCCCTTCGCGTCGGAGGCGGCGGCGTCGGGAGGCCCGTTCGTCGAGACGCCCGTCTCCTACGACGCGCTCATCCTGTCGAGCTTCGGCGGTCCCGAGGGGCAGGACGACGTCATCCCGTTCCTGCGGAACGTCGTGCACGGCCGCGGCATCCCCGACGAGCGTCTCGAGGAGGTGGCCGTCCACTACCGCCACTTCGACGGGGTGAGTCCCATCAACGCGCAGAACCGCGCACTCCTCGCCGCCCTCCGCGCCGAGCTCGACCGCCGCGGCATCGACCTGCCGGTCTACTGGGGCAACCGCAACTGGACCCCGATGCTCGACGACGCCGTGCGGCAGGCGCACGCCGACGGCCACCGCACGCTCCTCGCTCTCGCGACGAGCGCGTACAGCTCCTACTCGAGCGACCGCCAGTACCGCGAGGACTACGCGCGCGTGCTGACGGAGACGGGGCTCGGAGAGGGCGACGATCCCGTCACGATCGACAAGGTCCGGCTGTTCTTCGATCATCCGGGCTTCGTCGAGCCGTTCTACGAGGGCGTCCGCGACGCCGTCGTCGGGTACCTGGCGGACGGCGTCGCCCCGACGGCGGTGACGGTGCTGTTCTCGACGCACTCGATCCCGACGGCGGACGCCGACCTCTCGGGGCCGCGCGACATCGACTGGCCGGAGGGCGGCGCCTACGCCGCGCAGCACCGCGCCGTGGCGGCGCACATCATGGCGCGTCTCTCCCAGGAGGTGCCGGCGGCGGCCGGGGTCGCGTGGGAGCTCGTCTTCCAGTCGCGGTCGGGCCCCGCCTCGCAGCCGTGGCTCGAGCCCGACGTCAACGACGTCATCGCGGAGCTGCCCGAGCGCGGCGTCGAGGCGATCGCGATCGTGCCGCTCGGCTTCGTCAGCGACCACATGGAGGTGCTCTGGGACCTCGACAACGAGGCGACCGAGAGCGCGGCGGCCGCGGGCATCCGGTCCGTCCGCACGCGGACTCCCGGTGTGCACCCCGCATTCGTCGCAGGGCTTGTCGACCTCGTGGTCGAACGGCTCGAGGGCACGCCAGCCGCCCGCCGCCCGCACGTCACCGACCTCGGGCCGTGGTACGACATCGCACGGCCCGGCGACTGCGAGAACGCGCGGCTCGGCTTCCTGCCCGCGGCCGCGGGCGTCGCGCCGTGACGGCGCGTCCGCGTCGATAGGGGAGAATCGTCGTCATGCGCATCCACATCGCGACCGATCACGCGGGTCTCGAGTTCTCCACCCGGCTCCAGCACCACCTCGTCGCCCAGGGGCACGAGGTCGTCGACCACGGCCCCGAGTCGTACGACCCCGTCGACGACTACCCGGCGTTCTGCATCCGCGCCGCGCAGGCGGTCGTCGCCGACCAGCGCGCGGGCGTCGAAGCGCTCGGCATCGTGTTCGGCGGGTCGGGCAACGGCGAGCAGATCGCCGCGAACAAGGTCGAGGGCATCCGCGCCGCCCTCGTCTGGAACCCGTCGACGGCGGAGCTCGCGCGCGAGCACAACGACGCCAACGTCATCGCCATCGGAGCCCGACAGCACGCCTTCGACGAGGTGACGGCGCTCATCGACCGCTTCATCGCCACGCCGTTCTCGCACGACGAGCGCCACGTCCGGCGCATCGCCCAGGTGGGCGCGTTCGAGCGGACGGGCGAGCTCGTCGACGGCCCCGGCCCGCGCACGGTGTCCTGACCGGATGCCCGAGGGTCATTCCGTCCATCGCATCGCGCGGCAGTTCGAACGGAACTTCGTCGGCCGTCCGGTGAGGGCATCGAGCCCGCAGGGACGCTTCGCGGAGGGTGCGGCCGTGCTCGACGGACGCACGGCCACGGCCGCGCAGGCGGTCGGCAAGCAGATGTTCCTCGAGTTCGACGGCGAGCTCTGGCTCAGGGTGCACCTCGGCCTCTACGGCGCATGGGACTTCGCGGGCGAGATCCTCGTGGACCCGACGATCGCGTCGGCGAACGGCCGGATGGGCCAGACGAACCAGCGGGGCACCGACCTGCGGGGCGAGGCGGTGTTCGACGAGGCGGGCGAGAACTCGCTCGCGTCGATCGGCGCGCCCCGTCGGACGCGCGTGCACGTGCGGATGTCGGAGCAGACGAAGGGGCTCGACGAGGCGGACGGCCTCGAGGCGGAGGACGCCGAGTGGCCGCCGCCCGTCGTCGGCCAGGTCCGCGTGCGGCTGCTGACGGAGACCACCTGCGCTGACCTGCGCGGTCCGACCGCATGCGTCGTGCAGACGCCGGACGAGGTCGCGCGGGTCATCGCGAAGCTGGGCCCCGATCCGCTCGTCGGCGACGTCGACGAGGGTGAGGAGCGGTTCACCCGCGCCGTGCGCCGCCGGAACGTCGCGATCGGTCAGCTGCTCATGGACCAGTCCGTCGTGAGCGGGATCGGCAACGTCTACCGCGCCGAGATGCTGTTCCGCGCGAACCTCGACCCGCATACGCCGGGGCGGGACATCCCCGAGGAGGTCGTGCGCGGCCTGTGGCGCGACTGGGTCGGGCTGCTCCGCGTCGGCGTCGAGACCGGTCAGATGATGACGATGGACGGGCTCGACGGCGCCGCGTGGCGCCGAGCGATGGCGAGCCGCGACGATCGGCACTGGGTCTATCACCGAGCGGGGCTCCCCTGCCGCGTCTGCGGAACGGAGATCCTGCTCGAGGAGATGCAGGCGCGGAAGCTCTACTGGTGCCCCGTCTGCCAGCGCTGACGACGGCCGGGACCGGCGACCGGCCCGCGTAGCATCGGAGGATGCGGCAGAACCCGAGCTTCGCGATGACCGACCTGTCCGAGCTGCGACGCGTGGTCGACCGTCATCCGTGGGCGACGATCGTGAGCGCGGCCGACGAGGGCCTCGTCGCCTCGCACTACGTCGTGCTCCTCGACGAGGGCCGCGACGACCTCACGGTCGTGGGTCATGTCGGCCGCCCGGACGACCTCGTGCACGACCTCGGCGGCCGCGAGCTGCTCGTCGTGCTGCAGGGACCCCACGGCTACATCACGCCTCGCTGGTACGGCGACGTCCCGGCCGTCCCCACGTGGAACTACGTCTCGGTGCACCTGTCCGGAGTGCCGGAGATCCTCACGCAGGAGGAGAACCTCGCGGTCCTCGACCGGCTCGTGGCGCGCTTCGAATCGGCGGCGCCCGACCCGCGTCTCATGTGGGAGCGGCCGAACGACGCGGCGTTCGTGGAGCGGCTCGAACGCGGCACGACGGGCTTCCGCCTCACGCCCACGCGCGTCGTGGCGAAGCGCAAGCTCAGCCAGAACCGCGGCGACGACGTCGTGGAGACGATCATCGCCGAGCTCGACGGCGACGGACCCTATGCGAACGCCGAGCTGGCCGCCGAGATGCGTCGCGAGCGCGCCGCGCGTGCCGCTGCGCGTGCGGAGCTCGCCCGGTGAGGCGCGGAGACCGCGTCGACGTCATCGCGGGCGTGCGGATCGGGGGAGAGGGTCGCGAGCTCCTCGCACATCCCGATGTCGACCACGACGGCGTGTACGACGTGTGGCTCGAGGACGGGCGCATCGCCGACATCGCGCCCGCCGGCGCGCTGCGCCACCGGGGGGTCGTGCTCGACGGCGCGGGCGGATGGCTCGTGCCGGGGCTCTGGGACCATCACGTCCACACGCTGCAGTGGGCGCTGTCGCGCACGCGGCACTCGGTCGGCGCCGCGCGGGACGCGCGCGACGCCGCGACGCGCGCGCTCGACGCGCCCCCGCGTTCCGACGGGCGGCGGATCGCGGTCGACATGCGCGACGGCCTGTGGCCGGACGGCACGTCGCTCGCGCTTCTCGACGAGGTCGCGGGATCCGTGCCGACCTACGTCGTCAACGCCGACCTGCACAGCATCTGGATGAACTCGGCGGCGTTCGCCCGCGAGGGCGTCGCACCGGTGCCATCCGGTCTCGTGCGAGAGGGAACCGCGTTCGCGATCTCGGGCGTGCTGAACGCCGTGCCGGCCGATGACGAGGACGCCGCCATGGACCGCGCGCTGGCGGATGCCGCGGAGCGCGGGATCGTCGGGGTGCAGGACCTGGAGTTCGCGTGGAACGCCGATCGCTGGCGCCATCGGCTGTCGCGCGGCGTCGATCCCGTGCGGGTGAGGTTCGACGCCCGCCCCGCCGACCTCCACCGCGTCATCGCGGAGGAGCTCGCGACGGGCGACGCGCTGGACGGGAGCGAGCGCATCGCGTTCGGGATGCTGAAGATCGTCGGCGACGGATCGCTCGGCACGCGCACGGCGGCGACGAGCGCGCCGTACCGCTCGGGAGGGACCGGGGAGGCGGGGTTCTCCGTCGCCGACCTCGTCGACCTCGTCGTCCGTGCGGCGGGCGCGGGCATCGCCACGACCATCCACGCCATCGGCGACGTCGCGAACCGGATGGCGCTCGACGCGTTCGCCGCGGCCGATGTGCCCGGCCGCATCGAGCACGCGCAGCTCGTCGCGCGCACCGACCTTCCCCGGTTCGCCCGGCTGGGTGTGACCGCGAGCGTGCAGCCCGAGCACGCGCTCGACGACCGCGACCTCGTGGCATCGGAGTGGGACGCGCAGACCGCCGTGGCGTATCCGCTGCGCGAGCTCGAGGAGGCGGGAGCCGCCATCCTCCTCGGCTCCGACGCGCCCGTGTCGCCGCTCGACCCGTGGGTGCAGATGGCCGCCGCCGTGTTCCGCGCGCGGGACGAGGAGGGCGCGTGGCGCCCGGAGCAGGCGATCGGAGCGCGGACGGCGCTCGCGGCATCGACCGACGGCGGATCGCTCGACGGCGCGCGGGTGCTCCCTGGCGAACTCGCCGACCTCGTGCTCGTCGCGCACGATCCGCTCACCGCGACCCGTGAGCAGCTGCGGGGGATGCCCGTCCACGCGACCCTGCTCGGCGGAGCACTCACGCACCTGGCCTGACCGCGGGCGTCGCCCCGCAGACGCCGAAGGCCCCGGTCGGAACCGGGGCCTTCTGACGAGGAGACGGGGGATTACGCCGCGATGTGCGCGACGAGGAACCAGCGGTCCTTCTCGAGGCCGGCCTTGATCTCGATGGCGACGTCCTGGCTCGTGAGGTCGACCTCGTCGAGGCCGTCGATGGCGGCCTGCAGATCGGCGAGCACGACGTCGATGTCCGACACGATGCCGCGGATGACGGCATCCGACTGCGCGAAGCCTGCCGGGGCGCCGGTCGATGCGACCTTCGTCGCGACGGCGGACAGACGCGCGTCGATGGGGAGCCCGAGGGCGACGATGCGCTCCGCGGCGAGGTCGGCCCACTCCTGCGCGTGGTCGACCAGCGTGTCGAGGAACTCGTGCACGCCGATGAAGTTGGCGCCGCGCACGTGCCAGTGCGCCTGCTTGCCGTTGACGCCGAGGGCCTGCAGGCCCAGCACGACGGGGGAGAGGAACTGGGAGGTGCCGGCGGCGACCGTCGGGTCGGAGGCGGTGGCTGCGATGGTCTGTGCGTCGCTCATGGGGTTCTCCTTCGTCTCGGGGAGCGCATCCCGCGCTCCCTACGACCTCAACGGTACTCGCGTCACGGTATTCCGCAAGCAAGCCGAGGCAAGGCTAAATCGCCGTTGAACTGGGGAAAGTAAGGCTTGCCGAAGTCGGATACAGTCGATCCCATGAGCGTCTCCCCCCACGCCACCGTGCGAGCCCACGGCGCAGACGCCCCGCGTCTCGCCCCGGACGTGCTCGTCGCCGACGGCGCCCGCGTGATCGGGGACGTCGTGCTCGAAGCGGGCGCGAGCGTCTGGTACAACGCCGTGCTGCGCGGCGACACGGGCGCCATCCGGATCGGCGCGCGCAGCAACCTGCAGGACAACGTGTCCGTGCACGTCGGCGGCGGACACGACACCGTCCTCGGAGAGGACGTCTCCGTCGGCCACAACGCCGTCGTGCACGGCTGCCGCATCGGCGACGGCACCCTCGTCGGTATGGGCGCTGTCGTCCTGCAGGGAGCCGTCATCGGCGAGGAGTCGCTCATCGCCGGCGGTGCGGTGGTGCTCGAGGGGACGGTCGTCCCGCCGCGCAGCCTCGTCGCCGGAGTGCCGGCCGCCGTCCGGCGCCCGCTCACCGCGGAGGAGGTGGCCGGCCTCCGCCGGAACGCCGCGAACTACGTCGCGTACGCCGCGCGGCACGAGGCGTCGCTCAGCTGAGCAGGTGCGCGGCGTGACGTGCCGCCTCCGTGCGGGTGGCGGCACCGAGCTTGCGCAGGATGGCCGACACGTGCACGGAGGCGGTCTTCGTGCTGATGAACAGCCGGTCCGCGATCTGGCCGTTGCTCAGCCCCTCCGCGACGAGCTCCAGCACCTGCCGCTCGCGCTCCGTGAGGATGGCCGTGCGGCGTCGGCGTGCGCCCGTGAGCCCCGCCTGAGCGAGCAGCTCGCGCGCGGCGCGCTCGACGAGCGCCACCCCCCGCTCGCCCGCCACCGCCGTCGCCTCCTCGCCCGCCGTGCGCGCACCCGTCCTGTCGCCGGCCGCGATCCGCGCATCCGCCAGGGCGACGAGCGCGTAGGGGAGGAGGACGACGGGCGTCCGCGGCGAGCGCACGCGGGCGACGGCGGTCTCCCACGCCGCGACGCCGCCGTCGAGTTCGGCATCCACGAGCGCGGCCCACTCCTCCTTCGTCGGCCACTCCGGGAACCGCGCGACGATCGCCTGCGCGCGCTGCGTCGCATCGGCGGCCCACTCGGCGTCGGGACGGAGCCGCGCCGCGCGGGCGAGCGACCACGCCACCGGCAGCGCGTAGGCCGGGCTCAGCGCCAGCCTCTCCTCGGGGATGTCGCGCACGGGCCCGGTCGCCCGCCACGCGCCGTCGGCGTCGCCCGTCGAGAGGGCGACCTCCATGTCGACGCGCGCCACCGTGAGCCGCGCCTGCACCTCGTTGTCCGATGTCGACCGCAGCACCGCGCGGTGCGCGTCGAGGAGGGCCGCCGCCCCCTCGGCATCGTCACGCCACAGCAGCGACCACGCGCGCACCACCACGAGGTACGTCACGTTGACGGATGGGGGCGCGGCGGCGAGGGCGCGCTCGACGACCGCGTCCACCTCGCTCCATCGGCCGAGAGAGGCGAGCGGGTCCGCGAGGTTCGAGGCGAGGATGGTCCCGGAGGTGCGTGCGAGTCCGTGGCGCCGCGCCTCCTCCATCCCCTCGCGGGCGAGCTCGATCGCCTCCGAGGGCTCGCCCGCCCGCTGCGCGAGATCGGAGGCGTTCACCCAGTACCGCAGCCGCGCCGAGGGGTCGTCTCCGGCGAGGGCCCTGGCTCTTGCGAGGTGCGCACGCCCCGCGGCGAGATCGCCGCCGTGGGCGAGGCAGACGCCCGCGATGTTGACGCCGTTCGACTGCAGCCGGTCGGATCCGATGCGCTCCGCGATGGCCGCCCCCTCCGAGGCGAGGCGTAGGGAGTCCTCGCGGCTCCCAACGAGCATGAGTCTCCCGGCGAGCGAGATGAGCAGATCGGCGCGCAGCGCGTCGTGATCGCCCTCGACCCGGTCGAGCACCTCGAGGGCCTCGCGGTACGCCTCGATGGAGCCGGGCCGCGCGAGGTTCGCCAGCGCCTTCGCGACGTTCTGCGTGAGCAGGACGCGGTCGATGCCGACGTCGGGCGCGAGCGCGATGGCCGCGCGCAGCAGCGCGAGGGAGCGCTCGGTCTCCCCGGCGTTGCGGAGGTAGGTCGCCGCGCGGCCCATGAGCTGGGGTCGTGTCATGCCGGCGACCGATTCGGGGTCGCCGACGAGATCCCACATCGTCAGCGCGTTCTCGGCGTGGCGCGCCGCGGCGGCGTACGCCACGCCGGCCCTCGCCTCCCGCATGGCGCGGATGGCGGCGGGGAACGCGCGCGGGGTGTCGCGCGCCGAGGTGCGGTGGTGGGCGATCGCCGCGGCGACAGCGGCGCCGCGTGAGGCGTCCTCCTCGAGCGCGTCGGCGTAGCGCTCGTGGAGGCGCTCCCGCTCGCCGGGAAGCGCGTCGTCGAGCACGGCCTCCTGCACGAGGGCATGCCGGAACGCGTAGCCCCCGTCGAAGAGCTCCAGCAGTCCGACGTCGAGCGCCTCCCTGATCGCGGCGTCGCGCGTTCCGGCGTCGAGCCCGTCGACCCGCTCGAGGAGGTCGTGCGCGACGCAGATCCCGCCGACGGAGAGGGCGCGCGCGAGCGCACGCGCGCCGTCCGACAGGCGCTCGTAGCGCGCGAGGAGCACGCTGCGCAGACCTCCGGGCAGAACGGCCTCGGTCGCGCACCCGTCGACGGCGACGAGCTCCTCGAGATAGAAGGGGACGCCGTCGCTCCGCTCGGCGAGCACGTCGAGCGCAGGGCCCGCCGGGAGCTCGCCTGTCAGCTCTCCCACGAGCGCGCGGACGCCGTCGCGGTCGAGTCTGGCCGGTTCGATGCGCGTCGTCGATCGGTCGCGCGCGAGCTCCCCGAGCACCTCGCGGGCGGGATGGAGCCGGCCGATGTCCTCCGGACGGTAGGTCGCGACGAGCAGCAGACGCGCGTCGAGAGCGACGCGGGACAGGTAGGCGAGGATGCCGAGGCTCGCCGTGTCGATCCAGTGCACGTCCTCGAGCGCGAGCACGACAGGCCGATCGGCGCTCGCGGCCTCCAGGAACTGAGCGAGGGCCTCGTGCGGCTGCTGACCGGATGGCGCTGTGCCGTCCGCGAGAGCCGGCGCCAGGCGCGCGAGGGCCGGACCCGCCGGGCCGGCGAGCTCCCGCGCACGGTCGACGCCGAGTGCCGACACGAGTGCGCGCAGGGCGCCGGCGAACGGCGTGAACGCCTCGCCCGAGGAACCCAGCGCGATGCAGTTGCCGACGGCGGTGAACGCCTCGTCGCCGATATCGTCGACGAGGTCGGCGACGAGGCGGGACTTGCCGATGCCGGCCTCGCCGGAGAGGAGCACGACGCGCGTGGCTCCCGCTGCGACCTCGCGGAAGAGCACACCGAGCTGGGCGCGTTCGGCATCGCGTCCGACGGTCCGGCGGCTCGTCGTGATCGTCACCGCGCCATCATCACACGCCCCGCCGACAGTCGTCGGCCCCCTCACGCGGAGCCGTCGGCGGACGGCGGCGCGACCCGGCGCGCTGTGCGGCGCCCGCGCCGGCACGCCGTGGGCTCGAGAGCGGGCGACGCGCCCGGGGTGCGCTCGGACACCGTGCGAAGCAGGGCGGCGCGGCGCTCGGCTTCCGCGACGTCGGAGCGGTGGACGGAGAGGGCTGCGAGCGGATCGGCGAACATGCTTCCACGTTCGCCCGCACGGCGGTCGCGGCACATCGGGAGGACGCCGTACTCCCGCGTCGATCCGCGGTCCGGCGCGTGCCTGAGGTACCTCAGGACGCGCTATCCCACGCGCTGTGCGACGACCACGCCCGCGGGTGGGATAGAGTGTTCTTCGCTGCCTCGCGCAGCAACGGGGATGTAGCTCAATGGTAGAGCCCCAGTCTTCCAAACTGGTCACGCGAGTTCGATTCTCGTCATCCCCTCCACGTCCTCCTTCCTGGTGAGTGGCCCGGTCATCGTCGGCTAGACTTTCCGAGGCCGTTTCGCGTCCCCACGACGGGGATGTCCGCGGGGCGTAGCTCAGCTTGGTAGAGCGCCCGCTTTGGGAGCGGGAGGCCGCAGGTTCAAATCCTGTCGCCCCGACCAACGGCCCATCGACCTCAGCCCGCGCCGGTCATCGGCGCGGGGCCGTCACAAGGAGAAATGAACCAGCATGGTGAACAGCACCGTCGAGAAGCTGAGCCCGACGCGGGTCAAGCTGCACATCACGGTCAGCCCCGAGGACCTCAAGCCGAGCATCGAGCACGCGTACGAGCACATCGCCCGCGACGTCCAGGTGCCGGGCTTCCGCAAGGGCAAGGTTCCCGCTCCGATCATCGACCAGCGCGTCGGCCGCGGCGCCGTCATCGAGCACGCCGTCAACGAGGGCCTCGACACCTTCTTCCGCGCCGCCGTCGCCGAGAACGACGTGAAGATCCTCGGCCGCCCGCAGGCGGACATCGTGGAGTGGCCCAGCGACAAGGACTTCTCGGGCGACCTCGTGGTCGACGTCGAGGTCGACGTGCGCCCCGAGTTCGAGATCCCGTCGTTCGAGGGCCTGACCGTCACGGTCGACGCCGTCGAGATCGACGACGCGAAGATCGACGAGGAGCTCGACACGCTGCGCGCCCGCTTCGGCACCCTCGTGCCCGTCGAGCGCCCCGCCGCGAAGGGCGACTTCGTCGAGCTGGATCTGGTGGCGAAGATCGACGACGCCGAGATCGACCGCGCAGAGGGCGTGTCGTACGAGGTCGGCTCCGGCGAGCTGCTCGAGGGAATCGACGAGGCCGTCGAGTCGCTCACGGCGGGCGAGGACACGACGTTCCGCTCCACGCTCGTGGGCGGCGAGCACGCCGGCGCGGAGGCCGAGGTCTCCGTCGTCGTGAAGGCCGTCAAGGAGCGCGAGCTGCCGGAGGCCGACGACGACTTCGCGCAGATGGCGAGCGAGTTCGACACGATCGCCGAGCTGCGCGACTCGCTCAAGGAGACGGCCGCCACGCGCGGCGCGTTCTCGCAGGGCTCCGCGGCGCGCGACAAGCTCGTCGAGCAGCTCATCGAGGCCGTGGAGATCCCCGTGCCCGCGAGCCTCATCGAGGACGAGGTGCACCGCCACCTCGAGCAGGAGAACCGGCTCGAGGACGATGAGCACCGCGCAGAGGTGACCGAGGCGAGCGAGAAGCAGTTCCGCACGCAGATCCTCTTCGATGCGATCGCCGAGCAGCTCGAGGTTCAGGTCTCGCAGGACGAGTTCACGCAGTACCTCATCCAGGCGTCCGGCCAGTACGGCATGTCCCCGCAGGACTTCATCCAGGCGCTGCAGCAGGGCAACCAGCTGCCCTCGCTCATGGGAGACGTCGCGCGCAACAAGGCGATCGCGATCGTCCTGGGCAAGGCGACGGTCGTCGACACCGCCGGCAACCCGGTCGACGTGAGCGACTTCGCGGCCGTCGACGACGAGCCCGAGGCGGACGAGGCCGACGAGGCCGAGGCCGCTGACGAGCCCGTCGCTGAGGATGCTCCCGCTGAGGAGGCTCCCGTCGAGGAGAAGCCGAAGAAGCGCGCGTCGCGCAAGAAGGCGGAGCCCGCCGCCGACGCGGAGTGACCAGCTAGAGCGTCCCGGAGGGGGCGGGTGCCGCGACGGCACCCGCCCCCTCCGGCGTCTCCGGAGGCCTCCGCGTCTGGGGAGCGCTCGGTGCGCGGGCTCCGGGGACGGCCATCCGCTCGAGCTGGCGGCGGACCGAGGCCGCGGGCGACGGATCGACGGCGACGTCGGGCGGGCCGACCTCGCGCAGCACGCGCATCGAGCGACCGGGCACATCCATGCGCGCGCCGGCCGCGAGCGGCGCGGTCCCGGGCAGCGCCGCCGTGTCGAGCACGATCTCCCACCGCGCCGCGTACTCGTCCGGCGGGAGCGTGAACGCGACCGGCTCTGCGTCGGCGTTGAAGCAGATGAGGAAGTGCGCGTCGACGATGCGGCCCCCGCGGGCGTCGCGGCCGGCGATGCCCTGTCCGTTCAGGAACATGCCGATGGAGCGGGCGTAGGCCGTCTCCCAGTCGTCCGCCGACATCGACGCGCCTTCCGGAGTGAGCCACGCGACGTCGGGGAGCGGGTCGCCCTTCGCGCGGGGGACGGGACGTCCGTCGAAGAACTGCACGCGACGGAAGACCGGATGGCGTCGACGCAGCGCCGAGACCGCGGCGGTGAAGGCGATGAGCGGCTCGTCGGCGGCTTCCCAGTGCACCCAGGTGAGCGGGGAGTCGTGCGCGTAGGCGTTGTTGTTGCCCTCCTGCGTGCGGCCGAGCTCGTCGCCGTGCGGGAGCATGGGCACACCCTGGGAGAGGAGGAGCGTCGCGAGCAGGTTGCGCTGCTGACGAGCCCGCACCTCGAGCACGCGGGGATCGGCGGTCGGCCCCTCCGTGCCGTGGTTGGACGAGCGGTTGTGCGACTCCCCGTCGCGGCCGCCCTCGCCGTTGGCGTCGTTGTGCTTCGCGTCGTAGGAGACGAGGTCGGAGAGCGTGAACCCGTCGTGAGCCGTGACGAAGTTGATGGAGGCGACGGGGCGCCGCGCCGACGTCTCGTACAGGTCGGCGGATCCGGTGATCCGCGAGGCGAACTCGCCGAGCGTCGCGGGTTCGCCGCGCCAGAAGTCGCGCACGGTGTCGCGGTACGTGCCGTTCCACTCCGTCCACTGCGGCGGGAAGTTGCCGACCTGGTAGCCGCCGGGCCCGACATCCCACGGCTCGGCGATGAGCTTCACCTGCGAGACCACGGGGTCCTGCTGGACGAGCTCGAAGAAGCTCGAGAGCCGGTCGACGTCGTAGAACTCGCGCGCGAGCGTCGAGGCGAGATCGAAGCGGAAGCCGTCCACGTGCATCTCGGTCACCCAGTAGCGCAGCGAGTCCATGATGAGCTGGAGCGCATGCGGGTTGCGCACGTTGAGGCTGTTCCCGGTCCCGGTGTAGTCCATGTAGTACTGCGGCGTCCCGTCGACGAGGCGGTAGTACGCGGCGTTGTCGATGCCCTTGAACGAGATCGTGGGTCCGAGGTGATTGCCCTCTGCGGTGTGGTTGTAGACGACGTCGAGGATGACCTCGATGCCCGCCGCGTGCAGCGCGCGGACCATCCCCTTGAACTCCTGCACCTGCCCGCCGCGGTCTCCCGACGACGAGTACTCCGCGTGCGGCGCGAAGAATCCGATCGTGTTGTATCCCCAGTAGTTGCGCAGTCCCCGCTGGAGCAGGAGGTCGTCGTGCACGAACTGGTGCACGGGCATGAGCTCGACGGCCGTCACCCCGAGCCGCAGCAGGTGAGCGACGATCGCCGGGTGCGCGAGCGCGGCATAGGTGCCGCGCTGCTCGTCCGGCACCTCGGGGTGGAGTCGGGTGAGGCCCTTCACGTGCGCTTCGTAGATGAAGGTGCGCTCGTACGGGACGGCCGGCGGCCGGTCGTCGCGCCAGTCGAAGTAGGGGTTCACGACGACCGAGAGGAGCGTGTGCCCGGCCGAGTCGTCGAGGTTGCGGCGATCCGGGCGGTCGAACTCGTAGTCGTACAGCGAGGGATGTCCGTCCATGGTGCCCGAGAGCGCCTTCGCGTAGGGATCCACGAGGAGCTTCGCCGGATTGCACCGCAGCCCTCGCGAGGGATCGTGCGGGCCGTGCACGCGGTACCCGTATCGCTGACCCGGCACGACCCCGGGAAGGTAGGCGTGCCAGACGTAGGCGTCGACCTCGCGCAGCTCGACGCGGGTCTCGCCGCCCCGGTCGTCGACGAGGCACAGCTCGACGCGCTCGGCGACCTCGCTGAACAGCGCGAAGTTCGTGCCGTCGCCGTCGAACGACGCGCCGAGCGGATACGGCCGTCCGGGCCAGGTGAGCATGCCGCCTCCGTCCGCGCTCCCGGACGGCGCTCGGGCGGAGCCGCCTGCGGGATCCGCTCTGATGGCCCCACGGTAACGCCCCGCGACCGCCCGGCGGAAGGGGGAGGAGGCGGGTGCTATGCCCAGGGCGAACACGGCCGGGACGCCGAAATCGCGCCGGTAGGGTCGATCTCGACGCATCACCGAAACGGAGTGATTTCATGGCCGAACCGCTGCTGGCACAGAGTGCCTTCGACAGGCTTCTCAAGGACCGCATCATCTGGCTGGGCTCGGAGGTGCGCGACGAGAACGCGAACGAGATCTGCGCCAAGATCCTCCTTCTCGCCGCGGAGGACTCCGAGAAGGACATCTACCTGTACATCAACTCGCCCGGCGGCTCGATCACGGCCGGCATGGCGATCTACGACACCATGCAGTTCGTCCCGAACGACATCGTGACGGTCGGCATCGGCATGGCGGCCTCCATGGGCCAGCTCCTGCTCACGAGCGGCACCAAGGGCAAGCGCTACATCACGCCCAACGCGCGCGTCCTGCTCCACCAGCCGCACGGAGGCTTCGGAGGAACCGCGAGCGACATCCAGACGCAGGCCGAGCTCATCGTGTCGATGAAGAACCGCCTCGCCGAGATCACGGCGGCGCAGACGGGCAAGAGCGTGGAGCAGATCAACGAGGACGGCGACCGGGACCGCTGGTTCACGGCCGAGGAGGCCCTCGAGTACGGCTTCGTCGACTTCATCCGCGAGCACGCGGCCGACGTGGCGGGCGCGGGCGGCACCGACCGCGACGCGAACTGAGGCGAGAGACAAGGACGACAGAGCAGATGAACACCCCGTACATCGCCGGCACGCCGCAGGGCTTCCAGGTCCCGTCGAGCCGCTACATCCTCCCGCAGTTCGAGGAGCGCACGGCCTACGGCTACAAGCGCCAGGACCCGTACAACAAGCTGTTCGAGGACCGGGTGATCTTCCTCGGCGTGCAGGTGGACGACGCCTCGGCCGACGACGTCATGGCGCAGCTCCTCGTGCTCGAGAGCCAGGACCCCGACCGCGACATCATCATGTACATCAACTCGCCCGGCGGATCCTTCACCGCGATGACGGCGATCTACGACACGATGCAGTACATCTCGCCCCAGATCCAGACCGTCGTGCTGGGCCAGGCGGCGTCGGCCGCGGCCGTCCTGCTCGCGGCAGGCGCGCCGGGGAAGCGCCTCGCGCTCCCCAACGCGCGCGTGCTCATCCACCAGCCCGCCGTGGGCGAGTCGGGTCACGGCCAGGCCTCGGACATCGAGATCCAGGCCGCGGAGATCCTCCGCATGCGCACGTGGCTCGAGGAGACCCTCGCGAAGCACTCCAACAAGACGGTCGAGGAGGTCCACAAGGACATCGACCGCGACAAGATCCTCAGCGGATCGGAGGCCGTCGCCTACGGCCTCGTCGACCAGGTGCTCACGACGCGCAAGCGCACGCCGCTCGCGAAGTGACCCGTCCCGCGGACGCCCCGATGCACAGCGTGCACCGGGGCGTCCGCTTTCCGGCCGCGTCGGTCGCGGCCGGTGTCCGCGGGCTCGACTAGGCTCGGACACAACCCGCCCGGTATTCCAGGAGGAGACGACCCATGGCACGCATCGGTGAGAGCGCCGACCTGTTCAAGTGCTCCTTCTGCGGCAAGAGCCAGAAGCAGGTGCAGCAGCTGATCGCCGGTCCCGGCGTGTACATCTGCGACGAGTGCGTCGAGCTCTGCAACGAGATCATCGAAGAGCGGATGGCCGAGTCGAGCGCCGACGGCGACGTCGCGGAGTTCGATCTGCCCAAGCCCCGCGAGATCTTCGGATTCCTCGAGGAGTACGTCATCGGGCAGGAGCCCGCCAAGCGCGCCCTCGCGGTCGCCGTCTACAACCACTACAAGCGCGTGCGCGCCCGCGGCGAGATCAAGCCGGCCGATCAGAAGGCCGATGACGTCGAGATCGCCAAGAGCAACATCCTCATGCTCGGACCGACCGGCTCCGGAAAGACCTACCTCGCGCAGACGCTCGCGAAGCGCCTCAACGTGCCGTTCGCTGTCGCCGACGCGACGGCGCTGACGGAGGCCGGCTACGTCGGCGAGGACGTCGAGAACATCCTCCTCAAGCTCCTCCAGGCCGCCGACTTCGACGTCAAGCGTGCGGAGTCCGGCATCATCTACATCGACGAGATCGACAAGATCGCCCGGAAGGCGGAGAACCCCTCGATCACGCGCGACGTCTCGGGCGAGGGCGTGCAGCAGGCGCTCCTGAAGATCCTGGAGGGCACGGTCGCCTCCGTGCCGCCGCAGGGCGGACGCAAGCACCCCCACCAGGAGTTCATCCAGATCGACACGACGAACGTGCTGTTCATCGTCGCCGGCGCGTTCGCCGGCCTCGAGGACATCATCTCCGCGCGTGTCGGCCGTCACGGGGTCGGATTCGGCGCCCCGCTGCAGGACAAGCGCGACGAGGGCGGGCTGTTCTCGGAGGTCCTCCCGGAGGACCTCCACAAGTTCGGGCTCATCCCCGAGTTCATCGGCCGCCTCCCCGTCATCGCGTCCGTCGGCGCGCTCGATCAGGACGCGCTCATGGAGATCCTGACCGTCCCGCGGAACGCGCTCGTGAAGCAGTACCAGAGGATGTTCGAGCTCGACGGCGTCGACCTCGATTTCGAGGAGGACGCGCTCCGCGCCATCGCCGATCTCGCCGTCGGCCGCAAGACGGGCGCACGAGGGCTCAGGGCCATCCTCGAGGAGGTGCTCGGGCCGATCATGTTCGAGATCCCCTCCACGGACGATGTCGCGAAGGTCGTCGTGACGCGTGCCGCCGTCGAGGACGGCGCGGCGCCGACGGTCGTCCTGCGCCAGCGCAAGAAGAGCGCCTGAGTCGAGGAGAGGCCGGGACTCGCCCCGGCCACTCGCCGCACGTCAGCCGCCGAGGCCCCGCCGGGTCAGGAGCGGGGCGATGTCGGCGTCGCGGCCGCGGAAGTCCCGGTAGGCCTCGAGGGGGTCCTTCGCGCCGCCGACCCCGAGCAGCCGGCTGCGGAAGCGGTCGCCGTTGGCGCGCACGAGCCCGCCGTTCTCGCGGAACCACTCGACGGTGTCCGCGTCGAGCACCTCGGCCCAGATGTACGAGTAGTACCCGGCGCTGTATCCGCCGGCGAACACGTGCTGGAAGTACGTCGACGAGTAGCGCGTCGGCACGGCCGGGTCGTCGAGGCCGATCTCGGCGAGGGCCGCGGCCTCGAACGCCGCGACGTCGGTGACGGCGGCTGCCTCCGCCGACGACAGCGAGTGCCAGGCCTGGTCGAGCCACGCGGCGGCGAGGTACTCGCTCGTCTCGAACCCCTTGTTGAACGCCTCGCTCGCGCGGAGACGCTCGACGACCTCGGCGGGCAGCGGCTCTCCGGTCTCGTGATGCACGGCGTAGGCGGCGAGGATCTCCGGCCAGAGGATCCACATCTCGTTCACCTGGCTGGGGAACTCGACGAAGTCCCGGTGGACCGCGGTGCCGGCGAAATGAGGGTAGGTCACGTGCGCGAAGAGCCCGTGCAGGGCATGGCCGAACTCGTGGAACAGCGTCGTGACGTTGTCGAGCGTGAGGAGCGTGGGCTGCCCGGCACCGGGCTTCACGACGTTGAGGTTGTTCACGACGACGGGACGCGTGCCGCGCAGGTCGGACTGCGCGACGAGGGAGTTCATCCACGCACCGCCGCGCTTCGTGTCCCGCGTGTACAGATCGAGCAGGTACAGCCCCAGCGGTGCGCCGTCGGCGTCGATCACCTCGAAGGTGCGGACCTCGGGGTGATAGCCCGGGAGGTCCGCACGCTCGCGGAACGCGAGCCCGTACAGCTCCTGCGCGGCGCGGAAGACGCCGTCGTGCAGCACGCGCTCCGCTTCGAACCACGGGCGCAGCGCCGCCGTGTCGATGTCGTACTCCGCCTGCCGGACCTTCTCCGTGAGGAACGCCCAGTCGTGGGCCTCGACGGGCGCGTCGCCGGCGATCCGCTGCAGCGCGGCCTTCTCCCGCTGGGCGTTGCGCGCGGCGGGGACGGCCAGCTCGCGCAGGAGGGCCTGTACGGCCTCGGGCGTTCCCGCCGTCTCGTCGCTCGTCACGTAGGCGGCGTGCGACGCGTATCCGAGCAGCTCGGCGCGCTCGGCGCGCAGCCGGACGATCTCGCGCACGGTCTCGGAGTTGTCGTTCGCGTTGCCGCGATGCGCGCGGCTGCGGGATGCCTCGAGCAGCCGGCGACGGGCATCCCTCGATGTGAGCGACGCGAGGTAGGGGTGACCCGTGAACAGGGTGAGGGTGATGACGTGGGTGCCGTCGAGTCCGCGTTCGCGGGCGGCGTCCGCCGCGGCGGAGAGCTCGCCCGCGCCGAGGCCGTCGAGCTCGGCGACGTCGTCGACCACGACCGCGAGGTCGTTGGTGTCGGCGAGGAGGTTCTTCTCGAAGCGGCTCGTGAGCACGGACAGGCGCGCGTTGAGGGCCGTGAGGCGCTCCTTCGCGGCGTCGTCGAGGGCCGCTCCCGCGTGCGCGGCCTCGATGTGGAGCCGCTCGACGAGCCGACGCTGCTCGGGCGTGAGGTCGAGCTCGTCGAGACGGTCGCGGATGGCCGTGATGCGGGCGAACAGCCGTCCGTCGAGTGCGATCGCGTCGGCGTGCGCCGACATGAGGGGCGCGAGCGTCTCCTCGATCTCCTGGATGGCCGACGTCGCGTCGGCGGAGTTCACGGTGTAGAAGGCGCGGGAGACGCGGTCGAGCAAATCGCCCGCGCGTTCGAGGGCCTCGACGGTGTTGGCGAACGTCGGCTCGTCCGGCGACGAGGCGATCGCCTCGATCTCGGCGCGATGCTCCGCGAACGCCTGCGTGAACGCCGGAAGGTAGTGGCCGGGCTCGATCGCCGCGTAGTCGGGGATGCCGTAGGGGAGCGGGGACGGAGCGAGCAGGGGGTTGAACGCGGTCGCATCGGTCATCCCGTCAGCCTATCCAGGCGAGGGACGGCCGATGCGACCGTGCGCCCGTGTCAGAAGCGCTCGACGGAGACCGAGCCGTCGGGCCCGAGCGACAGCTCCCAGCCGGCGTCGAGCTCGACGATCGGGCGGCCCTCCAACCACGTGAGCGTCCACGACCCGGTCGCGGCGGGGTCCGCCTCGACCTCGCGGATGGCCGTGCGGAGCTCCTCGGGCACGCTGCGCGGCGGGACCGTGCCCGCCGCCCAGCGCGTTCCGAGCTGCATCACGCCTCCGGCGTCTCGACGAGCTCGATGCGCGTCACGGCGAGTGCGTCGCCATCCGCGATCTCCAGGTCGGCGATGCGGCCGACGGCGCGGAGGTCGCCGGCCGCGAGCCGGAGCGCGGCGGCCTTGTCGGCCGGCGCGGCGATGACGGCCGTCGCGACGGCGGTCTTCTGCGAGGCCTTCGCCTCCGTCTTCGCACGGCGCACGCCGATGAGCGCCTCGCTCGCGACGGCGAGCACCGCCGGGTCTCCCTCGAGGCCGCCGGCCTCGGGCCATCCCGCGGTGTGCACGGAGCCCTCCTGGAACCATGACCACGACTCCTCGGCGGCGAACACGATCACGGGCGCCAGCAGCCGCAGCAGCGTCGAGAGCGCGGAGCGCAGGGCGACGGCGGCGGACGCGCCGGCGGCGCCGCCCGCATAGGCGCGCTCCTTGACGAGCTCGAGGTAGTCGTCGCAGAACGTCCAGAAGAACGCCTCCGACACCTCGAGTGCGCGAGCGTGGTCGTAGGCCTCGAGGGCAGCCGTCGCCTGCGCGATCACGCCGTCGAGCGTCGCGAGCATCGACAGATCGAGGGGCTCGGTGACCTCGGCGCCCTCAGGGGCCTCGAAGCCGAGCACGAACTTCGCGGCGTTCAGCACCTTGATGGCGAGGCGGCGGCCGATCTTGATCTGCGTCGGGTTCTGCGGGTCGAACGCGGCGTCCGTGCCGAGGCGGCTGGAAGCCGCCCAGTACCTCACCGCGTCGGAGCCGTGCTTCTCGAGGATGTCGGCGGGCGTGACGACGTTGCCCTTCGACTTCGACATCTTCTTGCGGTCGGGGTCGACGATGAAGCCGGAGATCGCGGCGTGCGCCCACGGTGTTCGATCGTCCTCGAGGGCGCTGCGGAGCAGCGTCGAGAAGAGCCACGTGCGGATGATGTCCTGCCCCTGGGGGCGCACGTCGAACGGGGCGACGAGGTCCCACAGCTCGGCGTCGCGCCGCCATCCGCCCGCGAGCTGCGGCGTGAGCGACGAGGTCGCCCACGTGTCGAAGACATCCGTCTCGGCCTCGAAGCCGCCTGCCGCGCCGCGCTGCTCCTCCGTGTAGCCCGGGGGCACATCGCTCGACGGGTCGACCGGGAGGGAGGCGGCGTCGGGCACGAGCACGCGGGAGTAGTCCCGCTCGCCGTTCTCGTCGAGCGCATACCAGACCGGGATCGGCACGCCGAAGAAGCGCTGCCGCGACACGAGCCAGTCGCCGGTGAGGCCGTTCACCCAGTTCTCGTAGCGCACGCGCATGAACTCGGGGTGCCAGTCGATCTGCGCTCCGAGCTCGAGCAGCTTCGCGCGCAGCTCCGCGTCGCGAGCGCCGTTGCGGATGTACCACTGGCGCGTCGAGACGATCTCGAGCGGGCGGTCGCCCTTCTCGAAGAACTTCACGGGGTGCGTGAACGGCGCCGACACGTTCTCGAGCGCGCCGGCCTCGTCGAGGAGCTCGACCATCCGCTTCTTGGCGCTGAACACGGTCTTCCCCGCGAGCTCCGCGAACGCTGCGCGACCCGAGTCCGAGGTGATCGCCTCGGGCGCATCGGCGACGATGCGGCCGTCCTTGCCGATGATCGTGCGGTTGGGCAGGTCGAGCTCGCGCCACCAGATGATGTCGGTCACGTCGCCGAAGGTGCAGATCATCGCGATGCCCGAGCCCTTGTCGGGCTGGGCGAGCGGGTGCGGCAGAACGGGGACCTCGACGCCGAAGACGGGCGTCGTCACGGTCGTCCCGAACACGGGGCGGTAGCGCTCGTCGTCGGGATGCGCGACGAGGGCGACGCACGCGGCGAGGAGCTCGGGACGCGTCGTCTCGATGCGGATGGCACCCGTGCCATCCGTCTTCGCGAACGCGAGCCGGTGGTACGCGGCCTGCTGGTCGCGGTCCTCGAGCTCGGCCTGCGCGATCGCCGAGCGGAAGTCGACGTCCCACAGCGTCGGGGCGAGGTCCTGGTAGGCCTCGCCGCGCTCGACGTTGTGGAGGAACGCGAGCTGGCTCGTGCGGATGGTGTCGTCGGAGATCGTGCGGTACGTCTGCGTCCAGTCGACCGAGAGGCCGAGGGTGCGCCAGAGGTCCTCGAAGGTCTTCTCGTCCTCGACCGTGAGCTTCTCGCAGAGCTCGATGAAGTTGCGGCGGCTGACGGGGATCTGATCGGCGGCCTTGATCGACTTCGTCGTGCCCTCGAACGGCGGCGTGAAGTCGGGGTCGTAGGGGAGCGACGGGTCGCAGCGCACACCGTAGTAGTTCTGCACGCGGCGCTCGGTCGGCAGGCCGTTGTCGTCCCAGCCGATCGGGTAGAACACCGTCTTCCCGCGCATGCGCTCGAAGCGCGTCTTGACATCCGTGTGGGTGTAGGAGAACACGTGGCCGATGTGGAGGCTGCCGCTCGCCGTCGGCGGCGGCGTGTCGACCGAGAAGACGCCGGAGCGGCCCTTCGCGCGTGCGGCGTCGCGGTCGAAGCGGTAGGTGCCGTCCTGCTCCCAGGTCTCACCCCACTTCGCCTCGAGTCCTTCGAGCGCGGGCTTGTCGGGAATGGCCATGGTTCTCCTGACGTATATGCGGCACGGTGTCTGCGTGCCTGAGTGTGGATGCGCCGTCAGTCTACCGGGGCGGGTCGGGAGCGCCGGCGAGTGGGGCGGCGGGCTCTTCGCCGCGATTCGCGGCGACTGAAGCGGGTGTCGCCTCGATTCGCGGCGACAGATCGCACCTGGCCGCCAGGGTTGCCGCGATTCGCGGCGACCGGTTCGGGTTTCGCCCTGAACCGCGGCGACGGGTTGGGCCATCCGCGCGCGCCGCGGCGACGGGTTGGGCCATGCGCGCGCTCCGCGGCTGGCTGAGGAGCCCGTTCAGGCGTGCACAGGCGACGATCCTCCGCGCGGCGGCTGGTGCCCCTGTGGATGGCGCGCCGCGGCCGACCCGACGCGGCCAGAGTCGACGGCATGTCCCGTCGACCTGATCCCCTTCCCGCCCGCGTCGCCGGTCGCGCCTTTCGGGCGCGGGATGTGCCGGAGGCCTCGCCCGCGCGCTTGCGGGCATCCGATCTGTGGATCCCCGCCCAGGGCATCCGGCTGCCCGTCGCGCGGCGCGATGTCGTGAGCGTGTGCCGGGCCATCCTGCTGACCCTGCCCTCATGCGCGGTGTTCAGCCACGGCACCGCAGCGCAGCTGGCTCCGCTCCCCGTGCCGAGGCGGATCACCGCCGAGGACCGTGTCCACGTCACTACTCCTGTCGGAGTCCGCGCTCGACGTGGCCGGCGGATCAGAGGTCACGAGCGCGCGCTGCATCCTGACGAGGTCGTGGAGCGCTCAGGCCTTCCCGTCACCTCGCCGGCACGCACGTTCTGCGATCTCGCCGAGGACCTCACGCTCGCCGAACTCGTCGCCGTCGGAGACGCGGCCGCTCGCATCGTCGGCGCCGAGGCCATCCGCCGCGCTGTCGAGCGTGTTCCCGCAAGGCGGCGCAGCGCCGTGCTCCGCCGAGCGCTGGAGCTTCTCGATCCCGCCTCGGAGTCGCCCAAGGAGTCCGAGCTGCGGGTGCTTCTCATCACCAGCGGATTCGGACCGTTCCGATGCAACGTGGAAGTGCGCGACGGAGAAGGCGGCTTCGTCGCACGCGTGGACCTGGCGATCGTGGGACTGAAGATCGCCATCGAATACGAAGGCGATCATCACCGCGACAAGGCGCAGTGGCGGCGCGACCAGGCGCGTCGCCGACGCCTCGAAGCTCTCGGATGGATCTACATCCCGGTCACGCAGGCCGATCTCGATGATCCGCGCCGCCTGTTGAACGACCTCCGGGTCGCGGTCGAACTCCGGTCCTGACATGCGAGGGTCCGGACGGACCTCCTGCGGACTCTCGCCGCGATTCGCGGCGACCGTCGCGGGTTTCGCCCCGAATCGCGGCGACCATCCTTCCCGTGCGGCCGAGTATCGCCCCGATTCGCGGCGATCGTCGCGGGTTTCGCCCCGATTCGCGGCGACGCGACGCGCTCCACCACGCCGCCCCTCGACACCACGCCGCCCCTCGACACCACGCGACCTAGTGCGCTACATTGCTAGCATGCAAGCAAGCGAGAAGGCGCAGTTCAACGTGTACCTGCCTCGCGATCTCGTACGGGCGGTCAAGCACCGCGCGATCGACGAGAACGTGAGCCTGTCGGCGCTCGTCGAACGCGTCCTGCGCGCGGAGATCGAGAAGGGGGCGTCATGACGCGCATCACACCCATACGGATGGTGGCCGACGTGGCCGCGAGCACGGCGTTCTACGCCCTGCTCGGCCTCGACGAGCGCACACAGGAGACGAGTCGCACGTGGGCATCGCTCACCGGGTCCGGCGGCGCCGTCGGATTGCACATCGCATCGGCGGGCAAGAGCCGCGAGGTGTCGTTCCAGGTGACGGTCGACGACGGCGAGCTCGATGCCGTCCGCGCCCGACTCGCAGCGCACGGCCACGCGCCCGGCGCCATCCTCGACGAGACGTTCGGGCGCTACTTCGAGGTCGCCGATCCCGACGGGTGCCTCGTGCAGGTGAACGAGGTGCCCGACGACCTGTCCCGTTCGTACGAGACGGAGGAATCGCGCGCGCTGCTCGACTGATCAGCCGCGGACGTCGATCCCCACCGCCGAGGCGAAGGCGGGCGCGAGCGCGCGCACCTGATCCTCGGTCAGGGTCGCCCCGCGCAGCGCCAGCACGTCGAGGCACGCGGCGACATCGAGGCCCCGCAGATCGAGATCGGCTGCCCGCATGCCGCGGGGGTCGAGCTCGTCGGTGCGCGAGCCCTCGAATGCGACCCTCGTCAGCTGCGCCTGCGGCAGATCCAGCGCGCGGATGGCGCAGTCGACGATGCGGACGTCCTCCGCCCGTGTGCCGGCGAGCGACAGGTAGTCGATGCGCACGTCGCGCAGCTCCAGCTCGGCGATGCGCGCGTCGGCGAGATCGAGCGTCCCGATGCGCCCTCCCGTGATAGCGACGCGGCGGATGGTCGTGTCGCGCCCGCGCACCGAGACGGCTCGGATGTCCGTCACCGCGACGTCGACGAGCGTCGCGCCCCGCAGGGAGAGGGTCTCGACGGCGGGGGAGGGCACGGCGCACTCCTCGAGCGATGCGTGCTCGAGATCGACGTCCCCCGTCAGGCCGTCGAGACGCTGCCGGTGCAGATCGGCACGGGAGCGCGGTTCGCCGTCGTCGAGTCGCGCGGGCAGGTCGGGCGCGCTCACGCGCGGCGCGATCGGGCGGTCCTGCTTCCTGGCCATCCTGCGAGCCTACGGCCCCCGCGTGTGCGGCTCACGCCCGGCGGCCGCCATACGGACAGGCGCGCCGTCGGCGCATGCGCGATAGGATGGTGCGCAACGGCACCGATCCGGCCATCACCGGGGAGCTCGCGGAAGAACGGGAACGCAAGGACCCCAGTAGAACCGCGCGGGGCAGGCCCGTCACAGCCGCAGTGAGAGAGGCGCCGCGTGCGGCGCAACGCGGGGTGGTACCGCGGCCCTGCCGGGCGATCGGCAGCGGGTCGTCCTCGCAGTCCCTACGGAACTGCTGGAGTGAGATGACCTACCCGAAGTCCTCGTTCGGACCCGCCGCCGAGCCCCTCGTGCCGAGCCCGCGGTTCCCCGACGTCGAGCGCGACGTGCTCGCGTTCTGGGAGGCGGATGACACCTTCCGGGCATCGATCGCGCAGCGCGACGGTGCCGAGGAGTGGGTGTTCTACGACGGCCCGCCCTTCGCGAACGGCCTGCCCCATTACGGCCATCTGCTCACGGGATACGCGAAGGACCTCTTCCCGCGCTTCCAGACCATGCGCGGAAAGAAGGTCGACCGGGTGTTCGGCTGGGACACCCACGGCCTTCCCGCCGAGCTGGAGGCGATGAAGCAGCTCGGCATCACAGAGAAGGACGAGATCCTCGCGATGGGCGTGGACACGTTCAACGCGAAGGCTCGGGAGTCCGTGCTCGCCTACACGCGCGAGTGGCGCGACTACGTCACGCGTCAGGCGCGCTGGGTCGACTTCGACCGCGGGTACAAGACGCTCGACACGACCTTCATGGAGAGCGTGCTCTGGGCGTTCAAGAGCCTCTACGACAAGGGACTCGCCTACGAGGGCTATCGCGTGCTTCCCTACTGCTGGCGCGATCAGACCCCGCTCTCCACGCACGAGCTGCGCATGGACGACGACGTCTACAAGATGCGCCAGGACCCGTCCGTGACGGTCTCGTTCCCCCTCGTGGGCGAGAAGGCCGCCGCTCTCGGGCTGGAGGGAGTCCGCGCGCTCGCCTGGACGACGACCCCGTGGACGCTGCCGACCAACATGGCGCTCGCGGTGGGGCCGGCGATCGTCTACGCCGTCGTGCCCGCAGGGCCCGGCGGCGTCGCGGAAGGCGCCGAGGGCGCCGAGTTCCTCCTCGCGGAGGAGCTCCTCGGCGGCTACGCGAAGGACCTCGGCTACGACGACGCCGATGCCGCGCGCGCGGCCGTCCGAACGCGCGTGACGGGGGAGGACCTGCGCGACGTCTCGTACGAGCGGCTGTGGGACTACTTCGCCGACGTCGAGGAGTGGGGGACGGCCGGTGCCTGGCGCATCCTCGTCGACGACTACGTGACGACGGGAGACGGCACGGGCGTCGTGCATCAGGCCCCCGCGTACGGCGAGGACGACAAGCGCCTGGCCGACGCCGCCGGCATCCCCACGATCGTGTCGCTGGGCGACGACGGCCGCTTCCTCGCCACCGTGCCCGACGTCGCGGGAGAGCTGTGGCTCGACGCCAACACGCCGCTCGTGCGCCTGCTGCGCCAGAACGGCCGGCTTCTGCGCCTGCAGTCGTACGAGCACTCCTACCCGCACTGCTGGCGGTGCCGCAACCCGCTCATCTACAAGGCCGTGTCGAGCTGGTTCATCCGCGTCACCGAGGTCAAGGACCGCCTCGTCGAGCTCAACGAGCAGATCACGTGGGCTCCGGAGAACGTCAAGCACGGCCAGTTCGGCAAGTGGGTCGAGGGCGCGCGCGACTGGTCGATCAGCCGCAACCGGTTCTGGGGCTCGCCCATTCCGGTCTGGAAGTCGGACGACCCCGACCACCCGCGCGTGGACGCCTACGGCTCCCTCGAGGAGCTGGAGCGCGATTTCGGGGCGCTTCCGCGCAACGAGCGGGGCGAGGTCGATCTGCACCGCCCGTACATCGACGCGCTCACGCGGCCGAACCCCGACGATCCCACGGGGCGCAGCACCATGCGGCGTATCGAGGACGTCTTCGACGTCTGGTTCGACTCCGGCTCGATGCCGTTCGCGCAGGTGCACTACCCGTTCGAGAACAAGGACTGGTTCGACTCGCACTCGCCGGCGGACTTCATCGTCGAGTACATCGGGCAGACGCGCGGATGGTTCTACGTCATGCACGTGCTCTCCGGCGCGCTGTTCGACCGCCCCGCCTTCACGGGCGTCTCGTGCCACGGCATCGTCCTCGGCAACGACGGGCAGAAGATGTCGAAGTCGCTCCGCAACTACCCCGACGTGTCGGAGGTGTTCGACCGCGACGGCTCCGACGCCATGCGGTGGTTCCTGATGTCGTCGAGCGTGCTGCGCGGGGGCAACCTCGTCGTCACGGAGGAGGGGATCCGATCGGGCGTCCGGGAGTTCCTGCTGCCGCTGTGGAACTCGTGGTACTTCTTCGCGACGTACGCCAATGCCGCCTGCGCGGGTGGCGTCGACGCCGCGGGCGGCGGGACGTCCGGGCGGGATGGCGCGGGGTACGCCGCCGAGTGGCGCACCGACTCGCGGGATGTGCTCGACCGCTACATCCTCGCGCGCACGGGCGACCTCGTCCGCGACGTGGCCGCCGACCTCGAGCAGCTCGACTCGACGACCGCATCCGAGCGGCTGCGCGACTTCGCCGAAGTGCTCACGAACTGGTACATCCGTCGCTCGCGCGACCGCTTCTGGCAGGGCGTCACCGACGACCCGCGCAGCCGGGAGGCGTTCGACACGCTCTACACCGTCCTCGAGACGCTCACGCGCGTCGCCGCGCCCCTCATCCCGCTCGTGGCGGAGCGCGTGTGGCAGGGCCTCACGGGGGGCCGCAGCGTGCACCTCGAGGACTGGCCGGACGCCGCCGATTTCGCCGACGCCGCCGACATCCGCACGGCCATGGACGCCGTCCGCGAGGCGTCGAGCGTCGCCAACGCGCTCCGCAAGAAGGAGGGGCTGCGCGTGCGCCTGCCGCTCGCGCGCCTCACCGTGGTCACGGCGGACGCGCAGGCGCTCGCCCAGTTCGAGGAGATCCTCCGGGACGAGCTCAACGTCAAGTCGGTCGAGCTCGTCGACCTGCAGGGCGACACCGCCGCGCGCTACGGCATCTCCCACCGGCTGACGGTGAACGCCCGTGCCGCGGGGCCGCGCCTCGGCAAGCAGGTGCAGCATGTCATCAAGGCCGCCAAGGCGGGCCTGTGGACGGACGAGGACGGCGTGGTGACGGCCGACGGCATCGGGCTCGAGCCGGGGGAGTACGAGCTCGCGCTCGACACCTCCGGACGCCCGGATGGCGAGGCGATCGCCACGCTCCCGTCGGGCGGATTCGTGCTCCTCGACACGGCGACGACCCCCGAGCTCGAGGCGGAGGGGCTCGCGCGCGACGTCATCCGCGCCGTGCAGGACACCCGCAAGGCCGCCGGCTTCGAGGTGAGCGACCGCATCCGTCTGACCCTGGCGTTCGCGTCCGCGGATGACGCGGCAGCCGTGCGCGCGGCCTGGGACGCCGCCGACGTGGCCGGCGAGACCCTCGCGGTCGAGCACGCGCTCGTCGACGGCTCGGACGCCGGTGCCGGCGAGCACGTCGTGACGGTCGGGGCGGGGACGTACGCGAACGCCGGCGACGTCGTCGTCTCCGTGACGCGCGTCGGGAGCGCCGCATGAGCGCCCGCGACCGTGCCGACGCCGTCTACGAGGCCCTGCTCGGACGCGCGGGGGAGCAGTGGGTGGAGCCGCGCGTGGAGCGCGTCGGCCGCATCCTCGAACTGCTCGACGACCCGCAGCGCACCTACCGGGTCGTCCACCTGACGGGCACGAACGGCAAGACGTCCACGGCGCGGATCGTGGAGAGCCTCATCCGGGCGCATGGGCTGAGGACGGGGCTCTTCACGAGCCCGCATCTCACCCGCTTCACCGAGCGCATCCTCATCGACGGCGAGCCCATCGGGGACGACGCGATCGCGGACGCATGGGAGGAGATCGAGCCGTTCGTCGGCATCGTGGATGCCGAGCTGGAGGCGCGGGGGGATGCCCGGCTGACCTTCTTCGAGCTCTTGACGGTTCTCGCGTTCACCGCGTGCGCCGACGCGCCGGTCGACGTCCTCGTCCTCGAGGTGGGGATGGGCGGGAGCTGGGACTCGACCAACACGGCGGACGGCGACGTGGCGGTGTTCACCCCGATCGACATCGACCACGTGTCGCGCCTGGGCTCGACGATCTCCGAGATCGCGGAGGTGAAGGCCGGCATCATCAAGCCCGGTGCCGCCGTCGTCGCGGCGGCGCAGCATCCCGACGCCGAGCGCGTGCTGCGCCGTGTCGCCGCCGAGAAGGGGGCGGGCATCGCGTTCGAGGGGTCCGAGTTCGCGCTCACGGACGACCGGCTCGCCGTGGGAGGGCAGCTCATCTCCGTGCGCGGCCTCGCGGGCGTGTACGACGAGGAGTACCTGCCGCTGTACGGCCGTCATCAGGGCCAGAACGCCGCGGTCGCGATCGCGGCCGTGGAGGCCCTCATCGGCGACGGGCGTCAGCCGATCGCGGGCGGCATCGTCACGGAGGCTCTCGCGCAGGTCACGTCTCCCGGACGCCTGCAGCTCGTCGGCGTCGAGCCCACGGTCGTGGTGGACGCCGCGCACAACCCGCACGGCGCCCGCGCGCTCGCGGCGGCGCTGGAGGAGTCCTTCGACTTCGACGAGTGGGGGATCGTGCTCGGGGTCCTCGACGACAAGGACGCGGCGGGCATCGTGGCGGCCCTGGCTCCCGTCGCCGCGCACGTGTTCGCCACGGCTCCCTCGTCCGACCGTGCCGCCGACGTCGAGCACCTCGCCGATCTCGTCGAGGCGGCGGGGCTGCGTGCCACTGTGCACCCCGGCCTGTACGACGCGGCCGAGGCCGCGCGCGCGTGGGCGCAGCAGGGCGAGAAGCGCGCGGTCGCGATCGTGGGCTCCGTCGTCCTCGCCGGCGAGGCGGTCGTCCTCGCCGAGGAGGACGAGTGGAAGCCGGCGGCCGGCGCATGACGTCCCCCGCGCCCCGCCAGCGCCGACCCCGCGGGCTGCCCGAGAAGGCGGGGTCGGTCGTGCTCGGCTTCGAGGCGATCATCGTCTTCCTCGCCGGCCTCGCCGTGTACGGCCTGCGCGCGCTCCCCGAGGGCGTCGCGCCGTGGTGGGCGATCGTCGCGGGCGCCGTCGTCGCCGTGCTCATGATCGCGCTGAGCGGACTGCTCCGGCACCGCTGGGCGATCGCCCTCGGCTGGGTGCTCCAGGCGGTCACGGCACTCGGCGCGATCCTCGTTCCCGCGATCCTCCTCGTGACCCTCGTGTTCGGCGGCATGTGGGCGTATGCGACGATCGGTGGGGCGCGCATCGAGCGCCGGCTCGCCGCTCAGCGGGACGCCGACGCCGCCTGACCCCTCCTTCGACAGAAAGGCAGTCCCATGGCCACCGAAGAGACCCTCGTCCTCGTCAAGCCCGACGGCGTCGCCCGCGGCCTCACCGGCGCGATCCTCGCGCGCATCGAGGCGAAGGGCTACTCGCTCGTCGACCTCAAGCTCGTCGAGCCGAGCCGCGACCTGCTCGCGCGGCACTACGCCGAGCACGAGGGCAAGCCGTTCTACGAGCCGCTCCTGGAGTTCATGCTGTCGGGGCCCGTCGTCGCGATCCGCGTCGCCGGCAACCGCGTCATCGAGGGCTTCCGCTCGCTCGCCGGCACGACCGACCCGACGACGGCGGCGCCCGGGACCATCCGCGGCGACCTCGGTCGCGACTGGGGGGTCGCCGTCCAGCAGAACCTCGTCCACGGCTCCGACAGCCCCGAGTCGGCGGAGCGCGAGCTCGCGATCTGGTTCGCCTGACGCCGGTCGACGGGGCGCCCGGCCGCGGCCGGGCGCCCCGTCGACTCTCTGCGGCGGTCCCTCAGAACAGGTAGGACAGCACGTCCAGCCGCAGCTGGGCCGCCACCGCGATCGCGACGTAGCTCAGCACGGCGAGGAGGGGCAGCCATCCCATGAGGGCGTCCGCGCCGGACCGGATCCGAGCGGGCAGCGGGAGCGCGCCGATGCGGATGCTGTGCAGCAGGACGGCGTAGAACGACGGGATGGTCACGACCCACGTCACCATGCACCACGGGCAGAGCGTTCCGATCACGAAGATGCTCTGCACGATGAGGAAGCAGACGAGACCGAAGGCGAACGTCATGCCGAGGGTGAACAGCGCCCAGAACCACCGGGAGAAGCGCGCGCCCGCGAGCACGGCCATCCCGACGACGACGGGCGCCATCCAGCCCGCCACACCGAGCAGCGGGTTCGGGAACCCGAACACGGCTCCCTGCCAGGAGTCGAGGTTGCGTGCGCACTGCACGAGCACGTTGAAATCGCAGCCGAGCGCCGCGCCCGGGTTCTCCAGGACGTGCAGCTTCTCGAGGGTGAGCGAGAAGGCGGCCCACCATCCCACGGCACCGGCGAGGACGAGCCAGACGGCGAGGGCAGTGGGGCGGGAACGGGTCTCCGGCATGCCCGGATTATCGCATCGGGCGCTGGAGCGCGCTCCCAGCGGAGCCTGCCTGGGCACGATGATCCCCGATCCGCGGCGCGGGATGAGATAATGGCCGGAACGCGCATGCCGACGGCGTCGGGATCGCGGGGAGTGACAAGACTTCGGGGCAACGGCTGCCCCGCGCGGCCAGAGCGGAATCGCCGGTCGCAAACCGATGGAGTTCGCGGTCGCGCAGTGTGCGACCGCATGAGGATCTCGGGCGGATATCCGCCCCGCAGGGAGTGCGCCAGCGATGGCTGAAGTGAACAACGACACAGACGGAACGCTCGACACCGTGGCAGACGCCGCAGGCGAGGCGGCGGAGACGACGACGAGCGGGGCCCCGGCCGACCTCGTCGAGCAGGCCGAGACCGCAGCGGCGGACGACGCTCCGCAGGCCGAGGCGCCTGGGGATGACGCTCCGCAGGCGGACACGCCCGCGGACGACGCCACGCAGGCCGGCGAGGCCGCGGCCGCCGACAGCACGCTCGCAGAGGAACAGGAGCCGGAGCCCGTGACGGCCGTCTCGCTCGGCCTCCTGCCGGCGGAGTTCGTGTCGCAGGTGACGACGGCGCTCCACTTCTACGCCCCCGAGTTCGCCGCGCTTCCGGCGCTCCCCGAGCCCGAGGCGGAGGAGCAGGTCGGCGGCCGCTCGTCGTCGTCGCGGCGCCGTCGGCGTCGCGGGGGAGAGCCCGCCGATGACGCCCCCCAGGAGGAGCGGCGCCGTCAGCGCGTCGTGGAGGTCATCACCGAGCCGCAGCGCATCAAGGGCTCGACCCGCCTCGAGGCGAAGAAGCAGCGCCGTCGGGATGGCCGGGAGGCCGGCCGGCGCCGTCCCGTCGTGACCGAGGCGGAGTTCCTCGCGCGCCGCGAGGCCGTCGACCGCCAGATGATCGTGCGCTCGAAGAACGGCCGCATCCAGATCGCCGTCCTCGAGGACGACGTGCTCGTCGAGCACTACGTCGCACGCAACCAGGACGCGTCGCTCATCGGGAACGTCTACCTGGGACGTGTGCAGAACGTGCTCCCCAGCATGGAGGCGGCGTTCGTCGACATCGGCCGCGGACGCAACGCGGTGCTCTACTCCGGCGAGGTGGACTGGGACGCCGTCGAGACGGGCAACCAGCCGCGCCGTATCGAGCTCGCGCTCAAGCAGGGCGACCGCGTGCTCGTGCAGGTCACGAAGGACCCCGTCGGCCACAAGGGCGCGCGGCTCACGAGCCAGATCTCGCTTCCCGGCCGCTACCTCGTCTACGTGCCGGGCGGTGCCATGAACGGCATCTCGCGGAAGCTGCCGGACACCGAGCGCGCACGCCTCAAGAAGATCCTCAAGAAGGTGCTGCCGGAGTCGTCGGGCGTCATCGTCCGGACCGCGGCGGAGGGCGCCACGGAGGAGCAGCTCACCCGCGACGTCAACCGACTCACGGCGCAATGGGCGCACATCACCGAGCTCGTGCAGAAGGGCAGCGCGCCGGCGCTCCTCCACAGCGAGCCCGACCTGCTCGTCAAGATCATCCGCGACGTGTTCAACGAGGACTTCACGAAGCTCCTCATCCAGGGGGACGAGGCGCAGCGCACGATCGTCGACTACCTCACGGGAGTCGCGCCCGACCTCCTCGACCGCGTCGCGCACTACGAGGGCGAGGGCGACCCCTTCGACGACTTCCGCATCACGGAGCAGATCGAGAAGGCGCTCGACCGCAAGGTGTGGCTGCCGTCGGGCGGATCGCTCGTCATCGACCGCACAGAGGCGATGACGGTCGTCGACGTCAACACGGGCAAGTTCGTCGGCTCCGGCGGCAACCTCGAGGAGACCGTCACGAAGAACAACCTCGAGGCGGCCGAGGAGATCGTGCGCCAGCTGCGTCTGCGCGACATCGGCGGGATCATCGTCGTCGACTTCATCGACATGGTGCTCGAGTCGAACCGCGACCTCGTGCTGCGCCGTCTCGTGGAGTGCCTCAGCCGCGATCGCACGAAGCACCAGGTCGCCGAGGTCACCTCTCTCGGCCTCGTGCAGATGACCCGCAAGAAGCTCGGGCTCGGTCTCCTCGAGACGTTCAGCGAGGCGTGCGAGGTGTGCGCCGGCCGCGGGGTCATCGTGCACCACGACCCCGTCGTCAAGCACCGGGCCGCCGGCGGCTCGAACGGCGGCGGCTCGAACGCCGGCGGGCGCCGCGGGCGCGGGTCGAACCCCGCCCCGGCCCAGCCGGCCCAGCCCTCGCAGCCCGCTCACGTCATCACCGACGGGGTGAAGTCCGCGCTCGCCCAGATCGCCGCGTCGACGATCGCGAAGCACGACCAGGAGCAGGAGCCCGCGGTCGACGCACCGCCGGCGCCCGTCGAGGCGCCGAAGGACCTCCTCGACATCGCGCTGCCGGAGGGGCCGCGGACGAAGGCTCCGGCCGACGACCGTGAGCGTCCCCGTCGTCCGCGCAAGAAGCGGGCCGTCGAGAAGCCGGCCTCGGTGGCTCCCGCGTCGGAGGCCGCGCACCTGCTCGACTCCGTGCTCGACGCGCTGCCCGAGCCCAAGGCGCCCGGCCAGGGACGCGCGCGGCGGCGCGTGACGACGGCCGCCCTTCCCGGCACAGCGGTGCCGGTCACCCCGTCGGCGGACTGACGGCCGCGTGCCCGCGCCGCCTACCGGCGGTCGCGGGCACGCACCCGCAGACCGGAGGCGATGAGGGCGCGCGTCAGCTCATGCGCGCTGACACGACGTGCGCCGGCCGCGGCGAGGCGGTCGACCATGTCGTCGGGGACGTCGTAATGATCCAGGTCGAACGCACGCGGCGGCACGCCGTGCGCGAGCGCGAACGCGTGCAGCTCGTCGAGGCTCTCGTCGCTCACGAGGTGCGCCCACAGCCTGCCGTGCGCCGGCCACTGGGCCGTGTCCACGAGGATCGTCACGGTGCACCAGCCTACGGCGCGACACACCCGACGCGCCGCGCGACCGCTTTTGCCGGATGCGCATCCGATCGGGTAATGTATTCGTTTGGTGCGTCCCCTGTCGCGCGCTCTCCCACTGGCGGCGCGACGAAAGTCTTGCCCGAGACGCACCTCGCACATCCGGTGCGATCCGCAAGCGAAGTCTTCCCGTGAGATTCGGAAGCCGCACGGCTTCCCCAATGAAACAGGTATGAACGTGGTTTACGCAGTTGTTCGCGCCGGTGGCCGGCAGGAGAAGGTCGAGGTCGGGACCATCGTGACGCTCGACCGCCTCAAGGCTGCCGAGGGTGAGACGATCGAGCTGCCCGCCGTCCTCTTCGTCGACGGCGACGCCGTGACGACCGACGCCGCGAAGCTGGCGAAGGTCAAGGTCACCGCCGAGGTCCTGGGCGACCTCCGCGGCCCGAAGATCGTCATCCAGAAGTTCAAGAACAAGACCGGCTACAAGAAGCGCCAGGGACACCGTCAGGACCTGACGCGCGTCAAGGTCACCGGCATCAAGTAAGCGGAAGAGGCTCAGACATGGCACACAAGAAGGGCGCAAGCTCCACCCGCAACGGCCGCGACTCGAACGCGCAGCGCCTCGGCGTCAAGCGCTTCGGCGGCCAGACCGTCAACGCCGGCGAGATCCTCGTCCGTCAGCGCGGCACGCACTTCCACCCCGGCGCCAACGTCGGCCGTGGCGGCGACGACACGCTGTTCGCGCTCGCGGCCGGGGCCGTCGAGTTCGGCACCAAGGGCGGCCGCAAGGTCGTCAACATCGTCGCCGGCGAGTAATCGCGCGGCACGCACAGCATCCGGACGGGGCGGGCTTCGGCCCGTCCCGTCCTTTCGTTACACCCACCCGTCCGCGCAGGCGGCGAGAGGCAGGAACCCCCATGGTCACGTTCGTCGACGAGGTCACGCTCCATCTGCGTGCCGGCAAGGGCGGCAACGGCTGCGTCTCGGTGCACCGGGAGAAGTTCAAGCCCCTCGGCGGCCCTGACGGCGGCAACGGCGGCGACGGCGGCGACGTCGTCCTGGTCGCCGACCCGCAGACCACGACGCTGCTCAGCTACCACCACTCGCCGCATCGTCATGCCGGGAACGGCGGGTTCGGGATGGGCGACCACCGCTCGGGAGCCCAGGGAGAGCCGTTGGAGCTCCCCGTGCCCGTCGGCACCGTCGTGAAGGCTCCCGACGGGGAGGTGCTCGTCGACCTCATCGACCCCGGCATGCGCTTCGTCGCGGCGCCCGGCGGACGGGGCGGGCTCGGAAACGCCGCCCTCGCGTCGCCCAAGCGCAAGGCCCCCGGCTTCGCCCTGCTCGGCACGCCCGGCTGGGAGGGCGACGTCGTCCTGGAGCTGAAGACGGTCGCCGACGTCGCGCTCGTGGGCTTCCCGTCGGCAGGCAAGTCGAGCCTCATCGCCGCCATCTCGGCGGCCCGGCCGAAGATCGCCGACTACCCGTTCACGACGCTGCACCCCAATCTCGGCGTCGTGCAGGCGGGGGACTTCCGCTACACCGTCGCCGACGTGCCGGGACTCATCGAGGGCGCGAGCGAGGGACGCGGGCTGGGTCTCGAGTTCCTCCGCCATGTCGAGCGCTGCACGGCGCTCGTCCACGTGCTCGACTGCGCCACGCTCGAGCCAGGACGCGACCCACTCAGCGATCTCGAGACCATCCGCCAGGAGCTCGCGAACTACCCCGTCGCCGAAGGGCAGGTCCCGCTGCTCGAACGCCCCCAGTTCGTCGTCCTCAACAAGGTCGACGTGCCGGAGGCCCACGAGCTCGCCGAGTTCGTGCGCCCGGACCTGGAGGCCCTCGGCTACCGGGTGTTCGAGATCTCGACGGTCGCGCGCCGCGGTCTCCGCGAGCTCACGTTCGCCATCGGTGAGGTCATCGACGAGCACCGTCGCACCGCTCCCGTCGAGGCTCCGCGCGAGCGCGTCGTCATCCGTCCCCGTGGTGCGGAGAAGGACTTCACGATCCGCGTCGACGGCGGAACCTACGGCAACGTCTACCACGTGCTCGGCGAGAAACCGGTGCGCTGGGTGCAGCAGACCGACTTCCAGAACGAGGAGGCGGTCGGCTTCCTCGCCGACCGGCTCGAGAAGCTCGGCGTGGAGAAGGAGCTGTTCCGCTTGGGGGCGGTGGCGGGATCCACCGTCGTGATCGGCGAGGAGGGCATCGTGTTCGACTGGGAGCCCTCGATCGCCTCCGCCGCGGAGCTCATCCAGTCGCCTCGCGGCCTGGATTCCCGTCTCGACCCGAACAGCCGTCGCACCACCTCGGAACGCCGCGAGCGCTACCACGCCCGTCAGGACGCACGCACGGTCGAGAGGGCTCTCGAGGAGGAGCGCCGCCTCGCGCGCCTCGACGAGGACGAGTCCCGGTGACCGCGAAGGACCGCGCGTCGATCGCGGGGGCGAAGCGCATCGTCGTCAAGGTCGGCTCCTCGTCGATCAGCGGCGACGCCGCGTGGCGCATCCCCGTTCTCGTGGAGGCCCTCGCCGCAGCGCATGGGCGGGGCGTCGAGGTCCTGCTCGTCTCCTCCGGCGCGATCGCCACGGGGATGCCTTTCCTCGCGCTGGACTCGCGCCCGAACGACCTCGCCACGCAGCAGGCGGCGGCGGCGGTCGGCCAGAACATCCTCGTCTACCGCTACCAGGAGGCGCTGCGCCCCTTCGAGATCGTGGCCGGCCAGGTGCTCCTCACCGCGAGCGACATGGAGGACCCGACCCATCGGAGCAACGCGCGTCGAGCGGTCGAGCGGCTGCTCGGACTGCGGATCCTCCCCATCATCAACGAGAACGACACCGTCGCCACGCACGAGATCCGGTTCGGCGACAACGACCGCCTCGCGGCGCTCGTCGCCCGTCTCGTCGGCGCGGATGCGCTCGTGCTGCTGAGCGACATCACGGCGCTCTACACGCGCCCGCCGGGGGAGCCGGGCGCGGAGCCCATCGACCTCGTCGAGGCGGACGACGACCTGTCGACGTACGCGTTCGGCTCGAAGGTCGTCAACAGCGTGGGGACGGGCGGCGCCGCGACGAAGGCGTCGGCGGCGCGACTGGCGTCGTCAGCGGGCATCGGCACGCTCGTGACGAGTGCCGATCTCGTGGGCGAGGCACTCTCGGGCGCCCCGATCGGCACATGGTTCGTCCCGGCCGACGTGCGGGTCTCCGCCACGGGCGCCATCGCTACACTGAGGGGATGACCGCCGACGCCCTTCTCGCCTCCGTGACGACGCAGACCGACACGCCCGAGGACCGGCTCAGGCGTGCGAAGACGGCGTCCCGCGCCATCGCCAGGCTGACGAGCGACGAGAAGGCCGCCGTGCTGCACGCGATCGCCGACGCCCTCGTGTCGGATGCGGAGCGGATCATCGCGGCGAACGCGGACGACCTGCGCCGCGGCGAGACGGACGGCATCGGCGCGTCGCTGCTCGACCGCCTGCGGCTCGACGGTGCGCGCATCGACGGGCTCGCGGGCGCCGTCCGCCAGGTGGCGTCGCTACCCGATCCCGTGGGCGAGCTCGTGCGCGGGCAGCGGATGTACAACGGAGTGATGCTGGAGCAGCGTCGCGTGCCGTTCGGCGTCGTCGGCGCGATCTACGAGGCGCGTCCCAATGTGACCGTGGACATCGCCGCCATCGCGCTGCAGGCGGGCAATGCGGTCGTGCTGCGCGGAGGGAGCGCAGCGCGCTCGTCGAACGAGGTGCTCGTCGACGTCATGCGCCGCTCGCTCGCCGCGCACGGCGTCGACGCAGAGGCCATCCAGACGGTCGACGACTTCGGCCGCGACGGCGCACGAGCCCTCATGCACGGCCGCGGTCTCGTCGACGTGCTCGTGCCGCGCGGGTCGGCCGGACTCATCGAGACGGTGGTGACGGAGTCGACCGTCCCCGTCATCGAGACAGGCGCCGGCAATGTGCACATCGTCCTCGACGCCTCCGCTCCCGACGACTGGGCGCGCGACATCGTGGTGAACGCGAAGGTGCAGCGGCCCAGCGTGTGCAATGCGGCCGAGACCGTGCTCGTGGTCCGGGAGGGCGCCGCCCGCCTCGTCGCGCCCGTCGTCGAGGCGCTGCAGCGCGAGGGCGTCACGGTGCACGGCGACGAGGCCGTCGCCTCGCTCGCGGGCGGCGTCGTGCCCGCGACGGAGGAGGACTGGGCGACCGAGTACCTCAGCCTCGACATCGCCATGCGCGTCGTGGACTCCCTCGACGACGCGATGGAGCACATCCGCGCCTACAGCACGGGGCACACGGAGTCGATCGTGACGGCCGATGTGCGCAACGCCGAGCGGTTCCTCGCCGAGGTCGACTCGGCGGCCGTGTTCGCCAATGCGTCCACGCGCTTCACCGACGGCGGCGAGTTCGGCTTCGGCGCCGAGGTCGGCATCTCGACGCAGAAGCTGCACGCGCGCGGGCCGATGGGGTTGCCGGAGCTCACGAGCACCAAGTGGGTCGGGCGTGGCTCCGGTCAGGTGCGGGGCTGACGGTAAGCTGGAACGGTTCGCCCCGATCCGCGCACGGAAGGCCCCCCATGCATCTCGCTCCCGCCATCGCGACGCTCGCCGCCGAGTCCGAGCACCACGGCAACGTCGCGCTCGAGACCCTTCCGTACGGGATCGTGGCGTTCGCCATCTTCTGCGTGCTCGGTCTCGTCGGCGCCTCCTACCGCAACGTGGCCAACCGCCACGCCGACCGCACCGACCGCGCGGGACACGGCGAGGCCGGACACGGCCACTAGGCATTCGTCCGTGACGACGACGACGCGCCCGCCGCGCATCGGCGTGATGGGCGGGACATTCGATCCCATCCATCATGGCCACCTCGTCGCGGCGAGCGAGGTCGCGACGTCGTTCGACCTCGACGAGGTCGTCTTCGTCCCGACCGGCCAGCCGTGGCAGAAGGACCGCGTGTCTGCGGCCCAGGCGCGCTACGAGATGACCGTCATCGCGACGGCGTCGAATCCGAGGTTCACGGTGAGCCGCGTCGACATCGACCGCGGCGGTCTGACGTACACGGTCGACACGCTCCGGGATCTCCAGGCGGAGCGCCCCGACGCCGAGCTGTTCTTCATCTCGGGAGCGGACGCCGTGGCGCAGATTCTCAGCTGGCGCGACCATGATGAGCTGTGGGATCTCGCCCACTTCGTGGCGGTGTCGCGCCCCGGGCACGTGCTCAGCACGGATGGCCTTCCGGGCGGCGTCGTCAGCCAGCTCGAGATCCCGGCGCTGGCGATCTCGAGCACGGATTGCCGAGACCGCGTCAAGCGCGATCTTCCCGTCTGGTACCTCGTTCCGGACGGCGTGGTGCAGTACATCGCGAAGCATCATCTGTATCGGAGCACTCCATGAGCACATCAGACGGTCGTCCGCTCACACGACGTCAACTGCGTGAGCTGCGTCACACCGGTCAGACGCCGATCATCGCGGACGACTCCGGCTCGGCACAGAGCGTCGAGCCCGAGCCCGTCGTCGAGCCCGAGCCCGTCGTCGAGCCCGAGCCGGCCGTCGAGCCCGAGCCCGTCGTCGAGCCCGAGCCGGCCGTCGAGCCCGAGCCCGTCGTCGAGCCCGAGCCGGTCGAGCCCGCCCCCTCCGAACCGCAGCTCACGCGCCGTCAGCTGCGCGAGCAGGAGCGCCTGCGCACGAACGCTATGCCGCTCGTGACAGCCGTGCCCGTTCCCGACGTCGCGGAGGGCGACGACGGCAGCCGACCCGTCGTGGAGGCCGAGCTCATCGAGGCGCCCGTCGCGCTCGCCGACGCGGTCTCCGCTCCGGATCCGGCTCCCGCTCCGCGGGCCGATGCGCCCTCCGACGCGCCGGCCGCCGAAGCGGTCCAGGACGCCCCCGTCGTGCACGCCGATTTCGGCGCCAACGTCGACGAGGCCGCCGTGACGGACGCCCCCGCCTCCTTCGATCAGCTGCTCACGCACCCGCAGGAGTCGAGCGGGTCGTCGTCCGCGCCGTCCGCGCTCATCCTCGACGAGATCCCGGCGACGGCCGCGCTGAACGCCCCGATCACGGCGACGGGGGAGCTGCTCATCACGAGCTCCCACAAGCTCCCCGAGGGCTTCGGCTCGAGCGGTGCCGCACGCGGGACGACGGACGGCCGCGAGGTCGACGCCGTGCTCATCGACGGCGAGATCCCGCTCGCCTCCTCGCCCACTCCGATCGCCGCGAGCAACGCGGTGTCGACCTCGAAGAGCCCGGGCGAGGTCATCCGGCCTCCGGCTCCCGAGAAGAACCACAAGCTCATCCTGACGCTCGGCATCACCGCGGGAGGCCTCGGCATCGTCGTGGTCGCGGCCGTCATCGTCGCCTACACCACGGGAGTCTTCGGCTGATGGCCACACAGACATCCATCGACATGCTCCAGATCGCGGCCGCGGCCGCCGACGCCACCGGTGCGGAGGACCTCGTCGCGCTCGACGTGTCAGAGCCGCTGCCGCTCGTCGACATCTTCCTCCTCGCCACGGGGCGCAGCGAGCGCAACGTCGCCGCCATCGCCGACGAGATCGAGGACAAGCTGCACGAAGCGGGGCACAAGCGCCTCCGCCGCGAGGGACGATCCGAGTCGCGGTGGGTCCTCCTCGACTTCGGCGATCTCGTCGTCCACGTCTTCCACCAGGAGGAGCGGTCGTTCTACGCGCTCGAACGCCTCTGGAAGGACTGCCCGGTCGTGCCGATCGATCTCCCGGCCGCCCGCTCGGTCGACTGACGCGAGCGGGACCCGCCATGGCGCACGTCGAGCCGGACGCCCGGATGCGGGAGGCGCGCGCCGCGCACCTCAAGGAGCGCATCTACATCACGTTCGCCGCGCTGGCGGTCGTCCTCGCACTGCGCGCGCACGGGCACGTCGAGCCGTGGGACGCGCTCGCGACGCTCGCCGTGACGGTCACGGGCGCCCTCTTCGCGGTCTTCACGGCGGAGGTGCTCGCCCATCTCGTCGTCCACGCGCGGATGCTCGACCGTCATGAGCTGCGGCAGCTGTGCGCGTCGACCTTCGGGGCCTTCGGCGTGATCGTCGTGCCCGTCATCGTCCTCGTGCTGTCCGGGATCGGCGTCGTCGAGGTCGACACGGCGCTGGTCGTCTCGATCGTGGTGCTCCTGCTCTCGCTCGTCCTCATCGGCTTCCTCGCCGTCCGCCGCATCCGGATGGCGTGGTGGCAGCGTCTCGTCGTGCTCGCCGCCGAGGCGGGGCTCGGACTCGTCGTCATCGGCCTGCAGGTCCTCGCCCACGGCTGAGTCGCGACGCGCCCGGCGGACGCCGCCGATTTCATCGGCCGGAAACCCTCGTGTAAGCTAAAGGAGTTGTCCGGGGCTCGCCCCGAACGGCGTCTGGGCCTGTGGCGCAGCTGGTAGCGCACCTGCATGGCATGCAGGGGGTCAGGGGTTCGAGTCCCCTCAGGTCCACCAAGAACCCCCGGTTGAACCGGGGGTTTTTCGCATCCCCGATCGGCCGGGCCACCGGCCCCGTCTCCTCAGCGGAATCCTCATGGCCTCCTCACTCACCACGGGCAGCCCGTGGCGCGTCATCCTGACCTTCACCATCCCGCTCCTCCTGGGCAACGTCGCCCAGCAGCTGTACCAGTTCGCCGACACGGTCGTCGTCGGGCGGCGACTCGGCGTCGACGCCCTCGCAGCTGTCGGCGCCACCGGCCCGCTGCTGTTCCTCCTCCTGGGCTTCGCGTGGGGCCTGACGTCCGGTTTCGCCATCCCGACCGCGCAGGCGTACGGCGCACGCGATGACGACGCCGTCCGCCGGTCCGTCGCCTCCGGCGTCATCCTCACGGGGATCGCGAGCCTCGTGCTGACGGTCGTCGCGCCCCTCGTCGCGCGCCCGGGACTCGAGCTGCTGCAGACGCCCGCCGATCTCCTCGACGATGCGACCGTGTTCACGCAGGTGAGCTTCCTCGGCGCCGCGGCGACGATGTTCTTCAACCAGCTCTCCGGCATCATCCGTGCGATCGGCGACTCGCGCACGCCCCTCGTCTTCCTCGCGCTGGCGTGCGGACTGAACATCGCGCTCGTCATCCTCATGGTCGGACCCCTCGCCTGGGGCGTGGCGGGAGCCGCCCTCGCGACCGTCGTCTCGCAGGCCGTGTCGGTGGCACTCTGCCTGCTGTACGTGTGGCACCGCGTGCCCGTGCTCATCGTGCGCGGCGCGCAGTGGCGCGTCTCGCGCTCCGACCTCGCCGAGCACCTTCGTCTCGGGCTGCCCATGGGCTTCCAGGCGTCGATCATCGCGATCGGCACGCTCACGGTGCAGGTCGCCCTCAACACGCTCGGCTCCGATGCGGTGGCGGCGTACACGACGGCCTCGCGCGTCGACAGCCTCGCTCTGGCGTTCCTGCAGTCGCTCGGGCTCGCGGTGTCCATGTACACGGCGCAGAACCTCGGCGGAGGACGCCCCGACCGTATCCGCCGCGGCGTCGTGCAGTCTGTCTGGATGGCCGTGGCCGGCGCGGTCGTGCTCGGAGGGGTGCTGGTGGCCTTCGGCGCATCGATCGTGCGCGTGTTCGTGGGGGAGGGGTCGGATGACGTCGTCGAGCAGGCGCATCTCATGCTCGTCGTCAACGGCGTCACGTACACGTTCCTCGGCGTGCTCTTCGTGCTCCGCGGTGCGCTGCAGGGGCTCGGGCAGACGGTCGTGCCCACGTTGACGGGTGTCGTCGAGCTCGTCGCGCGCGTCTTCGCCGCGGTCGCGCTGGGGGCGGCGCTCGGGTTCGTCGGGGTGGCGGCGAGCAACCCGCTCGCCTGGCTGGCGGCGCTCTTCATCCTCGTCCCCGCGTACGTCCGCGCGCACCGGAGGCTCGCTTCCCGGCCGATCGCGGCGCAGGTGGCCACGGAGACGACGCCCATCGCCGTCATCGGCCCGACGGATGGATCGATGGTCGTGGATGCCGTCGTCACGGCGCCCGTCCCCGTGGTGGGGGCCCGCCGACGGCCGCTGTCGCGACGGCGGCGCTGAGGCGGACGGGTGTGGCATCCTGACGGAATGGCCCGACCCCGCATCGTCATCACCTACTGCACGCAGTGCCGCTGGCTGCTCCGCGCCCAGTGGTATGCCGGCGAGCTGCTGCAGACCTTCGAGGCAGAGGCGGGGGAGGTGGCCCTCGTCCCCGCGACGGGCGGCGTGTTCCGCATCGACGTCGACGACGTGCACCTGTGGAACCGCAAGCGGGACGGCGGGTTCCCCGAGATCACCGACCTCAAGCGCCGCGTGAGGGACCTCATCGCCCCCGGTAAGCCCCTCGGGCACGCCGACCGCGTGGCGGACGCGCAGACCTGACCGCGCTCAGCGGGCGTTCCGTCGGACCTCGCCCGACAGCCGCTTCTCCTCGCGCTCGGTGCGCGCCTTGCGGAGGATCCGGCGGGCGTCGCGCATCGGCAGCTGGATGTCCTCCTCGGCGGGCAGCCCGGCCTGCAGCTCGCGTGCGCGCTCGAGCTCGGCATCGACCTCGGCGCCGAACAGCAGCGCCATGTTCGCGATCCACATCCACAGCAGGCCGACGACGACTCCGGCGAATGACCCGTACAGCCGCTCGTAGTCGGCGAGGTCGGAGGCGTACACCGCGAAGCCCGCCGACGCCGCGGCGAGCACGACGATCGCGAAGAGCGCGCCGATGCTCACCCAGCGGAACCGCGGCCGCCGCGCGTTCGGACCGGTGTGGTAGAGGATCGCGACGATGACGACGACGATCGCGAGGAGGAACGGCCAGCGGGCGATCCGCCAGACGAGCACACCCGTGTCGCCCGCGCCGACGATGTCGCCGATCGCCCGTGCGACGGGCGTCGAGATCGCCGCGCCCGCGAGCCCGAGCGCCGCGAGCAGGGAGCAGATGAGCGTGACGCCGAGCTGGTGCAGCTTCAGCGACACGACGGGGCGGCCCTCCTCGCGCCCCCAGATGCCGTTCATCGTGCGCGAGAACGCGCCCACGTACCGTGATGCCGACCACAGGGCGATCGCGAGGCCCGCGGCGAGAACCCACGGAGCGGAGTCGGAGGCGGCGATCTCGAGGATCGGCTCGCGCACGGCCTCCTCCGCGCGCGGGGCCACGTCGCCGAGCACGGCGAGGACCAGCTGCGCGGCCTCGTCGTCCTGGCCGACGACGCCCAGCAGCGACAGCGCCGCGACCAGCCCGGGGAAGAGCGCGAGGACGCTGTAGAAGGTGAGCGCCGCGGCGGCGTCAGGACACGCGTCCGTGAGGAAGCCGCGCGCGGCTCGACGCAGCGCGAGCCACCACGCCTCGCGGTGGAGGTCGGACGGCGATCGGGGTGCCTTCCCGGTGCCGTCCCCCTCCTTCGTCACGTCAGTCCTCGTCGGAGGGCTCGGCCGCTTCGCCGGGGTAGCCGAACCCCGGGCGCACGGCAGCGTCCTCGCGGACGTCGATGCGCGTGACGCCGTCGTGCTCCGTGACGTCGATGCGCGGCGCCGCATCCTCCTCGACGGCGTCGGGCGCCGAGGTGAGCTGGTCGTGCCGCTTCTCGGCGTCGGTCATGTCGTCTCGTCCCATGATCGGATCCGTCACGCGGCGGGGGAGTCGGCGACGAGGTCGCGGATCGCGACGGTCAGCGTGGCCCGGAAGCCGATCGAGACCGCGTCGGCCATGTGCGAGCCGGAGAAGCACTCCCACCCCGATCCCTGAACGCAGATGTAGCCCTTCACCGAGTCGCCCAGCGCCACCTGGTAGCACGTGAGGCTCACGGGGATGAGCGTGGCGTCAGGAGCCCGGCCGAGGCTGGGGTGCGCCGACCTCAACGGGGCCGTCGGGCGGGTGGCGACGTGCGCGGGGCCTTCGGCGATGAGCGTCATCTCTCCTCCTTCTCGACATCGCCGCGTTCCGCGGCGATAGGCGATTGTGGCTCGCGCGCGGGGCCGCCGCCAAGGCGGCGGGGCGGGGTTGACAGATCCGGGCGCCTGCTGCACGCGGGTCGCGCGGTCACAGGGCGCGCAGGCGCTCGAGGAGCGGCGCGGCGACCTCGGCGACGAAGCGCTCCTGCTGCGCATCTCCCACCTGCACGATCGCGATGTCGGTGAATCCCGCATCGACGAACGGGCGCACGCTCTCCGCGAGGGCGTCGAGGTCGGGGCCGCACGCGATGCGCTCTGCCACGTCCTCGGGCCGGACGAACGCGCTCGCTCCCTCGAACCCGGCCGGCGTCGGCAGGTCGGCGTTCACCGACCATCCGCCCGCGAACCAGCGGAACTGCTCGTGCGCGCGGGCCACGGCCGTGCCCTCGTCGGGATCCCAGCTGATCGGCACCTGGCCGATGCGCCGGGACGCGGCGGCGGGGCAGCGCGCCGCGTCCCACGCGTCGCCGAGCGCGGCATCAGGCTCCGTCGAGATGAGGTGGTCGGCGAGCGGAGCGAATCGGGCGACCGACTCCGCACCCGACACCGCCGCGCCGATCGGCACTCCGCCGTCGGGGGCATCCCACACCCGTGCGGAGTCGACGCGGAAGTACGCGCCCTCGTACGTGACGAGGTCGCCGCGGTGGAGGGCGCGGATGATCTCGATCGCCTCCACGAGCATGTCCTGGCGGACGGCGACCGACGGCCATCCCTCGCCCACGACGTGCTCGTTGAGGTTCTCGCCGGACCCCAGCCCGAGGACGAACCGGCCATCGGAGAGCAGCTGGAGCGTCGCCGCCTTCTGCGCGACGACAGCGGGGTGGTAGCGGATGGTCGGACAGGTCACGTACGTCATGAGCTCGATGTCGCGGGTGGCCTGGGCGACTGCGCCGAGGAGCGTCCAGGCGTACGGCGCATGCCCCTGGCTCACGAGCCAGGGCGAGAAGTGGTCGCTGCAGGCGAGGAAGTCGTAGCCGGCCTCCTCGGCGCCCCGCGCATAGCGCACGAGCGACCGCGGGTCGCTCTGCTCGGTCATGAGCGTGTATCCGAAGCGGGTCATGCCGGAGACGCTACGGCGGCCCGGCGCGCCCGGCGACGGGCTTGTCAGGCGGCCGCGCGGGCGGTATCCGCGGCGGGCAGCACGACCCACACGCGCGCCCCGCCGCCCGGGGCGTCGTCGATGCCGATGTGACCGCCGTGCGCCTGCACGATGCGCTGACATGTGGACAGGCCGATCCCGAGCCCCGGCACCCCGTCGGAGGCGGCTCGGTGCAGGAGTGCGAAGACGTCGTCGCGCCGGGTCTCCGGGATGCCGGGACCGTTGTCGTCCACGAGCACCCTCCACGCGCCGGCGAGCTGCTCGGCGTGGACCCGGACGCGCGGCTCGCGGCCGGCGGCCGCCGTGAACTTCACGGCGTTCGCGAGGAGGTTCTGCAGCAGCGCGCCGAGCAGCGTGGCGTCGCCTCTGACGCGGGCGTCGAGATCGACCTCGATGCGCGCGTGCGTCGCGTGCGTCGCGGCGTCGAGGTCGTCGCGCGCCGCGAGAGCCACGGCCCCGAGATCGACGTCGGCGAGACGAGGGAGGGCGCCCCCCGCCCGGGCGAAGGCGAGCAGATCGGCGATCATCGCCGTCATCCGCTCGGCCGCTGACTCGGCGCGCGACACCGCGCGGGCGACCTGCGGAGCCCGCGCCATCTCCGGGCTGTCGGCCGCGAGCTCGAGGAAGCCGGAGAGCGCGGTCAGCGGATTGCGGAGGTCGTGGCTCACCTGACCCGCGAAGCGCGCGAGCTGCGCGTTCGCCTCGCCGAGCGCCCGGGTCATCCTGCGCAGCTCGAGGACGTCGATCACCTGGCGCGCCAGCAGGTCCATCGCCTCGCTGACATCCGGGGGCAGCTCCCCGGTGTCCTCGTCGAAGACGCACAGGGTGCCGATCACGACGCCGGACGGGGTCACGAGCGGGCTCGAGGCGTAGAAGCGGACGCGCGCGATCTCCCCCGTCACGAACGGGTTGGCCGCGAAGCGCGCATCCTCCCGTGCGTCGGGGACCACGACGTGCTCGGGTCGCCGGATGACGACGGCGCACATGGAGTCCTCACGTGAGCACACCGCGGGCTCCAGGCCGACGGCGGCGATCTGATGCTGCGAGCGGTCGTCGATGATGTTGATGACGGCCGTCGAGACGCCGCAGAGGGTGGCAGCCAGGCGGACGATCCCCTCGAGGTCGGCTTCCGGCGGCTCCCCGACGATGCGGTACTGGTCGACGACGGCGCGGCGGGCGACGTCCTCTGCGGTGCTCACGGCTCTTCCCTCCTGGGCCCCTCCCCGCCGGTCAGCCTACCCGGGCACGAGATCGCGGCGGATGTCAGCCGGCCCCGAACAGGACGCCCACGAGGCTCCACGCGCCGTACACGGCGAGCGAGGCGCCCCCGACGGCGGCGGCTCCGGCCGCCGAGAGCCCGACGGCGATCCAGGTGCGCGCCCGCGGACGGACGGGCGCCCTGCCGTGCTCGGAGATCGCGAGCGCCGTGCGGTCTGCCTCCGCAGCCGCCCGGGGGCTCCGCAGCTCGGCGGCAGCGAGGGGCGACCCCGTCCACTTCTCGACGCCCCACGCCGCCGCCCGTGCGGCCTGCGTCCGGAGCGCTCCGCTCCACCCGGGCGCGGCATCGCCGTCGACCCTGAGGTGCGCCACCCCGCGGGCGATGTGCTCCGCGTCGCGCTGGCCGGCATCGGCGACCGAGCGCGCGAGCGCCCTCATCCGCCGCCGCGCGCTCTTGCGCAGCATCGGGTCGTCACCCGCCGCGGCCAGCCGGTGCGCGCTCGTCCGCACCTCGGCGAGGACGGAGGTCGCATGCTCGACATAGCGTGCGGCCTGCCGGTTCGGGCCGGCGGCGAGGAAGCCAGCCTCCTCGGCGAGACGCTCGACGGCCTCGTCGAACGCGTAGAGCGCACGCCGGTCGTCCGCCATGCGCCGCTCCGCTGCCCTCATGTCGCCCCCTGCCATCCCGCTTCCCTCCAGGGTAGGCGACCTCGCGGTCGCGCGCCCGATACGCGCAGCCGCGGTCCGATGCAAGCCCCTCCGTCGCCGGGCTGACCCGTCGCACGATGGGCGGACCCCCGACGGACAAGGAGAGGACGGCCATGGCCCGCATCATCGAGACCATCGACGTCGACGTCGACGTGACGACGGCGTACAACCAGTGGACGCAGTTCGAGAGCTTCCCGGAGTTCCTGGGATTCGTCGACGGCATCCGCCAGATCGACGACGAGACGCTCGCCTGGAAGGTGACGATCGGCGGTGCCGAGCGGGAGTTCATCGCGAAGATCACGGAGCAGCACCCCGACGAGCGCGTGGCGTGGACGAGCGTGTCGGGCGATGCCGACCATGCCGGCGTCGTCACGTTCCACACCCTGAGCGAGGGGAGCACGCGCGTCACGGTGCAGCTCGACTGGGAGCCGTCCGGATTCACCGAGACGGTCGGCGCCGCGCTGGGGATCGACGACCACGCCGTGAAGAAGGACCTCGCGCGATTCAAGGAGTTCATCGAGTCGCGCGGCTCCGAGACGGGAGCGTGGCGGGGAGACGTCGACTGAACGGCGCGCGCGGCGTGAGGGCGTGTCAGACGTTCGTCGGAATTCGCGCGGGGGGAGGGCCGCGATCCCGGCTCCTGGGTGCGACAGGGCCACCCTCGCGGCCGACGCGGCGTTCTAGCGTCGAACCGAGGGGTGCGCTGTGCTCCCGCGGGACGGAGCAGGATGTCGGACACGGAGGGGGCGTCGAGCGACGCCGCCGCCCAGGGGACGCATCCCGCACGGGCGCCGGAGGGGGCGCTCTCGCCGGCGCGGTCGACCGTGTTCCGGCGGCTGCTCGCAGAGGACGACTCCGTGCGCGAGCGGGCGCTGGCCCACGCCAGGTCGCGCCGCTGGTTCGACGCCGGCTCTCCGTCGACGATCATCGTCCTTGGAGGCCCCGAGCCCGCGGCGGCGAGGCGCCTCGCGACGGCGCTCCAGGCGGATGGCCGCGGTGCCGTGTGGCACATCGGCGACGTGGCGGGGGTGCCCGTCGTCGTGGTCTCGACGAGCCGCCTCGGCGAGAGCGCGCGGGCGTGGGTCGACGGAGCGGTGCGCCGTCACGGTGCCGACGGCATCGTCGTGAGGACGACCGAGATCGGTGCGGACGAGGGCGACCTCGCGCCCGCCGTGTCGGAGGTGCTCGGCGACCTCGAGGCGGACGGAGCGCAGCTGCCCGGCGCCATCCGACAGCTCATCGACCGTGTCGACGTGCCGACCGCGCTGCTGCGCCGCGCCTCTCCCGGTGCGTTCGCGCTGTGGCGCTCGGGGGACATGGAGCAGCGGCGGACGGTGGAGGTGTACCTCGATGCCGGCGCACGCGTGTCGGAAGCCTGCCGGCGGCTGCACATCCATCGGACGACGCTCTACTACCGTCTCGAGAACCTGCCCGAGGAGGTGCGGGAGGAGCTCGCGGACGGCCTGCGGCGCAGCGTCCTGCACATCGTGCTCACTCTCTTGCGGGAGCGCTCCCGGTGAGCGGGGGGTGGATGATCGTGAGGAGCGAGTCGGGGTGGTCCGGCACGATGAGCGTCTGCCAGGTGTGCCTCCGCCATCCCGTGCGGCCATCGTGGAACAGGCTCGTCGCATCCGTCAGCTTGCGCGCGGTCTGACGAGCCCACAGCCGTCGGAACGTCTCGAAGCGGTCGTGAAGCTGCGCGAGGCGGCGCACGTACTCGGCATCGTCCGGCAGCACGTGGAAGCGGAACGCGTCCACGAGACGCGAGGCGGTCTGCAGCCATTCGTTGCCGAACGGCGCATCGGCTTCGCGACGCAGGACCTCCTCGAGGAGGTTCCGACCCTCCTCGAGGAACCCGCCGGCCGCCTCCCCGCACGCCGTGTTCACGACGAGGATGTCGTGGACGGCGTTCGTGATGTAGGCGGGGTTCGGCTCCAGCAGCCGGAGGATCTCGAATGCGCCCTGGGGGAGGCCTTCGCGCCGCGACAGCGCGCGTGTCGCGCTCGTCTGCGCGAGCTGCTGGAAGTACTCCGTCGTGTCGACGTCGAGGAGGAGCGCGCGCGAGAGCGCGGAGACCACCTGCGGCGACGGCAGATGGCCGTGGGCCTGCTCGAGGCGGATGAGGTAGTCGCGGTTGATGCCGGCGCGCTCTGCGACCTCCTCGCGGCGGAGACCGGGCACGCGTCGCACGTCGTCGCGGAGCAGCCCGATGTCCTCGGGCTGGAGCTGCGCCCTCCGTCCGCGGAGGAGCTCGGCGATGAGGCGCTGGCGGATCGTCATGGGGCCATCCTGCCGGTTCGCGCTCAGCGGCGCGCGTCCCGCTCGGCCGACGCGCCGATCGTGCGCAGCGACTCGATGAGCGAGGCGACCTGGTTCCAGGTGAGGCCGTCGAGCAGGTCCGCCTCGGCGGCGACGAGGACGCGCATCGCGGACTCGACGCGCTCGCTCCCCGCCGGCAGCAGGGTGACGATGCGGCTGCGCTGGTCGGCGGGGTTGTCCGTCCGCACGAGGTAGCCGCGCTCCTCCAGCCGTTCGATGCGGTAGGTGATCGTCCCGCTCGTGGCCGTCGTCCACGACGCGAGCTGGGACGGCGTCATGGAGAAGCCGTCGGGGGAGCGGCGCAGCAGCGAGAGGATGTCGAACTCCCAGGCGCGCAGACCTGCGGCCGAGAACGCCGCCTCGCGCACGCGCTGCAGGTCGCGGGCCACGCGGCGCAGGCGCGACATGACGTCGAGGGGCGAGAGGTCGACGTCCGGGAGGATGGTCGACCACGCGTCGATGAGGAGGTCCACCTCGTCATCGCCCGACCGGGTCATGTCCGCTTCTGCCACCGCTGTCCAGCATAGGGCGCGCATCGCCTCGAGCCGCGTCATGGCGCGGCGGAGCGGATTTGTAAGGGATTTTAACGATTAGCTTGTCCGGCCTGCTCCGAGGGGGTACCGTCATCGGCATCACACAGCTGCGCACCACCCGTGTGCGCACCCTAGGAGGCACAGTGAAGTTCTTCCAGAGACTCGGCCGGTCGCTCATGCTCCCGGTCGCCGTCCTGCCGGTCGCCGCGATCCTGTCGGGCATCGGCTACTGGATCGTGGGAGCGAACGGAGGAGAGCCGAACCTCGTCTCGACCTTCCTCAGTGCAGCGGGCGGCGCGCTCCTCGACAACATGCCGCTTCTGTTCGCGATCGGCGTGTCCCTCGGTATGGCACGGAAATCGGACGGCACGTCGGCACTCGCGGGGCTGGTGTCGTGGCTCACGGTGACGACGCTGTTGAAGCCCGACACCGTCGCGCTGTTCGTCGGCGCCGGTCTCGACGAGGTCGACCCCGCTTTCGGGCGGCTCCAGAACGTCTTCATCGGCATCATCTGCGGTCTCATCGGCGCGTTCTGCTACGACCGCTTCAAGGACACCAAGCTGCCCGACGCGCTGTCGTTCTTCTCCGGGAAGAGGTCCGTCGCGATCGTCACCGCCGGGTTCTCGCTCGTCCTCTCGATCGCGCTCTTCTTCGTGTGGCCGCTCGTGTACGGCGCGCTCGTCTCCTTCGGCGAGTTCATCGCGACGCTCGGGCCGTTCGGTGCGGGACTTTACGGCTTCCTCAACCGCCTGCTCATCCCCACGGGCCTGCACCACGCCCTCAACTCGGTGTTCTGGTTCGATGTCGCCGGCATCAACGATCTCAACAACTTCCTCTCCGGCACGGGAGAGTACGGCGTCACCGGCCAGTACATGACCGGGTTCTTCCCCGTCATGATGTTCGGTCTGCCGGGTGCCGCGCTCGCGATGTACGTCACGGCGAAGACGGCGCGGAAGAAGATCGTCTACGGCATCCTGCTCTCGGGCGCCGTCTCGTCGTTCTTCGTCGGCGTGACCGAGCCCCTCGAGTTCGCCTTCATGTTCCTCGCGCCCGTGCTGTACCTCATCCACGCGGTGTTCATGGGCATCTCGCTCGCGATCAGCGCCATCCTCCCCGTGCGCATGGGCTTCGGTTTCTCCGGCGGCTTCATCGACCTCGTCCTCGGCTGGGTGAACCCGATGGCGCAGAACCCGTGGATCATCCTCGTGATGGGGGCGTTCTGGTTCGCGGTGTACTTCCTCGTCTTCCGCTTCGTGATCCTCCGCTGGAATCTGAAGACGCCGGGTCGCGAGGACGACGACTTCCTCGAGAACGGGCAGGCTTCGGCCGATGCGGCCGGCAGCGCGGACGAGAAGTACCTCGCGACGGCGTCGCGGTTCCTCGCGGCGCTGGGCGGCGCCGGGAACATCGTCGAGCTCGACAACTGCGCGACGCGGCTGCGCATGGAGGTCGCCGACGTGGCGCGCGTCGACGACGCCGCGCTCAAGCGCGCAGGCGCCGCCGGCACGATCAAGCCGGGCGGCACCTCGGTGCAGGTCGTCTACGGACTCAACGTGCAGTTCGTGAAGGACGCAATGGAGGGTCTCATGTCGGGCGAGCTGCGGGAGCCTGCGGCGGGTGATCCGGTCGCCGTGGCACCCGATCCCGGCGCCGCGACGACGACGGCCGTGGCGGCGCCGCCCGCCGCCGTCGTGCGCCTGCGCCAGCCCGTCGCCGGTGCCGTCGTGCCGCTGGCCTCCGTCCCCGATGCGACGTTCGCCGAGGGGATCATGGGCCCTGGCATCGCGATCGAGCCGACGGACGGGACCGTCGTCGCGCCCGCCGACGCGACCGTCGCGCACGTGTTCGACACCGGCCATGCCGTGGCGCTCGTGCTCTCCGGCGGTGTGGAGCTGCTCATCCACGTCGGGATCGACACGGTCGCGATGAAGGGCGAGGGATTCCGCACCCTCGTCGAAGCGGGCGCGCGCGTGACGGAGGGGACGCCGCTGCTGGAGGTCGACCTCGAGGCGATCCGCCGCGCCGGACACCCCACCGTCACCCCGGTCATCGTTCTGAACGACGAGCGCGCCCGCATCGAGCTCGTCTGACCCGCCTCATCGGCCGGCCGGCCGCGGCGCGCGGCGCCGGTCCACCCACCTTGCGGTGGACCGGTGCCGATGGCTCGCGGAGCACGCCGCGGGGCGGAGACTGAGGGGATGAGCACCCACGCCTTCTCCCAGGTCGACGTCTTCGCCCCTTCGGCGCTCTCCGGCAACCCGGTCGCCGTCGTGCACGACGCCGTCGGCGTCGACGAGGAGCGGATGGCCGCGTTCGCGCGCTGGACGAACCTCTCGGAGACGACGTTCCTCCTCCCGCCCGTCGATCCTCGCGCCGACTACCGTCTGCGCATCTTCACCCCGGGCGGCGAGCTGCCCTTCGCGGGCCATCCGACGCTCGGCAGCGCCCATGCGTGGCTGGAATCGGGCGGCGCGCCGGTCTCCGCTGAGCGCATCGTGCAGGAGTGCGGGATCGGCCTCGTCGAGCTTCGTCGCGACGGCGAGCGGCTCGCGTTCGCCGCCCCGGAGCTGCGGCGCTCAGGACCCGTCGACGACGACACCGTCGAGGTGGCCCTCGCCGCACTCGGCGTCGCGCACGGCGACGTGGAGCGCGTCGCGTGGATCGACAACGGTCCGGGATGGATCGGCATCGTGCTGGACTCCGCCGACCTCGTGCGCTCGCTCCGACCCGACTTCGCGCGGATGGGCGCGCTCAAGGTCGGGGTGCTCGCGCGCGACCCCGAGGGAGCGGCCGACGTCGAGGTCCGCGCCTTCGCTCCCGGCATCGGGGTCGGCGAGGACCCCGTCACGGGGAGCCTCAACGCGGGTTTCGCGATCTGGCTGACGCGCGAGGGCGTGCTCCCGCCCGCCTACACGGCGCGCCAGGGCACGGCGCTCGGACGCGCGGGCGACGTCGTCGTGACGACGGACGCCGATGGCGTCGTCTGGGTCGGCGGCGAGAGCCGCACGGTCGTGCAGGGCACCGTCCGCCTGGGGTGACGCCTGGCACCTGCGCCGACGACGTGCCGCTGGGCCGACGGCACGCGCCGGCGTAGGCCCGACCACTCCGTTCCCACGTTGCACAGGCCGACGCCTCGCGTACGCGGGCACGTCGAGACGTGCGCTTGACAGCGCCCCCAGCTCGCGGCATAGGATGCAGAAACCGGTTTCTCCGGACCATCCATCGCAACGAGGCGAAAGGGAACACTGTGAGCGCATCACGAGTGGAGATGAGCCGACGGACGCTGCTGGGCCTCGGGCTCGGCGCGTCGGCCCTCCTCCTGGCAGGCTGCAACCGCTTCGGCATCGGCGGTGAGCCGACCGCGTCGGCGTCCTCGCTCGACATGATCTGGTGGGGCGACGCCGCACGAGCGGAGGCGACCGAGGCCATGCTCGCGATCTTCCAGGAGCAGCACGACGGCCTCACGATCAAGACCGAGTACCAGGATTCGGGCCCTTACTCCGACAAGCTCGCGACGCGGTTCGCGGGCGGCGACGTGCCCGACCTCTTCAACCAGCGGCGCGACGGACTGCGCGAGTACGCGGATCGCGGCGCCCTCCTCGATCTCAACGAGCACCTCGATGTGCTGAACCTCGACGACGTCCCGTCCACGAGCCCGCTCGGTCTCGTCGACGGCGCTCTGTACGGGATCCCCGCTGGCCTCAACGCCGTCGGCTTCGTGATCAACCGCGATCTCACGGCGCAGTACGGCGTCGAGATCCCCGACGGGGACACATGGTCGTGGGATGAGCTGTGGGCCTTCAGCAAGGCGGTCTCCGACGCCTCGGGCGGCCAGGTGTACGGCGTCGACCTCGACTTCTCGACCGTGCAGAACCTCGTCGTCTACATCCGGCAGACGGGGGAGGAGATGTACAACGAGGACGGCACGTTCGGCGCCAGCGAGCAGACGCTCGCCGATTGGTTCGCGATGTCGCTCGAGCAGCGGAAGACGGGCGGCCTCGCGCCCGCCGGCTTCATCGAGGTGACGGGCGGCGCGACCGAGCAGTCGCCCATCGCGACGGGGCTCGTCGCGGGGCAGATCATCCCCACGAACAACCTCAAGGCGTACACCGACGCCACGGGCAGCCCGCTCGAGCTGCTCCGGATCCCCGGTGAGGTGCAGGGCGCTCGACGCGGGATGTCCATCGACACCTCGATGTACTGGTCGATCGGGCAGCAGTCGCCCAACAAGGACACGGCGCTGCAGCTGCTCGACTTCATCGTCAACAGCGTCGAGGGGAACGAGGCCGTCGGGCCCACGCGCGGGCTGCCGATCAGCACCGTCGTCGCCGACGCGATCGCCTCGGGACTCGGCGAGGAGGACCAGCGCTCGATCGAGTACATCTCCGGCCTCGGTGCGGAGGACCTGCCGATCTCGCGCCCCGACCCGATCGGCGGCACGACCATCCAGGACGCGCTCGCCGACATCGCCGTCGAGGTGACCTTCGAGCGCACCTCGCCGCAGGAAGCCGCGAAGCAGATCCTGCAGGTCGCCTCCGACACGATGGGCCTGGGCTGATGGCCACGGCCACGCTGCCGCCGCCCACGGCGACCGCGTCGCCGGGGCCCGTGCGTCCGCGCCGGAGGCCGACGCGCTCGGGGCGCATCGACTGGTCGGGCTACGTCTTCCTCATCCCGTGGTACGGAGGGATGCTCCTCACGATCATCCCGTTCGGGTGGTCGCTGTACCTCGCCTTCACCGACTACAACCTGCTGAACGCTCCCGTGTTCACGGGGCTCGACAACTTCTTCGCGATGATGTCGGATCCGCGGGTGGGGCAGTCGCTCGTCGTCACGTTCGTGTACACGTTCGTGTCGGTGCCGTTGTCGCTGGTGGCGGCGCTGGGCGTCGCGATGGCGCTCAATCACGGTCTACGAGGGCTGTCGTTCTATCGTGCGATCTACTATCTGCCGTCGCTGCTGGGGTCGAGCGTCGCGATCGTGATGCTGTGGCGGGAGCTGTTCGGCACGCGCGGTGTCGTGAACGCCGCCCTGGGGTGGTTCGGGATCGACGGGCCGGCGTGGGTGTCGGATCCGGACACGGCGCTCAGCGTGCTGATCATGCTGAACATCTGGACGTTCGGGTCGCCCATGGTCATCTTCCTCGCGGCGCTGCGGCAGGTTCCGGCGATGTACTACGAGGCCGCGGCCGTGGACGGCGCGACGAAGTGGTGGCAGTTCCGATTCATCACGGTTCCGCTGATCAGCCCGATCATCTTCTTCAATCTGGTGCTGTCGCTCATCGGATCGCTGCAGACGTTCACGCAGGGCTATGTCATGAGCAACGGCTCGGGCGGCCCCGCCGGGTCGACGCTGTTCTTCAACCTGAACCTCTACATCGAGGGCTTCGGCCGGTTCAACATGGGGTACGCGTCCGCGCTGGCGTGGCTGCTGCTGCTCATCATCGCGGCGCTCACGGCCGTGAACTTCATCGCCCAGAAGCACTGGGTGTTCTACGAGGACGAGGACGAGCGATGACCGTCACCGAGGTGCAGACCGTCGTCCGCAGGCGGCGGTCGTGGGGGAGAGCCCCGCAGGACGTGCGCGTCGTCGGGCGCCGCCGTCGGAGTGTGCAGGCGAGGTTCCTCCGCCATGTCGTGATCGCGGGCGTGGGCCTGTTCATGCTGTATCCGCTGCTGTGGATGCTGTCGAGCTCGTTCAAGCCCGACGACCGGATCTTCCGCGAGCAGGGGCTGTGGCCGGCGGAGTGGGACCTCGCGAACTACGTCGAGGGGTGGACGGCGCTCGAGCACCCGTTCGACGTCTATCTCGTGAACTCGCTCATCATCGTCGGCCTCTCGATCGTGGGCACGCTGTTCTCGACGGCGCTGGCGGCGTTCGCGTTCGCACGGCTGACGTTCCCCGGCCGCCGGTTCATGTTCGCCCTCACTCTCGGCACGCTCATGCTGCCGGGGCACGTGCTGCTCATCCCGCAGTACATCATGTTCTCCCAGCTCGGATGGGTGAACACGTACCTCCCGCTCGTGGTGCCCCACTTCCTCGCGTCGAACGCGTTCTACATCTTCCTCATGGTGCAGTTCATGCGCGCGCTCCCGCGCGAGCTCGACGATGCGGCGCGCATCGACGGCTGCGGCACGTTCGGCATCTTCTGGCGCATCATCCTGCCGCTGTGCACGCCCGCGTTCGCGACGACCGCGATCTTCACGTTCATCGCGACCTGGAACGACTTCTTCTCGCCGCTCATCTACATCACGGACAGCGAGCTGTACCCCGTGCCGCTCGCCCTGCGCCAGTTCATGGACTCGGAGGGCCAGTCGTCCTGGGGGCCCATGTTCGCGATGTCGGTCGTGTCGCTCCTGCCCATCGTCGGGTTCTTCATCGCGGGGCAGAAGTACCTCGTGCAGGGCATCGCCACCACAGGGCTCAAGTGATCCACGGGATGTCGATGGCCGATCCCGAGGATCGGCCATCGACATCCGTTCGGCCTGCCCCGTAACATTCCGTCATGAAGCGCATCCCGCGTTCATCCGGGTCGGACGTCGACTCGCGCGGAGATGGGAAGGCGAGTCGACGATGGACATGAAGACGATGATGAGCGGGATGATGGCCGAGGCCCCCGCCGACATGATGATGCCGATGGACCAGGCGCTCATGCAGGCGTGCATGGAGGCGTGCATGGCGTGCGAGCAGGCGTGCACGATGTGCGCCGACATGGACATGGGCGCCAACATGGCGATGTGCCGCAGCATGTGCATGAGCTGCGCGGACATGTGCCACGCGATGTCGCGCATGATGATGCGCCCCATGGGCATGCAGGCCGCGCCCATGATGGCGATGCTCCAGGCGATGAAGGCGATGGCCATGGCGTGCCACGCCGAGTGCATGGCGCACGCCGAGATGAGCGAGGCCATGCGCATGTGCGCTCAGGCGTGCATGGACTGCGCCGACGCGTGCGACGCGCTCATGGCGAGCATGCAGCCGTCGGCCATGTGACGGCCGGCCCGAGACCGCGGACCGAGACGGCGGCGGGCGCGACTCAGCGCGGGTCGCGCCCGTCCCGCACGTTCAGCCATCCGCCCGCGAGCGCCAGGACGTGGTAGCCCTCGTGCAGTGCCACGGGCTCGCCCGCGCGGACGAGACCGCCGAGGTGCTCGTGGTGCCAGACGCGCGTCAGCACGACCCCGTCGAGGCCGGCGAGATCGAGCCAGCCGTCGGCGTCCGCGTGACCCGCGATGGCGTCGACCCAGCGGCTGGGTGTCGCGGCGGCGAGTCGCCGCTGCAGGAGGTGCATGTCGTGACCCGCTCCCACCTCGGCGCACATCGCGCCGGCCTCGTGCAGGCACACCTCGGTGTGCGCGGCTGAGACGCGGGTTCGGCTGGTCACGGATGCTCTCCTGACATGCGGCGGTCGATGATCCGACAACGCTACGCGCGGCACACCGCGGAGGCATCCTCGCGCGTCACAGTGCGAAACCATCGCCCTCCGACGAAGGCCACGTAGCCTGGGGCCATGGCGACGAAGGCACCGCGCGACGACATCGACGAATCGGAGCTCCGCGTCGAGGAGCGCGCGACGGCCGCGGTGGGGATCCCCGCGGTCGTCCACGCCCTGCGCATCTCCGTCGACCAGATGGGAGCCGCGCGCACGGCGCGGACGCTCCTGCGCGTCAACCAGAAGGACGGGTTCGACTGCCCCGGCTGCGCATGGCCGGAGGAGGACCGCCGGCACGTCGCGGAGTTCTGCGAGAACGGTGCGAAGGCGGTCGCCGAGGAGGCGACGCTGCGCCGCGTCGGCCCGGGCTTCTTCGCCCGGCACTCCGTCGCGGAGCTCCGGTCGCACGACGACTACTGGCTCGGGCAGCAGGGCCGCCTCACGCACCCGATGGTGCTCGACGAGGGCGCCTCGCACTACCGCGAAGCGTCGTGGGACGAGTCTCTGGGCATCGTGGCGGACGCTCTCCGGGGGCTCGACGACCCCGACGAGGCGGTGTTCTACACATCGGGACGCACCTCGAACGAGGCGGCCTTCGCCTATCAGCTGCTCGTCCGGGGGCTCGGCACGAACAACCTCCCCGACTGCTCGAACATGTGCCACGAGTCGAGCGGCTCCGCGCTCACCGAGACGATCGGCATCGGCAAGGGCACCGTGTCGATCGACGACGTGCACGAGGCCGACCTCGTCGTCGTCGCGGGCCAGAACCCGGGCACCAACCACCCGCGCATGCTGTCGGCGCTCGAGAAGGCGAAGCAGCGCGGCGCCGTGATCGTCGCCGTCAACCCGCTCCCGGAGGCGGGCCTCCTGCGCTTCCGCAACCCGCAGACGGTGCGCGGCGCGCTGCTCGGCGGCACGCCCATCGCCGACGACTTCCTGCAGATCCGGCTCGGCGGCGACCAGGCGCTCTTCCAGGGCATCGGCAAGCACCTGCTCGAGGTCGAGGAGGCAGAAGGCGGCGTCGTCGACCGCGCGTTCGTCGACGCGCACACCGCGGGCTTCGCGGCATACCGCGACGCGCTCGCCGCCACGGGATGGCCGCAGCTCGAGGCCGCGACGGGCCTCACGGAGTCGCGCATCCGCGAGACGGCCGAGCGCTTCCGCTCGGCGCGGAGCGCGATCGTGTGCTGGGCGATGGGGCTGACGCAGCACAAGCACTCGGTCGCGACGCTGCGCGACGTCGTGAACGTGCTGCTCCTGCAGGGCAACATCGGCCGCGCGGGGGCGGGGGTCTGCCCCGTCCGCGGTCACTCGAACGTGCAGGGCGACCGCACGATGGGCATCTTCGAGCGCCCGTCGGAATCGTTCCTCGCCGCGCTCGACGAGGAGTTCTCGTTCACGGCGCCGCGTGCGCACGGCTACGACGTCGTCGCGGCCATCCGTGCGATGCGCCGCGGCGCCGTGCGGACGTTCTTCGCGATGGGAGGGAACTTCGTGTCCGCGACGCCGGACACCGCCGTCGTGGAGGCCGCGATGGCGTCGGTCGACCTCACCGTGCACGTCTCGACGAAGCTCAACCGCTCGCACGTCGTGCACGGGCGCCGTGCCGTCATCCTGCCCACCCTCGGCCGCACCGACCGGGATCGGAGCGGGAAGGGAGACCAGCGCGTCACGGTCGAGGACTCGATGGGAGCAGTGCACGCATCTCGCGGACGCCTCGCCCCTCCCGACGCCGGCCTCCTCAGCGAGGTCGCGATCGTGGCGCGGATCGCCGAACGCGTGTTCGCCGGGCGGGCGGGGGCTCCCCGCGCGGACTGGAGCGCGTTCGCGGAGGACTACGGGCGGGTGCGCGCGCACATCTCCCGCGTCGTGCCAGGCTTCGACGCCGACGAGCGGCTCCTCGAGAAGGGACGGACGTTCTTCCTCCCGAACGGCCCGCGCGACGCCCGGCGCTTCGACACCGCGACGGGACGGGCGATGTTCACCGTCAACGCTCTCGAGTATCCGCGCATCCCCGCCGGCCGGCTGCTGCTGCAGACGCTGCGGTCCCACGACCAGTACAACACGACGATCTACGGCAAGGACGACCGCTATCGCGGCATCCACGACGGTCGTCGCGTGGTGCTCGTCCACGCGGACGACATCCGCGCTCTCGGGTTCGCCGAGGACGACATCGTCGACCTCGTGTCGGAGTGGGAGGGGCCGGGCGGCCTCGAGGAGCGGACGGCGCCGGCGTTCCGGATCGTCGCCTACGACACGCCGCGCGGGAACGCGGCCGCGTACTATCCGGAGACCAACGTGCTCGTCCCCCTCGACTCCGTCGCGGACACGAGCGGGACGCCGACGTCGAAGGCCGTCGTCGTGCGCCTGCGGCGACGGGACTGACCCCGTGGGCAGGATCACGGCGCGGCGACCGGTCGTGCGCATCCGCATGGACGGGCCCGACGGCCCCGCCTCGTCGCGGAGACCCGATGCCCTCGCCGTCGAGGAGCCCCTCGAGATCCGGATCGGTGGAGCGGCCCTCACGGTCACGATGCGCACGCCGGGCCACGACGTCGAGCTCGCGACCGGGTTCCTCGTCTCCGAGGGCGTCGTGCGCCGTGCGGACGACGTGCGCGCGGCCATCCACTGCGGCGGCCCGGGGACGGGCGGCGAGGAGAACACGTACAACGTCCTCGACCTCTCCCTGGCCCACGCCGTCGACGTCGCCCCGCTCGTGCGGGCGTTCCCGACGACGAGCGCATGCGGGGTCTGCGGAACGGCGTCGATCGCCCAGGTGCAGGCGCGGGCTCCGTTCGACGTCGCCGCCGACCCCGTGCGCATCCCCGCCGCGCTCCTCGCCGGCATCCCCGACCGCCTCCGCGCGCGTCAGGACGTCTTCGCGCAGACCGGCGGACTGCACGCGGCCGCGCTCGTGGAGGTCGGGACCGGCGACATCGTCGTCGTGCGCGAGGACGTCGGGCGCCACAACGCCGTCGACAAGGTCGTGGGATGGGCGGCGGCGCGCGGGCTGCTGCCGCTGGCGGGCCATGTCCTCGCGGTCTCGGGACGCGCGAGCTTCGAGCTCGTCCAGAAGGCCGCGATGGCCGGGATCCCCGCGCTCGCGGCGGTCTCGGCGCCCTCGTCGCTCGCCGTCGAGCTCGCCGCCGACAGGGGGATCACCCTGGTCGGCTTCCTCCGCGGGGCGACCATGAACGCGTACGCGGGAGCGGAGCGGATCGTGGTCTCCGGCCCTGCCGCCGCCGGGCCCGCCTAGGCTGACGGCATGTCCCGCATCCTCATCGTCGGCGGCCACGGCAAGGTCGCCCTGCTCCTCGCCCCTCTCCTCGCCGCACGAGGCGACGAGGTGACGTCGGTCATCCGCGATCCCGCCCAGGCGGCGGACGTCGACGCGTCAGGGGCGGTGCCGCTCGTGCTCGACGTCGAGCACGCGGACGTCGACGCCCTCGCCGAGGCCCTCCGCGGACAGGACGCCGTCGTGTGGTCGGCGGGAGCGGGCGGCGGCGATGCGCGCCGCACGACGGCCGTCGACCGCGATGCGGCCATCCGCACGATGGACGCGGCGGCGCGGGCCGGCGTGGACCGGTACGTCATGGTGTCGTATCTCGGGGCCGGCCCCGACCACGGCGTGCCGGCGGACAGCTCCTTCCACGCCTACGCGGAGGCGAAGAGCGCCGCCGACGCCCACCTGCGCGAGACCGGGCTCGCGTGCACGATCCTGCAGCCGGGCCCGCTCACGCTCGAGGCGCCGACCGGACTCATCGAGACGGCGGACCCGGGCGAGGGGCGCGTGTCGCGCGCCGACGTCGCCGCCGTCGCGGCGGCCGTGCTCGCCGACCCCCGCACCTCCCGCCGCACGATCGCCTTCGGCAGCGGGTCCACGCCCATCGCGGACGCGCTGGCCCGATGAGGCGGGCCGCCCTCGCCGGCGCGGCCGTCGCCGTCGTCGTCGCGGGGCTCGCCGTGCACCGCCTCGCCCCCGAAGGCGTCGTGGCGGATGCCGCGGGCGACGTGCTCTACGCCGTGCTCGCCTACCTGCTCGCGGCGCTCGCCGCCCCGCGCGCACGGGCCGTGGTGGTCGCGGCGGTCGCGTTCGCGTGGTGCGCCGCCGTCGAGCTGCTCCAGTTCACCCCGCTGCCGGCACTTGCGGCCAGGGCGTTCCCGCCCTCCGTGCTCGTGCTCGGCACGACGTTCGTCGCGACCGATCTGCTCTGGTACGCCGCGGGTGCCGCGGCCGCGGCGGTCGCTGACCGGGTCGCGCGCGTGCTCAGAGGCCCTGGCCGGCATCCCACAGGCGCTCCGGCGAGCCGTTGATGAGCGCGTCGATGTGCATGGCCTGCGCGTCGGTGAGCGACGCGACGTAGTCCACGATGCCGCGGCCCGTCGCCCGACGCCGCAGCTCGGGTCCGCCCTCGGCGTCGAGCAGCTCGGGGCTCTCACGGCGCAGGCGCGCGTAGTCCTCGGCGGCGAGATCGACGAGGTCGAGCAGCCGGCGCGGCGCCCTCCGCACGTCGTGCGGGTCGTCGAGCCAGGCCGCGAACCCGTCGACGAGGCGCTCGAGCACGTTCGCCTGCCCGCGTTGGTACACCGCGAGGTCGGGGCGCTCGAGGATGAACCGCTGGTGCAGGAACTTCAGCACCGCCACCTCGTGCCAGGCGCGGCGGTCGAGGCTCACGTGCCCCGAGCGCAGCGACGGCTCGGCGTCGACCGACACGGAGTGCTGCAGGCGCGCGATCCAGGCGGCGGTGAACTGCGACAGCGTGCGCTCGGTCGCCATCGACCCGTCGAAGGGGACGGCGAGCAGACCGTCGATGACCTCGTCGTTGACGCGGCCGACGGCCTCCGCGAACGCGTCCTCGTCGGCGATCCACGGGTCCTTCGCCGCGAGGCGCCGCCAGAGCAGCTCGAGGGATCGGCCGGGAGCGCGGGACGAGAGCGAGAGGTCGCCGCGCGCCGCGGCGTGGAGTACGAGCCGGTCGCGACGCCAGGCTCGGAACTCGGCCGAGATCGTGGACTGGTTGAGCAGCCCGGCGCGGTAGAAGTCGTCGAGGTCGTGCAGCGAGTACGCGATGTCGTCGGCGATGTCCATCACCGAGCACTCGACCGTCTGCTGCAGAGGCGCGATCGCCGGGTACGCGGCGCGCGCGTCGGCCATCTCCCGCGCATCGAGGGCGAAGGCCGAGAACTTGTAGGCGCCCTGGCCGATCGTCGCCGGCGTGATTCCGCGCGGCGCGACGTCGCGGTCGAACCACGCGTCGCCCTCCGCGCGCAGCCACGGGTACTTCAGCACGGCCGCGCGCACGGCCGCGGTCAGGTTGAGTCCGGAGCCTGCCCTGTCGTACTCGTCGAGGCGCGTCAGGATGCGGAACGTCTGCGCATTGCCCTCGAACCCGTCGCGGAGGCCGAAGCGGTCCTTCGCGAGCCGGTCGAGCGTCTGCTCGCCGAGGTGGCCGAACGGCGGATGGCCGAGGTCGTGGGCGGCGGCGGCCGCCTGGACGACGACGGGGTCGCATCCGCCGAGTTCCGCGACGACGCGCCCCCTGTCGCCCTCGTCGTTCGCGAGCTGCACGGCGACGCCGCGGGCGACGGCCGCGACCTTGACCGAGTGCGTGAGCCGGTTGTGCACGGCGAGCCCGGCACCGGTCTGCGCGATGACCTGCGTCACGGCGGACAGCCGCGAGTAGTACGGCGAGAAGCGGATGCGCTCGACGTCGACGCGGTACTCGGGATTGCGCTCGCGGCGCTGGTGCTCGTCGAGCGCCTCGGGGACGCGTCGGGCGATGCGGGGGTCGTGCGGGCTCATCGTCCCGATGCTACGGGAGCGGCGGCGTCCGCCGCGCGCGGCCGAACAGCCGGCGGGGTCGGGGCGCCGTCTCGGCGGAGGGGCGTCCGCGCGCCGCGTCGCGGGCGGCTCTCCGCGCCGCCCATGCGGCGATCTCGGCGTCGACGTCGGCCGTGGGGGTCACGACGGGCGGCCCGCCGAGGAGCTGCAGCCGGGCATCGCGCACGCGCCGGTTGAAGTCCTCCAGATGCGAGCGCACGTCGTCCTCGCGGGCGAGCGCGTCGAGCGTGCCGGCGAGCGCCGCGTGCTCGACGCGGAGCTGCAGTGCGGGCGGGCCGAGCCCCGTGAGCCCCTCCCGCTCGATCTTCCGACGGATCCACCAGTCGGGGTCGTGCGACGTGCCGAGTCCCGGGATGGGCTTGCCCGCTCCCGGCAGGTCGTCGAACTCGCCGCGGCGGATGGCGGCGCGGATCACCTGCTCGACGTACGCCGCCCGGTCGCTCGCGGTGTACGAGCCGGCGTCTCCCGTCGGATCCGCCGCGCGCGGCTCGTCCCGTGCCGCATCTGCCCCCGTCGACGCGGCCGCCATCGCCTCGGCCGCGTCGCGCACGTCCGCGCGGATGCGGTCGATCCGGTACTGCGCGGCGGCCACCCGCGGATCGTCGTCTTCTCGTCGTGCGCCCATCCGGGACCTCCCCTTCCAGGCTAGGCGGGCCTCAGCCGACGAGCTCCGCCCGCAGGCGCGCCAGATGCCCTGCCGTGAGATCGTCCTCGGCGACGGCGTCCGTGGGGCGTTCGCGGAGCACGGGGAACGGCACGTCGGGCACCTCGCCCGACGGCCGCACGTCGAGGTGCACGACGTCGTCGCCGTGCGCCGCGAGCCACGACGCCATGTCGTAGTCGCTGGGGGAGTCGCCCGCCGTGAACCAGCGCGTGGGCGGGGCCATCCGCTCGGCGACGAGCGCGAGAGCGCGCGCGGCGCCGAGCGCCTTGCCCGCCGTGACGTGCTCGATGTCGACGGAGATGATCGTGGGGACGATGTGGAAGGAGTCGGCGAGACCGAGGGTGCGGATGAGGGCGGCGCAGTCGTCGACGAAGGCCGGCTGGGCGGCGAGGTAGTCCGCGCTCGCGACGTCGACGTTCTGCTCGACGGAGATCATCGTCTCCTTCGTGTCGTCCCAGAACATCAGGTGCGAGAGGCCGCCGGCGAGCTCGCGCACGCCGTCGACGAGGTCCTGCGGCGGGCGGAGCGCGAGGTCGGCCGACACAGGGCCGGCGTGGGGCGGCTCGCCCTCCAGCGCGAACCACGTGGCGCCCTTCTCGCCGACGCCCCAGACGGGCGCGTCCGCGTGCAGTCCGGCCGCGGCGAGCTCGGGAAGCACGCGTTCCACGAGGAACGCGGCCGATCGGCCCGTGTTGAACACGACGGGGCAGCCGCCGTGCGCGATCGCGACGAGGTCGGCGGCGATGGAGGGCAGTCGCAGCGTGCGGGTCACGGTGCTCGCGAGCGGGCCGTCGACGTCGAGGAGGAGTCCGAGAGGGGCAGTCACCCCTCCATCCTCGCGGATCGCGGCGCCCGCCCGTCGCATCGGCTCCTCACGCCGGCACGTCGATCGTCCGGGATCGATCCCAGGGCTCCGCCCATCCCACGGCGTCGAACACGGCGTCGAGGACCCCGGCCGTGAACCCCCAGACGACGCGCTCGGCGCCCGAGGCCGGATCGGCCAGCACGAAGGCCGGCCCACGCCATTCGGCACCGCCCCGACGGGTGACGGAGGTGCGCCGGTGCGCCGGGTCGAGGAGGTCGGCGACGGGCGCGCGGAAGACGGCGGCCGACTCCGCCGCGTCGACGGCGCGCACCGGGGTCGGGCGCCGCCACCAGGCGAGGACGGGGGTGACCAGGTGGCCCGAGACGGGAACGGGGATCTCGCGCAGCGTGCCGAGCACATCGACACCCGACGGCTCGAGGCCCGTCTCCTCACGGGCCTCGCGCAGGGCCGCAGCGACCGTGTCGGCGTCGCGCGGCTCCACTCGTCCGCCGGGGAAGGCGATCTGGCCCGCGTGCGCACGAAGGGTCGTCGCACGGGCCAGCAGGAGCACGTCGAGCTCGGAGGAGACGGCCGTCCCCGCCCGGTCGGCTGGCAGGTCGTCGAGGACGCCGAACAGCACGAGCACCCCGGCGGCCCTGGTCGCGCCGGCCATCATGGCGGGGCGCTCCGCGGCCCAGGGGCCGAGGAAGCCGTCGTCGTGCGCGAGGGCCTCCAACTGGGCGCGGGCGGTGCCCGGTGTCGCGGAGGCCATCCTCCGAGCGTAACGCGGGCGTCGCCGCCGAGCGCCGGCCGTAGGCTCTCGGTGTGAGCAGCGAGATCCCCGCGGCGCCGCGCGCCGCCGTCATCACCGTGAGCGACCGTGCCGCGGCGGGCGTCCGCGACGACGCGTCCGGCCCGGTCGCTGTCGCGGCCCTCCGGAGGGCGGGATGGCCGTGCGACGATGCGAGGATCGTGCCCGACGGCGAGGACTCCGTCGCATCGGCGCTCCGCGACGCCGTCGGTTCGGGTGCACGGCTCGTCATCACCTCGGGCGGCACCGGCGTCGGCCCGCGGGACCGCACGCCCGAGGGCACGCGGCGCGTGATCGAGCGGGAGGTCCCCGGCATCGCGGAGGAGCTGCGGCGCGTCGGCGCCGTCGCAACGCCAGCCGGCGTGCTGTCGCGAGGCGTCGCGGGGGTGACGGCCGAGGCGCTCGTCGTGAACCTCCCGGGCTCCCCGAAGGCCGTCGACGAGGGGATGCCCGTCGTGCTCGCGGTCGCGCGGCACGTCGTCGACCAGCTCGTGGGCGGAGATCACGCGTGACGGCGCGGGTCGCGCTCGCGCGCATCTCGGACACGGGGATCGCGCTCGACGAGCACCTGGCGCTCGTCGACGACGCCGCGGCGGGTGCGGAGACGAGCTTCGTGGGACGCGTGCGCGATCACGACCCCGATGCCGCGGGCGCCGTCGTCGCCCTCGAGTACTCCGCGCATCCCGACGCGGAGCGGACGCTGCACGACCTCGCCGCGCGCGCCGCGTCCGCGCACGATGCCGTCGTCGCCGTGAGCCACCGGATCGGCCGGCTCGCGGTGGGGGACGCGGCCGTGGTCATCGCCGTGTCGTCGGCTCACCGCGACGGCGCGTTCGCGGCATGCCGTCAGATCATCGAGGACATCAAGCGCGAGCTGCCCGTCTGGAAGCGCCAGGTCGAAGCCGACGGCACGACGGCGTGGAAGGGCCTGGGAGGCTGACCTCAGCCGCCAGCGAAGGGCGGCAGCACGTCGACGAAGGCGACTCCCGCCAAGGGCGCGTCGTCGTCGCGTCGCGCCCCGTCGAGCAGCAGCGCGCAGCGCGGCAGGATCGACCCGAGCGCGGGGTGCGCGGCGACGAGAGCCGAGCGCAGCGCGTCGAGCGTCGGCTCGTCGCGGGGCTCCTCGGCGCGGCCGGCCGCCTCCTCCGCCGCGGCGAAGTACCTCACGGTGATCACGTCTCGTCCTCGCGGGTCCACGAGCCGGATCGCCCGCCCTCCTTGGCGACGATGCGCGCGTCGGCGATGACGGCGGAGCGGTCGACGCCCTTGATCATGTCCACGACGGCGAGGGCCGCGACCGTCACGGCCGTGAGCGCCTCCATCTCGACGCCCGTGCGGTCGGCCGTGCGGATGGTCGCCTCGATGTCGACGCCGCCCTCGACGACGGCGAGATCGACGGTCGCGCCGTGCACGCCGATGACGTGGGCGAGCGGCAGCAGCTCCGCGCAGCGCTTGGCGGCCTGGATTCCGGCGATGCGCGCGACCGCGAGCACGTCGCCCTTCGGGACGGCGCCGTCGCGGAGCGCGGCGACCGTGGCGGGGGCGCAGCGCACGGATGCGCGCGCCGTCGCCGCGCGCACGGTGGGCTGCTTCGCCGTGACGTCGACCATGCGCGCATGCCCTGCGCCGTCGAGGTGGGTGAAGGCGGGGGAGGTCATGACACCAGCATGACATCGACAGGGTCGCCGGCCGCGACGGCGTCGACCTCCGCGGGCACCACCGCGAACGCCTCCGCCCTCGCGAGCCCTCCCGCGAGGTGCGAGCCGGAGCCGCCGGCCGTCGCGGGCCGCACGGACCAGGCGCCCGGATCGCGCCGGTCGACCACGGACGGGAGGTACTGCGTGCGACCTGGCGGGGTGCGCCATCCGCTCGCCGCCGGCAGCCGCAGGACCGGGCGGAAGAGCGCGGTGCGCCCCTGGAGTGCGAGGAGGGCGGGGCGGACGAACGCCTCGAACGACACCGCCACGCTGACGGGATTGCCCGGCAGCCCGAAGACGAGCGGGCCGTCATCGAGGCGTCCGAACGCCTGCGGCTTGCCCGGCTGCATCGCGACGCCGACGAACTCGATGCGCCCGGCGAGCGCCTGCTTGACGGGCTCGTAGGCGCCCGCGCTCACGCCGCCCGAGGTCAGGACGACGTCGACGTCCTCCGCCTCGGCGAGCACGCGCAGGAGCGCGGCGGGGTCGTCGTCGACGGGGGAGACGCGCGCGGGTACGGCACCCGCCTCGCGGACGAGCCCGGCGAGCAGGACGGAGTTGGACTCGGGGATCCGCCCTCGCGAGAGCGCGTCGCCGGGAGCGACCAGCTCGGAGCCGGTCGAGACGATGAGGACGCGCGGCCGCGGTCGCACGAGGACGTCGCCGCCGTGGCCCGTGGCCGCGGCGGCGGAGAGGGCGAACGCCGTCAGCGGCGAACCGGCGGGGAGCACCTCGTCGCCCGCGCGCACGTCCTCGCCGCGCCGGCGGATGTGCGCTCCTGCGGCGCGCGGCGGGCGCAGCACCTCGATGCCCCCGAGGGAGTCGCGCAGCCCGCCCGCCGTGTCCTCGAACGGCACGACGACGTCGGCGGATGTCGGAACGGGCGCGCCCGTCATGATGCGCGCCGCCTCGCCGGGGGCGAGGACGGGGTCGGCGCCGCTCCCGGCCGGCACGTCGGCGACGACGCGCAGCGGGACGGGCGCCGCGGCGACGTCGTCGAACCGCACGGCGAAGCCGTCCATGGCGGAGTTGTCGAACGCGGGCACGTCGACGAGCGCGCGCAGGGGCTCCGCGAGCGTGAGGCCCTCCGCGGCGGCGAGCGCGACGCGCTCCGGTACGAGCGGGCGCACGGCGCCGAGAACGACGTCCAGGTGCGCGTCGACGGTGCGCAGGCTCATCCGCGCGTCTCCGTCGACCACCCGGCGAACCCGCCTGCCAGCACGACGGGATGCGCGAACGGCGCGAGAGCGTCGGCCGCGCGGCGTGCGCGGACGCCCGCCTGGCAGACCACGACGACGTCGCCGCCTCCGACCGCGCGCGCCGCGCCTGCGGGATCCGCGAGGACGCGGCCGAGGGGGATGTGCACGGCGCCAGGCAGCGTGCCGCTCGCGAGCTCCTCCTCCTCGCGCACATCGAGCACGGCGGGAGGACGGGCGGCGGCGAGCGCGGTGCGCGCCTGCGCCGCCGTCAGCTCGCCGACCGTCGAGGCGGGCGGAGGCGACGGTACGGCGGTCGGAGCCGCGTCTCTCGGAGGCGCGCCCGCCTGCCCGCGCAGGGGCACCTCGCGGTGGCGTGCCGTGAGGGCGTCGACGAGGAGCACGCGCCCCAGCAGCGGCTCCCCGATGCCGGCGATGAGGGCGACGGCCTGCGTCGCCATGAGGGCGCCGATCTGGAGGCAGAGGGTGCCGAGCACCCCGACCTGGGCGCAGCTGGGCGGATCGCCGACCCGGTCAGGAGGGAAGAGGTCGGCGAGCACGACGGGCTCCGACCCCGCGGGCGGGCGCGACCAGAACACGGTGACCTGTGCGGCCGTCTCCTGCACCGTGCCCCATACCAGCGGGATGCCCGCCGCCTCGGTCGCATCGGCGACCGCCATCCGCGTCTCGAACAGGTCCGAGCCGTCGAGCACGACGTCGGCGTGCGCGAGCAGCGTCGCGGCGTTGTGCGCGTCGAGACGACTCCGCACCGGGACGACGCGCACGGCCGGTGCGAGCGCGGCGGCCGCGCGCACGGCGCTGTCGACCTTCGGCTCCCCGACGTCGCCGACGCCGTGCAGGATCTGGCGCTGCAGGTTCGACAGCTCGACGACGTCGTCGTCGATCACGGTGAGCGTGCCCACGCCGGCTGCGGCGAGCGCGAGCACGGCGGGGGAGCCGAGCCCGCCCGCGCCGACGACGGCGACGTGCGCGGCGGCGAGGCGCCGCTGTCCCTCGTCTCCCACTGCGGCGAGCGCACGGTGGCGTGCCGTGCGGACCGCCTCGCCGGGATCGAGCGCGGGCATGGGCGAGACGAGGGGCGGGAACGGCATGACCCCAGGGTAGGGCCGCGCGGATCCCGCACGGTCGTCTGCGGCCTACGCTGGACGCATGCGCACCGCACCCGCCCTCGTCGACACGCACGGGCGCGTCCACCGCGATCTGCGCATCTCCCTCACCGACCGCTGCTCGCTGCGCTGCACGTACTGCATGCCCGAGCAGGGCAACGAGTGGCTCGCGCGCACGAGCATCCTCTCCCTCGACGAGGTCGAGAGGGTCGCCGCTGTCGCGGCGGCGGCGGGCGTCACGACGTTCCGCCTCACGGGCGGCGAGCCGCTGCTGCGGTCGGACATCGTGGAGGTCGTGGCGCGTCTCGCGCGCCTGCGGGGCCCGGACGGCCCGGTGCAGGTCGCCATGACGACGAACGGCATCCGTCTGCCCGAGTTCCTGCCGGCGCTCGTCGATGCGGGGCTGCATCGACTCAACATCTCGATCGACACGCTCGACCGGGAGCGCTTCCGCTCGCTCACGCGGCGCGACCGTCTCGACGACGTGCTCGCGGGCATCGCGGCAGCCGCCGCGTCGCCTCTCACCCCGCTCAAGCTCAACGCCGTCGCCATGCGCGACGTCAACGAGGACGAGCTCGTCGACCTCGTGGCGTTCGCGGTCGGCCACGGCGCGCAGATGCGGTTCATCGAGCAGATGCCGCTCGACGCCGGGCACACCTGGTCGCGCGAGCGGATGGTGACGCGCGAGGAGATCCTCGAGCGCCTGTCGTCGCGGTGGCGGCTCGCGCCCGTGCCGGGACGGGGCGGTGCGCCGGCGGAGACCTGGACCCTCGACGGGGGCCCGCACACGGTCGGCGTCATCGCGTCGGTGACGGCGCCGTTCTGCGGCGCGTGCGACCGTCTCCGTCTCACGGCCGACGGCCAGCTGCGCAACTGCCTCTTCTCCACCACGGAGTTCGATCTGCTGCCGATCCTGCGTGCCGGGCACGAGGAGCACGTCGAGCGCGAGGCGCTCGACGCCATGCTCCGCGGCTGCATCATCCGCAAGCTGCCGGGGCATGCGATCGACGATCCCTCGTTCCTGCAGCCCGCACGGGGGATGAACGCCATCGGCGGGTGACGCGCCCGGTCCTCGCGGACCGGACGCGTCGGGCGTCAGCCGCGCGTCTCGCGCTCCCAGAGGGCGCGGCGCTCCGCCTGCAGCACGGGGTCGGGAACCGGCAGCGACGCGATGAGGCGGCGCGTGTACGGATCCTGCGGATCGCCGAGGACCTGCGCCGTCGGACCCTGCTCCGCGATGCGCCCCCTGTGGAGCACGACGACGCGGTGAGCCAGCAGATCGACGACCGCGAGGTCGTGCGTGATGAACAGCGCGGCGAATCCGAACCGCTCCTGCAGCTCCGTGAAGAGCTCCAGGACACGCGCCTGAACCGAGACGTCGAGGGCGCTCGTCGGCTCGTCCGCGATCACGAGCTTCGGCTCGAGCACGAGGGCGCGAGCGAGGCTCGCCCTCTGCCGCTGGCCGCCCGACAGCTCATGCGGGAACCGCCGCGCGAACTCCCGAGGAAGGTGCACGGCCTCGAGCAGGTCGCCGACGCGGTCGTCGGCCTCGGCGGCGGAGACGCCGTGCACGAGCAGCGGCTCCGCGACGCACGCGCCGATCGTGAGGAGCGGGTTGAAGCTCGAGGCCGGATCCTGGAAGACGAACCCGATGTCGCGCCGACGCGGCCGGAAGTCCCGCTCGCGGATGCCGTTCAGCTCCGCCCCGAGCACGCGGAGAGACCCGCCCGTGACGGGCGCGAGCCCGGCCATCGCCCGCCCGATCGTCGTCTTGCCCGATCCCGACTCGCCGACGAGGCCCACGACCTCACCCGGTCGGATGTCGAAGGTGACGCCGTCCACGGCACGGAACCCGCCGCGTGAGAAGCGGCCGGCGTACTCGATCTCGAGGCCCTCCGCGCGCACGACGGGCTCCGCGCCGCCTTCCCCCTCGTAGCGGCGGTCGGGGAGGGCGAGCCGCGGGACGGCCGCGAGCAGGCTCCGGGTGTACGGGTGCCCCGGCGCGGCGAACAGCTCGGTCGCCGGTGCCGTCTCCACGATGTCGCCGCGGTACATGACGGCGACGCGGTCGGCGAGATCGGCGACCACGCCCATGTTGTGCGTGATGAGCACGATCGCCGTGCCGAACTCGTCCCTCGCGCGGCGCAGCAGGTCGAGGATCTCCGCCTGCACCGTCACGTCGAGCGCCGTGGTCGGCTCGTCCGCGACGAGCACGCGTGCCCCCAGGACGAGCGCCTGCGCGATGACGATGCGCTGCTTCTGGCCCCCGGAGAACTGGTGCGGATAGTCGTCGACACGACGCTCGGGATCGGGGATGCCGACCTTGCGCAGGATGTCGACGGCGCGCCGCCTCGCCTCCCTGGCCGGCAGGCGCTCGTGCGCGCGGATGCCCTCCGCGATCTGCCATCCGACCGTGAAGACGGGGTTGAGCGCCGTCATCGGCTCCTGGAAGATCATGGCCGCCTCGGGGCCGCGGAGGGCCCGCAGCCGCTCCGCCGAGGCCGTGACGACATCGGTCCCCGACAGGATGACGGCGCCGTCGACGCGCGCCGTCTCCGGGAGGAGGCCCAGCACGGCGCGCGCCGTGACGGTCTTGCCGCTGCCCGACTCGCCCACCACGGCGAGCACCTCGCCGGCGCGGACGTCGAGGTCGACGGCGTGGACGGCGTGCACGTCGCCGCCGTCGGTGGCGAACGTGACGTCGAGGCCGCGGATGTCCACGGCGATGTCGTGCGCGGTCATGCCGTCGCCTCCTGCGCCCTGGCGGGCCGTCTGCGGGGTGCGCGCCGCGTGCGCAGGCGCGGATCGGCGAGGTCGTTGAGGCTCTCGCCGACGAGGGTGATGCCGAGGACGACGAGCACGATGGCGACGCCGGGGAAGATCGACGTCCACCAGATGCCGCTCGTGACGTCCTCGATCGACCGGTTGAGGTCGTAGCCCCACTCCGCTGCGGCGGTCGGCTGGATGCCGAAGCCGAGGAAGCCGAGGCCCGCGAGCGTGAGGATCGCCTCCGATGCGTTGAGCGTGAAGATGAGTGGGAGGGTGCGGGTCGCGTTGCGCAGCACGTGGCGGATCATGATGCGCCACGTGGACGCGCCGACCACCTTCGCCGACTCCACGAACGCCTCCGACTTGATCCGCACGGTCTCCGCGCGGACGACGCGGAAGTACTGCGGGATGAAGACCACCGTGATGGAGATCGCGGCCGCCATGACGCCGCCCACGAGGCTCGACTGCCCTCCCGAGATGACGATCGCGGCGACGATCGCGAGGAGGAGCGAGGGGAACGCGTAGATCGCATCGCACACGACGACGAGGACGCGGTCGAGCCATCCGCCGAGGTACCCCGACACGACGCCGAGGAGCACGCCGACGACGATCGACATCGCGACGGACACGACGATCGCGACGAGGGCCGTCTGGCTGCCCCAGATGACGCGCGAGAGCACGTCGAACCCGCCGGCCGTCGTGCCGAGCAGGTGCTCCGGGCTCGGCGCCCGGCGCGCGCCGAACGTGCCGTCGTCGTCCGCGAGCTGCGCGAACCCGTACGGTGCGAGGACGGGCGCGAGGACGGCGGCGAGGACGAAGACCGCGCAGATGACGAGGCCCACGGCGAGCATGCCGCGCTGCAGGCCGACCGCCTGCCGGTACGAGCGGACGATCGGGAGCCGGGAGAGCAGGGAGCCCGCCATGTCAGTACCTCACCCTCGGATCGATGAACGCCGCGATGATGTCGACGACGAAGTTCGACACCGCCACGATGACGGCGAGCAGGGCGACGATGCCCTGCACCGCCACGAAGTCGCGGGCCTTGAGGAACTCGGACAGCTGGAACCCGAGGCCCGTCCACTCGAAGGTCGTCTCGGTGAGGACCGCGCCGCCGAGCAGCATCGCGATCTGCAGTCCGATCACGGTGATGATCGGGATGAGGGCGGGGCGGTACGCGTGCGTCGCGACGAGGCGCGTCTCCCGGATTCCGCGCGAGCGCGCCGCGTCGATGTACGGCATCGACAGCGTGCCGATGACGTTCGTGCGGACGAGACGCAGGAAGACGCCGGCCGTGAGCAGCCCGAGAGCGAGGCCGGGGAGCACGGCGTGCGAGAGGACATCCGCGATGTAGGCGGGGTTGCCCGTGCGGATGGCGTCGATCGTGTAGACGCCGGTCGCCCCGTCGATCCGGTTCAGCGCGATCTCCACGCGCGGCGACGCGCGGCCCGAGGTGGGGAGCACGCCGAGCCACACCGAGAAGACGAGCTTGAGCACGATGCCGGCGAAGAAGACGGGCGTCGCGTAGCAGAGGATGGCGAAGACGCGCAGCACGGCGTCGCCCCAGCGGTCGCGCACGGCCGCGGCGATCATCCCGAGCGGGATGCCGACGGCGAAGGCGACGAGGAGCGCGTAGACCGCGAGCTCGAGCGTGGCTCCCCCGTAGCGGAGCAGGACGTCGACGACGCGCTGGTTGTCGAGGGTCGTGCCGAAGTCGCCGACGGCGATCCGGCCGAGGTACTCGAGGTACTGCACGGCGAGCGGCCGGTCGTAGCCCGCTGCCTCGATGCGCTCTGCCAGCTGCGTTGGCGTGAGCTGGCCGCCGAGCGCCGCCGTGATCGGATCGCCCGTCGCGCGCATGAGCACGAAGACGGTCGTCACGAGGATGAGCACGGTCGGGAAGATGAGCAGGAAGCGGATGAGCACGTAACGCCAGAGCGTGCTGCCGCCGCGAGCGCGTCGCACGAGCGACGCGGTCGGCGCCGGCGGGTCGACGAGGGCGGTATCTGCGGTCACAGGAGGGTCTCCATCACGGTGGAGGGGCGGCCAGGAGATCGTCCGGGCCGCCCCTCCGCGAGGTCAGCGCGTCAGGGGTGCGAAGCGCAGCTTGAACGAGGCGTCGAGGACGACGCCCTGGATGTCGGAGGCGCTGACGAGCGTCTGCGCGCCCTGGAGATAGGGCACCGTCGAGAGGTCCTCGGCGACGAGCGCCTGGATCTGCTCGATGAGCGCGGTGCGCTCGGCGGCATCGGGCGTCACGGCCTGCTGGAGGATGAGGTCGTTGACCTCCGCGTTCTCGTAGTGGTTCACGAGGAAGTTCTCCGTGAGGAAGAACGGCGTGAGGTAGTTGTCGGCGTCGGAGTAGTCGGGGAACCATCCGAGCTGGTACGCCGGGTACACGTCGGCGACGCGGTCCTCGGAGTACTGCGTCCACTCCGTGGAGTTGAGGGTTACGTCGAAGAGGCCGTCGGCTTCCAGCTGCTGCTCGATGAGCGCGTACTCGTCGCCCGAGTTCGGGCCGTAGTGGTCGGGGCTGTACTGGAGGCTGAGCGCGACGGGCGTCTCGACGCCGGCGGCCTCGAGGTACTCGGCGGCCGCGGCCGCGTCGGGTGCGCCCGCCCCGTCGCCGTACAGGTCCTTGAGGACCTCCGTGGCGCCGGCGAAGCCCTCGGGGACGTAGGAGTACAGCGGTGTGTAGGTGCCGTTGTACACCTGCTCGCTCAGCTCGTCGCGGTCGATGAGCGACGCGACCGCCTGCCGCACCGCGAGCGCCTTCGCCTCGTCCGGCTCCTCGGTCGCCGCCCCGTACGGCTGCGTGTCGAAGTTGAACACGATGTAGCGGATCTCGCCGCCCGGGCCCTCGTGCACCGTCAGCGCGTCGTCGCCGGAGAGGTCGGACACGTCGGCGGGGGAGAGGCTGCGGTATGCCACGTCGACGTCGCCCTGCTGCACGGCGAGCTTGAGGTTCGACGACTCGGCGTAGTAGTTCAGGATGATGCCGTCGTTGGCGGGAGCCTCGACGAGGCCCTGGTACGCGTCGTTCGGCGTGAACTCGATGATCTCGTTGAACTGGTACTCCGTGATGGCGTACGGACCGGCGAAGGCGTTCGCCGCGACGATGTCGTCGTCGGGTGTCAGCGCGTCCGCCGCGAACGACTCCTCGTCGACGATCGCACCCGGGAAGCTCGTCAGGATGAACGGGAACACCTGGTCGTTCTCGGTGGCGAGGTGGAACACGACGGTCAGGTCGTCGGGTGCCTCGACCGACTCGAGGTTGTAGAGCAGCGAGGAGGCGCCGTTGGGGTCGGCGATCGCGACCTGGCGGTCGAAGGAGAACTTCACGTCGCTCGAGGTGAGCTCGTTGCCGTTGGCGAAGGTGAGGCCCTCGGGCAGGGTGACGGTGTACTCGGTCGGGGAGGTGAACTCCGCGGACTCGGCGAGGTCCGGGACGACCTCCGTGCTGTTCGGAGCGGTGTTCACGAGGTACGGGAACACCTGCGTCTGCACGGCGAGGGATCCGTTGTCGTAGGAGCCGGCCGGGTCGAGCGTCGTGACCTTGTCGGTCGTGCCGACGAGGATGAAGGCGTCGTCTCCGCCGCCGCCTCCGCCGCTCGAGCCGCCGTCTCCCGCCGCGCAGCCGGAGAGCGCGAGAACGAACGCGGCGGGCGCCGCGAGCGCGATCCAGGCGCGGCGTCGTGCGCCGCTGTGGACAGTCGTCATGGTGCTTCCTCTTTCTCGATGTGCGAGAGAACGGGTGCGCCGAGCAGTCGTCGGCGCTGACCCGAGAATCCTCGCACAGGGATCTCACAGCCCCGGCACCCGGAACGCGACGCGGCGCGCTCTTCACAAGACGGAAACATCACCGGGCGCCCGCCTAGCATGGGAAGCATGGGGAGCACGCGGCGGACGAGGGGCGGGCGCCTGATCCTGAGGGGTGCGGCCGTCGCCGTCGTGGGCGCCTCGGCGCTGCTCGCGTCGCCCGCCGTCGCCGCAACCGACGCGCCGACTCCCACTCCGACGCCGAGCGCCGCCGCGACGGCCGGCCCGGGAGCGACGGCGCCGGCCGAGCCGACGGTGCGCGTGCAGGCGGCGGAGGCCGACGCCTACGCGGAGCGCGCGGCGGCGATCGTCGCGGCGATGACCCCCGCGCAGCGCGCGGGCACGGTCGTCATGGGCCATATCGCCTCGCGCGACGCCGAGACGGTGCGCGCGTACCTCGCCGACGCGTCGCTCGGAGGGTTCCTGCTCATGGGCGCGAACGTCGGATGGGAGGAGCAGGTGCGCGAGCTGACCGACGCCATGGTCGTCGATCCCGCGCTGCCTCCCCTCATCGCGGTCGACCAGGAGGGCGGGTCGGTGTCGCGCCTCTACTGGGATCGCGCCGACGCCGCGTCGGCGCTGCGCGACGAGTCGCCCGGCGCCACGGAGGAGGCGTTCGCCGTGCGCGGCGCACTCGTCGCGCGCGCAGGAATCGGCGTGAACTTCGGCGTCGTCGCCGACGTCACGAGCGACACCCGCTCGTTCATCTGGCGACGCGTGCTGGGCGAGACGCCGAGCGACGCGACCTCGCGCGTCGCCGCGGCCGTGACGGCGGAGGAGCCGTACGTGCTGTCGGCGCTCAAGCACTTCCCCGGCCACGGCGCCGTCGTCGAGGACTCGCATTACACCATCCCGCAGACCGGGCTGACGCTCACGCAGTGGGAGTCGCGCGACGCCCGCCCGTTCGCGGCCGGCGTGTCGGCGGGAGCGCCCCTGGTCATGACCGGCCATCTCGCGTACACGGCCGTCGATCCGCTGCCCGCATCGCTCTCGCCGCAGTGGTACCGCATCCTCCGCGAGGACCTCGGCTTCCAGGGCGTCGCGGTGACCGACGACCTCGGCATGCTCGTGCAGAGCCGCGACCCGGCCTACCAGGACCCGGTGGCGAACGCCGTGGCCGCGATCTCCGCCGGCGCCGACCTCGTGCTGACGGTCGCGAGCTCGTCGTCGACGACGGCGCCCGACATGGCCGCGGGCATCGCCGCGGCCGTCGAGGCCGGCACCCTCGACGAGGCCCGACTCGTCGAGGCGGCGGAGCGCGTCGTGGCGCTGCGCCTGCAGCTGGCCGGCGACGGCCGCTCGTTCCTCCCCGCGGAGTGACCCGTCTCAGCGGTCGCTCTCGCCCTGCCATGCGGTGAGGATGGCGCGGCGCAGGGCGTCGCCGCGCTCGGCGAACACCCGCTGGCGGCGTACGTACTCGGCCTTGCCTTCCGGCGTCTCGATCGCGACGGGGTCGAAGCCGTGGTCCCGCAGGTCGTACGGCGAGGCCTGCATGTCGAGCAGTCGGATGTCGCGGGCCAGCTCGAACGCGTCGAGCAGCAGCTCGCCGGGGACGAGCGGGCCGAGCTTGATCGCCCACTTGTAGACGTCCATGCCCGCGTGCAGGCAGCCGGGCTGCTCGTGCGCGACCTGCTCGTCGCGCGACAGCGCCCGGCGATTGCGCGGCACGGCGTCGGGCGTGAAGAACCGGAAGGCGTCGAAGTGCGTGCAGCGCAGCTCGTGCGCCTCGACCACGGCGTCGGTGCCCTCCTGGCCGAGACGCAGGGGCTGCGGATGGCGGTGCGTGCCCTGCCGGTACACCATCGCCCACTCGTGAAGGCCGAAGCAGCCGAACTGCGCAGGGCGCGACGCCGTGCGTCGCAGGATGGCGTCGATGAGCCCGTGCAGGTGCGGGCGCGCGCCCTCGAGACCCTCCGTGTCGACCACGGCCGATCCGGGCTCGTCGCCGGCGCGGTAGCCGCGCCATCCCGTCCGTTCGCCGGCGTCCGCGAGAGCGACGCCGGCACCGGGGTGCCAGCGCCGCAGCACGGAAGGCTTGTACGAGTAGTACGTGAAGAGGAAGTCCCAGACCGGGTGCTTCTCTCCCCGTGCGGCCCTCGCACGGTGCTCCGCCGTGAGCGTGTCCGCGCGCGCGATGTGGCGTGCTTCGCGCTCGCGCCAGACGTCTGGCGCGAGCACGGCCGGAGCGAACCCGGTCGGCGCGGACACCTCGGCCATGTCAGCGGGCGAGCACGGCGCCCATGGCGCGCGAGAGGTACCAGGGGTCGACGACCGCCGCGAGCTCGCGCGCCGAGTGCATCGAGAGGATGGGCGCGCCGACGTCGACCGTGCGGATGCCGAGCCGGGTCGCGGCGATCGGCCCGATGGTCGAGCCGCACGGGATGGCGTTGTTCGAGACGAACTCCTGCGTCGGCACGCCGGCCGCCGCGCAGGCGGCGTTCCACGCCGCGGCACCGTGCGCGTCTGTCGCATACCGCTGGTTCGCGTTGATCTTGAGGATGGGTCCGCCGCCGGCGACGGGGTGGTTGGCGGGATCGTGCCGCTCCGGGTAGTTCGGGTGCACGGCGTGGCCCACGTCGCTGGAGACGTGCAGCGACCCGGCGAAGGCCCGCGCGCGCTCCTCCGGCCCGGCTCCGAGCGCCGTCGCGATGCGCACGAGCACCTCCTCGTGGAAGGGACCCGCCGCGCCCGAACGCGAGGCGCTGCCGATCTCCTCGTGATCGAAGGCCGCGAACATCGCGATCGCGCCCGACGGCCGCGCCGAGAGGATGGCCGTGAGCCCGGCGTGCGTGGAGAGCAGGTTGTCGAGTCGGCCCGACGCGAACAGCGCGCCGCCCGCCCCGAACACGCGCGGCGCCTGGGTGTCGGCCACGACGAGGTCGTACCCCCCGATCGACGCGGGCGCGATCCCCGCCGCCGCGGCGAGCTCGCCGAGGACATCTGCGTCGTCGAGCTCGCCGAGGCCCCACACGGGCTGCGTGTGGCGCTGCTTGTCGAGGGCGAGCCCGTCGTTGACGGAGCGGTCGAGGTGCACGGCGAGCTGCGGGATCCGCAGCAGCGGGCCCGTCCGGACGAGGTGCTCTGCGCCGTCGAGCGCGACGAGCCGTCCGGCGAGCTCCAGCTCGCGGTCGAGCCACGAGTTGAGGAGCGGCCCGCCGTACACCTCGACGCCGAGCTGGCGCCATCCGCCGGGGCCCGACGTCGTCGGCTTCGGCTTGAGCTTGAATCCCGGGGAGTCGGTGTGCGCTCCCACGATCGCGAACGGGGTGAGGGGACCGGCGCCCTCGGGCAGTGCGAACGCGATGACCGACCCGTCGCGCACGACGACGTAGCGGCCGCCGCCGTCGAGCGTCCACGCGTCCGCCTCGGCGAGGCGCGCGAACCCGGCCGCCGCGAGCCGGCTGGCCGCCTCCTCCGCTGCGTGGTACGACGACGGCGACGCGGAGACGAAGGCGGCGAGGTCGTCGATGTGGGCGCGGGCGGCGGAGGGGACGGTCATCCCTTCAGCCTAACGACGTGCCCTCGGCGTCAGCCGACCGGCTCGATGAGCTCCGGTCCGTCGTTGCGCACGTTGCCGACCGCGGGCGACACGCGGTGATGAACGAGGCGCTCGGCGACGCGCGGCGCGTCGTCGAGCGCGGCGTCGAGGATGTCGAGGGGGTAGTCCACGTCGGTGTCGAGCCACGCGTCGGCGTGGTCCTCGTCGAGGAAGACGGGCATCCGGTCGTGCACCGAGCCGAGCGCGCCGACGGCCGCGCGTGTGAGGACGGTGAAGCTGAGCATCCAGCGCGCGGGGTCGTCCTGCGGCTTGGAGGGGTCCTTCCACCACTCGTACAGACCGGCGAGGAAGAGGGCGTCGCCGTCCTCCGGATGGATGAAGAGGGGGACCTTGCCGTCGGGGCCGACGTGCCACTCGTAGTACCCGGTCACGGGCACGACCGCGCGACGCTTCTGGAGCGCGGGCGCGAACATCCGCTTCTCCTCGAGCTCCTCGGCGCGGGCGTTGAACGCGCGCGACCCGATCGACGGGTCCTTCGCCCACGACGGGACGAGCCCCCAGCGTGCGGGCTCGAGGCGGCGGGTGGGCGGGTCGGTCTTCGCGGAGTCGAGCACGATCGCCGCGCGGTCCGTCGGCGCCACGTTGAAGGACGGAGCCGGGAGGTCGTCGGAGACGAGGTCGACCCTCAGCTGGCCGACGAGCTCGGAACCGACCTGGGCCACCACGAAACGTCCGCACACGCTGGCAGGCTACGCCTTCAGCAGGCCGACGGCCTCGAGCCGCTCGGCGAGCCCTGCGCCGTCGTCGCCCGTCACCCACGGCACGCCGGCGGCGCTGTGGTCGTCGACGGCGGTCCGTCCGCCCGCCAGCACGGCCTCGGCGGGGGACAGCCGGCGGATGGCGACGGCTGCGACCGAAGAGGGGAACTCGCGCGTGAAGGACGTGTAGATCTCGTCGTCGTGCTGGCCGTCGTCTCCGATGAGGAGCCACTCGATGTGCGGGAACTCCTCGGCGAGACGACGCAGGTTGTCGCGCTTGTGATCGCTCCCGCTGCGGAACCAGCGGTCGTGCGTCGGCCCCCAGTCGGTGAGCAGCATGGCGCCGGCGGGGAACAGATGACGGGAGAGGAAGCGCGTGAGGGTCGGCGCGACGTTCCAGGCGCCCGTGGAGAGGTAGAGCATGGGCGCCCCGGGGTTCTCGCGGACGAGCCGCTCGAGCAGCACCGCCATGCCCGGCACGGGCTGACGGGCGTGCGTGTGCACGACGAAGGAGTTCCAGGCGGCGAGCAGCGGACGGGGGAGCGCGGTGACCATCACGGTGTCGTCCACGTCGGAGACGACTCCGAAGCGCACATCGGGATCGACGACGAAGACTCGACCCTCGGACGGGTCGCCGCCTTCGACCGACATCCGGTACGTCTGCCATCCCGGGGCGAGACCGGCGGGGATGACGGCGTCGACGACGCCGCCGCGGTCCGCCGCGACCTCGTGGGTGGCGTCGCCCACCGTGATCGTCACGGAGGCGTAGGCGACGGGGATCCCCGCGAACGATCGCCATCCGCGCACGCTCGCGACGCGGCCGTCTCGCTCGCCCTTCGCGGCCGGCACGATGAGCACGCGCCCGAGCACGCGGATCCACCCCTCGCCGCCGTAGCCCGCGAACGGCACGGCCGTCGGCGTGCGCCCCTTGCGGCGCGCGACGCGCTCGCGCCAGGCGTGGAAGCGGCGCTCGAGGCGAGCGACCCAGTGGATCTTTCCCGGGGCTGGCGTCGTGGAGGGCATCGCGCTCAGTCTTCCATGCGGGGGCCCGCGGCTCCATCCGCATCCCCGGGCCCGTCGGCGTGGGCGCGCAGATGCCTGTGCTCGAGGCGCGAGAGCACCTTCTTACCGGCGAACACGAGGACCAGGAACAGCGCGATCACGCCGACGAAGACGTAGCCGGCGTAGTGGGCCTGATCGGCGAGCTGGCGGAAGCCGACGGCGGCGCCCGCGGCGATCGAGACGTAGAGCCCCGACCACAGCGCGCACGCGGGCAGGGTCCACGCGAGGAAGCGGCGATAGGAGTAGCCGCTCATGCCGACCGTGAGGGGGACGAGGGAGTGCAGCACGGGGAGGAAGCGCGACAGGAAGATCGCGATGCCCCCGCGACGGCGGAGGTAGCGCTCGGACCGCTGCCAGTTGTGCTCGCCGATGCGGCGGCCCAGCCATGAATGCCGGATGCGGGGCCCGAGCCAGCGTCCCAGGGCGAAGCCGATGCTCTCGCCGACGAGCGCTCCCGCGACGACGGCCGCGCCGAGCGCGACGCCCTCCCAGAGCGATCCGACGCCCGTCGCGGCGACGAGCACGATCGTGTCGCCCGGCACGACGAGGCCGACCAGCACGCTCGTCTCGAGCATGATCGCCACCGCGGCGAGCAGCGTGCGGACCACGGGGTCGACCGACGAGACGACATCCAGGATCCAGAGGAGGACGTCGTTGATCACGTGCCGAGCTTACGGGCCGACCACGCGCGCTAACCTGGAGTCTCCCGATTTTCCGCCGCCCGGCGCCCCGTGCGGCGAGTTCGATTGATTGGCTTCATCCCACCGTGTCGCAGACCACCGTAGAGACCGCAGAGAACGACGTCCACGCCGTGCAGGCGAAGTGGCAGGCGTACTGGAACGAGCACGGCACCTTCCTCGCAGGCGGCGACGGCGACTCGCGCCCGCGCAAGTACGTCCTCGCGATGTTCCCGTACCCGTCGGGCGACCTCCACATGGGCCACGCGGAGAACTACCTCTACAGCGACATCGTGGCGCGCTTCTGGCGCCACCGCGGCTACAACGTCCTGCACCCGATCGGGTGGGACTCGTTCGGCCTGCCCGCCGAGAACGCCGCCATCAAGCGCGGCGCCGACCCGCGGGAGTGGACCTACGCCAACATCGCGCAGCAGCGCGAGAGCCTGAAGGCCTACGGCGTGTCGTTCGACTGGAGCCGCGTGCTCCACACGAGCGACGACGACTACTACCGCTGGAACCAGTGGCTGTTCCAGCAGCTGTTCGAGCGCGGGCTGGCGTACCGCAAGGAGAGCCCGGTCAACTGGTGCCCGAACGACCAGACCGTGCTCGCCAACGAGCAGGTCGTGGACGGCCACTGCGAGCGGTGCGGCGCCGAGGTCGTGAAGAAGAAGCTCACGCAGTGGTACTTCAAGATCACCGACTACGCCGACCGCCTGCTCGACGACCTCAACCAGCTCGAGGGCTTCTGGCCGCACAAGGTGCTGCAGATGCAGCGCAACTGGATCGGCCGCTCGGTGGGCGCCGACATCGACTTCGAGATCGAGGGCCGCGCAGAGAAGGTGACCGTCTTCTCGACGCGCCCCGACACGCTGCACGGCGCCACCTTCATGGTCGTCGCTCCCGACAGCGATCTCGCCGCCGAGCTCGCGTCCGGCTCGTCGCCCGAGGTGCGGATGGCGTTCCAGGACTACCTGGAGCAGGTGCAGAAGCAGACGGACATCGAGCGCCAGAGCGCCGACCGCCCGAAGACGGGCGTCTTCCTCGACCGGTTCGCGATCAACCCCGTCAACGGCGAGCGGCTGCCGATCTGGGCGGCCGACTACGTGCTGGCCGACTACGGTCACGGCGCGGTGATGGCCGTGCCGGCGCACGATCAGCGCGATCTCGACTTCGCCATCCGGTTCGACCTGCCCGTGCGCGTCGTCGTCGACACGTCGGCGCCCGTGACGGGCGCGATCCCGGTCATCGAGGTGGACGACGAGGGCGTGCCCATCGACCCGATGCCGCTCGACGACCCGAAGCAGACGGGCGTGGCGCTCTCCGGCGAGGGCCGGATGATCAACTCCGGCGCGCTCGACGGGCTCTCCAAGCGCAACGCGATCGCGCGCACGATCGAGCGCCTCGAGGCGGCGGGCACCGGCCGTGCCGCGAAGCAGTACCGGCTGCGCGACTGGCTCATCTCGCGCCAGCGGTTCTGGGGCACGCCCATCCCCATGGTCCACACCGAGGACGGCCGGGTCGTGCCGGTTCCGGCCGACCAGCTGCCCGTGCGTCTGCCGTCGGCCGAGGGACTCGATCTGAAGCCGAAGGGCAAGTCGCCGCTCGGCGCGGCGGCCGGATGGGTCGAGACGACCGACCCCGAGACGGGCGAGGCGGCGCTGCGCGACCCCGACACGATGGACACCTTCGTCGACAGCTCGTGGTACTTCCTGCGGTTCCTGTCGCCGGGCAACCAGGATGTCGCGTTCGCCGAGAAGGACGCGCTGCGGTGGGCGCCGGTCGATGCGTACATCGGCGGCGTCGAGCACGCCATCCTGCACCTGCTCTACGCGCGCTTCATCACGAAGGTGCTGTTCGACCTCGGCAAGGTCGACTTCACGGAGCCGTTCTCGAGCCTCATCAACCAGGGCATGGTCATCCTCGACGGCGCGAAGATGTCGAAGTCGAAGGGCAACCTCGTGCTGTTCAGCGACGAGCTCGCCGCGCACGGCGCCGACGCGCTGCGCGTCGCGCTCGCGTTCGCGGGCCCCGTGGAGGACGACAAGGACTGGAAGGACGTCTCCACGACGGGTGCGCAGAAGTTCCTCGCGCGTGCGCTGCGTGCCGCGCACGAGGTGACGAGCCCTGTCGACGTCGTGTGGGCGGAGGGCGACCAGGCGCTGCGCCGAGTCACGCACCGTCTCCTCGCCGAGGCGCCCACGCTCGTGGAGCACACGAAGTTCAACGTCGTGGTCGCACGTCTCATGGAGCTCGTCAACGCCATCCGCAAGACGATCGACCAGGGCCCCGGGGCCGGCGACCCCGCCGTGCGCGAGGCGGTCGAGGTGACCGCGATGGTGCTCGACCTGTTCGCCCCGCACACGGCGGAGGAGATGTGGGAGGCGCTCGGATACGAGCCGTCGGTCGGCCTCGTGACCTGGCGCTCGGCCGACCCGACGCTGCTCGTCGACGAGCAGGTGACGGCGGTCGTGCAGATCGACGGCAAGGTGCGCGCGACCCTGCAGGTGCCGGCGAAGATCGACGGCCCCTCCCTCGAGGCCCTCGCGCGCGGCGACGAGCGGGTCGTCCGTGCGCTCGGCGGCAAGGAGATCACGCGCGCGATCGTGCGCGCGCCGAAGGTCGTGAGCTTCTCGACGAAGTAGACGTGGAGGCTGCGGGGTTATATGATCAGAAATATAACCACGGCGAGAGGAGGCCCGAAGTGGCCATGACGAGCGTTGATCTGGACCCTGCGCTCATCGAGCGCGCCCGGGTGCTCACAGGCGAGCGCTCCAATCGCGCCGTCCTCGACCTCGCGCTGCGTCGGCTGATCGCATCGAAGCAGAAAGCGACGATGATCGACGGCATCGCGGAGCTCGCCGACCTGCCCGCGGGCCTCGGCTCCCCGGTGGAACCGTCGCGGCCCGAGGGGCGCGTCACCGCACCGTGACGGACTACCTCGTCGACAACTCGGTATGGGCCCGGCTCGCACTGGGGGATCCCGGGGTCGTGGCGAGACTGCGACGGATCGAGCGCGCGCCGGCGGATCTCCTCGTCACCTGCCCACCGCAGGTTCTCGAGTTCTGCCACGCCGCTCGGAACCCGGGCCAGCACGCGGTGTTCCGAGAACGAATCAGCCTGGGCTTCCCTCTCGAGCACGCACCGGACGAATCGCTCGTACTCGACATCCAGAGCGCGCTGTGGAACTCGGGACTGGTGAGAGCGGCGGGTGCTGTCGACATCCTCATCGCCGGATACGCGATCGTCAACGATGCCACCGTCCTCGCCGCAGATCACGACTTCGCGCACATCGCCGCGGTGACCGATCTCCAGCACGAGTATCTGGCTCCGTCGTCCTGAGCGACCGGAGAAGGGGCCGATCGACACCGGTGTGTCGAGACCAGTGCAGTGCGGAGAGAGGGAGGACGGGCGAGGCATTCCGCGGCGATCAGTCGCGGGATTCCTGCACGGAATCCATGTCGACGTGGACGCTCCCGTCCAGCGATCGGCGGAACTCCAGGTCGTAGTAGCCGAAGCGTACCGGCGGGTTCTCTCCGATAGTTTCGTGGGGAACCGTCTCCCAGTCCCAGTTGCTGATGGGCGTGCCGACGCAGTTCGGCGGAAGCGACTCGGCCGCACCGTCTTCACAGAGGACGACCTCGTGCGTGCCGTCCGGGCTGGGGCCCAGCACGTAAGCGGTGATGCTCTCCCATGAACCACCGGCGGTCGGTTCAGGCCCCACGTTAGGCACGGCGGTCGCGCATCCCGCCAGTGCGGTGACGCTCACCAGGAGTCCGGCCATCGTGCGTCGCTTCATCCTCGATCTCCCTTCCCTCATTGCCCATCCGGAGGATGCAACCCATCGAGCCCGAGCGTTCGGTGGATCTCCACATGCCTTGGTAGGGAGTCGCTATCGCATGCTGCTTCACGGAGAAGGTGCCACGAAGCGGTGATCCCTGACAAGGGCGCCTTGGTTCGATCTCGCCCCGCGGCCACCGCCGCTCCCTTCATGCACGCGTACGCTCATACCGCGTGGAATCTCGGAGTGCGGGGCTTCGCCACGGACGAGATCTGCGGATTCAACGTCCTCTGCTCAGGGAGAAGCTGAACCGCGGTTCACACGAAATCAGGCGCTCATCGCACTTCTCTCGAGCGGAGCGGTGTCGTTGACGGGATGCACGACGACGACCACGGATGCACACTTCTCGCGCGTGCAGCTGTACGAGTCGGTCCACGCGCTCGCGGACGACAGCGTCGTCGTCGCGGTCGTGCACGTCGTCTCGCAGGAGAGCGCGAACGAGACCGGGGAGGACAAGACCGCTGAGTTCACGCTGTCCGCCGTGGTGATCGACGAGGTGGTCAAGTCCGACGGCCCCGCCGCGGGGCCTGAGATCATCGTGCGACAGGACGGCGGAACGGAACAGGCACCACCCGCCGAGCTGGTCGAAGTCGGTGACACCCATCTGCTCTACCTCACCGCCTCCGAACTCGAAGGCGACGTCGCATCGCAGTACTACGTCACCGGAGCGAACACGGGCATCTACGCGGCATCCCAGGACACTGCCGGCTGCGGAACCTCACAGGTCTTCGAGCAGGTCGTCGCGGAGACAGGCCAAGACCTCCCCGCACAGATCTCGCCGGAGGAAGCAACCGCGCCAAGCTGATTCACGGATTCTGCCCGCGTGTGGTCGAGGGGCCACTCCCACGCGCCGGCCATGAGTGAGGGATCGCTGCGATCATCTCGTTGCGACAGTCTCGTCGAGTGGGCGCGGTGCGGCCACCAGCCGTGCACAGCCCTCGCGCGCGCGGTGTGCCGTTCCCCAGTCGGCCGAGGGCACCCTCCGCGGGCTCTCCGCGGTCCTAGCGTGGCGGCGTGACGGATGGTCCGCGGCTGCGCTCTCCCCGTGCGCGCCTCGGCGCGGGCGGGGTGATCGTGCTCGCGCTCGGGGCCCTCGCCGTCGTGATCGGGGTCGGCGTGTGGCGCGGCGCCGCGTCTCCCGTCGAACCGGTCGCGGTCGAGACGCCGACCGCGTCGATCGCGGCGGGGCAGCTGTACGTCCACGTACAGGGCGCCGTGCGCGAGCCCGGCCTGTACGTGCTCGACGCGGGCGCCCGCGTCGTCGACGCCGTGTCGGCGGCAGGCGGGTTCGCCGACGACGCCGACGAATCGGGGGTCAACCTGGCCCGCCCCGTCGCCGACGGCGAGCAGCTCGCGGTCCCGGTGGAAGGGGAGGCACCCGCATCGGGCGCCCCCGATGCCCCCGGCGCTCCCGCCGGCCCGGGCCTCGTGAATCTCAATACGGCCGACGCCGCGGCGCTCGAGGAACTCCCGCGGATCGGCCCCGCGATCGCCGAGCGCATCATCGCGTGGCGCGACGAGAACGGCCCGTTCACGGCCGTCGACGATCTGTTGGCGGTGTCGGGCATCGGAGACGCGATGCTCGACACCCTCCGCCCGCTCGTGACGGTGTGAGAGCGATCGTGGGCGTCGACGGTGTTGTCGCGAGCCGTCGCGACCTGCGGATGGTGCCGGTGGCGGCCGCCGCGTGGGGAGCAGGGCTCGTCGGCGTGCTCGCGCCCGACCTGGCGGGATGGCTCGCAGTCGCAGGCGGGCTCGTGTGCGCGGCAAGCGCCATCCGGATGGCCGTGAGGGGTCCGACGGTCGCGCTCTCGATCGTCGGGGTCGGTGCCGCCTTCGCGGCGGCGGTGGCGGCTCAGGTGTGGCTCGCCGAGCCGTCGCGCAGCGAGGCCCGCGCGTGGACGTCGGACGGCGACGCCTTCGTGACGGCCACGATCGATGTAGAGACGAAGGTGCGCAGGGTCGGCGAGAACCTGTGGTTCGACGGCGACGCGACGACGCTGCGCGTGGGGCACGCCACCGCCGACGTCGCGCTGCCCGTGACCGTCGCCGTGCCTGTCGACGCCCTGGCGGAGCGTGCCGCCCTCGACCTCGGGGCGGTCGTCGAGATCCGCGGCTCCGCCCGCGCCGCGGACGCGGGCGACCGCGCGGTGCTCGTCGTGTTCGCCGACGCGGTCCGCGCGGTGGCAGAGCCGCACGGTGTGCTCGCCGTCGCCGCAGCGCTGCGCGACGGCTTCGCGGGAGACGTCGTGGCAGGGCTCCCGGAGCCGGGCGCGGGGCTCCTCCCCGGGCTCGCGGTGGGCGACACGCGTGCGATCCCGCCCGAGCTCGACGCCGATATGAAGGCGTCCTCCCTCACGCACCTCACCGCGGTCTCCGGGGCGAACTGCGCGATCGTCGTCGGCCTCGCATTCGGGCTGGCCGCGCTGCTCCGGCTGCCCCGCCCGCTCCGGTTCGTGCTCGCGGGCGCGGTGCTGGCCGGCTTCGTCGTGCTCGTGACGCCGGAGCCGAGCGTCGTGCGGGCGGCGAGCATGGCGGGCATCGCGATGCTCTCGCTCCTCGCCGGCCGGGCGGGCGCGGGGGTTCCGGCGCTCGCGGCGGCGGTCGTCATCCTGCTCCTGGTCGATCCGTGGCTCGCCACGTCGTACGGTTTCGCGCTGTCTGCGGCCGCCACCGCCGCGCTTCTCCTGCTCGCCGGACCGCTCGCCCGCGGACTGGAGCGCGTGATGCCGCGTCTGCTGGCCCTGGCGATCGCCGTGCCGCTGTCGGCCCAGCTCGCGTGCGGGCCGATCATCCTGCTCTTGGCCCCTGCCGTGCCGCTGTACGGAGTCGTCGCCAACCTCGTCGCCGCTCCCGCCGCCCCGGCCGCGACCGTCGTCGGCTTGCTCGCATGCGTCCTCCAGGGGCTGCCCGTGGTGGCGCAGGGCCTCGCGGCCGTCGCCTGGGCGCCGGCCGCGTGGATCGCGCAGACGGCGCACGTCTTCGCCGCGCTGCCCGGCGCCGCCGTGCCGTGGTGGGGAGGCCTCGGCGGATTCGTCGCGCTCGCGATCGTCGACGCGGCGACGGTCGTCGTCATCCTGCGCCCCGCGCACGTGCGGACCGCGGTGAGGCGCGCGGCCGCCGCCGTGCTCGCGATCGCGGTCGGCGCGGGTGCGGGTGCCGGTGCGCTGGGCGGCGTGGCTGGCCCGCTCACGACACCCGCCGGATGGTCCATCGCGCTCTGCGACGTGGAGCAGGGCGACGCGATCGTCCTCCGCTCGTCCGACGCCGTCGCGCTCGTCGACACCGGGCCGGAACCGGAGGCCCTTCGCGCGTGCCTCGCGAGGCTCGGTGTCGACCGGATCGAGATGCTCGTCCTCACGCACTTCGATCTCGACCACGTCGGCGGCGTCGAGGCGGTGGCGGGGCGGACGGGCACGCTCCTGCATGGCCCGGTGGGCGACGACGGATCGGAGTGGATCGCCCAGGCGCGCGCGCAGGACGTCGTCGAGGCATCGGCGGGCATGACGGGGCGCCTCGCAGAGGCCGAGTGGCGCGTGCTCTGGCCGCGGCCGGCGAGCCGTGCCTTCCCCGAAGGCAACGACGCCAGCGTCGTCATCGAGTTCGCGGGCGCCGGCGTCCCGCGCACGCTGCTCCTGGGCGACCTCGGCGCGTCAGCGCAGTCCGTCCTCCTGGCGACGGGCGCGGTCTCCGCCGACTACGACGTCGTCAAGGTCGCGCACCACGGGAGCGCGGATCAGGACGGGGAGCTGTACCGGCTGGCGGCGCCCGATCTGGCGCTCGTGGGGGTGGGTGCCGACAACGACTACGGGCATCCGACCGACGTCGTCCTCGCGGAACTCGCCGCCATCGGAGCAGCGGTGGCGCGCACCGACCTCGACGGTCTCGTGCTCGCAGGCCAGGACGCGCGCGGACTGTGGGTATGGCGCGAGAAGGGAGGATGACGCGATGAGCAGGAGCGAATGGCAATGTTGGGCAGTCCCTGTATATTTGGTTCCGACCACCTGAGAACCTTCTGCTCGCGCGGATGCAGCGACCGGTCGGACCTCGCCACCATCACGCTACGGGGGAACCATGGCACAGATCACCTTCGCGCCGGGAGAGCGCGAGATCGACCGGACGGAGCTCAGCCCCTCCGTCCTGCTGTTCTGGATCAAGACGACGCTCGCCGTCAGCAGCACGCGCCTCGTGTGGGACCAGGCCAACACCCTGTTCGGCCTCATCCCGCTCGGACACAACGAGGAGACGACGCCGCTCGCCAACACCGCGAGCGTGTCGGTGAACACGCGATTCCACGTCGGCCGCGTCGTCTGGGGCATCGTGTGGCTCATCGTCTCGCTCATGCTCTTCGGCAACGCCTGGGTCCTCGGCCTCTTCTTCCTCCTCCTCGCCGGCGCGAACATCGCCAACGCGATGAGCGCGACCTTCGTCGTGACGAACAACGGCGGCGGGCGCCAGGTCGTGCAGGTGTCGATCCTCGAGAAGGCCAAGCTCGAGTCGTTCGCGAACAAGATCAAGCAGCACCTGTTCGCCGATCAGGCCGCCCTCCGACACGACCAGCAGATGAACGTTCAGCAGGCGCAGCTCTATGTTCAGCAGGCGCAGCTCAACGCGCACCTCGCGCAGAACCAGCAGCCGCCGCAGGTCCAGGGCCAGCCGCAGTATGGCCAGCCGCCCGTGCCGCCGCAGCCGCCCGTGCAGGGCAGGCCGCCGGCGCCCCCGGCGCCGCCCCAGCCCTGAGCACTCCCGCAGCGACCCCGCCGACGATCCGTCGGCGGGGTCGCTGCCGCGTGGGGGAGGCCGCGACGCGGGTCTCCGTGCGAAGCTGGGATCCGGACGACATCGGATGTCAGGAATCGGCGTCTCGCGACACATACAGGGTGAAGAGGCGCGCCGGAGGGTGAGAGTGCCATGGGGCGACGCGAGGTCTTCAGCGTCCTCTTCGACCAGTTCTACGGCCCTGTCGTCCGATATGTGGAGCGTCGCGTGCACAACACCGCCATCGCAGAGGAGCTCGCCGCCGAGACCTTCGAGGTCGCCTGGCGTCGACTCGACCCCGATTCGCCCCCGGGGCTGCCCTGGCTGTACCGCACGGCCGCGAACCAGATCCTCAACCACCGCAGACGCCTCGACACCACCCGGAACGTCGAGGTCGCCCTCGCCTCGGACGGCGAGCGGGACGACCGGCTGGACGACGAGCGGATGGACGTGGTCAGGGCCATCCGGTCGCTGCCCGATCGCGAGCGGGAGGCGATCGCGCTGACGTACTGGGAGGGACTGGCGCCCCACGAGGTCGCCGAGGTGCTCGGATGCCGCGTGGACGCGGTCTGGAAGGCTCTCAGCAGGGGACGCGCGCGACTTCGCCGCCTGCTCTCCGACGGCGAGGTGACCGCGCGTGCACGCTGACGACGACCTCGCCGAGCTCATCCGGGCGGCGGACCCGGCCCGCACGCCCGCCGACGCGGGGACCCGCGCGCACGTTGTCCGCGATCGCATCGTGGCGCGCGAGGGCGGAGCGGGGCGCCGCCGGACACGGAGTCTCGTCCTCGTCGCCGCGGCGGCGGCCGGGGTCCTCGCCATCTCGCTCACGACCCCCTGGCTGGGCGGCGGCGAGGGAGCCCACGCGCTGACGCCCCCGCCGCTCGATTACGCGCCCGTCTCGGATTCCGCTGTCGACGTCGTGGCGGAGGCCACAGCCGAGCTGGAGGACGCGGACGTCGTCGTGGCCGAACCCGTGCGAGCCGTGGATGCGCTCGGCTGGTACCTCGACATCTCCTACGGCGAGGGCGACGTCGTCGTCGCCGCGCGCGCCCCCGAGCGGACGAGCCTCGTGTGGGAGCCCGACCTCTCCGGCCGGTCGACCGTCATCGCGGCGCGATCCACCTGGGACGACGACGCGGTCGACGCCCCGGAGCCCGGGACCGTGCTGTCGGACATCGTGTTCGCCCCGGGCGAGTTCACCACCCCTGTCGTCGATCCGCCCGCGGCGGACGCCGCCTCCCTGCTCGCCGCCCTGGCGGACTACGGTCTGCCGGAGACGTACACGGCGGCCGATCTCATGACGACCGCCGAGGGGCTGCTGCAGCAGTGGACGCTGTCGGACACGCAGGAGGCCGTGCTGCTCGATCTGCTGGCCGACGCCGACGACGTCGTCGTGGAGGGCGAGGCTGCCGACCGGGAGGGCAGACCCGTCATCGGGTTGTCGGCCGCGACCCCCACGCACGAGGTCACATGGCTCGTGTCGCGGGACACCGGGCGCATCGTCGGAGCGGAGTCGGCCCTCCTCGACGATCTCGACACGATCCCCGCGGGATCGATCATCAGCTATACGCTGTGGGGCATCGAGTCCTGACACGCCCGGGAATCCGGATGTCAGGAATCGGCTTCTCGCGACACAACCTCTATGAAGGGCGTCGTGCACCCGAGCACAACGCGCCCCCTGGACCCTGGACAGCACATGAGACGTCTTCTCGCGACCCTCGTCATCCTCTTCGTGGCGGTCGCCGCGCCCCTTCCCGCCTCCGCGGCCCCCGACGACGACGTCGACCCGGCCATCCGATACGCCCTCGCGCAGGTGGAGGGCGGTGTCGTGGTCGCCGACGATCGGGTCGTGTGGCCGGCCATCGGGATGGAGCTGCGGCTCGCGTCGACCGGGGCGAGGGCCGAGGCGCTCGCGTCCGTCGGCCGCTGCCCGTCCGGCCGGGTCTGCGCGTTCGAGAGCACGGCCGGAGCGGGGACCATGCTCTCGTGGACCGGGTGCAGCAACTACAGCACGGCGGCGCTCGTGAGCACGGGATCGATCGCGAACGCCCGCACGAGCGGGACCCTGCACGCGCGCAACGGCGCGACGATCGTCGCGACCGCAGGGCCCGGCGCGCTCGTCAACGTGTACGCAGCGAGCGACAACGTGCGTTGCGTCCCATGAGCGCCGTGTCTCCTCACCCGCCCGCCCGTCGCGCAGACGACGGCGGCTGCACGCTCGAGCGCGCGACGCTGCACGACCTGCCTCTGCTGGTCCGGATGTCCGTGCGCCTGCGCCTGCGGGGGATGTCCGGCACGGGCCTCCGCTGGCTGCTCGCCGCGCTCGCTCTCCTCGCCGCGGGGTCAGCGGTCGCCGGCGCGTTCGTGCACGGGGTCGCCGTGACCGCCATCGTCGCGCTCTTCGCCGTCGGTCACCTCCTCGTCGTCGCGGGTGCGGTCCTCGCCATCCTCGCGGCGGGGGTCCTGCGCCGGCTGCGCGACCCCCGGCGGGACATCGTCCTCTCGCCCGAACGTGACGCAGCCGTCGACGTCGTCCGCGGCGACGACGGCGTCCTGGAGTTCTCCCACCACGTGGCGCTCGGACGCGGCCGCGGCCGGGGCAGGGCCCTGCGGCGCCTGCTCGCCGCCGAGCTCGTCCCCGGCACCGTGGACGCGAGGATGACCGTGCCCGATGTCGGGTTCGCGGCGCTCGTGCTGGAGCAGTTCCCGTCGCTCGAGCTCCACGAGGCCGGAGGCGCGCTCGTGCTCTGCACGCCCGGCGTCGCTCCGCTCCCGCTCGGCCGCCGCTGACGCCGACCGGCGTCCGCGCTCGCGGATAGGCTGGGGGGATGGCCGCCGCACCCCGCAAGACCCCCGCGAAGACCGCGAAGACGGCCATCCCGCAGCTGTCATGGCGGAAGCCGGAGCCCGCACCCGTCGTCCTCGTCTCCGGGCCCGAGGAGGTCTGCGCGGAGCGCGCCATCGCGGGCGTCCGCGACTACCTCAGAGCCGAGGACCCGTCGCTCGAGATCACCGACATCGTCGCGTCCGACTACACGTCGGGGACGCTCCTCGCCGTGACGTCGCCGTCCCTCTTCGGCGAGCCGCGTCTCGTGCGGGTGTCCGGAGTGGAGAAGTGCTCCGACGCGTTCCTCACCGAGGCGCTCGCGTACCTGGAGGCCCCGCAGGAGGGCGCCACGCTCGTCCTGCGGCACACGGGCGCGACGGTGCGCGGCAAGAAGCTGCTCGACGCGATCCGCGCGGGCACGGGGCGCGGTGTCGAGGTCCCGTGCCCCGCCGTCAAGCGCGACTCCGATCGCTTCGACTTCGCCGCCGGCGAGTTCCAGGCCGCTGCGCGACGGATCGCGCCCCGCGCGCTGCAGGCGCTCACGCAGGCGTTCACGGGCGAGCTCGCCGAGCTCGCGGCGGCCTGCCAGCAGCTCATCGCGGACGTCGAGGGCGACATCACCGAGGACGTCGTGTCGCGCTACTACGGCGGCCGCGTCGAGACGAACGCCTTCGCCGTCGCCGACACCGCGATTGCCGGCCGCTACGGGGAGGCGCTCGTCGCCCTGCGGCACGCGCTCGACTCGGGCGCCGATCCGGTTCCTCTCGTGGCGGCGTTCGCCATGAAGCTCCGCACGATGGCGCGCGTGGCCGGTTCCCGCGAACCCGCGCGTCAGCTCGCGATGCGCCTGGGCATGAAGGACTGGCAGGTCGACCGCGCCCGCCGCGATCTGCAGTCGGGCTGGAACGAGCGGGCGCTCGCGCTCGCCATCCAGGCCATCGCGCGAGCCGACGCGGAGGTGAAGGGCGCCTCGCGCGACCCGGTGTTCGCCCTCGAGCGCATGGTCACGGTCGTCTCCACGCGCGCGCCGTTCGGGCGCTGAGTCCGCGACACAGCAGAAGGCCCGCCCCGCGATGCGGGACGGGCCTTCCGACGAGGGAGCTGCTCAGAGAGCGGCGACCTGCTTCGCGATGCCCGACTTGCGGTTCGCTGCCTGGTTCTTGTGGATGACGCCCTTGCTCACGGCCTTGTCGAGCTTCTTGGACGCCTTGAGCAGCGCGGCCTCGGCGGCCGACTTGTCGCCCGCGGCGACGGCCTCGCGCGTCTTGCGGACGAGCGACTTGAGCTCGCTCTTGACGGCCTTGTTGCGCTCGCGCGCCTTCTCGTTGGTCTTGATGCGCTTGATCTGCGACTTGATGTTTGCCACGTCGAATGACTTTCGTTCAGGTGAGCTTTCGGAAGTGCCGCGTGACGGGAGAGGGGCGTCGTACGGCGGTGTGGGTGGCCCCACACGCAAGCCAAGGGTCAATGCTACCAGGTCAGTCCGCGCCATCCGGACGCGCGATCGACGCGATCGCGAGGTCGAGCACGGCGTCGAACACCCGCGGACGCATGGCGGTCACGAGATGGGTCGTCCGCGGCACGACGACGAGCTCGGCATGCGGCACGAGACGCAGGAACTCGCGCTCGTGGAGGCGGAGCTGGTCCCATTCGCCGTTGACGAACCACACCGGCGCACGCAGACGGGGGAGCGCCTGCCGCAGGTCGAGCGTCGCGAGGCTCGCGAGCGCGGCGTCCTCGGCGGCGAGGGCGTATCCGCCTGCGCCGAAGTCGAGGCGGGTCTCCTCCGGGAGCGTGGCGGCCAGGATGCGCCGGACGAGCCACAGTCCGTTCCCCGGCGAGACGCGCAATCCGCGGAGGAGGAGACGGTACCCCCGCAGCCCCGCGCCTCGGGGGAGCGCCGTCGCACCGGCCGCCACGAACCCCGCGACGGACGGGGTGGTCTCGCGGGCGAGGAGCTCCGCGCACAGCAGCCCGCCCATCGAATGCCCGACGAGCAGCACGGGCCCCGACTCCGCCGCGCGGCGGACGGTGCTGTCGATCGTCGTGAAGGCCTCGTCGAGCGACCACGTCTCGTCCATCCGCGCGCCGTGCCCCGGCAGCTCGGCGAGGTGGACGCCGACGCCGCGTCGACGCAGATGCGCGACCTGCGGCCTCCACATGGTCGCCGACGTGCGGATGCCGTGCACGAGCACGACCTGCACGGGGGAGACGCGGGCCGGGGAGACGCGGGCGGGCATGGCGTCATGGTAGCCAGCGCGACGGCGGAGGGGCCGCCGACGCGAGGTCGGCGGCCCCTCCGGGACGGGAGGTCAGCGGATCACTCGGCCGACGCCATCCAGCCCTGGTTCTCGACCGGCTGCACGCCGTAGAGGTCGAGACCCGTGTAGCCCTCCGGCGTGAGGTTGGCGATGCCCGACGTCACGGCGTTGATCCACGGTCCGCTGTAAAGGGGGAGGATGCCCCAGGTCTCGGCCATGATCTCGGACTCGAGCGCCATGCCGGCCTCGTTCTGCTCCTCCTTCGTGGGGAGGGCGTTCACCTCGGCGATCCGCTCATCGATCTCGGGCGTTCCGGTCGCGGAGAGGTTGAGCGAGCTGTCGGTGCAGTAGATCTGGCACATGAACTGCACGCCCGACGCCGATCCCGACACGAACGACAGCATGACGAGGTCCCAGTCCTTCGTCGTGAGCACCGTCGAGAAGTCGCTCACGGGGCGCGCGTCGATCGTCAGCTCCACGCCGATCTCGGCGAGCTGCGTCTGGATGACTCGCGCGCGCGCCTCGACCACGGGGTCGTCCCCGAACGTGGGGAGACGGCCCTCCAGGCGCAGCCCGTCCTTCTCGCGGATGCCGTCGTCGCCCGCGACCCAGCCGGCCTCGTCGAGGATGGCGTTCGCCTCGTCGACGTCGAACGACCAGCCGGCCTCGGACAGCGCGTCGACGTAGCCCTCCTCGAAGGGGTACATGTTGAACGAGCCGGCGTCTTCCTCGGTGTAGTTGAGGCCGTTCCAGACGACCTCCTTGATCTGCTCGCGGTCGATCGCCTTGAAGATCGCCTCGCGGACGGCGACGTCGGCGAACTGCTCGCGCTCGGCGTTGATCTCGAGGAGGTTGTTGGACGTGCGCTGCGCGCGGTAGATCTCGATGCCCTCCATGTCGGACACCTGCGACAGGCGGTCCTCGGTGTTCGTCACCGCCAGGTCGATCTCGCCGTTGCGGAACGCGTTGATCTCGGCGGTGTCGTCGAGCTGGCGGAAGGTGACCTTGTCGAGCAGCGGCTCGTCGCCCCACCAGTTCTCGTTCGGCACGAACGTGACCGTGCCGCCGTTCGCGTCGAACGTGTCGATCGTGTAGGGCCCCGCGCCCCACTCCGCGTGCGGGTCGTCGATGAAGCCCTCGTTGAACACCTCGGGGCTGTCGACGGCCGGGTGCAGGAGGCCGGAGAACATGAAGTCCGTCCACGGGTAGACCTGCGAGAACGTGACGACGACCTGCTTGTCGTCCTCGCCCGCCGCGACCGACTCGATGACGTCGTAGCCGTCCGTCGAGCTCGGGTTGTATCCCTCCTCGTAGGAGCGGTTCGCGATCCACGTGTTCTCGAACGCGGTCCAGTCGATGGGCGTGCCGTCGTTCCAGACCGCGTCGGGGTTGATCGTGTAGGTGACGACCGTCTTGCCGTCGACCTCGTCGACGACGCGGTCCTCGATGTAGTTGGGGTTGAGCACGGCCCCGCCCTCGGGCTCGGCGAGGATCACCTGCGGGGTGAACCACGCCTGCAGCGTCTGCGTGTCGACCGTCGCGTCGGCGTGGAAGCCGTTCTGCTGCGGCGTGATCTCGCTGATCGGCCACGTGACCTCGCCGCCCTGCTCGAGCGCGTCGCGCTCCTGCGGGTTGTAGTCGGCGCCGACGATCTCCGTGGGCTCCTCGCCGCCCGATCCGTCGCCGCCGTCGCCGCCCCCGGCGGCGCACGCGCTCAGGACGAGAGCGAGCGCGCCGAACGCGGCCGTCGCTCCGATCCACCTCTGGTGCTTCATGGTGCTGCTCCTTTCGCGCCTCGTAGGCGCCGGATGTGGGAGAGATTGAGGTCGAGGCTAGTCGCGGGCCCCGGGTCGTATCCGGAATGGGATCGACCTGTGACCTGCGGTTCCTCGTCCTCGGTGCGGGCGTCGGCCGGGCCGGCGCCCACGCATGTCAGCCGCTCGTGTGCTCGCGGCCGATGCTGGAGGGGTCGAACGCGACGCGGGTGCGGCCGCGCTCGACCTTCGGGTCGGGAATGGGGATGGCCGACAGCAGCGCCCGCGTGTACGGATGCTGCGGGCGGTCGAACACGTCGTCCACCTCGCCGAACTCGACGAACGCCCCGCGGTACATGACCGCGACGCGGTCGGCGAGATGGCGCACCACGGAGAGATCGTGCGCGACGAAGAGGTAGCTGATGCCGAGACGCGTCTTCAGCTCGTCGAGGAGGTTGAGGACGCCCGCCTGGATCGAGACGTCGAGAGCGGACACCGGCTCGTCGAGGACGACGAGCCTCGGCTCGGTGGCGAGCGCCCTCGCGATGCCGATCCGCTGGCGCTGGCCGCCAGAGAACGCCTGCGGGAACCGGTCGCTGTGCGCGGGATCGAGCCCGACGAGGCCCATCAGCTCGTCCACGCGCTCGTGGGTGCGCTCCTTCGACGTGCCGATCGTGCGGAGGGGCTCGGCGATGATGTCGAACACCGTCATGCGCGGGTCGAGGGCGCCCATGGGGTCCTGGAAGACGATCTGGATGTCGCGGCGCGCCTCCCGTTCGCGGCGGCCGCCGCGCAGGTCGCGGACGCTCGTCCCGAGCAGCCGGATGTCGCCGTCCTCGGGGGCGGCGAAGTCCATGATCTGGAGGAGCGTCGTCGTCTTGCCCGACCCGGACTCGCCGACGATCGCGAGCGTCTCCCCGGCCTTGATGTCGAAGGAGATGTCGGCGATCGCCCGCACCTCCCCGACCTTCCGCTTGAGGATCCCCTTGAGCACGGGGAACGACTTGGAGAGCGACTCCACCTCGAGCACCGTCTCGCGCTCGGCGCGGGGCGTGAGCTGCAGCGCACCGGGGCGGATCTCCGGCACGGGGTACACCGGGCGGTCCGCGATGCGCCCGTGACGGATCTCCTCCGCGCGGATGCATGCAGCCCGATGATCGGGCGATCCCGTCACGGCGACGAGCTCGGGCTCGCGGACACGGCATGCGTCGAGCACGACGGGGCACCGGTCGGCGAAGGGGCAGGCGTCCGGCAGCCCGATGAGCAGGGGAGGCGTCCCCTTGATCGCGACGAGCGGCTCCTTGTCGCGCTTGTCGACCCGCGGGATCGCGCCCAGCAGGCCGATCGTGTACGGCATCCGCGTGTCGTCGAAGAGATCCAGCGCCGGCGCCTGCTCGATCGGCTTGCCGGCGTACATGACGAGGACGTCGTCGGCGATGTTGGCCACCACGCCCATGTCGTGCGTGATCATGATGACGGCGGCCCCGGTCTCCCGCTGCGCCGTGCGGATGAGATCGAGGATCTGCGCCTGGATCGTCACGTCGAGGGCGGTCGTGGGCTCGTCCGCGATGATGAGCTTCGGGTTGTTCGCCATCGCGATCGCGATGACGACGCGCTGGCGCATCCCGCCCGAGAACTCGTGGGGGAACGCCTTCATCCGCCGTTCGGGGTCCGAGATCCCGACGAGCGAGAGCAGCTCGACCGCGCGATCCCACGCACGCCGTCGGCTCATGCCGGCGTCGTGCGTCACGAGCGCCTCGATGAGCTGGTCGCCGATCGTGTAGACGGGCGTCAGCGACGTGAGGGGGTCCTGGAAGATCATCGCGAGGCCGTTGCCCCGGATCGCCGACATCTGCCGGTCGTTCTTCTCGAGCAGCTCCTCGCCGCGGAAGCGGACGGATCCCGTCACGTGGGCGGTCTCGGCGAGCAGCCCCATGATGGCGAGCGACGTCACCGACTTGCCGGAGCCGGACTCGCCCACGATGCCGAGCGAGCGGCCGGGGAGGAGATCGAAGGAGACGCCGCGCACGGCGTCGACGCGGCCCGCCTCCGAGGGGAACGACACCGCGAGGTCGCGGACGGACAGGACGGGTTCGGTCATGCGCGGCCTCCTGCCGCCGAGGTGGGATCGAGGGCGTCTCGCAGCCCGTCGGCGACGAGCGCCATCGAGACGGTCAGCAGCGTGAGGGCGCCCGCCGGGAAGAAGAAGACCCACGGGGCGCTCGTGATGATGCCGGACCCCGTTCCGATGAGCGAGCCGAGTGAGACGTCGGGGAGCTTCACGCCGAAGCCGAGGAACGACAGGCTCGTCTCCAGCATCACGGCGCTCACGACGCCGAGCGTGAAGTTGATGACGAGCAGCGATCCGATGTTGGGGATCATGTGCCGCAGCACGATCCGGAACCCTCCGACGCCCATGTAGCGCGCGGCGTGGATGTACTCGCGCTCGCGGAGCGACAGGCACAGCGTCCAGATGGTGCGGGCGGAGATGAACCAGTTCGTCAACACGAGGATGACCGTGATGATGCGCCAGTCGCCGCCCGAGTCGTTCGACACCATGGCGATGATGAGGAACGTGGGGACGGCCATGAGGAAGTGGATGACCGCGAGCGAGGTCTTCTCGATCCATCCGCCGAAGTACGCCGCCGCCGCGCCCACGATCGCGGAGATCACGGTCGTCCCGATCGACACGAGGACGGCGATCATGAGCGAGCGCTGCAGCCCCACGACGACCATCGCGTACAGGTCGTTCCCCGAGTTGGTGGTCCCGAACCAGTGCGCGGCGCTGGGCGGGTCGGTGAGCGCGAGGAAGTCGAGCTCGATGTGGTCGTACTGCTGGAAGAAGGGCCCCACGATCGCGAAGAGGATGAGGATCGCGAAGATCACGAGTCCGCCCACTGCTGGCCGGTTGCGGAGGAACCGGCGGGTGTAGAGCGCCGACTTGCGCAGCGGCCTGCTGCGCCCGGCCGCCAGCACGGCGGGGGAGGGCGGCGGGTTGTCGCCGTGCTCGAGCGGGTCGCGCATGTCCGATGGCATTGTCATGTCAGCTCACCCGCACTCGGGGGTCGATGGCGACGACCGCGACGTCCGCGAGCATCGCGCCGATGAAGGTCATGAAGGCGCCGAACGCCGCGATGGCGACGGTGCCGTGGATGTCGTTCTGCGCCAGTGTCTGGGAGAAGTACTGCCCCATGCCGTTCCACCCGAAGATCGACTCGGTGAGGATCGCGCCGGTGAAGGCGGCCGGGATGTTGAACGCCACCTGCGTCGTCACCGGGATCAACGACGTGCGCAGCGCATGACGGCGGATCGCCTGCGCCTTCGTGAGCCCCTTGGCTCGCGCCGTGCGGACGTAGTCGGCGCCGATGTTGTCGAGCAGGATCGACCGCTGCAGGAAGTGATAGCCCGCATACCCCGTCAGGATGAGGCCGAAAGTGGGGAGGGTGAGGTGCTGGACGACGTCGACGACGACGGGGAGGAACCCCGTCACCTCCGGGTTCGACGAGCCCGTGACGTAGAAGATGCGCGTGCCGACCGCCTGGTTGATGGAGATCGCGATGAGGACGATGCCGAGGGCGGCGACCACGACCGGGATGTTCATCGTCACGATCGAGGTGGCCTGCCCGATGCGGTCGGCGAGGCGGTACTGGCGCGAGGCGGTGTAGACGCCGATGGCGATCCCGACGAGCGCCGTGAGGATGGTGGCGCCGAGCACGAGCTCCGCCGAGATCCACATGCGGTACGCGACCTGGCCGTTGACCGACTCGCCCGTCGGGCTCACACCCCAGTCCCAGCGCGTGAGGATGGCCGTCAGCCAGTTCCACCAGCGCTGTACGAGCGGAACCGTGTCGCTGAGATTGCGCGGCTCGAGGAGCGCGACGATCTGATCCTCGCTGAGCGGCGGGCGGCGCCCCACGTAGTTGCTGCGCGGGTCCAGGTAGAACCAGGCCAGGAAGTACGTGAGGTTCGTCGCCACGGCGATGATGAGCAGCCACCCGAGCACTCGGCGCAGCAGATATCTGATCACGTTCGTGGATTCCTTCGTCGGACGGCGACGACGCGCTCGGCGCACCATCGCACACAATGCGGGGAACTCTACCCCGCAAGCTGTCAGGCAGGAAACGATGCGCCGAGCGTGTCGAAAAGCGTTACCGATCCGTACCGCGCAGGGCGGATGCGGGTCGATGGCGCCGACGCTACGTGCAGATTGTGAAGGGCATGTTTCGGCGGTCCGCGGTCCGAGGCCGATCTGTCTGGGACCCGGACAGATCCGGCGCGTGCCGTGTCGACCGTCCGCTCCCCGTAGAATCAGACGGATATGTCCCCTCGTGCCACGACTCCGCTCCCGCCGGCCGCGACACCGCCCGAGCGCATCCGCAACTTCTGCATCATCGCGCACATCGACCACGGCAAGTCGACCCTGGCCGACCGCATGCTGCAGCTCACGGGCGTCGTGTCCGACCGCGACATGCGCGCCCAGTACCTCGACCGCATGGACATCGAGCGCGAGCGCGGCATCACGGTGAAGAGCCAGGCGGTGCGGCTGCCGTGGCAGCTGGACGGCGAGACCTTCGCCCTCAACATGATCGACACGCCGGGGCATGTCGACTTCACGTACGAGGTCTCGCGCTCCCTCGCCGCATGCGAGGGGGCGATCCTGCTCGTGGACGCGGCGCAGGGCATCGAGGCGCAGACCCTCGCGAACCTGTACCTCGCCCTCGAGAACGACCTCACGGTCATCCCCGTGCTCAACAAGATCGACCTGCCGGCCGCCGACCCCGACCGGTTCGCGAAGGAGCTCGCCGATCTCATCGGCGGCTCGCCCGACGACGTCCTGCGGGTGTCCGGCAAGACGGGCCAGGGCGTCGAGGAGCTGCTCGACCGCCTCGTCGAGGAGATCCCCGCCCCCCATGGCGACCCCGACGCGCCGGCGCGCGCCATGATCTTCGACTCGGTCTACGACGCCTACCGCGGGGTCGTCACCTACGTGCGGATGGTCGACGGGCGGCTCACGCCGCGCGAGCGCATCCAGATGATGTCGACGAGGGCGACGCACGAGCTCCTCGAGATCGGCGTCTCGAGCCCGGAGCCGACGCCCTCGAAGGGGCTGTCCGTCGGCGAGGTCGGCTATCTCATCACGGGCGTGAAGGACGTGCGCCAGTCGAAGGTCGGCGACACGGTCACGAATCAGCGCACCCCCGCGGCCGATGCGCTGCCCGGCTACACCGATCCCAAGCCGATGGTGTTCTCCGGCCTCTACCCGATCGACGCGAGCGACTACCCCGACCTCCGCGAGGCGCTCGACAAGCTCAAGCTCTCCGACGCGTCGCTCGCCTACGAGCCGGAGACCTCCGTGGCACTGGGCTTCGGGTTCCGCTGCGGCTTCCTCGGCCTCCTCCACCTCGAGATCATCACGGAGCGGCTCGCGCGCGAGTTCGGGCTCGACCTCATCACGACGGCGCCGAGCGTCGTCTACGAGGTCACGACCGAGCAGGGCGAGAAGATCGTCGTCACCAATCCGAGCGAGTACCCCGACGGCAAGATCGGCTCGGTCTCCGAGCCCATCGTGCGCGCGTCCGTCCTCACGCCCAAGGAGTACGTCGGCACCGTCATGGACCTCTGCCAGACGCGGCGCGGCACCCTGCACGGCATGGACTACCTCTCGGAGGAGCGCGTCGAGCTCAAGTACACGATGCCCCTCGGCGAGATCGTCTTCGACTTCTTCGACCAGTTGAAGAGCCGCACGCAGGGCTACGCGAGCTTCGACTACGAGCCGGAGGGCCAGCAGGAGGCCGACCTCGTCAAGGTCGACATCCTCCTGCAGGGCGACCGCGTCGACGCGTTCAGCGCGATCGTCCACCGCGAGAAGGCCTACTCCTACGGCACCACCATGACCGAGCGGCTGCGCAAGCTCATCCCGCGTCAGCAGTTCGAGGTGCCCATCCAGGCAGCCATCGGCGCGCGCGTCATCGCACGCGAGAACATCCGCGCCATGCGCAAGGACGTCCTCGCGAAGTGCTACGGCGGCGACATCACCCGCAAGCGCAAGCTGCTCGAGAAGCAGAAGGAGGGCAAGAAGCGCATGAAGATGGTCGGCCGCGTCGAGGTGCCCCAGGAGGCGTTCATCGCCGCGCTGTCCGGGGACGTCGAGACCAAGTCCGGGAAGTAGCCAGCGGGCTGCGGTTAGGGTGGACGACATGCGCCGGGCGACGTTCCGAGACGAGACGGTCGATTATGCGGCGGTCGGGGCGACGCAGGCCCCCGACCTCCTGCAGTATCCGCCGGAGAACAGCATCCCCGCCGCGTCGGCGTGGCGGATCGGCAGCGGCGAGGAGCGGTTCCGCACCGCGGTGGAGTCGCTGCTGTCCTGGGGCGCGCTGACGGGCGCGGGTCTCGAGCTGAGCGATGTCCGCCCGGCTCCCGGCCCGACGTACACGGGGGTCAGCTTCGACGAGGCGGGCAACGCGATCGCCCCGAGCCACTCCGACGACGACCAGCGCTTCGCGGCGGACGGCACGCCGTTCGTCGGCGCCGGGACGACGGTGACCGTCCGCGGCAAGGTCGACGGGGCGCGCGCCGACGCCGAGCTCCGGGTGATCTTCGTCGTCGAGGAGGCGCGTCGCGTCGGCTTCGCCCTCGGCACCGTCGGCGCGTCGGTCGTGAGCGGCGAGGAGTCGTTCATGCTCGAGTGGCGCGAGAACGACGAGGTGTGGTTCGAGGTGCGGGCGTTCGACCGCCCCGTGACGCTCTCCCTCCGCCTGTTCAAGAGCCTCGTGCGCCGTCGCCGTCGCGCCCTCTTCGCCGGCTATCTGCGCGCCATCTCGCCGCTCTTCCGCACGGCCGCCTGATGGCGGGAGCCCTCCCCGTCGGCGACCCCGCCCCGGCCGACGGAGCGCTGCCTGGCGACCTCGTCGTGGATCCGTCCACCGACCTCGGGGTCTACCTGCACGTCCCGTTCTGCCGGGTGCGCTGCGGCTACTGCGACTTCAACACCTATACCTCGGGCGAGCTGCGCGGCGCCCGGCAGGACGAGTACGCCGACACGGTCCTTCGCGAGGTCGCGCTCGCGCGCGGGGTGCTCGACGCCGCCGGCGGCCTCCGCCCCGCGCGCACCGTGTTCTTCGGCGGCGGCACGCCGACGCTCCTCCCTGCGGGCGATCTCGCGCGCATGCTCGACGGGGTGCGCGACGCCTTCGGGCTCGCGGACGACGCCGAGGTCACGGTCGAGGCCAACCCCGACACCGTCGACGGCGCGGTCGCGGACGAGCTCGCCCGCGCCGGCGTGACCCGGATGTCGGTGGGCATGCAGTCCGCCGTCCCGCACGTGCTCGCGGCGCTCGACCGCACCCACTCGCCCGCGAACGTGCGGACGGCCGTCGAGGCGGGCAGGCGCGCGGGGCTCGACGTCAGCGTCGACCTCATCTACGGCGCACCGGGGGAGTCGCTCGACGACTGGCGGGCGTCGCTCGACGCTGCGCTCGCGCTCGAACCCGACCACCTCTCGGCCTACGCGCTCATCATCGAGGACGGCACGAAGCTCGCCAGGCAGATCCGGCGCGGCGAGGTCCCCGCGCCCGACGACGACCTTCAAGCGGACATGTACGAGGCGGCCGACGCCGCTCTCGCCGCGGCGGGCTACGACTGGTACGAGGTGTCGAACTGGTCCCGCGGCGCGCAGCGCCGATCCCGTCACAACCTCGCGTACTGGCGCGGGACGGACTGGTGGGGCTTCGGTCCCGGAGCGCACAGCCATGTCGCGGGGCTGCGCTGGTGGAACGTCAAGCATCCCGCCGCCTACGCGCAGCGGCTGGCGGCCGGCGAGTCGCCGGCTGCCGGCCGCGAGCGCCCGGACGAGGCGTCGCGTCGACTCGAGCGCGTGCTGCTGGAGAGCCGCATCCGCGAGGGCCTCGCGATCGCGTCGCTCCCCGACGACCGCCGGCAGGCGGTCGCCGGCCTCATCGCGGACGGGCTCGTCGAGCCGGCGGACGCGCTGAGCGGGCGCGTCGTGCTCACGCTCCGCGGCCGCCTCCTCGCCGACGCCGTCGTGCGCGCGCTCACCGACTGATCGACGCGCGGCGCCGTCGGCCGACCGCCCGGCCGACGGATCGGTAGACTGGCACTCGGAGACGTCGAGTGCCAGGGAGAGGAGCGGGCATGGTCAGCGAACGCGGGCTCCAGGTGCTCCGCGCCATCGTGCAGGACTACGTCGACACCCATGAGCCGGTCGGAAGCAGGGCGATCGTCGAGCGCCACTCCTTCGGGGTGTCGGCCGCGACCATCCGCAACGACATGGCGCTCCTGGAGGACGAGGAGCTCATCGCCCAGCCGCACACGTCCTCGGGACGCGTCCCCACGGACAAGGGCTACCGCGTCTTCGTGGACCACCTGGCCGAGCTGCGGCCGCTCTCGACGGCGCAGCGCTCGGCGATCGCCTCGTTCCTGGGCGAGCCGTACGATCTCGACGACCTGCTCGCGCGCACCGTCCGCGTGCTCACCCAGCTCACGGGTCAGGTCGCTCTCGTCCAGTACCCCTCGTTCTCGCGCGCGAACATCACCCACGTGCAGCTCGTCGAGCTCGACCCGCAGCGCGTGCTCCTCATCATCGTGACCGACACCGGCCGGGTCTCGCAGCGGATCGCCGCGCTCCCGCAGGCGCTCGACGCGGAGGAGACCGCCACCGTGGCCACGCGGCTCGTGGCGCTCCTCGCCGGCCGTTCCGTCGCGGAGGCGGCGGACGGCCTCGAGCACGCGCGCGCCCAGGCGCCGACACCCGTGACGGCCGTCGACGCCGCCGTGCACGCCGTCGCGGCCGCCGCGGCGGAGGAGCTCGCGGAGTTCCGGCAGAACCGGCTCGTCATGGCGGGCGCCGCGACGCTGGCCCGCCGCGAGCACGACTTCCGCGGCAGCATCCACCCGCTCCTCGAGGCGATCGAGGAGCAGGTCACGCTGCTGCGGCTCATGAGCGAGATGGTGGCGGACGGCCAGGGGCTGTCCGCGAGCATCGGTCGGGAGAACGCCGCCTTCGGGCTCTCGGAGGCGTCGATCCTCACGAGCGAGTACGACTCCGCCATCGGCGCGGCGCGCGTGGGGATCATGGGCCCCACGCGCATGGACTACCCCCGCAACCTCGCGGCGGCACGGGCCGTGGCCCGCTACCTCACGAGGCTGCTGGACGAGGACGAGGGACGACGCTGACGCGTCGTCCACGAGGATGCAGCACGGGCGCCCCGCGCCCGCAGGAAGGCTGATGTGGCTGATCACTACGAGACCCTCGGCGTCGCGAAGGACGCATCGCAGGAGGACATCAAGAAGGCGTACCGCAAGCTCGCGCGCCAGCTCCACCCCGACGTGAACCCCGCGCCGGAGGCGGCCGAGCGGTTCAAGGACGTCACGCACGCGTACGACGTTCTCAGCGACCCGGAGCAGCGGCGCCGGTACGACATGGGCGGCGACGAGTCGCCGTTCGGCGGCGGGGCCGGGTTCGGCGGCGGGGCCGGGTTCGGCGGCTTCGGGGACATCTTCGAGACGTTCTTCGGCGGGGGCGGCGGCAGGGGCGGGCGTCCGCGCTCGCGCCGCGAGCGCGGACAGGACGCCCTCGTGCGCGTCTCCCTCGAGCTCGGCGACGTCGTGTTCGGCGCCCACCGCGACATCGAGGTGGACACGGCGGTGCTGTGCGAGACGTGCGACGGCTCGTGCTGCCAGCCCGGGACGAGCCCCGCGACGTGCGACGTCTGCGGCGGGTCGGGTCACGTCCAGCGCCAGGTGCGGAGCCTGCTCGGCAACATGGTCACGACGCAGCCCTGCGGCACCTGCCAGGGCTACGGCACGGTTATCCCGCACCCCTGCGCGACCTGCAACGGACAGGGGCGCGTGCGCTCCCGGCGCACGGTGTCCCTCGACATCCCGGCGGGAGTCGAGACGGGGCTGCGCCTGCAGCTTCCCGGCTCGGGGGAGGTCGGGCAGGCAGGGGGGCCGAACGGCGACCTGTACGTCGAGGTCACCGTCGCCTCGCATCCCGTCTTCAGCCGCGAAGGCGACGACCTCCTCGCGACCCTCGAGGTGTCGATGACCGACGCGGTCCTCGGCACCCGCACGACCATCGCGGGGCTCGACGGCGAGGTCGAGGTCGAGGTGCGGCCCGGCATCCAGTCGGGCGAGGTGCTCACCGTCAAGGAGCGCGGCATCACGGGGCTGCGCACCTCGCGGCGCGGCGATCTGCGCGTCGGCGTGCAGGTCGTGACCCCCACGAAGGTCGACCACAAGACGCGTCAGCTGCTCGAGGAGCTCGCAAGGCGGACGAAGGCTCCGGAGCCGCGCCTCGCCGAGTTCCACCAGGGACTGTTCTCGAAGCTGCGCGACCGGTTCCGGGGCTGAGCGGATGGCGCTGCACTTCCACGACGAGGGGGCCGGCTCCGTCGCGCCCGGCGGCCTCGTCGTCCTGACGGGCACCGAGGCGCACCACGCCTCGGCCGTGCGCCGTGTGCGCCAGGGCGAGCCCGTCACCGTCACGGACGGTCGCGGGGCGTGGCTCTCCGGCACATGCGAGGAGGTGTCTCCGCAGCGCGTCGCCATCCGCATCGGAAGCCGCGACGACCGTGCGGCGCCCGTGCCGCGCCTCGTCCTCGTGCAGGCGCTCGCGAAGGGCGACCGCGACGAGCTCGCCGTGCAGGCGGCCACGGAGCTCGGCATCGACCTCGTCGTGCCCTGGCAGGCGGCACGCAGCGTCCCGCGCTGGGAGGGCGCCAAGGCCGAGAAGGGGCGCACCCGGTGGGCGTCGATCGTCCGCGAAGCGGCCAAGCAGGCGCACCGTGCCTGGTTCGCGGAGGTGGCTCCCGTCGAGACGACGTCGGCTGTCGCGAGGCGCGCGGAGACGGCGAGGATGCTCGTGCTCGATCCGTGGGCGGAGGAGCCGCTCACGGCCGTCGACCTGGACGACACGCGCGACATCGTGCTCGTCGTCGGTCCCGAGGGCGGCATCGCCCCCGAGGAGCTCGAGCGGTTCGAGGCGGCGGGAGCCCGGCGCGTCCGCCTCGGCGACACCGTGCTGCGCACCTCGACGGCCGGCCCGGCGGCGCTCGCGGTCCTCGACGCGAAGCTCGGCCGGTGGTGACGGCGGTCACCGGAGCCGGCCGATCGTTAGACTCGTGGGCATGAGCGAGCCGACGATCTTCACGCGCATCCTGCAGGGCGACATCCCGGGCGAGATCGTCGCCGAGACCGACCGGGTCTTCGTCCTCAAGGACATCAGCCCGCAGGCGCCCCTCCACCTCCTCGTCATCCCCAAGACGCAGGAGTACCGCGACGTCGTCGAGCTGGCGGCGGGCGACCCCACCCTGCTCGCGGAGGTGGTCCAGACGGCCGGAGAGGTCGCTAGGGACCACGCCGGCGGGCAGTTCCGACTGATCTTCAACACCGGCGCCGACGCGGGCCAGACCGTGTTCCACGTGCATGCGCACGTGCTCGCCGGAGAACTCCAGGAGAAGAGCCTCATTGGCCACTGACCCCACCGACCCCGCACAGGGGGCGGACACCGTCACCCAGACCATCCATGCCGACGGCGTCGCGATGGTGCAGCTGCTCGGCCCGCAGGACAGGCTCCTGCGCATGGTCGAGCGCGAGCACCCCTCCGTCGACGTGCTCGTGCGCGGCAACGAGATCACCCTCACCGGCGCATCCGGCGCCGTGCGCGCGGCCAGGGCGCTCGTCGACGAGCTGCTCCAGATGACGCGAGAGGGCCACGATCTGGGGCCCGCCGACGTGACGAGCTCCAACCGCATCCTCGAACACGGCGGCCCGCGCCCGAGCGAGGTGCTCGGCGAGGCCATCCTCTCCACGCGCGGAAAGGTCATCCGACCGAAGACGCTCGGCCAGAAGGAGTACGTCGACGCGATCGACGAGAACACCATCGTCTTCGGCATCGGCCCCGCCGGCACGGGGAAGACCTACCTCGCCATGGCCAAGGCGGTCCAGGCGCTGCAGCGTCGCGAGGTGAACCGCATCATCCTCACGCGCCCCGCCGTCGAGGCGGGGGAGCGCCTCGGCTTCCTGCCGGGCACCCTCACCGACAAGATCGACCCGTATCTCCGGCCCCTGTACGACGCGCTCAACGAGATGATGGATCCCGAGCTCGTGCCGAAGCTCATGGCGAGCGGCACGATCGAGGTCGCTCCGCTCGCGTACATGCGCGGACGCACGCTCAACGACTCGTTCGTCGTGCTGGACGAGGCCCAGAACACGACGCCCGAGCAGATGAAGATGTTCCTCACGCGTCTCGGGTTCGGCACGCGGATGGTCGTGACCGGCGACATCACGCAGGTCGACCTCCCGGGCGGGACGTCGGGTCTGCGCCTCGTGTCGCGCATCCTCGACCGCGTCGACGACATCCACTTCTCGCGTCTCACGAGCGAGGACGTGGTCCGCCACACGCTCGTGGGGCGCATCGTCGACGCGTACAGCGAGTACGACGAGAAGCGCGCCGCGCACCGCGCAGAGCTCGACGAGGCGCGCGAGTTCGCCAACCGCGCCGAGCGCCGCGGCACGACGAGAACGGGCGGACCGCGCGACCGCCTCCCGAAGCGAGGGATGCGATGATCGACATCAACAACGAGTCCGCCGTCGAGGTCGACGAGTCGGTGCTGCTGCGGCTCACGCAGCACAACCTGGCGCAGCTGCACGTGAGCCCCGACGCCGAGGTGGCCATCGTGCTGGTCGACGAGGGCGCCATGGAGGCGCTGCACGTGCAGTGGATGGACGAGCCGGGGCCGACCGACGTCCTGAGCTTCCCGATGGACGAGCTGCGCCCGGGGACGGACGAGTCTCCGACGCCCGCCGGCCTCCTCGGCGACATCGTGCTCTGCCCGCAGGTCGCCGAGGCGCAGGCGGAGAAGGCGGGCCACCCGCTGCAAGACGAGCTCATCCTGCTGACGACGCACGGCCTGCTCCACCTGCTCGGCTACGACCACGCGGAGCCGGAGGAGCACCGGGTCATGTTCGGCCTGCAGGACCGCCTGATGGCGAGCTTCGCGGCGGAGGAGAGACGCCGCCCGCGCGCATGATCGAGCCTCTCCTCCTCGTCGGCGCCGTCCTCCTGGTCGCGCTCGGCGGTCTCCTCTCCGCGATCGACGCCGCCCTGTCGGTCACCTCGCGGACGGAGCTCGTCGACCTCGCGACGGAGGGACGGAGCGCGCGCGCTCTCGCCCACATCGCGGAGGACCCCGACGGGCACGCGGGAGCACTGGGCTTCCTGCGGGTGTTCGCCGAGACGGGTGCCGCCGTGCTCGCCACGGCCGGGTTCATGCTGCTCTTCGACGACGTGCTGTGGGCCGTGGTCGCGACCGTCGTGCTCATGACGGGGCTCTCCTTCGGCGCGATCGCCTCGAGCCCGCGCACCGTGGGACGACGCCACGCGAGCGGGCTCCTGGCCGCCACGGCGCCGTTCGTCCGCGGCGTGCGCATCGTGCTGGGGCCGCTCACGCGGGCGCTCGTCGTCGTCAGCAACACCATCACGCCGGGGGCGGGACGCCGCAGCTTCGAGTCGGAGGACCAGCTGCTCAGCATCGTCGACGAGGCCGCGTCGAACGACCTCATCGAGGAGGACGACCGGGAGCTCATCCACTCGGTGTTCGACTTCACCGATCAGGTCGTGCGGGTCGTCATGGTCCCGCGCACCGAGATGGTCACGGTCGATGCCGACGCGTCGGCCCGCGAGGCGATGACGATCTTCCTGGAGCGCGGCATGTCGCGCCTGCCCGTCATCGACGGCGAGGTCGACGACGTCGTCGGCGTGCTCTACCTGAAGGACCTCGTGCAGCACGCGTTCCGAGAGGGCGCGGCGTGGACCGACGGCACGCGCGTCCGCGCTCTCGCGCGGCCGCCCGTCTTCGTGCCGGAGCAGATGCGCGCGGAGACGCTGCTGCAGCAGATGAAGCGCGACGCCGTGCACGTGTGCCTCGTCGTCGACGAGTACGGAGGCGTCGCGGGGCTCGTCACCCTGGAGGACCTCATCGAGGAGCTCGTCGGGGAGATCTCCGACGAGTACGACACACCGCGCGGCGAGGTCGTCGACCTCGGCGACGGCTCGTTCCGCGTCAGCGCGAGCCTCGGACTCGACGAGGTCGGCGACCTGTTCGGCATCGAGCTGGAGGACGAGGACGTCGACTCCGTCGGCGGTCTGCTGGGCAAGGAGCTCGGGCGCGTGCCGCAGCCCGGCGACACGGCCGAGGCGCAGGGGCTCGTCCTCACAGGCGGCACCTCGCGCGGCCGGGGGCGCGGCATCGCGACCGTCTTCGTCGACCGGGGCGAGGCGCTGCGCGCCGTGGACGAGGTGCGCGGCAGGAACCCGCGCACGGGCGAGATCGCCCTGCCGGCGACGGGCGAGATCGCCGTGGCGGCGGGCCAGCGGGAGACGCACAGGAAGGGCGGCCGGAAGGCCGTCCCCAGGAAGAACGGCGCGCGTCGCGGCGACGGCGCCTCGAGGAAGGACGCACGCGATGACTGATCACCAGGCGGGAGAGACCCGGAGCGGGTTCGTCACCTTCGTCGGGCGCCCGAACGTCGGCAAGTCGACGCTCATGAACGCCCTGGTGGGCGAGAAGGTCGCCATCACGAGCGAGAAGCCGCAGACGACGCGACGCGCGATCCGCGGCATCCTGAACCGCCCGGCCGGCCAGCTCGTCGTCGTCGACACCCCGGGCATCCACAAGCCGCGGACGCTGCTCGGCCAGCGCCTCAACGACCTCGTGGAGACGGTGCTCGGCGACGTCGACGTGATCGCGTTCTGCGCCCCTGCCACAGAGAAGGTCGGGCCGGGCGACCGCCGCATCGCGGAGTCGCTCGACGGCTACCCGCGCGCGAAGAAGGTCGCGCTCGTCACGAAGACCGACGCCGCATCGCACGACGACATCATGGAGCGCCTCGTCGAGGTCGACGCCCTCCGCGAGGACTGGGCAGCCGTCATCCCGGTGTCGTCGCTCACGGGGGAGCGTCTCGACGTGCTCACGGACGAGCTGCTGGCCCTCATGCCCGCAGGACCCGCTCTCTACCCCGACGACGTCGTCACAGACGAGTCGACGGAGGACCGCGTCGCCGAGATCATCCGCGAGGCCGCGCTCGAAGGCGTGCGGGACGAGCTGCCGCACTCCATCGCCGTGACGATCTCCGACATCGCGCCGCGCGAGGGGCGCGACGACCTCACGGACATCTGGGCCGATCTCGTCGTGGAGCGCGACAGCCAGAAGGCCATCATCATCGGCCACAAGGGCAGCAGGCTGAGGGATGTCGGCGCCCGCGCGCGCGCCCAGATCGAGCCGCTCGTCGGCACGAAGGTGTTCCTCTCGCTGCACGTGCGCGTCGCGAAGGAGTGGCAGCGCGATCCCAAGCAGCTCGGTCGCCTCGGCTTCTGAGCAATATGCTCAGTCTCGGTGGCGTCTCTCCGCGCTGATGCGCAGATTGCGCGGCGCAACGGCGTCCCGGATCGCGCATTCTGCGTGGTACCGTGGAGTCATGCGTTCTGGCGGTCTGCTTCTTCTTAGCTGCCGCGACGAGATCTCGATCTAGGGCCTCCTCGTCGCGGAGCTTCTCGTCGGCCCGATTCGTCTCCTGAACCGGAAGAAGCCCATCATGCAGAACAACCAGAAGCCCAGTGCCATGCCGATCCACCGGTACCGGCCGTTCCACGAGCAGATCGCCGTGGACCTGCCCGACCGCACGTGGCCGTCGAAGCGGATCGAGACCGCTCCGCGCTGGTGCGCCGTCGACCTGCGCGACGGCAACCAGGCGCTCATCGACCCCATGAGCCCCGAGCGCAAGCGGGTCATGTTCGACCTGCTCGTGAAGATGGGGTACAAGGAGATCGAGGTCGGCTTCCCGTCGGCGAGCCAGACCGACTTCGACTTCGTGCGGCAGCTGATCGACGACGACCTCATCCCCGACGACGTCACCATCCAGGTGCTGACGCAGGCGCGCGAGCATCTCATCAAGCGCACGTACGAGGCCATCAAGGGCGCCAAGCAGGCGATCGTCCACCTCTACAACTCGACGAGCGTGCTGCAGCGCGAGGTGGTGTTCCGCACCGACAGGCAGGGCATCATCGACATCGCCCTGGACGGCGCGCGCTGGTGCAAGCAGTACGAGGCGACGGTGCCCGAGACGACCGTCTACTACGAGTACTCGCCGGAGTCCTACACCGGCACCGAGCTCGAGTTCGCCGCCGAGATCTGCAACGCCGTCATGACGGTGCTCGTCCCGACGCCTGAGCGCAAGATCATCCTGAACCTGCCGGCCACCGTCGAGATGGCGACCCCCAACGTCTACGCCGACTCGATCGAGTGGATGGGCCGGCACCTCGACAACCGCGAGAACGTCATCCTGTCGCTGCACCCGCACAACGACCGCGGCACGGCTGTCGCCGCGGCCGAGCTCGGCTACCTGGCCGGCGCCGACCGCATCGAGGGGTGCCTGTTCGGCAACGGGGAGCGCACGGGCAACGTCGACCTCGTCGCGCTGGGCGTCAACCTGTTCACGCAGGGCATCGATCCGCAGATCGACTTCGGCGACATCGACCAGGTCAAGCGCACGGTCGAGTACTGCAACCAGCTGCCCGTTCCCGAGCGGAGCCCGTGGGCGGGCGACCTCGTGTTCACGGCGTTCAGCGGGTCGCACCAGGACGCCATCAAGAAGGGCTTCGAGGCCATGGAGAGGCAGGCGTCCGACCGCGGCGTCGACGTCTCCGAGATCGAGTGGGCGGTGCCGTACCTGCCGGTCGACCCGAAGGACCTGGGCCGCTCTTACGAGGCCGTGATCCGCGTCAACTCGCAGTCGGGCAAGGGCGGGGTCGCGTACCTGCTGAAGGCCGACCACGCGCTCGATCTGCCGCGCAAGCTGCAGATCGAGTTCTCCGGCGTGGTGCAGACCAAGACCGACGAGGAGGGCGGCGAGGTCACGAGCGAGCAGATCTGGTCGGTGTTCCAGGACGAGTACCTGCCCTCCGTCGACGCGGATGCGCGCTGGGGCCGTTTCGAGCTGCTCGGCACGCGTTCGAGCCGCGACGCATCCGGCGAGGGCGCCCTCGCAGTGACCCTGCGCGACGGCGACGACACGGTCGAGGCCGAGGCGGCGGGCAACGGCCCGATCGCCGCGTTCCTCGAGATCGTGCGCGGCCAGGGTATCGACGTCACGCTGTACGACTACGTCGAGCACGCCATGAGCGCGTCGGCCGATGCTCAGGCGGCCGCGTACGTCGAGCTGCAGGTCGACGGCGAGCGCCTGTGGGGCGTCGGCATCGACGGCGACATCTCCACGGCGTCGCTCAAGGCCATCGTGTCGGCCGTGAACCGCTCGATCCGCGCCCGCCGCGCGGAGCTCCTGGACGCCTGACGTCCCCAACCGGGGCGGCACGGCCATCCGGTCGTGCCGCCCCGGCGGCTTCAGCGCGTCCGCGCCGTGCGTCGGATTCGTGGTGCGGGTGGTGCCTGCTGAGGCGGACACGCGCACACCTGCCCCACCGGTCCGAACGCCGGCACGGCCATCCGGATGGCGCTAGTGCCGAGCACGGACCGCGCGCGAGCCGTGCGTCGGATTCGTGGCGCGGGCGGTGCCTACTGAGGCAGACACGCGCACACCCGCCCCACGGGTCCGAATCCCCGCACCGCCCTCCCCGCACGCGCGCCGCGCCACCGCGCGGCGCGGCCATCCGGGCGTGCCGGCCCGGGGGCGTCAGCGTGTCGGGCGCTCGTCGTCGTCGCGCCGCAGGATGATGGCGCCCGTCTCCGGCGCGCCCGGAACGTCCTCAGCGCGCAGCACGGGGATGCCCCGCGTCTCGAGCGACTCGCGTCGGCGCGCGAGCCGTCGCTGCTCGGGAAGCGACAGGTCGAACACGACCGCGAGCACGCGGATGAGGGCCGTCAGGGCGATGCCCAGGATGGCCGCGGGGACGATGGGCATGCCGAGCGCGAACGCCGCCGCGAGGGCGAGGTTCCCGCCGACGGCCGCGACGGCGTAGAGCGAGCCGACGTGCATGATCGCGACGGGGAGCCCCATCGCGATGTCCCTGATGACGCTCCCGCCGACCGCGGCGCACGCCCCGATGAAGACGGCGGGGATGAGCGGGATGCCGTTCGCGAGCGCCTTGCCCGTCCCGAAGGCGCCGAACATCCCGATGACGACGGCATCGAGGAGGACGATGACGCGGTTCAGGCGGTCGAAGATCCCGGCGAGGAGCATGCCGACGAGCGAGGCGCCGACGGCCGTGACGAGGTACCCGTTGCTCTGCAGGGTGGCGGGCGTCATGCCGAGCAGCAGGTCGCGGATGATGCCGCCGCCCATGCCGATCATCGTGCCGATGACGGCGACACCGAGGAGGTCGAGCCGCTGACGGCCTCGGAACCCGGAGGCGAACAGCGCTCCCTGGATGCCGCCCAGCCCGACAGCGAGGAGATCCGCCCACAGCGGGATGGCGAACAGCGGCTCGGTCACCGCTCCATCCTCGCGCAGAGCGCGGATAATCGGAGGATGCCCACGTACCGAGACGAAGCCGTCGTGCTCCGGACCCACAAGCTGGGCGAGGCCGATCGCATCGTCACGCTGCTGACGCGTCAGCACGGGCGCGTCCGAGCCGTCGCGAAGGGCGTGCGGCGCACCTCGTCGAAGTTCGGCGCCCGGCTGGAGCCCTTCATGGTGGTCGATGCGCAGTTCTACATCGGCCGGAGCCTCGACATCGTGCAGCAGGCCGAATCGCTGGGGGCGTACGGGGCCGACATCGCCGGTGAGTACGAGCGCTACACGGCCGCGAGCGCCATGGCAGAGGCGGCCGATCGGATCAGCGAGGCGGAGTCGACGCCCCAGCAGTACTTCCTCCTGGTGGGCGCCCTGAGATCGCTCTCGCGCGGCGAGCACGCGCCCCACGCCATCATGGGCTCGTACCTGCTCCGGGCGCTCGCGCTCTCGGGATGGGCGCCCGCGCTCGACGACTGCGCGCGGTGCGGGGCGCCCGGCCCTCACGACCGGTTCGTCGCCCAGCTCGGCGGCCTCGTCTGCTCCCGCTGCGCCCCCGCGGGCAGCCCCCGCGTCGCCCCCGACGCCCTCGATCTGCTCCGCGCCCTGCTCGCGGGGGAGTGGGAGCACGTCGACGCGGCCTCCGAGCACGCTCTCGCCGCGGCCTCCGGCCTCATCAGCGCATACGCCCAGTTCCATCTCGAGCGCGCCATCCGCTCGCTCGGCCACGTCGCCGCCCGCCCGGCCGGAAGGACCCCATGAGCCCGAAGCCCTACACCCACCGCGACGCGGAGCCCTACAAGCCGCTCGACTGGACGGGCCTCACCCCGCCGGTGTTCGCAGGGCCCGTGCCGAACCACGTCGCGATCGTGATGGACGGCAACGGGCGGTGGGCGAACCAGCAGGGGCGTACGAGGGTCGACGGGCACAGGCAGGGCATCGAGCAGCTCCTCGACGTCGTCGCCGGCGCGCTGCAGGCGGGCGTCAAGCATCTGTCCGTGTACGCGTTCTCGACGGAGAACTGGAAGCGGTCGCCCGAGGAGGTGCGCTTCCTCATGAACTTCAGCCGCATCGTCCTGCACCGGTACCGCGACCAGCTCAACGAGTGGGATGTCCGCATCCGCTGGGCGGGGCGCAGGCCGCGCCTGTGGGGCTCGGTCATCAAGGACCTCAAGGCCGCGGAGGAGCTCACGGCGGGCAACCGCACGATGACCTTCACGATGTGCGTCAACTACGGCGGCAGGCTCGAGATCGTCGACGCCGTGCGCGAGCTCGCCGAGGAGGTGAAGGCGGGGCGGCTCAAGCCCTCCGCGATCAGCGAGAAGGCCATCGCGAAGCGCCTGTACGTCGCGGACATGCCCGACGTCGACCTCTTCCTCCGCTCCGGAGGGGAGCAGCGCACGTCGAACTTCATGCTATGGGAGTCGGCCTACGCCGAGATGGTCTTCCTCGACCGCCTCTGGCCGGAGTTCACGCGCGCCGATCTCTGGGAGGCCATCCGGATCTTCCACAGCCGCGACCGCCGCTACGGGGGAGCGGTCGACACGCCCGCCGTCGGATGACCGGGAATGCCGGCGGGGCGGCCGGCGTTCCACAACGTGTGACGGATGCGATCAAGATCGACGTGTGGAGCGACATCGCCTGCCCGTGGTGCTACATCGGCAAGCGGAACCTGGAGGCGGGGCTCGCCGACGCGGCGTCCGACGCGGATGCTCCTCAGGTGGAGGTGACGTTCCACTCGTTCGAGCTATCTCCCGACACGCCCGTCGACTTCGACGGCAGCGAGGTCGACTTCCTCTCCGGCCACAAGGGCATGCCGGTGGAGCAGGTGCAGCAGATGCTCGACCGCGTGACGGGGGTCGCCGCCGACGCGGGGCTGGAGTACCGGTTCGACCGGCTCCAGCACACCAACACCGTGAAGGCGCATGAGCTCATCCACTTCGCGAAGGCGAACGGCCGCCAGCTGGAGCTCACCGAGCGCCTCATGCGCGCCTACTTCACGGAGGGCCGGCACGTGGGCCGCATCGACGACCTCGTGGCGCTCGCCGAGGAGGTCGGCCTCGACGCCGACGAGGCGCGCGCGGCCCTCGAGAGCGGACGCCACCTCGCCGACGTCCGCGCGGATCAGGATCAGGCCAGGGCCTACGGGATCAACGGCGTGCCGTTCTTCGTCATCGACGGGCGCTACGGCGTGAGCGGTGCCCAGCCGCCGCAGGCGTTCGCGCAGGTCGCCCGTCAGGTGTGGGCGGAGCGCCGCGGTACAACGGAGCGCCACGGCACGACAGAGCCCCGCGCAGCGGCGGACCAGCCGACCGGAGCCGACGAGCCCGCCGCCTGAGAACTCAGCGCGGCAGCGCGGCCTCGATCGCCTCGACGATCTCGGGGGCGTCGGGCTTCACCGGGGGCCGGAAGCGCTTGACCTCGCCCGAGGGCAGCACGAGGAACTTCTCGAAGTTCCAGGCGACGGGGCCGCCGAGGCCCACGCCGTCCTTGGCCTTCTTGAGCGCCTTGTACAGCGGCGCCGCGTGGGAACCGTTCACGGACACCTTGTCCTGGATGGGGAAGCTCACGCCCCACGTCGTCGCGCAGTAGTCGAGGATCTCCTCCATGGAGCCCGGCTCCTGCCCGAGGAACTGGTTGCAGGGGAAGCCCAGCACCGTGAAGCCGCGGTCGCCGTACGTCCTCTGAAGCTCCTCGAGCTGCTCGTACTGGGGCGTGAGGCCGCACTTCGAGGCGACGTTGACGACGAGGACGACCTGCTCGGCGTAGTCGCCGAGCGTGGCGGTCGAGCCGTCGGCGGCGGTGAACGGAATGCTGCGGATGTCGGCGGGGGCGCTCATGTGCTCAGCCTAGGGCGGGCTGTCCCCATGCGGCTCCGGCCCGGTTTCGTTCTGGGAGAATCGAGAGGTGACCACCGTTCTCTCTCCTCAGCGCACCCTGCGCATCGGCGCGCTCGACATCGGCGTGCCGGTCGTGCTGGCGCCCATGGCGGGCATCACGAACACCGCGTTCCGGCGCCTCTGCCGCGAGTACGGCGGAGGCCTCTACGTGAGCGAGATGATCACGTCGCGTGCGCTCGTCGAACGCAACGCCCAGACCATGCGCCTCATCCGCCACCACGAGTCGGAGAAGCCCCGCTCCATCCAGCTCTACGGCGTCGACCCGGTGACCATCGCGGCCGCCGCCCGCATCATCGCCGAGGAGGACAGGGCCGACCACATCGACCTGAACTTCGGATGCCCCGTCCCCAAGGTGACCCGCAAGGGCGGCGGCTCCGCACTGCCCTGGAAGCTCGGCCTCTTCCGGGAGATCGTGGAGCGCGCCGTCGAGGCGGCCGGCGACATCCCGCTCACCGTCAAGATGCGCAAGGGCATCGACGCCGACCATCTCACATACCTCGATGCCGGCCGCATCGCGGAGGACGCGGGTGCGGCAGCCGTCGCGCTGCACGCGCGGACGGCGTCGGAGTTCTACTCTGGCACGGCCGACTGGTCGGCGATCGCGGCGCTCAAGCAGGCGGTGACGAGCATCCCCGTGCTCGGCAACGGCGACATCTGGTCGGCCGCCGACGCCGTGCGGATGATGGACGAGACCGGTTGCGACGGCGTCGTCGTCGGCCGGGGATGCCTCGGCCGGCCCTGGCTGTTCGGCGATCTCGCGCGCGCGTTCGGCGGCGAGGGGGTGGAGGTCGATGCGACGCTCGGCTTCGTCGCGCAGGCGTTCCGCCGTCACGCCGAGCTGCTCGTGGAGTTCTTCGACGACGAGGACCGCGGGTGCCGCGACATCCGGAAGCACGTCGCCTGGTACTTCAAGGGCTATCCCGTCGGCGGCGACCTCCGCGCACGCCTCGCGACGGCGTCGAGCCTCGCGGAGATCGACGACCTCCTGGCCGAGCTCGACCACGACGCCCCGTATCCGGGGGAGGCCGCCGAGGGCCAGCGCGGACGTGCCGGAACGCCCAAGCGTCCGGTGCTCCCCGAGGGATGGCTCGACTCGCGCGAGCTCGGAGAGGCTGCGAGCTGCGAGCTGCGCGAGGCGGAGCTGGACACCAGTGGCGGCTGAGCGGGGGGGAACGGCGCCCCGCCCCGAGGGCTACGACGACGCCGATGCCGAGCGGTTCCATCCGGAGCGCCACCGATCGCAGCGCGACGACTTCGCGCGCGACCGCGCCCGCGTGCTCCATTCGGCCGCCCTCCGCCAGCTCGCCGCGAAGACCCAGGTGCTGAGCCCTGCGAGTCCCGCGGACTTCGCGCGCAACCGCCTCACGCACTCGCTCGAGGTCGCGCAGGTCGGCCGCGAGCTCGGCACGGCACTCGGGCTCGCCGAGGATGTCGTGGACGCGGCGTGCCTCAGCCACGATCTCGGCCATCCGCCCTTCGGACACAACGGCGAGAAGGCGCTCAACACGTGGGCCGAGGGGATCGGGGGCTTCGAGGGGAACGCCCAGAGCCTCCGCATCCTCACGCGCCTGGAGTCGAAGGTGCTCGACGACGAGCGCTCCTACGGGCTCAACCTGACGCGGGCCACGCTCGACGCCGCGTGCAAGTACCCCTGGACGATCGCCGACCCGGTGCCCGATCCGGGCGGTCGGCTGAAGTTCGGCGTGTACCCGGAGGACGAGGACGTGTTCGTCTGGCTGCGGCGGGGCGCCCCCGGCAAGGAGCGCTGCATCGAGGCCGAGGTGATGGACCTGTCCGACGACATCGCGTACTCGGTGCACGACGTCGAGGACGCCGTCGTCAACGGGTACCTCGATCTCGCGCATGTGAGCGACCCCGTCGCGCACCATCCGCTCATCGGTCGCATCCAGGAGTGGGTCGGGTACGACTATCCGCGCGACGAGCTGGCCGACGCGCTGTTCCGGCTCACGCGCATGCCCATGTGGATGCGCGGCTTCGACCGCTCGCGCGCCGATCTCGCACGGCTCAAGAACCTCACGAGCGACCTCATCGGGCGCTTCGCGCGGATGGCCGTGGATGCCACCCGCGCCGCGTATCCGCAGGCGTCGCTCGCACGGTACGGCGGCCATGTCGTCGTCCCGCGCGAGGTGGAGGTCGAGATCGCCGTGCTCAAGGGCCTCATGGGCGCGACGATCGTGACGATCGACGAGCGGCGGCACATCTACGCCGAGCAGCGGCGCGTGCTCACGCGGCTCGCCGACGCTCTGGTGTCGACCGACACCCTCTGGTCGACGGGGGCGGACGCCCTGGAGCCGGCGTTCGCGGCCGACTTCCTCGCCGCCGACAGCGATGCCGCTCGCACGCGCGTCGTCGTCGACCAGGTCGCGTCGCTCACCGATCAGACGGCCGTGGCCTGGCATCACCGCCTCGTGGGCGACATCGACCCCGCCGAGGTGGGGATCGCCGCACCGCGGCGGTCGGGGCGGGCCCGCTCGCGGACGTCGCAGGTGGTCTGATGCCGCGCATCCTGCAGGCCGACGTCGACGAGGTGAAGGCGCGCACGAACATCGCCGACATCGTGGGCGAGCGCGTGGCGCTCAAGTCGGCGGGCGTCGGGTCGATGAAGGGGCTGTGCCCGTTCCACGACGAGAAGTCGCCGAGCTTCCACGTGCGGCCGCAGGTCGGCTTCTACCACTGCTTCGGGTGCGGGGAGTCGGGCGACGTCTACACGTTCCTGCGGGAGATGGACCACGTCTCCTTCACGGAGGCGGTCGAGAAGCTCGCGGCTCGCATCGGGTACACGCTGCACTACGAGGAGGGCGGCGGGCCGGCGCCCGAGACGAGCGGCCGCGCCCGGCTGCTCGCCGCCAACGCCGCCGCCGCCGAGTACTTCCGCGCGCAGCTCATGTCGCCCGAGGCGGACGCCGCACGGCGGTTCCTCGGCGAGCGGGGCTTCGACGCGGGAGCCGCGTCGCACTTCGGGGTGGGGTACGCCCCGAAGGGGTGGGACGGCCTCATGAACGCGCTCACGGCCCAGGGATTCACGCGCGAGGAGCTCACGACCTCCGGGCTCGTGTCGACCAATCAGCGCGGCGGCGTCTACGACCGCTTCCGTGGCCGTGTGATCTGGCCGATCCGCGACGTCACGGGGCAGACCGTGGGCTTCGGCGCGCGCAAGCTCTACGACGACGACCAGGGCCCCAAGTACCTCAACACCCCCGAGACCCCGATCTACAAGAAGTCGCAGGTGCTCTACGGCCTCGATCTGGCCAAGCGCGACATCTCCCGGGGCGACCCGCGACGCGTCGTCGTCGTGGAGGGGTACACCGACGTGATGGCGTGCCACCTGGCCGGAGTGACGACGGCGATCGCGACATGCGGCACCGCGTTCGGCACGGAGCACGTCTCCGTGCTGCGGCGCGTCATGGGCGACGCGTCGGCCGCGGGCGAGGTCGTGTTCACGTTCGACGGCGACGCGGCAGGGCAGAAGGCGGCCATCCGCGCGTTCACGGACGCGAAGAGCTTCAACGCGCAGACCTTCGTCGCCGTCGCGCCCGACGGCCTCGACCCGTGCGACCTCCGGCTGCAGCGCGGCGACGGGGCCGTGCGGGCCCTCATGGACCACAAGGTGCCCATGTTCGAGTTCGTCATCGATCGTGCCGTGTCGCGGTTCGACCTCGGCACGGTCGAGGGGCGGGTCGGCGCGCTCCGCGCCGCCGCGCCCGTCGTGGCGGAGATCCGCGACCGGCTGCTGCGGCCGGGATACGAACGCGTCCTCGCCGGGCGGCTGGGGATGGACCCCGGCGACGTGCACGGCGAGGTCGAGCGCGCGGCACGGCGCGCGTCGGGCGAGGACCGGGCGCAGGAGGCGCCCCGCCGCCCCCCGCAGGACGCGCCGCCCGAGGACGCACCGGCCATCCGCGTGACGCTCGCGTCGCTGCCGCACTCCACCGACACCGCCATCGAGCGCGACGCGCTCACGGGCATCCTGCAGTACGGGCATCGGGTCGAGCCCGACCTGCTCGTGCGCGCCCTCTCGCTGCCGTTCCGCACACCGGCGCTCGAGGCCGTTCGCGCGGCGGTCGAGGCCGTCGACCGGTCGAAGATCGGATGGTCCGTGGCCGCGGTCGAGCGCGTGCGCGAGCCCTACCGCTCGCTCGCGGCCGAGCTCATCACGCGGGACTTCCCCGCGGTCGACGAGGAGCGCGCCGCCCGGTCGGTCAACGACCTGTGCCGGCGTCTCGTGCTGCGCGCGCTCGATGCGGAGAAGTTCGAGCTGCTGGGCGCCGTGCAGCGGGTCCCGCCGGCGTCGGACGAGGGCCGGGCCGTCAGGGTGCGCCTGCGCGACATCGACGCCGACCGGCGGCGCCTCCTCGACGAAGCCTGACCCGCAGGGGAGGATGAGAGAATGCGCGTACCCGACGACACCGAGAACGCCGTCCGTCTGCTCGATCTCTGCGTGACGCGCAGGGGCAGGGGCCAATCGGTACGCGCGGTCGACGGCGTCACGGCGACCGTCGCGACGGGCGGGACCCTGTGCGTGGCCGGCCCGACCGGGTCGGGGAAGTCGTCTCTCGCCGCGGCGCTCGCGGGCGAGCGGGACCGGTCGATCGCCGTGAGCGGCGGCGACGCGTTCGTCACGGGCATCCCGGTCCGGCGGCCGGGGCGCGCACATCGCGTGCTCACGTACCGCACGGGGTACGTCCCTCAGGGCGGCGGCGCGACGCTGCCCTCGCGCCTCACCGTCGCCGAGGTCATCACAGAGCCGATCACCTCGCGCGACCGCCGCGTCAATCAGCGGGCGCTCAACGTGCGGGTGGCTGCGCTCCTCGACGAGATGCACCTGCCGCTCGGGGCCGCGGCGAAGTTCCCCTACGAGCTCAGCGCCGGCATGCGGCAGCGCGTGTCGTTCGCGCGGGCGCTCATCCTCGATCCGCGCCTGCTCATCGCCGACGAGCCGCTCGCGAACATCGGACTCGAGGTGCGGCATGTCATCTTCGACGCCATCCGCCGCCGCCGCGCCGAGTGGGGGATGGCCTCGCTGCTCGTCACGAACGACGCGTCGCTGGCGCGCGAGCTGGACGCGGATCGTCTCGTCCTCCGCGGCGGGCACGTCGTCGCGGCGGGCGATGCGGAGGCGCTCGCGTGGACGCCGGGAGCGCGCGGAGCGGACACCCTCGTCATCGCCTGACGACACGCCCGCCGCGCGGCTCCGGTTTCGGCCCTGCCGCCGACGTGCGCTAAGCTAGGGGAGTTGCCCCGCGAGGGGCGACGGAGAGATCCACGTGATCCTCGGTAGCTCAATTGGCAGAGCAGCCGGCTGTTAACCGGCAGGTTCTTGGTTCGAGTCCAAGCCGGGGAGCGACAGGCCCTCACCCTTCGGGGTGGGGGCCTCTTCCGTTGTACGCGAGCCGTTTCCGTAGCCGGTGACCGTTCCGCGTCCCTCACCGGGTGCGGAACGCGGAACGGCCCCGCCGAAGCGGGGCCGTTCGCGGAGCCGGGTCGTGTCGGATCAGAGACCCGAGCCCTCCAGGGTGCCCGTCGTCTGCTGGCCGTCCTGGTAGGCGATGCAGGAGATGAGGCGGTCGTTGAGCGTCGGGTCGGTCCAGGTCGCCTCGGTCGGGGTGAGGTACTGGACGTAGATCGCGCTCGTGTCGTAGGGCGTGCCGATGAAGGCCTCGAACGCGCCGATGCAGCCCTCGTCGGCGGCGTCGGAGACGGCCTGGTCGCCGGGCCAGTCGCCATCGGGCATCGTGACCTCGTAGTAGACCTCGCCGTCGTGCGGCTGGTCGCAGGGCACGACCTCGACGTCGGTGACCTCGCCCTCCGCGGGCGTTCCGATGCAGTCGCCGACCGCGACGGAGAAGACGTCGACCGTGCCGCCCTCGGTGACCTCGTTGGTCTCCTCGTCGCGGGTCGCGGTGTCGCCGCTGAGCAGGTTGGCGATGCTCGAACATCCGCCGAGCGAGAAGGCGAGGGCGACCGCGGCGCCTGCGACGAGGACGCGGCGGGTCGGGAAGGTGCGGATCATGCGATTACTCTCCTGTGTGCGTAGTCCGGGACGACAGGCGAGAACCCCATCCCCCTGGGAGAACGCTACGCCCCGCCTGTGTGCCAGCGCAAAGTCGCATTCTTCGGAATAGGGCGATATAACGTGACGCGATCAGGCGTCGAGGTCGTCGACACCCGGCATCCAGCTCACGCCGGGGCGCCCCCATCCGCGCTTCTTCACGATCTTCTGCGCCGTCTTCCAGTCGCCGTCCGACAGCCGGTCCACGTAGATGACGCCGTCGAGGTGGTCGAACTCGTGCTGCATGATGCGCGCACGCCAGCCGTCGACCTCGATGCGCACCTCGCGGCCCTCGAGGTCGATCCCCGTCACGATGACGCGATCCGATCGGCGCAGCGGGAACCGCTCGCCAGGGAACGACAGGCATCCCTCCGACTCGGCGTCCTCGTCGGGTGAGCCGGGCTCCGCCGGCGTCATCCACAGCTCGGGGTTGAGGATCTCGCCGCGCCACGGGTTCCCCTCGTCGTCCTCGTACGTGTAGGTGTAGATCCGCAGCGGCACGCCGACCTGGGGCGCGGCGAGCCCCACACCGGGCGCGGCGTCCATCGTGTCGTACATGTCGCGCACGAGCGCACGGATCTCGTCCGTGATCTCGTCGACGGGGGCGGCAGGGGCGTGGAGGACGGGGTCGCCCCACACGCGGATCGGAAGAACGGCCATCCCTTCAGGGTAGTCGGCGCACCGGGAGGATAGTCTCGACGGGTGAGCGGGGGAGGAGCGGGCGCGATGGTTCCGATGGCGGCCGATGTCGGCGAGCAGCTGGTGGGGGCGTTCCAGAACCCGGGGCTCCTGCTGGGCATCCCGCTCGCGATCGCGGGAGCGGTGTTCATGTCGCTCGGCGCGCAGTACCAGAGCCAGGGCGTGAAGAAGGTGGAGCGCCTCGCGGGCGAGAACGGCCGCACGGGCCTCGGTGCAGCGCACCTCCTGCGCCTGCTCACGCGCCCGTCCTGGATCATCGGGACGATCCTGCTGGGCGTCGCGATCGTCTGCCAGCTCAGCGCGATCAGCGTCGCGCCGCTCATCGTCGTCCAGCCCCTCGGCGCGATCTCCCTCGTCATCACGACGCTTCTGAACGCGCAGGTGACGGGTCACATGCCCACCCGCACGTCGCTCACGGCGATCGGACTGTGCGTGGGCGGCATCCTCGTCTTCGTGCTCGTCGCCGCGATCTTCGCGACCGAGCGCCCCATCACCGACACCGAGCTCCTCGTCGTGCTCGCGATCCTGCTGATCGCGATCATCCTCCTCGGCGGCGTCTGGCTCGTGCTGCGGCGTCGCATCGGCGCCCTCTTCTACATCACGGCCGCCGGCGTGCTGTACGGGTTCGTCGCGACGCTCGCGAAGGTCATCATCAAGCGGATCCAGGCGGGGGAGTGGGACTGGACGCTGCTCCTGTGCGGCATCGCGCTCCTGGCCGCCGCGGCGGCGGGCGGGTACTTCGTGCAGACCGCGTACGCCTCGGGGCCGCCCGACCTCGTCATCGCAGGGCTCACCGTGATCGACCCGATCGTCGCCGTGCTCATCGGCGCGATCGTGCTCGGCGAGGCCGCGAACGCACCGCTGTGGGCACTCGTCCTCTTCGTGATCGTGGGCGGCGTCGCGTCGTTCGGCGTCTTCCTCCTCGCACGGCACCATCCGCAGGTCGTGAGCGAGAGCCAGGAGATCGGCATCGAGCGCGGCTCGTCGGACGGCGAGCGGGACCCGTCGTCGTCGGACACGGCCCTCGACGCGCTGCGGCAGGCGAAGGACCCCGACGACCTGCTCGCCCGCCGTCGTGCGCCGGACGAGGCCGACGAGCCGCGATAGGCTCGTCCTGCAGGGGGCGGTGGCCAAGCTGGTGAAGGCAGTGGGCTCATAACCCAACGATCGCGGGTTCAAGTCCCGCCCGCCCTACCGAGCGCAGCTGCGCCAGAATGGTCGGATGGCGGACGACCCGATCGACGAGATCGCGGCGGAGCTCGCGGTCGCCGACCCCGGGGCGTTCGTCGCCATCCGTGCGGAGCGGGCGAGCTCGCTCGGCGACAGGGAGCTGGCGGCGCGTGTTCGCGCCCTCCGGAAGCCGCTCGCCGCCGCCTGGGCGGTCAACCTCCTCGCGCAGCGGTTCCCGGCGGAGGTCGACCGTATCGGAGCCCTCGCGACGGAGCTCGTCGCGGCGCAGGCATCGGGGGACAGGACATCCGTCTCGGAGCTCGGACGACGTCGCCGCGCCCTCGTCGAGGAGCTCACCTCGCATGCCGCGGCACTCGCGGAGCGCCGCGGCCAGACGCTCACGCCGACGACGCGAGCGGCCGTGGCGCAGACGCTCAACGCCGCCGTGCTCGACCCTCGTGCGGGCGCCTGCGTGGCCTCCGGGCGCCTCATCCGTCCGCTCGAGCCGTCGGACGGCCTCGTGCTCGCCCTCTCGGGCACGCCGCCGCGTGCGGCGCGCGACCGGGCACCCGACGCTCCCGGCGACGAGTCGACCGACGCGATGCGTGCACAGACCCCGGATGCCGACGCGGCCGCGGAGCGGAGACGAGGCGCGCAGCGGGCCGTCGCCGAGGCGGAATCCGCTCAGCAGGCGTGGCGGGCGCGCCGCGACGAGGCCATCGCGCGTGCCGAGGACGCGGACGAGCGGACCTCGAACCTCCTCCACGAGCTCGCGCAGGCGCGCCGTCAGGCGTCGAAGGCGCGAGGCGAGCTCGATCGGATCGAGTCCGACGGGGAACGCCTCTCGGAACGGCTGCGGGATGCGCGGGCGCGGCTCAGCGAGGGCTGACCGGTAGCGTGGGGGCATGCCCGTCGAGTACGTCTTCGCGCCCGTCGCGGACATCCCGCCCCGTGTCCTCTACCGCATCCTCTGGCTGCGCGTGAGCGTGTTCGTCGTCGAGCAGTCTGCGGCATACCCCGAGATCGACGGCCGCGACATCGAGGAGGGCGCGCTCCTGGGGTGGGCGGAGGAGACGGGTGACGTGCTCGGCACGCTGAGGGTGCTGCGCGAGGACGGCGCGATGCGCATCGGCCGTGTGGCGACATCCGCCGCCGCGCGGGGACGCGGCATCGGCGCCGACCTCATGACGCGCGCCGTCGCCGTCTGCGTCGCCGAGCAGCCGTCGGCTCCGATCCTCCTCGATGCGCAGGCCCACCTCGCCGACTGGTACGCCCGGTTCGGGTTCGCCGTCTGCGGAGAGCCGTTCGAGGAGGACGGCATCCCGCATGTGCCGATGCGCCGCGAGACGGAGGCCTCCGCGTGATCGCCGAGATCGTCGTCGTGTGCACGGGCAACATCTGCCGGTCGCCCATGGCGGAGGTCGTCCTGCGCGAGCGTCTCGCCGAAGCCGGTCTCGACGTCGCGGTCAGATCGTCAGGCGTGAGCGACGAGGAGCTCGGCAACCCCGTCGACCCGCGGGCCGCCGCCGTCCTCTCGGGGGCCGGGTACCCCGTGCCTCAGCGCACAGCGCGCGTCTTCGGTGCGGAGGACCGCGACGCCGATCTCGTGCTCGTGATGACCCGGCGGCACCGGGCGGCGATCCTGCAGCACGGCGTGGCACCCGAGCGCGTGCGCCTCTGGATGGAGTTCGTCCCCGGCGGCGGCGAGGCCGACGTCTCCGACCCCTGGTACGGCGGACGCGCCGACTTCCTCGAGACGCTCGCGCTCATCGAGGCTGGCGCGCCCGCGGTCGTCGAGCTCGTCGGGTCCGGGTCGAGCTGAGCCGCCTCAGTGCGTGTGCACGCCGTGCAGCTCGCCGTGCGGGACGGCGAGCTCGCCTGCCTCCGACGCCGCAAGAGCGGGCGTGGTCACCGCCGCGACGAGGAGCGCGCCCGTGACGAGGGCGACCGTCCCGGAGGACCCGTGCGTGCGGCGCGGTGCTGCCGCATCCTCGCTCCTGCGCCGCAGGACGACGGCCGCGGACGCCGCCACGATGAGGACCAGGGCGCTCAGCGCGAGCCAGCCGAGCCATCCGATGCCGCCTGCCATGACGAGCGCGACCCCGGCGATGAGCACGCCCATCGCGACCGCGAGCGCGACGCGGGGCAGGGGCAGCGCGTCGCGGCGGAGGGCGGCCATCCCCCAGCCGAACGCCGCGATCGCGAGGGCCGCCGCCGGGATGCCCACGGGAAGCGACGACTGAGCGGATACGGAGAAGAGGATGAGGCCCGCACCCCACGACGAGAGTGCGGGCCACCACCGGAGCATCATCACGCCGCGAGGCGCTGATCCGCACGGTCGGCGCCGAGGCCGACGCCGAGGAGCACGAGCGCGCTCGCGAGGTGCAGGATGTGGTCGGCCGTGTTGAGGGCGAGGACGTTGAGCGCCGTCCCGGCGAGGAAGAAGCCGACGACGCCGAGGGCGAGGTAGGCCGCGCCGACGGCGATGTTGACGCCCTTCGCCGCCCGCACCCCCGCCAGGCCGGCAATGAGGAGAGCCGCGCCGATGAGCAGGTGGGCGACGTTGTGGAACGGGTTCACGGCGAACACGCCCAGCAGCAGACCGCCCTCGGTGGCGAAGAACGAGACGCCGCCTGTCACGGCGAAGCCGAGGAGCCCGACGAGCAGGTAGACGGCGCCGAACACGACGCCGATGATCCGGTTGGGTGATGTACGCATGGTGCGCCTCTCTTCCGCGAGCACGGTCTCTCCGTGTCACCTGTTGTTCGGAGCGCATGCGCAGACGGATGGCACACCGGTAGCGTGAGGGGATGGATGAGGGCCGGCCGGTGTGGACCGCCCGCTACGAGGCGGAGTCGGGAGCGCAGATCGCGGCGATGGCCGGGGCCCTCGTCGGGGTCGTCCTGGGTCTCTGGCTGTGCGGAGGCCGCCTGACGCCGCTCTGGGGGGCCGAGACATCCGTCGGCCTCGTCGCGGCATTCGCCGGCGCCGTCACGGGGCTGCCGACAGCGGCGATCGTGTACCTGCGCGTGGCGTCGCGCCGCGTGTGGTGGCGGCGACGGCATCGGCTGCGCCGGACGCTCGACGTCGCCGGAGTGTCGGTCTCCGCCACGGCGGTGCCCGCGCTCGTGATGCTCTCGACGTTCGCCGTCTTCGGCCGCGCCTTCCGCGATCTCGCCCTGGACGGGCTCGCAGCCACGACCGTGGTGGCTCTGGTCGCCGCCGCAGCCGGATACGCGCTCGCCCTTCTCGCGTACGGCCTCGATACGCGCAGCCTCGCCGTGCTCCTTCTGCTGTTCGTCGTCGGCGGCGTGTTCGCCAGCATGCTCACGGCCGACGACCCTGCGTGGTGGACGCTGAACTTCTCCATGCTCGGCGCGGGCGGGTACACGTCGAGCGCCGTCTTCAACGTCACGATCATCGTCGCGGGCGTGATGCTCCTGACGCTCGCCGACTACCTCACGATCGAGCTGCGGGCGAAGCGCACGGCCGCGCGCATCGACGGCGTGGTCGTGGTCCGGACCATCCTCGTCATCGTGGGCGTCGCGCTCTCCGGCGTCGGCCTCGTCCCCGTGGATGTGAACGTCGCGGTGCACAACACGTTCGCCATCACGGCGCTCGTCGGCTTCGCGACGCTCATGGGCGCCACGCCCGCGCTCGTCGACGGCCTGCCCCGCACCTTCCTCGCCCTGACGACGGTGTTCGCCATCGCCATCGGCGTCATCGTCCTGCTCTTCTGGCCCGTCCGCTACCTCAATCTCACGGCCGTCGAACTGCTCGCGGTGCTGCTCATCTTCGTGTGGCTCATCATGTTCACCCGCAACACCCCCGCCCGCGCACGCACGGTCGCACCCGTGACGGCACCGGCGCCTGTGGACACCCCCGGGGCACTCCGGAGGAAGGGGCGGAGCGGGCCCGACGGCGCCGCCCGCGCCCTCGGGGCGGCGGCGACACTCGTCATCGGAGCCGTCATCGGAGCCGCCATCGCGCGCCGGCGCACCTGACGGCGCATCACGGAATCACAGGGTTGTGATTTCTCGCGTGCTCGGGTCATAATGCAGGGGACAACGGAACATCGTCGCCGGGATCGCCGGTCAGGTCGTAGGGGAAGACGCACCTGACGAAACGGAGAAGATCATGGCGACACCCATCGCGCGCGGAGTGGTCTACATCCACTCAGCGCCACGAGCGTTGTGCCCGCACCTCGAGTGGGCCGTCGGCCGTTCGCTCGGCCGCGGCGTCAGCTTCGAGTGGCAGGAGCAGCCGGTGCTGCACGGCGCTCGGCGCGCCGAGTACTACTGGGAGGCTCCGGCGGGAACCGGCGCGGCCCTCGCGACGGCGATCCGCGGGTGGGAGCATCTGCGTTTCGAGGTGACGGAGGATCCCACCCCCCGCAGCGACGGCGGGCGGTGGATGCACACACCCGACCTCGGCATCCACTACGCGCAGATGGACTCCGCGGGGAACGTGGTCGTGCCCGAGGACCGCATCCGCTACGCGATGGACATCGCCGGCGCCGACCCGTTCGAGCTCCGCCGCGAGCTCGACGTCGCCCTCGGCACGGCATGGGATGCGGAGCTCGAGCCCTTCCGCACCGCGAGCGACGACGCGCCCGTCGTCTGGCTCCACAAGGTCGGCTGACCGAACGCCGGCCCCGAAGACTGCAGACGCCCCAGGAGAGTACTCCTGGGGCGTCTCGCTGCGCTCTGTCAGCCGTCAGCCGTCGTACGACGCGAAGGCGACGACGGCGTTGTGGCCGCCGAACCCGAACGAGTTGCTGATCGCCAGCTGCGGACCGTCGCCGAGCGGCTGAGGCTCGCCGGAGAGCCGGAACGGCACCTCCGGATCCTGCTCGGTGAGGTTGATCGTCGGCGGAGCGACGCGGTCGCGCAGCGCGAGCACCGTGTAGACCGCCTCGAGCGCGCCGGTGCCGCCCAGCAGGTGCCCCGTCGACGCCTTGGTGGCCGAGACCGGGATCTCGTCGATGCGCTCGCCGAACACCTTGCGGAGGGCGACGTACTCGTTGGGATCGCCCACGGGCGTCGAGGTCGCGTGCGCGTTGATGTGCGTCACGTCGGAGGCGCTCACGCCGGCGACCGCGAGGGCCGCCGTCACGGCGCGTGCCGCTCCCGACCCCTCCGGGTCGTTGCCGGTGATGTGGTAGGCATCCGCCGTCACACCGCCGCCGACGAGGTACGCGTAGATCTTCGCGCCGCGCGCCTTCGCGTGCTCCTCGGTCTCCAGCACGAGTGCGGCACCGCCCTCGCCCATGACGAAGCCGTCGCGGTCGACGCTGCCGGGCCGCGAGGCGTGCGCCGGGTCGTCGTTGCGTCGCGAGAGCGCCTGCGCCGAAGCGAAGGACGCCACCGTGATGGGATGGATCGCCGACTCCGCGCCGCCCGCGATCACGACGTCGGCGAGCCCCTCCTGCAGGTGCTGGTAGGCGTTGTAGATCGACTCGGTGCTGGAGGCGCACGCGCTCACGACCGTGCGTGCATAGGCACGCGCGTTGAACTGGAGCGAGAGGTTGCCGGCGCCCGCGTTCGGCATGAGCATCGGCACCGTGAGGGGCATGACGCGGCGCGGACCCTTCTCCCGCAGGGTGTCCCACGCGTCGAGGAGTGTCCAGACGCCGCCGATGCCGGTCGCCCAGTCGATGCCGAGCCGCTCGGGGGCCACGTCGGGCTCGCCCGCGTCGGCCCAGGCCTCGCGCGCCGCGATCAGTGCGAACTGCGTGCTGGGATCGAGGCGCTTGGCCTCGTGTCGGGGGAGGACCTCCTCCGGCCGGACGCTCGCCTCCGCGGCGAAGGTCACGGGGAGCTGGTACGTCTGCACCCATTCGTGCTCGAGGGTGCGGGTGCCGGAGACGCCCGCGAGCAGGTTCCGCCAGTTGTCCTCGACGGTGCCGCCGAGGGCGGAGGTCGCGCCGAGGCCGGTGACGACGATGCGCTTGGTCATTGGTTGGTTCCCTTGGATTCCGAGCGGGTGCCGCGCCGACCGGGCGCGGCACCCGGAAGCCTCACTGGTTGGCGGTGATGAAGTCGACGGCGTCCTTCACCGTCTTGAGGTTCTTAACCTCCTCGTCGGGGATCGTCACGCCGAACTTCTCCTCGGCGTTGACGACGATCGTCATCATCGAGATCGAGTCGATGTCGAGGTCGTCCGTGAACGACTTCTCGAGGGCGACCTCGGAAGCGTCGATGCCGGTCTCGTCGGTGATGAGCTCGGCCAGGCCAGCGAGGACCTCGTCGTTCGTGAATGCCATGGGTTTCTCTCTTTCGGGGTTCAGTGGATCGGAAAGGTCGGGAACCGCCCAACAGTCTAGGACGGGACGGACCGGACTCCGGTGAGGTCAGGGGAGGACGACGACCTGCGCCGCGAACACGAGGCCGGCTCCGAAGCCGATCTGGAGGGCGAGGCCGCCGGACAGCTCGGGATTCTCCTGCAGCAGGCGATGCGTCGCGAGCGGGATGGACGCCGCGGACGTGTTGCCCGTGTCGGCGATGTCGCGGGCGATCGCCACCGTGTCGGGGAGCCCGAGCTGCTTGGCGAACTCGTCCACGATGCGCATGTTCGCCTGGTGCGGGATGAACGCGGCGAGATCGCCCGGAGCGACGCCGGCTGCCTCGAGAGTCGCCTTGGCGACCTTCGCCATCTCCCACACGGCCCAGCGGAAGACCGTCTGGCCCTCCTGTCGGAGCGTCGGCCACTCGGCCTCTCCATCGCGGAAGGCGGTGAGCGGGGCGTTCATGCGCACGACCTCCGACTTCGAGCCGTCCGACCCCCACAGGGTCTGCGAGACGCCCGGGGTGTCGCTCGGGCCGATGAGCGCGGCTCCCGCGCCGTCGCCGAGGAGGAACGAGATCGAGCGGTCGGTCGGATCGACGATGTCGCTCAGCTTCTCGGCGCCGATCACGAGCGCGTAGCGGGCGGCGCCCGCACGGATGAGGGCATCCGCCTGCGCGACGCCATAGCAGAAGCCCGCGCAGGCCGCGTTGACGTCGTAGGCCGCCGCCGGGTTCGCGCCGACCCGGTCAGCCACGATCGCCGACACCGAGGGCGTCTGGCGCGGGTTGCTGATCGTCGCCACGATGACGAGGTCGACCTCGGACGGGTCGACTCCCGCGGTGCGGAGCGCCTCGGCTGCCGCGTCCGACGCGAGGTCGACCGCGGTGGTCTCCTTCTCGGCGCGCACGCGCGTCACGATTCCCGTGCGCTGACGGATCCACTCGTCGCTCGAGTCGATCGGGCCGACGAGGTCGTCGTTGGGGACGGCGTTCTCGCCGCGTGCCGCACCGTACGCGTAGATGCGGGAGTGCGCGCTGCCCGCCGCCTCGCGGAGTGTCGTGGTCATCGGATTCCTTCCTGCGTCACGCGAGCAGCGCGGCTGCCGCGTCGAGATCGTCGGGCGTCTTGACGGCGACCGCCGGAACGCCCTTGAGACCGCGCTTCGCGAGCCCCGTGAGCGCACCCGCCGGGGCGAGCTCCACGAGCCCCGCGATCTCGGCGTCGAGGAACGACGTCATGCAGAGGTCCCAGCGGACGGGGTGGCTCACCTGGTGCACGATGAGCTCGAGAGCGCGCGCGCCCGTCGCCACCGTGGTTCCGTCGCTGTTGGTCCACAGCGGGAGGACGGGGTCCGAGACCGAGGGGATGGCGTCGGCGGCGGCCTGCAAGGCTCCGGTCGCGGGCGCCATGTACGACGTGTGGAACGCTCCGGCCACCTGCAGCGCGATGACGCGCGCTCCGCGAGGGGCGTTCTCCGCGAGCGCGGCCAGACCCTCCATCGACCCTGCGGCGACGATCTGGCCGCCGCCGTTGTAGTTGGCCGGCTCGAGGCCGGCGTCGGCGATGGCCTGGAGCACCTGCTCCTCGACGCCGCCGACGACGGCGCTCATGCCCGTCTCGGCCTGCGCCGCGGCCTCCGCCATGGCCCGCCCGCGATCGCCGACGAGGCGCATGCCGTCGTCGAAGCCGACGACGCCGGCGGCCACGAGCGCGCCGATCTCGCCGACGGAGTGACCTGCGACGCCGCCCGGGGTTCCGGCGCGCGAGACGAGGGCCTCGTAGGACACGAGGCTGGCCGCGACGATGAGCGGCTGCGCCACCTGCGTGTCGCGGATGCGATCCGCGTCCCATTCGGTGCCGGCGGCGACGAGGTCGACACGGGCCGCGTCGGACGCTGCCTCGAGGCGCTCGCGCGCCCCGTCGAGTTCGAGCCAGGGATTCAGGAAGCCGGGGGACTGGGAGCCCTGACCCGGGAATGCGGCGACGATCACCTGACCCATCTTGCCGGAGCCTCCCGCCATCCGCTGGCAGGAGCGTCACAAGATTCGCGCGATCCGTTGTGTGTGGCGGACATCAGGACGGACGTCGCGCGTCGCGCGGCCGCCGCACAGGACGCCGCACGGCGTCCTTCGGGCCGATCGATCCGAGCACGAGCGCCGTCTGCAGGATGAAGGCCTCACGAGGACCTGTGGCGTCCCACCCGATGACATCGCTCACGCGCTTGAGGCGGTAGCGCACGGTGTTGGGATGCACGAACAGCTCGCGCGCCGTCGCCTCGAGCGAGCGGCCGTTGTCGAGGTAGCTCCAGAGCGTCGTCACGAGATCCGTCGAGTGCGCCTCGAGGGGGCGGAAGATCCGCTCGATGAGGGTGTGCTTGGCGAGGGCGTCGCCCGCGAGCGCGCGCTCCGGGAGGAGGTCGTCGGCTTCCACCGGCCGTGGCGCGTGTCGCCAGGCCCGCGCCACGGCGAAGCCCGCGAGAGCGGCCCTGGCGCTGCGCGAGGCGTCCACGAGCGCGGGCACCGTCGGGCCCAGCACGAGGTGCCCCGTGCCGAAGAACGGCTCCAGCGCCTCGGCGATCTCGCCGAAGCTCGGGACGGGCGCGGGCACCGCGCTCTCCTTGGCGGGGTCGAGGGCGCGTCCGAGCACGAGCACGAGACGCGAGCCCTGCACGCCGATCAGCACGTCGACGCCGAGCTTGCGGGCCATCCGACGCACCTGGTCGACGTCGAAGAGGGGAGGGGTGGTGCCGACGAGCACGCACACCTCGCCGTGCCCGTGCCATCCGAGGGCCGCGATGCGGCTCGGAAGCTCCTCGTCGGTCTCGCCCGTGAGGATGGAGTCGACCACGAGCGCCTCGAGGCGTGCGTCCCACAGGCCTCGGGACTCGGCCGCGCGCGCATAGACGTCGGCCGCCGTGAACGCGACTTCGCGCGAATACAGCAGGATGGCCTCGCCGAGGTGGTCGCCGCGCCCGCGCACACGCTCCTCCATGACGTCGACCGTCACCCGGACGAGCTGCAGCGTCTGCTGAAGGCTCACACTTCGGAGGAGCTCGCGCGGCGCGGCGTCGAAGATGTCGGCAGCGATGGACGGCGTGCTCGTCGGGTCCTCGTACCAGGAGATGAACGAGCTGATGCCGGCCTGCGCGACGAGCCCGACGGCCGAGCGGCGCCCCGGCGGCATCTCGGTGTACCAGGGCAGCGTCTCCTCGAGCCGCTGCAGCACGGCGGTCGCGACGTCGCCCGAGATCCGGCGCAGCCACGCCAGCGTAGCCGTCTTGTCCATCGTCGTCCTCCCTGTCGTGCTGTCCGCTGACGGCACGACGGCGGGGCCCCCGGTGTCGGGGGCCCCGCCGTCTGTCGAGCCGGTCACGCCGCTCAGGCGTCTCCGCCGGGGTTTCCGGAGGTGCCGGCGTTGACGTCGTGCAGCCGGTACTTCTCGATCGCCTGGCCGACCAGGGCGCGATCGACGACGTTCTGGTCGGCGAGCGACTGCAGGGCGCGGACGACCATGGAGGGTCCGTCGATCTTGAAGAAGCGGCGGGCCGCCGCGCGCGTGTCGGCGAAGCCGAAGCCGTCGGCCCCGAGCGTGTAGTACGGGCCGGGGATCCACTGCCGGATCTGGTCCTGCACGGCGTGCATGAAGTCGCTCGTCGCGATGAAGGGACCCACCGCGCCCTGGAGCTTCTGCGTGAGGTAGGCGACCTGGGGCGCCTCCTCGGGGTGGAGGAAGTTGTGCTCGTCGGCGGCGAGGCCATCGCGGCGCAGCTCCGACCACGACGTCACCGACCACACGTCGGCGACGACGCCCCAGTCGCTCTTCAGGAGCTCCTGGGCCTCGAGCGCCCACGGCACGCCGACGCCCGACGCGAGCAGCTGCACGCGCGGCCCGTCACCCTGGCCGGTCGAGACCCGGTGGATGCCCTTGAGGATGCCCTCGACGTCGACGTCCGAAGGCTCCGCGGGCTGGCGGAACGGCTCGTTGTACACCGTCAGGTAGTACATGACGTCGGGGTCGGGGTGCGTGCCCCCGTACATCCGCTCGATGCCCGCCTGGACGATGTGCGATACCTCGTAGCCGTACGCAGGGTCGTACGTCAGGGTGGCGGGGTTGGTCGACGCGAGCAGCGGCGAGTGGCCGTCGGCGTGCTGCGTTCCCTCGCCCGTCAGGGTCGTGCGGCCGGCGGTCGCGCCGATGATGAATCCGCGCGCGAGCTGGTCGCCCGCCGCCCAGAACGCGTCGCCCGTTCGCTGGTACCCGAACATCGAGTAGAAGATGTAGACCGGGATGAGCGGCTGGCCGTGCGTGGCGTACGACGTGCCCGTCGCCGTGAACGCGGCTGCGGCGCCGGCCTCGTTGATGCCGACGTGCATGATCTGCCCCTGCGGGCTCTCCTTGTACGCCAGGAGAAGCTCGCGGTCGACCGAGGTGTAGTTCTGGCCGTTCGGGTTGTAGATCTTCGCCGAGGGGAAGTACGAGTCCATTCCGAACGTCCGGGCCTCGTCGGGGATGATCGGCACGATGCGGTCGCCGAATCCCTTGACCCGCATGAGGTCCTTGAGCATGCGGACGAACGCCATCGTCGTGGCGACCTCCTGGTTGCCCGACCCCTTCTTCGGGAAGCCGTAGTCCTTGTCCTCGGGGAGCGACAGCCCGACGTGCGTGCTGCGGCGCTCGGGGAGGAAGCCGCCGAGCGTGCGGCGGCGCTCGAGCATGTACTGGATGGTCTCGTCCTGCGCGCCCGGGTGGTAGTACGGCGGCCGGTAGGGGTCGGCCTCGAGCTGCGCGTCGGACACCGGGATGTGCATGGTGTCGCGGAAGAGCTTGAGGTCGTCGAGCGTCATCTTCTTCATCTGGTGGGTCGCGTTGCGGCCCTCGAAGTGGGGGCCGAGCCCGTAGCCCTTGACGGTCTTCGCGAGGATGACGGTCGGCTGGCCCTTGTGCTCCATGGCCGCCTTGTAGGCCGCGTAGACCTTGCGGTAGTCGTGGCCGCCGCGGCGGAGGTGCCAGATCTGGTCGTCGGAGTAGTCCTTGACGAGGTCGAGCGCACGCGGGTCGCGACCGAAGAAGTTGTCTCGCACGTACGAGCCCGACTCGGCCTTGAACGTCTGGAAGTCGCCGTCGGGGGTGACGTTCATCAGGTTCAGGAGGGCGCCGGACTCGTCGCGCTGCAGCAGGTCGTCCCACTCGCGGCCCCAGATGACCTTGATGACGTTCCAACCGGCTCCGCGGAAGAAGCTCTCCAGCTCCTGGACGATCTTGCCGTTGCCGCGCACGGGGCCGTCGAGACGCTGCAGGTTGCAGTTGATGACGAACGTGAGGTTGTCGAGGCCCTCGTTCGCGGCGACCTGCAGCTGGCCGCGCGACTCGACCTCGTCCATCTCGCCGTCGCCGAGGAAGGCCCAGACGTGGGAGTCGGCGACGTCCTTGATGCCGCGGTTGGCGAGGTACTTGTTCGTCATCGCCTGGTAGATCGCGTTGATGGGCCCGAGGCCCATCGACACGGTCGGGAACTGCCAGAAGTCGCGCATCATGCGCGGGTGCGGATACGAGGGGACGCCGTTGGGCGCGCCCGACTTCTCCTGGCGGAACGCGTCGAGCTGCTGCTCGGTGAGGCGTCCCTCCAGGAAGCCGCGGGCGTATGCGCCGGGGGAGGCGTGGCCCTGGTAGAAGATCTGGTCGCCGCCGGAGGCGTGGTCCTGCCCGCGGAAGAAGTGGTTGAAGCCGACCTCGTAGAGCGACGCCGCCGAGGCGTAGGTCGAGATGTGCCCGCCGACGCCGATCCCGGGTCGCTGCGCACGGTGCACCGTGATGGCCGCGTTCCAGCGGATCCAGTGGCGGTAGCGGCGCTCGAGCTCCTCGTCACCCGGGAATGCGGGCTCGTCCTCCGGCGCGATCGTGTTGACGTAGTCGGTCGTCGGCACCATGGGCACGCCGAGACGGAGCTCCTTCGAGCGCTTCAGCAGGCTCAGCATGACCTCGCGGCCGCGCTGGTGCCCCTTCGAGTCGACCAGCTCGTCGAGGGACTGCTGCCACTCGCTGGTCTCCTCCGGGTCGCTGTCGTGCGCTCCCTGCGAGTACGGATCCTGGTCGTGAACAGCCACAGGTGACCTTTCGTCTGGCGGGCAGATCGTGCCGCGGAAACGGATCGAGGCACGCGGGAGCCCGGTCGGGTCGCCGCACGCGTATCGGACACAGCCTAGCCCTTCCGCGACGGGCGACGGCACATCGGACGGTCGGCCGCACCCGGATGGGTAAGCGCTATCCCACACGGTGCGACAAGGCGATCGGCTCGGACGGGGACCAGGGCAGGCGGGGCTCGCGCAGGCGATCCGGGAGGATAGGGCGCATGGTCCATGTCGCCGCACTGTTCCGCCATCCGGTCAAGGGGTTCACCCCCGAGGCCGTCGACAACCTCGTCGTGCAGGACGACGGACGCGTCGCGGGCGACCGCGTGCTCGCCATCCGATTCGCCGATGCGGCAGAGCCGGAGGAACGCGACGGCCTCGACCACTGGCCGAAGTCCCGCGGACTCGCGCTCATGGACTTCCCATCGCTCGCGCGTCTCGACCTCGCCTACGACCACGCCGCCCGCCGCGTGACGATCTCTGCGGAGGGCGCCGTGCTCGTCGATGCGGGGATCGACGACGCGGGGCGTCGCGCGATCGCCGATGCGGTGACGGAGTTCATGCGGTCGACGCCCGACGGCAGGCGGCTCGACAGGGCGGGCCGCCTCCCCCTCGCGGTCGTCGGCGACGGTGCGGGCTCGCGATTCCAGGACCGCGCGCGGGGATTCGTCTCCCTCCACGGCCGCGGCTCCGTCGAGGCCGTGGACGCCGCGATCACCGGCGCGTCCGTGGACGACCGCCGGTTCCGCTCGAACATCGTCGTCGACGGGCTCCCGGCGTGGGACGAGCTGGGCTGGCGGGGTCGGGTGCGGATCGGCGACGTGGCCTTCTCCGTCGAGAAGCCGATCGGCCGCTGCCTCGCGACCCACGCCGATCCCGATACGGGGGAGCGGGACGCCCCGGTCCTGAAGACGCTGACGCGCGTCTTCGGACACGACGAGCCGACGCTCGGGATCCTCCTCCTGCCGGTCGAGGAGGGCGGCCGCATCCGCGTCGGCGATGTCGTCGAGCTGCTCGGCTGAACCCGTCGGGGCCGCTCCGGAGGCTCCGGAGCGGCCCCGACGGCGCCGCGCGCCGCTCAGTCGTCGGCGCCCGCCGCGACGCGGTCGGCCTCCGCGCTGTCGATGAGATCGTCGTTCGCGTCCGGGTCGACGACCTCGTCGCCGTCGACCTCGACGAGCGGCACGTCGTCGTCGGCGGCGCCGTCCTGGGAGGGCGGCGGGACGGGCGGGATGGGGGCGGGGTAGGCGTTCGACATCGATCGCTCCTTCCGTGTGGTGGTGGTCCACCGTAGGACGGGCGGCGGCCGGAACGCTGCGGGTTGACGCGCAGGCGACGCAGGGGTAGCGAGGGTGCCGGTCACGCTGATCGGAACGCCCGTGCTCGGTCACGCAGCCGGAGCACCCGCCATCGGCGCCATGGCAGAAGCACGCGGTGGGCCCTGCCGGGATCGAACCGACGACATCCACGGTGTAAACGTGGCGCTCTACCAGCTGAGCTAAAGGCCCTCGCGTCGATTCTAGGCGCACACGATGTCGGGCTCCGACCGTAGTCTGGTGGCGTGAACGCCGCACCCGCCGACCAGCGCCTCCTGCTCGAGCTCGCCGACATCGACCGGCGGCTGCGCCGCGCCGAGAACGCACGCCGCAACCCGCCTCAGGCCGCGCGCGTCCAGGAGCTCGTCGCACAGCGCGGCGTGCAGAGCGGGGAGCTCGCCGTGCGCGCGGGGGTGCGCGACGAGCTGCGCGCGGAGCTCGCCAGGGTCGAGGGCGATGCGTCGGTCGCCGCGCAGCGCCGCGACCGGGATCGGGCGCGCTTGGAGACGTCGGCGAGCGCGAAGGACGCGCAGGCGCTGGAGCGGGAGATCGCCGCGCTCACGACGCGCCTGAGCGACCTCGAGGACACCGAGCTCGAGCTCATGGAGCGGCTCGAGTCGGCCGAGGCCGCCGTCGCCGAGCAGGAGGCGCTCCTCGCGGAGACGACGGCGGAGGGGCAGCGGCTGTCGGCGGAGGGCCGGACCCACGTCGAGAACGCCGCGGGCGAGATCACGGCGCTCGGGCGCGACCGCGAGGCTGTCGCCGTCCGCGTGCCGGAGCCGCTCGTCGCGGCTTACGAGCGCCTCGCCGCCCGCGGTGGGGTGGCCGCCGGGCTGTTCACGCGCGGAACGTGCGGCGCGTGCAACGTGCTGCTGTCCCCGAGCGACCTGCAGGAGCTGCGGGCGGTGCCCGACGACGTCGTCGCGACGTGCCCCGAGTGCGGGGCGCTCCTCGTGCGCACGGAGGAGTCCGGCCTGTGACGGGCGCGCCCCGGCGCGCGGCATGAGCGACGGCGGTCGCGACACCCTGCTCCTCGCCGCCTCCGGCACCGACGTCGTCGCGACGCGCGCGGGGGAGACGACGACGCTGTCGGCGGCGAGCCTCGCCGCGTGGATCGCCGCGGTGGAGCGGCGCGATCACCCGCGCTGGGTGTGGTCCGACACGACCACGTGGTACCCGCGGCTCCTCGCGGAGGGGGTACGGGTGGAGCGCTGCCATGATCTGAGGCTCGCCCGACGCATCCTGCGGCTCGCGGCGCCGCGCGCCGCCGCGTGGGACGACGCGCCCGGATGGGATCGCGCGACGACGCCGACGGCCGATCGGCAGGCGGCCGACGCGCTGTTCGAGTGGGAGACGCAGGCGGACCCGCTCGACGGACCCGACGACGTCGCCGCCGAGCACGAGCGCCAGCGCGCCGCACTCGACGGGTCGCCGGACGGCCGACTGCGCCTCCTCGTCGCCGCGGAGTCCGCCGGCGCGCTCGTCGCGTGCGAGATGCGCGCAGCGGGGCTCCCGTGGGACGTCGCCCGGCACGAGGCCATCCTCATCGACACGCTCGGCGCGCGGCGAGCGGGCGGTCTTCCTGCGCGGATGGAGGCGGCCGCGGCGCGCGTACGCGACGCCCTCGACGACCCGCGGCTGAGCATCGACTCGCCTCCCAAGCTCCTGCGCGCGCTCCGCACGGCAGGCATCCGCGTGGAGTCGACGAGCCGCTGGGAGCTCGCAGAGCACGATCATCCGGTCGTCGAGCCGCTCCTCGCGTACAAGCGGATGGCGCGCCTGCTGACGGCGAACGGGTGGTCGTGGATCGACGAGTGGGTGCGCGACGGGCGGTTCCGTCCCGTCTACGTCCCGGGCGGTGTCGTGACGGGAAGGTGGGCGTCCTCCGGCGGGGGCGCGCTGCAGATCCCGCGTGCCCTGCGCCCCGCGGTCAGGGCCGATGAGGGATGGCGGATCGTGTCCGCCGACGTGGCCCAGCTGGAGCCCCGCGTGCTCGCCGCCATGGCGAGGGACGAGCGCATGGCGCAGGCTGCCGCGGGAGCCGATCTGTACGCGGGCATCGTCGCCAGCGGCGCGGTGCCCACGCGCGCGGAGGCGAAGGTCGCCGTGCTCGGCGCGATGTACGGCGCGACGACGGGCGATGCGGGCAGGCTCGTGCCGCGGCTGCGCACGGTGTTCCCGCGCGCCATGGCCCTCGTCGACGCGGCGGCGCAGACGGGGGAGGACGGCGGCGTGGTCCGCACCTGGCTCGGACGGACGTCGCCCGCGGCGAGCAGCGAGTGGGACGCCGCGCAGCGGCTCGCGAGCGGAGTCGAAGCCGGAGAGGGCGAGGCGGCGCGAGCGCGGCGTGCGGCCAGAGACCGCGGTCGCTTCACGCGCAACTTCGTCGTGCAGGGGACGGCGGCGGAGTGGTCTCTCGCGTGGCTCGCCGACCTCCGGCTCCGTCTCGCCGCCATCCCTCCGACGGACGGCAGGCAGGCGACCACCTCGGGGCCCTGGTTCGATCGGCGCCCGCATCTGGCGTTCTTCCTGCATGACGAGGTGCTCGTGCACACCCCGGAGGAGCACGCCGACGAGGCGGCGGCGGCCGTCCGCGCCGCCGCCACCACGGCCGGACGGCTGCTGTTCGGCGCGTTCCCGATCGACTTCCCCCTCGACGTGCGCATCGACGTCGACGCGGCCAAGTGACGCCACCCCGTAGAATGGGAGGGCGAATGGGTCGGCCGGACGGCCGCGTCGCGCACGGTCCGCCGTCGCGCGCCGAGGAACGTCCGGGCTCCGCAGGGCAGGGCGGTGGGTAACACCCACCCGGAGCGATCCGCGAGACAGTGCCACAGAAAGCAGACCGCCGGGATCCGTCCCGGTAAGGGTGAAACGGCGGTGTAAGAGACCACCAGGGGCCGTGGCGACACGGCCCGCTCGGTAAACCTCGCCCGGAGCAAGACCAGACAGAGGATGATGACGCGGCCCGCCGAGTCCTCGGGTAGGTCGCTGGAGCGGCGCGGCAACGCGTCGCCGAGAGAGATGGCCGTCGAAGGGGCGCGAGCCCCGGAACAGAACCCGGCGTACAGGCCGGCCCATTCGCCCACGACGATCCCGAGACGAGCGTCCGGAGACGGCGAAGGCCCCGGCACATGCCGGGGCCTTCGCCGTGAGATGGTCAGACTGCGGCGAGCGAGGCCGCGCCGATGATGCCGGCGTTGTTGCGGTGCACCGCGGTCACCATCTTCGCGCGCGTCGTGATGTACGGCATGAACTTCTCGGGGTTCTTCGACACGCCGCCGCCCACGACGAGGAGGTCGGGGGAGAACAGGAACTCGACGTGCGCGTAGAACTTGTTGAGGCGGTGGCCCCACTTCTCCCACGAGAGGTCCTCGCGCTCGCGCGCGGTCGCCGCGGCGTAGCGCTCGATCGACTCGCCCTTCCAGATCAGGTGGCCGAGCTCGGTGTTGGGGATGAGCACGCCGTCGTAGATGAACGCCGAGCCGATGCCGGTTCCGAGCGTCGTGAGGATCGTCAGGCCCTTCTGGCCCTTCGCGGCACCGAATCGAGCCTCCGAGAGCCCGGCCGCGTCGGCGTCGTTGACGAAATGGATGTCGCGCCCGAGACCGTCCTGGAAGAACGCCTCCGCCTCGAAGTCGATCCACTCGTCGGAGATGTTGGCCGCCGAGAGCGTGCGACCCGCCTTCACGATCGCGGGGAAGCAGACGCCGAGCGGCAGCCCCGCCGCGTCCTGCCCGAGCAGCTCCAGGAGGTCGTGCGCCGTCTTCAGCACGTCCTTCGGGTGCGCCCCCTTGGGGGTGTCGATGCGCACCCGCTCGCTCAGCATCGTCCCCTCGACGAGGTCGACGATGCCGGCCTTCATCCCCGTGCCGCCGATGTCGATCCCGACAGCACGATCCACAGTCTTCGCCATGCTCTCAGCCTAGTGGTCGCGACGACCCCGCCCTGACAACGAGACGCTCCCCGGCAACGCGACGACGCCGGCCCCAGGGGGGCCGGCGTCGTCGCGTGCGCGTGGTCTCAGGCGCTCTTGCGGGTCGGGTCCGCGCCCGCTCCGCGGCGGTCGCGGATGAACGCGAGCCGCTCGGCGAGGATCTCCTCGAGCTCCTCGATCGAGCGCCGCTCGAGCAGCATGTCCCAGTGGGTGCGGGCGGCCTTGTCGCCGGAGTGGTCGACCTCCACCGTGCCCTTGTCGAGCTTCAGGAGCGCCTCTCCGCCGCACGTGCGGCACTCCCAGGTCTCGGGAGCCTCGGCGTCCGCGGCGAACATGAGGGTCGTCTCGCGCTCGCACGAGGAGCACACGTAGACGTGCTCCTTGCGCTCCATGAAGACGACGCCCTCTTCGCTCTGAAGACTCTGGGCGCCGAGCCGGATACCACGAAGGCTGCGATCTGCCATGATTCAAGTCCTCTCGTCGGTCACCAGTTCTAACGCGTCCGGCTGTGCGGATCATCCGAACCGTCGCGCGCCGATGGGGTATTCCCAGGCGTTGCCCAGGGCCCCGCCGTGATCACGCGGGGAACACCGCGAGAGCGGCGTCGGCGCGGTCGGTCACGACGCCGTCGACGCCGCGGTCCACGAGCGCGCGCATCCGTCCGGTGTCGTTCACGGTCCAGACATGGATCTCTACGCCCGCATCGTGCGCCCAGCGGATGAGCCGCGCCGTGACGACGGGGACGGGACCCCGCCGTTCGGGGATCTGCAGGGCGTCGACGGTGCGCAGGAGACGGTCGGCCCGCCCGCGCAGTCCGACCGCCGCAGCGCCGACGATCCGGGCGATCAGCGATGATCCCGCGCTCGTCGCCGGCTCGCCGCCGGCGGCCGCGAGCGCGGCCATCCGACGGCCGTCGTCGAACGACGTGAGCAGCACGCGATCGGCGTGGTCCGCGACGATCTCGCCCGCGCGCCGCGCGGCGGCGTCGGCCTTCACGTCGATGTTGAAGCGCACCGCCGGGAAGTCGCGCAGCGTGTCCGACAGCACGGCGAGACCGCCGCGAGGTGCCATCAGGTCGGCGAGCTCCCGCCATCCGACCTGGGAGATCGGACGGGGATCGCCCGTGACCCGCTCGAGCGTGTCGTCGTGGAAGAGGACGATCTCGCCGTCCGCCGTGGCGTGGCAGTCCGACTCGACGTACTCGACGCCGGCCGCATGCGCGGCGGCGATCGCGGCGATCGAGTTCTCGGCGACCCCGTCCGCCGCCATCTCCGGCGTCACGAGCCCGCGGTGCGCGAGCACGCGTGGCCGCCGTGCGCCCGTCAGGTACGGGTGCGTCACGCCTGCGGGGGAGCGGAGCTCCCGCCGAGGCCGCCGAGACGTCCGGCGAAGCCGCCGGAGATGCCCTTGAGCGCCTCCGTCAGCTCGCTCGGGATGATCCACAGCTTGCTCGCCTCGCCCTCGGCGATCTTGGGCAGGGTCTGGAGGTACTGGTAGGCGAGGAGCTTCTCGTCGGGGTTCCCCGCGTGGATCGCGTGGAACACCGTCGTGATCGCCTCCGACTCGCCCTGCGCTCGGAGCACCTGCGCCTGCTTGTCGCCCTCCGCCTGCAGGATCGCCGCCTGTCGCGCACCCTCCGCGACGAGCACCTGGGACTGCTTCTGCCCCTCCGCCGTGAGGATGGCCGCGCGGCGATCGCGCTCGGCGCGCATCTGCTTCTCCATGGCGTCCTGGAGGGTGACGGGCGGGTCGATCGCCTTGAGCTCGACGCGGCTCACCTTGATGCCCCACTGGCCGGTCGCCTCGTCGAGGACGGCGCTGAGCTTGCCGTTGATGACGTCGCGGCTGACGAGCGCCTCCTCGAGGTTGAGGCTGCCGACGACGTTGCGGAGCGTGGTGATCGTGAGCTGCTCGACGGCGCCGAGGTAGTTGGCGATCTCGTAGGTCGCCGAGCGGGGGTCGGTGACGCGGAAGTACACCACGGTGTCGACGGCGACCGACAGGTTGTCCTCGGTGATCACCTGCTGCGGCGGGAAGGTCACGACCTGCTCGCGCAGGTCGACGCGCGTGCGGGCCCTGTCGATGAACGGCACGATGAGGTGCGGACCGCCGTAGAGCGTGCGGTGGTACTTGCCGAGCCGCTCGACGATGATCGAGTCGCTCTGCGGGACGATGCGGATCGAGCGGACGAGGATCGTGACCACGAAGATCACGACCGCCGCGACGAGGATCCACGTCAGCACTGTCCCGACGATGTTGCTGGGTTCGTCCATCTCTCAGTTCTCCTCCGTCGAGCGGGTCGTGACGAATGCGGTCGCGCCCTGGATGGACTCGACGCGGATGGGGGTCTGCGGCGCGAGCGGGCGGTCGCCGCGCACACGGGCGCTCCAGGAGTCGCCGTTGGCGAGCTTCACGCGCCCCGACATCGCGGTGACGGTCTCCGTGACGACGCCGGCGAGCCCGATGAGCGCGTCGACGTTGAACGCGCGGTCGTCCGCCCCCCGGCGGAGCCGGCGCAGGAGCGGCGGGCGCACGAACACCAGCAGGGCGACGGCCGCCGCCGCCGCGACGATCACCTGCAGCCAGATCGGGGCGCCGACGAGGCCGGCTCCCAGGCCGAAGGCGCCCCCGACGCCGAGCATGAGGAACGTCAACTCACCGGACACCATCTCGATGACGAGGAAGACGGCGATGATCGCCAGCCATCCGATCCACGCGTACTGCTCGATCGCCTCCATGACGGCCCCTCCCGGCGCGATATCCTGCTCGGAACCTATCACGCGGCCCGTCGTCGGGCCGGGCGGGCATGCCGTGGGGGAGCGCCCTCCTTGGTAGGGTCGGACGGTTCCCGTCCCCACGCTTCGGAGTCATCGTGTCGCAGCCCCTCGCCCCTGGATCCCTCGCCGGGAAGACCGTGCTGGTCACCGGCTCGTCGCGCGGAATCGGAGCGGACACCGTCCGCTACGTCGCCCAGGCGGGCGCCGATGTGGTCATCAACTTCCGCAACAAGGCGCCGCGTGCGGAGAAGCTCGCCGCCGAGGTCCGGGAGCTCGGCGTGCGCGCCCTCGTCGTCGGCGCCGACCTCACCGACCACGGCTCCGTCGCCGCGATGGTCGAGGCCGTCAAGGAGGAGTTCGGCTCTCTCGACGTCCTCGTGCTGAACGCGTCCGGCGGCATGGAGACCGGTCTCGGCGAGGACTACGCCCTGCGCCTCAACCGCGATGCGCAGGTGGACGTGCTGGAGACCGCGCTCGAGATCATCCCCGAGGGGGGACGCGTCGTCTTCGTGACGAGCCACCAGGCGCACTTCATCCGGACCACGCCGACGATGGACGCCTACGAGCCTGTCGCGCTGTCGAAGCGCGCCGGGGAGGACGCCCTCCGCGAGCGCATCCCGGCGCTCGCGGACAAGGGCGTCGAGTTCGTCGTCGTGTCCGGCGACATGATCGAGGGCACGATCACCGCGACGCTCCTGGAGCGCGTGAACCCGGGCGCGATCGCGGCGCGGCGCGAGGAGGCCGGGCGGCTCTACAACGTGTCGGAGTTCGCGGCCGAGATCGCGCAGGCGATCGTCGACCCCGTACCCGCCGACAACGAGCGCATCGTGGGCGACACGAGCGGCTTCGGCACGACCGCCTGAGCGGATCATCCTCGGGGAGGATGTCCCCGCGACCTGCGGCCGACGCCGGAGGGCCCGGGGCTTCCTAGCGTGGGAGCATGCTCGCGCTCCTGGCCTCCGTCAACGCCGTCCTGCTCGCCGCGGCCGCCTCGCCGTGGGTGTACGCGGTGACCTTCGCCGCGACGGCGGTCGACGGGGTCTTCCCGCCGGTGCCGAGCGAGACGATCGTCGTGTCGGCTGCGGCGGTCGGCGCGTCCGCCGGCACGCCGCTGCCCTGGCTGGTCGCGCTCGTCGCCGCGGCGGGCGCGTTCGCGGGCGATGCCCTGACGTACGCCGTCGGCCGGGGGATCGGGACGGAGCGCTTCCGGTGGATGCGGGCGTCGCGGGTGCGACGAGCCGTCGCGTGGGCGCAGGACGGCCTCGCGAGGAGGGGAGCGTCGCTCATCCTCATCGCGCGGTACATCCCCGTCGGCCGCGTCGCGGTCAACCTCACGGCCGGCGCCACACGCTACCCGGTGCGGCGGTTCCTGCCGCTGGCGGGCCTCGCCGCCCTCGCCTGGGCGGCGTACTCGGTCGGGATCGGCGTGCTCGCGGGGTCGTGGCTTCGGGACCAGCCGCTGCTCGGCGCGCTCATCGGCGCGGGCGCCGCAGTGCTCGTCGGGATGGCCGTGGACCGGGGCATCGCCTGGCGCGACCGTCGGCGCCTCACCGGAGAAGCTCTCGTCCGGGACGCCGTCACCCGAGAAGGAGAGCGCAGCCGAACAGCACGGGCAGGCATCCGAGGGTCGTGAGGAAGACGATGTCGCGTGCGACCACCTCGCCCGTGCCGTACCGCTGCGCGTAGTTGAAGACGTTCTGCGCGCTGGGGAGGGCGGCCAGCACGACGACGGCGAGCAGCGCATGCCCCTCGAGGCGGAAGGCGAACGCGCCCAGCGCCCAGGCGACGACGGGCATCGCGAGGAGCTTGAGGGCGGTCGCGAGGAGGATGTCGCGGCGCGTCCCGGCCTGCGTGAGCACGCGCTGACCGTAGAGCGACATGCCGAAGCTCACGAGGAGCACGGGGACCGAGCCGCCTGCGAGGAGGTGGACGGGCTCCATCACGATCGCCGGCAGGTCGAGGTCGAATGCGGCCACGAGCACGCCGAGGAGGGCGCCGATGATCATGGGGTTGCGGAGCGTCCGCCGCATGATGCGCCCGAACGAGGCATCGCTCGTCGTCGAGGCGTCGAGGATGGCGAGGACGACGGGCGTGATGACGAGCAGCTGGAAGAGGAGGATCGGCGCGGCGAGAGCGCCGTTGCCGAGGACGTAGGTCGCGATCGGGATGCCGATGTTGTTGCCGTTGACGTAGCCGGCGCCCAGCGCGCCGACGGTCGTCTGCGCCCAGCTCCGGCGCCACGCGAGCCGCGCGACGAGGCCGAACACGACGAAGACGATCGCGGCCGTGATCGCCGATGCGGGCAGCAGCGACGAGAACAGCACCGAGAGGTCGGACTCGGACAGCACGCTGAAGAGCAGGAACGGGTTGAGGACGAAGAAGCACAGCCGGCTGAGCACGTAGCGGCCCTGCGGTCCGAGCAGATCGATCCGCCCGACGATGTAGCCCGTGAGGATGGCGACGGCCACGACGGCGAACCCCGTGAGCACGTCGATCATGCGGCTGCGCCCCGGTCTGTCTCCACCACCCCTCCAACCTACCGATCCGCCGACGCGCCTTGCGCCGCCGCGGACCGCCCCTTAGCGTCGGAGGACGTGCCGCAGCGGATGCGAGGAGTCGTGATGAGCCGTGTCGTATGCGATGTCACCGTGTCGTTGGACGGCTTCGTCGCCGGGCCGGAGCAGAGCCTCGAGCATCCTCTCGGGCGCGGGGGAGAGGACCTGCACCGGTGGCAGTTCGCGGAAGGCGACGAGCACCGGCGCGAGCGCGACGCCATCGTGGCGGCTCGCGCGTTCATCATGGGTCGCAACATGTTCGGCCCCGTGCGGGGGCCATGGCCGGACGCATCGTGGACCGGATGGTGGGGCGACGACCCGCCGTACCACGGCCCCGTCTTCGTCCTCACGCATCATGAGCGTCCCGACCTCCCGCGGGACGGCGGCACGACCTTCCACTTCGCGACGTCGGGGATCACGGATGCGCTCGCCCGGGCGCGGGCGGCGGCGGATGGCGGCGACGTCGCCATCGCCGGCGGCGCGGCGACGATCGCGCAGTTCCTCGAGGACGATCTCGTCGACGAGCTGAGGCTGCATGTCGCGCCGGTCCTGCTCGGTTCGGGGGAGCGGCTGCTCGACGGGGTCACGGAGTTCCGGCTCGTCCCGGTGAGCGCACGGGCGACACCGCTCGTGACGCATCTGGTCTACGGCCGAGAGGCGGCCGGCGTGGCAGAATCGCTCGGGTGACCGGTCCATCCGACACCTCCGACCGCCTGCGGGAGCTCGTGCTCCTCCGTCGTGTGCACGACCGGATCGACCGCGAGTACGCGGAACCCCTCGACGTCGAGAAGCTCGCACGGGGTGTCGGGATGTCGGCGGGGCACCTCAGCAGACGGTTCCGCGCCGCGTACGACGAGACGCCGTACTCCTATCTCATGACGCGTCGCATCGAGCGGGCGATGGCTCTGCTGCGTCGCGGCGACCTCTCGGTGACGGAGGTGTGCTTCGCGGTCGGCTGCGGATCGCTCGGCACATTCAGCACGCGGTTCTCCGAGCTCGTCGGGATGGCTCCGCGCGCGTATCGCGCGTCGGCCCGCGACGAGCTCGCCGGCGTTCCGACGGCGCTGTCGAAGCATGCGCTGCGACCGATCAGGAATCGAGAAGCGCGCGCGTCTGCCCTGCGGATAGCGTGACCGGCATGAGCATCCGCATCCACTCCAGCTTCCTCCCGCAGACCGATCCCGAGGCGGCGATCGCGTTCTACCGCGACGCCCTCGGCTGGGAGGTGAGGAACGACGTCGGATACGAGGGACTGCGATGGATCACCGTCGGCCCCGCCGACCAGCCGGAGGTGAACATCGTCCTCTACCCGCCCGCCGCCGAGACGGGGATCACGGCGACCGAGCGGGAGACCGTGCTCGAGATGATGGCGAAGGGGACCTTCGCGAGCCTCGTGCTCGCGACGGCAGACGTGGACGCCGCGTTCGCGTCGCTCGAGGCCACCGGCGCCGAGGTCGTGCAGGAGCCGATCGACCAGCCCTACGGCGTCCGCGACGCGGCCTTCCGCGATCCGTCCGGGAACCTGCTGCGCCTGCAGCAGCATTGACCGGCATCCCCGCCGACCCGCCCGCCCCGACCTGGAGAACCGCCTCATGACCGACGACGCCCGCATCGCCGATCTGCACGACACCATCCGCGTGCAGGGTGCCCGCGAGAACAATCTCAAGGACGTCAGCGTCGAGATCCCCAAGCGCCGGCTCACCGTCTTCACCGGGGTGTCGGGATCGGGGAAGAGCTCCCTCGTCTTCGACACCATCGCCGCGGAGTCGCGGCGGATGATCGACGAGACCTACAGCGCGTTCGTGCAGGGGTTCATGCCGTCGGTGCCGCGGCCCGACGTGGACGTCCTGGAGGGCCTCACGACGGCGATCATCGTCGACCAGGAGCGGCTGGGGGCGAACCCCCGGTCGACCGTCGGGACGGTGACGGATGCGAACGCGATGCTGCGGATCCTCTTCAGCAAGCTGGGGCGGCCGTACATCGGCGGGCCGACGGCGTTCTCGTTCAACATCCCGACGCAGAAGGCGTCGGGCGTGATGACGTCGGCCAGCGGCGAGAAGAAGGTCGTCAAGGACGTCGTCTACCTCGGCGGGATGTGCCCGCGCTGCGAGGGACGCGGCTCGGTGTCCGACATCGACCTCGCCCAGGTGGTCGACGAGTCGAAGTCGCTCGACGAGGGCGCGATCATGGTGCCGGGCTACACGGCCGACGGGTGGATGGTGAAGGGCTTCTCGCAGTCCGGGTTCTATCCGGCAGACAAGCCGATCGCCGCGTTCTCGGAGAAGCAGCGGCAGCTGTTCCTCTACGGCGAGGTGACGAAGGTCAAGATCGCCGGCATCAACATGACGTACGAGGGGCTCATCCCCAAGATCACGAAGTCGATGCTGTCGAAGGACCTCGATGCGCTGCAGCCGCATATCCGCGCCTTCGTCGAACGCGTCGCGACATTCGCGCGCTGCCCGGAGTGCAACGGCACACGGCTCACCGAGGGCGCTCGCTCCTCGAAGATCGACGGCGTGAGCATCGCGGACGCGTGCCGCATGCAGGTCACGGATCTCGCGGCGTGGGTGCGGGAGCTCGAGCTGCCGGGCGCCGGCCCGCTCCTGGAGGCACTGCGTGCGAACCTCGAGGCGTTCGTGACTCTCGGGCTGGGCTATCTCAGTCTGGAGCGCCCGTCGGGGACCCTGTCGGGCGGCGAGGCCCAGCGCATCAAGATGCTGCGGCATCTCGGCTCGTCCCTGACCGACGTCACCTACGTGTTCGACGAGCCCACGATCGGGCTGCATCCGCACGACATCGAGCGCATGAACGGGCTCCTGCGCCGACTGCGCGACAAGGGCAACACGGTGCTCGTCGTCGAGCACAAGCCGGAGGCGATCGCGATCGCCGACCACGTCGTGGACCTCGGGCCGGGCGCCGGCAGCGGGGGAGGGGAGATCTGCTTCGAAGGCACGGTCGACGGCCTGCGCGCGAGCGGCACCCGCACCGGCCGCCATCTCGACGACCGCGCCGCGCTCAAGCCCGCGGTGCGGGCGGGGAAGGGGGCGATCGAGGTGCGGGGCGCGACCGCGAACAACCTGCGGGATGTCGACGTCGACATCCCGATCGGGGTGCTCACCGTCGTGACCGGTGTCGCGGGGTCGGGCAAGAGCTCGCTCATCCACGGCTCGGTCGCGAAACGCGAGGGCGTCGTCGCGATCGACCAGACCGCGATCAAGGGATCGCGCCGAAGCAATCCGGCGACCTACACCGGCCTGCTCGAGCCCATCCGGAAGGCGTTCGCGAAGGCGAACGCCGTGAAGCCGGCGCTCTTCAGCGCGAACTCGGAGGGCGCCTGCCCCTCGTGCAAGGGCTCGGGGGTCATCGTGACCGAGCTCGGCTTCATGGACACCATCGAGACGCCCTGCGAGGACTGCGGCGGCAAGCGGTTCCAGGCGGGCGTGCTGGAGTACCGGCTGGGTGGCAAGGACATCACGGAGGTGCTCGACCTGCCGGTCGCGGAGGCGCGGGCGTTCTTCTCCGAGGGGGATGCGAAGCTCCCGGCCGCGACGTCGATCCTCGGCCGCCTGGAGGACGTGGGGCTCGGGTATCTGTCACTCGGCCAGCCGCTGTCGACCCTGTCGGGAGGCGAGCGGCAGCGGATCAAGCTGGCCATCCAGATGGGGGAGAAGGGCGACGTGTACGTGCTCGACGAGCCCACGACGGGACTGCACCTGGCCGATGTGGCGCAGCTGCTGGGGCTGCTCGACCGGCTCGTCGACAGCGGGAAGACAGTGGTCGTGATCGAGCACCATCAGGCGGTCATGGCGCACGCCGATTGGATCATCGACGTCGGCCCTGGAGCCGGGCACGAGGGCGGAACGATCGTGTTCGAGGGAACCCCTCACGATCTCGTCGCGGCGCGGTCGACGCTCACGGGCGAGCACCTCGCAGCGTACGTCGGCGCGTGAGCGCGCCGCGACGCATCCTGATCTACGGGGTGACGGGCGCAGGGAAGACGACGGCGGCCATCCGGATCGGCGAGCGACTCGGCCTGCCCGTGGTGCTCGCCGACGAGATCGGGTGGCTGCCGGGATGGACGAATCGCCCGCTCGACGAGCAGATCGCGATGGCGGAGTCGGCTGCTGCGGGCGACGCGTGGGTGTTCGACAGCGCGTACGCGACGTGGAAGGACCGCGTGCATCCGCTCGCCGACCTCGTGATCGGGCTCGATTATCCGCGGTGGTTCTCTCTGCAGCGCGTCACACGTCGTGCACTGCATCGCGTGATCACGCGACAGGAGCTGTTCGCCGGGAACCGCGAGACGTGGCGGCAGCTGCTGTCGCGCGACTCGATCGTGCTCTGGCACTTCCGCTCATGGAAGCGCAAGCGAAGGACGATGCGGGCGTGGGTGGACGACGGCAGCGGACCGCCGGTTCTGCTGTTCCGTCGCGCACGCGAGCTCGAGCGGTGGATCGACGACTTGTGATGATATGATGCGGTGATGCGGACCACGCTCGACATCGACCCCGCGGTCCTCAGTGTCGCGCGGTCGAAGGCGCGCGCCGAGGGGATCTCGCTCGGTCGCGCCGTGTCGGATCTCGCGCTCCGCGGCCTCGCGCAATCCGACGTACCCGCGACGCGAACGCGCGGCTTTCCCGTTCTGTCGGGCAGTCGGGATCACATCGTCACCGACGAGCTCGTGGCAGAACATCGCGATGACTGAGGCGGCGACGTCCGTACTGCTCGACGTCAACGTGCTGTTCGCACTCAGCTGGGATGCGCACGTGCACCATGAAGCGGCACATTCGCACTTCGCCGAGGTGGATTCATGGGCGACGACGCCGCTGACGGAGAACGGACTCGTCCGGTTGCTGCTGACGCCCGCGGTGACCGGCCGCGAGGTGACGGGTTCGGAGGCGCTGCGACAGCTGGCGGCGCTGCGCGACGTGCCTGGATGGACGTTTCTCGCCGACGACGCGAGTCTCGCCGCGCCGCACATCGACCCGCGTCCGCTGATGGGGCGCCGACAGGTCACAGATCTGCATCTCGTCAATCTCGCGGCGCGCCATTCGGCCGTGCTCGCCACCTTCGACACCGGCCTCGCGGCCATGCTCGTGCCCGCAGACCGCCGGCATGTGCAGGCCTGGACCGCCTAGCAGCTCCATGCACCCTCGATACTGATAATGCACATTATGTCAGATTACTCGTCTCTGACCGATGAGCTCCCCGCGAGGTCGAACCGCCGGTCGTCCCCTGCGGGAGGATGGAGTCCGTGCGCATCACCGAGCTGGATCTGCCCTTCGCCGTCACCGAGTCCGAGGCGACCGAGGGCGATCCGATCATCGTGCTCCCGGGCGGGCCGTGCCGCGGTCCGGAGTACCTCGGCGACCTCGCGGGCCTCGGACGCGCACGGCGCATGGTCGTGCTCCATCCGCGCGGCGCGCCGCTCAGCGGCGGGCGATCCCGTGGATGGTGGACGGACGCCGACGATGTGATCGCGCTGGTCGACGCGCTCGATGTGCCGCGCGCCGACATCCTCGCGCACTCGGCGGGGACGCGTCTCGCGCTCGCGACCGCGACGCGCCAGCCCGATCGCGTCCGCTCGCTCGCTCTGGTGACTCCACCCGCGTCCTGGCTGACGGGGTCGCCATACGACGGCGACGCGATCCGGCTCGACAGCGCCATCCCGGCCGTCCGGGACGCGCTCCGCTCGCTCGAGCACGACGAGCCGGAGACGGAGGGCGAGTTCCGAGCCGCCTTCCTCCGCCAGGCGCCCGCGACCTATGCACACTGGACCGACGTCGAGGAGGCTCACTCGCGCGTCGGCGCCGTGAGCCTGGCGGCGGCGCGAGCATGGTTCGACGGCGTCCCCGCGGACGCCGTCGAGCGCATCCTTGCTGCGCCGCTCCCCCGCACGCTCGTCGTCGGCGGGGACGGTGATGCCCTCACGGGCGTCCAGCCCGTCGCCGACTACGCCGACGCGCTCAGCGCGAAGCTGGCGATGATCGACGACTGCGGTCACTATCCGTGGGTGGAGCAGCCGGATGGTTTTCGCCGGATCGTCGACGCGTGGCTGACCGAGACCGGATCATGACCGCCGCTCCCCTGCGGGTGCGCGATGCCACCCTCGCCGACGCCGAGCAGATCGCCGCGGTCCACGTCGACTCCTGGCGCGAGACGTACTCGACCATGCTTCCGTCGCGCGTCCTCGACGGGAACACGCTCGCTCGACGGGAGCACATGTGGCGAGCCATCCTGGCGGCGCAGCCCGTACTCGGCGCCACCGCCGTGGTCGTGGACGAAGAGAAGATCGTCGGCTTCGCGTTCGCGGCCGGATCCGGTCATCCCGATGCTCGAAGGAACGCGGCCCCGGTCCGGGACCTCCATCTCTTCTCCCTCTACGTGCTCGAGGATGCGCACCGGCGCGGAGCCGGCACCGCCCTCCTCGAGCGCGTCCTCGGGACGGGGCCGGCCCAGCTCTGGGTGCTGCGCGAGAACACCGGCGCCCGTCGCTTCTACGAGCGGAGGGGGTTCGCAGAAGACGGCGTGACGTTCACCGATCCGGATCTCGACGGTGCCGTCGAACTGCGGATGGTCCGCTGAGACGACGCTCGCCGCGTCCGTCTGGAGGTACCGGCCAGCCGATCAGGAGATGGCGCTGCGGACGAGGGAGCGCAGGCGCTCCTCGACCTCGTCGGTGATCTCCAGGACCGCGAACGAGACTGGCCACATCGGCCCGTCATCGAGGTTGGCCGGCTCGTCGAATGAGATCGTGCCGTATCGGGTGTCGAACTTCGAGGCGGGCTGGTAGAACGTGACGACCTTGCCGTCGCGCGCGTACGCGGGAAAGCCGTAGAAGGTCTTCGGGGCGAGGTCGGGCGCCTCCTCCGACACGATCGCGTGGAAGCGGGTCGCGATCGCCCCGTCCGCGCCCTCGAGCCCGTCGATGGCGGCGATGCACGCCTCCAGCTCCTTGGCGAGCTTCGCCGCGCCCTTGAGTCCCTTGGATGCGCGGAGCTCCTCCGCGCGCTGCTTCATCGCGGCGCGCTCCGTGTCGCTGAAACCGCCTGTCGTGTCCGTCACGGAGTTCACTCGACCACACCGCCGCGCCCTGCGTCAATGCGGCGAGGACTCCGGTACGAGCTCGGCGACGACCTCCCGTCCGAGCCTCCGGTAGTCGGGGTCGTCGTCGCTCTGCAGAACGAGCATGAGCGCGACGGCCGCAGCCCACGCACGAGCGCGCATCCACGTCGGTGCGTCGTAGACGCCCTGCAGCTCCGCCTGGAAGGCTGCCCTCCCCCGCGCATCGAACGCGAGCCACGCGACCGCGAGATCGTAAGCCGGGTCGCCTGCCGTGAGATCCCCGAAGTCGATGATCGACACGAGGGCGCTGCCATCCGCGATGAGGTTGCCGGGGTGGAGATCGCCGTGGATCCGTACGGGCCCGGATGTCCACGCGACGGCCGCCACACCCGCCTGCCACACGGCGGAGAGACTGCGGGCGGTGCCCACGCCGAGGAAGACCTCCGCCTGACGAAGGCGGGCTCGGATGGCCGCGTCCCGCTCGCGCAACGGCACGCCCCGATACGGGTTGACGGGGAACTCCCCCTTCGCGACCACATGCAGACGTCTCAGCGCCCGCGCGAGCGGCACAGCCCAGCCGCCGCGATCGGACCTCGCGACCGAGAGCCCCGGCGTGCCATCCGCCCACGGCACGATCGACCAGTGCCACGGATACGCCGCGCTCGGACGCCCCGCGACGACAGGATCGGGAATCCGCAGAGGCGCCAGGCGTGCCGAGATGGCCCCGAGATGCTGCTGCTCATGCAGGACGAGCTGAGCCCCCAGCGCTCGCCGCGGCATCCGGACGGCGAACCGCTCCCCCACGCGCCAGACGCTGCAGTCCCAGCCGTCCGCGACGTGTCGCAGCGGCTCGCGCGCGAGCCCGGGCGCCTGCTCCCGCAGGAGGCCTCGGATGAGCGGCTCATCGATGACGATCTCGGCAGCGGGCTTGTCGGGCACGATCCATTGTGCGCACAGACGGGTCCGTCACCGTACGATCGTATCTCTCTTCGAATGTCGGTGGCCTCGTCCATGATGGAACCATGGACGCAGGCGCAGATCACGAACTCGAGAAGGCGGGATTCCCGACCGCCGTCGAGCGCGCCGCGCTGGCGGCAGCGGTCGACGCGATCGCCGCCGCCGACCGCGTCATCGCTCACGCGCACGCGGGGCGGCAGGTCGCCCTCGCGATCGCGGGCGGCATCGCCCACGCTCAGCATGAACGACAGGTCGCATCAGGGGCATCGTCGAACTCGTGGGCGCACCGCGCGGTCGCCGAGGAGATCGCCGCAGCGACGAACATCTCCGGTCGCGCCGCGGAGCGGCAGATGAACGCGGCGGCCGTGCTCCTCTCCCGCTTCCCGCGCGTTCAGGAGCGGATGGCAATCGGCCTCCTCTCCCCCGCCCACGCGCAGGCGATCGTCGCTGCGGGTGACACGCTCGGCGACGACCGTGCCGCACTCGCGCGCTTCGATCAGGCCGTGCTCGACAAGCTCGCCGAGCAGCCGATGACGGCGGCCACCCTCCGGACCGTCGCGCGCAGGATCGCGGAGACCATCCACCCTGTCCCTCTCGACGAGCGGCACGCGAGCGCACATCAGCGTCGTCGCGTCGCCTTCGAGGCCGACGAAGACGGAATGGGCTGGCTCACCGCCTACATCCCCTCCGTCATGGGCGCCGCGATCATCGACCGCCTCGATCAGATGGCTCGGCAGGTGCGCTCCGCGCGGCACTCCGGCGGACCCGAACTCTACGCCGACGACACGCGCACCCTCGCCCACCTCCGCGCCGACGTCATGTGCGACCTGCTGCTCGCTGCGCCGCCCATGGCCGGCCCCGGCATCACCCGCGGCGGGCTGGGCGCCATCCGCGGCACCGTGCACATCACGATCCCCGTGAAGTCGCCAGGCGGCGCCGCAGCTGAGCCCGCCCACCTCGCCGGGTACGGCCCGCTCCCCCTCGACATCGCGCGTGCGGTCATGGCCGGCGCCCCCACGTGGAGCTGTCTCTTCGTCGACGCCGACACGAGCGTCCTCCTCACCGCCGACCAGCGATTCCCCACTGCCGCTCAGCGCAGATTCGTCTTCGCGCGCGACGAGCACTGCCGGTTCCCCGGATGCCGCGCGCCCATCGTCGATCTCGATCACACGATCGCCTACAGCGATGGCGGCGCCACGAACGTCGTGAACCTCGAAGGCCTCTGCGAGAGCCACCACACCCTCGAGCAGGCCACCGCCTGGCGCGTCGAGCAGCTGTCGGGAGGCAGGTTGCGATGGACGTCGCCGCTCGGCCGAACCTACATCGACATCCCCGAGCCGGTCCTCCGGCGGACACCTCGGTTCATCCACGACGGCGACCCGCCCCCGGGCTGACTGTCGGGAGCCGGTCCGATCGGACCGGTTCTCCACGATCGGGCGGCGCGCCCGGCATCCGGGCAGACTCGTCGTGAAGGAGGCCCGCCATGATCGCCGAGCTCAATCACCTCGTGGAGCTGATCGAACACGACCTGGGAGACGAGGTCGACGTCGCACGGGCGGCACGGACCGCCGGCACGACCGAGTATCACCTGCGTCGGATGTTCTCCTCGCTCGCGGGCATGCCTCTGTCGGAATACATCCGGCGACGGCGCATGACGGCCGCGGCGTCCGCGGTCATGGCGGGTGAGCACGACATGCTCTCCGTGGCCGTCCGCTTCGGGTACGGATCCGCCGAGGCCTTCGGTCGCGCATTCCGGGCCGTCCACGGCATCGACGCGTCCGCTGCACGCGCCGATGGCGGCCCCCTCCGCATGCAATCGCCCCTGAGGTTCCGCCTCACCATCGAAGGGAGCGTCCCCATGGACGCACGCATCATCGATCGACCAGCACTCCGTCTCGCGGGCCACGCCACACGCGTCCCGCTCATCCATCGAGGCGCGAACCCGCACATCCAGGAGTTCGTCACGTCCCTGCCGCCGAGTGCGCACACGCGGCTCAAGGAGCTCGCCGACGGCGAACCGCGCGGGATCCTGCAGGTGACGGACGACATCGAACCGACGGCGGAGGAGGGTGAATCCCTGCTCTATCTCCATGGCGTCGCGGTCTCGGAGGGCGTGGATGTCCCCGACGATCTCGACGTCATCGAGGTGCCCGCCGGAGCCTGGGCGGTGTTCCGTTCCGAGGGCCCACACCCCGATGCACTGCAGACGGTCTGGGCCGCGACGGCGGCGGAGTGGTTCCCGTCCAACGCCTGGCGTCTGCGGCCAGGACCATCGATCGTCGCCATCCTCGAGCGCTCCGCCGACTTCCGCACGGCGACGTGCGAACTCTGGCTCCCCGTCGAGCGGGTGTGATCAGATCCTCCCCCGCACGGGCGTCCGCTCCACGGGGTCGCCGCTCTCGGGCATCGGCATCTCCGCGCGGACGCCGAGCAGCCGCACCTCCCGGTCGGCGTCGAGCGTCCCGCCGAGAGCGACGGCCGCCGTGACCACCTCGTCCCGCGAGGTCGACGGCACGGGCAGCTTCCGCCCGAACGTCCGCGTCGTGAACGGGGCGTAGCGCACCTTCAGGTTCACGCGCGAGACCGGCCGTCCCTCTGCCGCGCAGTCGTCGAACGCGAGCGCCGCGAGGTCGGCGAGCGCCGCGGCGACCTGGGCGGGCGTTGTCAGGTTCTCCTGGAACGTCGTCTCTCGGCTATGGCTGCGCGCGACCCATGGAGCGTCGTCGACGACCGCCGGGCCGTGGCCCGAACCCAGCCCCAGGTACCAGACGCCCATCTTCGGGCCGAACTCCTCGACGAGCTCCCGCTCATCCGCGTCGGCGAGCTCGCGGACGGTGCGGATGCCGTGCTCGGCGAGGCGCTTCTGCACCTTCGGCCCGACACCCCACAGGTCGCGCGTCTGCTTCTCCCCCATGACTTCGAACCAGTTCGCCGCGGTGAGACGGAACAGGCCGCGCGGCTTTCCGAACTCGGTCGCGATCTTGGCACGCACCTTGTTGTCGCCGATGCCGACCGAGCAGTGCAGCCGAGTCGCCGCGAGAACGGCGGCCTGCGCATCCCTCGCCACGGCCTCCGGCTCGTCCGTCGTCACCCCGAGGAAGCACTCGTCCCACCCGAGGACCTCGACGACGACGCCGGGCAGCGCACGCAGCGCCGCCATGACCTCCGCCGACACCGCCTCGTACGCGCCGTGATCGACCGGCAGGAAGACCGCGTCATCGGGAGCCTTCCTGGCCGCGATCTTCAAGGGCATACCCGATCCGATCCCGTAGGCGCGCGCCTCGTACGACGCCGTGCTCACGACCGCGCGCTCGGTTGGATCGCCGTTCCCTCCAACGATGACGGGCCGTCCCGCCAGCTCCGGATGCCGCAGCACCTCGACGGCGGCGATGAACTGGTCCATGTCGACGTGCAGCACCCAGGCAGCGGCTTCCATGACACCGAGCATGCCGCGCGGGCCGGGCGATGTCACGCGGTTCCGCCCGCCGGCGGACAGGGAGCGGGGGTCGCCCGGCGACGCCCCACCCCCCTGTCAGCGTGCGACGTCGATCGGATCGCCCGTCCGCGCCAGGTCCGCCTCGATCTCCCGCACGATCGGGATCACCTGCTCGCCGAAGGCCTCGAGCTCCTCCTGGAAGTGCAGGAACCCGAGGAGGAACAGGTCGACTCCGCGCCTCTTGTAGGCGATGATCCGCTCGGCCACCTGCTCGGGCGGTCCGAACAGCTGCGTGCGGAAGCCGTCGTTGTACTGCACGAGGTCCTCGAACGTCGAGTCCGCCCACATGCCCTTCTTGTCCGCCGTCGATGCACCGGCCTGCTGCACCGACCGGCGGAAGCCCTCGACGGAAGCCGAGTCGGCCTTGGCGATGATCTCTCGCAGCTGATCACGGGCCTCGGACTCGGTGTCGCGCACGATCGTGAACGCGTTCAGACCGAATCGAACCGTCCGTCCGTGCTCGGCCGCGATGCGCGTGACCTCGTCGTACTGCTCCGTGAAGCCGTCGAAGTCCTTGCCGTTCGAGAAGTACCAGTCCGCGTGCGCGCCGCCGTTGAATCGCGCCGCCGTCGAGTTGCCGCCCTGGAAGATCTCCGGATGCGCGCGCCCCTCGACGGGGTACGGCCCCGGTCGCAGCGTGAAATCGTTCACGCGGTAGAAGTCGCCGTGGAAGTCGACGTTCTCCTCGGTCCACAGTCTACGGAGGACCTCGATGAACTCCGCCGAGCGCCGGTAGCGCTCATCGTGCTCGAGCCACGGAAGCCCGAGCTTCGTGTACTCGTCCTTGAACCATCCGCTCACGACATTGACGGCGGCCCGGCCCTTCGAGAACTGGTCGGCGGTGAGGATGAACTTCGCGAGCACCGCCGGCTCCCAGAGGCCGGGGTGCACGGCCGCGATCACCTTGAGGCGCTCGGTCGCGAGCAGCAGGGCGAGGCTCGTCGAGGTCGACTCGTGCTGCTGCGCCGCACCGTAGCTCGAGAGGTAGCGCACCTGGCTCAGCGCGTACTCGAAGCCCACGCGCTCGGCCGTCTGGGCGAGCCGGACGTTGTAGTCGTAGTCCCATGAGGTGCGCTGCTCGATCGTCGAGACGACCAGGCCGCCGCTCACATTGGGGACCCAGTAGGCGAACCTCAGCGGCTCGTGCGACGACGCCGCGTCAGCGGTCGGGAAGGTGTCGGTCATGCACGGAACCCTCCCCGAGGCCACCGGAGACGTCAACGAATGTGACCGAACGTGTCCGCGGATGGCCTCGCATGGCGAGGGCGCGCGGTCACCCGACCGCGCGCCCTCGCCATCCGCTCACTCGGCCGGCAGCACGAGCTCCTGTCCCACCTCGATGAGGTCGGGGTCCGACACGCTGTCCTGGTTGACGGCGTACACGCCGAGCCAGCCGCTGTCGAGACCGTGCGCCTCGGCGATCGCGAACAGGGTGTCACCCGCCTGCACCGTGTAGGTCTCATCGGAGGCCTCCACGTCGGGGAGGTCGTACGACGGCGCGGCGTCCTCCACGGGAGCCGTGGTCTCGGCCGGCGTCGTCTGCTCGGCGGGGGCGCTCTGCTCGGCGGGGGCGCTCTGGGCCGGCGCGGGCTCCTCAGCGGGGGCCGCCTGCGAGCCGCTCGTGTCGGCCGTGCCCGTGGCGCCGATCTGGGCGGAGCACGTCGGCCATGCTCCCCAGCCCTGCGTCGCGAGCACGTTCTCCGCGACACGGATCTGCTCCTCGCGCGACGCGTCGGCCGGGTTGCCCGAGCCTCCGTTCGCCTGCCACGTCGACAGTGAGAACTGCAGACCGCCGTAGTAGCCGTTGCCGGTGTCGATCGCCCAATTGCCGCCCGACTCGCACTGGGCCAGGGCGTCCCAGGTCGCGCCGTCGGCGGCATTCGCGGCAGTCGGGATGAAGGTGGCGGCCGCAGCGGCCGCCATGACGCCCGCGACCGCGAGTCCGCCGCGCATGCGGCGGGTCGAACGGGAAGCGGGACGGGTGCTGCTCTTCGGGAACACAGGGAACTCCGCGGCCCTGCCTCGACGCGTCGCACGCGCCGACCACCCGACCGGAATCTGTCGATTTCGGGGAACGAAGGACTCACGGGGTGGATCCGGCAGCCGTCCTTCGCGGTTCACGTCGGACACCTTAGGCAGAGATCACGAACAGATAACAAATCGGTTCAGGGTCTTGCCAGCTGGTTCTTGAGTTAGGTTCGAGCAATGCCCCTCGCCCTCGTCACCGGCGCCGCGCGCGCGAACAGCATCGCCGCCGGCATCGTCCCGCGGCTCCGAGCGGACGGCTGGGAGGTCGTCACGAGCGATCTCGCCGGCGCCGACGTCGACGCCGACCTCTCCACACCGGATGGCCCCGGCCGGCTCGTCGAAGCCGTCGCCGGCGCGCACGGTCCGATCTCGGCCCTCGTCCTCAGCCACGCGCACGATGTCGAGTCGGGCATCCTCGATACGACCGCCGAGAGCTTCGACCGCCACGTCGCCGTGAACGCGCGCGCAACGCTCCTTCTCATCGCGGCGTTCGCGCGCCGCATCCCCGCCGACGGGGGTGCGATCGTGGCCCTCACGAGCGACCACACGACGGGCAATCTGCCGTACGGCGCCTCGAAGGGCGCTCTCGACCGGATCGTGATCTCCGCCTCGCGTGAGCTCGGTCCCCTCGGCATCTCTGCGAACGCGCTGAACCCCGGCCCCATCGACACCGGCTGGATGCCCGACGGCTTCGCCGACGAGCTCGTCCCCGCGCACCCGCTCGGGAGGCTCGGCACGCCGCGCGACATCGGCGCCGTCGTATCGTTCCTGCTGTCGCCGGAGGGCCGGTGGATCTCGGGGCAGCTCCTGCATGCCGACGGAGGGTTCTCCGGCCGCTACTGACGCGCGGTCACTCGATGCGCTTGCGCAGGAACACCTGCGCCGTGCCGTCGCCCTCGTCGATGCGCTCCGTCTCGTGGTACCCCTGCCGCTCGTACAGGCGGATGTTCGCCTCGCTGAGCGATCCCGTGAACAGCTCAGCCTCGCGCGCTCCCGCCGCCGCGCCACGGCGCTCGACGGCGTCCAGCAGCTGCGATCCGATGCCGCCGCCCTGCGCGTCGGGGGCGATCGCGATGCGTCCGACCAGCAGCAGCTCGCCGTCCAGCCGCGCGCGCAGGGCACCCACCATCCGAGAGCCGTCGAGCGCGACGCAGCCCAGGTTGTCGCGCAGCTCCCACCGGACCTCCTCGAGCGTCTGGGTGAGCGGCGGCATGTCGGCGCTTCCGTAGATCTGGGCCTCGGAGACGAAGGCCGCGCGTTGCAGCGTCATCACCTCGCCGGCGTCGTCTTCCCGGATGTCGCGGAGCGAGATGGCGTCGTTCACGACGTCGACGCTACGGACGGCGCGCCGTCGCCGGCAGAGGGTTGCGCTCCGCCGCACGCGTGCGCAAGACCACCCTGGTCGCCCACACGACGAGCCCGATGAGCAGGGCGCCGAGAACGGGCCACGCCGGCACCCGCAGCAGCGCGAGCGGGAAGACGGCGAGCCCGTAGTCGGCCATCTCGGCCACATCGTCGCCGAGCACGCGCATGCCCGTCGCCGAGGCGAATGCCGTCGTGAGGGCGGGGAGCACCCACAGCAGAGCGAGCGCGACGGCCCACACGACGACGCGGGGCGCCGGACGGAAGCCGCACCATCCGAGAGCGACGCCGATCAGGACCGCGGGGATCCACGGCATCACCGCGAGCAGGCCGCCCGGGATGCTCCCCGGCCCGAAGGCGACGCGCATCCAGAGCGCGCACCAGGACGAGACCGGCAGGGCGACCAGAGCGATGCCCACGGCGCGCGTCGCGGCGCTAGGCGATGTCACGAGCCGGAACGCGATCTGCGCGAGAACCGCCGACATGACGGCTGCCGCGAGCATCGCCCCGAAGTACAGCACGACGCGGCTGTCCGCCGTGCTCCCGACCTCGAGGCCCTCTGCCGCGACCGAGAAAGCCTGGGCGAGCGCGACGACGTGGACGACCGCGAGCCCGACGGCCGTCGCCCATCGAGGCAGCCGCAGCCATGCCGCGGCGATGGCCGCCGCGACCGCTCCCGTCGCGAGCAGCGCGAGCACCGTGAGGACGTCGTACTGGCTCACGGGTAGGAGCGCGAACGGCATGGCGTCGGGAAGGACGGTCGACGCCCACAGGTTCTGCAGGGGCAGCCGGGCGCCCGTCGCGAGCCAGGGAGCGAGGCCTGCGACCGCGCCGATCGCACCCGCGGCCATCCCCTGCCAGGCCGGTCGGCGCGGCGTCGGGTCGTCGTCCATCGTGTCCCCCCGGAGTGATCGAACGTGCCGATGCTACCGCGGCGGGATGGCCGATGTCCGGGGTCGGGGGCAGGATCGGCGCATGGGCAGGATCGTCTACTACACCGCCACCACCCTCGACGGATTCCTCGCGGATCCCGCCGACTCGCTGGACTGGCTGCTGCGGCAGCCGCTCGACGACGGCGGCGCGGGCGACTACACCCGCTTCATCGCCGACGTCGGCGCCATCGTCATGGGGTCCACGACATACGAGTGGGTGCTCGCCCACGACCCGGGATCGTGGGCGTACGACGTGCCCTCATGGGTCATGACCTCGCGGACGCTCCCGCTCCCCGCGGCGGCCGGGGCCGACGTGCGATTCGCGTCCGGACCGGTCGGCGCGCTCGCACCCGGCCTCCGCGCGGCGGCCGGCGAGAAGGACGTCTGGATCGTCGGCGGCGGCGATCTCGCTGGACAGTTCGCCGACGCCGGCCTCCTCGACGAGATCGTCACATCCATCGCCCCCGTCACGTTGGGGGCGGGGCGCCCGCTGTTCCCGCGCCGAGCCGATCTGGAGCTGCTGACGGTGGAGCGGAACGCCGGCTTCATCGTCGCGCGTCACCGCTACACGGGTCCCCTGCAGGAAGACAGGGTGTGAGTCGGCCGCCGAGAGGCGACACTGGAGACTATGAGCGCCCCACATCGTCCCCTTCTCGCCGTCTCGTGCGCGGCGGCGTTCCTCGTGCTCTCGGGCTGCGCGACGACCTCCCCCGGCGCGCAGGTGTCCGCCGAGCCGGAGCCCGTCTTCACGACCGCCACGACGCCGACCGCGTTCGACACGGCCACGCCGCTCACGGTCATCGACGACGGCGACGGCGCCGTGCTGTGCACGGGCGGCGTCGCCGAGTCGCTGCCGCCCTCCTGCTCGGGCCCGCTTCTGGTCGGATGGGACTGGTCCTCGCTCGAGGGCGACTTCGAGGAGGCGTCGGGTGTGCGCTGGGGCGACTTCGTCGTCGCGGGCGTCTACGACCCCCAGGAGGAGACGATCGTCGCCTCGAGCATCGTCTCGGAAGCCGAGTTCGAGGCGGAGTGACGCGTCAGCGGCGCGGCGTCCAGCCGAACGGGGTCGGACCGTCGTCGACGGCGCGCTCGCGATCGGCCGCGGCTGACCATCCCTGGGCCTCGTCCGGATCGTCGAAACCTCCTCGGGCCATCCGGAAGCCGACGTCCTCGTGGTGCATGCGGGGGGCTCCGCCCCGCCGGGCCGATGCCCGCACGCTCCACGCGTCATCGGCGAATCCGCCGCCGCGGAACACCCGGTACTCGCCGTACCGGGCGGGGTCGAGCAGATCCCAGCACCACTCCCACACGTTCCCGAGCGTGTCGAACAGTCCGTTGAGGTTCGGCATCCGCCCGCCGACCTCCTGCGGTGTCGACACGCCGTCGGCGGCCGTCCACGCGATGTCGCCGAGCAGGCCGTACTGCGGCCCGGTCGACCCCGCACGGCACGCGAACTCCCACTCCGCCTCCGTCGGCAGACGATAGCCGTCCGACGTCGCGTCCCAGCGCACATCCTCGCCGTCGAACGCGTAAGCGGGCGCGAGACCCTCCCACTCCGACGCCGCATTGCAGAAGCGGATGGCCCGCTGCCAGGTCACGTCCGCCACCGGTCGCCGAGGCGCTGACGCTGACACTCCCAGCAGCTCGCCCAGCTGCTCCTGCGTGACGGGATACACGCCGATCTCGAACGCCTCCAACGCGACGGTGCGCCGCACCTTCCGCCGCGCGTCGTGCAACGTCACGGAGCCGGGAGCGATCGGCGCCATCTCGAAGTCCAGGGAGCCCACTCCCCCATTCTCGCCGCGCGCGTGCACACGCTGTGCCCAGGCGGTGCGGATACCCTGGCTCCGGGGCCGACGCAGGCCCGCGGACGAGGGAGCCGTACCCGCACCACGACAAGACGGACTCAGAAGGGTCGCGTCATGGCATGGATCGTCCTCGTCCTCTCGGGGGTGCTGGAAGCCGTCTGGGCATCCGCCCTCTCCGCCTCGAAGGGCTTCCGCCGCTGGCGGCCGACGCTGCTGTTCTTCGCGGCGATGCTCGTGAGCCTCGGCGGCCTCGCCTGGGCGATGACCGAGCTGCCCACGGGCACCGCGTACGCCGTCTGGGTGGGCGTCGGCGCCACGCTCACGGTCGTCTGGGCGATCATCCGCCGCGAGGAGCGGGCCACGCTCGCGAGGGTCCTGCTCCTCCTGCTCCTGGTGGCGTCCATCGCGGGTCTCAAGGCGGTGAGCTGACATGCCCTGGATCGTCCTCATCGTGAGCGGCGTGCTGGAAGCCGTCTGGGCGACGGCGCTCGGCCGCATCGCGGACGGGCCCGTCGCCGTCACGGCCTTCGTCGTCGCCATCGCCCTCAGCATGGCCGGGCTCGGATGGGCCGTGAAGCACATCCCGATCGGCACCGCGTACGCCGTGTGGGTCGGGATCGGCGCGGCGCTCACGGTCGTCTGGGCGATGGCGACGGGCGACGAGCCCGTCTCGACGGCGAAGATCGTCTTCCTCGTGGGAATCGTGGCAGCCGTGATCGGGCTGAAGCTCCTCCCCGACGCCCCGCGGGAATCCGAGCCCGCGAGCGGCGATCAGTCGAGCTGAAGGCAGACGAGGTCGCGCCGGTCGTCCCAGGACGGCACCTCCGCGAACCCGAGCCGGCGATACAGGCGGATGGCGGGCTCCCGCCAGCGCCACACCGTCAGGCGCACGGGTCTCGCGGACGACGCGAGCACCGCGTCGAGCAGTGCGCGGCCCGCCCCCGTGCCGCGTACCGCAGGGTCGACCCACAGCCGCTTGACCTCGCGGCCATCCGTCCCGTCTACGCACACCACCACGCCGACGGGCGCGCCGTCGGTCTCGGCGAGCAGCACGGTCATCCCGGCGAACGCACACGCGGGGTCCACGACCTCGCGCGCGTACGGATCGGGCAGGGGCGCACCGGCGACAGCGAGGCCGTGCATCGCCTTCTCCGCCTCCGTCTGGCGGAGATAGGCGCCGACGAGTGCGCGCACCGCGACGAGATCGTCGGGGAAGACGGCGGCACGGACGCGGACGGACATGCTCCGACCCTACGTGCCGATAGCGTGGGCGGATGGCCAGGCCCCTCACCCTCATCACCGGCGGCACGCGCGGGATCGGCCGCGCGATCGCCCTCCGCCTCGCGGCGGACGGGCACGACCTCGTCCTCGGCTACGCGCACGACGACGAGGCGGCCGAGCGCACCAGAGAAGAGGTCGGCGCGCTCGGCGCCGGCTGCCGCATCGTGCGCGCCGACCTCTCCCACGACGACGGCGTCGACGCGCTGTTCGACGGCTCCGACGACCTGACAGCCGTCGTCAACAACGCCGGTGCGACGCTCCATATCGGGCCGCTCGCCGACACGCCCGCCGAGATCATCCGCCGGGTGGTCGACCTCAACCTCACGAGCGCGATCCTCGTCGCACGACGGGCCGTGCAGCTGCTGGGCCCGGGCGGCGTGCTCGTGAACATCTCGTCGGGCGCGGCCACGACGGGATCACCGGGCGAATACGTCCACTACGCCGCGGCGAAAGCGGGAGTCGACACTCTCACGAAGGGTCTCGCCGCCGAAGTCGCGACCCACGGCATCCGCGTGATCGGCGTCGCACCCGGCACGATCGAGACGCGGATCCACGCCGACGCGGGAGACCCCGGCCGACCCGGTCGCGTCGCCGCCGCGCATCCGATGGGCCGCGCCGGCACGCCGGATGAAGTGGCGGGGGTCGTCGCCTTCGCGCTCTCCCCCGATGCCTCCTACGCCGCCGGCACGACCATCCGCGTCACCGGCGGACGCTGACGAGCGCTCAGCGCCACCCGAGACCGGGCGCCACGTGCGTCAGGATGGCCTCGAGCACGTGGGCGTTGTACTCGACGCCCAGCTGGTTCGGCACGGTGAGCAGCAGCGTGTCCGCCTCGGTGATCGCCTCGTCGGCCGCCAGCTGCTCGATGAGCTCGTCGGGCTCCGCCGCATATGACCGGCCGAACACCGACCGCGTGCTGTCGATGTAGCCGAACTGGTCGTCGCGGTCGCCGCTCCCGAGGAAGTACCGCCGGTCGCGCTCGTCGACGATCGCGAAGATCGACCGCGACACCGACACCCGCGGCTCGAAGCCGTGATCGTGCGCGGCCCACTCCTCGCGGAACGCGCGGATCTGGGCGGCCTGCTGCACATGGAACGGCTCGCCCGACTCATCGTCCTTGAGCGTCGACGACATGAGGTTCATGCCCTTCTCCGCCGCCCAGCGCGCTGTCGCATCCGACCCGGCGCCCCACCACATCCGACGCCGCAGGCCGTCCGAGTGCGGCTCGATGCGCAGGAGCCCCGGCGGGTTCGGGAACATCGGGCGCGGGTTCGGCTGCGCGAACCCCTGCCCCTCCAGCAGCTGCAGGGCGAGCTCTGTCTTCTCTCTCGCGGCCTGGGCGCCCGACGGGTCGTCGTCCGCCGCCTGGTAGCCGAAGTACCGCCACCCGTCGACGACCTGCTCGGGTGACCCTCGAGACACGCCGAGCTGCAGGCGCCCTCCCGAGATGAGGTCGGCGGCCCCCGCGTCCTCGGCGAAGTACATCGGGTTCTCGTAGCGCATGTCGATGACGCCCGTGCCGAGCTCGATGCGGCTCGTCTTCGCGCCCGCCGCGGCGAGCAGCGGGAAGGGCGACGCGAGCTGGCGGGCGAAGTGGTGGACGCGGAAGTAGGCGCCGTCCGCGCCGAGCTCCTCCGCCGCCTGCGCCAGCTCGATGGACTGCAGGAGCACGTCGCCTGCGCTCCGCGTCGCCGAGTCGGGGTGCGGGGTCCAGTGGCCGAAGGACAGGAAGCCGATGCTCTTCACATCACCATGCAACCACGCGCGCGTCGCTTTTCATTCCCCTGAATGAGAATCAGGCGGGCGCGACCTCGACCCAGTCGGCGAACTTGGCGGCGCGGCCATCCCCCGACGACCGCCGCGTGACGCGGCGACGGATCCACGGCAGCACGTGCGCCCGGTAGTACGCCGCCCCGCCGAGATGCCGGGTCTCCTCCCCCGGCACGTCCCACCACTCCTCCGGCGCGCCGGCCCCGAGAGCATCGAGCACGCGCGCCGCGACACGGTGATGCCCTCGCGCGTTCATGTGCAGGCGGTCGTGCGACCAGAACCGCGGCTGCGAGAGCACGCGATCGGGCCAGTTCAGCGCCCGCACGACGTCAGGGCGGTGCGCGACGCGCTCCAGCACCGCGGCCGACAGCTCGTCGCCGCGACGCTGGATGAGCCGCCGCATCGGCAGCCCAGCCGACGGATTCGCCCCCGACAGCAGCACGAGGCGGACGCCCTCGGCGTCGCAGCGCTCGAGCACGCGCGAGAAGGCGTCGGCGATCGACGAGATGGCGACGCCCGGGCGGAGCATGTCGTTGCCCCCGCCGTTGAACGACAGGTGCGTCGGCCGGAGCGCGAGGGCGGCCTCGAGCTGCTCGTCGACGATGGGCCACGCGAGCCGCCCCCGGATGGCGAGGTTCGCATACGAGATCGGCTCGCCCCGCGCGTCCGCCCACCCCTGGGCCGCGAGATCCGCCCAGCCGCGCGGTGCGCCATCCGGCAGCTCGTCGCCGACCCCCTCCGTGAACGAATCCCCGATGGCGACGTACCGGATGCTCATCGCTCCAGGCTATCCCCGCGTCACCTGCGACAGCGTCGCATCGAGCGTCTCGCCCTTCTTGTCGGCGAGCGGGATGGTCCCGATCGCCGCGACCCCGAAGAAGACGGAGAACACCGTGAAGACGAGCACCGGGCCGCCCTGGGCGAGCGCCCAGGGGGTGAAGAGCGGCGCGACGATCGACGCGATGCGCCCGATCCCCGCGGCCCAGCCTGCACCCGTCGCGCGCACGCTCGTCGGGTAGAGCTCGGGCGTGACCGCGTACAGCGCACCCCACGCCCCGAGGTTGAAGAACGACAGCAGCGACCCGAACACGAGGATCTGCCACAGCTCGCCGGCGGTGCCGAAGAGGATGGCCGCCACGGCCGAGCCCGCGAGGAACGTGGCGAGCGTCGCACGCCTTCCCCACACCTCGATGAGCCATGCGGCCACGGCATAGCCGGGCAGCTGCGCGAGCGTGATCAGCAGGGTGAACTCGAAGGACCGCACGAGCTCGTATCCCTGCGAGAAGAGGATCGACGGGATCCAGATGAACGCCCCGTAGTAGGAGAAGTTCACGCAGAACCAGACGAGCTGGATGGCCGCCGTTCGCATGCGCAGGGCCGGCACCCACAGCGCCGCGATCGCGGCGGCACCCTTGGGCGACTCGCGCGCGAAATCGCTCGGCTTCGTGATCGGCGGTGCCGCCGCGATGCGCGGCGACGCCGACTCGAACGTCCGCACGATCGCCTCCGCCTCGGCGATGCGGCCGCGCGACTCGAGCCATCGCGGCGATTCCGGCAGCGCCCAGCGCACGATGATCGCGTACACGGCCGGCACGGCGCCCAGCACGAACGCCCACCGCCATCCGTCGTCTGACGCCCCCACGACGTACGTCCCGATGAGCGCAGCGAGCGTCCAGCCGACCGCCCAGAACGCCTCCAGGACGACGACCAGCCGCCCGCGGATGCGCGCCGGCGCGAACTCGCTCACGTAGGTCGACGCGACGGGGAGCTCCGATCCGAGGCCGAGTCCGACGAAGAAGCGCAGGACGAGCAGCGCCCCCACGCCGCCCACGAGCGCGCTCGCGCCCGTGGCCACCCCGTAGACGAGGAGCGTGATCGCGAAGACCTGACGGCGTCCGAGCCGGTCGGCCAGCAGGCCTCCCACGCTCGCGCCGACGGCCATCCCCACGAAGCCGATCGACGTGATGAGGCCCGCCTCGCCGGGCTGCAGCCCCCACTGCACGGTGAGCGCCGCGATGATGAAGGAGATGAGGCCGACGTCCATGGCGTCGAGCGCCCAGCCGATCCCCGACCCCGTGAGGAGGCGGACGTGGCGGCGGTTGAACGGCAGCGTGTCGAGGCGCGCGGAGGGGGCGGGCATGGCTCCAGGTTAGTGTCATCCCGACAGGAACGGGTGACGCCCGGGAGTAGCCTGGATCGGTGAGATCCCCCGCCGCGCACCCGTCCCCCGCGTGGATGTGGACGATCTGGATCGTCGCCGTCCTCGGCTACGTCCTCTCCGTCACGAACCGCACCTCGCTGTCGGCCGTCGGCGTCGACGCGGCGCAGCACTTCGGCGCAGACGCGTCCACGCTGTCGATGTTCGCCGTCCTGCAGCTCGGCGTCTACGGCCTCATGCAGATCCCCATCGGCCTCTGGCTCGACCGATACGGCGCGCGCCCGATCATGGCGATCGGGATGGCCGTCATGGCGGTAGGACAGCTCATCATGGCGGTCTCGCCCAACGTCGGCGTCGCGATCTTCGCCCGCATGCTCCTCGGCGCGGGCGACGCCGCGATCTTCCCCGGCGCCCTCCGCCTCGTCGCGACCTGGTTCCCCGCGCAGCGGAACCCCCTCATGGTGCAGCTCACCGGCATCGTCGGGCAGATGGGCCAGCTCGTGTCGATCCTGCCGCTCGCCGCCCTCCTCCACGCGACGTCGTGGTCGATCGCCTTCGGGAGCCTCGCCGGGCTGGCGCTGCTCTTCGCGGTCCTCATCGTGCTCCTCGTGCGCAACCACCCTCCCGAGCGCGCCGCCGACGTGTCCGTCGACACGCAGACCGGAGCCATCCGGGTGGTCACGAGCGCCATCGACACGCGCGTGGGCCTGCGCGCCGCCTGGGCCAACCCCGGCACCCGCCTCGCCTTCTGGTCGCACTTCACGACGCCGTTCGCGGGCACGGCGTTCGTCATGCTGTGGGGCTTCCCCTTCCTCACGGCCGGGGAGGGGCTCTCGAGCGGTCAGGCGTCGCTCGTGCAGAGCACCTTCGTGCTCATGGGCATCGTGTTCGGACCCGTCATCGGCATCCTGTCGTCGCGCAACCCCACCCGCCGCTCGCACATGCTCGTGCTCCCCGTCGTCGGCATCCAGCTCGTGGCCTGGGTCGTCGTGCTGGCGTGGCCCGGCCCCGCGCCGTTCTGGCTCCTGCTCCTCCTCGCCGTCGCGCTCGCGACGGGCGGCCCCGCGTCGATGATCGCCTTCGACCACGCGCGCACCCACAACCCCTCCCATCAGCTCAGCACGGCGACCGGCATCACGAACGTCGGAGGGTTCCTCGCCGGCCTCCTCGCGATCCTCTTCATCGGCGTGGCCCTCGACGTGCAGGGCGCGAGCGAGCCGGCCGACTATACGCTCGAGGCCTTCCGGCTCGCCTTCCTGACGCAGATCCCCATCTGGCTGGTCGGGGCGGCGTTCATCCTGCGCGAGCGCAAGCGCACGCGCATCCGGATGGGCCTCGACCGGCCGCGCGGGGAGCGCTGAGGCGGACCGTCAGTTCGCGAGCATGTCGCGCACGAGCGGCGCGACGCGCGTGCCGTAGAGCTCGATGCTGTGCATCATCCGCTCGTGCGACAGCGCGCCGTTGGAGAACTTGAGGTCGAACCGGCTCAGTCCGAGCGCGCGGACGGTGTCGGCGATCTTGCGCGCAACGCGCTCCGGCGAGCCCGCGTAGACCGCGCCCGCGGGGCCCACGTCGTTCTGGAACGTGAGCCGGTTATAGGTCCCGCCCCACCCTCGTTCGCGCCCGATCCGGTCGCGCGACGCGGCGAACGAGGGGTACAGCTCGTCCCACGCCTGCTCGTCGGTGTCGGCGATGTGCCCCGGCGAGTGCACGGCGATCGGCAGCTCCGCCCGCTCGAACGAGGCCAGCGAACGGCGGTAGAGGTCGGCGAACGGCGCGAACCGGCCGGCGGGGCCGCCGATGATCGCGAGCATGAGCCGCGCGCCCTGGCGGGCCGCGCGCACGACCGACTCGGGTGAGCCGCCGACGCCGACCCAGAGCGGCATGCCGCCCTCCGTGCGGGGGAAGACCGAGACGTCGTCGAGGGCCGCCCGCATCGTGCCGCTCCAGGTGACGGGCTCCTCGCGCAGAAGCCGTGCGAGGAGATCGAGCTTCTCCTCGAACAGGGCCTCGTAGTCGCGCAGGTCGTAGCCGAACAGCGGGAACGACTCCGTGAACGAGCCCCGGCCCGCGACCACCTCGGCCCGCCCGCTCGAGAGCGCGTCGACCGTGGCGAAGCGCTCGTACACGCGCACGGGGTCGTCGCTCGACAGCACGGTCACCGCCGACCCGAGCCGGATGCGCTCCGTGGTCGCCGCGATCGCGGCGAGCACCGTCTCGGGGCTCGATACGGCGAAGTCCGGACGATGGTGCTCCCCGACGCCGAAGAAGTCGACGCCCACCTCGTCGGCGAGACGCGCCTGCGCGACGACGTTGCGGATGCTCTGCGCCTGCGTCAGAGGCGCGCCGTCGGCGCCCTCCGTCACATCGCCGAAGGTGTCGAGCCCGAGTTCGATGTCCATGCGGATCCTCTCTATTCACCTGCATGAACCACGCCGCGAAGCGGGACATTCCCGCCGCGCCGCCACGGGCGGTCAGGCGAGGAGCGCCTCCTTGAGCGTGTCGAGGCCGACGCCGCCGATGTCGAGAGCCCGCCGATGGAAGTCCTTCATCGAGAACCCGTCGCCGACGCGGGCGGCGTAGGCGTCGCGCAGCTGCTCCCAGATGCGCTGGCCAACCTTGTAGGCGGGCGCCTGACCCGGCCAGCCGAGATAGCGGTTCACCTCGAAGCGCACGAACTCGTCGGACATGTTCACGTTGCTCCGCATGAATGCGAGCGCGTACTCGGCATCCCAGACGCCGTCGCCCTCGAGACGCGGCTTGCCGAGGTGCACGCCGATGTCGAGCACGACGCGCGCCGCGCGCATGCGCTGCCCGTCGAGCATGCCCAGGCGGTCCGCGGGATCGTCGAGGTAGCCCAGCTGCTCCATGAGCCGCTCGGCGTAGAGCGCCCACCCTTCCGCATGGCCCGAGGTGCCCGCGAGGAGCCGCCGCCAGCTGTTCAGCTCGGCGCGGTTGTAGACGGCCTGGCCGATCTGCAGGTGATGGCCGGGGACTCCCTCGTGGTAGACCGTGGTCAGCTCCCGCCACGTGTCGAATTCCGTCACGCCCTCCGGAACCGACCACCACATGCGGCCGGGACGCGAGAAGTCGTCGGTCGGGCCCGTGTAGTAGATCCCGCCCTCCTGCGTCGGGGCGATCATGCACTCCAGGCGGCGCACGGGCTCGGGGATGTCGAAGTGCGTCCGCGCGAGCTCGGCGACCGCGCGATCGCTCGTCGCCTGCATCCACTCCCGGAGCGCCTCGGTGCCGACGAGCTTGCGCGCGGGGTCGGCCTCGAGGTGCGCGACGGCCTCGTCGACGCTCGCGCCCGGCAGGATCTCGCGGGCGATCGCCTCCTGCTCCGCGACCATCCGGCCGAGCTCCTCGATGCCCCAGGCATAGGTCTCGTCGAGGTCGATCTCGGCGCCCAGGAACCGCCGGGAGTGCAGCGCGTAGAGCTCCCGGCCCACGGCGTCGTCGTGCGGCGCCGCAGGAGCGAGCTCGTCGCCGAGGAACGCCGTCAGCCGGTCGTAGGCGACACGGGCCGCGGCGGCGCCGCGTTCCACGTCGGCCGCCGCCGCGGCGCCCGCGGCAGCGGCCGCCCGGCTCGCGAGGCCCGCGAAGAAGCCGTCGTCCGCCGTATAGCGCGGGATCTGCGCCGCGACCTCCCGCACCTGCCGCACCGCGGGCACGACGCCGCGCGCGACGCCCTCGCGGAGCGTCGCGATGTACCCGTCCACGGCAGCGGGCACGGCGGCGAGGCGCCGGCCGACGACGGACCAGTCGTCGTCGGACTCCGTCGACATGAGGTCGTACACCTGGCGGATGTCCTGCGGCGCGCTCGCGATCACGTTGAGGTCTCGCAGATTCCAGCGCGCCTCGTGCAGCTCCAGCGACAGACGCAGCTCGCCCGCGAGGTCCAGCTGCGTGACCCGGTCGACCTCGTCGACGGGGATCGCCGCCTCGATCTCCGCGAGCGTCCGCCGCGCCTCCTCGGCATGGCGCTCCGCGCCCTCCGGGCCGAAGTCGTCGTAGCGGTCGGCGCCCTCGGAGCGGCCGATGTACGTCGCGAGCGTCGGCGAGAGCTCCACGAGCGTGTCGACCCAGCGCTCGGCGATGCCGTCGATCTGAGTGGGTGTGCGCGCGTCCTCGGTCATCGTCATCCTCTCGTCCGTGCAGGGTCCGTCAGTGCGCGGCCTGGTTCCAGTCGGCTCCCCGGCCGATCTGGACGTCGAGCGGCACGGTGAGCTCGGCGGCGCCGGCCATGCGCTGGCGCACGATGCGCTCCACGTCGTCCCACTCCCCCGGCGCGACCTCCACGACGATCTCATCGTGGATCTGCAGGAGCAGCCGCGAGCGCATCCCGAGCAGGTCCTGATGCACGCGGAACAGCGCGATCTTCATGATGTCGGCCGCCGAGCCCTGGATCGGCGCGTTGAGCGCTGCCCGCTCGGCGTTCTCTCTGAGCACGCGGTTCGGGCTCGTGAGGTCGGGGAACGGACGGCGGCGGCCGAAGATCGTCTCCGTGTACCCCTCCACGCGGGCGGTCTCCACGGATGAGCGCAGGTAGTCGCGCACGGCGCCGAAGCGCGCGAAGTACTCGAGCATGAGCGTCTTCGCCTCCGACTGCTCGATGCGGAGCTGCTTGGAGAGCCCGAACGCCGACAGGCCGTAGACGAGTCCGTACGACATCGCCTTCACCTTGGTGCGCATCTCGGCCGTCACATCCGACGGATCGACGCCGAACACGCGCGCACCGACGAACCGGTGGAGGTCCTCCCCCGCGTTGAACGCCTCGATGAGGCCGGGATCGCCTGAGAGATGCGCCATGATGCGCATCTCGATCTGGGAGTAGTCGGCGGTGAGCAGCGTCTCGTACCCCTCGCCGACGATGAACGCCGACCGGATGCGCCGCGACTCCTCGGTGCGGACCGGGATGTTCTGCAGGTTGGGGTCGGTGCTGGAGAGCCGGCCGGTCTGCGACCCCGTCTGCACGTAGGTCGTGTGCACACGGCGGTCGGCGCCGATCGCGAGGTCGAGCCCGTCGATGATCTGCTTCAGCTTCGTCGCCTCGCGGTGCGCCAGGAGCAGCCCGAGGAAGGGATGGTCGGCCTTCTCCTGCAGCTCGGCGAGGGCGCCCGCGTCGGTCGTGTAGCCCGTCTTCGTCTTGCGAGTCTTCGGCAGGTCGAGCTCGACGAACAGCACCTCCTGCAGCTGCTTCGGCGAACCGAGGTTCACCTCGTGGCCGATCGTCGCATACGCCTGCTCGGCGAGCTGCGCGGCCCGCGCGCCGAGCTCGGCGGAGAAGCCCGAGAGGCTCTCGTGGGACACCGCGACGCCCGCGAGCTCCATGTCGGCGAGCGCCAGCAGCGTCGGCAGCTCGATGTCGACGAGCACCGAGAGCACGCTCTCGGGGAGCGCCTCGCGCAGGGCGCGCGCTGCACGCGCCGTGAACCATGCGCGCTGGCCGGGCGTCGCGCCCTCGTTCTCGGGCACGAGCTGCGACGGGTCCGCCTCCGGGAGCTTCTCATGCAGGTACGTGTCGACGAGGTCGGCGAGCGTCTTGTCCGGGAAGCTCGGACGCAGGAGCCATCCCGCCAGGACCACGTCGAACGCGACGCCCCCCAGGTCGAGTCCCGCGCGGCGCAGTGCCTTCACCTGCGGCTTCGCATCGGCGAACGCCTTCGGGGCGTCGGATGCCAGCCACGCGCGGACTGACTCCGCGACATCGTCCGACCAGTCGGCCTCGGCGATCGCGTCGGCCCGGGCGAAGCCCACCCGGATCGGCAGACCGCCCTCGACGACGACGGTGACGCCCGTCTCCGCGTCGCCGCCGCCGAGCCACCCGACGAGCTCCTCCGCCGAGGTCTCGACGGGGGCGGGCGCCTGCGCGGACGGCTCATCGGCCTCCGGCTCGCCCGCGTCGCCCGTGATCTGGAGCACGCGCGACAGGAGCGCGCGGAACTCGAGACGCGCGAAGACGTCGCGCAGCGCCTGGCCGTCGACGCCGGCGCGCTCCAGCTCGTCGAGCTCGACGGGGAGCTCGACATCGCGCAGCAGGCGGTTGAGACGGCGGTTGCGGCGCACGTCGTCGAGGTGGTCGCGCAGGTTGCCGCCGACGACGCCCTTGATGGTGTCGGCTCCCTCCAGGAGCGCATCGAGAGAGCCGAACTGGGTGAGCCACTTCACGGCCGTCTTCTCGCCCACCTTCGGCACGCCGGGCAGGTTGTCGCTCGTCTCGCCCACGAGCGCCGCGATGTCCGGGTACATCTCGGGCGGGAGCCCGTACTTCTCGACCACCGCGGCGGGATCGTACCGCTTGAGCTTCGACACCCCCTGCACCGAGGGATACAGCAGCGTGATGTCGTCGTCCACGAGCTGGATCGTGTCGCGGTCGCCCGAGCAGACGAGCACGTTCCACCCCTCGCCCGCCGCACGCGTCGCGAGCGTCGCGAGGATGTCGTCGGCCTCGTAGCCGGGCTTCTCCAGCACCGTCACGTTCATGGCGCGCAGGCACTCCTGCAGGAGCGGGATCTGCCCCTTGAACTCCGCCGGCGTCTCGGCCCTGGTCCCCTTGTACTCCGCGTACTCGCGCGTGCGGAACGACTCCCGCGACACGTCGAAGGCGACCGCCACGTGGGTCGGGCTCTCGTCGCGCAGCAGGTTGATGAACATCGACAGGAATCCGTGGATGGCGTTCGTGTGCTGGCCGTCCTGCGTCGAGAAGTTCTCGACCGGCAGGGCGAAGAAGGCCCGGAACGCCAGCGAGTGGCCGTCGACGACGAGAAGGGTAGGCTTCGTGGAGTCCGTCACCCGTCCAGCGTAACGAGGGCGGCGGACATCCGACGACGGGAGTGCGATGACGGATCGGATCGACGGGATGGCGTGGGCGCGGGAGCGCGGGATGGGCGCCCTCGCGGAGCGCATGGGCATCGAGTTCGTGGAGTTCTCCGTCGAGCGTTCGGTCGCGACGATGCCCGTCGAGGGCAACACCCAGCCGGTCGGCCTGCTGCACGGCGGGGCCTACGTCGTCCTCGGGGAGTCGCTCGGCTCGATGGCCGCCAACCTGTGGGCGGGGCCCGGCCGCCTCGCGGTCGGCGTCGACATCAACGCCACCCACACGGCGTCGGCGACGCACGGCGTCGTGACCGGCGTGTGCACGCCCATCCACCTCGGCCGCACCCTCACGGTGCACGAGATCGTCGTGACGAACGAGGACGGTCGGCGCTGCTCGACCGTGCGCATCACGAACGTCATCAAGGACGCGCCGCCCGCGTGAGCGCGATGCATGACGAAAGGGCCGGATCTCCGAGGAGATCCGGCCCTTTCGGGATGCGTGCGGGGCTCAGCCCTTCTTGGGCGCGAGCTGCTCGATGATGGCCTTCGCGACGTCCTGCATCGTGAGGCGGCGATCCATCGACGCCTTCTGGATCCAGCGGAACGCCTCCGGCTCGGACAGGCCCATCTTCTCGTTGAGGAGGCCCTTCGCGCGGTCCACGAGCTTGCGGGTCTCGAAGCGCTCGACCATGTCGGTCACCTCGGCCTCGAGCGTGATGATCTGGTCGTGGCGGGCCAGTGCGATCTCGATCGCGGGCAGCAGGTCGTTCGGGGTGAACGGCTTCACGACGTAGGCCAGCGCACCGGCCTCGCTGGCGCGCTCCACGAGCTCCTTCTGGCTGAACGCCGTGAGCAGGACGACGGGCGCGATGTGGTTCTTGCTGAGCTTCTCGGCGGCGCTGATGCCGTCGAGCTGCGGCATCTTCACGTCCATGATGACGAGGTCGGGGCGCAGCTCGGTCGCGAGCGCCACGGCCGTCTCGCCGTCGCCCGCCTCGCCGACGACGTCGTAGCCGTTGTCGCGCAGGATCTCGACGATGTCGAGGCGGATGAGGGATTCGTCTTCGGCGACCACCACACGACGGGGCGCCGTCGCGGTGCTCTTCTCGGTCTGCTCTTCGGTCACCGTTCCATCCTAGAGGTAGGTCAGCTGGGAGTTCGTGCCGGTGGTGGGGGTCGAACCCACACGCCCTTTCGGGCAGAGCATTTTGAGTGCCCCGCGTCTGCCATTCCGCCACACCGGCATGCGCACTCGACGATACAGCGAGCGGGGCCCGGTGCTGAACCGGGCCCCGCTCCTGGCGCGTCGCGCCTACTGCTTCTTGTACACGGGGGCGGCGCCGTGCACGGCGTCGCCCACGCGGTGCACGCGCAGGTCGTTCGTCGAGCCCGAGATCCCGGGAGGGGATCCGGAGATGACGATCACCTTGTCGCCGACCTTCGCGAGGTCGTTCGACAGCAGGTGGTCGTCGACCTGCAGGAACATCCGGTCGGTGTGCTCGACCTGCTCGACGAGGGCCGAGCGGATGCCCCAGGTGAGGGCCATCCGGCGGCGGATCGCCTCGTCCTGCGTGAACGCGATCATGGGGCGCGGCGACCGCAGTCGCGACATGCGGCGCGCCGAGTCGCCCGACTGCGTGAACACGCAGAGGAACTTCGCGTCCACGAAGTCGGCGACCTCGATCGCGGCGAGCGTGATGGCGCCGCCCTGCGTGCGCGGCTTGTTGGTGAGCGGCGCGATGCGCTCCAGGCCGTGCTCCTCGGTCGACTCGACGATGCGCGCCATGGTCTGCACCGTGATCGCGGGGTAGTCGCCCACGCTCGTCTCGCCGGAGAGCATCACGGCGTCGGCTCCGTCGAGGACGGCGTTGGCGACGTCGCTCGTCTCCGCGCGCGTCGGCACGGGGCTCGAGATCATCGACTCGAGCATCTGCGTGGCGACGATGACGGGCTTCGCCATCCGGCGCGACAGCTCGACCGCGCGCTTCTGGACGATCGGCACGGCCTCGAGGGGGAGCTCCACGCCGAGGTCGCCGCGCGCGACCATGATGCCGTCGAACGCGTCGATGATCTCCTCGAGGTTGTCGACCGCCTGCGGCTTCTCGACCTTCGCGATGATCGGGACGCGACGTCCCTCCTCCGCCATGATGACGTGGGCGCGCTGCACGTCCTTGGCGCTGCGCACGAACGACAGCGCGATGATGTCGGCACCGTTGCGCAGGCCGTAGCGGAGGTCCGCCTCGTCCTTCTCGCTCAGGGCGGGCACGTTGACCGCGACGCCCGGCAGGTTGATGCCCTTGTTGTTGGACACGGCGCCCGCGACGACGACCTCGGTCGTGACGACGGTGCCGTCGGTCTCGACGACCTTGACCCGCACCTTGCCGTCGTCGATGAGGAGGAAGTCGCCCGGCTTGACGTCCTGCGGCAGGCCCTTGAAGGTCGTGCCGACGATCTCCTTCGTGCCGAGGATGTCCTCGGTGGTGATCTTGAAGATGTCGCCCTCGGCGAGCTCGTGGGGTCCGTCGGCGAACTTGCCGAGGCGGATCTTCGGACCCTGCAGGTCGACGAGGATCGCCACGGGCTTGCCGATCTCCTCGGCCGCGGCCCGCACGTTCGCGAAGTTGTTGTCGTGCACGGAGTAGTCACCGTGGCTGAGGTTGAAGCGCGCCACATCCAGGCCGGCCTCGATGAGGGACTTCACAGTCTCCTTGGTCGAGGTCGCCGGGCCCAGCGTGGCGACGATCTTGGCTCGTCTCAAAAGCTTGCCTTCCGCACTGCTTGCTTCTTCTGTTGTGGACGCATCCGCGTCCGTCGGGTCGGCTGCGCGCTCCGCACGAACGCGCGCCGCGGATGTTCCGGATGCACGTCCCACCCTACGCGCACCGGGGCATCCGCTTCATGTCCACACGGTGACGGCCGGGTGCCCCCGCAGGGAGCTCCCGGCCGTCGCCGCATGTGCACGGGGTCAGAGGCCGATGGCCACGTCGGTCGGCTTCACGGGAGCCGGCAGCTGCGTGTCGCCCATGAGGTACGCGTCCACCTCCGCGGCGACCGAGCGGCCCTCCGCGATGGCCCACACGATGAGGGACTGGCCGCGTCCCGCGTCGCCCGCCACGAACACGCCGGGCGTCGAGGTCTGGAACGCGCCGTCCCGGTCGACGTTGCCGCGCGCCGTGAAGCGCGTCTCGAGCTGGCCCTCGAGCTGCTCGCGCTCGGGGCCCGTGAAGCCCATCGCCACGAGCACGAGATCCGCGGGGATCTCGCGCTCGGTGCCCGCCTTCGGCACGCGGCGGCCGTCGACGAACTCGGTCTCGGCCACGACGAGGGCGCGGACCTCGCCCGCGTCGTTGCCGACGAACTCCACCGTCGAGGCGAGGAACTGGCGCTCTCCGCCCTCCTCGTGGGCAGAGGAGACCTCGAACACCTGCGGCATCATGGGCCACGGCTGGTGGTCGGGGCGCTCGTCGGACGGCCGCTTGCCGATCGCGAGGTTCGTCACGCTGAGGGCGCCCTGGCGGTGCGCCGTGCCGATGCAGTCGGCTCCCGTGTCGCCGCCGCCGATGACGACGACGTGCTTGCCCTCGGCCGTGATCTGGTTGGCGACCTTGTCGCCCGCGACGGCCTTGTTCGACTCGACGAGGTACTCCATGGCGTAGTGCACGCCGTCGAGCTCCCGACCGGGGATGGGCAGATCGCGCGGCACCGTCGCACCCGTCGCGACCACGACGGCGTCGTAGCGCGCACGGAGCTCGTCCCACGTGATGTCGACGCCGATCTCGACGCCCGCGCGGAACCGGGTGCCCTCGTCCTGCATCTGGCGCAGGCGCGCCTCGATGTGGGTCTTCTCCATCTTGAAGTCGGGGATGCCGTAGCGCAGCAGGCCGCCGATGCGGTCGTCGCGCTCGTAGACGGCGACCGTGTGGCCGGCGCGCGTGAGCTGCTGAGCCGCGGCGAGCCCGGCGGGGCCCGATCCGACGACCGCGACCGTCTTGCCGGTGAGGCGGGCCGGGGGCTTCGCCTCGACCCATCCGCTCGCGAACGCCTGGTCGATCGTGGAGACCTCGATCTGCTTGATCGTGACGGCGGGCTGGTTGATGCCGAGCACGCACGACGACTCGCACGGCGCGGGACAGAGCCGGCCCGTGAACTCCGGGAAGTTGTTCGTCGCGTGGAGGCGCTCGATGGCGGCGCGGCCCTCGCCGCGCCACGTCAGGTCGTTCCACTCCGGGATGAGGTTGCCCAGCGGGCAGCCCTGATGGCAGAACGGCACGCCGCAGTCCATGCAGCGCCCGGCCTGGCGGCGGAGCACGGCCTGGTCGCCCGGCTCGTACACCTCCTTCCAGTCCAGGATGCGCACGGGCACGGGACGGCGCGCGGGGAGCTCGCGCTCCGTGGTCTTCAGAAAGCCCTTCGGGTCAGCCACCCGTCACCTCCATGATGCGGTTCCAGACGACGTCGCCATCGGGGTCGAGCCCCTCCGCGACGGCGGCCTGCCGGGTCTCCAGCACGGCGGCGTAGTCGCGCGGGAGCACCCGCACGAAGTTCTGCGCCTCTTCTTCGAAGTCGTCGAGCAGGCGCTTGGCCAGCTCGGAGTCGGTCTCGGCGACGTGCTGCTCGAGCAGGTCGCGGAGGATCTCGACGTCGCCGGAGCCGAGCGGGCCCAGCGTGAGCTCGCCCGAGGCGAGCGATTCGCGGTTGACGAGCTTCTCGTCGAGCTTGTGCACGTAGGCCGTGCCGCCCGACATGCCGGCGCCGAGGTTGCGGCCGGTGCGGCCGAGGATGACCGCGAGCCCGCCCGTCATGTACTCGAGCGCGTGGTCGCCCACGCCCTCGACGACGGCGGTCGCCCCGGAGTTGCGGACGAAGAACCGCTCGCCGACCATGCCGCGCAGGAACAGCGTGCCCTGCGTGGCGCCGTAGCCGATGACGTTGCCGGCGATGACGTTCTCGGCGGCGTCGAAGGTCGCCCCGGCCGCGGGCCGGACGACGATCTGACCGCCGGAGAGCCCCTTGCCGACGTAGTCGTTGGAGTCGCCCTCGAGGCGCAGCGTGATGCCGTTCGGGAGGAACGCGCCGAACGACTGGCCGGCCGAGCCGTGCAGCGTCACGGTGATGGATCCCGCCGGGAGGCCGTTCTCGCCCTGCGCCTTCGTCACGCGATGGCCGAGCATCGTGCCCACAGCACGCGCGGTGTTGCGCACGGGCAGGTCGATCTCGATGCGGCCGCCGTTCTCGATGACGTCGGCTGCGCGCTCGATGAGCTGCACGTCGAAGTGCTCCTCGAGCTCGTGATCCTGGTCGCGGGCGTGACGACGGGGCTCGTCGTCCGAGAACGCGGGGCCCTCGAGAACGGGCGAGAGGTCGAGGCCGTCGGCCTTCCAGTGGTCGACGGCGCGGTCGATGTCGAGCACCTCGACGTGGCCCACGGCCTCCTCGATGGAGCGGAAGCCGAGCTCGGCGAGGTACTCGCGCACCTCCTGCGCCACGAACTCCATGAAGTTCACGACGTGCTCGGCCTTGCCGGTGAAGCGGCTGCGCAGAACCGGGTTCTGCGTCGCGACCCCCACGGGGCAGGTGTCGAGGTGGCACACGCGCATCATGATGCATCCGCTCACGACGAGCGGAGCCGTGGCGAAGCCGAACTCCTCCGCACCGAGCAGAGCGCCGATCACGACGTCGCGCCCCGTCTTCATCTGCCCGTCGACCTGCACGACGACGCGATCGCGCATGCCGTTCAGCATGAGCGTCTGCTGGGTCTCGGCGAGGCCGAGCTCCCACGGCGTCCCCGCGTGCTTGAGCGAGTTGAGCGGGCTCGCGCCCGTTCCGCCGTCGTGCCCGGAGACGAGGATGACGTCGCTGAGCGCCTTCGCGACACCCGCGGCGACCGCGCCGATGCCCGACTGGCTGACGAGCTTCGTGTGGATCCGCGCGGCGGGGTTCGACCGCTTCAGGTCGAAGATGAGCTGCTTGAGGTCCTCGATCGAGTAGATGTCGTGGTGCGGCGGGGGCGAGATCAGGCCGACGCCCGCCGTCGCGTGGCGCGTGCGCGCGACCCACGGGTACACCTTGCCCGGGGGCAGCTGACCGCCCTCACCGGGCTTGGCGCCCTGGGCGAGCTTGATCTGGATGTCGTCGGCGTGGGTGAGGTACATGCTCGTCACGCCGAACCGCCCGGAGGCGACCTGCTTGATCGAGCTGCGGCGCTCCGGGTCGAGCAGCCGGTCGACGTCCTCGCCGCCCTCGCCCGTGTTCGACTTGCCGCCGATGCGGTTCATGGCGATCGCGAGGGTCTCGTGCGCCTCGCGCGAGATCGACCCGTAGCTCATGGCGCCCGTGGAGAACCGCTTGACGATCTCTGAGATCGGCTCGACCTCGTCGATCGGCACGGCCGGTCGGGCGCCCTTCTTGAACGCGAACAGGCCGCGGAGCGTCTTCAGCTCCTCCGCCTGGCGGTCGACGAGCTGCGTGTACTCGCGGAAGATCTCGTAGCTGCCGGTGCGCGTGGAGTGCTGCAGCTTGAAGACGGTCTCCGGGCTGAAGAGATGGGGCGAGCCGTCGCGGCGCCACTGGTACTCGCCGCCCGTCCAGAGGCGCTCGTGAGCGCGCACGGCGCCGTCCTCGGGATACGCGAACGCGTGCCGAGCGGCGTTCTCGCGCGCGACCTCCTCCAGGCCGATGCCCTCGATCTTCGACTCGGTGCCCGTGAAGTACCGCTCGACGAACGCCGACGAGAGGCCGACGGCCTCGAACACCTGCGCGCCCGTGTACGACGACACGGTCGAGATGCCCATCTTCGACATGATCTTCAGCACGCCCTTGCCGAGCGCGTAGATGAGGTTCCGGACGGCCTTCTCGGGGGTCACGCCGCTGATCGCGCCGGAGCGGACGAGGTACTCGACCGTCTCCATCGCGAGGTAGGGGTTGACGGCGGTCGCACCGTAGCCGAGCAGCGTCGCGACGTGGTGCACCTCGCGGACGTCGCCGGCCTCGACGACGAGCCCCACCTTCATGCGGGTCTCGCGGCGGATGAGGTGGTGGTGCACGGCCGAGACGGCGAGCAGCGACGGGATGGGCGCGAGGTCCTGGTTCGAGTCGCGGTCGCTGATGACGAGGAACTCCGCACCGTCCTCGACGGCGCGGTCGGCCTCGGCGCACAGCTGCTCGAGGCGCTTCTGCAGTCCCTTGGCGCCCGCGGAGACGCGGTACAGCGATCGCAGCGTCACGGACGTGCGGCCGGGCAGGGCGCTGTCGACGTGCTGGATCTTCGCCAGCTCGTCGTTGTCGATCACGGGGAAGTCGAGGATGACGCTCCTGGCGTGCTCGGGGCCCCATGACAGCAGGTTCGGCTCCGGCCCGAGACCGAGCTTGAGGCTCGTGACGACCTCTTCGCGGATGGAGTCGAGCGGCGGGTTCGTCACCTGCGCGAACTGCTGCGTGAAGTAGTCGAACAGCAGGCGCGGGCGCTCGCTGAGCACGGCGATGGGGGTGTCGGATCCCATCGCTCCGAGCGGCTCGACGCCGTTCTGGCCCATCGGGCGCAGCAGGATCTTCACCTCCTCCTCGGTGTAGCCGAAGGTGCGCTGGCGACGCGTGATCGACGCGATCGGGTGCACGAGGTGCTCGCGCTCCGGAAGGTCAGCGAGGCGCACCGTGCCCTTGTCGAGCCACTCCTGCCACGGCTCGAGGGCCGCGACGCGCGACTTCACCTCGTCGTCGGCGATGATGCGGCCCTCCGCCGTGTCGACGACGAACATCGTGCCAGGACGCAGCCGGCCTCGGCGCTCGATGCGCTCGGGAGCGAAGTCGAGCACGCCGGTCTCGGAGCCGATGACGACGAGCCCGTCCTTCGTCACGGTCCAGCGTCCGGGACGCAGGCCGTTGCGGTCGAGCGTGGCGCACACGAGGGTCCCGTCGGTGCCGATGAGGGCGGCGGGGCCGTCCCACGGCTCCATCTGGCCCGCGTGGTACTCGTAGAACGCGCGCAGGTCGGGATCGACGTAGGCCTTCTTCTCGTACGCCTCCGGCACCATCATGAGCATCGCGTGCGGGAGGCTGCGGCCCGTCAGGGTGAGGAGCTCGAGCACCTCGTCGAACGACGCCGAGTCGCTCTCGGAGTCGCTGCAGATGGGCAGCAGCGGGCGGATGTCGCCGAGCAGCTCGCTCTCGAGCTGCGACTGCCGCGCCCGCATCCAGTTGCGGTTGCCGCCCACCGTGTTGATCTCGCCGTTGTGGGCGATCATCCGGAGCGGCTGCGCGAGGGGCCACGACGGGAACGTGTTGGTGGAGTAGCGGGAGTGCACGACCGCGAGCTCGGTCGCGAACCGCTCGTCCTGCAGATCGAGGTAGAACGGCTCGAGCTGGAGCGTCGTGACCATGCCCTTGTAGCCGAGCGTGCGGCTCGAGAGCGACACGAAGTACGCATCGAGCTCGTGCTGGGCGCGCTTGCGCAGCCGGTACGCCCGGCGGTCGAGCTCGATGCCGGAGAGCGCGGGCTGGTTGGCGGCCTGGGCGCTCGCGAGGAAGACCTGCTCGATCGCCGGCATGGCCTCGCCCGCGAGACGGCCGAGGTGCGCGGGGTCGACGGGGACCTCGCGCCATCCGAGCACCGCGAGTCCCTCCGCGGCGGCGATGGCCGCGATGCCCTGCTTCTGCGCGTCGCGCTCGTCCGCGTCGAGCGGGAGGAACGACAGACCGGCGGCGTACTCGCCGACGACCGGGAGCTCGAAGCCCGCCACGGCGCGCAGGAACGCGTCGGGCATCTGCGTGAGGATGCCCGCGCCGTCTCCCGTGCCCGCGTCGGAGCCGATGGCGCCGCGGTGCTCGAGGTTGCGGAGCGCCTCGAGCGCGAGGTCGACGATGTCGTGCCCCGCCTCGCCGCGCAGCGTCGCGACCATCGCGAGACCGCAGGCGTCCTTCTCGAACGCGGGGTTGTACATGCCCTGCCGGGGCGGGAGCGCTCCGGGTGCGCCGTAACGGGGGCTCGATGCCATGCCTACCGTCCTCAAGGTGGTGACTGAAAGAGGGACGACGTCGGCCCTTGCGTGCTGGTTCGCCGGCTCGCGAGGGACCGCGCCTCGATGTCCGGCGAAGCGGTCCTACTTCGCGGCTGCAGTGCTTGTGGCGGCGGCCTCAGGAACGTCTACCGACATCGTGGGTGCGCTGATGTCGACGTAGTCGTCCGGGGTTCCTTGCGATTGTAGCGCCTCGGCGTCCTTGCGCCCGCGTCCTGGGCGGTACGGCGACGGCTCGACGCCTGTGTGCCTGCCCTGCACCACGAGCACCACGACGCCCACGGCGATCGCGAGGATGGCGCCCCACACGTTGGTGCGGAGGCCGAGGATGATCTCGCTCGGGTCGATGCGGATGCTCTCCCAGACGACACGTCCCGCGCCGTACCAGATGAGGTAGACGGCGAACAGGCGCCCCCACTGGAAGAACTGCTTCCGTCCGAGGGCGAACAGCACCGCGACGCCGAGCAGGTTCCAGACGACCTCGTAGAGGAACGTCGGGTGGAAGAGCGTGCCCTCCGGGAGGCCGGGAGGGAAGGCCGCGTTGTCGGCGTCGATCTCGAGCCCCCACGGCAGGTCGGTCGGCCAGCCGTAGAGCTCCTGGTTGAACCAGTTGCCGAAGCGCCCGAGCGCCTGCGCGAGGAGCAGGCCGGGTGCGAGGGCGTCGGCGAACGTCAGGAAGCGGATGCCGGTCCACTTGCAGCCGAGCCAGGCGCCGAGCGCGCCGCCGAGGAGTGCGCCGAAGATGGCGATGCCGCCCTCCCAGATCGCCCACACCGATCCCGGCTGGGTCGGGTTCCACGGGTTGGAGCCCTCGCCGAAGTAGAAGCCCCAGTGCGTGAGCACGTGGTAGATCCTCGCCCCCACGATCGCCAGCGGCACGGCGAGCAGCGCGATGTCGATGACGACCCACGGCTCGCCCCCGCGCCGCGTGAGGCGGCGGTTCGTGAGGATCGTCGCGACGACGATGCCGGCGATGATGCACAGCGCGTAGAAGTGGATGCGCAGCGGGCCGATGTCCCAGTAGGACACGTCGGGGCTGGGGATGCTCGTGACGATGGGCGCCAGGGCGGAGGACAGCATGATCGTGAGTCTATTTCCTTCCGGGATGCGCTCAGGAGCGCCGGGTGCCGGCGGCGAGCTCGCGCGTCTTGGCCGCGAGGCCGTCCACGCCGCCGTCGCGAAGCGCCTTGACGAGCGCCGTGCCGACGATCGCGCCGTCGGCGTACTCGACGATGCTGGCGATGTGCGCGGCCGTGGACACGCCGATGCCGACGCACGCGCGGACGGCTCCCTGCGCGCGCAGTCGGCCGACGAGCGAGCGGGCGGCCGCGTCGAGCTCGGCGCGCTCCCCCGTGATGCCCATGGTGGAGACGGTGTAGACGAAGCCCGTGGAGGCGCCGACGATGAGCCCCAGCCGTGCGTCCGACGACGTCGGCGCGGCGAGGAAGACCCGGTCGAGGCCCGTGCGCTCGGATGCCGCGATCCAGTCGGCCGCGGCGTCGGGCGTGATGTCTGGCGTGATGAGGCCCGCGCCCCCCGCGGCGAGCACGTCGTCGGCATAGCGGTCGACGCCGTACTGCGCGACGGGGTTCCAGTACGTCATGACGACGACCGGGACGTCGGTGCGCGCGGTGATCTCCCGCAGCGCCGTGAACAGGTGCTCGGTGCGGTAGCCCGCCGCGAGGGCGGCCGTGGTCGCCTCCTGGATGACGGGGCCGTCCATGACGGGATCGCTGTAGGGCGGGCCGAGCTCGATGACGTCGACGCCGTTCTCGGCGAGGGCGACGGCCGCCTCGATGCTCGTGGCGAGATCGGGATAGCCGACCGGCAGGTACCCGACGAACGCGCCGCGCCCCTCGGCGTGCGCCTTCGCGATGGCGCTCTCGACCCGGCTCACGCGTCGGCTCCTTCGTCGTACAGCCCGAACCAGCGGGCGGCGGTGTCCATGTCCTTGTCGCCGCGGCCCGAGAGGCACACGGCGAGGACGGCGTCCGGACCGAGCTCCCGGCCGATGCGCAGCGCGCCCGCGAGGGCGTGCGCCGACTCGATGGCGGGGATGATCCCCTCCGTGCGGCTCAGCAGCCGCAGCGCCTCCATCGCCTCCGCGTCGGTCGCTGGGATGTACTCGGCGCGGCCGATCGACGCGAGCCAGGAGTGCTCCGGCCCGACGCCGGGGTAGTCGAGCCCGGCCGAGATCGAGTGCGACTCGACGGTCTGCCCGTCCTCGTCCTGCAGCACGTAGGTGCGTGCACCGTGCAGCACGCCCGGACGGCCGCGCTCGATCGACGCCGCGTGGCGCGGCGTGTCGACGCCGTCGCCGGCCGCCTCCACCCCGTACAGGCGCACGTCCTCGTCGTCGATGAACGCGTCGAACATGCCGATCGCGTTCGAGCCGCCTCCCACGCACGCCAGGACGGCGTCGGGCAGCCGCCCCGCGCGGTCGAGCAGCTGCGCGCGCGCCTCCTCCGAGATGATCTTCTGGAAGTCGCGCACCATGGCAGGGAACGGGTGCGGGCCGGCCGCCGTGCCGAAGATGTAGTTCGTCGTCTCGACGGTCGCCACCCATTCGCGGTACGCCTCGTTGATGGCGTCCTTGAGGGTCCGCGAGCCCGTCTTCACGGCGACGACCTCGGCGCCCAGCAGCCGCATGCGCGCCACGTTGAGAGCCTGCCGCTCGGTGTCGACCTCGCCCATGTAGATGCGGCACTCGAGGCCGAAGAGGGCGGCGGCCGTCGCGGTGGCGACGCCGTGCTGGCCAGCGCCGGTCTCCGCGATGACGCGCGTCTTGCCGAGACGCCGCGTGAGGAGCGCCTGGCCGAGCACGTTGTTGATCTTGTGGCTGCCCGTGTGATTCAGGTCCTCGCGCTTGAGGAAGATCCGCGCGCCGCCCGCGTGCTCGGCGAAGCGGGGCACCTCGGTCAGCGCCGAGGGGCGTCCGGCGTAGTCGACGAGGAGCCCCTGGAGCTCGGCCTGGAAGGCCGGATCGGCCATCGCCTGCGCGTGCGCGTCGGCGAGCTCGTCGATCGCGGCGATGAGGGACTCGGGCATGTAGCGCCCTCCGAACTCGCCGAAGAACGGTCCGGGCTGGTCGCGCAGGGTCATGCGGTCTCCTTCCGTGCCGGCGCGTCGCCCGCGGCGAGGAACGCGCCGAGCGTCGCGACGGGGTCGCCTGTGACGAGGGCCTCGCCGATGAGCACCGCGTCGGCACCCGCCGCACGGTAGTGCGCGACGTCGGCGGGCTCCAGCACAGCCGACTCCGCGATGCGCACGGCGCCGTCGGGGATGCCCTCGACGAGCCGGCCGAACAGGTCGCGGTCGAGCTCGAAGGTCGAGAGGTCGCGCGCGTTCACGCCGATGAGGCGCGCGCCGAGGCCAGCGGCCCGTGCGACCTCGTCGGCGGAGTGCGCCTCCACGAGCGGGGTCATCCCGAGCGAGACGGTGAGCGAGAAGAGCTCCTCGAGCACGTGCTGCTCGAGCGCCGCGACGATGAGGAGGACGATGTCGGCGCCGGCGGCGCGTGCCTCCACGACCTGGTAGGGCGTCGCGACGAAGTCCTTGCGGAGCACGGGGACGCCGACGCGGGCCTTGACGGCCGCGAGGTCGGCGAGACTGCCCTTGAAGCGGCGCTGCTCGGTGAGCACGGAGATCGCGGACGCTCCCCCCTGCTCGTACAGCGCCGCCTGGTGGGCGGGATCGGGGATCGCCGCGAGGTCGCCGCGCGAGGGGCTCGCCCGCTTCACCTCCGCGATGATCTTCACGCGGTCGGCGGGCCGGAGCGCCGCAAAGACGTCGAGCGCAGGCGCCTGGGCGGCGGCTGCGCTCTCGACCTCGGCGAGCGGGCGGAGCGCCCGCCGCGCCTCGGCGTCTTCGACGGCCCCGGCCGTGAGGTCGGCCAGGAGCGACATCAGTGGGCCCTGGGCGCGTACTTGGGTCCGCGGACGCCGTAGCCGGCCTTCGACACGATCCAGCCCGCGATGGGGCCGAGCACGAAGAGCACGGACGAGGCCACGAGCAGCCACGGGACCCACACGAACAGCGCGACGGTGGCGATCGAGAGCGCCACGAGCATGATGAGCACGCCGGTCCAGGCGGCGGGCGAGTGTCCGTGTCCGGGGTCACCGATCGGGTTGGTCATGACGTGTCATCCTCCAAGGCTGCTGGGAACGTCGAACAGTCTATCGGGGCGGTGCGGACGCCTCGTCCGCCGCCCCCGTCAGCGGGTGGGGTCGTCGCCGCGCGACAGGTCGTCCCACGAGTCGACGGCATCGAGCGGCGCGCCGTCGTCCGCGGCGGCCCGCCGGCCGCCGTTCTCGTAGCGGCGCCCTCCGCGTCGCCAGGCGTGCGCCGTGGCGAGGGTCCACGCACCGGCGGCCGCGACGAGCAGGCCCGCCGCCACGGTGATCGCGGGCCACGGCGTGAGCGCGAGGGCCGTGACGAGCTCGGAGACGGCCTCGGCCCCCGCGATGCCGGTGTGCTCGGTGACGGGGCCGGCGGCGGCGGTCGGCGACGGGTCGGCGACGAGCGCGAGGCTCAGCCACCCGATCGCCCCTCCCGCGACGAGCGCGACCGCTCCGAGCACGTAGCGCACAGCGCGGCCGGCGATCGACAGGACGAGCGACAGCGCGAGCGCCGCGAGGGCCAGCGGCTGCATGACGGACACCGCCTCCGCCCCCGTCACCGGGAGCGCGGCTCCCGCGACGGTCGCGACGAGCCAGGTCTGGGTCGAGCCGATGAGCGCCGCCGCGGCGCCGACGAGCGCCGCGAGGACCGCGATCGACCGCGCCCGCGCCATCCGCCCGCTGTGCTCGGACGCCGTCATCCGACCACCGGGTGCAGGCCGCGGTCGCCCACGTCGGCCCGGTCGAGGTCGGTGTCGAAGCATGTGCGCGTCTCGGTGTGGCAGGCGGGGCCGATCTGGTCGACGGAGACGAGGAGGACGTCGCCGTCGCAGTCGAGACGCACGTCCTTGACGATCTGCACGTGGCCGGACGTGTCGCCCTTGCGCCACAGCTCCCGGCGCGAGCGCGACCAGTAGACCGCACGACCCGATGTGAGGGTCTCGCGGAGCGCGTCGGCGTTCATCCACGCCAGCATGAGCACCTCGCGGGTGTCCCACTGCTGCGCGACGGCAGGCACGAGCCCGTGCGCGTCGAAGCGGACGCGCGCGATGCGCTCGTCCACGCTCGGGATGCTCTCCCCGGTCATCGCGTCTCGATCCCGTCTGCCGCGAGAGCGGCCTTCACATCGCCGATCGTCATCTGGCCGGAGTGGAACACGCTCGCCGCCAGCACGGCGTCGGCCCCCGCGCGCACGGCGGGCGCGAAGTGCGAGGGCTCCCCCGCCCCGCCCGAGGCGATGACCGGCACCGTCGAGAGCCCGCGCATGAGTGCGACGAGCTCGAGATCGAACCCGGCCTTCGTGCCGTCGGCGTCGATGGAGTTGACGAGGAGCTCTCCCGCCCCGCGCTCGATCGCCTCACGCGCCCAGGCGAGCGCGTCGAGGTCGGTCTCCTTCTTGCCGCCGTGCGTGGTCACGACGAACCCCGACGGCGTGCGCTGCGAGCGCTTCACGTCGAGGGAGAGCACGAGCGCCTGCGCGCCGAACCGGTCGGCGATCTCGTCGAGCAGGCCGGGACGCGCGATGGCGGCGGAGTTCACGCCGACCTTGTCGGCGCCGACGGCCTGCAGCCGCGAGACGTCGTCGACCGAGCGCACGCCGCCGCCGACCGTGAGCGGGATGAACACCTGCTCGGCCGTGCGCCGCACGACGTCGTAGGTCGTCGCGCGTTCATCGACCGTCGCCGTGACGTCCAGGAACGTCAGCTCGTCCGCGCCCTGGTCGAAGTACTGCCGCGCGAGCTCGACGGGATCGCCCATCTCGCGCAGGTTCTCGAAGTTCACGCCCTTGACGACGCGGCCGGCCGCGACGTCGAGACACGGGATGACGCGCGTGATGACGCCCATCAGAGACGCGCGTTGTGGATGGCCGACACGAGGATGGCGCGGGCGCCGATCGCGTACAGGTCGTCCATGACGCGGTTGACGCCCTTTCGCGGCACCATGACGCGCACGGCGACCCACTCGGGGTCGCGCAGCGGCGAGACGGTGGGCGACTCGATGCCCGAGGCGATCTCCACGGCGCGGTCGACGAGCGCGGCCGGCAGGTCGTAGTCGAGCAGCACGTACTGGCGAGCGACCATCACGCCGCGGAGGCGCCGCAGCAGGGTCTCGACGCCGGGGTGGTCGTTCGGACCCTGGATGAGCACGGCCTCCGACTCGAGGATGACCGGGCCGAAGATGTCCAGGCCCGCCTGCCGCAGGGTCGTGCCGGTCTCGACGACGTCGGCGATCGCGTCGGCGACGCCGAGCTCGACGGCCGACTCCACCGCGCCGTCGAGCGGCACCAGGTCGGCGGCCACGCCGTGCGAGTCGAGGAACGAGTCGACGAGACCGGGGTACGACGTCGCGATGCGCGCGCCATCCAGGTCGCCGACGCCCGCGAAGCGCCCGGGAGGGGCCGCGAAGCGGAAGGTGGACGTCGCGAAGCCGAGCGTCTCGATCTCCCGCGCGCGCATCCGCACGTCGAGGAGGAGGTCGCGTCCCGTGATGCCGACGTCGAGCGCGCCCGCGGAGACGTAGGTGGCGATGTCGCGGGGGCGCAGGTAGAAGAACTCGACGTCGTTGGCGGCGTCGATGAGGTGCAGGGACTTGGAGTCGCGGCGGCCGGCGTAGCCGGCCTCAGCGAGCATCTCGGCGGCGGTCTCGGACAGCGATCCCTTGTTGGGAACGGCGATGCGGAGCATGGGGGGGCTTTCGATCGGGGTGTCAGACGGAGGAGCGGAGCGGCTCACAGATGTCGGTACACGTCCTCGAGGGTGAGCCCCTTCGCGAGCATGAGCACCTGCAGGTGGTAGAGCAGCTGGGAGATCTCCTCGGCCGCCTCCGCGTCGGTCTCGTACTCCGCGGCCATCCAGACCTCGGCCGCCTCCTCGACGATCTTCTTGCCGATGAAGTGGATGCCCGCGTCGAGCTCCTTCACGGTGCCCGAGCCCTCGGGGCGCGTCACGGCCTTGTCGGCCAGCTCGGCGAACAGGTCGTCGAAGTTCTTCACCCTCCCAGGCTACCGGGTCGCGTGGACGTGCTCGGCGGCGAGGGCCCGCAGATCGGCGATCGCGACGTCGACATCGGGCGCGCCGAACACCGCGGAGCCCGCGACGAACGTGTCGGCGCCCGCCTCCGCCGCACGGGAGATCGTCGTCTCCGAGATCCCGCCGTCGACCTGGAACCAGACCGCCGCGCCGACACGCCGGGCCTCATCGGAGAGGGCGCGCAGCTTGGGCATCGTCTCGGGCATGAACGACTGCCCGCCGAAGCCGGGCTCGACCGTCATCACGAGGATCTGGTCGAATTCGTGCAGGTGCTCGTAGAGGCGCTCCGCGCCCGTCCCCGGCTTGAGCGCGACGCCGGCCCTCGCCCCGATCGCCCGCAGTCGGCGCGCGAGCCCGATGGGGTCGTGCGCCGCCTCCAGATGGAACGTGACGCTCGCGGCGCCCAGCTCCGCGTACCCCGGCGCCCAGCGGTCGGCATCCGAGATCATGAGGTGCACGTCGAGCGGGACAGGGCTCGTCTCCTGGATGCGCCGCACCATCTGCGGCCCGAACGTGAGGTTCGGCACGAAGTGGTTGTCCATGACGTCGACGTGCACGAAGTCCGCCGAGGCGATCCGCTCGAGGTCGGCCTGCATGTTGACGAAGTCGGCCGACAGGATGCTCGGATTGATGCGCGGGGCGGCGGGGAGGCTCACCCGTCCATTATCGCCGTCGCACCGACGCTCACGCCTCCCGGCGCAGGAGCGCGAGGAACATCGCGTCCGTGCCGTGCCGGTGCGGCCACAGCTGGGCATGCCCGCCGCCCGTGTGCGGCGCGGAGAGGTCGAGCGGCGTGCGGGCGACCGACTGCAGCGCCGCACGGGCGTCGAGCTCGGTCACCCGCCCGGCGTGCCGCGCGAGTGCCGCCCCGACGATGGCGGAGGTCTCGGCGAGGTGCGGCGAGCACGTCACGTAGGCGACGACCCCGCCGGGACGCAGCGCGCCGATCGCGGCGTCGAGCAGCTCCGCCTGCACGTCCGCGAGCTCCGCCACATCGGACGGCCGCTTCCGCCAGCGGGCCTCCGGACGGCGGCGGAGCGCGCCGAGCCCCGTGCACGGAGCGTCCACGAGGATCCGGTCGTAGACGCCGGCGCGGTCATGGGCGAGCGCGCGGCCGTCGCCCTCATGCACGTCGACGTCGAGCGGGACCGGCGCGATCGCCCGGCGGACGAGCCCCGCGCGCGCGGGCACGAGCTCGTTCGCGTCGAGGGCGGCGCCGCCCGCCAGCGCCTCCGCCGCGAGCAGCGCCGTCTTGCCGCCCGGCCCCGCGCAGAGGTCGAGCCACCGCTCCCCCTGCGCGATCGGCGCCATCCGGCTGAGTGCGAGGGCGACGAGCTGCGAGCCCTCGTCCTGCACGCGCACGCGGCCGCCTGATGCCCGCACGGCCGGCTCCGGATCGCCGCCGCCCAGTCGGAACCCGACGGGCGAGAACGGCGTGCGCTCGCGGTCCGGCTCGGCGAGGCCGGGGAGCGCCGCCATCGTGACCCCCGGAGCCGCGTTGTCGGCTGCGAGGAGCGCGTCGAGCTCGTCGGCGCGCCCCTCGGCGGCGAGGGCCCGGCGCAGCGCCCGGAGGACCCACACGGGATGCGAGGCGGTGAGCGCGAGGCGCTCGTCGTCGGACCGCGCCGCGTCGGCCAGTCGCGCCGTCCACGTGTCGGCGTCGTCCTGTGCCACGCGCCGCAGCACCGCGTTCGCGAACCCGCCCGCGCGCGGACCGGCGTCCTCACGTGCCAGCTGGACCGACTCGTTCACGGCCGCATGCGGCGCGACGCGTGTGGCCAGCAGCTGGTGCACGCCGAGCCGCAGCGCGTCGAGGACGGGAGGGTCGATCGTCTCCGTTTCGCGGTCGGCGGCCATGCGGATGATGGCGTCGTACGTGCCGAGCCGCCGCAGCGTTCCGTACGTCAGCTCGGTCGCGAGCGCGGCGTCCGCGCCGCCGATGCCCGCCCGCGCGATCTCGCGCGGGAGGAGCAGGTTGGCGTAGGCATCGGACTCGGAGACGGCGCGGAGCACGACGTAGGCGACCTGCCGCGCGAGCTGCACGGGGGCGCGGCGGGCGCCCTCGCGGCCGCTCATGCGCCGAACCTCACGTCGTCGCGCTGCCCGCGCAGCCAGTCGGCGGCGGCCATGGCGCCCTTCCCGGCGGGCTGGATGCGCGTGACGAGGAGCGGCGACGTCGCGGTGCCGACGAGGATGCCCCGTTTCGCCGCGCGCGTCGCCCCCGGGGCGAGGGCGTCCTCTCCGTCCGCGCGCTCCATCGCGAGCACCTTCACGCGCGCGCCCTCGAGAAGCGTGTGGGCGCCGGGCTCCGGTGTGACGCCGCGGTACCGCGCGTGCACCTCCGCCGCGGGCCGCGCCCAGTCGAGCAGGCCGTCGGCGAGGGCGAGCTTCGGCGCGGCGGTGGCTTCTCCCTCCTGCGGTACCGCCTCCGCGGTGCCGTCGGCGATCGCCCCGACGACGCGGACGAGCTGGGACGCGCCCGTCTCGGCGAGGAGGTCGAGCACCTCCCCCGCTGTCGCGCCGTCCGGCACGGCGACGACCTCCTGCGCGAAGACGTCGCCCGCGTCGAGCTCGGGCACGAGCCGGAACACGGCCGTGCCGAGCTGCGCGTCGCCCGCGATGAGGGCGTGCTGCACGGGCGCCGCGCCGCGCCACCGCGGGAGCAGGGAGAAGTGCAGGTTGATCCAGCCGTGCCGCGGGGTCGAGAGCAGCGGTTCGCGGACGAGCCCGCCGTAGGCGACGACCACCGCGAGGTCGGCGTCGAGCGCGCAGATCCGCTCCGTCGCCTCGGCATCGAGCCGCGCGGCCTTGACGACGGCGAGGCCCAGAGCCTCCGCCGCCGCGGCGACGGGCGACGGCGTGAGAACGCGCTTGCGGCCGAGCGGGGCGTCGGGACGCGTCACGACGGCCGCGATCTCGTGGCCGGCGGCGTGGAGGGCACGCAACGACGGGACGGCCGCCTCCGGGGTGCCGGCGAACACGAGGCGGAGCGGGGGCGAGGCGGTCATCCCCTCGAGTCTAGGCGGGCCGCACCGCAGGCGCCCTGTGCTCCGGCGGGCCGCGCCGGGGGTCGGGGATCCGGCGGGTCAGAGCTCGGGGTCGGGGATGTCCACGCGCACCGCGAGCGGGATCCGCGCGCTGCGACGGCGGTCCTTCCCGCCTCCCCGCCCGCGCGCGCTCATCGCGGCGGAGAGGACGGAGGCGCGCAGCGACCGGGTGACGGCGGCGCCCCGCGCGTAGTCGAAGCGCACGAGCGCACGGGCGCCCGGCGCGCCGTCGCGCTCGATCGGGACGGGTCCGAGCACGGCGTCGCCACCGAGGCCCGGCACGTCGTCGGCGAGCGAGCGCAGCGCGCGGTCGACCGCCGCGTGGTCCCCCTCGACCCTCGCGACCCGGGCCGCGGGCGGCATCCTCAGCGGGGCGCGCTCGGCGAGCTCGCCGCGCGCGTAGGTCGGCTGCGTCCAGCTCGCGAGCGCGCGCCCCACCGGGCCGGTCACTCCGACGAGGTGGACGGGCGCGCCCGGAGCGGCGAGGGCGGCGGCGTTGGACCACCACCTCAGGCACGCCTCGCCGATCCGGAGGTCGGGGGCCTGGAGCATGCGATCGCCGTCGAGCAGCAGCACCGCGCGGTACCCCGCCGGCGCGATCGGCTCCGCCCCGCGCGTCGCGATGACGAGCGCCGGGCGGTCGTCGACCTCGCGCACGGGATGGGCGCCGTCCGCCACGACGACGCGCGCCCCCGGGAACGCGCGGCCGAGCTCGTCGGCCGTCCGCTCGCTGCCAGAGGAGGACAGCCGCAGGCGCGTCGACGCGCAGTTCTGACACGTCCATGCGTGCGCCGACCGCCCGCACCAGCCGCAGACGGGCGTGGCTCCGCGGGCGTGCGCGTGCAGCGGGCCGCCGCAGTGCGCGCAGCGCGTCGGCGTGCGGCAGTCGGCGCACACGAGCGAGGGGGCGTAGCCCGGACGCGCCACCTGCACGAGGACGGGGCCGGTCTCGAGAGCGTCGCGGACGGCCCGGAAGCTCGCCGACGGGATGCGCGCCGATGTCTGCTCGTGCTCCTGCGCCGTCGCGAGCACGACGCGCGGGCTCGCGCGGCGCGCGGCGGGCGCCTCCCCGACGAAGCCGATCGAGACGAGGCGCTCGACGTCGGCCGTGCGCGTATGCGCGGCGAACAGCAGCGCGCATCCATCCAGGCTCTGGCGCACGAGCGCCACGTCCCGCGCGTGGGCGTATGGCGCGAGGGGCTCCTCCAGCAGCGTGTCCCCGTCGTCCCAGAGGGCGACGAGCCCCGCATCGACCACCGGCGCGTAGACGGCCGACCGATTGCCGATGACGACGCAGGGCGCGGCCTCGAGCGTGCGGAGGTACCCCGCGTAGCGTTCGGGGCCCGACTGGCCTGCGTCGTGGCGCACGAGCGCGGCATCCGGGACGAGGCGCAGAAGCTGCTCCTGCAGGAGATCGAGATCGCGGTGGTCGGGCACGGCGACGATCGCGGACCGCCCGCCCGCGAGCGTCGTCGCCGCCGCTGCGGCGAGCAGACGCGCCCACGCGGGTCGCCCCTCGTCGAGCCGCGGCGGCGCGTCCACGGCGAGCCGCTCCCCCGCTCGCAGCCTCTCCTCGAGGTCGGGGAACTCCGCGAGCACCGCGGACGCGGCCGCGCGCTCGGCGCTGAGGACGACGGGCGTCTCGGCGCCGTCGGACGCGAGCCACGCCTTCTCGGCCCGCACCATGCGCTTCGGCACGGCGAGCCGCAGCACGTCGGCCGCCGACCCCGCCGCACGGTCGGCGACGGCGCGCGCGAGCCGGTGCAGCCGCTCAGGCAGCACCGGGGCGGGCGAGACGACCTGGTCGATCTCCGAGAGCGGGCGGTCGGCGTCGTCCTCGGCGTCGACCTCGACGACGAAGCCCTCGACCATCCGGCCAGCCGAGCGCAGCGGGACCTTCACGCGCACACCCGGCGTCGTCGCGTCCGCGAGCTCGTCGGGGATGGCGTAGTCGAACAGCCGGTCGAGCTGCGGCAGCGGCGAGTCGAGCTGCACGCGCGCGATGCGGCGCGACATGCCCGACCCCTCGGTCAGAGGCCCGCGGCGCGGCGGAGCGCGTCGACGCGCGTCGTCTGCTCCCACGTGAACTCGGGGAGCTCGCGGCCGAAGTGGCCGTACGCCGCCGTGCGCGCGTAGATCGGCCGCAGCAGATCGAGGTCCTCGATGATCGCCGCCGGTCGCAGGTCGAACACCTCGCGGATGGCGGCCGTGATGACGTCGTCGGACGTCTTGCCCGTGCCGAACGTCTCGACGTAGAGCCCGACGGGGTTCGCCTTGCCGATGGCGTACGCGACCTGCACCTCGAGCCGGTCGGCGAGCCCCGCCGCGACGGCGTTCTTCGCGACCCAGCGCATGGCGTACGCCGCGGAGCGGTCGACCTTGGAGGGGTCCTTGCCGCTGAAGGCGCCGCCGCCGTGCCGTGAGGCGCCGCCGTACGTGTCGATGATGATCTTGCGGCCCGTGAGGCCCGCATCGCCCTTCGGGCCGCCGGTCACGAACGGGCCGGCGGGGTTGATGTAGAGCTTCACGCCGTCTGCATCGAGGCCCGTGCGCGCGAGGACGGGCGCGATGACCTTCTCGGCGATCTCCGCGTGCAGCTCCTCCTGCGTCATCTTGGGGTGGTGCTGCGTGGAGAGCACGACGGCGTCGACCGTCTTCGGCGTGAAGCCCTCGTAGCCGAGCGTCACCTGCGTCTTGCCGTCGGGGCGCAGGAACGGCAGGTCGCCGTTGCGACGGACCTCGGTGAGCCGCTCGGCGAGGCGGTGCGCCGTCCATGCCGCCATCGGCATGAGCTCGGGCGTCTCGTTCGTCGCGAAGCCGAACATGATTCCCTGGTCTCCGGCGCCGAGTGCGTCGAACCGGTCGGCCGACGAGCCGTCGCGGTGCTCGAGCGCCGTGTCGACGCCGTGCGCGATGTCGCTCGACTGCTCGCCCACCGACACGCTCACGCCGCACGAGTCGCCGTCGAAGCCCATCTCGCTCGAGGTGTAGCCGATGCGGTTGATGACGCTCCGCACGATGGCGGGGATCTCGACGTAGCCGTCCGTGCGGATCTCGCCCGCGACGTGCACGAGCCCCGTCGTGACGAGCGTCTCGACGGCCACGCGGCTCTCGCGGTCGACGGCGAGGAGGCCGTCGAGGATGCTGTCGGAGATCTGGTCGCAGATCTTGTCGGGATGGCCCTCGGTGACGGACTCGGACGTGAACAGGCGCAGGCTCATGGCGGCTCCAGACGATGCAGCGGGCGCGGGCTCTCGCCTCGCGCCCTCCAGTATGGCGAGGGCCCCCGACACGCGAGTGACGGAGGCCCTCGAGACGAGGATTCGGCTACGCGGCCGCGATCACTCCGCGGCGCGCAGGCGCAGCTTGTCCTGGTGGATCTCGTGCAGCGCGATCGTGAGCGGCTTGTCCTCCACCGACGAGTCGACGAGAGGGCCGACGTTGTCGAACAGGTTCCCCTCGTGCAGGTCGGTGTAGTAGTCGTTGATCTGGCGGGCGCGCTTCGCGCCGTAGATCACGAGCTGGTACTTCGAGTCGACGCGGTCGAGAAGCTCGTCGATCGGCGGGTCGATGATGCCCTTGTTCTCGCTGCTCATAGCAGTCCTCCTGTTCAGCGGCCCATGCCGCTCGGCGAATCCGTGGCGATGGCGCGCGACGATCAGCGCGCGGGCGCCTGGATCAAGTCTACGACCTGCTGCGCGGCTTCGGCGACGTCGGCGTTCACGACGCGGAAGTCGAACTCACCCTGAGCGGCCAGCTCGACCTTCGCGGTGCGCAGGCGCCGCGCGCGCTCCTCGGCGTCCTCCGTGCCCCGGCCGACGAGGCGCGCGGTGAGCTCGTCCCAGCTCGGCGGCAGGAGGAACACGAGCGTGGCCGACGGCTCCGCCTCGCGTACCTGGCGCGCGCCCTGCAGGTCGATCTCGAGCAGCACGGCCTTGCCGTCGGCGAGGGCGCGGTCGATGGGACCGCGCGGGGTGCCGTACCGGTGTCGGTTGTGGACCGTGGCCCACTCCAGCAGCTCGCCCTCCGCGATGAGGCGGTCGAACTCCGCGTCGTCGACGAAGAAGTAGTGCTCGCCGTCGACCTCGCCGGGGCGCGGGTCGCGCGTCGTCGCCGAGACCGAGAGGTGGAGCTCGGGATGGTGCGCGCGGATGTGGGCCGCGACGGTGCCCTTGCCCACCGCCGTGGGTCCGGCGAGCACGAGCAGCCGGCTGCGCGCGGGACGCGCCTGCGGCTCCGGCATGCGGCGGTCGAGCCACTCCTCCAGTGCACGTCGCTGGCGCGTGCCGAGGCCGCCGAGGCGCTTGACGGGCGAGATCGCGAGCTCCGCGAGGATGCGGTCGCGCTTGCCCTCCCCGATGGCGGGGAGCGCCGTGAGGAACTCGGGCACGCGCATCGTGCCCGCGGCCGACTGCGGGTCGGCCGTCGCACGGCGGAGCGCCTCCTGCGGCGTGACGACGCGCGTCGAGAGGTCGCGCTTGAGCGCGGCGCGCGCACGGCGTGCCGCGACCGCCTTGCGGGACGCCGCTGCGCGGTCGACCTCGGGCGGCGTGGGGCGGGGGGCGATGGCGTGCTCAGGCAACGGGTCCTCCGTTCTCGTCCCCCCGGTAGGCCGCCGCCGCGGCGGCGACGGCGGCGGCGATGCCCTCGGGGCCCGCCGCCAGGATGCTGCGCGACTCCGAGGCGATGACGCACGGCGCCATCCGCCCGAACACGGCGGCGAGGTCGCCCGCCTGCGCGCCCTGGTAGCCGAAGCCCGGCGCGAGGATGGGCGCGGGCGGCGCGAACGGCGCGAGGCCCGCCCCGTCCCAGTCGACGGTCGCTCCGATGACGAAGCCCGTGCTGCCCCACTCTCCGGGGGCGGCGACGCGCGCGTTGCGCGCCGACACCTCGGCGACGACGGCGGCGGCGATCGTCGCGTCCGCGCTGCGGCCGCGCTGGAGAGCGGCCGCCTCGGGGTTGCTCGTGGCGGCGAGGACGAAGACGCCCTTGCCGTGCGCGTCGGCGAGGGAGAACGCGCCGTCGAGAGCCCCGACCCCCAGGTAGGGGCTCGCCGTGAGCGCGTCGGCCTCGAGGGGCGAACCGGGCTCGAGCCAGGCCGCCGCATAGGCGTCCATGGTCGACCCGATGTCCCCGCGCTTGGCGTCCGCGATCACGAGGAGGCCTGCGGCGCGGGCGGCCGCGATGACCTCTTCGAGCGCCGCGAGCCCGCGTGAGCCGAAGCGCTCGAAGAACGACACCTGCGGCTTGACGATCCCGACGCGACCTGCTGCGGCGTCGACGACCCGCAGGCCGAACTCGCGCGCTCCGGCGGCCGAGGCCTCGAGGCCCCAGCTCCCGAGCAGCGGGAGGTGCGGGTCGATGCCCACGCAGAGCGGGCCGCGCTCGTCGAGGACGGCGCGCACCCGCTCTCCGAAGGTCGTCACGACGCGCGTTCCAGGGCGTACTCCTGCAGGCTCTTCACGCGGTAGCCGCCCGCCATGGAGTCCATCGCGCTCACGGCCGCGCCGAGCACGGAGATGGTCGTGAAGAGCGCCTTGTCGGCGCCGACAGCGGCCGCGCGGATCTCGTAGCCGTCGGCACGGGCCGACATGCCGCTCGGCGTGTTCACGATGATGTCGACGCGGCCCGAGTTGATGAGGTCGACGATGTTCTCCTCGCCGCTCTCCTGCGTCGCGCTGTACTTGTTGACCACGCCCACCTCGATGCCGTTGCGGCGCAGGATCTCGGCCGTGCCCTCCGTCGCGAGGATGTCGAAGCCCAGCTGCCGCAGACGATGCGCCGGGAGGATGACGTCGCGCTTGTCGCTGTCCGCGACGGAGATGAAGACGGTCCCGCTGAGCGGGATGCCGCCGTACGCGGCCGCCTGGCTCTTCGCGAAGGCGGTCGGGAAGTCGCGGTCGATGCCCATGACCTCGCCGGTGGAGCGCATCTCGGGACCGAGCACGGAATCGACCACGGCGCCCTCCTTCGTGCGGAAGCGCTTGAAGGGCAGCACGGCCTCCTTGACCGCGACCGGCGCGTCGAGGGCGACGCGCGATCCGTCGGCCTCGGGGAGCAGGCCCTCCGCCTTCAGCTCGGCGATCGTCGACCCCGCCATGACGCGGCTCGCCGCCTTCGCGAGCTGGATGCCGAGCGCCTTCGAGACGAACGGGACCGTGCGGCTCGCACGCGGGTTCGCCTCGATGACGTAGAGGACGCCGGCGCTGATGGCGAACTGGACGTTGAGGAGCCCGCGCACGCCGACGCCCTGGGCGATGGCGAGGGTCGCCTCCCGCACGCGGTCGATCTCGCTGCGGCCGAGCGACATGGGCGGGAGGGTGCAGCTGGAGTCGCCGGAGTGGATGCCGGCCTCCTCGAGGTGCTCCATGATGCCGCCGACGTACAGCTGCTCGCCGTCGTAGAGCGCGTCGACGTCGATCTCCACCGCGTCGTCGAGGAACCGGTCGACGAGGAGCGGCTGGCCGGGTCCGATGATCGCCTGGTCGGCGATGCGCACGAAGTAGTCGCGCAGGCTCGCCGTGTCGTACACGATCTCCATGCCGCGGCCGCCCAGCACGAAGCTGGGGCGCACGAGCACGGGGTAGCCGATCTCCTCCGCGATCGCGACGGCCCCGTCCACATCCGTGGCGGTGCCGTTGCGCGGTGCGACGAGCCCGGCACGGTCGAGGATGCCCGCGAACAGCCCGCGCTCCTCGGCGAGATCGATGGCCGCCGGGCTCGTGCCGAGGATGGTGTAGCCCGCTTCCTCGATGCCCTTCGCGAGCCCGAGCGGCGTCTGGCCGCCGAGCTGGCAGACGACGCCGAAGATCTCGCCCGACTGCGCCTCCGCGTGGAGCACCTCGAGCACGTCCTCGAGCGTGAGCGGCTCGAAGTACAGGCGGTCGGAGGTGTCGTAGTCGGTCGACACGGTCTCGGGGTTGCAGTTGACCATGACGGTCTCGAAGCCCGCGTCGCTCAGGGCGAACGAGGCGTGCACGCACGAGTAGTCGAACTCGACGCCCTGGCCGATGCGGTTGGGGCCCGACCCGATGATGACGACCTTGCGGCGCTCAGACGGCGTCACCTCGGTCTCGGCGTCGTAGCTGGAGTAGTGGTACGGCGTCGCGGCGGGGAACTCGCCCGCGCACGTGTCAACCGTCTTGAAGACGGGCCGGACACCGAGCGCGTGGCGCTGAGCACGCACCTCGGCCTCGGTGAGACCGCGCAGCTGCGCTATCTGCACGTCCGAGAAGCCGTGCTCCTTCGCGAGGCGGATGGCCCGCTCATCGAGCGCGGGAGCGGCCTGGATGGCGTCGGCGACCTCGTTGATGAGCACCATCTGGTCGATGAACCAGGGATCGATCTTCGTGGACTCGAACACCTGCTCGGCCGTCGCGCCCAGGCGCAGCGCCTGCTGCACGTCGACGATGCGGCCGTCGGTGGGCGTCCGGATGCTCTCGAGCAGCTCGTCGACGGAGCGGGTCTCGTCGCCCCAGTGGAAGCTCGAGCCGCGCTTCTCGACGGAGCGGAGGGCCTTCTGCAGGGCCGTCGTGTAGTTGCGGCCGATCGCCATGGCCTCGCCCACCGACTTCATGGTCGTCGTGAGGGTGGGGTCGGCGGCCGGGAACTTCTCGAACGCGAAGCGGGGCACCTTGACGACGACGTAGTCGAGCGTGGGCTCGAACGACGCGGGCGTGACGCGCGTGATGTCGTTGGGCACCTCGTCGAGGCGATAGCCGAGAGCGAGCTTGGCGGCGAGCTTCGCGATGGGGAAGCCCGTCGCCTTCGAGGCGAGCGCCGACGACCGCGAGACGCGCGGGTTCATCTCGATGACGATGATGCGGCCGTCTTCGGGGTTGATGGCGAACTGGATGTTGCAGCCGCCCGTGTCGACGCCCACCGCGCGGATGATGTCGATGCCGATGTCCCGGAGCCGCTGGTACTCGCGATCGGTCAGGGTGAGCGACGGCGCGACCGTGATCGAGTCGCCCGTGTGGACGCCGACCGGGTCGACGTTCTCGATGGAGCAGACCACGACGGTGTTGTCCGCCGTGTCGCGCATGAGCTCGAGCTCGTACTCCTTCCACCCGAGGATCGACTCCTCGAGCAGGACCTCGGTGGTGGTCGACTCGTGGAGGCCCGCGCCCGCGATGCGGCGCAGCTCCTCCTCGTTGTACGCGAAGCCGGACCCGAGGCCGCCCATCGTGAACGAGGGGCGCACGACGAGGGGGTAGCCGAGCTTCTCGGCGCCCGCGAGGACCTCCTCCATGGTGTGCGCGATGTGGCTGCGCGCCACCTCGGCGCCCGCCTCGATGACGAGCTCCTTGAAGATCTGACGGTCCTCGCCCTTGCGGATGGCGTCGGGCTTCGCCCCGATCAGCTCGACGTCGTACTTCTCGAGGATGCCGCGCTCGTGCAGGGCCATGGCCGCGTTGAGCGCCGTCTGCCCGCCCAGCGTCGGGAGGATCGCGTCCGGCTTCTCCGTGGCGATGATCGTCTCGATGACCTCGGGGGTGATCGGCTCGATGTACGTCGCGTCGGCGAAGTCGGGATCGGTCATGATCGTGGCCGGGTTCGAGTTCACGAGGATGACGCGCACGCCCTCCTCGCGGAGCACGCGGCACGCCTGGGTGCCCGAGTAGTCGAACTCGCACGCCTGGCCGATGACGATCGGTCCGGATCCGATGACGAGGACGGAGGTGATGTCGTCGCGCTTAGGCATTCGCGTCCTTCTTGCTGAGGGTGTCGGCGACCAGGTCGCGGAAGCGGTCGAAGAGGTAGTTGGCGTCGTGGGGTCCGCCTGCGGCCTCCGGGTGGTACTGCACCGAGAATGCGGGGATGTCGAGAGCGCGCAGTCCCTCGACGACGTCGTCGTTGAGGCCCACGTGGCTGACCTCGACGCGGCCGAATCCTGCCGGGCTCTCGAACACGCCCTCGATCGGTGCCTCGACGGCGAAGCCGTGGTTGTGCGCCGTGATCTCCACGCGGCCGGTCAGCTTGTCCTTGACCGGCTGGTTGATGCCGCGGTGTCCGAACGGCAGCTTGTACGTGCCGAGGCCGAGCGCGCGGCCCAGCAGCTGGTTGCCGAAGCAGATGCCGAAGAACGGCAGGCCGTCGCGCAGCACGTCCTGCAGCAGCTCGACGTGGGCGCCGCTCGCGGCGGGGTCTCCGGGGCCGTTGGAGTAGAAGACCGCGACGGGGTCGATCGCCTTCACCTCGGCGAAGGTCGCGCTCTGGGGCAGGACGTGCACCTCGAAGCCGCGGCGGGAGAGGTTCTCGACCGTCGCCTGCTTGATGCCGAGGTCGATGACGGCCACGTTCCCGATGCGCTCGCCCTGCGCGGGCGTGACGGCGGCGACGGAGACGGAGACCTCGCCCGAGAGGTTGCGGCCGGACATCTCCGGCGCCTCCACGACGATGCGCAGCTGCTCGTCCGGGTCGATGCCTGCGGCGTCCCCGGAGAAGACGCCGCCGCGCATCGAGCCCTCGGAGCGGATGCGGCGCGTCACGGCGCGCGTGTCGATGCCGCTGATGCCGACGATGCCGTCGCGCTCGAGCGCCGCGTCGAGGGGCTCGTCCGCACGCCAGTTCGACACCACGCGGCTGGGGTCGCGCACGATGTACCCGGCGACCCAGATGCGGCGGGACTCGGGGTCCTCCGCGTTGACGCCGGTGTTGCCGATGTGCGGCGCCGTCTGCAGGACGATCTGTCCGGCGTACGACGGGTCGGTGAGGGTCTCCTGGTAGCCGGTCATGCCGGTCGAGAAGACCACCTCGCCGAGCGTGGTGCCGCGGGCGCCGTACGCGTGGCCCGCGTACCGGGTGCCGTCTTCGAGGACGAGGACCGCGGGGTCGCGGTCGAGGAGAGAGGTCATCGGGTGGCTCCTGTGGGGGTGGATGGTGCGCGCAGGTCCTCGATCGCCGCCACGAGGGCGTCGGGATCGCCTCCCTGCAGGCGCACGTAGGAATCGCAGATCGTGCCGTCGGACGCGTGCCAGGCGATCACGACGAGGCCGTCCTTCTCGACGGCCCGGTCGATCGTCCAGGTCGCGCGCCCCGCGCCGGCGAGCTCGGCGGCGCGGAGGAAGACGGCGGGCTCGCCCGCGAGGGCGAGGGCCACGCCGGCGTCCGTCACGGTGACGGAGGCGCGGGCGCGGAAGGCCAGGGGGCGCAGGGCGAGACGCTCGAGCGGGTGGTCGTGCCGGGTCGTGGCGACGTACAGCACGTCGAACACGGCCGTCTCCCGCCCCTCAGAGGGGCGCATGGGGGCCGTCAGCGCCGCGTCCCTGCGCGTTCGTCGTCGCCATCCCCACGCCATCCCGCCGAGCGCGAGCACGGCGAGGCCGACGGCGACGAGCAGGCCGGGGAGGTAGGCGCTCATGCCCCGATCCCCTCGACCAGCGCGCCGTCCGCGAGGGTCGGCGCGCCCCGGTGGATGGTCCACAGCACGCGACCGGGCAGCTCCCGTCCGAGATAGGGCGAGTTGACGCTCCGGCCGCGCAGATCGTCGTGCGTGAAGGGCGCCGACGGGCGCGGGTCGTACAGCGTCAGCTCCGCGGGCTGCCCGGCCGCGACGGGCGTGCCGTGGCCGGCGAGGCGGCCGATGCGCGCCGGCGCGGCGGAGAGCACGCGCGCGACGTCGGACCATCCCAGCAGTCCCGTCCCGACCATGGCCTCGTGCACGACGCGCAGGGCGCTCTCGAGGCCGACCATCCCGTTGGCGGCCGCCGCCCACTCGCACGTCTTGTTCTCGGAGGGGTGCGGCGCGTGATCGGTCGCGACGATGTCGATCGTGCCGTCGGCCAGGCCCTCCCGCACGGCGAGGACGTCCTCCTCGCGGCGCAGCGGCGGGTTGACCTTGTAGCGGGCGTCGTACCCTCGCACGAGCTCGTCGGTGAGGAGCAGGTGGTGGGGGGTGACCTCGGCGGTGACGTCGATGCCGCGCTTCTTCGCCCACCGGATGATGTCGACCGATCCCGCCGTGGACAGGTGGCAGACGTGCAGGCGCGAGCCGACGTGCTCGGCGAGGAGCACGTCGCGCGCGATGATCGACTCCTCCGCGACCGCCGGCCATCCCGCGAGGCCGAGCTCGGCCGACACGACGCCCTCGTTCATCTGGGCGCCCTCCGTGAGCCGCGGATCCTGCGCGTGCTGCGCGACCACGCCGTCGAAGGCCTTCACGTACTCGAGCGCGCGACGCATGATGAGCGGATCCCACACGCAGAAGCCGTCGTCGCTGAATACGCGCACGCGCGCCCGGGAGTCCGCCATCGCGCCGAGCTCGGCGAGCCGCTCGCCCCTCTGGCCGACGGTGACGGCGCCGATCGGCTGCACCGTGGCATACCCGGCCGCCTCGCCGAGCGCGAGCTCCTGCTCGACGACGCCGGCGACATCCGCGACGGGCGAGGTGTTCGGCATCGCGAACACCGCCGTGAAGCCGCCTGCCGCTGCGGCACGCGTCCCCGTGAGGATGGTCTCGCTCGCCTCGTAGCCCGGCTCCCGCAGGTGCGTGTGCAGGTCGACCAGGCCCGGCAGGGCGATGAGCCCGTCGGCGTCGATCCGCCGGGCGCCCGCGCGGCTGAGGCCGGAGCCGACCTCCGCGATGCGGCCGTCCTCGACGAGGATGTCGGCTGTCGCGCCGCCCTCGATCGCGGCCCCCTGGATGAGGAGCACCTCGCTCATCGCTCCTCCTCGTTCGTCCGCTCCCCCGCGAGCAGCAGGTAGAGCACGGCCATCCGCACCGAGACGCCGGCCCTCACCTGCTCGAGCACGGTGGCCCGGGGGGAGTCGGCGGCGGCTGCGGAGATCTCCAGCCCCCGGTTCATGGGTCCGGGGTGCATGACAATCGTATCGTCGGGAAGCGCCGCGAGGCGCACGGGGTCGAGGCCCCAGCGGCGCGAATACTCCCGCTCCGACGGGAAATAGGCGGCGTTCATGCGCTCGAGCTGGATGCGGAGCATCATGAGCGCGTCGGGAGCGTCGGCGATCGCCGCATCGAGGTCGTAGCGCACCGAGACGGGCCATGCGGAGACGTCCTGCGGCAGCAGCGTGGGCGGCGCCACGAGAGTCACCTCGGCACCGAGCGTGTGGAGGAGCCACACGTTCGACCGGGCGACGCGCGAGTGCAGGATGTCGCCGACGATCGCGACGCGGTAGCCGGCGAGGTCGCGCCCGCGGCTGTCGTCGCCGTGCCGGCGCTTGCGCATCGTGAAGGCGTCGAGCAGCGCCTGCGTGGGGTGCTCGTGCGTGCCGTCTCCCGCGTTGACGACGCCCGCCGAGATCCATCCGCTCGTCGCGAGCGTGCGCGGAGCGCCCGACGCGCCGTGCCGGATGACGACGGCGTCCGCCCCCATGGCCTGCAGCGTCTGGGCGGTGTCCTGCAGGCTCTCGCCCTTCGAGACGCTGGAGCCCTTGGCGGAGAAGTTGATGACGTCGGCGGAGAGGCGCTTCGCCGCGGCCTCGAAGGAGATGCGGGTGCGCGTGGAGTCCTCGAAGAAGAGGTTGACGACGGTCTTGCCCCGCAGCGTCGGGAGCTTCTTGACCTCGCGCTCCTGCGTCCCTGCCATGTCCTCCGCGACGTCGAGGATCCGCAGCACGTCGGCGCGCGACAGCGTGCGGGTGTCGAGCAGGTGGCGCATCACTCCGTCCCCTCGATCGAGACGTGCTCGTCGCCGTCGATCTCGGCGAGGCGCACGTTGACGCGCTCGGAGCGCGCCGACGGCAGGTTCTTGCCGACGAAGTCGGGGCGGATCGGGAGCTCCCTGTGCCCGCGGTCGACGAGGATGGCCAGGCGCACGGCGGCCGGGCGGCCGATGTCGCCGAGCGCGTCGAGCGCGGCGCGGATGCTGCGACCGGAGAAGAGCACGTCGTCGACGAGCACGACGGTGCGCCCGTCGATGCCGCCCGCGGGGATGTCGGTGGGTCGCGGCGTGCGCGTGGGGTGCTGCGCGAGGTCGTCGCGGTACATCGTGACGTCGAGGGCGCCGACCGGAACGGGAGCGCCGCCGAAGCGCTCGACGAGCGCCGCGAGACGGCGGGCCAGGGTGACGCCCCTGGTCGGGATGCCGAGGAGCACGAGGCCGTCGGGCCCCTTGTTCGACTCGAGGATCTCGTGCGCGATGCGCGTCAGCGCACGCGCGATGTCAGCGTCGTGAAGCACGGTTCTCGTGCTCATGCGCCGCTCCCTTCTCCGCCTCACGGGACGGGGTTAAAGGTGCCGGTGCTGCCAGTCTAGCCGAGGCCCGGCGCTCAGTCCTCGAGCAGCCCGCGGATGTCGTCGGCCGTGAGCGCCTGCGAGAACAGCGCGTCGTCGTCCATGACGGCCTTGAACAGGCGGGCCTTGCGCTCCTGCAGCGCCATGACCTTCTCCTCGATGGTGTCGGCGGCGATCATGCGGTACACCATGACGGTCTTCGTCTGCCCGATCCTGTGCGCGCGGTCGACGGCCTGGGCTTCGGCCGCGGGGTTCCACCACGGGTCGAGGAGGTAGACGTAGTCGGCCTCCGTGAGCGTGAGGCCGAACCCGCCCGCCTTGAGGCTGATGAGGAAGACGGGGGCGTCTCCGGTGCGGAAGTCGGCGACGACGCCCGCGCGGTCGCGCGTCGACCCGTCGAGGTGCGCATGCGCGATCCCCTCGCGCGTGAGCCGCTCCGACACGAGGTCGAGATACGACGTGAACTGGCTGAAGACGAGCGTGCGGTGTCCCTCGGCCGTCACCTCGGCGAGCTGCTCGACGAGCGCGTCGAGCTTGCTCGACGCGATGTGCGCGTGCGCGGGGTCGACCAGCTCCGGCGCGAGGCTCAGCAGCCGCAGCAGCGTCAGCGAGCGGAACACGATGAAGCGATTCCGGTCGAGGTCGTGGAGGAGTCCGAGCACCTTCTGGCGCTCGCGCTGCAGCACGGTGTCGTAGACGGCGCGGTGCTCCGGGCTGAGCTCGACATGGAGACGCTGCTCCTGCTTGGGCGGCAGATCGGCCGCGACGAGCTCCTTCGTGCGGCGGAGCATGAGGGGGCGGATGCGCCGGCGCAGGCGCGCGAGGCGGCGCTCGCGATAGTCGGAGCCCTCCTGGTCCTCCGGGACCTTCCCCTTCTCGATGGGGCCGACGTACTCCTCGCGGAACCGCCGGGCAGAGGGGAAGAGGCCGGGCGCGGCGAGGGAGAGGAGCGCCCACAGCTCGGACAGGCCGTTCTCCAACGGCGTCCCGGTGACGGCGAAGGTGACGTCGGCGCGCAGCTCGCGCGCGGCGCGGTGCACATTCGTCTGCGGGTTCTTCGCGAACTGCGCCTCGTCGAGGATGAGCCCCGCCCATTCCACGGACGCGTACTCGTCGTCGTCGAGGCGCAGGAGCGCGTACGAGGTCACGACGACGTCGGCGTCGGCCGCCACGTCGGCGAGCGAGCCGGAGCGCTTCGTGCGCGTCGCATCGATGCGTCGCACGCGCAGCGACGGGGCGAAGCGCGCCGCCTCGTCCGCCCAGGTCGCGGTGACGGACGTCGGCGCGACGACGAGGAAGGGGCGGTCCTCGCCCTGCTCGCGCGTGTGCAGCATGAGCGCGAGCATCTGGACCGTCTTGCCGAGGCCCATGTCGTCGGCGAGGATCCCCCCGAGCCGGTGCCGCCACAGGAAGGCGAGCCAGTCGAGTCCGGTCTGCTGGTAGGGCCGCAGCTCGGCGCGGAGGCCGGCGGGGGCCGGCGTCGGCTCGATGCGGTCGATGTCGCGCAGACCCTCGGCCGTGGTGCGCCAGCTGACGGCGGGGACCGCCTCGTCGGCGAGGTCCTCGAAATCGGCCCACAGCGCCGTCTGGTACCGGCTGATGCGCGGTCCCGACTCCCATTCCGAGAGCGTCGCCGCCTCGTCCACGAGCTCGCGCAGCCGCTGGAGCGCGGGATGGTCGAGCGAGAAGTACCCGCCGTCGGCGAGCAGCATCTTCTTGCGGCGCTGGCTGATCGCCGTGAAGAGCGGAGCGAACGGGATGCTGCGGCCGTCGATCGAGACGACGACGCCGAGGTCGAACCAGTCGGCGTCGGTGCTCTCGACCGTCGAGACGGAGATCTCGGGTGCGCCCTCCAGCTCGCGGTAGCGCCGCCTCTCCCCCGTCGTCTCCACGACGACTCCCGCCGCTTCGAGGGCGGGCAGGACGGCGAACGAGAACTCGGCGGCGTCGACGTCGCGCAGCTCGCCCGACGGCGCATAGGGCAGATCTCCTGCGGCGTCCCATGCGCGCGCCACGGCCTCCGCCTGCGCGGCCTCGGTCGTCTCGTCGCGATCCGGATCGGCCGCGGCCGCACCGGGGGTCCCGTCGAAGCGATGCCGTCCGAGGCCGGGGTAGTCCCATGACAGCACGTACGTCGTGCGGTCACCCGGATGGAACGACACCGCGATGTGCGCACGGGGCTCCGGCGTCTCCGGCAGCTCGATCCCCGCCGAGGCGCGGACGCCCGCGCGGCGGGCGATGACCGGCACGGCCTCCGCGACGAATTCGTCCGCCTCGTGCGCGGGCACGGCGATCTCCCCGCCCGCGGACAGGAGCGCGTGGACGGGCTCTCCCAGCGCGACAGGCGCGAGATCGAGCGTGATGCGGCCGTACTCGAGGCCCACGGCGTACACGCCCGTCCGGGCGACCGGCCGCACCGTGCGGGGGTCGACGGGCGCGCCGGCGATCTCGACCTCCGCGCGCACGCGCAGCCCGCCGTCCTCCCGGCGGTCGATGCCGACGCGGGCCTCGGCGTGCGGGGCGAGGCGCACGTCGAGGAGCTTCTGCGTCGGGACGAGGGGGATGCCGAGCGCGTCGGCGGCGCGCAGATGCGGCCAGAGGAGCGCCGACGAGACGGTGTCGAGCGTGAGCCACTCCGCACCGTCGCCGTAGGCGTCCATCCGGAACACGTCGCGGGCGATGCTGTAGAGCTCGGCGAACCACCTCGTCTGCGACCGCGGGAAGCGGCTGCCGGGCCGACGTACCGCGTCCCACGTGACGTCGCCCTTGATCCAGGCGTCGGAGCGGTCGCTGCGCAGGAGCGGCCGGAGGCCCACGAAGAGCTCCGCCGTGTCGCCCGTGGCGATCTGCCGCGGTGTCGCGGCCGACGCCTTGCGCGGCTGCCACGCGCTCTGCCCGCGGGCGGCGCGCTGCCGGAGCTCGACGCCGAGCGCGAGCGGCGCCGTCCCCGTCGCGAGGGGCGCCTCCGGCACCGCGAGGAGCGCGCGCCACGACGACGCGGCGACCGCCGCATGGCCGTCGGCCTCGGCGTTGCGGTGCTGCGCGTTCGCGGCGAGGAGCGCCGCGACGACGTGCTTACACCGGCTGCCGACGGGGCACGAGCACTGGCTCGCGATGACGCTCGCGCCGCGGGGATCGACGCGGATCCGCTGGCTGTACGCGCGCGCGGCGGACCCCGCCACGCGCGCGTTGAGCGTCACGCCGTCGGTCATCCAGCGGGCGTGCTCGACGGCGCCCTCCTGGAAGTACGCCACGCCGCGCTCGTACGATGCGCCCTCCGCCATCCGTCGGATGGCGTCGGGGTCGACGTACGGCGCGGCCACGCGGAGGGTGCCCCGGCCTCAGTTCGAGCGTGCGATGCGGGCGAGGACGCCGTGGACGAACGCGCCGGAGTCCTCCGTGGAGAGCTCCTTGGCGAGTTCGACGGCCTCGTCGATCGCGACGGCGGTAGGGACGTCGTCGTTGTAGAGGATCTCCCACGTCCCGATGCGGAGGAGCGCACGGTCGACCGCGGGCATCCTGTCGATCTTCCAGTCGCGGCTGTGCGTCGTGATCTGCTCGTCGATCTCGTCCCTGTGGTCGATGACGCCGTCGACGATGTCGCGCGCGTACAGCCACGACGCCTCGCGCGCGGGCTCGGCGGCGGCCCGCCGCGCCTCGGCGCCGAGGGTCGTCTCGATGGCGTCGCCTCGCACGTCGGAGGCGAAGAGGATGTCGAGGGCGCGCTTGCGCGCCTTGGTGCGTGCGCTCACTCGCGGGCTTCAGTCGTTGACGCGGCCGAGGTAGTCGCCCGTGCGGGTGTCGACCTTGACCTTCGTGCCGGTCTCGAGGAAGAGGGGCACCTGGATCTCGTAGCCGGTCTGCACCGTCGCGGGCTTGGTGCCGGCCGACGAGCGGTCGCCCTGGAGGCCCGGCTCGGTGTAGGTGATCTCGAGGACGACCGATGCGGGCATGTCGATGTAGAGCGGAAGGCCGTCGTGCAGCGCGATCGTCACGAGCTGGTTCTCGAGGAGGTAGTTGGCGGCGTCGCCGACGACGGCCTCCGACACGTTGATCTGGTCGTAGTCGGTCGCGTCCATGAACACGAAGGACTCGCCGTCGTTGTAGAGGTACGTGAAGTCGCGTCGGTCGACGTTCTGGATGTCGACCTTCGCGCCCGCGTTGAAGGTGCGGTCGACGGTCTTGCCCGAGACGACGTTCTTCAGCTTGGTGCGCACGAACGCGCCGCCCTTGCCGGGCTTCACGTGCTGGAACTCCACCACGCTCCAGAGCTGTCCGTCGATGGAGAGAACAACGCCGTTCTTGATGTCTGCCGTGGAAGCCATATGCCTGTTCGGTCCGTTCGTGAGGATCGTTCGTATGAAGGTTCGGATGGCCCGCGCAGGGCCGAGAGAATATCCTACCGGCCCCCGCCTGTGGACACGATCCGGCCGGCGCTCTCCTCGGCGATCTCCTGGTACGCGGCGAAGAGGAGCGACTCGTCGGGGGCCTGCGTGACGGTGGGCTTCCCGATGTCGTCGAGGAGGACGAAGCGGAGCATCCCCGCCCTGGCCTTCTTGTCGCGCTGCATGGTGGCGAGGAGCTGCTGCCAGGCGCCGGCCCGGTACGTGGTGGGGAGCCCGAGCGACTCGAGGATGGCGCGGTGGCGGTCGACGGCGGCGTCGGAGAGCCGGCCCGCGAGGCGGGACAGCTCGGCGGCGTACATCATGCCGATCGACACCGCTGCGCCGTGGCGCCAGCGGTAGCGCTCGGCGTGCTCGACGGCGTGCCCGAGGGTGTGGCCGTAGTTGAGGGTCTCGCGCACGCCCGACTCCCGGAAGTCCGCGCCGACGACGTCGGCCTTCATGCGGATGGCGAGCTCGATGCACCGGCGGAACTCGGGGGTCGCGGGGTCGACGGCGCGGGCGGGGTCGGCCTCGACGATGTCGAGGATCTCGGGGTAGCGGATGAACCCTGCCTTGACGACCTCGGCGAACCCGGCCACCGCCTCGTTCCCGGGCAGCGTCGCGAGCAGCTCGAGGTCGCACAGCACCGCGCGCGGCGCCCAGAACGCGCCCACGAGGTTCTTCCCCTCGGCGGTGTTGATGCCGGTCTTGCCCCCGACGGCGGCGTCGACCATGCCGAGCACGGTCGTCGGGACCTGGACGACGTCGACGCCGCGCAGCCACGTCGCCGCGACGAAGCCCGCGAGGTCGGTGACGGCGCCGCCGCCGAGTCCGACGACGGCGTCGGAGCGCGTGAAGTCGGCCTGCCCCATGATCTGCCAGCAGAAGGCGGCCACCTCGACGCGCTTGGCCGACTCCGCGTCCGGCACCTCGGCGAGGAGCACCTCGCGCGCGCCGTCGGACATCAGGGACGAGCGCAGCGCATCGGCGCGCGCGCCGAGCGAGGGCTGGTGGACCACGAGGACCTTCGTCGCGGCGGGCGGCAGCGCATCGGCGAGACGCCCGAGCACGCCGTGCCCGACGACGACGTCGTAGCCCGGCTGCCCCTCCACGCGGATCACGGTGTCGCTCATCGGTCCTCCTCCTGCGCCGCCTCCGGGCGCGCGTCCTCGTCGCCCCGCAGCCAGGCGACGATCCGGTCGACGGTGGCCTGCGTGGGGCCCTTCGACGTGTCGAATGCGCGGTCGGCGACCTCGTCGTAGAGAGCGGCGCGGGCATCGCGGATGCGGACCCACTCGGCGACGGGGTCGTCGCCCGCGTTCAGCAGGGGGCGCTTCTGGCCCCGGATGCGCGCCGCGATCGTCTTCTCGTCGACCGTGAGCAGCACGACGCGGTGGTCGCGCAGCAGCGCGCGCGTCTCCGCCGCGAGCACCGCTCCCCCGCCGAGCGCCACGACGCCGCCGTCGGCGAGGGCCCGGGCGACCGCATCGCGCTCGAGGGCGCGGAAGCGCTCCTCCCCCTCGCGCACGAAGATCTCGGCGATCGGACCGTGCGTGCGCACGATCTCGGAGTCGGTGTCGGTGAACGGCAGGCCGAGCGCGCGTGCCACACGGCGCCCGAGGCTCGACTTGCCGGCGCCCATGGGGCCGACGAAGACGACGGCGCCCGCCGGTTCAGAGGTCGGCGTCATGCGCGAGCGCGTCGGCGGCCGTCCGCTGCGTGTCGGGGATGGCCTCGAGGTAGCCCTCCAGGTTGCGGCGGGTCTCGGCGACCGAGTCGCCGCCGAACTTCTCCAGCACGACCTCGGCGAGCACGATCGCCGTCATCGCCTCGGCGACGACCCCCGCAGCCGGGACGGCGCAGACGTCGGAGCGCTGGTGATGGGCCGAGGCCGTCTCGCCCGTGGCGACGTCGATCGTGCGCAGCGCATGGGGGACGGTGGCGATCGGCTTCATGCCCGCGCGCACGCGCAGCAGCGTGCCCGTGGACATGCCGCCCTCCGTGCCGCCCGCCTTGTCGGTGCCGCGCGCGATGCCGCCGTCCGTGGCGAACAGCTCGTCGTGCGCCTGCGATCCGCGGCGGCGCGTCGTCTCGAAGCCGTCGCCGACCTCGACGCCCTTGATCGCCTGGATGCTCATGAGAGCCTGGGCGAGCTTCGCATCAAGGCGGCGGTCCCACTGCACATGGGATCCCAGTCCCGGCGGCAGCCCGTAGGCGAGCACCTCGACGATGCCGCCGAGCGTGTCGCCGTCCTTCTTCGCGTCGTCGACCTCTGCGACCATCCGCTCGCTCGTCGCGGCGTCGAAGCACCGCAGCGGGTCGGCGTCGAGCAGCGCGACGTCGTCGGGGCCAGGCAGCGGCGCGTCGTCCGGCACGCGGACGGGGCCGATGGACAGCGTGTGGCTGACGAGGCGGATGCCGAGCTCGCCGAGGAAGGCGCGCGCCACGGCGCCCAGGGCGACGCGCGCCGCGGTCTCGCGGGCACTCGCTCGCTCGAGGATGGGACGCGACTCGTCGAAGCCGTACTTCTGCATGCCCACGAGATCGGCGTGCCCCGGCCGCGGGCGCGTCAGCGCCGCGCCGCGCCCGCGCGACTTCTCCGTCAGTTCGACGGGCTCGGGACTCATGACCTCGGTCCACTTCGGCCACTCGGTGTTGCCGATGCGCAGAGCGACGGGGCTCCCCATGGTGAGCCCGTGGCGGACGCCGCCGGAGAGCGACAGCTCGTCCTGCTCGAACTTCATGCGCGACCCACGGCCGTAACCGAGCTTCCGTCGCTGCAGATCGGCCTGGATGGCGGAGGCCGTGACGGGGACGCCGGCCGGGAGTCCCTCCATGATGGCGATGAGTTCGGGGCCGTGCGATTCGCCGGCGGTGAGCACGCGGAGCATGATGTCTAGTCTCCCATGAGCGCGGAGCGCATCGCGGCCACGACCGCCTCCTCGCCGGGGAGGGGCTCGTCGAGGCCTCCCGTCGTGAAGATGCGCACCTGCAGCACCGCCTGGTGCAGCAGCATGCCGAGTCCCGAGTGCGCGGCGCCGGGCCGCCATCGCGTCGCGAGGGCGGAGGGCCACGGCGCGTACGCCACGTCGAAGAGCGCCCCGCCGGCATCCGCCAGACGGTCCGCCGTGTCGTCGGGCAGGGCGGCGCCGCCCGGGAGGGTCGCGATCGTCAGGTCGACGGCGGCGTGGGCGGCGTCGAACGACGACACGCGGACGTCGACGCCCGCCCGCCCGCCGATGGCCACGAGGGGCTCGGCGCGCTCGGGGGTGCGCGCGACGACGTCGACACGGCGGGCGCCGAGCTCCGAGAGCGCGACGAGCGCGGATGCCGCCGTCGCCCCCGCGCCCGCGATGCGGGCGTGCTCCAGCTCGTCGATGCCGAGCTCGCCGAGCGCGCGCACGATGCCGCCGACATCCGTGTTGAAGCCGACGGGCGACGCGCCGTCCCACTCGGCGATGCCGGGGAGATCGCGCGACGGCGCCCCGAAGAACAGCGTGTTGACGGCGCCCGTGAGCTCTGCGCGGCGTCCGTGCCATCCGGCTGCGCGGAACGCGCGCTCCTTGAGCGGCATCGTCACCGCGAGACCGCGTACGCGCCCGAGGGCGCCAGCCAGCGTCTCGTCGAAGACCTCGCCGGGGACGCGGCGGCGCGCGAACTCCCAGTCCAGGCCCAGCAGCCGGTAGGCGGCGCCGTGCAGGTCGGGCGAGCGGCTGTGCGAGATGGGGTCGCCCCACACCTCGAGGAGCGCGTCACTCACAGTAGACCGCGTTCTCCTCGCTCGCTCGGCACCACTCCTGCAGCTGGGCCACGGCCGCCTCGTGTTCGGCGAGGGTGTCGGAGAACACCGTCTCGCCCGTGGCGAGGTTGATCGGCACGAAGTAGAGCCACGAGCCTTCCGCCGGCGAGATGGCGGCCTCGATCGCCGCCTCGCCGGGCAGCCCGATCGGTCCCACCGGCAAGCCCTCGTGCACGTACGTGTTGTAGGGGTTCGATGCGTCGGCGCGCTGCTCGTCCGTCGTCCACACCGTGTGCGTGCTGTCGGCGCCGTAGGCGACGGTGGCGTCGGACTGCAGGAGCATGCCCTGCTCGACGCGGTTGGAGAACACGCGGGCGATCCGCGCCATGTCGTCCTCGCCTCCGGACTCCCGCTGCACGAGCGCGGCCATCGTGAGGATCTCGAAGCGGTCCCCCTCCGCGACGCCGAGCGCATCGAGGCGCTCGAACATCTCGTCGACGAGGGTGCGGATCACGTCGTCAGCTGTCGCCTCCGGCTCGAACGTGTAGGTGGCGGGGAAGAGGTACCCCTCGATGCTCGGAGCCTCCGCCGGGACCCCGAAGCGGGAGTAGTCCGCCGCCGCGGCCTGCAGCTCCTCGAGCGGGATGTCGGTGACCTCCGCAATGCTCACGAGCGCGTCGGCGGCGAAGCTCCCCTCCGTGATGAGGACGGTGTTCTCGAGCCGGTTGGCGTCGTCGCCCAGCGCCGCCAGCGCCGCCTCGGACGTCATGCGCTGCTGCAGCTGGAACACCCCGGGGAAGAACGTCCCGTCGTCGCCCGTCTCGATGAGGTAGCGGTAGAACGAATCCGGCTCCAGCGTGACGCCGGCGTCGTAGAGGCTCTGCGAGATCGTCTCCCCGGTGTCGCCGTCGGAGATCGTGACGAGGGCCTCGCCCGTCGCCTCGCCCTCCTCGTAGTCGTGCGGCCCGTCCCATCCGAGGAAGGCGGAGATGCGCTCGCCGTACGTGCTCCACACGTAGGCGCCGCCCGCGACGACCCCGCCCACGAGGGCGAGCACGATGACGAGGGAGATGAGGCAGCCGAGCTTCGATCCACGGCGCTTCGCCGGCCGCGCGTCGACATGATCGGGCGCGAAGAGGTCGTCGAGTCCGGGGGCGGCCCGCGTCCCGCGGGGAGCGGAGGCGGCGGCATCCCGCTGCGCGGCGCCGTGCGCGTCGTGCGCGGCGGCATCGTGCCCTGCGGCGTCGAGCCCGGTGGCCTCGTGCGCCGCGGCATCGTGGACGTCGCGCGCCGCAGCGCTCGGGAGCGTCCGGCGGGCCTGCTCGGCCAGCTCGCGCTCGCGCAGCTCGCGACGCGTCAGGCCTCGGGGATCGGGGGTCTCGGGCATGCGGGGGCTACTCCAAACCGGTGCCGAGGGGGATCCCGGGTGCGATCCCCGTCTGCTTCTCCGTGTCGACCGCGTGCTGCAGCAGCACCACGGCGGCGACCTGGTCGACAATGCTACGCGACCCCTTCTGGCGCCGCCCCGACTGCCGGAGCGCGGCGTGCGCGGTCACGGTGCTGAGGCGCTCGTCCACGAGCCGCACGGGCGCGGGCTGCGCGTCCGCGAGCTCGGCCGCGAACATCCGCGCGTCCGTCGTCGACGGCGTGTCCTCGCCGCGCATGTTGACGGGCAGGCCGACGACGATCTCGATCGGGTCGTGCTCGGCCGCGAGGGCCGCGAGCCGCGCGATCGACGCGTCGTCGCGCGGCACCGTCTCCACGGGGACGGCGAGCATGCCGTCGGCATCGCAGCGCGCGACGCCGACGCGGGCCCTGCCCACGTCGACGCCGAGCCTGACTCCGCGCCGGAAGCCCGTCACGCAGCGCTCACGACGGCGCGCACGGCCTCGAGCGCGGCAGGGATGGCCGTGACGTCGGCGCCGCCGCCCTGCGCCATGTCGTCGCGTCCGCCGCCGCCTCCTCCAAGCGCCGCGGCGGCCGCCTTCGCGAGCGCGCCCGCCTTGACGCCTGCGCCGCGCGCCGCCTCGTTCGTGGCGGCGATGACGACGGGGCGCCCGCCGATCTCGGCGGCGAGGGCCACGACGGCGGCCTCGCTGCCGAGGCGCTCGCGCACCGACGCGACGAGGGAGCGGACGTCGTCCTGCGATCCGACGACACCCACGGCCTGCACCACCAGGCGCACGGCGCCCGCCCGCTCGGCCGTCTCGGCGAGGGAGGGCACGCGCTCCGCGAGCGCCTTGGCCTCGAACTGGGCGATGCGCTTCTCCGCCGCCTTGAGGCCGGCCGCGAGCTCGGACACGCGCGCTGCCAGCTGGTCCTTGGGGGTCTTGAGCGCCGCCGTCAGCTCGCTCACGAGCGCGCGCTCGGCCGTCAGCTCCCGGAAGGCGTCGAGGCCGACGAGCGCCTCCACACGGCGGTTCGAGGCACCCACCGACGACTCCCCCGTGATCGAGATGAGCCCGATCTCCGCCGAGGTCGCGACGTGCGTGCCGCCGCAGAGCTCGCGCGACCACGGACCGCCGATGTCGACCATCCGCACCGTCTCGCCGTACTTCTCGCCGAAGAGCGCCATCGCGCCGGCCGCCTTCGCGTCGTCGAGCGACAGCACGCGCGTGGACACCTCGAGGTTGTCGCGCACCGCGTTGTTGGCGATCTCCTCGATCTCGCTGCGCGTGGCGGCGCTCAGCGCCTGGCTCCAGGTGAAGTCGAAGCGCAGGTAGCCGGCCCGGTTGAGCGAGCCCGCCTGCGTCGCGCCAGAGCCGAGCGTGTCGCGCAGGGCGGCGTGGACGAGGTGCGTGGCGGAGTGCGCCTGCGTGGCGGACCGGCGGTTCGCGGCGTCGACGATCGTCGTCGCGGGCTGGTCGACCGCCACCTCGCCGCGCACGACCTCGACGGTGTGGCTGATGAGCCCCGGCACGGGGCGCTGCACGTCGAGCACCTCGAGCTCGTAGCCGGGGCCGACGATGGTGCCCTTGTCGGCCACCTGGCCGCCCGACTCGGCGTACAGTGACGTCTCCGCGAGGATCACCTCGGCGATCTGCCCCTCGGAGGCGCGGCCGGCGGAGATCCCGTCGACGAGCACGCCGAGGACGCGCGACGGCGTCTCGAGATCGGTGTAGCCCGTGAAGACCGTCTCCCCGAGCGCGCGGAAGTCGCGGTAGACGCCGACATCGGCGATCGCGCGCTTGCGGGAGCGGGCGTCGGCCTTGGCGCGGAGACGCTGCTCCTGCATGAGCGTGTCGAACGCGTCGCGGTCGACGCCGATGCCCGCCTCCTCGGCGATCTCGAGCGTGAGGTCGATGGGGAACCCGTACGTGTCGTGGAGGAGGAACGCCTCGGAGCCCTGGAGCGTGGTCCCGCCCTCGGTCCGCGTCCTCTCCACGGCCGTGTCGAGGATCGTCGACCCCGCCGTGAGCGTGCGCAGGAAGGTCTCCTCCTCCGCGAACGCGTACGACGAGATGCGCTGCCAGTCGCGCTCCACCTCCGGGTAGCCCGCCTTCATGGCATCGCGGGAGGCCTCGAAGAGGGCGGGGAACGTCGCCTCGTCGACGCCGAGCAGGCGCATCGAGCGGACGGTGCGACGCATGAGACGGCGCAGGATGTACCCGCGCCCCTCGTTCGACGGCGTGACGCCGTCGGAGAGGAGCATGAGAGACGAGCGCACGTGGTCGGCGATCACGCGGAAGCGCACGTCGTCCTCGTGCACGGCGCCGTAGCGGCGGCCCGACAGCTCGACCGCGCGGTCGAGCACCGGGCGCACCTGGTCGGTCTCGTACATGTTCTCGACGCCCTGCTTGATGAAGGCGACGCGCTCGAGGCCCATGCCGGTGTCGATGTTCTTCTTCGGCAGCTCTCCGACGATGTCGAACTCGGTCTTCGACCGCACGTTCGTGATCGCGTTCTGCATGAACACGAGGTTCCAGATCTCGAGGAAGCGGCTGTCGTCGACGGCGGGGCCACCGTCGGGGCCGTACGCCGGGCCGCGGTCGAAGTAGATCTCGGAGCAGGGGCCGGCGGGCCCGGGCTGACCGGTCGTCCAGAAGTTGTCGGCCCTGCCCATCCGCTGGATGCGCGAGGCGGGGAGACCGGCGACCTTCTGCCACAGGCCGGCGGCCTCGTCGTCGTCCTCGTACACGGTCACCCACAGGTCGCGCTCCGCGAACCCGAGGCCGCCGTCGGACTCGCTCGACGTGAGCAGCTCCCATGCGTAGGCGATGGCGCCTTCCTTGAAGTAGTCGCCGAACGACCAGTTCCCGAGCATCTGGAAGAACGTGCCGTGACGCGCGGTCTTCCCGACCTCCTCGATGTCGTTCGTGCGGATGCACTTCTGCACGTCGGCCGCGCGCGGGAAGGGCGCCGGGACCACCCCGGTGAGGTACGGGATGAACGGCACCATCCCGGCGATCGTGAACATGATCGAGGGGTCGTCGCTCACGAGCGACGCCGAGGGGACGATGGTGTGGTCGTTCTTCTCGAAGTAGTCGAGGTAGCGCTGCGCGATCTCCGCGGTCTTCATGAGGTGGGGGTTCGTCCTTGCTGGTGCGTGCGGGAGCTGCCGCCATCCGGCGGCGTCCCCGCGTACGAAGGGGTCTCGGGGCCTGTCGGCTCAGGCGGCCTCGGTGTCGGAGGGGCCGCGGCGGGCGTCCTCCTCGTGGTACGCGTCGGTCATGCGGTCGGCGAACTCCTCGATGCGCGCGTCGATCGACGCGAGCAGCTCGTGGCCGCGCGGATCCTTGTTCAGGAAGTGCGCGGCGACGAATCCGCCCACGATGCCGAGCAGGAACCACAGCAGCTTCTTCATGTCCATCCGTCCTCGCGCCGAACGCCCGGGGCCGCGCGGAGGCACGGCGTCCGTCCATCCTAGTCGCCGCACCGCGGGGGGTACGCGAGAGGGCGCCGGGGCCGAAGCCCCGACGCCCTCCGGACACGGCTGGATCAGCGCGCGGCGTAGTACTCGACGACGAGCTGCACGTCGCAGGTGACGGGCACCTCGACGCGCTTCGGGCGACGCACGAGCTTCGCCTGGAGCTTGTCGAGCTCGACCTCGAGGTAGCCGGGAACGGGCGGCAGGACCTCGGCGTGACCGCCGGCGGCTGCGACCTGGAAGGGCTCGAGGCCCTCGCTCTTGGCCTTGATCTCGATGGTCTGACCCGGCTTCACGCGGAACGACGGGCGGTCGACGATCTTGCCGTCGACGAGGATGTGGCGGTGCACCACGAACTGGCGGGCCTGCGCCGTCGTGCGGGCGAAGCCCGAACGCAGCACGAGCGCGTCGAGACGCATCTCGAGCAGCTCGACGAGGTTCTCACCGGTGAGGCCGTCCTGACGACGGGCCTCGTTGAACGCGATGCGCAGCTGCTTCTCGCGGATGCCGTACTGCTCGCGCAGACGCTGCTTCTCACGCAGACGGACGGCGTAGTCGCTGTCGGCCTTGCGCTTGGTGCGGCCGTGCTGGCCGGGGCCGTAGGGGCGCTTCTCGAGGTAGCGCGCGGCCTTCGGGGTGAGCGCGACGCCGAGCGCGCGCGAGAGGCGGACCTTGCGACGGTCCTGCGACTTGGTGACCATGGTTTCCTTTCGACGTGGCCGCGACGATCGCGGACACACGGACGTACATCGACCTTCTCCCGCTGGAGGGGCGTACGCCGAACTGCCCGGGGGAACTGCGAAGGGGGATGTGCTCGGATTTCGAGCCGGTCCATCCTATCAGTTCCGGTCAGCCCTCGAGGATGCGTCGGATGCGCTCGAGGCGCGCGGCCACCTCGCGCTCGCCGCCGTGCGTCGTGGGCGTGTAGTAGCGGCGTCCCGTGAGCTCGTCGGGGAGGTACTGCTGCGGGACGACGCCGACGTCGCTGTCGTGCGGGTAGAGGTAGCCCTTGCCGTGCCCGAGGCGCTTGGCGCCCGCGTAGTGCGCGTCGCGCAGATGCTTCGGGACGGGGCCCATGCGTCCGGCCTTCACGTCCGCGATGGCCGCGTCGATCGCGGCGTAGGCGGCGTTCGACTTGGGGGCCGTCGCGAGGTACAGGGTCGCCTCGGCGAGCGGGATGCGCCCCTCCGGCATCCCGATGAAGGCGACGGCGTCGGCCGCCGCCACCGCGATCTGGAGGGCGCGCGGGTCGGCGAGGCCGATGTCCTCCGCGGCGTGGACGACGAGGCGCCGGGCGATGAAACGCGCGTCCTCCCCCGCCTCGATCATGCGCGCAAGATAGTGCACGGCGGCGTCGGGATCGGAGCCGCGGATCGACTTGATGAAGGCGCTGATGACGTCGTAGTGCTCGTCGCCCTGCCGGTCGTAGCGGAGGAGGGCGCGGTCGACGGCCTGCGCGACGTGCTCGGCGGTCACGACGGGAGCGTCGTCGCCGTCGCCCGTCTCCGACGCCGCCACGCCCGCACTCGCCTCGAGCGCCGTGAGCGCCCGGCGCGCATCGCCCGACGCGAGCTGGATGAGCGCGGCGCGCGCCTCGGGAGAAAGCGCGACGGCGTCGCCGAGTCCGCGGACGTCGGACACCGCCCGGTCGACGAGAGCGCCCAGGTCGCCGTCGGTGAGCGGCTGCAGGGTGAGGAGGAGGGAGCGCGACAGCAGCGGCGAGATGATCGAGAACGACGGGTTCTCCGTCGTGGCGGCGATGAGGATGACCCACCCGTTCTCGACACCGGGGAGCAGGGCGTCCTGCTGCGCCTTCGTGAAACGGTGGATCTCGTCGAGGAAGAGGATGGTCGAGGTGCCGTAGAGATCGCGCTGGTCGAGCGCCTCCTTCATCACCTCGCGGACGTCCTTCACTCCCGCCGTGATGGCCGAGAGCTCGACGAAGCGCCGCCCCGAGGAGCGCGCGATCGCCTGCGCGAGCGTCGTCTTCCCCGTCCCGGGCGGGCCCCACAGGATGACCGACACCGTGCCGGGCTTCGCACCGTTCGGGTCCGCGAGCGCCACGATGGGAGACCCGGGGCGGAGCAGGTGGCCCTGGCCCGCGACCTCGTCGAGAGAGGTCGGCCGCATCCGCACGGCGAGCGGCGTCTGCCCCTGGAAGAGGGCGGAAGGCGAGGTCATCCCTCCAGGCTAACGGCGGCGGCCGACACCCGACCGCGCACGGGCGCAGCGCGGCGGATTGGGCGTCCGGCGCATCGCGGCGTAGTCTCGGGGGCGGCTCAGACCCTGGAGCGAAGGAGAGTCCGTGGCCACCGGCAAGAACCGCGCCGAGCGCGAGGCGCGCGAGCGCGCACGCGTCTACGAGGCCCGCACCCGGCTGCACGAAGCCCGGATCGCCCGCCGCCGACGCGACAACGTCGTCGGAGTGTCGATCGCCGTGGCCGTGATCGCGCTCGCGATCGCGGGTCAGGCGCTCTTCTACTCTGTCGGGCCCGGCGTGCCGGAGCCCACGGTCACCCCCACGCCCACGGAGTCGTCGGCGCCTGCGCCGCTGCTGCCGTCGGAGGACCCGGCGGAGACTCCGGTCCCCACGGAGTCGCCGGTCCCGACGGAGACGCCGGAGGGCTGACGCGGCGACCCGGCGCGTGCGAGCCGTACTAGGCTGGGCGCGTCCTGTCCCCCTCCCGCGGTCGCCCGCGCAAGGAGATTCCCGTGTCGATTCCCGAGCACACCCCCGAGACCGACTCCGCCGCATCCGCCGATGCCGTGACGGAGAAGACCATCGCCGACAGCGCCGTCGTCGAGGACGGCCAGGTGGCCGCGCCGCAGACCGCGAACTCCGCCGCGGAGGCGGTCGCGCCGGACGCCGATGAGGCGACTCCGGCCGGGGAGACGACCCCCGCCGAGGACACCGCTCCCGCCGAGGAGACGACCCCGGCCGAGGACAGCGCCCCCGCCGAGGACAGCGCCCCGGCCTCGGAGACGACCCCGGCCGAGGAGGCCGCTCCCGCCGAGGAGGCGACCCCCGCCGAGGAGACGAGTCGGACCGAGGAGGCCGCTCCGGCTGAGCAGTCCGCTCCCGCCGAGGAGACGACCCCCGCCGAGGACACCGCTCCGGCCGCTCCCGTCGAGCCCGGCGCCGTCGTCATCGAGCACGAGTGGGCACAGGTCACCGAGAACGGCGTCGTGTCGGTGCGCGAGGGCGAGACGTGGCGCGTGGTGGGCGACTACCCCGACGGCACGCCGCAGGAGGCGCTGGAGTACTTCGCCCGCAAGTTCGCCGACCTCGAGTTCAAGGTCGCCACGCTCGAGCAGCGCCGCACGCGCGGCGGCGCATCCGCCAGCGACCTCCGCGGTCAGGCCGGGCGCCTCCAGAAGGATGTCGCGGGCGCCGCCGCCGTCGGCGACCTGGCGGCGCTCGAGCAGCGCCTCACGGCGCTCGTGGAGGCGCTCGCCGAGGCCACCGCCGAGGAGGCCGCGGCCGCACGCGCCGCTGTCGACGCCGCCATCGTCGAGCGGACCGCGATCGTCGAGAAGGCCGAGGCTCTCGCAGCCCGCGACCCCCAGCAGGTGCAGTGGAAGCAGGCCACGGCCGAGCTGTCCGAGCTCTTCGCGGCATGGCAGACGCATCAGCAGACCGGCCCCCGCCTCCCGAAGGCGCAGGCGCAGGCGCTCTGGAAGCGCTTCCGCGACGCCCGCTCGACGGTCGAGCGCCACCGTCGTGCGTTCTTCGCCGAGCTCGACGAGGTCCACAAGGCCGCGCGCGACGTGAAGAACCGCCTCATCGAGCGCGCGGAGGCCCTCGCCCCGAAGGGCGAGGACGGGATCCCCTCCTACCGCGCCCTCCTCGACGAGTGGAAGCGAGCCGGACGCGCCGGGCGCAAGGCCGACGACGCGCTGTGGGCCCGATTCAAGGCCGCCGGCGATGCCCTCTACCAGGCGCGCACGGAGCGCGACGCGGCCGAGCAGGCCGAGTCGGCGCCGCGCATCGAGGCGCGCAAGGCGCTCCTCGAGGAGGCCGCCGTCGTTCCGGACACGAAGGACCTCACGGAGGCGCGCCGACTGCTCACGGGCATCCAGCGTCGCTGGGACGAGGTCGGCCGCATCTTCCCGCGCGACGTGGAGCGCGGTCTCGACGACCAGCTGCGCCGCATCGAGCAGGAGCTCAAGCAGCGCGAGGACGCCGACTGGAAGCGCAACAACCCCGAGACGAAGGCGCGCGCCAACGACCTCGGCGGCCAGCTTCGCGACGCCATCGAGAAGCTGCAGGACGAGCTCGCCGCGGCAGAGGCGAAGGGCGACAAGCGCGCCATCGCCGACGCCAAGGAGGCGCTGGACGCCCGTCAGGCCTGGCTGCGCGCCATCGGCGGCTGACCGTCTGCGGACGGCACGAGGCGGGGCCCCAGGGCGCCCCGCCTCGTGCCGTCTCCACAGGCATCCCCGCCACCTCGACACGGCTGCCACACTGGCGGCATGCCGGCCATCCCCGTCTACCATCCCGGCGAGCGCCTGTCGCTCGCCGAGCTGACCGCGGCGCGTATCGACGGCGAGGTGGTGCCCCTCGGGGCGTCCTTCCTGCCCGCCGACGCCGCGGCGCCACCCGCCACACGTGCCGCGAGCATCGCGCCCCTCATCGGGCCGAGCTATGCGTTCGTGCGCCGCACGGCGGCGTGGATCCACGGCGCCTGCGAGCAGCTCGACGAGCCGATCGACGTGCAGCGCGCCGTGCCCGCCATGACGACGAGGATCGTCGACCGCGCCGTGAGGTACCACGACCAGGAGCTGCCGTCCGCGGACGCCGTCCTGCTCGGCGGATGCCGGGTCTCGTCACCCGCTCGGACGCTCGCCGATGTCGCGCGCCTCGCCGTGCAGCCCGGCGCCGATCCGTCCGGCACGGCGCGCGACGCCGCGGCTCGGCTCGCCCGCGACGAGCGCACGCGAGCCGCCGCGATCGCGTGGTTCGCCGACCACCGACGGCGCCCGCACTCCGTCGCGGCGCTCGCGCTGCTGCGTCGTCAGGACGACGTCACACGGTAGACGTCGTACACGCCGTCGATGCGGCGCACCGCGTTGAGCACGCGGTCGAGGTGCACCGTGTCGCCCATCTCGAACACGTACCGCGAGATCGCGAGGCGCTCGCGCGTCGTCGAGACGTTCGCCGAGAGGATGTTGACGTGGTGCTCGCTCAGCACGCGCGTGATGTCGGAGAGCAGGCCGCCGCGGTCGAGCGCCTCGACCTGGATCTGCACGAGGAACACGCTCTTCGTCGTCGGCGCCCATTCGACCTCGATCATGCGGTCGGGGTTCTGCGTGAGCGACGCGACGTTCGTGCAGTCCGCGCGGTGCACCGACACGCCCTGACCGCGCGTGATGAAGCCGATGATCGGGTCGCCCGGCACGGGCGTGCAGCACTTCGCGAGCTTGACGAGGATGTCGTCGGCGCCTCGCACGAGCACGCCGGAGTCTCCGCCGCGGATCTTGCGCTGGGATGCCGTCGGCGGGAGGTCGAGGGGCCCGGTCGCGGGCTCCGCCGTGTGGTGGAGCGCCTGCACCTTCTCGAGCACGGACTGCGTCGACACATGGCCCTCGCCCACAGCGGCGTAGAGCCCGGACACGTCGTCGAGGCGCAGCTGGTGCGCGACCTCGGCGAGCGAGTCCTTGAGGTTCTGCAGCGGCATGTTCTGGCGGCGCATCGCTCGTGCGATGGCCTCCTTGCCCTGCTCGATGGCCTCCTCGCGGCGCTCCTTCGTGAACCATCCGCGGATCTTGTTGCGGGCGCGGGAGCTCTGCACGAACCCGAGCCAGTCCTGGCTGGGGCCCGCGTCGGGGTTCTTCGACGTGAACACCTCGACGACGTCGCCGGAGTTGAGCTGCGAGTCGAGCGGGACGAGGCGTCCGTTCACCTTCGCACCCATCGTGCGATGGCCGATCTCGGTGTGCACGGCGTAGGCGAAGTCGACGGGCGTCGCCCCCGCCGGCAGGCCGATCACACGGCCCTTGGGCGTGAAGACGTAGACCTCCTTCGCACCGATCTCGAAGCGCAGCGAGTCGAGGAACTCCCCAGGGTCCTTCGTCTCGGCCTGCCAGTCGCTCAGGCGCGCGACCCAGGCCATGTCGGTGTCGGACAGGCGCTCGTCGACCTGGCCGGCGGCCATCCGCTCCTTGTACTTCCAGTGCGCCGCGACGCCGTACTCGGCCTGCTGGTGCATCTCCTGGGTGCGGATCTGGATCTCGACCGTGCGGCCGCCGGGGCCGATCACCGTCGTGTGCAGAGAGCGGTAGAGGTTGAACTTGGGCGTCGCGATGTAGTCCTTGAAGCGACCGGGGAGCGGCGTCCACCGCGCGTGGATGGCTCCCAGCACGGCGTAGCAGTCGCGCACGCTCGCGACGATGACGCGGATGCCGATGAGGTCGTAGATGTCGTCGAACTCGCGCCCGCGCACGACCATCTTCTGGTACACGGAGTACAGCTGCTTGGGGCGACCGGACACGCTGCCGCGGATGCGCAGCTCGTGCAGATCGAGCATGACGTCGTCGATGACGCGCTGCACGTACTGCTCGCGCTGCGGTGTCCGCTGCTTCACGAGCGAGTCGATCTCGTTGTAGATCTTGGGGTACAGCACCGCGAACGAGAGGTCCTCGAGCTCCGACTTGATCGCCTGGATGCCCAGTCGGTGGGCGAGCGGCGCGTAGATCTCGAGGGTCTCGGTGGCCTTCTTCTTCGCCTTCTCCGGGGGGACGAATCCCCAGGTCCGGGCGTTGTGCAGGCGGTCGGCCAGCTTGATGACGAGCACGCGGATGTCCTTCGACATCGCGACGATCATCTTGCGGACGGTCTCGGCCTGCGCGCTCTCGCCGTACTTGACCTTGTCGAGCTTCGTCACGCCGTCGACGAGCAGGGCGACCTCGTCCCCAAACTCGGCGCGCAGATCCTCGAGCGGATAGCCCGTGTCCTCCACGGTGTCGTGGAGGAGCGCCGCGGCGATCGCCTTGGGACCGAGACCGAGATCGGCGAGGATCTCCGCGACGGCGAGGGGGTGGGTGATGTACGGCTCGCCGCTCTGCCGCTTCTGACCCCGGTGCTTCTCCTCGGCGACCTGGTAGGCGCGCTCGATGATCGCGATGTCCCCTCGCGGGTGGTTCGCACGCACGGACGAGAGGAGCTTCGACAGATCGGCGTAGCGAGGCGCTCGGGAGAAGATCCGGGGCACGAGCCTGCGCAGGCTCGTCGGGCTCGCCACGCTGTCCGCCATCGGTCTCCTCCCCCGCCCGCCGGGCGTGGACATCATCCTACGCCCGCCGGGCAGGAGCGCCGCGCGGCGGCCGCCGTCACCCCCGTGCCTCGATGACGCGGGCGTCGCGCTGCGCGATCGCCGGCTCCTTCTCGCGCATGAGGGCATAGAGCGGCGCCGACACGAACAGCGTCGAGTACGTCGCGACCAGGATGCCCACGAAGATCGACAGCGAGATGTCGGAGAGGGTCTCCGCACCCAGCCAGAACACGCCGATGAAGAGGATGGCCGCCACGGGCAGGGCCGCGACGATCGACGTGTTGATCGAGCGGATGAGCGTCTGGTTGACGCCGAGGTTGACGGACTCCCCGAACGTCCGACCCGTGATCTCGCCGTCCTCCGCGGTGTTCTCGCGGATCTTGTCGAACACGACCGTGGTGTCGTACAGCGAGTACCCGAGGATCGTCAGGAAGCCGATGACGGCCGCGGGCGAGATCTCGAAGCCGGCGAGCGAGTAGATGCCCACCGTGATGACGAGCACGTCGAGGAGGCCGACGATCGCCGCGACCGACATCTTCCAGGTGCGGAAGTAGATCGCGAGGATCACGAACGTGAGCACGAGGAAGACCCCGAGGCCCCACAGCGACTGGCGCGTGACGTCGGCGCCCCAGGTGGGCCCGATGAAGGAGTCGGTCACCTCGCTCGCGTCGACGCCGTACGCCTCGGCGAGGGCGGCCGACACCTGGCGCGTCTCATCCTCCGACATCTGCGAGGTCTGGACCCGGATGTCGGTTCCCCCCACGACCGTGACCTTCGCCTCGGCGTCGCCGTCCACCGTGTGGACGGCATCGGTCGCGATCCCCTGGTCGGTCGAGGACGGCGCCGAGACCGTGAACTGCGAACCGCCCGTGAACTCGATCGAGAGCTCGACGCCGCGCACGAAGGGCGCGAGCACCGAGACCGCCACCAGGGCGATCGCGATGAGGAACCACAGCTTGCGGCGGGCGACGAACGGGACCGACGCCTTGCCCGTGTAGAGGTCGTTGCCCCACTGAGCCATCGAGCGCATCAGACGTTCTCCTCCTTGCCGGACCGCTCGCTGGCTGCGCGCTCGGCTTCCTTCCGTTCCGCGATGGTCTGGCGGCGCTCCGCCTCGCCGCGGGCGCGCGTCGCCTTCGCTCCCGCTGCCACCGGCTGGCGGAACTGCGCACGGCCCCGGTACACCGCGCCGAGCGCCTCGGGATCGAGACCGGAGAGCGGATGGCCGCCGCCGAAGAAGCGGGTGCGCGCGAGCAGCTGCATGACGGGGTGGGTGAAGATCACGAAGATCAGGACGTCGAGCACCGTCGTGAGGCCGAGCGTGAACGCGAAGCCCTTCACGGTCGCGTCGGCGAGGATGTACAGCACCACGGCCGCGAGGATGTTGATCGACTTCGAGATGTAGATGGTGCGCTTCGCGCGCGCCCAGCCGTCCTCGACCGCCCCCGTGATCGTCTTGCCGTCGCGCAGCTCGTCGCGGATGCGCTCGAAGTACACGATGAACGAGTCGGCGGTGAAGCCGATCGTCACGATGAGGCCTGCGACGCCGGCGAGGGAGAGCCGGTAGCCGAGTCGCCACGACAGGATGCACAGCAGGATGTAGGTGAGAACGGCCATCACCGCGAGCGACGCGATGATGACGAAGCCCAACGCGCGATAGCTGATGAGCACGACGTAGAGCGCGACGAGCCCGAGGCCGATGAGGCCGGCGACGAGGCCGATCTGCAGCTGCTGGGATCCGAGCGTCGCCGAGATCGTGTCGGACGACACGACCTCGAAGCTGATGGGCAGGGCGCCGAACTTCAGCTGGTCGGCGAGCGTCTGCGCCGTGTCCTGCGTGATGCCGGTGCCCGAGATGCTCGGGCGGCCGTCAGTGATGACGGCATCCATGGTGGGAGCCGACACGACGTCGCCGTCGAGGACGAATGCGAACATGTTGTACGGCTCGGTCTGGCCGTAGAGCTCCTGGCTGACCGACGCGAACTCGTCCGTGCCCTCGCCGTCGAACCGCAGCTGCACGGCCCACTGGCCGTTCTGCTGGTCGACGACCGCCTGCGCATCGGAGATCGACGAGCCGTCCATCTCGACCGGGCCGAGCAGGTACTTCGCCGTGCCGGAGGCGTCGCACGCGATGAGGGGCTCGCTCGCCGGCACGTCCGACTGGTCGGTCGGGTTCGCGCAGTCGTACGCGAGGAACTCGGCGGACAGCGCCTCGGTGATCCAGTTCGGGTCGTTTCCGGCCGTGGGCTCGATCGTCGGGGTCGCGTTGAGCGACGGGTCGGGGCTCGGGTACGGCGTCGTCTCGCCGTCCTCGCCGACGAAGGTGTTCGCCGCCTGGCTCGCGTAGAGGACCTTGCGCAGCTGCAGCTGGGCCGTCGACTGGATGCGCTCGCGCGTCTGCTCGTCCGCCTCGCCAGGGATCTGCACGACGATGTTGTCGGAGCCCTGCGTCGTCACCTCCGCCTCGGCGACGCCGGACGCGTCGACGCGCTCGCGGATGATCGCGATCGCCTGCTGCATCTGCTCGGCAGACGGCGCGGCGCCGTCGGTCTGCGCCTCCAGCACGATCTGGGTGCCGCCCTGCAGGTCGAGGGCGAGCTCGGGCACCCACGAGCTGCCCTTGGTGGCGTAGACGCCGATGGCGTTGATGCCGAACAGGACGGCCGCGATGGCCAGGAGTCCGATGAGGGCGCGCGAGGCTCTGCGCACAGGGGAGGATGTCGCCACGTGACGTCAGCTTTCGAGACGGCCGGCCGGCCAGCGGTGGGAGGGTGTCAGTTCTTGGGCTTGTCGTCGCCGGGGAGCTCGTCCACGTCGGCCCCGTTGAGCGTGTAGCCGCGCGGGCCCTCGTCGGTCGTCGGTCGCTCCACGTCGGGGCCCTCGAGCGCGGCGTCGTCCTCGATCGTCTCCTCGACGGGCTCGTCATCGGACTCCGTGTCGGCGACCTCGGGAGCGAGGTCGAGCGCCTGCGCGTGCACCTCGATGACGACGCCGGGGGCGATCTCCAGCTCGGCGGGCTTCGTGAGGTCGTCGGCGTCGAAGGCCACGATGGTGCCGAACAGGCCGCTGCGCGTCATGACGCGCGCGCCGGGGACCATGAGCAGGTTGCGGCGCTCCTGCTCCTCCTTCATCTTCTTGGTGCGGCGACGGGAGCTGATGAACATGAACACCAGCAGCGCGGCCAGGACGACGAGGAGGAGGATATCCATGGAGGGGGCGCCTTTCGGACGTGCACGAGCCGTCATCGGCCCTTCGGGATGCGCGCCGGAGAGCCCGACGCGAAGTCTTCAGCGATTATAGGTCATCGAGTTTCAGCGGCGTCTGCCCGTGCGCGCCGTGGGCGACCCCGAGATGCGCATAGGCCTCCGGCATGGCGATGCGGCCGCGGGGCGTGCGGCCCATGAACCCGATGCGCACGAGATACGGCTCCACGACGCTCTCGACGGTGTCCGCCTCCTCGCCGACCGACACCGCGAGCGTGCCGAGCCCCACGGGCCCGCCCCGGAACCGTCGGACGAGGGCGTCGAGGACGGCGCGGTCGAGACGGTCCAGGCCGATCGCGTCGACGTCGTACAGCTCGAGCGCGGCGCGCACGTCCGCCATCCCCGGCGCGGCGCCGCCGGCGTGGACGAGCGCGTAGTCGCGCACGCGGCGCAGCAGCCGGTTCGCGATGCGCGGCGTGCCGCGTGAGCGCCGCGCGATCTCCTCCCGCTGCGGTCCCGCGAGGTCCATCCCGATGACGCGCGCGGACCGGGCGATGACCTGCTCGAGCTCCTCGGCGTCGTAGTACTCCAGATGCGCGGTGAAGCCGAAGCGGTCGCGGAGCGGGTTCGGCAGGAGGCCGGACCTCGTCGTGGCGCCGACGAGGGTAAACGGCGCGAGGTCGAGCGGGATGCTCGTGGCGCCGGCGCCCTTCCCGACCATGATGTCGATGCGGAAGTCCTCCATCGCGAGGTACAGCATCTCCTCGGCGGTGCGGGCCATCCTGTGGATCTCGTCGATGAAGAGCACCTCGCCCGGCATGAGGCTCGACAGCAGGGCCGCGAGGTCGCCTGCGTGCTGGATGGCCGGGCCGCTCGACATGCGCAGGGGCCGGCCGCTCTCGTGCGCGACGATCATCGCGAGTGTCGTCTTGCCGAGACCGGGAGGACCCGCGAGGAGGATGTGGTCGGCCGGGCGCTCCTGGATGCGGGCTGCCTCGAGGAGGAGCTGCAGCTGACCGCGCACCTTGTGCTGGCCGACGAACTCGTCGAGGCTCGACGGGCGCAGCGCCCCCTCGATCGCGAGCTCGGTGTCGTCGGCCGGCTGGGGCGCCACCTCCCGGTCAGACACGCGCGCCTCCGCCGAGTGCAGGGCCGAGCGCGGCGAGCGTGAGCCTCAGCAGCCCCTGCACGGACGACCGGTCGGCATCGGACGCGTTCTCGGCGGCCGCGGCGACCGCCTCCGCGGCCACGCGCTCCGGCCATCCGAGGCCCGCCACCGCCTGCGCGACCTGGGCGACGACATCGGGCGCGGCGCCCGGCACGGCGCGTGCCGCCGACGGGGCAGGCGGCGCGAGCCTGCCCTGCAGCTGCACGGCGATGAGCTTCGCGGTCTTGGGACCGATCCCGGACACCTTCCGGAACGGCTTGTCGTCCTCGTCGGCGACCGCCTGCGCGATCTGGTCGATCGTCAGCGACGACAGGACTCCGAGCGCCGACTTGGGGCCGACGCCCGAGACGCCGAGCAGCACGCCGAAGACGTCGAGCTCGTCGCGGGACGCGAACCCGAAGAGCGACAGCGCGTCCTCACGCACGACGAGATGCGTGTGGAGGAGCAGCTCCTCCCCCGCTCGGGCGGTGCGGGCGACGTCGACGGGCACGGCCACCGAGAAGCCGACGCCGCCGACCTCCAGGATGACGCTGTCGGAGCCGGCATGCAGGACGACGCCGCGCAGGGAGGAGATCATGCCCCCAGCCTACGGGAGCGATCGTACCTATGTTCGACCGACACGCTCAGCGCGCGGGCGCGCGGCGTCCGCGCTTCTCCGCCTCCGCCCACGCGCGCTGCGCCGGGGTGAGGGCGCCTCCCGCCGACGCCGGTGCGGGAGCCCCTCGCCAGGCGTGGCAGAGGGCGAGCGCGAGGGCGTCCGCGGCATCCGCCGGCTTGGGGAGGGCATCGAGGCGTAGGACGCGCGCGACCATGGTCTGCACCTGCAGCTTGTCCGCCGAGCCGTAGCCGGTGATGGCCGCCTTCACCTCGCTCGGCGTGTGGGTGGCGGTCTCGAGCCCGGCCTCCGCCGCGAGCATGAGCGCGACGCCCGAGGCCTGCGCCGTGCCCATGACGGTCGACAGGTTCTGCTGCGCGAAGACCCGCTCGACCGCCACCACCTCGGGTGCATGCTCCGTGATGACCGCGCGGATGCCGCGCGCGATCGTCGCCAGCCGCTCCGCGACGGGCGCGTCCACGGGCGAGCGGATGACGCCCACGTGCACGAGCGACGCCGAGCGGTCGCGGCGCACGTCGACGACCCCCACGCCGCAGCGGGTGAGACCGGGATCGATGCCGAGGACGCGCATGTCCTCCACGCTACGCGGAGCGCCGCCGACGCCGCGGAGGCGCGACGGTCGGCGGGCTGCGGCACCTGGCAGGCTCGGGACCCGGCTCACAGCGGTACAGGCTGTGCATGGCGGTGCATCCTGTGCACGGCGGTGCGTGTCCCACACGCACCGCCGTGCAGCACCTGCATCGCCGCGCAGAGCACGCACCGGGGCAAGCGGGCGGCTCGGACTCACGGCCGCGGGCGCGCGCGGCCGCTATCGCCGGCGGCCGAGCACCGTGCGGACACCCGCCAGCAGTGCGTCGCGCGGGGCGGACCGCCGCACGACGCCCGCGGCGCTGAGCGTGCGCATGAGCTTCTGCGGTTCGGCGACCTCCGCCCATCCCCACCGCGCCATGCTCGCGAGCTCGCGAAGCTGTCGCTCGCGCTTCTTCTCGGCGCGGATGGCCTCCACAGGGTCGCCGAACTCCCCCCGGTACTTGATCACGCGCCCGCGCGCGCGGGTGCGCGCCGCGTTCACGTCGAGGAGCGCCTGCGCGCCCCGCGGATCGACGTCGCGCAGGTAGGCGTCGCAGGCGGCGACACCGGCGAGGGGATGACGGAGGCGGGCGATGTCGACCACCGTGTCGATCGGCGCCACGACGCGGACGCCGGCGACCTCGATCACCTCTCGCCGATCGGCGCATCGGTGCGTGTGCGGGGCGGGCGACCACGCGCATGTGGACACGGCGCGCCGGCGAGCGCGCCCTGTGCACATGCGGATGGCGGCAGGCGGCTCCACGGGACGACATCGTGTCGAGGCGGGCGCCACCGGTGCACGCCACGCATGCGCACCCGCGGTGCACGCCACGCATGCCGGTGCCGAGCGCGCACACACACCGCAATGCACGGCACTCACTCCCGCACCCGCCCGAAGCCCCGCACGGCGAGGGCCCCGGAGCGCGTCGTCCGACGCGCTCCGGGGCCCTCGCCGACTCCCGGCCGCTACTGCTGCGCGCGTTCGAGCACGAGCTCGCGCACGCGCGCGGCGTCGGCCTGCCCCTTCATCGCCTTCATGACGGCGCCGATGATGGCGCCCGCCGCCTGCACCTTGCCGTCCTGGATCTTCGCGAGGACATCGGGCTGCGCCGCGAGCGCCTCGTCGATGGCCGCGATGAGCGCGCCGTCGTCGGAGACGACCGCGAGACCGCGGGCGTCGACGACCTGCTGCGGGTCGCCCTCCCCCGCGATGACGCCCTCGAGCACCTGGCGTGCGAGCTTGTCGGTGAGCGTGCCGGCCTCGACGAGCGCCTGCAGCTGCGCGACCTGCGCGGCGGTGACGAGGTCGGCGGGCTCGCGGCCCTCGGCGTTCGCGATGCGCGTGATCTCGCCCGTCCACCACTTCCGGGCCGCCGCGGGCGCTGCTCCGGCCGCGACCGTCGACTCGACCTCTGCCAGCAGTCCGCCGTTGGCGACGTCCTGGAACTCGAGGTCGGTGAAGCCCCAGTCGGCCTTGAGCCGCCGGCGGCGCGCCGCCGGCGGCTCGGGCAGCGCGGCGCGCAGCTCCTCGATCAGCTCGGCGGAGGGCTCGACGGGGAGCAGGTCGGGCTCCGGGAAGTACCGGTAGTCGTCGGCGTCCGACTTCGGCCGCCCCGGCGACGTCGTGCCGGTGTCCTCGTGCCAGTGGCGCGTCTCCTGCGTGATCGTGCCGCCCGCCTCGAGGATGGCCGCCTGCCGCTGGATCTCGTAGCGCACGGCGCGCTCCACGGACCGCATCGAGTTGACGTTCTTCGTCTCGGTGCGCGTCCCGAGCTTCTCGGCGCCGCGCGGACGCAGCGACACGTTCGCATCGCAGCGGATGTTGCCGCGCTCCATGCGCGCCTCCGAGATGCCGAGCCCCCGCGCGATCTCGCGGATGGTCGCGAGGTACGCCTTGGCGAGCTCCGGCGCGCGGTGCTCGGCTCCGAAGATCGGCTTGGTGACGATCTCGACGAGCGGCACGCCTGCGCGGTTGTAGTCGACGAGGGAGTACTCGGCGCCCTGGATGCGGCCCGTCGATCCGCCCACGTGCGTGAGCTTCCCGGCGTCCTCCTCCATGTGCGCGCGCTCGATCGGGATGCGGAAGACCTCCCCGCCCTCGAGCTCGACCTCGATCTCGCCCTCGTACGCGATGGGCTCGTCGTACTGGCTGATCTGGTAGTTCTTGCCGAGGTCGGGGTAGAAGTAGTTCTTCCGCGCGAAGCGGCTCGATGCGGCGATCGAGCAGCCGAGCGCGAGCCCGAGGCTGATCGACGAGCGGATGGCCTCGGCGTTGACGGTCGGCATGGAGCCCGGGAGGCCCATGTCGACGGGGGCGACGAGCGTGTTCGGCTCCGCCGCGTGGAACTCCTCGTTGGCGGGGTTGCCCGCGCCGGAGAACATCTTGGTCCGGGTGTTGAGCTCGACGTGCACCTCGAGTCCGATGACGGGCTCGAAGAGCTCGAGAGCGCGGTCGAAGTCCATGAGCTTCGCGGCGGCCATCAGCGTGTCCCTCCCTCGAGAGCCGGGGCTCGGTCGAGCAGCGGCCCGCCCCACTCGTCGACGAGCAGCGCCTCGAGCGCGGCGCCGACGCGGTAGAGGCGGGCGTCCTCGCGCGCGGGTGCGAGGAACTGGATACCCACGGGCAGCCCGTCCTCGGCGGCGAGCCCCGACGGGAGCGAGATGCCCGGCACGCCGGCGAGGTTCGCGGGGATCGTCGTCAGGTCGTTGAGGTACATCGACAGCGGGTCGTCGATCTTCTCGCCCAGGCGGAACGCCGTCGTGGGCGCCGTCGGCGTCGCGATGACGTCGACGCGGCCGAACGCCGTCGCGAAGTCCTGCTGGATGAGCGTGCGCACCTTCTGCGCGCTGCCGTAGTACGCGTCGTAGTAGCCAGCGGAGAGGGCGTAGGTGCCGAGGATGATGCGGCGCTTCACCTCGGGGCCGAACCCCGCGTCGCGCGTGGCGGACATGACGTCCTCGACGGTCCCGCCCGGCACGTCGACGCGCAGGCCGAATCGGACGGAGTCGAACTTCGCGAGGTTGCTCGACGCCTCCGCGGGGAGGATGAGGTAGTACGCCGCGACGGCGTACTCGAAGTGCGGGGCGCTGATCTCGACGATCTCCGCGCCCTGCGCCTCGAGCATCGCGAGCGACGCGCGGAACGAGGCCGCCACGCCGGGCTGGAAGCCGCTGTCGGGCAGCTCGGTCACGACGCCGACCCGCAGACCGTCGAGGACGTCGCCGCGCGCACCCTCGCGGGCCGCGTCCGCGAACGACGGCCAGGCGTCGGCGAGCGAGGTGGCATCGAGCGGGTCGTGCCCGGCGATGACGTCATGCAGGAGCGCCGAGTCGAGCACCGTGCGCGAGACGGGGCCGACCTGGTCGAGCGAGGATGCGAGAGCGATCGCGCCGTAGCGGCTCACGCCGCCGTACGTGGGCTTCAGCCCGACGGTTCCGGTCACGTGCGCGGGCTGCCGGATGGAGCCGCCCGTGTCGGACCCGAGCGCGAGGGGGGCTTCGAAGGCCGCGACGGCCGCGGCCGAGCCGCCGCCCGATCCGCCGGGGATCCGCTCGAGGTCCCACGGGTTGCGCGTCGGGCCGTATGCGGAGTGCTCCGTCGAGGACCCCATGGCGAACTCGTCCATGTTCGTCTTGCCGAGCGGCACGAGGCCCGCCGCGCGCGACCGGGCCACGACGGTCGCGTCGTAGGGCGACATGTAGCCCTCGAGGATCTTCGACCCCGACGTCGAGGGCATGTCGGTCGTGACGAGCACGTCCTTGACGGCGAGGGGCACGCCGGCGAGCCCGCCGAGCGCCTCGCCCGCGGCGCGGCGGCGGTCGATGTCGGCCGCGACCTCGAGCGCGTGGTCGCTCACATGCAGATAGGCGCGGACATCGCCGTCGACGACGGCGATGCGGTCGAGGTGCGCCTGCGTCGCCTCGACGCTCGAGACCTCGCCCGACGCGAGGCGGCCCGCGAGCTCGGCCGCGGTCATCCGGATGATGTCGCTCACTGCTCCTCCCCCAGGATCGCCGTGACGCGGAACCGGCTGCCGTCGGCGTCCGGCGCGTTCTGCAGGACCTCGTCGAGGGACAGCATGCCGCCGACCTCGTCGGGTCGGAAGACGTTCTGCAGCGGGATCGGATGGCTCGTGGCCGCGACGTCGGAGGTCGCGACCTCGCCGACCTTCGCGATGTTGTCGACGATGGCGTCGAGCTCTCCCGTGAGGCGGGTCACCTCCTCCTCGTCCAGCTGGATCCGGGCGAGCACACCGAGATGGCGCACGAGATCGGGGGTGATTTCAGACACCCCCCAAGTCTAGGCGGTGCGCCCGTCGCCGCCGCCTACGCTGGACGCGTGAGCTTCGACCCGCCCCGGCCCTGGACCGCCTCGTACGCCCCCGGCGTCCCCGACGACCTCGCTCCCGTGTCGGGATCGCTGCTCGACCTCGTCGACGCGTCGGCGCGCGACTTCCCCGACGCGCCAGCCCTGCAGTTCTTCGGACGAGTCACCGACTACCGCACGCTGCGCGCTCAGATCGACCGCGCGGCCGCCGGCCTCCTCGCACTCGGCGTGCGCCGCGGGGACCCCGTCGCGATCATCCTGCCGAACTGCCCGCAGCACATCGTCGCGTTCTACGCCGTGCTGCGCATCGGGGCGGTCGTCGTGGAGCACAACCCGCTCTACACGCCGCGTGAGCTGCGCAAGCAGTTCGAGGATCACGGCGCGAAGCACGCCATCGTGTGGAGCAAGGTCGCCCGGACGGTGCAGGAGTTCCCCGCCGACCTCGCCCTCTCCTCGCTCGTCTCCGTCGACGTCGTCGGGGGCATGCCCGGATGGATGCGCGCGGCGCTGCGCCTGCCCGTCCCGCGTCTGCGCGCGCAGCGCGCGCAGCTCACCGAGCGCGTGCGCGGCGCCGTCCGGTGGGAGTCCGTCGTGTCGCACCCGCCGCTCCCCGCCGCGCACCCGCGGCCCGCGACCGACGACCTCGCGATCATCCAGTACACGAGCGGGACGACGGGCGACCCGAAGGGCGCCGCCCTCACGCACGCGAACCTGCTCGCCAACGCGGCGCAGGCGAACGCGTGGACGCCCGACGTGCAGCGCGGGGAGGGCGCCGTCGTCTACGCGGTGCTGCCGATGTTCCACGCCTACGGCCTCACCCTGTGCCTCACGTTCGCGATGTCGCTCGGCGCGCGGCTCGTGCTGTTCCCGAAGTTCGATCCCGACCTCGTGCTGGCCGTGACGCGGAAGCACCCCGCGTCGGTGCTCCCGCTCGTCCCGCCGATCGCGGCGCGCCTGCTGGCCCGGGCGAAGGAGAAGGGCGTGTCGCTCGCCGGGACGCGCATCGGCGTCTCGGGTGCGATGGCGCTCGACGAGACTCTCGTCGTGCCGTGGGAGGAGGAGACGGGCGGCTACCTCGTCGAGGGGTACGGTCTCTCGGAGTGCTCGCCGGTGCTCATCGTGAACCCCGTCTCCGACGACCGGAAGGCGGGCGCCATCGGCCTGCCGTTGCCGGGCACGGAGGTGCGCGTCGCCGATCCCGACGATCCGTCGCGCGACGCCGGCGTCGGCGAGCCCGGCGAGCTGCTCGTGCGCGGGCCCCAGGTGTTCGGCGGCTACTACGGCCGTCCCGAGGCGACGGCGGCGGTCTTCCACGAGGACTGGTTCCGCACCGGCGACATCGTGACGATGGACGCGGACGGCTTCCTCTCCGTCGTCGACCGGATCAAGGAGCTCATCATCACGGGAGGCTTCAACGTCTCCCCGACCGAGGTCGAGATCGCGCTGCGGCAGCATCCGGCGGTCGCCGACGCCGCCGTGGTCGGGATCGCCGACTCCCGCAGCGGCGAGGAGGTCGTCGCGGCCGTCGTCGTCGACGACGGAGCCGAGCTCGACGTCGAGGAGCTGCGCGCCTTCGCGCGCGGCATCCTCACCCCGTACAAGGTTCCGCGACGCGTGTTCATCGTGGACGAGCTGCCGAAGTCGATGATCGGCAAGGTGCTCCGCCGCCAGGTGCGCGAACGCGTCCAGGCGCTCGTCGCGGGCGGCGGCGCCGGCTGACTCCGTGCCCTCGCCGCCCGCCGAGCGCCGCTAGTCCGCGTCGGCGACCGGCGGGAGGGCGTCGGGTCCCTCCGTCACCAGCAGGTGGAACTGCGCCGCGTCGATGACGCGGACGCCGAGGGCCTCGGCCTTCGCGAGCTTCGAGCCCGCACCGGGGCCGGCGGCGACGAAGTCGGTCTTCTTGCTCACGCTCGACGCGGCCTTGCCGCCCGCCTGCATGATGGCCTCCTGCGCTCCCTCGCGCGTGTAGCCGTCGAGGCTCCCCGTCGCCACGATGGTGAGCCCGGAGAGCACGCCGCCCGCTGCCTGCGCGGCACCGGGGCCGGGGTGCCCGGGGGTCGACCACTGCACGCCCGCTGCCGCCCAGCGCTCCACGATCTCGCGGTGCCAGTCGACCTCGAACCAGTCGAGCAGCGAGTCGGCGATGATGCCCCCGACGCCGTCCACGGCCGCGAGCTCCTCCCTCGTGGCAGAGCGGATGGCATCGAGCGACCCGAACCAGGCGGCCAGCGCGCGTGCCGCGACGGGGCCGACATGACGGATGTTGAGCGCGACGAGCAGGCGCCACAGGTCCTTCGTCTTCGCCTTCTCGAGCTCGTCCACGAGCTTCTCCGCCTGGGCGGAGGGGCGCGGCGCGTTGTCGCCGTCCTTCCGCTCGGCGGCCGTCGCGTTGCGGCGGAACGGCGCACGGCGGATGAACTCGCCCGTCGCCTCGTCGATGCGGCGCTCGCCCGTCTCGCCGTCGCGCACGATGACCTCGATGGGGACGAGCTGGTCGATCGTCAGGTCGAACAGCCCGGCCTCCGTCCGCAGCGGCGGGTCGGCGGGCACCTCCGGCTGCGTGAGCGCGGCCGCCGTGACCTCCCCGAGCGCCTCGATGTCGAGCGCGCCGCGCGAGCCGATGTGCTCGACGCGCCCGCGCACCTGCGCGGGGCAGTCCTTCGCATTGGGACAGCGGAGGTCGATGTCGCCCTCCTTCATGGGGCGCAGCGTCGTCCCGCATTCGGGGCACGCGTCCGGCATCACGAAGGCCCGCTCCGAGCCGTCGCGGAGGTCGGCGACGGGGCCGAGCACCTCGGGGATGACGTCTCCCGCCTTCCGCAGGACGACGGTGTCTCCGATGAGGACGCCCTTCGCCTGCACGACGTCCTTATTGTGCAGCGTCGCCTGCCGCACGACGCTGCCCGCCACGAGCACGGGCGCCATCTGCGCATACGGAGTCGCCCGCCCCGTGCGCCCCACCGACACGACGATGTCGAGGAGCTTCGTGTGCACCTCCTCCGGCGGGTACTTGTACGCGATCGCCCACCGCGGTGCGCGGCTCGTCGCCCCCAGCTCATCGTGCAGCGCGAGCTCGTCCACCTTGACGACGATCCCGTCGAGCTCGTGCTCGACCGAGTGCCGGTGCTCGCCGTAGTGCTCGACGAACGCCACGACCCCGTCGACGTCGGCGGAGGTGCGCAGGTACGGGCTGACGGGGAGCCCCCACTCGGCGAGCAGGCCGTACACCTCACTCTGCGCCGCGACGGGCGGGTCGGGCCAGGCGCCGATGCCGTGCACGTAGAGCCGCAGGGCGTCGATGCGCGCGAGACCCGCCTCCAGCTCCCGGCCGTCCTTCTTGTCGAGCTGCTGACGCAGGCCCCCGGCCGCGGCGTTGCGCGGGTTGGCGAACGAGGGGAACCGGCGCTCGGCCGAGCGGAGTGCCTTCTCCGCGTCGTAGCCCGGCCGCGCCTGCGCGTCGGAGACGACGCTCTCGCGCAGACGCGCCTGCAGGGCGTTCAGCTCCTCGAATGCGGCGACGGGGATGAACACCTCGCCGCGGACCTCGACGAGCGCCGGATGGCCCGCGCCCGCGAGTCGCTCGGGGATGCCCGCGACCCGCAGGGCGTTGACCGTGACGTCCTCGCCCACGCGCCCGTCGCCGCGCGTCGCCGCCGACACCAGCACGCCGTCCTCGTAGCGCAGCGCGATGGCGAGCCCGTCGATCTTCAGCTCCGTGAGCCACCTCACGGCGCGACCGGCCGAGTCGGAGGTCTTGGCGCACCACTCGCGGAGCTCGTCGACGGAGAAGACGTTGTCGAGGCTGAGCATGCGCTCGGCGTGCGCGATGGGCGCGAGGGCCGTCGAGCCGGCACCGCCTACGGTGAGGGTGGGCGAATCCTGACCCTGCAGCTCCGGATAGCGCCGTTCGAGGGACTCCAGTCGCCGCACCCAAGCGTCGTAGGTCGCATCGTCGACCACGACGGCACCGCCGTCTCCGTAATAGGCGTCTCGTGCTTCGAGGATGCGCTCGGTGAGCGCCCGCGTCTCGGTGCGCGCCTCGTCGAGGGTCAGGTCGGGGAGGGAGTCTTCACCGTCGGTCACGTCGGCAAGTCTAGGAAGCCCCGCCGACATCCGCGGGCGCGTCGCGCCACGGCGTGCCAGCCGGTAGGGTTCGCGGTCAGGCGGGGACGGGGGCCGCGCTCACGGTGCGGTCGATCGTGCACTGCCCGACGACGCGCGACCCCGTGTAGACGACGGCGGTCTGGCCGGGCGCGACGCCGTCGAGCGGGGCATCCGGGGTGACGACGAGCTCGCCGCCGCGGACGACGGCGACGGCGGGCACGGGATCGGCGTGCGCGCGGATCTGCACCTCGCACGGGAACGGGCGCTCCGGATGCGCGGGAGCGGCTCCGGCCCAGGTGAAGCGGGAGCCCGCGATCTCGACGGTCGCGAGCGCCTCCTTCGGGCCGACGACGACGGTGTTCGTGACGGGGCGCACCTCGAGCACGAACCGCGGCTTCCCGTCGGCCGCCGGCACGCCCAGGCGCAGCCCCTTGCGCTGCCCGACCGTGAAGGCGTGGGCGCCCTCGTGGCGCCCGACGACGGCGCCCGCCCGGTCGACGATGTCGCCGGGCTCCGCGCCGACGCGCTCGGCGAGGTACCCCCTGGTGTCGCCGTCGGGGATGAAGCAGATGTCGTAGCTGTCGGGCTTGGCGGCGACCGCGAGGCCGCGGGCCTCCGCCTCCGCGCGCACGAGGGCCTTCGACGGCGTCTCGCCGAGCGGGAAGTACGTGCGCGCGAGCTGCTCGGCCGTGAGCACGCCGAGCACGTAGGACTGGTCCTTCGCCTCCTCGCTCGACCGGTGCAGCTCGATGCCGTGCTCGCCCTCGCGCACGATCGCGTAGTGGCCTGTGCAGACCGCGTCGAAGCCCAGCTCGACGGCGCGCTCGAGGAGGGCCGCGAACTTGATGCGCTCGTTGCACCGCATGCACGGGTTGGGGGTCCGTCCGGCGCGGTACTCCGACAGGAAGTCGTCGATGACGTCGTCGCGGAATCGCTCGGAGAAGTCCCACACGTAGAACGGGATGCCGAGCCGGTCGGCGACGCGGCGCGCGTCCATGGCGTCCTCGATGGTGCAGCATCCCCGGCTGCCGGTGCGGAGCGTCCCGCCGGCGCGCGACAGGGCGAGGTGGACGCCGACGACGTCGTGACCGGCCTCGACCGCCCTCGCGGCCGCGACGGCCGAGTCGACGCCGCCGCTCATCGCCGCCAGGATCCTCATGCCGCCAGTCTAGGAGCCGCAGGTTGGGCGCGGGCCGGGTGTCAGCGCCGCGTGAGGCGGCGGTACGCCTCGGGGACGGCGGTGAGCATCGCCTCGACGTCGTCGGGTGTCGTCGTGCGCCCGAGTGTGATCCGCAGCACCTGGCGCGCCTCCCGTTCGGACCGCCCGGTCGCGAGCACGACGTGGGACGGCTCGCTGACGCCCGCCTGGCACGCCGACCCCGTGGAGACCGAGATCCCCGCCTGATCGAGGAGGAACAGCAGCGATTCGCCGTCGGCTCCCGGCAGGAGGAGCTGGATGGTGCCCGGCAGCACGCGCTCGGGGTCGCCGAGCACGACGGCCTCCGGCACGGCCGCCGCGAGGCCCCGGACGGCGTGCGTGCGCAGCGCCGACAGCCGCGCCGCCTCCGCGTCGCGCTCGGCGATCGCCGCGGTCGCGGCGGCGGCCAGCGCGGCGGCGCCCTCGAGGTCCTGCGTGCCGGCGCGCAGCCCGCGCTGCTGCCCTCCGCCGTGCAGGAGCGCATCGGGAGCGGCGGCGCGCGACACCACGAGCGCCCCCGTTCCGACCGGCGCGCCGATCTTGTGGCCCGACACGCTCAGCGCGACGAGGCCCGCCGAGCCCCGCGCGTCGCCGCGCGTCGCCGCGAAGTCCACCGGGATCCTCCCCCATGCGGCGACGGCGTCGACGTGCAGCGGCACGCCCGCCGCGGCGGCGGCGGCCGACAGGGCGGCGACGTCCTGGATGGTCCCGCTCTCGTTCCCCGCCGCGATCGCCGTCGCGAGCGCCGCGCGCGGATCGGCTGCCGCGTCCGCGAACGCCGCCTCGTCGATGCGGGCACGGGCGTCGAGCGGGACCGCGCAGACGCGCGCGTCCTCCCTGCGGACGAGCCACGCCGCCGCATCGAGGACGGCGTGGTGCTCGCCGTCGGGGAGCACGATCGCGTCGCGGCCTGCGCCCCTGGCCCACCACAGGCCCTTGAGGGCGAGGTTCGCCGACTCCGTGCCGCCCGACGTGAGCACCACCTCGATGGGCTCGCAGCCGAGCGAGGCCGCGATGCGATCGCGCGCGTCCTCGAGCAGACGTCGTGCGCGCTGCCCTGCGCCGTGGATCGACGACGCATTGCCGGTCTCCGCATGCGCGGCGAGCCACGCCTCCGCGGCCTCCGGCCGCAGGGGCGTCGTCGCGGCGTGGTCGAGGTAGACCGGCACGACGCTCAGAAGAGGAGCGACGTGAGCCGTGCCCGCGCGGCGGAGACGCGCGGGTCGGTCTGCCCGACGACGCCGAAGAGCTCGACGAGGCGCTCCTGGACGGGCCCGCGCGCATCCGACGGGAGCTCGGCGAAGAGCACGAGCAGACGGTCGAAGGCGTCATCGACGTGCCCTCCGACGACGTCCAGGTCGGCCACCGCGAGCTGCGCCGCGACGTCGGTCGGCGCGGCGGCCGCCACCGCTCGCGCCTGCTGCAGGTCGAGCGGCTGCACGCGCTGCAGCAGCCGCACCTGGCCGAGCCCGCCACGCGCCTCGTCGTCGCGGGGGTTCTCCTTGAGCGCCTGCTCGTAGGCCGTCACGGCCCGCGCGTAGTCGCCCGCCTCGATCGCGTCGAACGCCTCCTGGTGGAGCGGCGGGAGCGCGGGCTCCGCCGGCTCCTCGGGCGCCTCGGCGCCCTCGGCCACGGGAACGGTGCCCGTGACGCCGTTCTGCGCCGCGAGCTGGAGCAGCTGGGCGAACACCTGGCGGACCTGCTCCTCGGGGACGGCGCCCGTGAACAGCGGAACGGGCTGACCCGCGACGAGCGCGACGACCATGGGGATCGACTGCGCGCGGAACGCCTGCGACAGCTGCGGGTTGGCATCGACGTCGACCTTCGCGAGCACGAGGCGGCCGGCCATCTCGACGACGACCTTCTCGAGCACGGGGCTGAGCTGCGTGCAGGGACCGCACCATTCCGCCCACAGGTCGACGACGACCGGCACGCGCTGCGACAGCTCGAGCACCTCGCCGAACGTCGCATCGGTGACGTCGAACACGAGAGGCACGGCCGGCGCGCCCTGCTCGCCGCCCGCCGGAGCGGGGGGAGCCGCGGGCGCGGCAGGACGATTGCGCAGGCTGGAGAGGTCGACGGCGCCGCGCAGAACGGCACCGGGGGCGACGTCACTCATGGTTCACCTTCCGGAGGAGTGGGATCGTGCGAGACGAGCCTATTCGCCCTCGGAGTCCTCGGGCTCCGGCAGCAGCTCCGCCGACAGGATCGAGGTCGTGTAGCCGAGCAGGCGGATCCGCTCGTCCGACCCCTGAGCGGGGACGAAGAAGAAGAGCTGATCGGTGTAGGTCGTGGTGACGCCCGTCGCCGACTCCGTCTCCCCCGTGAGGAGCGAGATGGCGGGATCGTCCTCGAACCTGATGACCGCGTCCTCGTTCGTCGGGGTCACGGTCTCGGTCTCGTCGACGCCGACGGCGACGATCGCGCCGCTGTCGAGGGTCGCGAGCGCGACGGGCGCTGCATCGTTCGCGCCCTGCGCGAACTCGATCGTCGCCGTCTCTGCGCCCGTCTCGTTGAGGCCGTCGATCGTCGCCTGGCGCTTCTCCGCGACCGCGGAGAGGAACCCGTCCGACTCGAGATCGAACAGCGCCGCGTGCTCGCTCGCGTCGCCGTTTCCGATGACGTCGGCGTAGGCGGCCGCGAGCTCATCCGGCGCGAGCGCCAGGAAGGGCGAGTCGGGCGCGACGAGCGCGGCGCCGAGCCACGCGGGGGCGAGCTGGGGAGTCTGCGCGGAGGCTTCGAGGTTCGCGACGTATCCGGCTCGGTAGGGCGACCACGGGTCGTCCTGCGTCATCGACAGCACGGTCGGAGCGATCGTCGCATCCTCCGCGTCGGAGACGATGAGGAGCGCCGTGCGGGGCCATCCCTCGACGGCCTGCGGCAGGACGATGTCGGCGGGTCCCGACGGGATGGCCGTGGGCGCGGGGTACTCCGCGATCCCGGCGCGCAGCGTGTAGTTCACCTCTCGGTTGCGGAGCGCGAGCCCCGTCAGGCGCTCCGCCGCCGCGTCGGCGTCGAGCGCCTCGTCGGCAGCAGCCACGGACTCCGCGATCTCCGCGACGATGCGATCGGCCTGGGCCTCGGTGAGGGAGGAGGGTGCCTGGTCCGGCGCCGCGGTGGCGGTCGCTGTGGGCGTCGGCGTGGCGGTCTCCGGGGCCCCGATCTCGGGCCAGGAGTCGGCCGTGCATCCCGCCAGGAGCGCCGTCGACAGCCCGATCGCCGGCACCGCGAGGAGCGCGCGACGGCCCGAGCGCCGTCCGCCGAGGCGTCGACGTCCGCCGTCCTCGCCGGGCGGGAGCGCCGGACCCTTCCGGAGCGGGCCGCGGCGCCGGCGCGTGTGGCGCACGGCGAGGACGTAGAGCACGATCCCCGCGGCCAGCAGCACGCCGCCGAGCACCATGAGCGGTCCGAACCATGGCGTCTTCTGGTCGAGCGGCCACACGATCGACACGGTCGACGGCGCGGGAGCCGACCCGTCCGACGCGACGAGCATGCTCATCCCCTCGGGGAGCTGCTCCTGGCGCACGAGCTGGGCGTCGGCGGTCTGCTCCTCGATCCAGAGGTCGCTTCCCGCGGGGTTCCGGCCGGCTGTGCCGTCGTTCGCCTCCGCCGTCGGCGCGACCTCGGTCGTCACGAGGGTGTCACCCTCGCCTGCGCTCACGCGGTTGTAGGACTGATCCGACAGCCAGGCCTCGATGTCGGCCGTGCGCCCGATCGCCGTGTAGATCTGCCCCTCCCCCGACACGGTCAGCGTCTGCGTCCCCGGCATGAGGGCGAACGCGTCGGCGTCGATCACGAGGTAGCTGTGCTCCTCCGCGACCGAGACCGAGGCCTCCGCGCTCTCGGGTCCCAGGAACACGGTGCGCTGCGCGAGACCGGCGCCGAACGCCGCCGCCGCGAGCACGAAAGCCAGCACAGCCCAGACGAAACGCACGAAATGACTCCTCGCCGACCCGCGCCAGGGCGCGACGGGTCTCGACAACACGACGGCCCCACGTTAGCGAATCGACCTGGAAACCGCCCGCCAGCAGGTCGTGGCCGGCACGTCACGGCGTTCGTCCTATCCTGTCGGGAGGTCGCGCGAGGCAGATCCGCGCGGATGAGAAGGGGCTGCATGAAGATCCACAACCCGTTCCGGCTCGCCCTCGTGGCGACGCTGGGCGTCGGCCTGGGCATCATGCTCATCCAGGGCCTGCAGTCGCTGTCGACCATCCTGCTGTACGTCGGCACGGCGCTGTTCATCTCGCTCGGCCTGGATCCCGTCGTGTCATGGCTGGAGCGCCGCGGGCTGGCGCGCTGGCTCGCCGTGACGATCGCGATCCTCGCCGTGCTCGGCCTCGTCACGGGCATCGTGCTCATCATCGTTCCCGTGCTCGTCGAGCAGATCGGCCAGCTCGTCCGGCAGATCACCTACATCGTCAACCGCGGGACGTTCATCGACGACATCCGGGAGTGGTCGCTCGCGACATTCCCCACGCTGCAGATCGACGACGTGCTGGACTTCGTCAACGGATGGCTGACGGACAACATCGACACCATCAGCGAGGGCGTCGTCGGCCTGACCCTGAGCGTGGCGCAGGGCCTGTTCGGGGCCTTCATCGTGCTCGTGCTCACGATCTACCTCACCGCGTCCACCCCGTCGCTCAAGTCGGCGCTGTACCGCGTCGTGCCCGCGTCCAAGCGCACCGGCTTCACGAACATCGCCGAGCAGATCACGGACTCGGTCGGCTACTACGTCATGGGGCAGATCACCCTCGCCGCGATCAACGGCGTGCTGAGCGCCGTGTTCCTGACGATCATCGACGCCCCCTACCCCGCGGTCCTCGCCGTCGTCGCCTTCCTGGGCTCCATGATCCCGCTCGTCGGCACCATCTCGGGCTCGACCGTGATCGCGCTGACATGCCTCATCCCGGGGCTCGGGTCGCCTACGACGGCGATCATCGCGGCCGTCTACTACCTCGTCTACATGCAGATCGAGGCGTACGTGCTGTCGCCGCGCATCATGAGCCGTGCGGTCTCGGTGCCGGGCGGCGTCGTCGTCGTCGCCGCGCTCGCGGGCGGAGCGCTCCTCGGCCTGCTCGGCGCGCTCATCGCGATCCCGGTCGCGGCGAGCATCCTCATCATCTACCGGCAGGTGCTCATCCCGCGGATGAACGCCCGCTGATCAGGCGGGCGGCCACTCGGTCGGGAGCGGGAGCGCCGAGGGGTTCACGGCGGCGACGATCTCGGAGAGGACGCGGGCGGTCTGCTTCTCCCCCACCCACAGGTGCTTTCCGCCCTCGACGTCGACGAGGCGGATGTGAGGGACGGACGCGAACCGCTCGGCGGCCTCCGCCGGCCGCAGATAGTCGTCGAACTCGGGGATGAGCGCCACGAGGGGCCGCTCGTCGCCCCGCCAGGCCCGCAGGTCGTCGTCGCCCGCACGGTGCAGGGGCGGCGAGAGGAGGATGAACCCCTCCGCGCCATGCGCCCGACCGTGCTTCAGGATGAGCTCGGTCCCGAAGGACCATCCCACGAGCCACGGACGAGGCAGCCCGCGTTGCGCGACGAGGTCCATCGCGGCCGCCACGTCGGCGGCCTCCGCGATGCCGTCGCCGAACGCCCCCTCGCTCGTGCCCCGCGGCGAGCTCGTCCCGCGCGTGTTGAAGCGGAGGACCGCGAGATCGGCGAGCGCTGGCAGCCGCGCCGCGGCCTTCCGGATGATGTGGGAGTCCATGAACCCGCCGGCTGTCGGCAGCGGGTGCAGCGTCACGAGCGTCGCGACGGGAGGGCGCGCCTCCGGGAGGGCGAGCTCGCCGACGAGCGTCAGCCCATCGGACGTGGTGAGCTCGACGTCCTCGCGTCGGGCGGGGAGCAGGGCGGCTCCGCGGATCTCCATGGGTCTCCTCGTCGGGTCAGGACAGCTGCCAGCAGCGCGTGTGCCAGTGCCGGCGGTCGGCGAGATCGGAGCGCGCACCGAGCACGCCGTCCTCGCGCCAGACGACGACGTGCGCGACGCCAGTCGCGATCACGCCGCCGCAGCCGGGGCACGTGTAGGTCTTCTCCGAGCGCCCCGACGGCATGGGCTGCACCGACCATTCGCGGCCACGCCGCGTCTCGGTGCGGCGCCATCCGGCGATGAGGCGCTCGATCGATGCGTCGGGCCCGTCGTCGCGGCGCCGGCGGTTCGACCGCGGCACGGGTCAGTACCAGCCGACCGACTCGGAGTGCCCCCATGCGCCGCACGGCGTGCCGTAGCGCCCGCTGATGTAGTCGAGCCCCCACGCGATCTGCGTGGCCGGGTTCGTCTGCCAGTCCGCGCCGTTGGCGGCCATCTTGTCGCCGGGGAGGGCCTGAGGGATCCCGTACGCGCCGCTGGAGGGGTTGTACGCGCTCGCGTTCCAGCCCGACTCCCGGTTCCAGAGCGCGACCAGGCAGGCGAACTCGTTGTCGTCCCATCCGCGCGCGACGACGGCGTCGTAGGCGATCGCCTGCGCCGTGCCGGGGTCGGGGGCGACGAACGGCGCCGTCCAGCCCGTGTCGCCCGAATCGGACCCGCCGGAGTCGCCCGAACCCGCCTCCGCCACCTGCGGCGTGGGGGTCGGAGTCGGGGTCGGCTTCACGTAGACGGCGTAGCTCCCGAAGTCGAGGCTGCCGGCGTGGGCGAGGTCGGCGGCCGCGATGAAGGTCTGCGCCTCGTCGGCCGCGGAGGCGAAGGCGGAGACGGGAGCCTCCTGCTCGGCCTGCGCCATCGACGCTCCCGTGGTCACGAGCGTTCCGCCGAGGAGGCCGAAGGCGCAGAGCGCCGCGAACAGCGACATGGCCCTGCGGCGTCTCGTGGGCTTCGGCGTCGCCGTCTGCAGCAGCGCGGCGTGCTGGCTCGCGATCGCGCGCGCCTCGCGGCGCGTGAGGGCTCGGGTCTGCTCGGGTCCGGAAGTCACAGTGCTCTCATCGTAGCGCGTGTTATGCGAATGTGACATGCGCCCGCGCCCCGACGGCGTCACCGCACGGCGAGCATGACCCCCACGACGGCATCGAGCACGGCGTCCACCTGCTCCTCCCGGTAGCCGTTGCGCGCCATCCGGAAGGCGGTCTGACGCACCTGCTCGGGCGTGAGCGCCGCGCCGTCGGCGAGGTACGCGGCGATGCGGTCGGCGACGAGGTCGACCTCCGCACGCGCGTACCCGAACCGGAGGAGCCCGACGCGGTCGAATCGCTCGCCCTCCGGCCTGCGCAGCCGGTCGAGGACGTCCTGCGCGTCGCGCCGCGCCGCATCCACCCACGCGGCCGCACCCTGTTCGCGGATGGCGCGCTCTCGTTCGCGCGCCGCGAAGGCGTCCTCGATGCGCGCGAGCGCGGCATCCACCGGCATCACGGCGTATCCCCCGCGGACGAGGGGGAACGCCGCCGCCCTGACGACCTCGGCGTCGACGTGCTCCGCTCCCTGCTCGAAGGCCTCGCGGGCCGCAGCGAGGAACGCGTCCACGGCAGAGCGCTCGTACCCCTTCTGCCGTCCGGTCACGAGCGGGAACGGGGTGGGTGCGGAGGAGTCGGTCACAGTACCGCCAGGGGTGAGAGGAGGAAGTGCAGGGCGAGCGCCGCGACGGCCGACGGCAGCATGCTGTCGAGCCGGTCGAGCACTCCCCCGTGGCCAGGGAGGGCCGATGACATGTCCTTGATGCCGAGGTCGCGCTTGATGAGCGACTCGCCGAGGTCGCCCGCGGTCGCGGTGAGGAGGATGACCGCGCCGAAGACGAGCCCCGCCCACCACGGGATGCCCAGCATGAACGTCCCGAGCAGCGCGCCGGCGAGGAGGGCGCCCGCCGCGGCGCCCGCGAAGCCCTCCCAGGTCTTCTTCGGGCTCACGCGCGGCGCCATCGGATGGCGTCCGAACGCGAGGCCCGCGGCGTACGCGGCCGTGTCCGAGACGACGACGACCACGAGGAACGCGAGGATCCACCATTCGCCCCTCTCCTCGCGGAGCAGGACGAGCGCGAGGCTCGCGAGGAACGGCACGTACAGCGGGATGAACGCGCCCACGAGCCCGTCGGCGACGATCTCGCGCGGGGCACGGCCATCCTGCGCGGCCATCTGGGCGAGCATGCGCCAGACGACGATGAACGCCATCGAGGCGAACAGGGCGACCCAGTGCAGCCACAGGTCGGCCGCGACGCCCGACGCCAGCAGCAGTGCGACGGCGACGAGCTGCGGTGCGAGATCGACGCGGCGTCCCGCCGCCCGGAACGCCCGCCACAGCTCGTGCACGCCGAGCACCGAGACGAGCAGCGCCACGCCCGTGAACAGCCACTTCGCGACGAGAAGCGACACGAGCACCACGGCACCGGCCGCGACACCCACGAGGATGGCCGACAGCAGGTCGCGGCCCGTGCGCTCCTTGATGCGCTCGTTGCGCTCCTCGAACTGCTCGCGCGCATGCGCGACCTGGTTCTCGAACTCGTCGCGCGCGGCGTTCACGCGCTCCTGGAATGACCCCTGCTCGTGCCGGGGTCCGCCCGCGGGCGCGTCCTCCGATCCCGGATCGTCCGTCATCCTGGACTCAGACCTCGAGGAGCTCGGCCTCTTTGTGCTTGAGCGCCTCGTCGATCTTGTCGACGTGCGCCTTGGTCAGCGCGTCCAGCTCCTTCTCGCCGCGGACGATGTCGTCCTCGCCGACCTCGTCGCGGAGAGCGTCGAGGTCGTCCTTGATCTGGCGCCGGATGCCGCGGAGGCGGACCTTCGCGTCCTCGCCCTTCGTGCGGACGAGCTTGACGAACTCCTTGCGGCGCTCCTGCGTCAGCTCGGGCATCGTGATGCGCACGAGCGTGCCGTCGTTCGTGGGGTTCGCTCCGAGGTTCGGCATCTCGCGGATGGCGTCCTCGATCGCCTTGAGCGCCGACTTGTCGTAGGGCGTCACGATGAGCGTGCGCGCCTCGGGGTTCGCGAGCGACGCGAGCTGCTGGAGGGGCGTGGGCGTGCCGTAGTAGTCGACGAGGAGCCGCTGGAACAGCTGGGGGTTGGCCCGGCCCGTGCGCACGGTGGCGAAGTCCTCCTTCGCCGCCTCCACGGCCCTGTCCATCCGGGTGGTGGCATCGGCAAGAACGTCCGCGATCACGGTGACTCCATTCGTCGGTGGTGCTGCATCAAGTCTACGGGGAGGGGCGCGGCGCCCCGGTGCGTCACGCCGTGACGAGCGTGCCGATGGCGTCGCCGCGCAGCGCCGCCGTGACGTTGCCGCCCGGCTCCATGCCGAACACGCGCATGTTCATGCCGTTGTCCATGCAGAGGCTGAAGGCCGTCGCGTCCACGACCTTGAGCCCGCGCACGAGGGCGTCGGAGTACGTCACGTGCTCGAGCTTCGTCGCCGTGGCGTCGAGGCGGGGGTCGGCCGTGTAGACGCCGTCGACGCCGTTCTTGGCGACGAGCACCTCGGTGGCGCCGACCTCGAGCGCGCGCTGCGCGGCGACGGTGTCGGTGGAGAAGTAGGGCAGCCCGGCGCCGGCGCCGAAGATGACGACGCGGCCCTTCTCGAGGTGGCGCTCTGCGCGACGCGGGATGTAGGGCTCGGCGACCTGGCGCATCTCGATGGCCGACTGCACGCGCGTCGCTGCACCGGCCTGCTCGAGGAAGTCCTGCAGCGCGAGGGCGTTCATGACCGTGCCGAGCATGCCCATGTAGTCGGCGCGTGCGCGGTCCATCCCGCTCTTGGAGAGCTCGGCGCCGCGGAAGAAGTTGCCCCCTCCGACGACGACGGCGATCTCCACGTCCTGCGACGCCTCGGCGATCTCCTTCGCGATCTGGCTGACGACGTCGGGGTTGACCCCGAGCTGCCCTCCGCCGAAGGCCTCGCCCGACAGCTTCAGCAGCACGCGCCGCTTCGTCGTTTCGCTCACACTCGTTCCTCTCGTCGCCGATACACGCTACCGGTTCCAGGCGGCAGCCCCCTGTGCGCCTCGCGCATCGCGCCGTGGCGCGACGAGGGGGCTCGGATCCGCGGATCCGAGCCCCCTCGTGTCACGTCGTTACGCGCCGACCTTGAAGCGGGCGAAGCCCGTCACGGTGATGCCGGCGTCCTGAGCGACCTTGGCGACGGACAGCTTGTTGTCCTTCGCGTAGTCCTGGTCGAGCAGTGCGACCTGCTTGAAGAACGCGTTCACGCGGCCCTCGACGATCTTGGGCAGCGCCGCCTCCGGCTTGCCCTCGTTGCGGGAGATCTCCGTGACGATCTCGCGCTCCTTCTCGACGTCCTCGGCCGGGACCTCGTCGCGCGTGAGGTACGACGGGTTCGCGAACGAGATGTGCTGAGCGATGCTGCGAGCCGTCTCCGCGTCGTCGCCCGAGTACGCCACGACGACGCCGACCTGCGGGGGCAGGTCCTTGCTCGTGCGGTGCAGGTACACCTGGAACGCGTCGCCCGAGAGGGTGCGCACGCGGCGGAGCTCGACCTTCTCGCCGATGATGGCGGCCTCGTCCGAGATGAGCTGCTCGACGGTCTGGTCGCCTGCGGGGGCGGCCAGGGCCGCCTCGACCGAGTCGGCGCCGACGGCGGCTGCGGCGTCCGCCACCTTGTCGGCGAGCGCGATGAAGCGGTCGTTCTTCGCGACGAAGTCGGTCTCGCACGCGAGCTCGAGGAGCGTGGCGGAGCCGCCCTGCTCGCGGGCGACGACGAGGCCCTCGCTGGTCGCACGGTCGGCGCGCTTCGCGTTGCCCTTGGCGCCCTTGAGGCGCAGGATCTCGACGGCCTTCTCGACGTCGCCGTCGGCCTCCTCGAGCGCCTTCTTGGTGTCGACCATGCCCGTGCCGAGCTGCTCGCGCAGCGCCTTGATGTCGGCGATGGTGAAGTTGGCCATGAGTGCTGGCTCTCCTTGTTCGTGGTGGAACGGGGTGGATCAGAGCGGAGGCGGGCCCCTGATGGGGGCCCGCCTCCGGGAGCGTTACTCCGCTGCGGCCTCGGCCGGAGCCTCGGCTGCCGGTGCCTCGTCGGCGGCGGGCGCCTCGGCGGCCGGAGCCTCGGTCTCCTCGGCCGGCGTCTCGAGCAGCTCGCGCTCCCACTCGGCGAGCGGCTCGGCGTCGCCCTCGGGGTTGTGCTTCTGCTGCAGGCCCTCGGCGGCGGCGTCGGCGATGATGCGCGTCAGCAGCGAGACCGAGCGGATCGCGTCGTCGTTGCCCGGGATCGGGAACTGGAGGTCGTCGGGGTCGACGTTGGTGTCGAGGATGCCGATGACGGGGATGCCGAGCTTCTTGGCCTCGTCGATCGCGAGGTGCTCGCGCTTGGCGTCGACGACCCAGAGGGCCGAGGGCGTCTTCGTGAGGTTGCGGATGCCGCCCAGCGACTTGTGGAGCTTGTCGAGCTCGCGGCGCTTGAGGAGGAGCTCCTTCTTGGTGAAGCCCGTGCCGGCGGGGTCGGTGAAGTCGAGCTCCTCGAGCTCCTTCATGCGCGCGAGACGCTTCGACACCGTCGAGAAGTTGGTGAGGAGGCCGCCGAGCCAGCGCTCGTTGACGTAGGGCTGGCCGACGCGCGTCGCCTGCTCGGCGAGCACCTCCTGAGCCTGCTTCTTCGTGCCGACGAAGAGGATGGTGCCGCCGCGGGCGACCGTCTCCTTGACGAAGTCGTAGGCCTTGTCGATGTAGCCGAGCGACTGCTGGAGGTCGATGATGTGGATGCCGCTGCGCTCCGTGAGGATGAAGCGCTTGACCTTCGGGTTCCACCGGCGGGTCTGGTGGCCGAAGTGGACGCCGCTGTCGAGCAGCTGGCGGATGGTGACGACTGCCATGGTCGTGTCTCCTGGTTCTGGGCGCGTGCGCGCCGTGCGGTTGATTCCGCCGACCGGCTGATCGGCGAGCCTGGCGCCCGGCGCACTCCCGCCCTCGCGAGAGGGACCGTGGGGAGATGCGCCGCGGTTCGTCGGAGACGATCCGCTCTGGGCGCGCGTAGTCATCCCGATTCGGGATGCAGGCTCAGCATACCAGCCGCCGCCGGGTCGAGCCGTGCACAGACCGCGAGGGACGGCGCGTCCTCTCCACAGCGACGGCGGAACGCCCCGGCGACGCCGGGCTCGGCGGGAGCCTGGCCCCATGAGAAGACTCGCCGCGATCCTCGCCCTCGGCCTGCTCGCGCTCGCCTGCGTGGCGGCCGGCTCTCCCGGCGCCGCGCCTGCGCGTGCTGCGGAGCCCGTCGCGATCGACACGGCCGAGCAGTGGTCGTGGCCCGTGTCGCAGGACGTGCGCATCGTGGCGCCCTTCGAGGCGCCGCCGCATCGCTACGGACCCGGTCACCGCGGCGTCGATCTCGCGGCCGATGCGGGGCCGATCCTCGCTCCCGCCTCGGGCGTCGTCGCGTTCGCGGGATCGGTCGCCGGACGCCCGCTGCTGACGATCGACCACGGCGACGGCCTCGTGACGACGCTCGAGCCCGTGGAGCCCCTGGTCTCCGCGGGCGACCCCGTCGCCCGCGGAGACCAGGTGGGCACCCTCGCGACGGGCGGGCACACGCCGGCAGGTGCCGTGCACTTCGGCGTGCGTCTGCACGGCGAGTACATCAACCCGCTCCTCCTTCTCGACGGCGTCCCGCGCGCCGTGCTGCTGCCGTGCTGCGGGTGACGCGCCCTCCCCCGATCCCGGGTACCGCACAGCCGCATCGTGTCGGGGACAGGCGTCAGTGGCAGGTCACGCGCGAGGGTGCGCGAGACGGTAGGCCGCGGCGAGCCGCTCGGAGGACACGTGCGTGTAGATCTGCGTCGTGCCGAGGCTCGCGTGCCCGAGGATCTCCTGGACGGCGCGCAGATCGGCGCCCCCGTCGAGGAGGTGCGTCGCGGCGGAGTGCCGCAGCGCGTGCGGTCCCGCGGTCTCCGCCCCGATCAGCGGAGCGACCTCCCGCGCCACGAGGGCGTACACCGAGCGGACCCCCCACCGCGCGCCGCGCACACCGAGGAGCAGCGCGGCGGTCGCCGCATCCGCACGCGCGGCCAGGGCAGGACGGCCGCGGACGAGGTACGCCGCGACGGCATCGCGGGCGGGCGCACCGATCGGCACGACGCGCTCCTTGGAGCCCTTGCCGAGCACGCGCACCGTTCCGCGATCGCGGTCGATATCGTCGACGTCCATTCCGCACAGCTCGGAGACGCGGATGCCCGCGCCGTAGAGCAGCTCGAGAGCGGCATGATCTCGAAGGGCGACCGGATCCCCGTCCGCCGCGGCCACGGCCATCCGCTCGAGCAGACCCGAGAGCGCGTCCGCCGTGGCGACACGCGGCAGCGGCCTCATGCGCTTGGGGGTCGCCAGCCGGAGCGACGGGTCCGCCGCCACGAGTCCGTGCTCGAGCGCCCACCGGAAGAGCGCGCGAGCCGACGACGTGCGACGCGCGATCGTGGCGCGCGCGTCACCGCGCTGACGGGCCCGCCAGAGCCAGTCGCGGAGCGCTTCGAGGTCGACGTCGGCGATGTCGACGCCGGAACGCTCGAGATCGGGACGCTCGAGATCGGGATGCTCGACGTCGGGATGGGCAATCGACGCCGCGAGATCGGCGAGGTCGGCGCGGTAGGCGCGCACCGTGGCGGGCGACAGGCGGCGCACCGACGAGAGATGCCGGGCGAAGGCATCGATCGCATGCACGAGCTCCATGCCTCGATCATGGCGCGCGCTGTGCCCTCCCTCCCCGCGCCGCGCCGCGCCGACGACGAGCGCGCGACCGCGGTCGACGTCGAGGATGCGCGTCGCAATGCGGTCACGCGCGCAGCGCCGATGCGGCCGACCGGCCGTCGGCGGGCGGTCCCTGGAGGCGTCACGCGAGGAGCCAGCCGCCCTCCGCACGTCGCACCGTTCCGGCCAGCTCGAGGAGGCCGAGAGCCGCCTGGGCGTCGCGCGGAGCGAGACCGCTGCGGCGGACGATCTCGTCGAGGGCGCGTGCACCGCGCGATGCGAGCGCGTCGCGCACGCGCACCTCCTCGGGTGAGGGATCGGCCGGTCGAGTGACCGTCCGCGGCCCCGCACCGAGCATCTCGAGCACATCGCCCGCGCCCGTGATGCACTGCGCGTCGAACTCGCGCAGCAGACGGTGGCACCCCGACGAGGTCGTGCTCGTGATGGGTCCCGGCACCGCGCCGAGCGGGCGGCCGAGCGACGCGGCATGCCCCGCGGTGTTGAGGGTGCCGCTGCGCGCGCCCGCCTCCACGACGACGGTCGCTCCCCCGAGAGCGGCGATGAGCCTGTTCCTCGCCAGGAACCGCCATTTCGTGGGCGTCGTGCCGGGCGGCGTCTCACTGACCACGGCGCCCGCCCGCGCGATCTCGGCGAACAGACGCGCGTGACCGGCGGGGTAGACGAGGTCGGCGCCGCCCGCGACGACGGCGACCGTGAGCCCGCCCGCGCCCAGGGCGGCGCGGTGCGCCGCACCGTCGATGCCGTACGCCGCCCCCGAGACGATCGCGACTCCCTCCGCCGACAGCTCGGCGGCGAGCTCGGCGGCGACGTGCTCCCCGTAGGGCGTCGCCGCCCGCGCGCCGACGATCGCCGCCGACCACGTGCGATCGGCATCGAGCAGGCCCAGCGCGTCCGGCTCCCCGCGCACCCACAGGGCGAGCGGAGCGTGGGGCCCGAGATCGTCGAGCTGCGACGGCCAGTCGTCGTCACCCGGCGTGCGCAGGACGAGTCCCGCCTTCGCCGCTCGCACTGCCGCCGCGGTCGCGAGCGCGCCGTCGAGGCGCGGCTCCCAGCGGGCCCGTGCGGCGGCGATCGAGCGGCCGTCGAGTCCGGCTCGCACCACGGCGGGGTCTGCGAGTCCCTCCTCCGCGAGCCGCAGCGCCTCCTCCGCGCCGAAGGCCGCGACGAGGGCACCCGCGACGCCGTCGCCCGGCTCGACGACGACCGACCAGATGAGCCGCGCGAGCTGCTCGTCGCCGGTCGCGCCCTGCACCCGCGCCGCGGCGCTCCGCACGCGGCGCTCCGAAAGGATCATGCCGCCATCCCCTTCCGGAGGAACAGCGCGCGCCCCACATCGGCCTCGTCGGGGCGATCCGCGCCCGCCAGGTCGGCGAGCGTCCACGCGAGCCGCAGCACGCGATCGTAGCCGCGGAGAGTCAGCAGACCGCGCTGCAGCGCGGCGTCGAGCGCCCGGACGGAACCCGGTTCGGGCGCGCCGGGACCGCGGCGCAGCCAGGAGCCGGGCACTTCCGCGTTGATGCGCCACGGCGTGCCCGCGAGCCGCCGCGCGGAGCGCTCGCGCGCGGCCGACACCGCCGCACGGGCGGCGGCAGATGTCGTCGCGCCCTCCGCCGCGCTCGCCGATGCGACGCGTTCGAGGCGCAGATCGATGTCGATCCGGTCGAGCAGCGGGCCGGAGAGCCGTTGCGCGTACCGGCGGATGACGCTGGGCGCGCAGGCGCACGCTCCGCCGCGCACCCCGTACTCGCCGCAGGGGCACGGGTTCATCGCGAGCACGAGCTGGAACCGCGCGGGGAAGCGCGCGAGGAAGCCGGCGCGGTGGATCTCGACGCGCCCCTCCTCGAGCGGCTGCCGCAGCGCGTCGAGCATCGACGACGACGCCTCGGTCGCCTCGTCGAGGAAGAGCACGCCGCGGCTCGCCCGTGCGACCGCCCCCGGCCGTACCGTGCGCGACCCGCCGCCCACGAGCGCCGCCGTCGACGCGGAGTGGTGGGGTGCCTCAAACGGCGGTCTGCGGTCGAGCGACATGACGGGTTCGCCCGCGAGGGAGCGGAGGGAGGCGACCTCGAGGGCCGCCTCGTCGTCGAGCAGGGGGAGGATGCCCGCGAGGCGCCGCGCCAGCATCGTCTTGCCCGCGCCCGGCGGCCCCGACATCAGCACATGGTGCCCTCCCGCCGCGGCGACGACGAGGGCGTCGACGGCGCCCTGCTGGCCCACGACGTCGGCGAGATCGCCGTCGTCCGCCTCGGTCGGCGTGGCGACCGAGGCCGCGACGGGGGTCACCTCGGCCACGTCGATCTCGGCGCCGTGCCACCGTGCGACCTCCGCGAGAGAGACCGCTGCACGCACCTCCGCCCCGGCGACGAGCTCGGCCTCCACGCGATTCGCCCAGGGCACGACCACGCGCGACCGCCCGCGCGCCACGGCGGCGCGGACTGCGGGCAGGACACCGGGGACGGGCCGCACGCGCCCGTCGAGTCCCAGCTCGCCGAGGTGCACGACCCCGCGCACGCTCGCCGCATCGAGGCGGCCGTCGGCCGCGAGCGCCGCGACCGCGACGGCGAGGTCGAACCCGGTCCCCTGCTTGGGCAGTCCCGCGGGAGAGAGGTTCACCGTCAGGCGGCGGTACGGCAGCGCCAGGCCGCTGTTCTCGCACGCGTTCGCGACGCGCCGGACCGCCTCGCCGAGCGCCTTGTCGGGCAGCCCGATGATACGGAACTCCGGCTGGTGCTCCGTGACGTCGGCCTCGACCTCGACGACCTCGCCCGCGAGGCCCGTGAGCGCGACGGCCCACGTGCGCGCGACGGTCATCGCAGGTCCTCGAGGTGCTCGAGCGCGCCCGTCGCGGGGTCGGGCCCCACGATCCCGACGGCGTCGATGCGCAGGTCGCACCCCGATGCCAGCTCGGGGTGCGCGCGCATCCAGGCGACCGCCAGCACCCACAGCCGACGCAGCTTGCGAGCGTCGACGGCCTCGAACGGATGGCCGTGGGCCGTGCGCGTGCGCGTCTTCACCTCGACGACCGCGAGGCGCGCGCCGCGACGCGCGACGATGTCGATCTCGCCCGCACGGCAGCGCCAGTTCCTGTCGAGCACCTCGTAGCCGATGGCCGCGAGGTGCTGCGCCGCGCGCTCCTCGCCCGCGCGCCCGAGGTCGTCCTTCCGTGCCATGCCGCCAGCTTGGCCGCCCGCGCAGCGCCGGGGAGCGGCCCGCGGCGGGCCGGTGGAGAGGACGCGCCGTCATCCGCCCCTGGGGACGGGAGGACGGGCTACTTCCCGTCGAGCGTGAGGTCCTCGGGGATGGAGAAGTCGCTGCGCGAGAGCTCCTCGATGTTGACGTCCTTGAACGTCAGCACGCGCACCGACTTCACGAAGCGGTCGGAGCGGTAGATGTCCCACACCCAGACGTCCTTCATCGACAGCTCGAAGTAGAAGTCGGTGTCGGTGTCGTGTCGGACGACGTCGACCTCGTTGGCGAGGTAGAACCGGCGCTCGGTCTCGATCACGAACTGGAACTGCGAGACCACGTCGCGGTACTCGCGGAACAGCGCCAGTTCCAGCTCTCGGTCGTAGTCCTCGAAGACATCGTCATCCATGGTGCCTCCATCCTAGGCGCTCGCCCGCACCCGCCGAGCCGCGTCAGAACAGGGCGGGCGCGTCGGCGATCGCCCACGAGCGCCGGTGGTGCGCGGTGAGGCCGTGGGCGCGGATGGCCGCGCGGTGCTCGACGCTCGCATACCCCTTGTTGCTGGCCCATGCGTAGGCGGGGTGCTCGTCGTGCAGCTCGGCCATGAGGCCGTCTCGCGCGACCTTCGCGATGACGGATGCCGCGGCGAGGCTCGCGCAGTCGCGGTCGCCCTTCACGACCGTGCGCACGTCGAGCGCACCCGCGACGGGGCTGATGTAGTCGTGGTTGCCGTCGAGCAGCACGACGCCCTCACCCGCCGCCCAGCCCGCCTCGGCGACGGCCGCGAGGGCGCGGGATGCGGCGAGTCCGAGTGCGCGCATGATGCCCAGCTCGTCCACCTCCCCCGCCGTGGCCCATCCGACCGCGTTCGCCCGCACCCATGCCCCCGCCCGCAGTGCCACGTCGGGCCGGCGCCGCTCCGCGACGAGCTTGGAGTCGCGCAGCCCGTCCGGCACGTCCGTCGCGAGGACGTCGGCGTCGACGACAGCCGCCCCCAGGGCGACGGGCCCCGCGAGGGCGCCGCGTCCGACCTCGTCGAGCGCGACGACGTACGGCGCGCCGTCGAGCAGCGCCAGCTCGCGCGCGACAGTGGGGAGCGCGACGGTCATCCGGCCGCGCCCGTGACGGCGGTCGCGCTCGCCGCGCCGTCCTCCGGATCGGGGATGCCGCGGAAGACGTCGTGGCGCTCGTCGACGAGGCCGAAGCGGTCGAACGGCCAGGTCAGGAGGAACACTCGCCCGACGACGTTGTCGATCGGCACGAAGCCGTCTCCGGGCTGGTCGGTGTTGAACCGCGAGTCCATCGAGTTGTCGCGGTTGTCGCCCATGACCCACAGCGAGTCCTCGGGGACGACGACGTCGAACGGCTCGTTGGACGCCGCCGTGTCCCCCTCCGGCAGCTTCAGGTAGCCGAGCTCGTCGACGGGGGCCCCGTTGATCGTGATCTGTCCGATCGCGTTGCAGCACACGACGTGGTCGCCCGGGAGTCCGATGATGCGCTTGACGAGATGGTCGTCTGAGTCGCCGGCCGAGAGGCCGACGAGCGTGAGCACGCCGTCGACGGTCTCCATGAACGGCGACTGCGGCGCCTCCTGCGGCTGCGTGCGCAGCCATCCGCCCGGGTCCTGGAACACGACGATGTCGCCGCGCTCGTAGCCCGTCCACAGCGGTGTGAGCTCGTCCACGAGGATGCGGTCCTGGATCTGGAGGGTGTCCTCCATCGATCCCGACGGGATGTAGAACGACCGCACGAGGAACGTCTTGATGAGGAAGGAGACGACGAGCGCGACGACGACGATCACCGCGACGTCGCGGAGGAAGACCAGGAGCCCCCGTCGTCGGGTCGCGGGCTGCTCGGCCGTGGGGGTGTCGCTCGTCATGGGGTCCTTCGCGTCCGCGCCGTCGGCGATCCGACGTCGTCCCAGGTTCTCATACGGACGCAGACACCCCGTGCCGATCGGCACGGGGTGTCTGCGGGGTCGCGCGGAGACTCAGGCCTTCTCGCGCTTCTCCTTGATCTTCGCCTTCTTGCCGCGCAGCTCGCGCAGGTAGTACAGCTTCGCGCGGCGGACGTCGCCGCGCGTGACGACCTCGATGTGGTCGATCACGGGCGAGTGCACGGGGAACGTGCGCTCGACGCCCACCTGGAAGCTGATCTTGCGGACCGTGAAGGTCTCGCGGACACCCGCGCCCTGGCGGCGGATGACGACGCCCTGGAACACCTGGATACGGGAGCGGCTGCCCTCGATGATGTTCACGTGGACCTTGACGGTGTCGCCGGGGCCGAACGCGGGGACGTCCGAGCGCAGCGATGCCGCGTCGACGGCGTCGAGAATGTTCATGACGGATCTCTTCCTGCGACCGCCGCAGGCCGACCGCCTCTGAAAATAGGGGTATCGCCCGTGCGGTGAGGTCCGGATGCGGACCTTCGGCTCCCCTGCGGCAGAGCGCGAAACGGGCGGCGCCGACGGGCGCGCCCACCACGGCACAGCTGACCATTCTGCCACGGCCGACCGCGTTCGACGAACCGGCGCCCGCCGTCGGGGAGAATAGGAGGTCGAGCGAGAGGACACTCCATGATCGAACTGCGCACACCGGCCGAGATCGACCAGATGCGCGCGGCGGGCGCCTTCGTCGCCGAGACGCTCCATTCACTGCGCCACGACACGCGCGTCGGCACGAACCTGCTGGCGATCGACCGCCGGGCGCACGAGCTCATCCGCCGCGCCGGGGCCGAGTCCTGCTACATCGACTACCACCCGTCGTTCGGCGCCAGCCCGTTCGGCAAGGTCATCTGCACGTCGATCAACGACGCCGTGCTGCACGGCCTGCCCTTCGACTACGACCTGCGCGACGGCGACCTCGTCACGCTCGACTTCGCCGTCTCCGTCGACGGCTGGGTCGCCGACTCCGCCGTCTCGTTCGTCGTGGGCACGCCGCGCGATGAGGACCTCGCCCTCATCGACACCACCGAGCGCGCCCTCGATGCGGCCATCCGGGCGGCCGTCGTGGGCAATCGCATCGGCGACATCTCGGCCGCGATCGGCGACGTGGCGCGTGCCGACGGCCTCGGCATCAACACGGACTTCGGCGGCCACGGGGTGGGGCGCATCATGCACGGCGACCCGCACGTGCCGAACGACGGCCGCGCCGGACGCGGCTTCCCGCTGAAGCCGGGCCTCGTCATCGCCATCGAGCCGTGGTTCCTACAGTCGACCGACGAGCTCGTGACGGACCCCGACGGATGGACGCTCCGCAGCGTCGACGGCTCGCGCGGGGCGCACAGCGAGCACACGGTCGCCATCACCGCCGACGGCCCGGTCGTCCTCACCGATCGGTCCCACCTGTCCTGACGCCGTCCCTCACATCGCGGACCGCGCGATGTGAGGGAGATGTTCGCTCGGGGTAACGGAACCCCGAGACGCCCGGTAACACCGCGCTCCTACGTTCGTGACACGACATCCGCCGTGATCGCCGAACCGAGGAGCACCCGTGACCGATGCACAGAACACCGCGCAGCGTCTCGTCGTCGTGGGAGCGGGGATGGTCGCCCACCGCTTCGTCGAGAGCCTGCTCACACGGACAGGGGACCCGTGGCGCGTCACGGTCGTCGGCGAGGAGAACCGGCTCCCCTACGACCGGGTGGGACTCACCTCGTTCTTCTCCGGTGTCACGCCCGACGAGCTGACCCTCGACCGCTCCGTCCTCGCCGACGAGCGCGTCGAGTTCGTCGCGGCCGATCCCGTCATCCGCATCGACCGGGGCGCGCGCACCGTCACGACGCGCAGCCGCCGGACGCTCCCGTACGACACGCTCGTGCTCGCGACCGGCTCCTACGCGGCGAAGGTGGCCGTCGACGGCGCGGGGCTCCCCGGCTGCTTCGTCTACCGCACGATCGACGACGTCGAGCGCATGCGCGCGTTCGTCGCCGCACGGTCGGCTCAGCTCGGCCGTCCGCTCGTCGGCAAGGTGATCGGCGGCGGCCTCCTCGGACTCGAGGCGGCCGGCGCCCTGCAGGGCCTGGACGTGTCGTGCACCGTGGTGCAGTCGTCCGACCGGCTCATGTCCGCGCAGCTCGACCTCGCGGGCGGCAACGCCCTCCGGCGGCTCATCGAGTCGAAGGGGATCGAGGTGCTGACGGAGTCTCGGACGACGCGCCTGGACCCCGACCGCACCGGCCATGTCGCGGGCCTCGAGTTCCAGGACGGCTCCTACGTGGCCGCCGACGTCGTCGTGTTCACGGTCGGAGTGCGCCCACGCGACGAGCTCGCCCGCGAGGCCGGGATCTCGTCTCACCCGCGCGGCGGGGTCGTCATCGACGACCGCTGCCGCACGTCCGATCCCGCCGTCCTTGCGATCGGCGAGGTCGCGAGCTTCGACGGCCAGTGCATCGGTCTCGTCGCCCCCGGCTACGCCATGGCCGAGGTGGCGGCGACGCGCCTCCTCGGGGGCGACGCGACGTTCCCCGGGTTCGACGACTCCACCAAGCTCAAGCTGTCCGGCGTCGACGTCGCGAGCTTCGGAGACGCCTTCGCCCGCACGCCTGGCGCCCTCGACGTGAGCTACGCCGACCCCGTCGCAGGGGTCTACAAGAAGCTCGTCATGTCGGACGACGCCAAGACGCTCCTCGGCGGCATCCTCGTCGGCGACGCCTCCGCGTACGGCTCGCTCCGTCCGCTCCTCGGCCGGGAGCTCGGCGCGGATCCCGTGGCCTTCCTCCTTCCGGAGGGCGGCGTCGAGGCTCCGGGCGGGGCGCTTCCCGACGAGGCGATCATCTGCTCGTGCTCGAGCATCACCGCCGGCCGCATCCGCTCGGCCGTGCACGATGACGGCTGCACGGACGCCGGCGAGGTGAAGGCGTGCACGAAGGCGGGCGCGACCTGCGGGTCCTGCCTCACCACGGTGAAGAAGATCGTCGGCCAGGAGCTCGCCAAGATGGGCCAGACGGTGTCGAACGCGCTGTGCGAGCACTTCGACCTGTCGCGGCGCCAGCTGTTCGACGCCGTGCGCGTCTCGGGGCTGACCACCTTCAGCGCCGTCATCGGCCGCTTCGGCCGGGGACGCGGCTGCGACATCTGCAAGCCCGCTCTCGCCAGCATCCTCTCGGTCCTCGTGGGCGCCCACGTGCTCGACGGCGAGAACGCGACGCTGCAGGACACCAACGACCACGTCATGGCCAACATGCAGAAGGACGGCACGTACTCCGTCGTGCCGCGCATGGCCGGGGGCGAGGTCACCCCCGAGGGGCTCATCGCCGTGGGCGAGATCGCCCGCGACTACGGCCTCTACACGAAGATCACGGGCGGCCAGCGGATCGACATGTTCGGGGCGCGGCTCGAGCAGCTGCCGGATATCTGGGGCCGCCTCATCGACGCCGGCTTCGAATCCGGTCACGCGTACGGCAAGTCCCTGCGCACCGTGAAGTCGTGCGTCGGGTCGACCTGGTGCCGGTACGGCGTGCTCGACTCGGTCGGGATGGCCGTCGCGCTCGAGCTGCGCTACCGGGGGCTGCGCGCCCCGCACAAGCTGAAGCTCGGCGTCTCCGGCTGCGCACGGGAGTGCGCGGAGGCGCGAGGCAAGGACGTCGGCGTCATCGCGACCGAGTCGGGCTGGAACATGTACGTCGGAGGCAACGGCGGATTCACCCCGCGTCACGCCGAGCTCCTCGCGGAGGGCCTCGACGACGACGAGCTCATCACCGCCATCGACCGGTTCTTCATGTACTACATCCGCACGGCGGATCGCCTGCAGCGCACGGCGCCCTGGTTCGCGGAGCTGGAGGGCGGCATCGAGGGACTGCGCGAGGTGATCTTCGACGACGCCCTCGGCATCTGCGCCGATCTCGACGCGGCGATGGCGGCCCACGTGGAGAACTACGAGGACGAGTGGGCGGCCACGCTCGCCGACCCCGAGAAGCTGCGCCGCTTCCAGTCGTTCGTGAACGCCCCCACCACCCCCGATCCGTCTCTCGCCTTCGTGCCGGAGCGCGGGCAGATCCGCCCCGCGAGCAGGGAGGAGCGCGAGAGCGGCTCCGTCCTCATCGCCGGCACGACGCTGGAGGTCCGTCGATGACTCTCGCAGAAGCCGCACCGGCCGCCGCGGCGCGCACGTGGGTGCGCGTCTGCGCCGTCGCCGATCTGGAGGTGGAGCGCGGGCGCGCCGCCCTCCTCGGCAGCACGCAGATCGCGCTCTTCCTGCTGCCGACGGGCACCGTCCACGCCGTGTCGAACTACGACCCGTACGGCGACGCGAACGTCATCTCACGCGGTATCGTCGGCACCAGGCGATTCGTCGAGACCGGACAGGACCCCGAGCAGGGTCAGGACGCCCCCACCGTCGCGTCGCCCCTGTACAAGCAGGTGTTCGATCTCCGCACGGGCGCCTGCCTCGACACGCAGGGCAAGGACCCGAAGAGCCTGCGCGTCTGGCCCGTGGCCGTCAGCGACGGCGACGTCTTCATCCGATGGGAGGGCGAGCTGTGACGACGATGCTCGGCGTCTCCCTCGAGGGTCGCGACGTGCTGCTCGTCGGCGGCGGTGCCGTGACCGCTCGGCGCCTGCGCCGTCTCCTCGACGACGGCGCCCGCCCCCGCGTGGTCGCGCCCGAGGTCTCCGACGAGGTCGGCGCACTCATCGCCGCCCACGGCGTCGCCTGGCTCCCCCGGACCTTCCGGCTTGCAGACGTCGAGGGCGCCTGGCTCGTGCACACCGCGACGGGCGACCCCCGCGTCGACCTCGAGGTCGCAGCGGCGTGCGAGCGCTCGCGCACCCTCTGCGTGAACGCCTCGGATGGCGCCCACGGCACGGCGAGGCTCACGGCGGACACGCGGTTCGGCGACGTCGTCGTCGGCGTCGTGTCGGATGCCGGGGTCGACCCGCGTCGGACGGCGCGCGTGCGCGATGCCATCGGGCTCCAGCTCGCCTCCGGGCGCCTCCCGCTCCGCCGCGGACGCGAGACGGCAGGAGGACGGGTGGACCTCGTCGGCGGCGGGCCCGGCCCCGTCGACCTCATGACCGTGCGCGCCAGGCGCCTGCTCGCCGAGGCCGACGTCGTCATCGCCGACCGCCTGGGCCCCGCGCGAGCGCTCCTCCCCGAGCTCGACCCCGACGTCCTCGTCGTCGACGTCGGCAAGGCCCCTGGACACCACCCCGTGCCGCAGGAGGAGATCAACCGCCTGCTCGTCGAGCACGCGCTCGCCGGGCGGCGCGTCGTGCGCCTCAAGGGCGGAGACCCGTTCGTCCTCGGCCGGGGCGGGGAGGAGGTCGCGGCGTGCCTCGCCGCCGGCGTCCCGGTCGAGGTCGTCCCCGGTCCCTCCAGCGCCATCTCGGTGCCGCAGGCCGCCGGCATCCCCGTCACCCACCGGGGGGTCGCCGCGGCGCTCCACATCGTGAACGGCCAGGGGCCCGTCACCGAGGCCACCCTCGCCGCACTCGCCGACGACGGCTCCACGACGGTGTTCCTCATGGGCGTGGCGGCGCTCGAGCGCATCATGAGCGCCGCGCTCGCGCACGGCGTGCCGTCCGACCGTCCCGTCGCCATCGTCGAGAGCGGCCACACGCCGCAGCAGCGGACCACGCGCACGACGCTCGGGCGAGCGGTCGCCGACGCCCGCGCGGCCGGCGTCTCGAACCCCGCCGTCATCGTCGTGGGCGACGTCGCCCGCGCGGGACTCCTCCTCCCCGACCCCGAGCTGGCAGGTGACACGACCACGTGACCGCACGACCTCCCCTCTCCGCCGCACTCGACGGCTGCACCATCGTCATCGCCGTCGACCGGCGGGCGGGCGAGCTCGCCGCCGCACTCGAGCGCCACGGCGCGCAGGTGCGCAAGGCGCCGGCTGTCACGATCGAGTCCCATATCGACGACCTCGCGCTCATCGCGCGCACGCGCGAGCTCATCGCCGACCCGCCCGACATCGTCGTCGCGACGACCGGAGTCGGCTTCCGCGGCTGGATGGAAGCGGCGTTCGAGGCCGACCTCTCCGACGAGCTGACGGCAGCCCTCGCGGGCGCGCAGCTCGTCGCGAGAGGACCCAAGGCGCGCGGGGCCATCCAGCAGGCGGGGTTCGTCGCCGACTGGGTGGCCGAGTCGGAGACCTCGGCCGAGCTCGGCGAGTACCTCGTCACCCAGGGGGTCGCCGGCAAGCGCATCGCCGTGCAGCACCACGGTTCGGGGGCCGACGGCCTGGACGAGCTGTTCGGAGGCCACGGCGCCGACGTCGTGAGCCTCACGGTGTACCGATGGGGCCCGCCGCCCGACCCGCAGGTCGTCGAGCGCTCCGTGCTCCAGGCGGGAGACGGCGAGATCGACGCCGTGCTCTTCACCTCCGCGCCGGGCGCCGCCGAATGGGTCGCCGCCGCGGCACGCGCCGACGCACTCGACGACATCCGGTCCCGCGCGGCCGCGGGGCGTCTCCTCCTCGCCGCGGTCGGTCCGATCACGGCCGGCCCGCTCACCGAGGCGGGTCTGCCCGCGCTCATCGCCGAGCGCGGGCGCCTCGGCTCCCTCGTGCGGTCGGTCGTGGCGTACTTCGGGGCGGGCGGAGCGCCGCACGCCGACACCTCTGCGGGCCGCTTCGAGCTGCGATCGGGCGGCGCCGTCATCGACGGCCGCTTCGTGCCGCTCTCGCGCACCGGCATCGAGGTGCTCGACATGCTGTTCCGCGCGCGCGGCGGCGTCGTCTCCCGCGCGCAGCTGCAGGATGCGCTCCCACGCTCCAGCCAGAGCTCGCACGCCGTCGAGATGGCCGTCGCGCGTCTGCGCGAGGCGCTCGGGGTGCCCGATGCCATCAAGACGGTCGTCAAGCGCGGCTACCGTCTCGATGTGGAGGACCCGGAATGACGACGCTCGTGGCCTGCTCGCACGGCACCCGCTTCGACGAGGGACGTGCCGTCGTGCGCGACCTCGTCGACGCCATCCGCGCCCAGCTGCCCGGCGTGCGCGTCGAGCAGGCGTTCGTCGACGTCGAGGAGCCGACCGTCGCGGATGTCGTCGCCTCCGTCGCCGAGGACGGTCCGGCGGTCGTCGTGCCCCTGCTGCTGTCGACGGGCTTCCACACCGATGTCGACGTCGCGGACGCCGTCGCACCGTATCCGCATGTCGTCCGCACCCGCGCGCTCGGCCCGCACGATCTGCTCGCGCTCGTGCTCGAATCGCGGCTCGACGAGGCGCCGGCCGTCGACGCGGGGCGCCGCCCCGGCGACCACGTCGTCCTCGCCGCGGCGGGGTCCACCAACCCTGCCGCCGTCGCCGACGTCGAGGGCGTGGCCGACCGGCTCCGCCGCCTTCTCCCCTGCCCCGTCACGGTCGCCTACGCGGCGGGTGCCGAGCCGCGCATCCCCGCCGCCGTCGCGCAGGCGCGCGCCGACGGCGCGCACCGGGTGATCGCGGCGAGCTACGTGCTCGCTCCGGGGTACTTCGCGAATCTCGTCGCCGGCGCGGGCGCCGATGTCGTCTCGCGCCCGCTCGGCGCCGACCCGCGGGTGGCGGCGGTCGCCGTGGCGCGCTACCGCGACGCCCTCGCTCAGCCGCCGGCGTCGTGACGGCCGCGATCGTCCTCGCGGGAGGGCGGGCGACACGCGTCGGCGGGGCCGACAAGGCCCTCTTCGAGGTCGGGGGCCGCGCGCTCCTCGCACACGCGCTCGCCGCCGCGGCGTGGTGCCGGCCGCTCGTCGTGGTGGGGCCAGAACGCGGGGGTGCAGACGCCGCCGCGACGTGGGTGCGCGAGCATCCTCCGCACGGGGGTCCCGTGGCGGCGCTGGCCGCCGGGCTCGCGGCGGTCCCGGACGACAGCGTCCTCGTGCTCGCCGCCGACCTGCCGCGGGCCGAGGAGGCCGTCGCCGCCCTCCGCGGGATCGCCGCCCTCCATCCCCCGGTCGACGGCGTGTGCCTCGCGGACGACGCGGGCAGGCCCCAGTGGCTCCTCGGCCTCTACGACGCGGCGGCGCTCCGCCGTCGCGTCGCGTCGCTCCCGGACGACGGAGCGGGCGCCCGGTTCCGCGATGTCGTCGACGGCCTCGACATCGCGGTCGTCCGGCCCCGTGAGGCGGGGCTGGTGGACGACGTCGACACCTGGGAGGATCTCGAGCGGGCCCGCGGCGCCGCGGACCGACCGGCGGAGGAGGACGACGATGGCCGATGACACCCCGCGGACGCTTCCGCCCGAGGCGCTCGAAGCCTGGACGGAGGCCGTGTGCGCGGAGCTCTCCCTCCCCAGGGAGGACGTCTCCGTCGCACTCATCCTGGATCTCGCGCGCGACGTGGCGCACGGCGTCGCCCGGCCGGCCGCACCTCTCAGCGCCTTCCTCGCGGGGCTCGCGGCCGGCCGGCGCGGGGGGTCGTTCGAGGAGGTCGAGGCGGCCGTCGACCGCGTGTCGCGCCTCGCGCGGTCCTGGCCGGGCTCCTAGAGCCCCTCTGGCAGGAGGTCGGGGCGCACGCGGCGCGTCCGCTCGATGCTCTGCTCGCGACGCCACGCGTCGACCGCTCCGTGATTGCCGCTCAGCAGCACGGGCGGCACCTCGAGGCCGCGCCACACGGCCGGCTTCGTGTAGATGGGGTACTCGAGCATCCCTAGCTCGTGCGACTCCTCGACGAGGCTCTCCGGGTTGCCGACGACGCCGGGGATGAGCCGCGTCACGGCCTCGACGACGGCCATCGCCGCGACCTCGCCGCCGTTCAGGACGTAGTCCCCCAGGCTGACGAGGCGCACTCGCCCGCGTGCGGCGTAGTGGTCGACGACGCGCTGGTCGATCCCCTCGTACCGCCCGCACGCGAAGACGAGCTGGCTCTCCTCGGCGAGCTCCCTGGCCATCCGCTGCGTGAAGCGCTCGCCGGCGGGCGACGGGACGAGGAGGACGGCGTCGTCGCCGAGCACGGTGTCGAGGGTCTCGCCCCAGGGCTCGGGCTTCATGACCATCCCCGCGCCGCCGCCGTACGGCGTGTCGTCGACCGTGCGGTGCCGGTCGTGCGCCGCGTCGCGCAGATCGTGCACGCGGATGTCGACGAGGCCGCGCTCGCGCGCCTTCCCGATGAGCGAGACGTCGAGCACATCGAAGAACGCCGGGAAGATCGTGACGATGTCGATGCGCATCCTCCCAGTCTACGAGCGGACGACGTGTTTCGCGGATGTGACGGCGGCGTCATCCGGGCGTCCGCACCCGGGTGAGCGGACGGTGATCGAGACGTCATCGCGCGGGAGAGGGAGGGGAAACATCCGCTCCGTAGCCTCGGAGGCGAACCCCGCCCCACTCTCATCGGAGCAGCCATGGCCACGCCCACGAGCACCACCCCCGAGAGCACCACCCAGGACATCACCACCCCCGAGAGCAGCGCCGCCCCCGCCGCCGCCACGACCGTCCTCACCCACCGGCCCGGCCGGTGGGTCGACGGCTGGAACGCGGAGGACACCCGCTTCTGGGAGTCCACGGGTCGCGCCATCGCGCGCCGCAACCTCGGATGGTCGATCTTCGCCGAGTTCCTCGGCTTCATCGTCTGGCAGCTGTGGAGCATCGTCGTCGTCATGCTGCCGGCCGCGGGCTTCACCCTCTCGAGCGGCGAGCAGTTCTGGCTGATCTCGCTTCCGAGCCTCGTGGGAGCCACGCTGCGCTTCCCGTACACCTTCGCCGTGGCGCGCTTCGGCGGCCGCAACTGGACCATCGTCTCGGCGGCGCTCCTCCTCGTCCCCACCGTCCTCCTCGGCTTCGTCGTGCAGAACCCCGAGACGCCCTTCGCAGCGCTCCTCCTCGTCGCGGCGCTCGGCGGCTTCGGCGGCGGGAACTTCGCGAGCTCCATGGCCAACATCACCTACTTCTTCCCGCAGCGCGAGAAGGGCTGGGCCCTCGGCCTGAACGCCGCCGGCGGCAACATCGGCACCTCGATCGCGCAGCTGCTCGTCCCCGTCGTCGTGACGCTGGGCGCCGTCGGGACGCTCAACATCCAGCTCGCGGGGTGGATGTGGGTGCCGCTCATCCTCGTCGCCATCTGGGGCGCATGGCGCTACATGGACAACCTGTCGACGGCGAAGGCGGACTTCGCGGGAGCGGCGGCGGCGCTCCGGGAGCCGCACCTCTGGCTCATGGCGCTGCTCTACATCGGCACGTTCGGCTCCTTCATCGGCTTCGCGAGCGTGTTCCCGAAGCTCATCGCGGATCAGTTCCCGGCGTTCTCGACCTTCCAGATCGGCGCGACCTCGCTCACGCTCGCGTTCCTCGGCGCGCTCGTCGGATCGGTCGCGCGTCCGTACGGCGGCAGGCTCGCCGACCGGCTGGGCGGCGCGCGGATGACCATCGCCGCGTTCTCGCTCATGATCGTCGCGACGCTCGCACTCATCCTCACGCTCCCGCTCGGCAGCTTCTGGGTGTTCCTCGGGTGCTTCCTGCTGCTGTTCCTCGCGACGGGCGTCGGCAACGGCGCGACCTACCGGATGATCCCCAGCATCTTCGCCGCCCGCGGCGCCGCGACGGCGGGCGAGGCGCACTCGATCGGCACGCAGCGCAAGGCCGCCGCCGCGCTCGGGCTCATCTCGGCCATCGGCGCATACGGCGGGTTCCTCATCCCGCAGGTCCTGAACGCGTCGCAGGCCGCCACCGGCGGCTACACGGCGGCGTTCTGGGGCTTCATCGCGCTGTACGCGGCCCTCCTCACCGTGACGGCGCTCGTCTACGCCGTGCCGCGCGCGTCGCTCGCCCGCCACCGCATCTGACGGAGCGCGGCAAGCCCGGTCATGCGCAGAGCCTCGGTCCTCGGACCGGGGCTCTGCGCATGACCGCACGCGGGTCGGCGGCGGATGGCCCCGCCGCTCTGCGCCGCCCGAGCGTCAGTAGACGTCGCGTGCGTAGCGGCGGTCGGCCGTGAGCTGCTTCTTGAACTCCTGCGCGGCATCGTCCGACAGGCCGCCGTGCACGCGCGCGATCTCGAGCAGTGCCGCATCGACGTCCTTCGCCATCCGCTCGGCATCGCCGCACACGAAGACGCTCGCGCCGTCCTGGATCCAGCGCCACAGCTCGGCGCCGTGCTCGCGCATCCGGTCCTGCACGTACACCTTCTGCCGCTGATCGCGCGAGAACGCCGTGTCGAGGCGCGTGAGGAACCCGTCGTCGTGCATGCCGACCAGCTCGTCGCGGTAGTAGAAGTCCGTCGCCTCGTGCTGCTCCCCGAAGAAGAGCCAGTTGCGGCCGGTGTGGCCGTCAGCGCGGCGATCGTGCAGGAAGCCGCGGAACGGCGCGACGCCCGTCCCGGGCCCGATCATGATCATCCCGGCCGTCGGGTCGGCCGGGGGCCGGAAGTGGGCGGAACGCTGCAGGTACACCGGCACGGGCTGCTCGTGCGCGCGGTCGGCGAGGAACGTCGAGCACACGCCGCCCCGCGCACGGTCGTCGTCGGTGCGGAATCGCACGACCGACACCGTCAGCTCCACGAGTCCGCTGCCCTCCTTCGGGCTCGAGGAGATCGAGTACTGCCGCGGCGCGAGCCGGCCGAGCACCCCTGTCCACTCCCCGGGGTCGGCGGTCACGGGGAACTCGCGCAGCAGGTCGGCGGCGTGCATGCCCCACAGGTGCTGCTCCAGTCGCGCCCTGCCGTCGCGACGCAGCAGCGCCGCGAGCGCCTGGTCGCGGTTGCGCTCGGCGATGAAGGCCAGCAGGTCGGGCCCGATGCGCGTGATGTCGAACCGCGTCCGCAGCACGTGCTCGAAGAGCTGGTCCTGGCCGTCGACGTGCACGACGGCGGCGGGGTCGAGCCCCGCCGCGTCGAGCCAGTCGGCGACGACGTCGGGGGCGTTGACGCACACGACCCCGAGCGCGTCGCCGGCCTCGTACGAGACGCCGGCGTCGCCCAGGTCGAAGCCGATCCGGCGGACCTCCTTCTGCGAGCCGGAGCCGCTCAGCAGCGCGTTGACGGCGAGCGCGACGGGCAGCGGGTTGCGGCGTGTGAACGGCGCGGCGGGCGCCGGGACGGGCGCGGCTGCCGCGGTCGCGACGTCGACCGGTCCCGCCGGCGCCTCCGAGATCGCCCCTCCCGTGATCGTGTCGAGCGCGCGCTGCAGCCACTGCGCGGCGGGCACCTCGTCGAACGGCTCGCAGTCGACGCGGTCGACGAGGGCGACGGCGCCGAGCTCGCGCAGCCGACGGTCGATCCCGCGCCCGTGCGCGCAGAAGTCGTCGTAGCTGGAGTCGCCCATCGCGAGCACCGCGTACGGGAGGCCGTCCAGCGCCGGCGCGGCGTCGGAGCGCAGCTCATCCCAGAACGCCGAGCCGTTGTCGGGCGGTCCTCCCGTCCCGAACGTCGACGTGACGACGAGCAGCGTCTCGACGTGCGCGAGGTCGGCGACGCGGGCCTCCGCCATCCCGACCAGGCGCGCGCGCAGCCCGCGTTCCGCTGCGGCGGCGACGCACGCGTGCGCGAAGTCCTCGGCGTTGCCGGTCTGCGAGGCCCACAGCACCGTGATCTCGGGGCCGGCCGGCGCGGCGAGGGCCGCGACGCGCGAGTACGTCCCGGCGAGGAGGCCGTCGAACCACGCGCGCACCTCGTCGCGCAGGGCGGCCGTGGACGGCAGGATCGGCACGATGCCGCTCGGCGGCGGCGTCGCGGCGAGTCCTGACAGGAACCCGGCGAGGTACAGCTGCTCGGAAGGCGTCGGCTCGGGAGGCGTCACCGCGAACGCCGGGAGCCCCGCGGGCTCGGCGGCCGGGGTCGCCGCGGCCGGGCCGATGCGGCGCACCGACACGGCGGCGATCTTGAACTCCGGCTGGCGCGAGGCCTCGTCCACGGCATCGCTCGTGACGGCGTTGACCGTGAGATGCGCGCCGTGCTCGTCGTTCCAGTGGAACGGCGCGAAGAGCCCGCCCGGCCGCACGCGGTCGGTGACGACGGCGGGCGAGCGGAACACACCGCGCCGCGAGGCCACCTCGACCTCGTCGCCCTCCGCGATCCCCCGCTCCTCCGCATCGCGCGGGTGGATCTCGAGGAACGGCCCGGGGGTGAGCCTGCCGAGCTTCGCGACGCGGCCCGTCTTCGTCATGGTGTGCCACTGGTGCTGCAGGCGCCCCGTGTTGAGCACGAGCGGGTACTCGTCGTCCGGCATCTCCGACGGGTCGATGTGCGGACGGGGCAGGAACTGCGCGCGCCGCGACGGCGTCGCGAACGCGAGGCGGGGCCGGGTGCCGTCCGGCTCGACGTGCAGGTGCTGGCTGACCCCGTCGTTGAGGTAGCGCAGCGGATGGCGGTCGTCGCCGTCCGACGGCGGGGCGGGCCACTGCACGGGGCCGCGGCGGAGGCGCGCGTAGTCGACGCCGCGGACATCCCATCCCGTCTGCGGGTTCCAGAACCGGCGGATCTCGTCGAACACCTCCTCGGCTGACGCGAACGAGAAGCCCTCGTCGTAGCCCATCGCCTGCGCGACGTCGCAGATGGTCTGCCAGTCGGGGCGCGCGTCGCCCGGCGCGTCCGCGATGCCGGGGACGAGCGTGAGAGTGCGGTCGGAGTTCACCGTGACGCCCTCCGACTCCACCCACAGGGTCGCCGGGAGCAGGATGTCGGCATAGGCGGCCGTGGCCGTCTGCGTGTAGACGTCCTGGACGATGACGAGCTCGGCCGCCTGCAGCGCGCGGATGACCGTGTCGCGGTTCGCGACGGACGCGACCGGGTTGGTGCAGATGATCCACGCCGCCCTGATGCGCCCGTCCGCCATGTCCCGGTACATGTCGATCGTTCCCGTGCCGGACTCCGCGCGGATCGCACCGCGCTCGATGCCCCACACGTCCTCGACGAGGGCCCTGTCCTCGGCGCTGAAGACGGCGCGCTGGCCGGGGAGCCCGGGGCCCATGTACCCCATCTCGCGACCCCCCATGGCGTTCGGCTGGCCGGTCAGCGAGAAGGGGCCGCTCCCGGTCCGGCAGATCGCGCCGGTCGCGAGGTGGAGGTTGCAGATCGCGTTCGTGTTCCACGTCCCGTGCGTGGACTGGTTGAGTCCCATCGTCCACAGCGTCATCCACTCGCCGGCGTCGGCGATCCAGCGCGCCGCCGTGCGGATGTCGTCCTCGGCGAGCCCCGTGATCCGCGCGACGACGGCGGGCGGGTAGTCGGCGAGCAGGGGCGCCATGGACTCCCAGCCCTCCGTGTGCGCGGCGATGAAGTCGTCGTCGACCGCGCCGTCCGCGACGAGGAGGTGGAGCAGGCCATTGAGGAGCGCGAGGTCGGTGCCCGGCGCGATCTGCAGGAAGAGGTCCGCGCGGTCGGCCGTCGCCGTGCGGCGCGGGTCGACGACGATGAGGCGGGCACCCGCCTTCAGCCTGTCGGCCATCCGGAGGAACAGGATCGGATGGCAGTCGGCCGTGTTCGAGCCGATGACGAGGAAGAGGTCGGCGGCGTCGATGTCCTCGTACGAGCCGGGTGGGCCGTCGGCCCCCAGGGACTGCTTGTAGCCCGTGCCCGCCGACGCCATGCACAGCCGCGAGTTCGACTCGATGTGGATGCCGCGGATCCATCCCTTCACGAGCTTGTTCGCGAGGTACTGCGCCTCCATCGTCATCTGCCCCGACACGTACAGCGCGACGGCGTCGGGGCCGTGCTCGTCGACGATCGCGCGCAGCCGCCGGCCGGCGTCCGCGACGGCGACGTCGCGCGGCACGGCAACCCGCTCGGCCTCGCGGGACGCGCGCACGTGCGCCGTCGTCATCCGCCCGGGAGCCGCCATGAGCTCGGCGTGCGTGGCGCCCTTCGTGCAGAGCCGGCCGTGGTTCGTCGGATGGCCGCGGTCGCCGGAGACCCGGTCGACGCGCGCACCGGCCTCGCCGACGGCCGTCTCGACGACGATCCCGCAGCCGACGCCGCAGTAGGAGCACACGGATCGAGTCGGCATGATCCGATGATCGCGGGGCGACGTTCCGCGCCCTTTCCCACCGGGTTTCGCGACCGTGACGATCACCTCACGCGCGGCGGCGGGCGGAAGTGAGAGCGGTCAGCCCTCTGCGGGCACCCCGGCGGGCTCGTCTGCCGCGTCGTCGAGGTCCTCGAACAGGCCCTGCGGCGGGGTGACGACGACACGTCCTCCCGCGACATCGACCTCGGGCACGATGGCGGACACGAACGGCACCATGATCTCGCGGTCGCCGGCCGCGACGATGAGGAGGTCCTGCGCGGGAAGGTGCTCGACGCGGGCCACACGGCCCACGGAGACGCCGTCGCGGACGACGTCGAGGCCGACGAGGCGATGGTCGTACCACGCGTCGGGCTCGTCGTCCGCCGCCTCGTCCTCGTCGATCCAGAGGATGGCGCGCACGAGGCTCTCGGCCTGCGTGCGGTCGTCGACTCCCTCGAAGAAGGCGACGGGTGCCGCGTTCATCCAGCGGAACTCGCGCACCGTCAGTGTCTTCCCGTGCCAGGGCGACTCCTCCGGAACCTGGAGGGTGAACGAGGCACCTGGCGCGAAGCGGCGGTCGGGGTCGTCGGTGTACAGCTCGAGCTTGAGGGCGCCCTTGAGCCCGTGCGCCTTGAGGAGGCGCCCGACCCGGAGCTGGCTCCCGGCGGCGCCGACGTCGGCGGGCATCAGTCGTCCGCCACGTCGACGCGCACGCGGCGGCCGTCGGCGAGTGCGGTCACGACCGTGCGCAGCGCCTTCGCGGTGCGGCCGCCGCGCCCGATCACGCGTCCGCGGTCGTCGGAGTGGACGTGCACTTCCAGCACATCCCCCCGCGACGACGAGGAGGCGACGATCCGCACGTCGTCCGGGTGATCGACGATCCCCTTGACGACGTGCTCGAGCGCGGCGGACAACACGGCGATTACTCCGCGGACTCGGCGTCGGCGGCGGCCTCGTCGGCGGCGGGAGCCTCGGCGGGCTCCTCCGCCTTCTTCTCGGCCTTGGGGCGGACGACCGACTTCTTGGTGGTGTCGGCCTCGTAGCCCGCCTTGTCGTCAGCGGTCTTCAGGGTGCTCTGAGCGTCCTTGTCGCCCTTGAAGCGGCCCCAGTCGCCCGTGATCTTGAGGATGGCGAGCACCTGCTCGGTGGGCTGGGCGCCGACCGACAGCCAGTGCTGGGCGCGCTCCGAGTCGACCTCGATGAACGAGGGCTCCTCGGTGGGGTGGTACTTGCCGATCTCCTCGATCACGCGACCGTCGCGCTTGGTGCGCGAGTCGGCGACGACGATGCGGTAGTAGGGCGCACGGATCTTTCCGAGGCGCTTGAGACGGATCTTGACAGCCACGATTCTCCTGATGTGGTGAAGGCGAGTGAACCAGTCGCCCGGCGCGTGGGGTGCACTCCGGCGGAAGCTCTGAGGGTGGATCGACCGCTGGATAGAGGGTCGAGCAGGTGATCCGACCCTCCATTCTGCCAGATGACGCCGCGCGGCGCGAACCGCGTCGACCCGCGAGTCGCCTGTGCCAGGCTGTGCCCATGACCCTCGCGTTCGCCCCCTCCGCCCGCTCCTCCGTGGGCGTGGAGTGGGAGCTCATGCTGGCGGACCGTGCGAGCGGCCAGCTCGTCGGCGCCGGCCCCGAGATCGTCGCGGCGCTCGCCGACGAGACGGCCGGGGAGCGGTTCACCGTGACGGGCGAGCTGCTGACGAACACCGTGGAGGTGACGAGCGGGGTCGGCGGGAGCGTGGCCGAGGCGATGCGCGACATCGCGGACGCGGTCGACCTCGTCCGTGGGCACGCCGATCCGCTCGGCGTCGACCTGCTGTCCGCGGGCAGCCATCCGTTCGCGCAGTGGTTCGACCAGCGGGTGACCGACAAGACCCGCTACCACACCCTCATCGAGCGCACCCAGTGGTGGGGGCGCAACATGATGATCTGGGGCGTGCATGTGCACGTCGGCGTCGAGGACGTCGCGAAGGTGATGCCCATCCTCGGCGCGCTCACGGCCTATCTGCCGCACTTCCAGGCGCTGTCGGCGTCGAGCCCGTTCTGGGCAGGCGAGCGCACCGGCTACGCGTCGAACCGCGCGCTCGTGTTCCAGCAGCTGCCCACGGCCGGCCTCCCCTGGCCGCTCGGCACCTGGTCCGAGTTCGAACGCTACGTGGACGAGATGGCGCGCGCCGACGTGCTCGCCGACGAGACCGAGGTGCGCTGGGACATCCGACCGGCGCCCCGCTGGGGCACGATCGAGATCCGCGTGTGCGACGGCATGTCGACGGCAGCGGAGCTCGCGGCGATCGCCGCGCTCGCGCAGACGCTCGTGGAGTCCTTCTCGCGCGCCCTCGACGCCGGCCGTCCGCTTCCGACGCTCCCGCCCTGGTACGCACGGGAGAACAAGTGGCGCGCGGCACGGTACGGGCTCGACGCCCGGATCATCGTCGACGCCGACGGGCGCCAGCGCCCCGTGGCCGAGCATCTCGCCGAGGAGCTGGAGCGCCTCTCCCCCGTCGCGGCCGACCTCGGCTGCGCCGGCGAGCTCGCGGGCGTGGGAGCCATCCTGCGCGGAGGAGCGGGGTATGCGCGCCAGCTCGCGGTCGCCGACGCCGCAGACGGCGACCTGCGCGCCGTCGTGGCGCACCTCGTCGACGAGTTCGCCCTGGGTCGCGCCTCCGCCTGAGCACGTGGTCGGGTCGGGATGCAGCTTTAGGGTAGCCTAAGCTCAATACCCCGCCCGTGAGGCTCCGCGCCTCAGGAAGAAAGGCCCTCCCGTGCACACCACGCGTGCGCTCGCGTTCGCCGCGACCATCGCCGCAGCCGCCGCCCTCACGGCCTGCGCCACCCCAGCCGACGAGACCTCCGAGAGCGCGGCCCCCGCCGACTCGGCCGCATCCGGCACCTTCCCCGTCACGGTCGAGCACGCGCTCGGCGAGACGACCGTCGAGAGCGCTCCCGAGCGCGTCGCGACGATCGGCTGGGGAAACCACGACGTCGCGCTCGCGCTCGGCATCGCCCCCGTCGGCGTCGACGACCAGACCTGGTCGATGGACGGCAGCGACGGCCTCGGACTCTACGACTGGTCGCTCGAGGCGTACGAGGAGCTCGGCGCCGAGGAGCCCGTCATCTTCTCCACGTCCGACGGCACCGACTTCGAGGCCATCGCCGACACGGCTCCCGACCTCGTGCTCGCCGGCTACTCGGGGCTCGACGACAGCTCGTACGCGACCCTCTCGGAGATCGCACCCACGATCGCGTACCCCGACGCGGCGTGGCTGACGCCGTGGCGCGACGTCATCCGCATCGACTCCGAGGGCCTCGGCCTCGCGGAGGAGGGCGAGGAGCTCGTCGCATCGCTCGACCAGCAGATCGCCGACGCGACGGCCGACGCGTCGTTCGAGGGCAAGACCGCTGCATTCTTCTACATGAGCGCGGCCGACCTCTCGACGATCTCCGTCTACGGCGAGGGCGACTCGCGCACGGCGTTCCTCGGCGACCTCGGCTTCGACCTTCCCGAGGTGGCGCAGGGCACGACGAACTTCTACGCCGACATCAGCGCGGAGAACGCCGACGAGCTCGCCGACGTCGACGTGATCGTCACGTACGGCGGCGACGAGCTGCTTCCCGCCCTCCAGGCCGACGAACTGTGGAGCACGCTCCCCGCCGTCCAGAACGGCGCCGTCGTGACGGTCGGCTCCGGCGACGCGTTCAGCGGCGCCGTGACGCCCACCGCTCTCTCCATCCCGTGGATGCTCGAGGACTACGTCGCCCTCCTGGACGACGCCGTCGCCCAGGCAGAGTGACACTCGCCGACACCGGCCAGCGCCGCGCGTCCGCCCCGGCGGACGCGCGGCGCCGCGTCGTGCTCGTGGTCGCGAGCACCGCGGCCGTGCTCCTCGTGCTGCTGGCCTCGCTCGCATTCGGCTCACGCGCCGTCAGCCTCGGCGAGATCCTCGACGGCCTCGGATCGTGGTTCCGGGGGATCGTGCCGGAGGACATCGGCGCCATCGCGGTCCAGCAGCGCATCCCGCGCACCGTGCTCGCGCTCGTCGCGGGAGCCGCGCTCGCCCTCTCCGGCGCGCTCATGCAGGCGATCACGCGCAACCCCATCGCCGACCCCGGCATCCTCGGCGTGAACACGGGAGCGGCCCTCTTCGTCGTCTGCGGCATCGCCTTCCTCGGCATCACCTCCGTCTTCCAGTTCCTCGGGCTCGCACTCGCCGGGGCGGCCCTCACGGCCGTTTTCGTCTACGTCGTCGGGTCGGTCGGCGCGGGCGGCGCGACGCCCATCAAGCTCGCCCTCGCCGGGGCCGCCACGACCGCGGCGCTCTCGTCGCTCGTGAGCGCCGTCCTCCTGCCCCGAGTCGCCGCCATGAACGAGTTCCGCTTCTGGCAGGTCGGGGGCGTCGGCGGGGCGACGTGGGAGACGATGGCGATCATCGTGCCGCTGCTCGCCATCGCGGCTCTCGCGGCCTTCCTCGCGGCGCCGGCGCTCAACGCGCTCGCCCTGGGCGACGACGTGGCCGTCGGCCTCGGAATCCGCGTGGGCCCCACGCGCGCCCTGGCCGCCGCGGCCGGTGTGGTCCTCTGCGCCGCCGTCACGGCGGTCGCCGGGCCGATCGCCTTCGTCGGCCTCATGGTGCCGCATGTCGTCCGCCTCCTCACGGGGCCCGACCAGCGCTGGATCCTCCCCTTCTCCGCCGTCGGCGGCGCCGTGCTGCTCACGGCGGCCGACACCCTGGGGCGCGTCATCGGCTCGCCGGGCGAGGTCGAGGCCGGGATCGTCACGGCGTTCCTCGGCGCCCCCGTCCTCGTCGTCATCGCCCGCCGCACGCGCATGAGAGCCCTCTGATGTCCGCCGTCCTCACCCCCGCGCCCGTCCCCGCGGCGCCCCTCGACGCCATCCGAGCGGGCCGGCGCCGCCGCGGTCTCCGACGCGCCGTCGCGACGGCCGCGCTCGCCGTCCTCCTGGTCGCCCTGATGGCCGCCATGCTCCTGCTGGGACGGACCATCTACCCGGTGTCCGACGTCGTCGCGGTCGTGCTCGGCGCCGACATCCCCGGCGCCTCCTTCACGGTCGGCGGGCTGCGCATCCCGCGCGCCCTCACCGGCGCCCTCGCCGGGATCGCCTTCGGCGTGGCGGGCACCACCTTCCAGACGATGCTCCGCAACCCCCTCGCGAGCCCCGACGTCATCGGCATCACCTCGGGTGCCAGCGCGGCCGCCGTCGTCGCGCTCATCGTCCTGCACTGGTCGTCGGGCGCGACGATCGTCCTCGCGCTCGTCGCCGGCATCGGCACCGCCGCCGTGATCTACGCCGCCGCCCGCGGCGGGGAGTCGACAGGCGGGCGCCTCATCCTCATCGGCATCGGCGTGGGCGCGATGCTCGACGCCGTCGTGTCCTTCGTCATCTCGCGCGCCGCCGAGTGGGACGTCCCCGTCGCGATGCGGTGGCTCACGGGCAGCCTCAACGGCGCCGCGATGTCCGACCTGCCGCCCCTCGCGATCGCCGTCGCGGTGCTCGTCCCCCTCGTCCTCGTCCTCTCCCGCGATCTGAGGGCGCTCGAGCTCGGCGACGCGTCGGCCACCGCCCTCGGCGTGCGCGTCGACCGGTCGCGGATCCTCCTCATCCTCGCGGCCGTCGCGCTCGCGTGCTTCGCGACCGCGACGACGGGGCCGATCGCGTTCGTCGCGTTCCTCGCCGGCCCCATCGCGGCGCGCATCGTCGGCCCCGGCGGATCGCTCGTCCTCCCGGCCGGGCTGTTCGGCGCCTGCCTCGTGCTCGGCGCCGACCTCATCGGGCAGTTCGCGTTCGACACGAAGTTCCCCGTGGGGGTCGTGACGGGCATCCTCGGCGCCCCCTACCTGCTCTACCTGCTCATCCGCACGAGCCGACTCGGAGGTTCCTCGTGACCGTGCAGCACACCCTCGAAACACGCGGCCTCGTGGCCGGCTACGGCGCCAGGACGATCGTCGACGGCGTCGACCTCGTCGTGCCGGCCGGGCGCATCAGCGTCATCGTCGGCGCGAACGCCTGCGGCAAGTCGACGCTGCTGAAGACGATCTCCCGACTCATCCCCGCGAAGGAGGGCGGCGTCGTGCTCGATGGGCGGCGCATCGACGAGCTCCCCACGAAGGAGCTCGCGCGCACCCTGGGCCTCCTCCCCCAGCAGCCGGTCGCGCCGGAGGGCATCGCGGTCGCCGACCTCGTCGGGCGCGGCCGCCATCCGCATCAGAGGCTCTTCCGCTCCTGGACCCGCGACGACGAGCGCGCCGTCGCAGCCGCGCTCGAGGCGACGGGCGTCGCCGAGCTCGCCGACCGGTCGGTCGACGAGCTGTCGGGAGGTCAGCGCCAGCGCGTCTGGATCGCGATGGCCCTCGCCCAGGAGACCGGGATCCTCCTCCTCGACGAGCCGACGACGTTCCTCGACGTCACCCACCAGGTCGAGGTGCTCGACCTCCTCACCGACCTCAACCGCCGCGAGGGCACGACGATCGTCATGGTCCTGCACGACATCAATCTCGCGGCGCGGTACGCCGACCACCTCTTCGCCCTCCGCGCAGGACGTCTCGTCGCGCACGGCGCCCCCGCCGACATCGTCACGAGCGAGCTCATCGGCGAGGTCTTCGACCTCGATGCGCTCGTCATCCCCGATCCGGTGTCGGGCACGCCGCTCGTGCTCCCGCGCGGGCGGCACCATGTGATCGACGCGCCCTCCGCCCGTTCCACGACAGGAGCCTGACATGGCCGACATGGAGTTCTTCCGCGCGCGCGTCGCGCGCATCGCCGACCTGACGCCCAGCTTCCGGCGGTTCACCTTCACGGGCGACGGCCTCGACCGCTACGGGGACCCGGGGTTCGACCAGCGCATCAAGGTCGTCTTCCCCGCTCCCGGCCTGACGTTCGACGACATGCCGACGGGGGACGACTGGTACACGGCGTGGCGCGCGCTGCCGCCCGAGTCGCGCCTGCCGTTCCGCACCTACACGACGCGTGCAGTCCGCAACGCCGAGCGGGAGGTCGACGTCGACATGGTCGCGCACGATGTGTCCGGTCCCGCGTCGGCGTGGATCGACAGGGCTCAGGTGGGCGACGAGGTGCTCCTCCTCGCCCCCACCGTCGATCGCACGGGCGTCAGCTACGGGGTCGACTTCGTGCCTCCCGCCGAGGTCGAGCAGATCCTCCTCGCGGGCGACGAGACGGCGGCGCCGGCGATCGCGGCGATCCTCGAGCAGCTGCCCCGCGACGCCAGGGGCGTCGTCGTGCTCGAGGTGCCCGACGCCAGGGATGCCGCCTACCTCCCTTCCCACCCGGGCTTCGACGTCCACGTCTCAGGTCGCGAGGGCGCGGAGCGTCACGCGCATCTCGTCCGCACCGTCACGGCCGTCGCCCCCGTCCTCTGCGCACCGGGTCGCGGGGCGGAGGTGGAGGAGATCGACGTCGACCACGACATCCTCTGGGAGGTGCCGCGAGCCAAGAAGGGCGGGGCAGCGCTGCGCAGCGCTCCGCTCTACGCGTGGCTCGCCGGGGAGTCCTCCGCCATCAAGACGCTGCGGCGCCACCTCGTCGCCGAGCACGGCGTCGACCGCCGCGCCGTGGCGTTCATGGGGTACTGGCGGCTGGGGCGCGCGGAAGGCGAGTAGCCCCGATCAGGCCGACTCGACCAGCAGGCGCGCCAGGGTCTCGTCGAGCACGACGTCGGTGACGAGCCCCGCGGCGACGGCGGCGCGCAGGCTCGCGAGCTTGTGCGCACCCGCGACGACGCAGACGCGCCGCGGCACCCGTCGGATCCGATCGAGCGTCGGGCCCGTCGCGCGGGCGTTGAGGCGGATGTCCCGCCACGAGCCGTCCGCGCGGAAGAAGACCGTCGCCAGATCGCCGATGACGCGGTCCTCCCCCAGGCTGCGGTAGTCGGCCTTGTCGAGGTAGCCGCCGACGTAGACGCGGCTCGGCACCTCCGCGGACGGCGACCCCAGGCTGAACAGCGCGAGATCCATTCGCGCCTGCAGCTCGAGCACGCGCCGGGTGCTCCGCTCCCGCCACATCGCCTCGCGCGTCGCCGGGTCGTCGAAGAACGCCGGGACCGGGAACTGCTGCACGCGCGCGCCGAATGCCGCGCCGAACCGCTGCAGGATCTCGCTGGAGTACTCGACGCCCGTCGTCTGCGTGTTGCCCGCGCCGTTGAGCTGGACGACGGTCGTGTTGTGGGTCTCCTTCTGCGGCAGGTTGCGGCTCACGGCGCTGAGCGTCGAGCCCCACGCCACGCCCACGACCATGTGCGAGTCGACGAACTGCGCGAGCAGCCGCGCCGCCGTGAGCGCGACGCGTTCGAGCCTGTCGACGTCGCTCACGCTCTCCGGCAGCGGGACGACGTGCGCGGCGACATGGAAGCGGTCCGCGATCCTGCGCTCGAGCTCTCCCCCGCGTTCGAGGGGCGAGGTGATGCGGATCTCCACGAGCCCCGTCTCGCGCGCATGGCTGAGCAGCCGCGACACGGAGGAGCGCGAGGTGCCGAGCTCCTGCGCGATCGACTCCATGGTGCGGTCCTGCAGGTAGTAGAGCTGCGCCGCCTTGAGCGCCTGCAGCATCTTGCCGTCGCGCATCCGCGCACCGTCCTCGACCATCCGACCCTCCTCCGACGGCGCGCCGTGCACATATGTGCAGTCGAGTTGCGCGCATGTGTCCGCCGACTGAGGCTATACCCGAACGAGCGAGAGGGAGGTCGACGATGATCGACACGCACAACGCACAGGAGCGGCCGGCGGTCGCCTCGGTCCGAGCCGCAGGACGCACGACGGTCGTCGTCATCGGCGGAGGCATCAACGGGATCTCGACGTTCCGCGACCTCGCCCTGCAGGGCGTCGACGTCGTGCTCGTGGAGCGGTCGGACTTCGCCTCCGGCGCATCGGCCGCCTCCAGCCACATGATCCACGGCGGCATCCGATATCTCGAGAACGGCGAGTTCCGCCTCGTCAGGGAGTCCGTCCAGGAGCGCAACGGGCTGCTCCGGATCGCACCGCACTTCGTCAAGCCGCTGCGCACGACCATCCCGATCTACTCGACGTTCTCCGGCATCCTCTCGGCCCCGCTCCGATTCCTCACGCACCGTTCGGGCAAGCCGCAGGAGCGGGGCGCCGCGCTCATCAAGATCGGGCTCGTCCTCTACGACACGTTCTCGCGCGACGGCGGCTCGGTCCCGCGCCACCGCTTCCTCGGACGGAAGAAGTCGCTGTCCGAGCTCCCCGCGCTCGACCCCGCGGTGAAGTACACCGCGACCTACTACGACGCCTCGATGCACGATCCCGAGCGTCTCGCCCTCGACGTGCTCCAGGACGGCCTCGCCGCGCACGAGGGGGCGCACGCCCTCAACTACGTGGAGGCCGTCGCACGCACGGCCGACGGCGTGGAGGTGCTCGATCTGGAGACCGGCACGCGCTTCGAGATCGCCGCCGACGTCGTCGTGAACGCCTCTGGCCCGTGGACGGACCTCACGAACGAGGCGCTCGGCACCTCCACCCGCTTCATGGGCGGCACCAAGGGCTCACACATCGTGCTCGACCACCCCGAGCTCCTCGCGGCGACCCAGGGCAGGGAGATCTTCTTCGAGCACTCCGACGGGCGCATCGTGCTCATCTACCCCCTGAAGGGACGCGTGCTCGTCGGGACGACCGACATCGACGCCGACCCGCGCGAGCCCGCACGCTGCACCGAGGAGGAGGTCGACTACTTCTTCGACCTCGTCCATCACGTGTTCCCCTCGATCGCCGTGGACCGGTCGCAGATCGTCTACCGCTTCGCCGGCATCCGCCCGCTCCCCCGGCACGAGGACACCGCGCCCGGCTTCGTCTCCCGCGACTACCGCGTCGAGGTCGACCGTTCGGCCCGCGTCCCGCTCGTCAGCCTCGTCGGCGGCAAGTGGACGACCTTCCGCGCGCTCGGCGAGTCGCTCTCCGACATCGTCCTCGGTCTCGTCGGCCGCACGCGCTCCGTCTCCACCTCCGGCCTGCCCATCGGCGGAGGCAAGGACTTCCCGCGCACCGATCCCGATCGCCGTGCCTGGATCGGCGCCCACCTGCCGGGGGCCGGCGCGCGCGGAGAGGCGCTCCTCACGCGGTACGGCACGCGCGCGGCCGCGGTCTGGGAGGACGTCGAGCAGGGTCACGACGAACCTCTCGCCGGCGGCGCGCTGTCCACGCGCGAGCTCGCCTGGATGGTCCGCAACGAGCACGTCGTCCACCTCGCGGACGTGCTCCTGCGGCGCACCAGCATCGCCTTCACGGGCGACGTCGACGCCGACGTGCTCGACGAGGTCGCCGATGCGCTCGCTCCTCTCCTCGAGTGGGACCGCGAGCGTCGCGATGCCGAGGTGCAGGAGGCGCGCACGCTCCTCAACGACGCCCACGGGCTCACGATCCCCGATCGCACCCGCCACTGAGGCGGGGCGATCGCCCGGGCCTCCTCCGACAGGGCCCGCACGGGAGATCCTCTCCCACCCGCAGCGCGGCGGCAGGGGGGCCGCCGCGCCCCTGAAAGGTCGAAGAAGACATGAATGAAGTGAATCTCGGGCTGTACTTCCTGTCCGAGTTCGTCGGGACCGCGCTGCTGATCCTGCTGGGCTGCGGCGTCGTCGCCAACGTCGTCCTCGCGAAGACGAAGGGCCTCGGCGGCGGAACCCTGATGGTCAACTGGGGATGGGGCCTCGCCGTGTTCGTGGGCGTGCTCGCCTCCGCGTACTCGGGCGCCATCCTCAACCCGGCCGTGGGCATCGGCCTCCTCATCGCGGGGACCATCTCGTTCCCGATGTTCCTCGTCGCCATCGCGGCCGAGCTCCTCGGCGCGATCGTCGGCGCCGTGCTGTGCTGGGCGGCCTACCGTCAGCACTTCGACGCGGAGGAGGAGCCGGCGAACAAGCTCGGAGTCTTCTCGACGGGCCCGGCCATCCGCTCGTACGGGCACAACCTCGTCACGGAGATCATCGCGACGTTCGTGCTCGTGTTCGCCGTCTTCGCGTTCGCCGACTACGGCGACATCGAGGTCGGCGTCCCCGGCGGGCTCGGTCCGCTCTCGGCGCTTCCGGTCGCCCTCGTCGTGGTCGGCATCGGCGCCTCGCTCGGCGGCCCGACCGGCTACGCCATCAACCCGGCACGCGACCTCGGTCCCCGCATCGCGCACGCCCTGCTGCCCATCAAGGGCAAGGGGTCGAGCGACTGGTCCTACGCCTGGGTGCCCGTCGTCGGCCCCCTCCTCGGCGGCGCGCTGGCCGCGCTCGCCGCTCCCGCCCTCCTCGGGCTCGCCGCCTGATCCGACCCCCGTTTCGAAGGAGAACAGAACATCATGGCCGACTACATCATCGCCATCGACCAGGGCACGACCTCGAGCCGTGCGATCATCTTCGACCGCGCCGGCAGCATCGTCGCCACCGGCCAGAAGGAGCACGAGCAGATCCTGCCGCACCCGGGCTGGGTCGAGCACGACGCGCGCGAGATCTGGCGCAACGTGCAGGAGGTCATCGGCCTCGCGTTGAGCCGTGCCGACCTCACGCGGCACGACATCGCGGCCATCGGCATCACGAACCAGCGCGAGACGGCCGTCGTGTGGGATCGCACGACGGGCGAGCCCGTCTACAACGCCATCGTGTGGCAGGACACGCGCACGCAGGCGATCGTCGACCGGCTGGCGGCCGACGGCGGGGTCGAGCGCTTCAAGCCGATCGTGGGCCTGCCGCTCGCGACCTACTTCTCGGGCACGAAGATCGCGTGGATCCTCGAGAACGTCGACGGCGCGCGGGAGAAGGCCGAGGCGGGGCAGCTCGCCTTCGGGACGACGGACTCGTGGGTGCTCTGGAACCTCACGGGCGGCGTCGACGGCGGCGTGCACGTCACGGACGTCACGAACGCGTCGCGCACGCTGTTCATGGACCTCGAGACGCTCGAGTGGCGCGACGACATCCTGGAGGCGTTCGGAGTCCCGCGCTCGATGCTGCCCGAGATCCGGTCGTCCTCCGAGGTCTACGGCGCCGCGGAGGACTCCTCCCTTCTGCGCGAGACGCCCATCGCTGGCATCCTCGGCGACCAGCAGGCGGCGACGTTCGGACAGGCGGCGTTCACCGCGGGCGAGAGCAAGAACACGTACGGCACCGGCAACTTCCTCATCTTCCAGACGGGCGAGGAGATCGTCCGCTCGCAGAACGGGCTGCTCACGACGGTGGGCTACAAGCTCGGCGACCAGCCGACGCACTACGCGCTCGAGGGGTCGATCGCCGTCACCGGGTCGCTCATCCAGTGGCTGCGCGACCAGCTCGGCATCATCTCCTCCGCGCCGGAGGTGGAGACGCTCGCCGCCGGCGTGGAGGACAACGGCGGCGTGTACGTCGTCCCGGCGTTCTCCGGCCTGTTCGCCCCGTACTGGAGGCCCGACGCGCGCGGCGCGATCGTCGGTCTCACGCGGTACGCGAACAAGGGTCACATCGCACGCGCCGCGCTGGAGGCCGTCGCCTTCCAGACCCGCGACGTGCTCGACGCGGTGAACGCCGACGCGGGGGTGGATCTCGCCGAGCTCAAGGTCGACGGCGGCATGGTCGCCAACGACACGCTCATGCAGTTCCAGGCCGACGTCCTGGGCGTGCCGGTCGTGCGCCCGGTCGTCGCGGAGACGACGGCGCTCGGAGCGGCCTACGCGGCCGGTCTCGCGGTCGGGTTCTGGAACGGGCTCGACGATCTGTCCGCGAACTGGCAGGAGGACCGTCGCTGGGAGCCCTCCATGGACGACGCAGAGCGCGACCGCCTGCTGCGCCAGTGGCGGAAGGCCGTCACGAAGTCGATGGACTGGGTCGACGACGACGTGAGCTGACCTGTCGGGACGAGAGGACGAGGGCCGGGGAGCGATCCCCGGCCCTCGTGCCGTTCACGGCAGGAGCGACTCCCCGAGCGGCGACGGGTTGACCGCGATCTCCCAACGGAATCCGTCGGGGTCGGCGAAGTACCCCGAGTAGCCGCCCCATTCCCGGTGCACGGCGTCGGAGACCGTCACGGCGCCCGCCGTCCGCGCGAGCGCGAGCCCGTCGTCGACCTCGCGCTCCGTGCGCAGGTTGTGCGCGAGCGTGATCGGCGGCGTGCCGCCCGAGGCGACCATGCCGATCTCGCGCTGTGCGTGCGCGCGATCCCACAGCGACAGCAGGAGCCGCTCGCCGACGCGGATCATGAGCACCTCGCCCGGCGCCTCGAGCTCCGCCGTCCACCCGAGCCCGTCGATGTAGAAGGCCCGGGATGCCGCGATGTCGTCGACGACGAGCGTGATGAGGCTGACGCGCTGATCCATGCCGCCAGTCTCACATGGGCTCAGCCCTTGCCGAAGAGCTTCTGGATCTCGGCGAGGTCCGCCTCGCTCGGCTGCGCCGGGGAGCCGCCGAGCCCGAAGCCCGACCCCGTGGGCGCCGCCGCTGCGGGAGCCCCGGAGTTCTCTGCCGCGCGCTTGGCCGGGTTCCCCGACCGCGATCCCTGCGGCTTCCGGCCCTTCTTCGCGCCGCGCTTCGCCGAGGCGCCCGGCTTGCCCATGCCGGGCATCGCCCCCATCCCCGGGATCTGCGGCGTGCCGCCGCGGGCGACGGTCTTCATCATCTTGGCCGCCTGCTCGAACCGGTTCACGAGCTGGTTCACATCGGTCACCGTCATGCCGGAGCCCTTCGCGATGCGCAGGCGACGCGATCCGTTGAGGACCTTCGTGTTCTGCCGCTCCGCGGGCGTCATCGAGCGGATGATCGCCTCCGTGCGATCGATCTCGCGCTCGTCGAAGTCGTCGAGCTGCTGCTTCATGGCCCCCATGCCCGGGAGCATCCCGAGCATCTTCTTCATGGAGCCCATCTTCTTGAGCTGCTGCATCTGCTGGAGGAAGTCCTCGAGCGTGAACTGCTCCGTGGCGAGCTTCTCGGCGACCTTCGCCGCCTCCTCCTCGTCGAACGCCTGCTGCGCCTGCTCGATGAGCGTCAGGACGTCGCCGAGGTCGAGGATGCGGCTCGCCATGCGGTCGGGATGGAAGTCCTCGAGGTCGTCGAGTCCCTCTCCCGTCGAGGCGAAGATGATGGGACGGCCCGTCACGGACGCGACCGACAGCGCGGCGCCGCCTCGCGCGTCGCCGTCGAGCTTCGACAGCACGACGCCCGTGAAGTCGACGCCCTCCTGGAACGCCTTCGCGGTGTTGACGGCGTCCTGGCCGATCATGGCGTCGATGACGAAGAGCACCTCGTCGGGCTGGGTCGCCCGGCGGATGTCCGACGCCTGCTTCATGAGGTCGGCGTCGACGCCCAGTCGGCCGGCGGTGTCGATGATGACGACGTCGTGCTGCTGCCGGCGCGCGTGCTCGACGCCGTCGCGGGAGACCCGCACGGGGTCGCCGACGCCGTTGCCCGGCTCGGGCGCGTAGATCGCCGCGCCTGCGCGCTCCGCGACCACCTGGAGCTGGTTCACGGCGTTGGGGCGCTGGAGGTCGGCGGCGATGAGGAGCGGCGTGTGGCCCTCCTTCTCCAGCTTGCGGGCGAGCTTCCCGGCGAACGTCGTCTTGCCCGAGCCCTGCAGGCCGGCGAGCATGATGACGGTCGGCGCCGTCTTCGCGAACTGCAGGCGACGCTGCTCGCCGCCGAGGATGCCGACGAGCTCCTCGTTGACGATCTGGACGACCTGCTGCGCGGGGTTGAGCGCCTTGTTGACATCGTCGCCGAGCGCGCGCTCGCGCACCTTCGCGGCGAACTCCTTTACGACGGGCAGCGCGACATCCGCGTCGAGCAGCGCGCGGCGGATCTCCCGCACCGTCCCGTCGACGTCCGCGGGCGAGAGCTTGCCCTTGGTCCGGAGGTTGCGGAAGGTGTCGGTGAGGCGCTCCGAGAGCGTGCCGAAGGTAGCCATGATGCGTCGATTTTACCCGCTGCCGCCGACCGGCCGACCCACGGCGCCCGCCGGGTCAGCTGACGGCGCCCGGCAGCGCGTCGAGCGCATCGGCGAGGACGTCCCGGAGGGCGCGTGTGCCCGGCCCCGCGAGCGCCCAGTGCCGCAGCGCGCTCATGACGGCACCCGCGTACGCGGCGCCCGCGATGTCGGCGGACAGCCCGTCGCGGCCGCCCCTGCGCGCTCCCGTCGCGATGGTCGACGCGATCCGCGCCATCCGCACCGCCGACTCCCGCTCCAGGTCGGCGGCCATCCCCATCGCGTCGGCGTTCGCGATGGCGAGCGCCAGGGCGTCGGGGCGGAGACCCTCCGCGAACGTCAGCACAGCGCTCCGGAGCACCGCGTCGAGCGGATGGCCGGGGGCATCCAGCAGGTCGGCGAGCACCGCGGAGCGCTCGTCGAAGGGCGCCCAGAGGAGCCCCGCCTTCGACGTCGCGTAGTTGAAGAAGCTCGAGCGGCTGACCCCGGCCCTCCGCGCGATGTCGGCGATCGACGTGGCCTCGAAGCCCTGCTCGAGGAACAGCTCGCAGGCCGCCTCCGCGAGCACATCGCGCGAGGATGCCCTCGGCCGCCCTGCTCGCACTCCCGCCATCCTGCCAGGCTAGCCGCCGCTCACACGGCCTGCGCGAAGCCGAGGTCGGCGGAGGCCGCGATGTGCGCGAGGTGCGCGGGGATCTCCCTGCCCTTCGACGCCATCGACTGCGCCCAGAGGCGCCCGGCGCGGTACGACGAGCGCACGAGCGGGCCCGCGAGCACGCCGAGGAACCCGATCTCCTCCGCGATGCCCTTGAACGCGACGAACTCCTCCGGCTTGACCCAGCGGTCGACGGGATGATGGCGGGGCGTCGGGCGCAGGTACTGCGTGATCGTGATGATGTCGCAGCCGGCGTCGTGCAGATCGTGCAGCGCCTCGACGACCTCGTCGGAGGTCTCGCCCATCCCGAGGATGAGGTTCGACTTCGTGATGAGACCCGCGTCGTGCGCCTGCGTGAGCACGTCGAGCGACCGCTCGTAGCGGAACGCCGGACGGATGCGCTTGAAGATGCGCGGCACGGTCTCGACGTTGTGCGCGAACACCTCGGGCCGCGCGTCGAAGATCTCCCCGAGGAAGGAGGGGTCGGCGTTGTGCTCGTTGGCGAGCAGCTCGACGCCGGTGTTCGGGTTGAGCGCGTGGATGCGGCGGACGGTCTCGGCGTTGAGCCACGCCCCCGTGTCGGGGAGGTCGTCGCGCGCCACGCTCGTCACGGTGGCGTAGCGCAGGCCCATCCGCTGCACGCTCTCCGCGACGCGACGGGGCTCGTCGGTGTCGTAGTCGGCGGGCTTGCCCGTGTCGATCTGGCAGAAGTCGCAGCGGCGGGTGCACTGCGATCCGCCGATGAGGAACGTCGCCTCCTTGTCCTCCCAGCATTCGAAGATGTTCGGGCACCCCGCCTCCTGGCACACGGTGTGCAGGTCCTCCGACTTCACGAGCGCGTGCAGCGCCTGGTACTCCGGCCCGAGCTTCGCGGTCGTCTTGATCCACGGCGGCTTGCGCTCGATGGGCGTCTCGGCGTTGCGCACCTCGAGGCGCAGCAGACGGCGCCCGTCGGGCCCCGCGCTCACGCGGCGATCCCGGCGTACTCGGCGCGGAACGCGGACACGACCGTGTCGACGACGTCGGAGGGCCGGATGATGCGGCCCGCGTGCGAGCTCATGGTCGTCACGCCCGCATCGGAGATGCCGCACGGGATGATGCCGCCGAACCCGTCGAGGGTGTTGTCGCAGTTGATCGCGAAGCCGTGCATCGCGACGCCCTGCGCGACGCGGACGCCGATCGCCGCGACCTTCTCCTCTCGGAGCACGCCGCGGACCCAGACGCCGCTGCGCCCCTTCACCTGGTAGCCGTCGACGCCGTGCTCGGCGAGCACCGCGATGAGCACGCGCTCGAGCCGGCGCACGTGGTCGACGACGGCGAAGGGCGCTGGCAGGCGCACGATCGGGTAGCCGACGAGCTGGCCGGGCCCGTGCCACGTGATCTTCCCTCCGCGGTCGACGTCGACGACGGGCGTGCCGTCCTGGGGCCGCTCGTGCGGCTCGGTGCGCTTGCCTGCGGTGTAGACGGCCTCGTGCTCGAGCAGCACGAGCGTGTCGTCGCGCTCCCCCGCGACGACCTCAGCGTGGAGCCGCCGCTGCAGCTCCCACCCCTCGAGGTAGGGGACGTAGTCGGGCGCGAGGCCCGCGAGCAGGACGTCGGTCACGTCGATCTCCTTCGCGATCTTTTTTGGATCGCGTCCAACAATAGCCTCCCGCGCGTCCGCCCCGTCGCTGCGCCGGTAATGTTGGACACCGTCCACTTTCCTCTCCGAAAGCCGCCATGCCCTCTCCTCGACTCACCGCCGCCGCGGCCGCCCTCTCCCCCCTCCTGCTCCTCGCCGCATGCTCCGCCCCGGAGGCCCCGGCTTCCGACGACGTCCTCGAGGGCGGCACGCTCGTCTACGCGACGGGCGATGCGGAGCCGACCTGCCTGGACCCCCACGTGGGCGGCAACTACCCGCAGGCGCTCCTCAGCTCGCAGTACCTCGAGCCGCTCTTCGGCCGCGACGCGGACGGCGCCATCCAGCCCTGGCTCGCGTCGGGGTGGGAGGTGTCGGAGGACGGCCTCACGTGGGACATCGCCCTGCGCGACGACGTCGTCTTCACCGACGGCACGCCGTTCGACGCGGAGGCCGTGGTGGTCAACATCGAGCACCTGCAGGACCCCAACACCGCGTCCTCGACCGGCTACCTCGCCGTCGAGCAGATCGACGAGGTCGAGATCGTCGACGATCACGCGGTGCGGCTGCACCTGTCCGCCCCCAAGTCGGCGCTCCTCGAGGCGCTGAGCCAGCCGTGGACGGCCATGGAGTCGCCCGCCGGCCTCGCCCGCGGCCAGGAGGAGAACTGCCTCGCCCCCGTCGGCACGGGGCCCTTCGTCGTGGACGAGTGGGTGCCGCAGCAGCGTGTGACGCTCGTGCGCAACGACGACTACGTGTCGACGAACCCGACCGCCGACCACGACGGGCCCGCGTACCTCGACGGCATCGAGTGGCGGTTCATCCCGGACGCCGCGACGCGGCAGGCGGCACTCGCGTCGGGCGAGGTCGACGTCGTCGACAACCCGCTCCCCTCGGACATCGTCGCGGCGGAGGGACTCGGCCTCACGCACATCGACGCCCCGCGCCCCGCCTCCTCCAACCGCATCGAGCTCAACACGGCGCAGGCGCCGTTCGACGATGTGCGCGTCCGCGAGGCGTTCATCCGCGCCGCCGACCCGACCCCGGGCATCGACACGCTCTTCCTCGGGACGGCGGAGCGCTCGTTCTCCCCGCTGTCGAGCGTCGAGCCGCTCGCCTACTCGGACGAGTCCCTGTTCGCCACCGATCCTGACGCCGCCGATGCGCTCCTCGACGAGGCGGGCTGGACCGAGCGCGACGACGACGGCGTTCGGATGAAGGACGGCGCGCGCCTCACGGTGCGCTTCCCCGTCTCCACGAACCAGTCGACGGCGGCCGAGCAGTCGCTCTTCCAGCAGATCCAGGCGAACACGGCCGCGGTCGGCTTCGACGTCGTGCTGTCGCCCGTGGACCTCTCGACGTGGTACGGAGCGCTCGGCGCGCACGAGTACGAGGCCGTCAGCGCTCCGTACACGATCGTCGGCCCCGATGTCCTGCGCATCCTCTACCACTCGTCCGGCACGGTGCCTGCGCCGTCGGGATACTTCGCCAACCACGCCATGCTGCAGGTGCCGGAGCTCGACGCCGCGCTCGACGCGGCAGCCTCCGCCCTCGACCCGGCCGACCGCGCAGCGCAGTACACCGAGGCGCAGCGCATCGTGCTGGAGAGCTTCGCCATCCTGCCGCTCTACGACCAGCAGAACCACTTCCTCGTGGGCGGCGCGACCGGTGTCGAGACGCTCGGCACCGTCGCCACCCCGTCGTTCGTCGACGCCCGTCTGACGGACTGAGACCGGATGGCGGCGCTGCGCTGGATCGCGGAGCGGGTCGGACGGGCGATCCTCGTCGTGGGCATCACGGCCACGGTCGTGTTCTTCGCACTGCGGGCGACGGGCGACCCGCTCGAGGCGATCCTCGGCGGGCCGGGCTCCCAGGCGGGTCCCGACGCCGTCGCAGCGGCGGAGCGCGCGTACGGACTGGACCAGCCGCTCGTCGTGCAGTACGCGCTGCAGCTGTGGCGCGTCGCGACGCTGCAGCTGGGCGACTCGTACGCACGGCACCAGCCCGTCGCCGAGCTGATCGGCCGGCAGCTGCCGTCGACGCTGCTGCTCGCCCTGCTCGCCCTCGCCCTCGCGTGGGCGCTCGCGGTCGTCGGCGCGGTCGTCGCGACGACATCGCGCGGCATCGCGGGCCGTGCCGTCGACGCCGTGCTGCGGGCCGTCGAGGTCACCGCGACCGTCGTGCCGCAGTTCTGGCTCGGGGCCGTGCTCATCCTCGTGTTCGCCACGACGCTCGGGGTGCTCCCCGCCACGAGCACGGGCAGCGGCCCCGCATCGCTCGTCCTCCCGGTCGTGACGCTCGCCGTGCCGATCGCGGGCTTCCTGGCGCAGGTGTCGCGCGACGCTCTGCACGAGGCGGAGGAGTCTCCGTTCGCGACGTCGGCGCGCTCGCGCGGCGCGTCCGACATCCGCGTGCTCCTGCGGCACACCCTGCGGCATGCGAGCCTTCCGGCGCTGGCGCTGTCGGGCTGGGCCTTCGGCAATCTCCTCAGCGGCGCGGTCGTCGTCGAGGTGCTCTTCGCACGCCAGGGACTCGGACGCCTGCTGCAGGAGGCCGCACTCGCCCGCGACGTGCCGGTCGTCGTGGGCGCCGTGTCGGTCGTCGCCCTCCTCTATGTCGCCGTGATCGTGATCGCCGACGCCGCGGAGCTCCTCGTCGACCCGCGACTGCGCGGTGCGCGCCCCCGCGCCGTCCGCGCGCCCGACGTGGCGGTCGGCTCGTGAGCGCGCTCGGCCGGCTGGGATGGCCCGGCGCGGCCGCCGCGGCGGCACTCGCCGTGCTCGGCGCGGCGGTCACGTCGCCCTGGCTGCTGGCGCCGGGCGACCCGCTCGCGATCGACCCCGCCTCCGCGTTCACCTCGCCGTCGGCGGCGCACCCGCTCGGCACCGACGAGTCGGGGCGCGACGTGCTCACGCGCATCGTGCACGGCGCGGCCGCCTCCGCCGGCATCGGCCTGGCGGCGACGGCCGTGGGGATCGGGCTCGGCCTCGTCATCGGCTTCACGGCGGGTCTCGGCCCGCGCTGGCTCGAGGCGGCTCTCGGGCGCGTCATCGAGGTCCTCTTCGCCCTGCCGACGCTCGTCCTCGCCCTGCTCCTCGTCGCGGTCCTCGGTCCCGGGACGGAGAGCTCGGTGCTCGCCATCGGCCTCGCGACCGCTCCCGGCTACGCGCGGATCCTCCGCAGCCGCGTGCGCTCCGTGGCCCGCAGCGATTACGTCGCCTACGCGCGGTCGGAGGGCGTGGGCGGCGCGGCGCTGTTCGCCCGCCACATCGCGCCCAACACGCTGTGGCCGCTCGTCGCCACGGCGACGCTCGGCATCGGCCAGGCGATCGTCTGGGTGTCGGCGCTCAGCTTCCTCGGGCTCGGCACGCCACCGCCGTCGCCGGAGTGGGGCGCCATGCTCGACGCCGGGCGCGTCTACATCTCCTACGCGTGGTGGCTCACGGTCTTCCCCGGCCTCGCGATCGTCGGGACCGCCGTCGTGCTCACCGTGCTCGGCCGTCGCATCGGTGCCGTCCGATGAGCCGCCTCGAGGTCGCGGGGCTCCGCGTCTCCCTGCCGCGCACAGGCGAGGTGCTGCACGGCGTAGACCTGTCCCTGGCCGCCGGCGAGGTGCTCGCGGTCGTCGGCGGATCGGGCGCCGGCAAGTCCGTCCTCGCCCGCACGCTCCTGGGCCTCGCACAGGACGACCCGCTGGCGCGTGTGTCCGCCGACGCGCTCTCGCTCGACGGCGTCGACATGCGACGGGCCGGTCGCCGAGGATGGCGCGCACGGCGCGGCGTCGACGTCGCACTCGTGCTCCAGGACGCGCTGCAGTCGCTCGACCCGCTCCGCACGCTCGAGGCGGAGGTGGGAGAGACGCTCGCCGTCCGTCGCGTGCCGCGCCCCGAACGGCGGCGCCGCGTGATCTCGGCACTCGAGCAGGCGGGGCTGACGGACGCCGAGGCGCGCCTGCGGCAGCGTTCGGGGGAGCTCTCGGGCGGGATGCGCCAGCGCGCGCTCATCGCCTCGGCGATCGTCGCGGGCGCACCCGTCCTCGTCGCGGACGAGCCGACCACGGCCCTCGACGCCACCACGGCCGTCCGCGTCCTCGACCTGCTCGGGCGGCTGCGCGACGATGGCGCGGCCATCCTGCTCGTCACCCACGACCTCGGCGCGGTGGCGCGCATCGCCGACCGTGTCGCGGTGCTCGACGCGGGGCGCGTCGTGGAGACCGCGACGACCGCCGCCCTCCTCGCCGCGCCGCACCATCCGACGACCGCCGCCCTCCTCGCGGCGCGTCCGTCCGGCCCGCGCCCGGGGCCGCCGGCCGAACAGGGACGCACGCTCCTCGAGGCGAGGGCGCTCGTGCGGCGCTACTCCTCCGGCGCGGGCACCGCGACGGCCGTCGACGGCGTCGACCTCGACGTCCGGGCCGGCAAGACGGTCGGCATCGTGGGCGAGTCGGGATCGGGCAAGTCGACGCTCGCGCGCCTCCTCCTCGGCGCGGAACGGCCGGACGCCGGCTCCGTACGGCACGGCTCCCCCGTTCCGCGCGTGCGGCTCGTGCCGCAGGATCCGCTCGGCTCGTTCGATCCGCGGCACGACGTGGCCCGCATCCTGCGTCTGTCGCACCGCGACGGCGCACCGGGCCCCGAGGCGCTCCTCGCACGCGTGGGGCTCTCCCTCGACGTGCTCGCGCGGCGCCCGGCATCCCTGTCGGGCGGACAGCGCCAGCGCGTCGCGATCGCCCGCGCTCTCGCGGGCCGCCCCGACGTGCTCGTGTGCGACGAGCCCGTCTCGGCGCTCGACGTCACGACCCAGGCGGGCGTGCTCGACCTCCTGCGCGGACTGCAGCGCGACGAGGGGCTCGGCGTCGTGTTCATCTCGCACGACCTGGCCGTCGTGCGCACGATGGCCGACCGGGTCGCCGTCATGCAGGCGGGGAGGATCGTCGAGGAGGGCCCGACGGAGGCGGTCTACGCCGCACCGTCCCATCCCTTCACGCGCGAGCTGATCGCGGCGATGAGCGCTACTCGGCGCTCGTGACGGAGTGCACGGCGCCGTCGCTCGTGAGGTTCACGAGCAGGACGTCGTCGGTCGCATCGGGGTCGAGCGCGTACTCGAGCACCGCGAACGGGTCGCCGCCGCCGTGCTCGTCGGCGAGGATCGTCATGCTCATGAGGTTGAGCGAGCGGATGATGTCGACCGCCGCATCGCCGGAGACGTCCACGAGGAACTCCTCGAGCCCGTCCCCCAGGGCCTCCTGCTGCATGAGGATGTACTCGGTGACCTCGCTCGCCCTGTTGTCGACCTCGCCGAGCATGGCGACGCGGCTGCGGCGGTCGATCTCCTCGAGCGATGACACGATCGCCGCGGCGGCGTCGAGCGCGTCCTGCGACACGTCTTCCTGATCGGGCGCCGTCAGGTCGACCGACACCGTCTGATCGCCGAGCTCAACGTTCTCGGACCAGAAGATCGAGCCGTCAGGGCCGGACTCCAGCAGGCCGAAGAAGTCGTGTTCGATCGCCATGGGGCCACTCTTCCATTCGCGAGGTCAGTCGACAAGCGACGCGGCGAAGACATGCGGGGTGAAGCCCGTGAGGTCTCCGATCCCCTCGCCCTGTCCGAGCAGCTTGACGGGGATTCCGGTGCGCTCCTGCACGGCGAGCACGAAGCCGCCCTTCGCCGAGCCGTCGAGCTTGGTGAGGACGAGCCCCGTCACGCCCGCGTGCTCGAGGAACGCCTGGGCCTGCATGACCCCGTTCTGCCCCGTCGTGGCGTCGAGCACGAGCAGCACCTCGCTGATGGGAGCCTGCTTCTCGATCACGCGGCGGATCTTCGTCAGCTCGTCCATGAGGCCGCCCTTCGTGTGGAGGCGGCCGGCCGTGTCGACGAGCACGATCTCGGTCCCCGTGCGCTTCGCCTCGTCGATCGTCTGGAAGGCGACCGATGCCGGGTCCTGCCCCTCGCGCTCCGGGCGCACGATACGGGCGCCGCCGCGCTCCGCCCACGTCGCGAGCTGGTCGACTGCCGCGGCGCGGAACGTGTCGGCGGCCCCCACGATCACGCTGCGCTCGTATCGCCGCAGGAAGTGCGCGAACTTCCCGATCGTCGTCGTCTTCCCGACGCCGTTGACGCCCACGACGAGGACGACGGCGGGGCGCTCTGTGAGCTTCAGCGTCGTGTCGAAGCGGGCGAAGTGCTCTTCCAGCGTCTCCTTCAGCATGCGCTGGAGGTCGCGCGGATCGGTCGTCCGATAGCGGTCCACCTTGTCGCGCAGCTCGTCGACGATGCGCTCGGTGATGTCGGGGCCGAAGTCGGCCGTGAGGAGGGCCGTCTCGAGGTCGTCCCAGGTGCCCTCGTCGATCGTGGGCTTGACGAACATCCCGCGCAGCGCGCGCCCCAGTGACCACTTCTCCGCCATGCCCCCAGCCTAGTTCGCGCGGGGGCGCGCGACGGATCAGCGGCGCGTCGACGCGGTCACCGTGAACCTGCTGTTCCGCCCGATCTGCCGGGTCGGCCCCACGATCCGCTCGAGGGCGCCGCGATAGACCAGGTGCGAGTTCCACACGCACCACAGCTCGCCGCCCCGGCGCAGCACGCGCGCGGCGTCCGCGAACAGACGCGGGGCGATGCGGTCGGTGACGGCCGCGCCGGAGTGGAAGGGCGGGTTGAGCAGGACGAGGTCGGCGGACGCGTCCTCGCAGGACCCGAGGCCGTCGTCGCGCACCACCGACACCCGGTCGGCGACGCCGTTGGCGCGGACGGTGGCCGACGCGGACGCGACGGCTGCGGCGGACTGGTCGGTGGCGACGACGCGCGCCTGCGGGTGCGCGAGCGCGAACGACGTCGCGAGCACGCCCGTCCCGCACCCGAGGTCGATCGCGCGCTCCGCGGCGGGCAGCTGGCCGAGGAAGCCGAGGTGGAACCGCGTGCCGATGTCGATCGACGCCCCGGCGAACGCGGCGCCGTGGGCGCACACGGTGAGTCCGAGGTCGTCGTGCCGCACGCGTCTCGGCCAGCGCGCGGCGCCGCCGCGGCGCGGACCCGCCGCCCTCAGCACGCGCGACTTTCCCGCGGCACGGCTCGCGGAGACGTCGGAGAAGTGACGCGCCAGCACGTCGTTCATCCCGAGCGTCATGTGCTTCACGCGGCCGCCCGCGACGACGCGGACGTCGTCGGCCGCGTGCGCGGCGACGAGCTCGGCGATCTCGTCGAGCGCGTCGAGCGCCCGCGGCAGCTGGAGCAGGACGAGGCGCGCGCCGACGAGGAGGCCGGAGTCGAGGCCGTGCCGCTGCAGCCGCGAGAGGTCGACGCCCGTCTCGCGGGCGTTCTCGGAGAGGGCGCGCTCGCCCGTGAGCGCGTCCTGGTGCAGCCGGACGCGCGTCGCCGGATGCGCGTCGAGCAGCGGCAGCGCGAGCGCACCGTAGCGGTCGCCGATGATGACGACGTCCGAGCCCGGCTCCCCCGCCTCGGCGAGGATGAGCCGGTCGCTGGCATCCGCGGCGACGAGATCCGGGGCCTCGACGTCGGGGCGGCGACGAAGCTCCGGCGCGAGACGGGCGAAGGAGTCGACGGCGGTCACGATGCCGCCCTGTCGCCGACCCGCTGCCCGACGACGGCCGACACCCCGTCCTGGCGCATCGAGACGCCGTACAGGGCGTCGGCGATCTCCATGGTGCGCTTCTGGTGGGTGATGACGAGGAGCTGGCTCGACGCGCGCAGCTGCTCGAAAACGCCCAGAAGGCGCCCGAGGTTGGCGTCGTCGAGCGCAGCCTCGACCTCGTCGAGGATGTAGAACGGGCTCGGACGCGCCTTGAAGATCGCGGTGAGCAGCGCGACCGCCGCGAGCGAGCGCTCGCCTCCCGAGAGCAGCGAGAGCCGCTCGATCTTCTTGCCGACGGGGCGCACCGTGACCTCGATCCCCGTCGTCAGCATGTCGTCGGGGTCGGTGAGCGCGATGTCGCCCTTCCCGCCGGGGAAGAGGATCGGGAACACCTCGTGGAAGGCGGCCCGGGTGTCCTCGAACGCCGCCGCGAAGATCGTCTGCATGCGCTCGTCGAGATCGGCGATGATCGTCAGCAGGTCCTTGCGCGTCTGGACGAGGTCGTCGAGCTGCTCGGTGAGGAAGCGGTGGCGCTGCTCGAGCGCGGCGAACTCCTCCAGCGCGAGGGGGTTCACGCGTCCCAGCTGGGCGAGCTTCCGCTCCGCCTCGCGCAGGCGCCGCTCCTGCATGCGGCGATCGTAGGGGATGGTCGACGGCTCGTCATCGTCCGGCGCCGCGCCGGGATCGCGGGGCGCCGGCTGGGTCGGGCCGTACTCGGCCACCAGGATCTCCTCGCCGAGACCGAGCTCGCTCGCGACGCGCTCGAGGAGGCTCGTCAGATGCAGCTTCTTCTCGTGGATCTGCAGCTCGAGGCCGTGCACGCTCTCGGTGAGCCCGGTGAGCCGGTCGCGCAGGCGCGCCTCGTCGGCGCGCAGCGCCCGCAGCTCCTCGGTGACGGCCGATCGTGCGCTCTCTGCCTCCGCCAGCGCGATGCGCGCCTCCGCGACCGACCGCGCCGTCGCGTCGAGCACGGCAGGCACCTCGTCGGCGACCCCCTGCGCGATCTCGCGCTGCGCCCGCCGCACGACGGCCCTGCGGGCGGCGCGCTCCGCCGATTCGCGCTCGCGCTCGCGCTGCCGCTCCAGCTCGTCGGCGCGCGCCGTCGCGGCGCGCACGCGCTCGCGCAGCGTCTCCACCTCGAGGCGGGCGGCCATCTCCCCCTCCCGCGCGCTCTCCACCGCGGCGAGCAGCCCTTCCCGTGCCGAGGCGTCGAGCACGGGTCGCGGCTGCGACGCCGCCACCTCGAACGCCTCGGCGGCCGTGCGCGCGTCGGCCTCGGCGTCGGCCACAGCCGACGCCGCCTGCACCAGGCCGGCACGCAGGCGATCGCACTCCGCGACCGCGGCCTCGTGACGCACGGTGACCCGGTTCACATGCTCGGCGTGCTGGGCGAGCTGCGCATCGTGGGTGCGGAGCTCGTGGAGCCGCTCCTTCGAGACGCGGCGCGCCGTCCGCAGCCGCTCGTCCGCCTCGGCCCGTTCGGCTGCGCGCGAGTCGACGGAGGCGCGCACCTCCACGAGGCGCTCGACCGCGGCGTCGCGCTCGGCCTGCAGCTCGAGGCGGGAGCGCTCGCCGCCCGTCCCCGCCCGCAGCGTGTGCGCCGTCGCCACCTCCCCCGTGCGCGTCACGGCGACGAGGTCGAGCTCCGGCTCCGCGGCGAAGACGGCGCGCGCAGCGGAGAGGTCGTCGACGATCACGACCCGGGCGAGCACGCCGCGGACGCCGTCGGGGCCTGTGACGACGTCGAGGGCGGAGACGGCCACGGGCGGCACGGGAGGACGCGCGGCCACCGGCGCGTCGGCGATGACGATGTCGACGACGCCCGCCTCCTCCGCCTCGGCCGCGACGCGGTGCGCCGCGGCCGTGTCGTCGACGAGCACGCCCTCCGCCCGTGTGCCGAGGACGGCGGCGATGGCGGCCTCGAAGCCCCCGCGCACCTGCACGCTGTCGCCCACGAGTCCCCGTACGCCGTCGCCTCCGCGCGCGATGATCTCCGCCGCGCCTCCGCGCACGTCGAGCGCGCTTCCGAGCGCCGCGGCCTTCGCCGCGAGGCCGTCCGCCTCGCGCTCGGCGACGCGGTGCGCCTCGCGCAGCGACTCGAGTGCCGTCTCGGCCTCCGCCGCCTCCCGCTGCGCGTTCTCGTACGCCGCCTGCAGGTCCGCCGCCTCGCCCTCCGTCGCGGCGATGTCCTCGAGCTGGGCGAAGGCGTCCGCGGCCTCGATGCGGCGGGCCTCTGCGGCGTCGAGGGCGTTCTGCTGGCGGAGGACGCCGCCGCGCACCGCGGCGAGCGTCTGCTGCGCCGCGTCCACCGCGGCGCGCAACGTCGTGAGGCGCATGTCGTGCGCGGAGACGAGCGCGCTCTGCTCGGCGATCTCGACGTCGAGCGCGTCCAGGTCGGCGCGCGCGGCCGCGACGCGACGCGAGGCCTGCTGGGCGGCGTCCTGCGCGCCGCCGATGCCGTCGGAGATCGCGACGGCCTCGGCGCGCGCGTCGTCGACGGCCGCCTGCGTGACGGTGACGCGATTCGCCGCCTCGTCGTCGTCGGCACCCAGGAGCGACAGACGCTGGTTGGCGAGCGTGAACAGTCCGCGCAGCCGCTCCTGGACCTGCTCGAGGCCGAAGAGCACGCGACGCGCCTCGTCCACGGCCTCCGCGTTCTGCTCGCGCTCGAGCGCGGAGATGCGCGCCTTCACCCGGTCCGACTGCTCCTGCAGGACCATCCGCTCGGCGTGGCGCTCGTGCTCGTCGCGCGCGTGCGCCGCGAGCGTGTCGCGCAGCTGCACCACGTCGTCGGCGTACAGGCGCGCCTTCGCGTCGCGCACGAGCGCCGCGATCGTCTGCGCCTCGCGGGCGATCTCGGCCTGACGCCCCAGCGGCTTCAGCTGACGCCGGATCTCGCCGGCGAGATCGCTCAGCCGCTGGAGGTTCTGCTCCATCGCGTCGAGCTTGCGGACCGTCTTCTCCTTGCGCCGACGGTGCTTGAGGATGCCCGCCGCCTCCTCGATGAAGCCGCGGCGCTCCTCCGGGGTGGCCTGCAGCACGCTGTCCAGACGCCCCTGGCCGACGATGACGTGCATCTCGCGCCCCAGGCCCGAATCGCTCAGCAGTTCCTGCACGTCGAGCAGCCGGCACGACTCGCCGTTGATCGCGTACTCGCTCTGGCCGCTGCGGAACAGCGTGCGGCTGATCGTCACCTCGGTGTACTCGATCGGGAGCGCGCCGTCGGCGTTGTCGATCGTGAGCTGCACCTCCGCACGCCCGAGCGGCCCCCGCGTCGCCGTGCCGGCGAAGATGACGTCCTCCATCTTCCCGCCGCGGAGCGTCTTCGCGCCCTGCTCGCCCATCACCCACGCGAGTCCGTCCACGACGTTCGACTTGCCCGAGCCGTTGGGGCCGACGATCGCGGTGACACCCGGTTCCAGCGCGAACGTCGTCGGCTGCGCGAAGGACTTGAAGCCCTTGAGCGTGAGGCTCTTCAGGTGCACCGGCGCCGCCCTCCGTCCTGCCGTCGATCCGCGTGATTCCGCGTCTCACGGTACCGGAAGGCACCCGCACGACCCGTCATCGGAGGCGGCTCGGCGCGGAGCAGACTGGGAATCCGCTTGACGTGCGCTGTGAAGCATGCGTAATGTGGCTGACCGCACACGATCACCCCGGGCGCACCGCCCGCATGAGGTCCGAGAGGAGGAGGCCGACATGGATACCACGACGAACACGCCAGACGCGTTCATCGCCCGCACGGCCTCCGTCCCCGCTCATGGGGCAGGGCTCCGTCTCGGGAGCTCGATCGCGCTCGGCACCGCACGACGTCAGTCGTAGCGCAGCCGCGCCGGACCCCTCCCTCCGTCTCGGGACGGGTCCGTCCTGACGGGACCGCGTCCTGTTCTCGCGCCTGAGCCGCGGCTCGACGCACCGCTCGGCCGGTCGCCCCGGCCGCGCCCCCGCCGTCCCCGGCAGCGCCACCCGGCCACCCGGGGTCGTCTCCCGTTCCGCAACGGAACACCTCTCCCTCACGAAGGAAGCACCGTGAACACGATTCACCTGTCCCGTCCCCACCCGCCCCAACCGCAGGCGGTCTCCCGCCTCGCCACGGAGCTCTCGGCCATCCCCGAGCGCACCCCGCGGACGAGCGCGGCCGATCGCCTCGCCATGCGCATCGGCCTGCGACTGCTGCTGTGGGGCACCCGTCCCGCCGACGCGCAGGAGCGGGCACGCGCACACCACGAGCGGCTGCGCATCGCCGAGGCGGCCCGTCGCGAGCACGAGGTCGCCGTCGCCCGCGCGCACCTGCTGCACGGCACCCCGTTCATCCGATGAGCTCCCGCCGACCCACCCCGCCCCGCGGAGCCGACCGCTCCGCGGGGCACCCCGCACAGAGAGGCATCCCCATGGACTGGACGATCGACCCCCTCGTCGTCCCCGCATCGCTCGACGCCGACGACGCCGCCGGCTTCCTCGCGCTCGCCCGCATCGCCAACGCGTCGTGGCGTCGGGATTCGGGCACCGACCTCCACGACGACGATCCCGCCGAACTGCTGAGCCGCTGGCAGGAACGGCGCTACCGCACCCACGACGGGCTCCTCGCCCGTCGTGGCGATGTCGTGGTGGGCGCCGCCTCGCTGTCGGAGGACACCACGACGACGCGCTCTGCGGAGGTCGAGGTCGCCGTCGATGCGGACGAGGAGGACTCCGGCGTGGGAGACGCACTCCTCGCGGCCGTGGAGGCGGTCGCCCGCGACCGGGGGCGCTCCGTCCTCCAGGGATGGACCATCCACCGCCCGACCGCCGTCGGCGAGGACGTCCTCGTCCCGCCGACGGGAGCCGGCGCCATCCCTGCGGCCGATCCGTCCGCACGGCGCATGCAGCGGGCGGGCTACGCGCTGGGTCAGGTGGAGCGCAACAGCGTGTTCGATCTGCACGGCTCGTTCGACGCGGTCGACGCCCTCCTCGCCGACGCGCTGGAGCGTGCGGGTTCCGACTACCGCGTCGTGTGGTGGGCGGGCGCCACCCCGGCCGAGCACGCAGACGGCTACGCGCGGGCGATCGCGCGGATGGCCACCGACGTGCCCGCGGGCGAGCTGTCGATCGAGGAGTCGACGTGGGACGCCGAGCGCCTCGCCGTGCGCGACCGCCGGCTCTCGGAAGCGGGCCAGCTGCTCGGCGTGACGCTCGTCGTTCACGAGCCGACGGGCGAGGTCGCGGCGTTCAACGAGCTGCAGGTCGGCGTCGACCGCACCCGGCCCACCTCCCAGTGGGGCACGCTCGTCATGCCGGAGCACAGAGGACGCCGGCTCGGTGCGATCGTGAAGTGCGTGGGGCTGCAGCGGTGGCGCGAGGTGGCGCCCGGGTCGCCGTGCGTGTCGACCTTCAACGCCGAGGAGAACCGCTACATGCTCGATGTCAACGAGGCCGTCGGATTCCGCCCCGCCGCGTACGCGGCAGCGTGGGAGAAGACCCTGGAGTGACGCCCCGCCGCCGCCGGTACCGTGGACGGATGCGCTACACGGTCATCGGGGGCGGCGTCGGCTGCGCCCGCTTCGTCTCGGGACTGCGGGAGCACGTGCGCCGCGAGGAGCCCGACGCCCGCATCGACGTGGTCGTCAACACGGCCGACGACTGGTGGGTGTCGGGCCTGCGGATCGCGCCGGACCACGACAGCCTGCTGTACGCGCTCGCCGGGGTCAACGACCGAGAGCGCGGCTGGGGGCGGTCCGGCGAGTCCGAACGCGTCTCCGCCGAGCTCGCGGAGTGGGGGGTCGCGCCCGGCTGGTTCACGCTCGGGGACCTCGACCTCGGCACCCACATCGCCCGGACGGCGTGGCTCCGCGCGGGCGCGACCGTGTCGGATGTGTACGCACGGCTGGGGGCGCGATGGCATCTCGGCGTCACCCTCCACCCCGCGACCGACGACGAGATCGACACCCACGTCATCGTCGACGACGGCCGGCGCATGCACTTCCAGGAGTGGTGGGTGCGCCATCGCGCCGCTCTGCCGGCCCGTGCCTTCGAGCAGGAGGGCATCGACCTGGCGCGTCCGTCCGCTGGCGCGCTCGAGGCGGTCGCGCGAGCCGACGTCGTGCTCGTCGCGCCCTCGAACCCGGTCGTGTCGGTGGGCCCCGTCCTCGCCGTGCCCGGCATGCGCGAGGCGGTCGCGGCATCCCCCGCGCCCGTCGTCGGCGTCTCGGGCGTCATCGGCGGGGCCGTCGTGCGCGGGATGGCGGATGCGTGTCTGGCCGCCATCGGGGTCGAGACGGATGCCGCCGCCGTCGCACAGCACTACGGCGCCCGCGCATCGGGCGGGCTGCTCGACGCGTGGATGGTCGGTCTCGAGGACGCCGCATCCGTCGCGCGCGTCGAGGCCCTCGGCATCGCGACCGCTGCGGTGCCGCTGTGGCTGCGCGACGCCGACTCGTCGGCGCGGGTGGCGCGCGATGCCCTGGCCCTCGCCCGCCGCGCGCGCTCCGCCGGCTCGGCGGGCGATCCCGACGCGCGCCGGGTCTGACCGGCGTCGGACCTAGCGGGCGTCGGGGAAGACGCGACGGGCGCGCACGCCGAGTTCGAGCGCCTCGGCGCCGATCCTCAGGGCCATCGACGCTGGCCGGTTGAGCGCCTGCGAGACCGCGGACGGCGAGACCCCCTCCATCTCGGCGATCGTCTTCTGCGGATAGCCGCACCAGCGGAGGAAGAGCGAGCGGCGCACGCGGGGGGTGAAGTCGGACACGAGCTGGTCGCGCGCCATCAGGTAGGCGTTGACGGGGCCCTCCTGGGCGATCTCGTGCGGAGCGGAGTCCTCGTCGACGACGAACCACGAGCGCGCGAACGGGGCGCGGGTGCGCTCGAGCTCGCGTGCGCGCTCGACGGCGGCTCGGGCGGCCCACCAGCCGGGTCCGTCCTGGATGCCCTCCGACAGCCGCGACTCGACGCGGGCGATGCCGCCGAGCCCGATCCCGAAACGGCATGCGACGCCCTTCGGCAGCGCGAGCTGGAAGTAGAGGGTCGAGAGGAGAGCGTCGTCGACGGTGCGGAAGACGGCCTGGAACTCGTCGCCCACGGTCGGGTACCAGGCCTGCAGCGCCCACGGGTAGGTGCGGTCGACCTCGATCACGGCCGCCTCGATGGCGTGCTGCACCTCGTCGCGTGACGCCGCCTCGCGCGAGGAGATGATGTCCGCGATCACTGCCACCGTCATGCGATGAAGCATATCACTGAATCCGTGCCGAAATTAAGCGGATTCGCTTAACTCGCGACCGGATGAAGCACGTCACTGACGTCGCTGGCAGCGAGGGCAGTAGTGACTGCCCCGGTTGGCGAACGCCTCGCGCACGAGCGGCCGGCCGCACCGGTCACACGACTGCCCCTGGCGTCCGTACGCGTGGAGCGAGTGCGCGAAGTAGCCCGCCTGGCCGTTGACGTTCACGTACTGGGCGTCGAAGCTCGTGCCCCCTTCGGCGAGGGCCTTCTGCAGCACGGCGCGCACCTCGGCGAGCAGCCGGTTCGCCGTGCGCGTCGACACAGCGGACGCCGACGTCTCCGGATGGACGCGCGCCGCCCACAGCGCCTCGTCGGCGTAGATGTTGCCGATGCCGCTCACGACCGTCTGGTCGAGCAGCACGCGCTTGACGGCAGACCGGCTGCGCGCGAGCGCCCGGACGAAGGCGTCGGGTCGGAATGCCGGATCGAGCGGGTCGCGGGCGATGTGCGCAGCCTGGGACGCGACGAGAGGCGCCGCGCTCCCCCGTCCGCCCGCCGCTCCGTCGCCCGTCGGGACGAGGGCGTCGACGGCGAGCGAGCCGAAGGTGCGCTGGTCGGCGAACACGACAGCGAGCTCGCCGTGCGAGGGATGGTCGACGACCATCCGGATGCGCTCGTGACGCTCACGGGGCGCGTCGACGGAGCGAAGCAGCAGCTGCCCGCTCATCCCCAGGTGCCCGACGATCGCCTCGTCCGCACCGTCGTCGAGCGGCAGCCACAGGAACTTCCCGCGGCGCACCGCGGCGGTGATCGCACGCCCCGCGAGCCTTCCCTCGAAGTCGGCCGCCGTTCCCGGATGCCGGGTGAGGGCGCGCGGATCGAGCACCTCGACGGCGACCACGGCCGCGCCGGCGACGGCGGGCTCGAGGCCCGAGCGGACGACCTCGACCTCGGGCAGCTCAGGCATCGACGCCGCGGTCGGACAACGCGTGCCACGCCGTCAGCGCCGCCGCCATCTCCGCCTGCTTCTTGCTGGTGCCCTCGCCCGTCGAGGTGTGGTCGCCGACGACCACGGTGGCGGTGAAGCGCTTGTCGTGGTCGGGACCCGACGCCGTCACGGTGTAGGAGGGCGCGCCCCTGCCGAGCCGCGCGGACAGCTCCTGCAGGCTCGTCTTCGGGTCGACGGCCGCGCCGTAGCGCTCGGGGTCGGCGAGCAGGGGCTCGATGAGACGCAGCACGAGAGCCGCGGCCTCCTCGGGACCCGCGGAGAGGTAGGCCGCGCCGAACACGGCCTCCGTCGCATCCGCGAGGATGGAGTCCTTGTCGCGGCCCCCGGTCTGCTCCTCGCCGCGCCCGAGCCGGATGTGCGCGCCGAGGCCGATGCCGCGCGCCACCTCGGCCAGGGCGACGGTCGACACGACGCTGGCACGGCGCTTCGCGAGCGCCCCCTCGTCGAGGTCGGGATGACGCGCGTAGAGCATGGTCGTCACGGCGAGCCCCAGCACGGAGTCGCCGAGGAACTCGAGCCGCTCGTTGTGCGGGATGCCGCCGTGCTCGTAGGCGTAGGAGCGATGGGTGAGGGCCAAACCAAGAAGCTCGGCGTCGATCTCGACGCCGAGCTTCTCGGTCAGTGGCCGCTGGTGCGCCACGGAAGTACGTTTCCGACGATCAGACGTCGGCGACCTTGCGGCCCTTGTACTCGAGGAACAGCTCGGTGCCCTGCGAGTCGGTGACGACCTTGGCCTGGTGCGGACGGCTGTAGACGACCTTGCCGTTCTCCACCGTCTTGACGAGGGCGGGCGCCTCCGCCTTCCACTGCGCGCGGCGCGAGCGGGTGTTGGAGCGGGAGACCTTCCGCTTCGGGGGGTTACCTGCCATGACTAGCTCTCTTCTGTGTTCGGGGCGGCGGTGTCCGCCGATCCATCCTGGTCGGTGAGTTCCCGGAGCGCAGCCCATCGCGGATCGAGGGGCTCCTGCTGCGGAGAACCAGTGCCCGGGGCCAGACGCTCGCCCGTGGCCGGATCAAGACCGGGGCAATCCGGCTGGCACACCGGCTGAAACGGAAGCGACAAAACGACCGCATCCCTGACCAGAGTTTCAAGATCCACGTGGTCGTCTTGAACCTCGAAGTCAGTGGTTTCCCCTCCAGGGTACTCGAAAAGCTCCTGGAACTCGACTTCGACAGGCTGGACGATCTCTCGCAGGCAGCGCCCGCACTCGCCCTCGTACTCCGTCTCGACGTCGCCCGTGACGAGGATGCCCTCGTGCACGGACTCGAGCCGGACCTCGAGGTCGAGCTCCTTCCCCTTCGGGATGGACACGATCCCCTCGCCCCACTGGTCGGGCGCCGGGATGACGAGCGAGTGCTCCCGCATCTCCCCGGGCTTGCGGACGATGTCGCGGACGGGCAGCACGAAGGGCCCGTTATGACGCGTTCTCACAAGGACCCACCCTACCGTCGCGACCCGCCGCGCGGGCCGCTCGGCGCCGCGCGTCAGAACTCCCGGGACGTCGCGCTCTCGAGGTAGCGCGCCACGGGTGCCGGGACGTACGGCGACACGTCTCCCCCGAGCCCGGCCACCTGCCGCACGAGCGAGCTCGACACCACGGAATGCGCGGGATCCGCGAGGAGGAAGACCGTCTCGACGCCGGCGAGGTGGTTGTTCACGACGGCCATGGGCGTCTCGTAGGCGACGTCGCCCTGCGAGCGGATGCCCTTGACGAGGACGCCGGCTCCGACCTCCTGCGCGTAGTCGACGAGCAGGCCGACGCTCCACGAGCCGACGATCACCCGGCCGCCGATGCCCGCCTCCGCGACCGACTGCTCGAGGAGCTGCAGGCGCAGGGCGATCGGCAGCATCCCCTCCTTGTCGGGGTTGTGCACCACGAGCACGTGCAGCTCGTCGTACAGCGACGCGGCGCGGCGGATGACGTCCAGGTGGCCGAGGGTGGGCGGGTCGAAGGAACCCGGGACGACGGCGATCCGGTTGCTCATGCGGCCAGCCTAGCGAGCGTCAGCTCTTGGCCAGGGCGGCGCGCTCGACCTGCGTGACCCGCCGCGCCAGCGCCTCGGCGAGCCCGGGGTGACCGTCGAGCAGCGGGTCCTCGTCGAGCACGCGGTCGGCCTCGGTCCGAGCCTGCGCGATAAGCGTCGCATCCTTGATGACCCGCAGCAGGCGCAGCGAGGAGCGCACGCCCGACTGGGCGTCGCCCAGCACGTCGCCCTCGCCGCGCAGCTCCAGGTCGGCCTCCGCGAGCGCGAACCCGTCGAGCGTCGCCGCGACGGCGTCGACGCGGGCACGCGCGTCGCTGCCCTCCGTCGCCTCCGTGACGAGCAGGCAGAGACCGGGCACGCCCCCGCGGCCCACGCGGCCGCGGAGCTGATGCAGCTGCGACACGCCGAAGCGGTCGGCGTCCAGGATGACCATCGTCGAGGCGTTGGGGACGTCGACGCCGACCTCGATGACGGTCGTGGCGATGAGCACGTCGAGCCGCCCGGCCGCGAACTCCTGCATGACGCGGTCCTTCTCCTCGCCTGGCATGCGCCCGTGCAGCGTCGCGAGTCGCATCCGCCCGAGCGACGGATGGCCGCCGAGCAGCTCGGCGACCTGCGCGACGCCCCATCGGGGCCCGCGCGAGTCGCCGTCCTCGGCCTCCGGCGCGTCGTCCTCCACGGCGGCCCTGCCCTTCGCGGAGACGTCGATCGCCGGGCACACGACGAAGACCTGGTGACCCTTGCCGACCTCCTCCGCCGCACGCTCCCAGACCCGCTCGAACCACCGCGGCCGCTCCGCGACCGGCGCCACGTACGTCTCGATCCCGGCACGGCCGGCGGGCATCGTGCGGATGGTCGACACGTCGAGATCGCCGAACACCGTCATCGCGACGGTCCGAGGGATGGGCGTGGCCGTCAGCACGAGGGCGTGCGGGCTCGTGCCCTTCGCGCGCAGCGTCTCGCGCTGCTCCACGCCGAACCGGTGCTGTTCGTCGACGACGACGAGGCCGAGGTCGGCGAAGGTCGTGTTCTCGCTCAGCAGCGCATGCGTGCCGACGACGATGCGCGCCTGGCCCGACGCGACGTGGAGGGCCGCGCGACGCCGCGCCGCCGCGGGCATCTGGCCCGTGAGCAGCGTGGGCATGAGCTCGGGCGCGAGCCGGGGCCCGAGCATGCGGGCGATGGAGCGGAGGTGCTGCGCCGCGAGCACCTCGGTGGGCGCGATGAGCGCGGCCTGCCCTCCCGACTCCGCGACCTGCAGCATGGCGCGCAGCGCCACGAGCGTCTTGCCGGAGCCCACCTCGCCCTGCACGAGCCGGTTCATCGGCCATCCCGCGACGAGGTCGGCGGCGATGTGCGCGCCGGTCGTCTCCTGGTCGGGGGTGAGCGGGAACGGCAGCGCCGCGTCGAACCGCTCGAGCAGGCCGCCGGGGCCCGCCTCCCGCCGTGCCGCGGCCATATGGCGCACGAACTGCCGCTGCTGCGCGAGCGCGGTCTGGAGGACGAGGGCTTCGTGCCAGCGGAGCACCTTGCGCGCGGCGTACGCGTGCGCCTCGTTGGCCGGGCGGTGCACGCCCTCCAGCGCGTCGCGCGCCCCCATGAGCTTCTCGCGGTCGCGCAGGTCTGCGGGCAGCGGCTCCGGCACCTCGCCGAGGGCGTCGAGGCAGGCGGCGACGAGCTTCTCGACCTGCATGCTCGTGACGGTGGCGGTCGCGGGGTAGACGGGGATGAGCCGGCTCGCGAACTCGATCGCACGATCGGCGGTGTCGTCGTCGTCCTCGAACAGCTCGTACGACGGATGCGAGAACTGGAGGCCGCCGCGGTACTCCCCCACCTTGCCCGAGAACACGCCGCGTCGGCCGCGGCGCAGCTCTCCCTGGCGCCAGTCCTGGTTGAAGAAGGTCAGCGACATCTCCCCGAAGCCGTCGCCGATGATCACCTCGAGCAGCCGCCCGCCGCGACTGCGCATGGGGCGCGACTGCACGCGGAGCACCTCGGCGACGATCGTCACGGCCTCGCCGAGCGGGAGGCCTGCGATCGGCGTGAGATCGCCGCGGCTCATGTAGCGCCGCGGATAGTGCGCGAGGAGGTCGCCCACCGTCGCCATCCCGAACGCGCGCGAGAGCGCCGCGGCGTGCGTCGCCCCCACGGCCTCGGAGAGCGCGGAGTCGAGCGTGTACGGCATGGGGACGAGTCTAGGAGGAGGCTCCGACATGCGGCCGGTATCGTGGCGGGGTGACGAGGATCATCGCGGGACGGGCTGGCGGCGCGCGCCTCGACGTGCCCCGCTCCGGCACGCGCCCCACGAGCGAGCGCGTGCGCGAGTCGCTCTTCGCTTCCCTCGAGGACACGGGTCTCCTGCCGGGGGCCGACGTCGTCGACCTCTACGCGGGGTCGGGCGCACTGGGCCTTGAGTGCGCGAGCCGGGGAGCGGCGGCGGTCGACCTCGTCGAGCGCTCGAAGCCCGCCGCCGCGATCGCGAGGCGCAATGCCGACACGGTGCGCCGCGCGATGGGGGCGGATGCCCCGCGCGTGCGCGTGCATCCCGTCGCGGTGCGCGCGTACCTCCGTTCTGCGGCTCCCGGCATCGACATCGCGCTGCTCGATCCTCCCTACGACCTCCCCGACGCCGAGCTGTCGGAGGACCTCTCCCTGCTCGCGCCGCTCCTCGCGGCAGACGGCCTCGTCGTCGTGGAGCGGGCGACGCGCTCCGGCGCTCCCGACTGGGCGGCGGCGGGGCTCGCCGCATGGCGCGACCGCGCCTACGGCGACACGACGCTGTGGTGGGGAGAGCCGGCGGGCTGAGAGCTCTCAGCCCGCCGCGGCGTCCCAGTCGCGGTAGGGGTCCCAGCCCGCCCTGCCCTCGTACGGCGCTCCGTCCACGAGCACGGCCGCGGGGCCTCGCTCGATGACGCGCCCCACCGCGCGGAAGCCGGTCGGCAGCTCGGCATCCGGGAAGGTGGCGAGCAGGGCGTGATCCTCGCCGCCCGCCAGCGCCCGCGCGGGGTCCTCGCCGAGCGCGGCCGACGCGAAGTCGATCGACGCCCGCGAGGCGTCGGCCATCCGGCCCGCGTCGAGGGCGAGCCCGTCGGAGACGTCCATCATGGCGGTCGCGCCGGCGAGCGCGGCGAACGGGCCGAGGCCCACGGGAGGCGCGGGCCGCAGCTGGGCCGCGAGCGCCGCGAGATCGCCGGGGCGCAGCACCGCGTCGTCGACCGGCAGAGGCGTCCCGTCCGCATCCCGGAACCTGCCGAACAAGACGGCGAGACCCGCGTCGGCATGCCCGAGCTCGCCGGCCACCGCGACGACGTCGCCCGGTCTCGCGCCCGAGCGCGTGACGGGGGCGCGGCCCTCGAGGTCGCCGAGCGCGGTCACGGCGACCGTGAGGACGTCGCTCACCGTGAGATCGCCGCCGACGACGGCGCAGCCCGGCGCGAGGGCGTCGCACGCCTCGCGGAGCCCGTCAGCGAGCGCCTCGACGAACGAGATGCGGGTGCCCTCCGGCATGGCGAGGGCGACGAGGAGCGCCGTCGGACGCGCGCCCATCGCCGCCACATCGGCGAGGTTCACGGCCGCCGCCTTCCAGCCGAGGTCGTGCCCGCTCGTCCACGCGAGACGGAAGTCGGGTCCGTGCACGAGGGTGTCCGTCGTCGCGACGACCGCGCCGGAGGGAGCCGCGACGACCGCGGCATCGTCTCCCGGACCGAGGATGGCCGCCGCGGCGCGCCCCGTGCGGGAGAGGATCCGCCGCAGGATGTCGCCCTCGCTCAGCTCGCCCACGGTCGGATCAGCATGCATCCGTCCAGCGTAGGCGAATGCCCAGGGGCGGCGAGCCTAGGCTGGAAGGGTGCCCCGCCGTCTCGTCGCCGCCCCCGTGCTCGCCGTCCTCGCGGCCCCGCTCCTCGCGGGCTGCACGCCCACGGTCCACCTCGAGGCGGCTCCCGACGCGGGCGACCCCCTCTGCGCCGACGTGTCGGTGCGGATGCCAGACTCCGTGTCGGGGCTCGAGCGCCGGTGGACCGACGCGCAGGCGACGGCCGCGTGGGGCGACGACGCCGGCACGGCCGTCATCCTCTCGTGCGGGTTCGACGCGCCGGCGCCGACCACGCAGCAGTGCGTGACGATCGACGGCGTCGACTGGATCGTCGACGAGACCGACCGGCCCAATCTCCGCATGACGACCTACGGCAGGGAGCCGGCCGTGCAGGTCTACGTGAACACCGAGGTGGTCACGGCCGACAGCGTCCTGGCGGGGTCGGCCCTCGGCTCGGCCGTGCAGTCCCTCCCCCGCACCGCCCAGTGCACCGATCCCGACGTGGCGGAGCCGGAGGCGACCGACGCGCCCACGACGGGCGACGCGGGCGACTGATCAGGCCGCGCGCGCCATCCCCAGCTCCACGAGCTCCGTGATGAGCTCCGAGTAGGTCATGCCCGACGCGATCCAGCACTTCGGGAACATCGAGATCGGGGTGAACCCCGGCATCGTGTTGAGCTCGTTCACGACGATGTCGCCGTCGGCCGTGAGGAACACGTCGACGCGGGCGAGGCCGCGGCCGTCGACCGCCTCGAAGGCGCGGACGCCGACATCGCGGATGGCCGCGATCTCCTCGTCCGAGAGGGCCGCAGGGCACACGACGTCGACGCCCTCTCCTCCGAGGTACTTCCCCTCGAAGTCGTAGAAGTCGCGCGTCGTGAGGACGATCTCGCCCGGCAGCGACGCGCGGGCGGGAGCCCCGTCGCGTCCCTCGAGCATGGCGACCTCGATCTCGCGGCCGACGATGCCCACCTCGACGAGCACCTTGTCGTCCTCGGCGAACGCGACGCGCATGGCCTCGTCGAGCTCGGATGCGTCGTGCGCCTTGGAGACGCCCACGCTCGATCCCGCGCGGGCGGGCTTGACGAACAGCGGGTACCCGAGGGCCGCGGCCTCCGCGCGCACCTCGTCGGCCGCGCGCTCCCAGCGCTGCTGGCGGACGGTCGCCCACGGCGCGACGGGCACGCCCGCCGCCTGCAGCGCGATCTTCATGAAGTGCTTGTCCATGCAGAGCGCCGAGTCGAGCACGCCGCCGCCCGCATAGGGCAGCTCGAGGATGTCGAGGAAGCCTTGCATGGTGCCGTCCTCGCCGTGCACGCCGTGCAGGATCGGCAGGACGGCGTCGACCACGCCGAGCTCCCGCTCGGCGCCGTCGGCGTCGACGACACGCAGGGTGCGGTCGCCGCCCGCCGTCGGCCACACGATGCGCGTGCCGTTGTCGACGACCTCGGGGAGCTTCGCCGCGTCGAGCCGGAACTTGCCGGGGTCGTCGTCCTCGAGGACGAAGACGCCGTCTCGCGTGATGCCGATCGGGATCACGCGGTAGCGGTCACGGTCGATCGCCCCCAGCACGCCGCCCGCCGTCGCGGACGAGATGGAGTGCTCGCTGGAGCGCCCGCCGAAGAGCACCGCCACTGTCGCCGTCGTCATTCGTCGTCCTCTCCCCCTGGGGGGTGTCATCGTCTGTCGTGAGATGCGGCGCGATGTCGCGCGGCGCGAGCGTGCCGTCCAGCACCATCTTCACCTGCTCGACGATGGGCATCTCGACGCCCTTCGCCTTCGCGAGCTTGAGGATGGGCGCGACGGAGCCGAGGCCCTCTGCCGTCTGCTCCATCTGCTTCACGACGTCCTGGAAGGTGTAGCCCTGGCCGAGGAGCCGGCCGGCCGTGTTGTTGCGGCTGAGGGGCGACTGGCATGTCGCGATGAGGTCGCCGAGGCCCGCGAGCCCCTGCATGGTCGCGGGCTGCGCGCCGTAGGCGACCGCGAAGTCGGTCATCTCGACGAGCCCGCGCGTGATGATCGACGCCTTCGTGTTCTCGCCGTAGCCGACGCCGTCGACGATGCCGATCGCGACCGCGATGAGGTTCTTCAGGACGCCGCCGAACTCGGTGCCGATGACGTCCGTGTTGACGAAGCTGCGGAAGTAGCGGTTGCGCGCCGTGCGCGCGATGCGGTCGGCCGTCTCCTGGCTCGACGAGGAGATCACGGCGGCCGTCGGCTGCTCCCTCGCGATCTCGAGGGCGAGGTTGGGTCCGCTCGCGACGGCGATGCGGGCGGGGTCGCAGTCGAGCGCCTGCTCGACGACCTGGCTCATCCGCAGTCCCGACCGCTTCTCGACGCCCTTCATGAGGCTGACGACCGGCACGTCGGCGTTCGCGATCAGCGGGCGCAGCTGCTTGAGGGTGTCGCGCGCCGACTTGCTCGGAACGGACAGGTACACCTGCTCGGCGCCCTCGAGGGCCTTCTGCAGCACGTGCGTGGCGCGGATCGACCGCGGCAGGTTGATGCCGGACAGGTACTGCGAGTTGCGCTTGGCCTGGTCGATCTCCTGCGCGAGCTCGGGACGTCGCGCCCACATGGTCACCTGCGCCCCGCCGTCCGCCAGGATCTTGCCGAACGTCGTCCCCCAGCTGCCCGCGCCGATGACGACCACGCGCTCCGGGATCACAGCTTGCCCGTCTCGGTCTGGCCATGCTGCGACGGGTCCCAGCGCTCGGGGGGCGCTGTCTCGCCTCGCAGCTGCTCGAGCAGCCCGGTGATCGCGGCCATGAGGCGCTCTGTGCCCTCCGAGATCGCCGCCTGGTCGGTGCGGCCGCGCAGATCGGAGAGGTCGACGGCGTCGCCGACGACGACCGTCATGGGCTTGCGCGGAGGGAAGAGCGACAGCTTGCCGTAGCGCGGCATGAGCGCCTGCGCACCCCACTGCGCCATCGGGATGAGCGGCAGATCGCCCGCGAGCGCGAGGCGCACGGCGCCCGACTTCCCGCGCATGGGCCATAGGGCCGGGTCGCGCGTGAGCGTGCCCTCCGGGTACACGATGACGCCGTTCCGCTTCGCCGCGAGCTCCTTCGCCTGCGCGAGGGCCTGCGCCGCGGCTCCGCGGGATCGCGCGACCGGGACCATCCCGGTCGCCCGCAGCGCCGCGCCGAGCACGGGCACGCGGAAGAGGCTCTCCTTCGCGAGGAAGCGCGGAGCGCGTCCCATCCGCCAGGTCGCCACGGCGACGATGAGGGGGTCGATCTCGCTGTGGTGGTTCGGAGCGAGGACGAACGCCCCGTCGGACGGCAGCTTCTCGCGATCGCGGATGTCGATGCGCGCGACGATGCCGACGAGCGGCACGACGATGGCGGCGAGCAGCCAGAAGATGCTCGGACGCGACTTCTCCGGAGAGGAGGAAGCGCCCACCGTCATCCCACGACGTCGAAGTCGGCTCCGAGCGCGGTGAGCTTCTCGAAGAACTTCTCGTACCCGCGGCGGATGATGCCGACACCGGACACGCGCGACGTGCCCTCGGCCGCCAGGGCGGCGATGACGTGGCTGTAGCCGCCGCGCAGGTCGGGCACGACGATGTCGGCGCCGTGCAGCGGGGTGGGTCCCGTGATGACGGCCGCCTGCTCGAGCTCGCGACGCGGAACACGGCGGTAGGGGCCGTCCAGACCGCGCGGGTGCACGACGATGTCGGCGCCCATCTGGTTGAGCGCCGCGATGAACCCGAAGCGGTTCTCGTACACGGTCTCGTGCACGACGCTCGTGCCGTTGGCCTGCGTGAGGGCGACGATGAGCGGCTGCTGCCAGTCGGTCATGAAGCCCGGATGCACGTCGGTCTCGACCGTGACGGCCTTGAGCGGCGCCGTGCCGCGCCGGAACCGGATGCCGTCGTCAGTGATGTCGAAATCGCCGCCGACCTTCCGGTAGACGTTGAGGAACGTGAGCATCTCGTACTGGCGCGCGCCCTTGACGAAGATGTCGCCGTCGGTCGCGAGGGCCGCGGCCGCCCACGAGGCGGCCTCGTTGCGGTCGAAGAGCGAGCGGTGGTCGTAGCCGCGCAGCTCGCGCACACCCTCGATGAAGATGACGCGGTTCGGCTCGTACGAGATGATGGCGCCCATCTTCTGCAGCACGCCGATGAGGTCCATGATCTCGGGCTCGATGGCGGCGTTGCGGAGCTCCGTGACGCCCTCCGCGCGCACCGCGGTCAGGAGGACCTGCTCGGTCGCCCCCACGCTGGGGTAGGGCAGCTCGATGTCGGCGCCGTGGAGTCCCTCGGGGGCCGACAGCCGGATGCCGTTGGGCTGCTTGTCGACGACGGCGCCGAAGGCGCGGAGCGCGTCGAGATGGAAGTCGATCGGGCGGTCGCCGATGCGGCAGCCGCCGAGGTCGGGGATGAACGCCTGGCCGAGCAGGTGCAGCAGCGGACCGCAGAAGAGGATCGGGATGCGCGACGAGCCGGCGTGCGCGTCGATCTCCTCGAAGTTCGCCGACTTCGCCTCGCTCGGGTCGAGCACGAGCGAGCCCGGCTCGTCGCCCTCCGTGACGGCGACGCCGTGCACCTCGAGCAGCGAGCGCACCACCTCGACGTCGCGGATGTCCGGCACGTCACGGAGGATGCTCGGCGTCTCGCCGAGCAGGGAGGCGACCATCGCCTTCGTCGCGAGGTTCTTGGCCCCGCGCACGTCGACCTGACCGCGCAGCGGACGTCCGCCGCGGATCTCGATCACCTCGCCGCGCGACGCCGATGCGTCCGCGACCTTCTCGTCGCCCAGGAGAGTCATGTGCTGGTGGCCTCACTACCGTTCAGGCGGGTTCTCCGCCGGCTTGTCGGGGCCCCGAGCCCCTGGCTCACGGAACGGGGATCGTCCGCGGCCGCCACGCCTCGCGGCGGGCCTCGAACTCCGCGATCTTCTCTTCGTTGCGGAGGGTGAGCCCGATGTCATCGAGCCCCTCGAGGAGCCGCCACCTAGTGTAATCGTCGATGTCGAAGGCGGCCGTGAAGTCGCCGAGTACGGCGGTTCGCTCGACCAGGTCGACCGTCATCGACGCGCCCGGCTGGGCCTCGATCGCAGCCCAGAAGCGCTTCGCGTCGTCCTCCGAGACGACGCCGGCGACGAGCCCCTGCTTGCCCGAGTTCCCGCGGAAGATGTCGGCGAACCGCGGGCTGAGGACGACCTTGAAGCCGAAGTCGCGCAGCGCCCAGACGGCGTGCTCGCGGCTCGAGCCCGTCCCGAAGTCGGGGCCGGCGACGAGGATCGACGCACCCTGGTAGGCGGGCTGGTTGAGCACGAACGCGGGGTCCTGGCGCCAGCCGTGGAAGAGGGCGTCGTCGAACCCGGTCTTCGTGACGCGCTTGAGGAACACAGCCGGGATGATCTGGTCGGTGTCGACGTTCGAGCGCTTCAGCGGCGCGGCGATGCCCGTGTGGGTCGTGAACTTCTCCATGACGGTGCTCCTCAGACGGCCAGGGCGGCGGCGGGCTCGAGATCGGACGGGCTGGACAGGGTGCCGCGCACCGCGGTCGCGGCGGCGACGAGCGGCGACACGAGGTGCGTCCGCCCGCCCTTGCCCTGCCTGCCCTCGAAGTTGCGGTTCGACGTCGACGCGCAGCGCTCCCCCGGCGCGAGCTGGTCGGGGTTCATCCCGAGGCACATCGAGCATCCGGCGAAGCGCCACTCGGCCCCGAAGTCCGTGACGATCTTGTCGATGCCCTCGGCCTCGGCCTGCAGGCGCACCCTGGCCGACCCCGGCACGACCATGACGCGGACCCCGTCCGCCTTCGTTCGCCCCTGGATGATCGACGCAAATGCGCGCAGGTCCTCGATCCGGCTGTTGGTGCACGACCCCATGAAGACGGCGTCCACGGCGACGTCCTTGAGCGGAGTCCCGGGCACGAGGTCCATGTACTCCAGCGCCCGCTCCGCGGCGGCGCGCTCGTTCGGGTCGTCGAAGTCGGAGGACGACGGCACGACGTCGCTGAGCGAGACGCCCTGTCCGGGGTTCGTCCCCCACGTCACGAACGGCTCCAGCTCGTCGGCGTCGATGAGCACCTCGGCGTCGAACACCGCGCCCTCGTCGGTCGGGAGCGTCCGCCAGTACGCGACGGCGGCGTCCCAGTCCTCGCCCTTCGGCGCGTGCGGCCGGCCCTCGAGGTAGGCGAACGTCGTGTCGTCCGGCGCGACCATCCCGGCGCGGGCGCCCGCCTCGATCGACATGTTGCAGATCGTCATGCGGCCCTCCATGGAGAGCGAGCGGATGGCGCTGCCGCGGTACTCGAGGACGTAGCCCTGCCCGCCGCCCGTGCCGATCTTCGCGATGACGGCGAGGATGATGTCCTTGGCCGTGACGCCGGGCTTCAGCTCGCCCTCGACCGTGATGGCCATGGTCTTGAAGGGCTTGAGCGGCAGCGTCTGCGTTGCCATGACGTGCTCGACCTCGCTCGTGCCGATGCCGAAGGCCATGGCGCCGAACGCGCCGTGCGTGGACGTGTGGCTGTCGCCGCACACGACCGTGATGCCCGGCATGGTGAGGCCCAGCTGCGGCCCGACCACGTGGACGATGCCCTGCTCGGCGTCACCCAGCGAGTGCAGGCGCACGCCGAACTCCTCGGCGTTGCGACGCAGGGTCTCGATCTGGGTGCGGCTCGTGAGGTCGGCGATCGGCTTGTCGATGTCGAGCGTCGGGGTGTTGTGGTCCTCCGTCGCGATCGTCAGGTCGAGGCGGCGCAGCGGCCGACCCTCGGCGCGGAGGCCGTCGAACGCCTGCGGGCTCGTGACCTCGTGCACGAGGTGGAGGTCGATGTAGATGAGGTCGGGCTGGCCGTCCTCGCCCTTGACGACGAGGTGGTCGTCCCACACCTTCTCGGCCAGCGTGCGCGGGCGATCGGGGATGACGGTGTCGGTGATGCTCATGCGTTCCTGCTCCTAGCGGTCGTCGGTGTCGGCCTACGACGGGACTCCGCGACGGGGGAAGGCCTAGAACAGGATCCCGTCGCGGCGCATAAGGAGGAGTCGGGCGCACCGCACCCTGCCAGCCTAGCAGGGTGCTCGTGCGCGACGCCTCATCGACGAGATGTGCGCAGACGGCCGCGGCGCGACGACCCGCCGCTGGGCAGATCGGCGCGCCGCGTCGGCGTCGGTGCGCTCAGTGCTTCGCGTCGTCGCCGATCGTGACGTCGGTCCCCTCGGGGCCCGTCAGCGTCGCCGTGCTGCGCTTCTCGCGAGCCGACGACACCAGGCTCGCGATGGTCGCGACGGCCATCGACCCGATGATGACGCCGAGCGACGTCCAGTTGTTGATCTCGGGGATCCATTCGATGTGGTGCCCGCCGTTGATGAAGGGCAGCTCGTTGACGTGGAGGGCGTGCATGACCAGCTTGACGCCGATGAAGGCGAGGATGAACGCGACGCCGTAGTGCAGGTACTTCAGCTTCTCGAGCAGATCGCCGAGGAGGAAGTACAGCTGGCGCAGCCCCATGAGGGCGAAGATGTTGGCCGCGAACACGAGGAACGGGATCTGGGTGATGCCGTAGATCGCGGGGATCGAGTCGATCGCGAACATGAGGTCGGTCACGCCGATCGAGATGAACACGATGAGCATGGGCGTGAGCATGCGCTTGCCGTTGACCGTCGTGCGCAGCTTCGCGCCGTCGTACTCGTCGCTGATGTCGATGAAGCGGCGGAGCGTGCGGACGATGAAGCTCTCGGTCTGCTGGTCGCTGTCGTGCTTCTCGGGCAGCGCCTGCTTGATGGCGGTGTACAGCAGGAAGGCGCCGAAGATGTAGAAGATCCAGCTGAAGCTCTCGATGAGCGCGGCGCCGAGGAGGATGAACGCCGCGCGCAGCACGAGCGCGATGATGATCCCCACCATCAGCACCTCCTGCTGGTAGCGGCGGGGCACCGAGAACTGGCCCATGATGAGCACGAAGACGAACAGGTTGTCGATCGACAGGCTGTACTCCGTGAGCCATCCCGCCACGAACTCGCCTGCGTGCTGCGCATCGCCGATCGCCCAGAGGATGCCCGCGAAGACGAGGGCGAGCGCGACGTAGAACACGACCCACAGCGTCGACTCGCGCGTCGAGGGGATGTGCGGCCGCTTCAGGATGATGAGCAGGTCGGCGACGAGGATGAGGGTCAGGATCACGAGGGATCCGACCTGGAACGCGACGGGGATGTCCAAAGCGCGTGGCCTTTCGGAGGGTCGGGGAATCGGCGAAAGTCTCTCCCCCGCGCGATGCGCGGCGCATGCCCGGGGCCTCGGATGCGAGGCCCGTGATGACGAGCAGACGTAGGCGGGATACTCCCCTTCGACCTCACAGGATACCCGCAGGGCGCCGTCCGCGGTGCCTGGAGAGGCACGGAGACGTCGGAGACACGGGAATCGGCGCTGATCAGGCAGACACGCGCGGGAAGGCCGCGGAGGGGGCCTCGATTTGGCCCGATCCGCGATCCCGTGTCATACTTTTCTGGTGCCCGGGAACGGGAACGAAACGAAAACTGAAGATCAGGTTACGGCCCCATCGTATAGCGGCCTAGTACGCCGCCCTCTCACGGCGGTAACGCGGGTTCGAATCCCGCTGGGGTCACCGTAACGAGAAGCCCGGTTCCGTCAGGAGCCGGGCTTCTCTCGTTGATGCGTCCCATGGGTGGATGCGCGGTGGTTGACTGGGCGCATGCGCGTCACGAAGCACGAACACGCCGCCCTCCGCATCGAGAAGGACGGGCGGACGCTCATCGTCGACCCGGGTGGATTCACCGCACCGCTCGACGTCGACGGCCTCGTCGCCGTCGTCGTCACGCACGAGCATCCCGATCACTGGACGCCCGACCACGTCGCGGCCCTGCGTGCGGCGGCTCCCGACGTCCCGATCTTCACCACGCCCGCGGTGGCGGCGCAGGTGCACGACGCCACGGTGGTCGCACCCGGCGACGTCGTCGACGCCGGCGGATTCCGCCTCGAGTTCTTCGGCGGCGTCCACAGCGAGATCCACTCCTCGATCCCGCTCGTCGACAACGTCGGCGTACTCGTCGACGACGCGCTCTACTATCCGGGCGACTCGTACGCCGTACCGGAGGGCCGGTCGGTCGCCCTCCTCGCCGCCCCGGCAGGCGCCCCCTGGCTGAAGATCGGCGAGGCGATGGACTTCGTCCTCGCTGTCGCACCGGATGCCGCCTTCGGAACCCACGACGCGACGCTGTCGGCTGCCGGGCTCTCCATGCACCGCGGCCGGCTGCGGTGGGCGACCGAGCAGGGAGGCGGCGCCTTCCACGACCTCGACCCGGGCGACGTCGTCGAGATCTGACCCTCGCGCGTGCGGGGCCCCGCCTACACGCAGGCGGGGATCGCGGCGTCGCCCGGTGCGCGTCCCGCGATCGGCGGCGGAGACGGGGATCATGGGGGCATGCCCATCCTCAACAAGGACATGTCCGTCTGCATCTCGCTCTCCGGACGGCCGTCGAACATCGGCACGCGCTTCCACAACGCGCTCTACGACGAGCTCGGACTGAACTTCGTCTACAAGGCGTTCACGACCGACGACATCGAGGGCGCGATCCGCGGCGTGCGGGCGCTGGGCATCCGGGGCTGCTCGGTGTCCATGCCCTTCAAGGAGGCGGTCATCCCCCTCGTCGACGAGATCGAGCCGTCCGCGGAGGCGATCGCGTCGATCAACACGATCGTCAATGACGACGGTGTGCTCACGGCGTCGAACACCGACTACGAGGCGGTCGCCGAGCTGCTCTCGACCCACGCCGTCGACACCGCCCTGCCCGTCCTGCTGCGCGGGTCCGGGGGCATGGCCAAGGCGGTGGTCGCGGCGTTCCGCGGCGCGGGGTTCGACGACCTCACCGTGCTCGCGCGCAACGAGATCGCCGGTCGCGCGCTCGCCGACGCCTACGGCTACCGCTGGGCAGCCGCCGAGCCGGAGCCGGGCGCCGCCGTCGTCGTCAACGTGACCCCGCTCGGCATGGACGGAGCCGACGCCGACGTGCTCGCGTTCGCCCCCGCCCACGTCGACGCCGCAGACGTCGTGTTCGATGTCGTCGCGTTCCCGTCCGAGACCCCCCTCGTGCGCGCCGGACGCGCCGCGGGGAAGCAGCTCATCACGGGCGCCGAGGTCATCGCGCTGCAGGCGGCACGCCAGTTCGCGCGCTACACGGGCATCACGCCGACGCCCGACCAGGTGGCCAGGGCCTCCGCGTTCTCGCGGGCCTGACGGGCACCGGCCCGCCCGTCGTACCCTGGCCGCATGGCCATCCTCATCCGGCGGTGGTGGGACGCGCCGCTCGACGTCGAGGGACTCGCGATCGACGCCGTCTCCGAGGTCGTCGACGCGGTCGCGCGACTCGTGCGCGCCCAGGGGCGTCGGACGGCGGTGGACACGACGTCCGAGCTCGTCCGTGCCGCGTTCGAGAGCGTCGAGCACATCCGCATCGGCGGACGCCCTCTGTCGCCGTGGGCCGAGATGTCGGGGTTCTTCCGAGCCGCCGACGGACACGTGCGTCTGCACGGCAACTACCCGCATCACGCCGACGCCATCCGGCGGACGCTCGGAGCGTCGTCCCGGTCGGACGTGGAGGCGGCCATCGGCGGGCGCCCTGCGCACGAGGTGGAGGACGCGATCGTCGCGGCCGGCGGCGTCGCGGCAGCCGTGCGGTCGCCGGCGGAGTGGCGCGACCACGCGCACGAGAGGGCGACGGGGCATGCGCCCTGGGCACAAATCGAGCCCGCGGGCATCCGAGCCGTCCCGCGATCCGACGACGCACCCCTCGCCGGCGTGCGCGTCCTCGACCTCACGCGCGTCATCGCCGGCCCCGCGTGCGCGCAGCTGCTCGCCTGCCTCGGCGCCGACGTCCTGCGGGTCGATCCGCCGCACCGCCCCGAGCTGCCTTGGCAGTACCTCGCGAGCGCCATGGGCAAGCGATCGGCCGTGGCGGATCTCGGCGTCCGCCGCGACGGGATCCGCGCCCTCCTCGACCGTGCCGATGTCGTCCTGCTGGGGTACCGGCCGGGCGCGCTCGACCGCTTCGGCCTCTCCCCCGCGCAGCTGGCGGCGGACCATCCCCGCCTCGTCGTCGCGGCGCTGTCGGCCTGGGGTGCGGACGGCCCGTGGGGCGCCCGCCCCGGGTTCGACTCGATCGTGCAGGCGGCGACCGGGATCGCCGTCGCGTGCGCGGACGCGGACGGCCGCCCCGGCGCGCTCCCCGTGCAGGCGCTCGACTTCGCGACGGGCTATCGGATGGCCGCGGGCGTCGTGGGCTTGCTGGCCGCCGGGCGCGCGGGGCTGGTGCGGACGAGCCTGGTGGGCGCGGCGCGCACGCTGCTCGCCGCCGGGCCGCCTCCTTCCGGGGGGAGTCGGAGCATGGACACCCCGCTCGTGACGGCGATGTCACCCGACGGACCGGTCGTGCTGCCGCCGCCGCCCGTGCGCCTCGACGGGGCGACGCTCGCCCGCGATGCGGGCGGCTACGGCACGGCGCCTCTCACCTGGGGCGGCTGAGGCGGCGCATGCCGCCGGCGCTCGACACGACCTGACAGCACGACACGGCCTGACAGCTCGACACGGCCTCGCGGCACTCTGGCGCGCGACACCCGGGCACGACCCTCCGGGGATATGTCCCCGGTGAGCCGCAGAATGGACACATGAAGCCGGAGGGGTGGGTGGTGATCGTGCTCGGCACGCTCGCCGCCGGGCTGATCTCCGTCGGCTATCTCGGCGCCATGGGGCGACTCGCGCCCGGCCAGACGGGTGGCACATCCCTCGTCCTCGTCCTCGTCGCCGTCGCCGCGATCGGAGCGCTGCTCTTCTCTCCCGAGGCACGTGCACGTCGCGCGCGCAGACGACGGCGATGAGCCCTCCCGCTATCGGCTCGACCCGCGAAACGCTGCATGAGATAGCTTGTGGCTATGGGTCGAGGCGACGCCGGGACGGCGAACGGCATCACGCTGCAGCAGTTGCGCTACTTCGTCGAGATCGCCGCGGAAGGCTCCATCAGCGCGGCCGCCGATCTGCTGTACGTCTCGCAGCCGACGATGTCCGCGGCGATGAAGGACCTCGAGCGCCGCGTCGGCCATCCGCTGTTCGTGCGGTCGGTGCGCGGTGTGACCCTCACAGAAGAAGGCGCGGAGTTCCTCGGATACGCGCGCCAGGTGGTCGAGCAGGCGGAGCTCCTCGAGCAGCGCTACCTCGGCAGGCCGCCGTCGCGACGCCTCCTGGCGGTGTCGACGCAGCACTATTCCTTCGTCGTCGACGCATTCGTGCGGATGGTGCGCGCGTCCGGCGCGGCGGAGTACGCCTTCACGCTGCGGGAGACGCGCACGTGGGAGATCATCGAGGACGTGCGCACCCTGCGCAGCGAGCTCGGCGTGCTCTACCGGAACGACTTCAACCGGAGCGTCATCGACAAGCTCCTGCGCGAGGCGGGGCTCGCGTTCACACCGCTGTTCGTCGCGACGCCGCACATCTTCGTGGCGCGGACGAACCCGCTCGCGACGCGCGACCGCGTGACGCTCGAGGATCTCGAGGACCTGCCGCGGCTCACGTTCGACCAGGGGGCGAACAACTCCTTCTACCTCGCGGAGGAGATCCTCTCCACCCGGTCGTCGGCGCAGGACATTCGCGTGAGCGACCGGGCGACGATCTTCAACCTCATGATCGGCCTCGGCGGATACACCATCTCGACCGGCATCATCTCCGATGACCTCGACCCGTCGATCGTCGCGGTCCCGCTCGCCGTCGACGAGCGGATCGAGATCGGATGGATCGGCCAGCAGTCGATCCCCCTCACCTCGCAGGCCGAGCGGTTCGTCACGGAGATGCGCGGCGTCGTGTCCGATTTCGGCGTCGAACTGATCGCATAGCCTCTGGCTATGTCTAGACGTCGCAGATCGTGATGGGGCTATGGGCGCGTGCTCTGCATACACTGGCGACCGCGACGCGGGGATCCCCTCCGCCGTCCCGCATCAGGAATCGAGGCACCGGGTCATCATGGCGACCGACTTCACGTTCAGCATCAGCACCACCCGCTTCGATGAGGACTACTCGCCCTCCGCCGGCTCGCGCATCACGACGAACTTCGCGAACCTCGCTCGCGGCGAGGGCCGCCGCGAGAACCTGCGGGGCGCGCTCGCGATGATCGATGCCCGCGTCAACGACCTCGCGGGCCATCCCGGCGGCGATCGCTACACGGTCGAGCTCGACATCGTGTCGGTGGATCTGCACGTCGACGCGGCAGGGCACGGAGCCGGCGTGCCGCTCATCGAGATGCTCGACGTGCACATCGTCGACACCGTCACGGGCGAGCGGACGCACGGCATCACGGGCAACAACTTCTCCTCGTACGTGCGCGACTACGACTTCAGCGTGGTCCTGCCCGCCCACAACGCGAACACGGCCGAGTTCGGCGCGCCGAGCGACTTCGGTGTGCTCCACGGCCTGCTCTTCCAGCACTTCGTCCAGTCGGAGGCCTATCGCGAGGCCTTCGCGCAGCCCCCCGTGATCTGCATCAGCGTCTCGACGAGCAAGACGTACCGCCGTATCGGCGAGCGCCATCCCGTGCTCGGCGTCGAGTACGAGCAGAGCGAGTACTCGATGACCGACCGGTACTTCGCGAAGATGGGCCTCGACGTGCGGTACTTCATGCCGCACGGCGCCGTCGCCCCGCTCGCCTTCTACTTCCAGGGAGATCTGCTCGCCGACTACTCCGATCTCGCGCTCATCGGCACGATCGGCACCATGGAGGCGTTCCAGAAGATCTACCGGCCGGAGATCTACAACGCCGTAGTCCCCGCCGGCGACGTGTACCGCCCGACGCTCGACAACGCCGAGTTCACGACGACGGGCATCGCGTACGACCGCGAGGAGCGCAGCCGGCTCGCGGTCACGCAGGGGAAGTACGCCGAGGAGCACTTCATGACGCCCTACCGCGACCTGCTCGACGAGTGGGCGACGAGCCGGGTCGGCTGACCGGACGACGAGACACGGAGAAACACAGATGACCGCACTGCTCCCCACCTCCATCGTCGGCAGCCTGCCGAAGCCGGCGTGGCTCGCCGAGCCCGAGAAGCTCTGGTCGCCCTGGAAGCTCGAGGGCGAGGTGCTCGCCGAGGGCAAGCACGACGCGCTGGGCCTCGCGGCGGACGACCAGGCTCTCGCCGGGCTCGACATCGTCAGCGACGGCGAGCAGACGCGCCAGCACTTCGTCACGACGTTCATCGAGCACCTCGACGGCGTCGATTTCGAGAACCGCGAGACGGTGCGCATCCGCGACCGGTACGACGCGAGCGTGCCGACCGTCGTCGGCCCCGTGAGCCGGCGGCGGCCCGTCTTCGTGGACGACGCGAAGGCGCTGCGTGCGCGGACGGACCGCCCCATCAAGTGGGCGCTCCCCGGCCCCATGACGATGATCGACACGCTCGCCGACCGCCACTACGGCAGCCGCGAGGAGCTCGCGTGGGAGTTCGCCGCCATCCTCAACCAGGAGGCGCGGGAGCTCGAGGCCGCGGGCGTCGACATCATCCAGTTCGACGAGCCCGCGTTCAACGTCTTCTTCGACGACGTGCGCGAGTGGGGTGTCGCGGCGCTCGAGAGGGCGGCCGAGGGGCTGCGCAGCGAGACGGTCGTGCACATCTGCTACGGCTACGGCATCAAGGCGAACAACGACTGGAAGGCGACGCTCGGCGACGAGTGGCGTCAGTACGAGGAGTCGTTCCCGCTCCTGCAGCAGTCGACGATCGACACGGTGTCGCTGGAGTGCCACCACTCGCACGTGCCGGTCGAGCTCATCGGGCTGCTGCGCGGAAAGAAGGTCATGGTGGGGGCGATCGACGTCGCGAGCGACGTCGTCGAGACGCCGGAAGAGGTCGCAGCGACGCTGCGGAGTGTGCTCCCCTACGTCGACGCCGACAAGCTGCTCCCCAGCACGAACTGCGGGATGGCCCCGCTCGCGCGCGAGGTCGCACGAGGCAAGATGGCGGCGCTCAGCGCGGGAGCCGCGATCGTCCGCGCGGAGCTCGCCGGCTGAGAGGGCGCGGCCGGGGCTGGCGGGTCCTCGCCGACCGCGGCGGGAGGGGCGCGTCGCGTGTGTCCGACCACCCCGGGTTCTACGATGTGCGTGGGCGCGGCGCGTCCGATCGCCATGCCCCATTAAGCTGCCGAGTTTCGCAAGCGGGTCAGAGGCCATGAACGCTGCCGAAAAAGCCCGGAACGGCTGGGCCGCTCGAGGTCGGGAGGTCGAGGAAGAACCGACGGTCGAGGAACCGGTTGGCCTTCTCGCACGAGGTCTCCGAAGCGAAGGAGCAGGTGTGGCAGGCCGCGCCGTGAAGGAAGTCCTCAGGGTCGGACGGCGTGCGTTGAGCGCAAACCGGGTCGGACGAGCATCGCGCGGCCCGACGCAATCCGGACAGCACGTTGCTCTGGAGCTTCGTCGGTTCTGAGAGAGCTACGAGGCCGCCAAGCGTTCCTTCGCTGTCGGACGCTGTCGTGCAGATGAGCAGCCCCGCCGCAGCCTCGCGCCCGGGCTCATCACGCCAGGCGTAGATGCGTTCGGTGAGACTGGCCGCGCCGTAGCCGGAGTACATCGCCAGCTCCCGGATGAGAATGTGCGACAGCGTATGAACGAGCCAGTAGCGCGGTGCGGGCATACGAATATCGGGATCCACCGCTTCGGCAGTCTCGGAGAAGCGACGGACGAAATTACGGCGGTGTGCTTGGACGTGGGCATCCCACAACGGGGCTCCCTCTATCTCTCGCTCCCACCGCGCGACAGCATCGAGGTCGAGCTGGAGGAAGATCCCTTCTCCTCGATCCTCGGTGGCAGGTACCCAGACGGGCTTGCCCGTCCGGGTGAGGTCAACCAGGCGCGAGGCGACGTCATGCACGCGATCCATCTCGTCGAGGCGAGTGAAGCCGAGGACAGCGTTCACCTTCTTCATCCTGTCCACGCCGACGACGCGGGTGAGGCGTGGATGCAGGTCAGCACCGCGCTGCTTCTCCGTGACCATGAGCCCTGTGTCGTTGTGCTGTTCGGGGAACAGAATCGGCTTCTGGATATAGCGCCACTCGGGGATGGGCGCGTTGCGGGACTGGCAGATGATCGTGGAGCCGCACATCCTGGTGGAGCTGTAGGAGCGACACATCCCGGCTGTGCGCTGGCACGACCTCCGACACTTCTACGCGAGTGCGTGCGCCTCGGCGGGCATCCCCATCGAGCGTGTCGCCAAGTACATGGGCCACGCCGACATCGACACCATGTATGAGCACTACCTGCACCTGTTCAGCGACGGCCACACCGGCGACGTGGCCCGCCTAGCCGCCGTGGCCAGCAGGAGCGTCGCACCGTCCCGCAGATCGGCGGTTAGGCTCGCCCGCCATTGGGGATCCCAATCCGCATGGCTTTGCCTCCTTGTCGATATAGTTGCCGCAAGAAGGGTTCAAGGAGGAAACTGTGGTCCCAATCAAGACGTCTGTCGAAGATGTCCAGAAGCTGCTGGGCTACCTCGGGAAGCAGATCGGGTGGGTCGATCAACCGAAGATTGAGAAGGTTCTTGGGTCTCTCGACGACCGCAAGATCGGCGCAATGGTTGAGTTTGGCCTGATCCTCCGAGACGGCGGGAACCTCCGTGCGACTGAACGCGGACAGTTGTTCAATAGTGACCAATCTGCCGCCCTGCGCGAGGTGCTGGCCCAGGTCGACCTTTATCGCGCAACTCTGGAGTGGGTTCACTACGGCAATCGAGCTGAAGCGACCGCCGCGGAGATAGGTCAGTATTGGGAGGCGTCCCATGCCGATACCCTCGGTGGACTCAAGGGCTCGACACTGAAGGATGGCGCGGTCACCTTTGGGCGCGTCGTATATGGGGCGGGCATCGGTACCTTCCTCGTAGGGCGCGGTGGTAAGGAGACTCGCACCACATTTGACCTGGCTGGCGTGGATGCACTCGTCAACGGCGCCACAACCGCTCTGGTGGCTGATAGCAATACCAGCGACCTGATTGTTCCTGCGAGTGCGACGCCCGCGGCTGAGGTTCCGGTCTCCGAGACAGTCACGAAGACGCTATCGTCCAACCCGACACCGTCACCCACGGTCTCTGTTTCGACCAGCCCCAGCGTGCACGTCAACTTCGAGATTCACATCGCCGCCGATGCCACCGCGGACACGGTGCGAGAGATCTTCAAGAACATGGCTCGCTACGTCCTCGACAAGCCCATCACAGATGACGCCGAGTGAGGACTGGTTACCGAATCTCGAAGGGCTCCGAGAGTTCCAGGAGGCCTATCGGCTGCCCGTAACCGACATCGCGCGGCAAGCCCCGACGCAGGCGCTCCATTCACTTCGAGAGGCCACAAGGAACGCTCCCGAGAGCTACCGACCGTATCTAGATGAGGCTGTGGACTGTTACGAAGCTGGCGCGTATCGCGGTGCAGTGCTCATGGTGTGGGCGGCAACTATTGAGCACATCTACTCGGTGATCGAGGGGCATCGCCAGGGGTTCAAGCTGCTCGAATCGGAGAACTTTAAGCGTTACGAGAAGGCGAGCTTCTACCGAAAGATCAAGAAGAAGAGCGATCTCCTGTACGTCAACGACGGGAATCTTCTGCTGATCTGCGAAGACGCCGGAGTGTTCAACAAGAACGCGCGCAGCATTCTCGATGATGCCTTGAGGACGAGGAACCGTTGCGGGCATCCGACCGGTTACGTCGTAGGTCGCGAAGAGGTCGTTGTGTTCATCGAGCGACTCATCAACAACATCATCAGCGGGGCGATGATCGACTGGAACTAGGCAGGCTATCCCCGCCAGTCACGTTCTCGTCGGAGGGAGTCCGGCGGGGATCGCGCGACCCGCGCCCATCAACGCAAGAGCCCCGGCAATCCGCCTTAAAGCGGAATCCCGGGGCCATCTGTCTTGCTGGGGTACCTGGACTCGAACCAAGAACAACTGAACCAGAATCAGCCGTGTTGCCAATTACACCATACCCCATGGTGTCCGCGGGCTTCCCCGCAACGAAGATCAAGCTTACCCGACGCGACGGGACCCGCCAAACCGGGCCGGAGCGCATGGCGTGTCGCCCTCACGTCGCCGCCCGGCGTGCCGCGTCGACGAAGAGCGCGACGGCGCGATCGCTCCGCCCCCGCCTCCTGCTCACGAGGATCGGAACGGGCTCGATGTCGTCGATCGGCACGCACGCGAGACCCGGGCGCCGGTAGTGCGTGGCGACCGACTCCGCCGCGATGTTGACGCCGATCCCTGCGGCGCACAGCTCGAGCAGCCCCTCGACGTCGTCCGCGACGCCGGCGACCCTCGGGCGGGCCCCGCTCGGCCGCGGGTCGACGAGCCACCACGCGCGCACCGCGTTCTCGGCGGCACCCACCACGACGAACGGCAGGTCGTCCGTCTCCCCGATGCCGACCGACGCACGCGCGGCCAGAGGATGATCGTCGCGCACGACGAGCACGCGCCGCTCGGTCGCGATGTGCTCCGACACGACACCGCCCTCGTCCGCGCCCGACGGGGGTGCGACGACGACGTCGACGAGGTCGTCGCGCAGCGCCTGCGCGCCGTCGAAGAACCCCAGCCGCACGACCTGCACCGACAGTCCCGCCTCGGCCGCCACCGCCTCTGCCAGCGCCCGGCTCACGACGGGGCCCGCGCCCGCGGCGACGACCCCGACCCGCAGCACCCCGCGCGACGGAGCGGCCGCCGCCCACTCCTCGACCGCCGCATGCGCGCGACGCGCCTCGCGCGCGAGGGGAAGCAGCTCCGCACCTCTCTCCGTGAGCGACACCGACCGCGGCGACCGCTCGAAGAGCCGTGCACCGACGACGGACTCCAGGCGCGCGATCTGCTGGCTCAGCGTCGGACCCGAGATGCGCAGGGCGGCCGCGGCCCGCGCGAAGTGTCCGTGCTCGGCGACCGCGACGAAATACTTCAGCTGCGTCGCCGTCACCTCCATGCCGCAATGTTAGCCGCTGACTAACCCGCATGCGATGCTCGCACGTGGACCTCAGCCGTCGACCGGCTCGAAGCTGGGAGGGCTCCATCCACCCCGACAAGGAGGTCACCGTGTCGAACGACGCCCCCGCCATCCCCAGCGCACTTCCACGCGCTCACCCATGAGACGTTCTTCGTGCTGGAGGGCGCCATCCGCCTGTGGATGGACGACGGCACCGGGTTCCGCGAGACGCGCATCCTCGAGGCCGGTGGCTTCGGCTTCGTGCCGAAGGGCACCATCCACTCGTACCGCATCGAGAAGACGGGCCGCATCTTCGGCGTGACGAGCGCCCCCTTCACCGATTTCTTCCGCGCCGTCGGGCGGCCCACCGACATCCCCGGCATCCCCGAGCCCGACCGCTTCCACATCCCCTCGTTCGCGCAGATGGCCGCCGCCGGCGCAGAGCACGACGTCAACTTCGTCGACGGCTATGAGCTCTTCGACTGAGCGCGTCGTGCGGGACGTCGTCTTCGACACCCGCCCCGGGTTCCGCCCGCTCAGCCTCGACCTGCACCTGCCGGCCGCCGATGGCGCACCCGTCATCGTGTTCGTGCACGGCGGCGGATGGCGCGTCGGCAGCAGGCGCATGTTCTGCCCGACGTTCGCGGTCGAGGACGGCTTCCCGCGGCTCACCGCCGCCGGCTTCGCCGTCGCATCGGTCGACTACCGGCTGTCGGGCGAGGCGGTCTTCCCCGCGCCGCTCGACGACGTGACGGCGGCACTCACGTGGGTCAGAGCTCGCGGCGCCGACCACGGCATCGACCCCGCGCGCATCGTAATGTGGGGCGAGTCGGCGGGCGCGCACCTCGCGGCGCTCGCCGGCCTGACGGATGGCCCTGGCGTGCGAGGCGTCGTGGACTGGTACGGCCCGAGCGACCTCCTCGCCTTCCCGGCGCCGCGCGCCGACGAGGAGCGACCGACCCGCGAGGAAGCACTCATCGGCGGCATCGTCGCAGAGAGGCCCGAGGCGGCGCGGCTCGCCAGTCCCGCCCTCCGCGTGCACGCCGGCGCGCCGCCCTTCCACATCGCCCACGGCACGGCGGATGACGCCGTGCCGTTCGCGCAGAGCGAGGAGCTGCACGCGGCCCTCGTCGCGGCGGGAGTGGATGCGGAGCTTCTGCGCGTGCCCGGCGCGGGCCACATGTGGCGCGGGCTCGAGGATCCCGATGCGGTCCTCTCCCCCGCTCTCGCCTTCGCCCGCCGCGTCGTCGGCGCCTGACGGCGCGGAGCGGCCGTCCGAGGAAGGCCCCGGCGAACCGGGGGCCTTCCTCGGACCGTCAGCCGATCTTCGAGACGAGCGCGCCGAGGCGGCGGAGCGACTCGGTCTTGCCCAGCAGCTCGATCGACTCGAACAGCGGCGGCGACACGCGGCGACCGGTGATCGCGACGCGCGGGGGGCCGTAGGCGACGCGCGGCTTGAGCCCGAGCCCCTCGACGAGAGCGCCCGCGAGGGCATCCTGCACGGCCTGCGCCGTGAACCCGCCCTCCGGCACGACCTCGAGGGCCGCGACGCACGCGTTCAGCACCACGCCGGCGTTCTCGGGGAGCCCCGCGACGGCGTCCTCGTCGTACGTCACGTCGTCCGCGAACAGGAAGCCGATCATCCCGGCTGCGTCGCCCAGCAGCGGGAGGCGCTCCTGGATGAGCGGCGCGGCCGCGGCGAGCAGCGCGCGCTCCTCGGCGGCCGGCTCGGGCGACAGCACGCCCGCCTCCTGCAGGTACGGCACGAGACGCGCGGCGAAGTCGTCGGCCGCGAGCATGCGGATGTGGTCGCCGTTGATCGACTCGGCCTTCTTCTGGTCGAAGCGGGCCGGGTTCGGGTTGACGTCGGAGATGTCGAACGCGGCGACAAACTCGTCGAGCGAGAACACGTCGCGGTCGGCCGAGAGGGACCAGCCCAGCAGTGCGAGGTAGTTCAGCAGACCCTCGGGGATCATCCCCTTCTCGCGCTGCAGGAACAGGTCGGCACGCGGGTCGCGCTTGGAGAGCTTCTTCGTGCCGTCGCCCAGGACGAGGGGCATGTGCCCGAACCGCGGGATGAACTCCGTCACACCGGCATCGACGAGCGCCCGGTACAGCGACAGCTGGCGCGCCGTGGACGGCATGAGGTCCTCACCGCGCAGCACGTGCGTGATGCCCATGAGCGCGTCGTCGACGGGGTTCACGAACGTGTACAGCGGGATGCCGTTGGGGCGCACGATGACGAAGTCGGGGAACGACCCGGCAGGGAACGTCACCTCGCCGCGGATCAGGTCGACGAACGTGAGATCCTCGTCGGGCACGCGCAGCCGCAGCGCGGGCTGCCGTCCCTCGGCACGGAATGCGGCCTTCTGCTCCGCCGTGAGGTCGCGGTCGAAGTTGTCGTAGCCGAGCTGCTTCGCGCGTCCGGCCGCCTCGTTGCGGGCATCGATCTCCTCCGCCGTCGAGAAGCTCTCGTACACGAGGCCCGCTGCGACGAGCCTGTCGAGCACGTCGCGGTAGATGTCGTGGCGCTGCGACTGCCGATAGGGCGCGTGCGGTCCGCCGACCTCGACGCCCTCGTCCCAGTTGATGCGCAGCCAGCGCAGCGCGTCGAGGAGCTGCCGGTAGCTCTCCTCGCTGTCGCGTGCGGCGTCGGTGTCCTCGATGCGGAAGACCAGCTTGCCGCCGTGGTGGCGGGCGTAGGCCCAGTTGAACAGGGCCGTGCGGACGAGGCCGACGTGGGGCAGGCCGGTGGGCGACGGGCAGAAGCGCACGCGCACGTCGGCGCCGGTGGCGGTCGTGGTGCGGGGATCGGGAGCAGACATCGTCCCCAGTCTAATCCGCGGCGATCCGTCCCCACGGGGAGAGCACCGCCGTGACGGCCACGAGAACGAGCGCCAGGAGCGCGAGCACGCCGTAGCCCCACTGGCCGAGCACGACGCCGGCGAGCACGGAGCCGACCGCGGCGCACGCCGTCATGAGGGTGTCGCTGACCCCCTGCCTGCGGGGGCGGATGGCCAGAGGGCTCGCCTCCGTGAGGAGCGCGGCGCCCGCGACGGTCGACGCGCTCCAGCCGAGGCCGAGGAGGACGAGCGCGACGACGACGGCCGCGGGCTCCTCGGGCCAGATGGCCGCCGTCACGAGGGCGGCCGCGAACACGGCCTGCCCGAGCACGATCACCGCGACCCGCCCCATCCGGTCGGCGAGGCGGCCGAAGACGGGCGAGAGGCCGTACATGCCGAGCACGTGGAGCGAGATCGTGAGGCCGACGAGGAGCGAGACGCCGTCCGCCGCGTGCGACAGGTGCTGCAGATGCAGCGGCGTCATCGCCATGACGGCGGCCATGACCACGTGCGAGGCGGCGACAGCCGCGATCGCATAGCGCGCGGCGATCGGATGGTCGCGCTCGCGCCGTGGCCCCGGCTCCGCGCCGGCGTCGCGCGCCAGGCGCTGCGCCGTGAGGAGCGGATCGGGTCGCAGCGCGACGAGGTAGAGCACGAGGGCCGCCGCCTGCGCGGCGATCGAGAAGAGGTACGCGCCCGTGAGGGGCGGCATCCCGATCGCCGCGCCGATGGCCTCGCCAGGGGTGAGGAGGAGAGGTCCTGCCACGCCGCCGACCGTCGTCGACCAGACCACCGTCGCGAGGTCGCGCGCCCTCCGCTCACCCGTCGAGAGGTCGGTCGCCGCGAAGCGCGACTGGAGATTGCCGGCATTGCCTGCGCCGATGAGCACGATGCCGACGAGGAGCAGGGGGAACAGGCGCACCCCGGCCGCCGTGATGACGAGCGCGATGCCGGCGAGCGCGAACGCGTTGCCCAGCGTCAGGGCGACGCGCCTCCCCCGCGCGCCGGCGAGCCGCGCGAGCGGGATGGCGCAGAGCGCGGCGCCGAGGGTCACCGACGCCGTCGCGAAGCCGGAGAGGGCGTCCTCGCCCGAGATGTCGGCGGCGAGGAGCGCGCCGAGCGAGATCGTCGCGCCGAAGGCGACCCCGCCGAGCACCTGCCCGAGCGACAGCACCCGGACGACGCGCCGCTGCAGCTCCGCGACGTCGGGCGCTGCGGCGCTCACACGGCGTCTCGGGCGGTGTTGCGGAGGATGCCGATGCCCGGCACCTCCACCTCGATGACGTCGCCGGCCGCGAACGGCCCGACGCCCGCCGGCGTCCCCGTGAGGATGAGGTCGCCCGGGAGCAGGGTGAACGCGGCGGACGCGTACTCGATGATCGTGGGCAGATCGAAGATCATGTCGCTGAACGGCGCCTGCTGCACGACCTCGCCGTTGAGCCGCGTCGTGATGCCGCCGTTCGCGAGATCGAACTCCGTCTCGATGGCGGGGCCGACGGGGCAGAACGTGTCGAAGCCCTTCGCGCGCGCCCACTGCCCGTCGGGCTTCTGCAGGTCGCGGGCGGTGACGTCGTTCGCGATCGTGAAGCCGAACACGACGTCGAGGGCGTCCTCCGCCTTCACGTTCTTCGCGATGCGGCCGATGACGGCCGCGAGCTCGCCCTCGAAGTGGGTGTCCTGCGTCTGCGGCGGGCGCACGATCGAGTCCCCCGGGCCGATCACGGAGGTGTTGGGCTTGAAGAACAGCAGCGGCTGCTTCGGCACCTCGTTGCCGAGCTCGGCGGCATGGTCGCGGTAGTTGCGACCCACCGCGACGATCTTCGACCGGGGGATGACGGGCGCGAGCAGGGCGACGTCGGCGATCGGGACGCGCACGCCGGTCGTCTCGTACCCGGCGAACATCGGATCGCCCGCGAGGACGACGAGCTCGGACCCGTCCACGATCCCGTAGGTGATGGCGTCGTTGTGGCTGAACCGCGCGATCTTCACCCGCCCAGCCTAGCCGCGACACGGCGACGCCCGCCCGGGAGGGTCTCCCGGGCGGGCGTCGCCGTGCGTGCTCAGGCGTCGAGTCGCGTCAGCCAGCCGCGCGTGTCCTCGCGGCGGCCGTACTGGATGTCGGTGAGCTCCTGCCGCAGCGACAGGCCGAGCTCGCCGATGGGCTGCGCATCGTCGAACCCTGCGCCCTTGAGGGCGCCGATGGGCGTGACGACGGCTGCCGTGCCGCAGGCGAACACCTCGGCGATGTCGCCCGATGCCACGCCTTCGCGCCATTCCCGCAGCGACACGGCGCGGCGTTCGACGGCGTGGCCGCGGGCCTCGGCGAGCTCGAGGAGGGAGTTGCGCGTGATCCCGTCGAGGATGGTCTCGGATGCGGGCGTCACGAGGGTGCCGTCCTTCTTCACGAACACGATGTTCATGCCGCCGAGCTCTTCGATGTTGCCGTCGGCGTCGAGGAACACGACCTGGTCGCACCCCTGCTCGTACGCCTCCGACTGCGGCAGCAGGCTCGCGGCGTAGTTGCCGCCCGTCTTCGCCGCGCCCGTTCCGCCCTTCGCCGCGCGGGCGTAGTTCTCGCTGAGCCAGATCGAGACCGGCTTCACGCCGCCCGTGAAGTACGACCCCGCCGGGCTCGCGATGAGGTAGTACGCGTACTTGTGCGCCGGGCGGACGCCGAGGAAGGCCTCCTTGGCGAACATGAACGGACGCAGGTAGAGGGTCTGCCCCTCCCCTTCCGGCACCCAGGCGCCGTCGACGGCGATGAGCTCGCGCAGCGACTGCAGGAAGTACTCCACGGGCAGCTCCGGCATCGCGAGCCGTCGCGCGCTGCGCTGCAGGCGGAGGGCGTTCTGCTCGGGCCGGAAGCTGTAGATGCCGCCGTCCGCGTGGCGGTACGCCTTCAGCCCCTCGAAGATCTCCTGTGCGTAGTGCAGCACGGCCGCGGCGGGAGACAGGCTGATGGGGCCGTACGGCTGCACGCGCGGCCGGTGCCATCCGCCCTTCTCCGACCAGCAGATGTCGACCATGTGGTCGGTGAAGACGGTGCCGAAGCCGGGGTCCTCGAGCAGCTGCGCGCGCTGCGCGGGCGATGCGGCCGCGAGGTTCCTCGTCACGGCGAAGTCGAGTGCGGTGGTGTCGGTCATGAATGTGTTCCTGTCTGCACGGTGCGTGTTCTGCCGTGTGGGCTCAGCCGGGGCTGTCAGCGGATCGTCTGCACGCGGGCGGCGATCGCGTCGCCGATCTCGGACGTCGAGCGGGCGCCCGACCGTGCGGCGATGTCCTCCTCGATCGCGCGCGATACGCGATCCGCCTCCTCTCGGAGGCCGAGGTGGTCGAGGAGGAGCGCGACGGAGCCGATCGCCGCGGTGGGGTCGGCCTTCTGGGAGCCCGCGATGTCGGGGGCGGAGCCGTGCACGGGCTCGAACATCGAGGGGAAGGCGCCGTCGGGGTTGATGTTGCCCGAGGCTGCCAGGCCGATGCCACCGGTGACGGCGCCGGCCAGGTCTGTGAGGATGTCTCCGAAGAGGTTGTCGGTGACGATGACGTCGAAGCGACCCGGGTTCGTGACCAGGAAGATCGTCGCGGCGTCGACGTGCAGATAGTCTACGGCCACGTCGGGGTGCTCCCCCGCCACCTCGTCGACGATCCGCTTCCACAGCGAGCCGGCGTTCACGAGGACGTTCGTCTTGTGCACGAGCGTGAGCCGCCTGTCGCGGCGCTCGGCGAGGTCGAACGCGTACCGCACGACGCGCTCGACGCCGTACGCCGTGTTGACGCTCGTCTCGTTGGCGACCTCGTGGGGCGTGCCCTGACGGATGGCGCCGCCGTTGCCGACATAGGGCCCCTCCGTGCCCTCGCGGACGACGACGAAGTCGATGTCGCCCGGCTCGGCGAGCGGCCCCGCCTGCCCCGCGTAGAGCTTCGACGGCCGGAGGTTGACGTAGTGGTCGAGCGCGAAGCGCAGCCGCAGCAGCAGCCCGCGCTCGATGTTGGCGTCCTTGAGGCGGGGGTCGCCCGGCACACCGCCGACGGCGCCGAGGAGGATCGCGTCGTGCCGGGCGATGGCCGAGAGGTCGTCGTCGGTGAGGGTGTCGCCCGTCTCGAGGAAGCGGCCGGCGCCGAGCGAGAAGCGGGTCTTCTCGAAGGAGACGTCGCCCCCCGCCGTCACGGCGTCGAGCACCTTCTCGGCTTCGGCGATGACCTCGGGGCCGATCCCGTCGCCCGGGATGACGGCCAGTTTCACGACGCGCGGCATTGCTCTCCTTCGGCAGTTCTCATCCGCCGCGCGGGGCTCAGCGCGGAGCGCGGTCGCGGCGTCCTCCCAGGGTAGTCGCCGCGATCGCCATCGCCAGCACGACGAGGCCGGCGCCGATGAGCGAGGTCACCGTGACGCCGCCGTCGAACGCCGCGGCGGCGGCCGCCTGCAGCGCATCGCCCGTGGTGCCGCCGATCGTCTGCGCCGCGTTGACGGCGCCCGCGAGGGTCTCCTGCGCGTGAGCGGCCAGCTCTGCGGGCACGCCGTCCGGCACGACGAGCGCGCCCCGATACCACGCCGTGAGGATGCCGCCGAGGATCGACGTGCCGAGCACCGCCCCGAGCTCGTAGGCGGTCTCCGACACCGCGCTCGCGGCACCCGCCTTCTCGACCGGCGCGTTCGCCAGGATGAGCTCGCCGGACACGGTCTCGGCCGCGCCGATCCCCGCGCCGAGGAGCGCGAAGCCCACGACGAGCATCCCCACGTCGTGGGCGCCCGCGAACGCCACGATGAGGTACGCCGCGAACGAGAGCACGAGCGCGACCGGGATGACGACGGATGCCCGAACGCGCCGGGCGATCGGCGTGACGGCGAACCCGCCGGCGATGGAGGTGACCGCCCCGGGGAGGAGCGCGAGGCCCGCCTCGATCGGGCTCAGCCCCACGATCATCTGGAGGTGCTGGGAGACGAAGTAGAGGAACCCGACCATCGCGATGACGCTGAACAGGTTGACGAGGAGCGAGCCGCTGAACGCCGCGCGTCGGAACAGCGACATGTCGAGCATCGGCTGGGCCATGCGCCGCTGACGCCGCACGAAGAGCCATCCGAACATCCCGCCGATCGCGAGGGGGAGCACCCCCGCGGCACCGTGGACGGCGATCTCCTTGATGCCGTAGGCGACGGGCCCGAGCGCGAGCATCGACAGCACGATGCTCGCGACGTCGATGCGGCCGGGGTGCGGGTCGCGGCTCTCGGCGACGAGGAACGGCGCGAGCACGAGCAGGAGCACGAGCATCGGCACGGCGAGCAGGAAGACGCTCTGCCACGGGAAGTGCTCGATGAGGAAGCCGCCGACGATGGGGCCGAGCGCGCCGCCCGCGGAGAACATCCCCGCCCAGACCGCCACGGCGATGCGCCGCTGGTCGCGGTTCGGGAAGATCGACCGCAGCAGCGACATGGTCGACGGCATGAGCGTCGCGCCGAAGAGGCCCATGCCCGCGCGCGCCGCGATGAGCCATCCCGCCGTCGGCGCGAACGCCGCGAGCACCGACACGGCGGTGAAGCCGACGGCGCCGATGAGCAGGAGGCGCCGCCGGCCGAACCGGTCGCCGAAGGAGCCCATCGTCACGAGCAGGCCGGCGAGCACGAGCGAGTACGCGTCGATGATCCAGAGCTGCTCGGCAGCCGTCGGCTCGAGGTCGCGCGCGATCGCCGGGAGCGCGAAGTTGAGGATCGTGTTGTCGATCGACACGAGGAGCACGGGGAGCATCAGCACGGCGAGCGCCGCCCAGGCGCGCCATCCGACGCGCTCGTGCGCGATCGGGGTCGTGGTCGTCTGCGTCGTGGTGCTCATGTCGCCATCCGTTTCTATACCGTCCAGATGGTACAGTAATTGGGATGGCTGTGCACCTGCTGAGCGGCGACATGAGAGGCTCGTCCACATGAGCCGACCGCCCAGGGCCCGCGACAAGGTCCTCGACGCGTTCGAGGCGATCCTCATCGAAGACGGCGCGCGCGCCGCCACGCTCGACGCCGTCGCTCGACGGGCAGGGGTGTCGAAGGGCGGCCTGCTCTACCACTTCGGCTCGCGCGACGCGCTCGACACGGGTCTCCTCGACCGCCTGCACGCGCTCGCGGCGCAGGACCTGGAAGCCATGCAGACGGCCCCGTCCGGCCCCGTCGACTACTTCCTCGCCACCTCAGGTCATGTCGGGAGCCCGTTCGACCGCGCCATCTCGGCGGCGGGCAGGCTCGCCCACGGCGGCAGCGCGAAGGCGACCGCCGCACTCGCCGAGCTTCGGGAGGCATGGGCCGACGCCATCCGCCCCCATGTGCGCGACCAGGCGGCGCTCGACCTCGTGCTGCTCCTGAGCGACGGGCTCTACATCAACTCGGCGCTGCTCAACGACGTGCCGGGGCCGGTTCCGACGGGCGCGGCGCTCGACGCGCTCATCGCGCTCGTGCGGACGGCGACGCGCCCCTGAGCCGGAGCTCGGGGGCGCGTCGCGGTCGGACGATCAGACCTCGGAGATCTCGATCTGGCGGATGACCGACGCGTCGATCGCGGCGCCCACCTCGGCGAGCAGCTCGTCGGGCACGCGCGAGTCGACCGTCAGGACCGAGAGCGCCTGGCCGCCCGCCTCGCGGCGTGCGATCTGCATGCCCGCGATGTTGATCCCCGCCTCGCCGAACCGCTGCCCGTAGACCGCGACGATGCCGGGGCGGTCGGTGTACAGCATGACGACGTGGTGGCGGTCGATCGGGACCTCGACCTCGTGGCCGTTGATGCCGACGATCTTCTGCACCATGCGCGTCCCGGCGAGCGTGCCCGCCACCGTGAGCACCGTGCCGTCGGAGAGGGCTCCGCGCAGGATGGTGATGTTGCGGTACTCGGGGCTCTCCTTCTCGACGATGAGACGCGTCTCGATGCCGCGCTGCTCGGCGAACAGGGGGGCGTTGACGTAGGAGACGTTCTCGCTCACCACGTTCGAGAGCACGCCCTTGAGCGCCGCGAGGCGGTACACGCTCACGTCGTAGTCGGCGAGCTCGCCGCGCACCTCGATGTCGAGGCTCGTGAGCGCCGAGGTCGCGAGGCCGCTGAACACCTGGCCGAGCTTCTCGACGAGCGCGATGCCGGGGCGCACGAACGGGTCGATGACACCGCCGGCGACGTTGACCGCGTCGGGGACGAGGTCGCCCTCGAGCGCGAGCTTGACCGACTTCGCGACCGAGACGCCCGCCTTCTCCTGCGCCTCGTCGGTCGACGCCCCGAGGTGCGGCGTCGCGACCACGTTGGGGAGTCCCGTGAGCGAGGTGTCGGCCGGCGGCTCGCTCGTGAAGACGTCGAGGCCGGCTCCCGCGATCTCTCCTGCCGCGAGAGCCCCCGTGAGCGCCGCCTCGTCGATGAGGCCGCCGCGGGCGACGTTCACGACGTACGCCGTCGGCTTCATGGCCTTCAGCTGCGCCGCGCCGATCATGCCGGTCGTCTCGGGCGTCTTCGGCATGTGGATCGTGAGGAAGTCGGCCTGGGCGACGAGCTCGTCGAGGCTCAGCAGCTCGACGCCGAGCTGCTGGGCGCGCGCCGAGGTGACGTAGGGGTCGAAGGCGACGACGCGCATCCCGAAGCCCTGCATGCGGGCGGCGACGAGCGCGCCGATGCGGCCGAGGCCGACGACGCCGAGCGTCTTCTCGAAGAGCTCCGTCCCCGTGTACGCGCTGCGCTTCCACTCCCCCGCCCCGAGCGAGGCGCGGGCGGCCGGGATGTGGCGGGCGAGGCTCAGGATGTGCCCGCACGTGAGCTCGGCGGCGGAGATGATGTTCGACGTCGGCGCGTTGACGACCATGACGCCGGCCGTCGTCGCGGCCTTGATGTCGACGTTGTCGAGGCCCACGCCCGCGCGGGCGACGACCTTGAGCTTCGGCGCGTGCGCGAGGGCCTCCTCGTCGACCTTCGTCGCCGAGCGGATGAGGATGGCGTCGGCGTCGCTCAGGGCGTCGAACAGGGCGGGGCGGTCGGTCCCGTCCACATGGCGGATGTCGAAGTCGGGGCCGAGCGCCTCGATCGTTGCGGGGGACAGTTCTTCGGCGATGAGCACGACGGGCTTCGGCACGGGTGGATCCTTCGATGCGTATGTGCGCGGGCGCGCGGGGGCGGGGCTGCGCGCCACACGCCGTGGGGGCGCGACGGCCCCACTCTATCGGAGGGCGGCGGCACGACCCGACGCGCGGCGGGGGATGACGCTCAGACGGCGAGGAACGCCGTCGACGCGGTGTACGCCTGCGCGTTCATCCAGTAGACGGCCGTGAGCATGAGTCCGCCCGCGAGGAGGAGGGCGAGCGCCGCGCCGCCGCGGCGCATCCCCGCGAACAGCGCGACGAAGAACAGCACGACGGGGACGGCGATGGCGAGCACGAGGACGACGGCCGCCATCGGGGTGAGCGAGGTGCCGTACTGGCTCGCGATCTGCGCGTAGAGCACGAGGTACGACACGCCGCTCCACACGGCGTACGCGTAGAGCAGCCCGAACGCGCCGGCGACGACCGACACGACCCAGACGGGCGTGCGCTTCTTCGGGGTCTCCACGGCCATGCGCGTCACGCTCCCACCACGATGAACGACCCGGACATGAGGAAAGGCCACGGCACGAGCACGACGGCGCCCGCGAGCAGGAGCACGATGCGCTTCCAGGTCGCCGCGCGGCGGGTCAGGACGAGGACCGCCGCGAACCAGGCGGCGGGCGTCGCGATCGCGAGCCACATGCTCGCCTGGAACATGACGTCGGCCACGGCGTCGGTGCCCGACTGCACCCACGCCGCGAGGCGTGTGGTCCCGAGGACCCATCCGATCGTCCAGAAGAGGTAGACGCCGCCGAGCAGGCCGAGGGAGACCAGGGCGACGTTCCCGAGACCCTGTGCCGGGGCCGGTTCGGCTGCGGCCTCCTCGGGAACCGTCTCGCTGCCGGCGCCGACCGCGCGCCATCCTGCGGGCAGAGCCGGTGCGTCGTCGGACGCGCCGGTCGCCGGCGTGTCGCCGCCGGGGCGGAGGGTGGGGTCGTCGTCGCCCTCCCAGGAGAGGGCGTCATCTTCGCGCGACGGCATGCTGCCAGCGTACAAGCTCAGTCCAGGACGATCCCCGTCGTCTCGAGGCCCTTGGCGTACTGCAGCCGGACCGTCACGCGGAAGTCGTCGTCTGCGGCGTCGTACCGCCCTTGGAGACCCTCCGCGACGATCCGCCACGGCCGATCCGACGAGCCCGTCGTGTCCCGCCCGTCGTCCTCGACGGCCTGCGGGTAGTCGTAGGGGGCGCTCGTCCGCTCCCCGAGCGTCGTCGAGAGCGTGTCGACGGCGATCTCGCCGGACGCGACCGCCACCTGGAGGATCCTCTGGAACCCGGTCGCGCGCATGCCGGTCGACGTGCGGAAGTCCTGGTAGTCGCCGAGGATCTCGACGACGTCGTGTCCGGGGATGCCTCCCGCGTCGGCCGTCTCGATGCGGGCGAGCCCGTGGTAGTGGCCCGAGAGCACGAGCACGACGTTGCGGTTCGGCGCCACGATGCGCTCCCACAGCTCGTCGGCGCGCGACACCCAGCGGTTCGAGGTGGCGCGCTCGGCGTCGGCTGAGCCGTCCTCCGGCAGCAGGTGCTCGTGCGTCGCGACGATGACGTTGGCGTGCGGGTGGCCGGCGACGACCCCCTCCGCCCAGGCGAGCTCCCGCTCCCCGTACGCGTAGGGCAGCGAGAGCACGACGAACTCCGCGCGCGCCGCCGTGAACGACGACCAGCTCGCGCTCGCGTCGTCGGGCGCGATGGCGCCGCCGAAGGCGGGGTCGTCGGCGTACCGGTCCGGGCCGAACCAGTCGTTGTACAGGTCGACGGTGGCGCCGCGCTTGCTGTCGTGGTTTCCCGGCAGCGTGCTCACGGGCACTCCCGCTCCCTCGATGACGGCCTGAGCGGCGGAGGCGAGCGCGAACTCGCGCTCCGCCCTCGCGGGGTCCTGCGCCGCGTCGACCCAGTTCTGCACGAGGTCGCCCGTGTGCACGGCGAACGCGATGCGCCGGGCCTCGGCGTTCGCGGCGACCCAGGCCGCCTGCTCGAGCGCGACGGCCGGATGCGCTTCCGTCAGGTACTGCGTGTCCGTGAGGTGGCTGAGGGCGAGGTCGTAGTCGGAGGGATCCGCGAGCCCGTCGGCGGCGTCGCGGATGGCCTCGGTGCGCGGCACGATCTGCACGAGCACCGCGTCCGCACCGGAGGGGAGCTCGCCCGCCAGCGTCACCGTGCCGTCGGCGGATGCCGTCCGCTCGTCGAGTGCGCGCCATCCGCCGTCCGTCCATGCCGACAGCCGCACGGGAGCGGGGCCCGTGACGACACCGGACCACGCGACGCGACCGGAGGAGCCGGCTGCGAGCTCGAACCGCAGGAACGGATGCGCCCAGCCGTCGTCGGCGGCGTCTAGCGCGGCGGCAGAGGCGTCGAGCGGCCGCTCGTCCGCACCGGCCCGCCCGGCGAGCGGTCCGTCCGCCGCTCCCGCCCAGACCGCCGTGATCGCCGTGTCGACGCCCTCGGCCGATGCGTCCGTCGGCGTCGGCTCCTCGTCGACCGCCGTCACGGGCACGGTCGCGGCGATGCGCTCCTGCGCCCGGGCGCTCAGCACGTCGGCCCGCTCTCGCAGCGGCGCCGCGTCGGGCGTCGCCCGGGCGGGGACGAAGTCGGTCGCGTCGTCGCCCGTGAAGGCCGCGCGCTGCCATGTCTCCCCCGCGAGCCGGTCGACGCCGAAGGTCGAGAGCGCGAGCCCCTTGGTGCAGGGGCTCGCGACGTCGACGGGCGCGTCGAGCTCGTTGGCGTGGAAGATCCCGACGCTGTCGACGCGCGCGCCCTCCGTGTCCTCCAGCCAGACGCCCGACCCCTGATAGCCGAGCGGATGGGCGAGACCGTCCTCCGCCGTCGCCGTCCAGGTCGCGCCGGGGGCCAGTCGTTCCCCCGCGGGGATCTCCGCGAGCACCGCGCGCTCGCGGAAGCCGTCGGCATCGCAGCCGATGAGCCGCCATCCGCCGATCGCGACGGGCTCGGCGCCGTAGTTCGCGAGCTCGACGAGGTTCCGGGGCGAATCGAGTTCGGCCACGACCGGGTCGGTGGCGATCTCGCTGATCGCGACCCCCGGCTCCGCGGGATAGGCGAAGTCCGTCGCGACGCGGCTGTCGGCGTCGGCGTTCCGCTCGCCGGGCGTACGCGGAGCGACGATCCAGTCGCCCGTGCCGTCCGCGCGCTGCCAGCTCTCCCCCGTGCGGTGATCGAGCACGGCCGGGAGCTTCTCGTCGCCCGTCTGGCAGGCCGTGTCGGCGTGGGCGGAGATCGTCACGCCGTCGACGCGCACGCCGTCGTCCGTCACGAGGAGGGCGCCCGACACGGTGTCGGCGAGCGAGGTCGCCGTGCGGACGTCGGCGGCGCCGGCGTATCCCGGCCCGCCCACGGCGAGGCGCTCGCCGGGCTCGATCGCCGTGCCGTCGGCGAAGACGACCTGACGGGTGCCGGCCGTGAGCGATCCGTCGCGCGTGCACCGGTAGAGGCTCCAGCCCGAGAGGTCGACCGCGGCGTCCGTCGCGTTGGCGAGCTCGACGACGTCGTCGTCGGCCGCGGCAGGGCCCGCGGGCGCGATCTCGGCGATGACGACGGATGGCGCGGAGGCGGCGGCCACGACCGCTCCCTGTGCGCCCGGCGTCGAGCGGGTGCGCACCCAGTCGACGTCGGGATCGCCCGTGCGCGCGACGCGCTGCCAGCTCTCGTCGAGCCCCGCGGCGAGCGTGTCGGGGACGGTGCCGTGCGCCCCGCACTCGCTGTCGGTGGGCCATGGCGCCCGCGGATAGGCGGCGAAAGCGTCCACGGGCAGGTGCCGGGCGTCCTCCAGGACGAGCCCGTAGCCATCCGCCGAGAACGGCCCCCGCAGCGCGCGATCGCCGCCCGCAGAGCCGATGACGAGGCGCTCGCCCGCGGCGAGGACGACGCCAGCGAGGTCGGCCTCGACCTCGGACTCGCCGAGCCGCGTGCCCTCGCCCGTGCAGCGGTACAGGCGCCATCCGGACAGGTCGACGGCGTGGGCGGAGAGGTTCCGCAGCTCGACGGACGAGGCGTCCGGATCGGCGGAGGTGCCGGCGACGACCTCGTCGATGACGACGTCGCCCGTGCTCTGCGCCGCGAGAGGCGGCGCGGGGGTCGCGCAGGCGGGGACGGCGATCGCGGCGAGGAGGAGGACGGCGAGGGCGCGGCCCCGCGCGGGGCCCCGGACACGGCTCACGGCTGCGAGCGTCCCCGCCCCCGATGAACGGACGCGGACGCGGCGGCCGATGCGGTGTGAACGCCGGGCGTCGGCCCGGCGTCAGAGGCTCAGTCCTCGACCTTGCGCTTGCGCCACCGGATGCCGGCGTTGATCAGGCCGTCGATGTCGCCGTCGAACACGACGGCGGGGTTGCCCACCTCGTAGCCCGTGCGGAGGTCCTTCACGAGCTGCTGCCCGTAGAGGAAGTAGGAGCGCATCTGGTCGCCCCAGCTCGCCGTGATGGTGCCGGCGAGCTCCTTCTTCTTCGCGGCCTCCTCCTCCCGCTGGAGGAGGAGCAGGCGCGTCTGGAGGACGCGCATGGCGGCCGCGCGGTTCTGGATCTGCGACTTCTCGTTCTGCATCGACACGACGATGCCCGACGGGAGGTGCGTGATGCGGACGGCGGAGTCGGTCGTGTTGACCGACTGGCCGCCGGGGCCCGAGGAGCGGAAGACGTCGACGCGGATGTCGTTCTCCGGGATCTCGACCTCCTGCGCCTCCTCCATGACGGGGATGACCTCGACGGCGGCGAAGCTCGTCTGGCGCTTGTCGGCGGAGCCGAACGGGCTGATGCGCGCGAGCCGGTGCGTGCCGGCCTCGACGGAGAGGATGCCGTAGGCGTACGGCGCGTCGACCTCGAAGGTGGCCGACTTGATGCCGGCGCCCTCCGCGTACGACGTGTCCATGACCTTCACGGGGTACTTGTTGCGCTCGGCCCAGCGCAGGTACATGCGCATGAGCATCTCGGCGAAGTCGGTCGCGTCGTCGCCGCCCGCGCCGGAGCGGATCGTGACGACGGCTGACCGCTCGTCGTACTCGCCGTCGAGCAGGGTCTTCACCTCGAGGTCGCCGATGACGCGCTCGAGGTCGGCGATCTCCTTCTGCGCCTCGGCGACGGAGTCCTCGTCGCCCATCTCGTTGGCGAGCTCGACGAGCACCTCGAGGTCGTCGAGGCGGCGCTCGACGGCCGTGATGCGCGCGAGGTCGGACTGACGGTGGCTCAGCGCGCTCGTGACCTTCTGCGCGTTGGCGGTGTCGTCCCACAACCCGGGGGCGGCCGCCTCCTGCTCCAGGCGAGCGATGTCGGCGCGCACGGCGTCGACGTCCACCACCTCGCGGATGTTGTCGAACGTGGTGCGCAGCGCCTGGATCTCGGCGGAAGGATCGAACTCAAGCATGACGATCCAGCCTATCCTGCCGCGGGGCGTAAGTTGGTGGGCGATGAGCACGCGAACCGGATCCGACGACGCCGGGTTCGACGCGCTCCGGCGCTACGCCCCCATGGTGTACGGCCCGACGGCCCTCTACTCGCTCGGGCAGGGTGCCATCCTGCCGCTCCTGCCGGCGCTCGCGGCACGGCAGGGCGCGGACCTCGCGGTGGCCGCGCTCATCTCGGCCGCCATCGTCGTCGGGCAGCTGGCGGGCAACATCCCCGCCGGATGGCTCGTGTCGCGCGTCGGCGAGCGGTGGACGATGCTCATCGCCGCGCTCGCGTCGCTCGCGGGCATCGCCGGCATGCTCGTCGCGCCGAGCATCGGCGTGCTGGGCCTGTCTGTCTTCCTCCTCGGGTTCTGCGCGTCGTCGTTCGCGGTCGCGCGCCACACCTTCATGACGACGCGCGTGCCGTATCGCTTCCGCGCGCGTGCGCTCGCCCTCGTCGGCGGATCGTTCCGGCTCGGCGGATTCACGGGGCCGTTCGTCTCGGCGGGACTGCTGGCGCTCTTCGACGACGAGATCGCGTCGGTGTGGTTCTTCGGGGCGTGTCTGCTGGGCGTCGCGGCGCTCGTCGCGTTCGGTCCCGATCCGGAGCAGAAGGCGCTCGAGGCGGAGCGGACGGCCGCCGCTCCGGCGGAGCGCGGCGTCGTCCCCGACGAGGCGGAGGACACGGGCGAACCCGTCACGGGAGCGGTGGCGACGGCGCGGACGGGCGGCGCGAGGAGCCCCGGCGTGCTGCGCACGATGTGGCGGTTCCGCGGGCTGCTCGCCCGGCTCGGCACGACGGCGGCCTCGCTCTCGGCCGTGCGGTCGGCGCGGCAGGCGGTGCTGCCGCTGTGGGGCGTGTCGATCGGCCTCGACTCGCAGACGCTCGCGCTCGTCGTGGGCGTCGCGGGCGCCGTGGAGTTCTCTCTGTTCTACGTGAGCGGGCAGGTCATGGACCGCTTCGGCCGGCTGTGGGCCGCCGTCCCGGCGATGCTGCTCATGGGCGCGGGGTTCGGCGCGCTCGCGTTCACGCACGACCTCGACACGTCGGTGATGTGGTTCGGCGTGCTCGCCCTCGTCATCGGCGTCGGCAACGGGCTCTCGTCGGGCATCCTGCTGACGCTCGGCGCCGACGTCGCCCCGAAGACCGATCCCGCGCCGTTCCTCGGCTCGTGGCGCACGCTGACCGACGGCGGGGCGGCGCTCACGCCGCTCGTCGTGTCGGCGATCACGGCCGCGGCGTCGCTGCCGGTCGCGACGGCGGTCGTGGGGGTCATCGGGCTCGTCGGCGCGGGCGCGTTCCTCCGGTACGTGCCGCGCTACGCGCCTCCGCGCGGGAGGTGACGGCGCTCAGACCGACACGATGACGACGATCGCCGTCGCCGCGGCGAGCGCGACCGCGACGACGGCCGCGCTCGTGAGGGCGACGACGAGACGGGCGGGCGGGTCGGTCTCGGTCTCGACGGCGGCGGGCAGGGGCCACGATCCGGTGCTGCGGGGGTCCATGTCGTTCCTCTCGGCGGGAGTCTCCGTACATGAGACGCACCGCGGCCCGTTCCGTTACGCGAGTCGCCTCACTCCAGGCCGGTGCGGCTCGTGGCGGTCGCCTCGAGGGGGATGCCGCCCGGGACGACGATGCTCACGATCGGCGGATGCCACACGGTCGCGACGGTGACGCGCGCGGAGACGCCGTCGGGAGTCTCCGCCGAGACGAGCGCGGTGTCGTCGCCCGTCGCGGCGAGGAGGGCGGCCGCCTGCTCCGCCACGCGCGCGTCGTCGAGACGGGCGCGCACGGCGCCGCCCTCGACGGAGAGCGCGAAGCCGTCGGCTGCGGCGAGCGCGGCAGAGGCGGCGAGCGCGTCGAGGCGCTTCTGCGCGAGATGGAGGGCCGTGGCATCGGCGCACACGACGATGAGCGCGATCGCGAGCACCGCGTATCCGATGGCGAGAGGCAGGATGCTGCCGGCCTCGTCGCCGCGGGGCGATCTCACGATCCGTCCCAGAACCGCGACACCCGCTGCGCGGAGGTCGCCTCGACGGGGAAGGAGGCGAGCTGGTCGAGCCCGAGGACGGGAGGGATGAACGGCAGGGGCACCTGCGCGGCGATGGTGACGACGACCGTCGTCCCGGGCTCCGGGCATCCGCTGTGCGCACCGGGGCACGTGACGGCGACCTCGAGCGCAGCCGGGTCCATGCCGTACTCGACGGCGACGGCCGCGATGACGCGCTGCACCTCGCCGATGCCCTCGGCGTGGCCGTCCGAGCGCGCGAGCACGTGGGCGGCGTGCCGTGCGGCGGCCTCCACGCCGAGGGCGTGCTCCTGCACGCTCCCGAGCATCACGACGAGGTACGCGAGCGGCACGAGGAGCAGCAGCCCGCCCACGAGGAACTCCAGGGCGGCCGACCCGCGCTCGTCCGCTGGATCATCCGATCGTCTCGGCGGGAGCACGCGCGGTCACCTCCCACGTGCCGGGCACGCCGATGAGTCCCACGACGGGGATGGCGGCGCGCACCGTGACGAGGACGTCGTGCCCGTCGTACTGCGCCGTGACGTCCTGCGCGTAGCCGGCGCCGACGGCGCGCTCGATGACGGCCCTCGTCCGGGCGACGCCGCCCTCTGCTCCCACGTCGGCGAGGGCGGCATGGTAGGCGCCCTCGACCGCGGCGTCGTGGATCATGTTGCGCACGTGCACGGCGATGCCGAGCTGGAGGACCGCGAGGGTCAGCACGGTGAGGAGGGCGCCGACGAGGACGAACTCGACGACAGCCGACCCGCGCTCGTCGTCGCGGATCGCGACGACCGCCATCGTCAGATCCCGTTGACGCTGGAGATGGCGCGTTCGAAGAGCCCCGTGAGCGCGGGGCCTGCGAGCGCCCAGATGAGGACGACGAGCCCGGCCGACATCAGGGTGATGAGGACCCAGCCGGGCACGTCGCCGCGCTCGTCGCGCTTGAGATCGTGGAGCACGTCGCCCCACGCCGTGCGTGCGCGGACGACCATGTCGGTGATGCTCATGGGTTTTCCTTTCTCGAGCGCTCAGCCGATGCCGAGGCGCAGCATGACGATTCCGGGGAACACGGCGAACAGGACGCTGAGAGGCAGCAGGCCGAAGACGAGCGGGAGGAGCATGAGGATCTCCTTGCGCCCCGCCTTCTCGATGAGGGCGCGCTTCGCGTCCTCGCGGGCATCGGAGGCCTGAGCCTGCAGCGTCTGGGAGAGCGGGGACCCGCGGTCGATCGCCGCGACGAGGTGCTCGACCGTGCGGTCCAGCGCCGGCGACGGGAGGCGGCGCGCCAGCGCGGCGAGCGCATCGGGCAGCGTCGACCCGGTGCGGACGTCGAGGACGACGCGGCGCAGTTCGAGGGACAGCTCGCCGCTCCCGAGCATGGCGACGCGCGCGATGCTGTCGAAGATCCCCTCCCCCGCCGAGAGGCACAGCGCGAGGAAGTCGAGCACCGTGGGGAGCTCGTCGCCGATGCGCTCCATCCGCGCCCTGGCCCGCGCGCCGAGCAGGAGATCGGCCCCGATCGCGCCCGCGACCGCTCCCGCGACCGGGAGGGCGAGCGCCTGCCCTGTCGCGGCGCCGGCGAGCGCGAGCACGACGACGACCGCGCCGCCGGCGGCCGTGCCGGCGAGCGCCGCCGCGAGCTGGCGTCCCCGGAAGGCCGCGACGTCGGTGTCGCGGCCGGCCTGCGCGAGCCGGCGGGCGATGCCGTCGCTCCCTCCGAGGAGCGCGGCGAGGTGCTCCTGGCACACCGCCCACGCGGCTCGCGCGACGCCGACGAGTGCGGCTCCGGGATCCGTGACCGAGGTGCGGACGGTCGTCCCCGCCGCGTCCGTGACATCGCGGACATACGGCGCGACGCGGCGCGCGAGGCCCGCCGCGCTCCAGCGCGGCGCGAGCATGAGGAGCGCCCACGCGCCCGTGCCGAGCGCCCCGCCGAGGACGAGGGCCAGCGCCGCATCGGTGGCCCACGTCAAGCGAACCACCTCCGGGTCTCCGGGAGACGGCCGATCCGCAGCATGACGCGGAAGGCGACCACCGAGACGACAGCGCCGGCGAGGAGGAGCATGACGCCCTCCGGGCTCGTGTACGACTCGGCTCCCTCCGAGCGCAGGGACAGGAGCGCGACGATCACCCACGGTGCCGAGACGCCCAGCACGGCGGCGCCGCGCGTCCACGACTGCCGTGCCTCCACCTCGGCGCGCAGCGCCGCGTCGGCCCGGACGGAGGCGGACAGCGCGCGCAGCACGGGGGCGAGCTCCGTGCCGCCGACCTGCCGCGCCATCCGGAGCGTCTCGACGATGCGGTCGGCCATGGGATCGGCGAGCGCGGTCTTCAGCCGGTCGGCGCTGGACTCGAAGCTCCCGGACGCCGCCATGTCGCGCTCGAACCCCGCGAAGGCGTGACGCAGGGCGGCGGGGGCCGAGCGGGCGAGGCTCGACACCGCGTCGGGCAGCGACATCCCCGCCCGCACCGACGAGACGAGGAGGTCGCACACGTCGGGCCACAGTGCACGGCGAGCCCGCACGAGCCGCTGCGCGCGCGAGCGCAGCTGGAGGGCGGGCGCCGCCCCCGCCGCGACCGCCGCGAGGAGGGCGAGGGCGGGGACGGACGTCGCCAGCCACACGGCCGCCGCGCCGAGGAGCGCCGCCGCGGCGGAGGCGAGCACCAGGACCCGCGGCGCGACGTGTGCGAAGCCGGCCTCCTCGAGGAGCGTCTCGATCCGCGGCGCCCTGCGCGGCACCATCGGGAACCCCGCCGGCCACAGCCACGGAGAGAGGGCGAGGAGGACGCCGGCGGCGAGCGCGACGCCGAGGACCACGATCACCGCCATCGCTCCCCCGTCCGGTAGACGGCACGCGTCTCGGGGGCGTCGTCGACGATGCGGCCGGTCGGCGCGATGATCTCCTGCACGCGGCGACGCCCGCCGGCGGCGCGCTGGCAGTGCACGACGAGATCGACGCTCGTGGCGATGGCCGGCAGCACGAACCCGCGGTCGATGTTGCGCCCCGCGAGCAGCGGGAGAGCGGCGAGCTTGGCGAGCGCGTGCTCCGCGGAGTTCGCATGGATGGTCGCCGCGCCCGGGATGCCCGTGTTCAGGGCGAGCAGGAGGTCGAGGGCCTCGGCATCGCGCACCTCGCCCACGACGAGGCGGTCGGGCCGCATGCGCAGCGCCTCCTTCACGAGCCGGCGGAGCGTGATCTCGCCCGTCCCCTCGAGGCTGGGCTGGCGTCCCTGCAGGGCGACGAGGTCGGGGGCGTCGACGCCCAGCTCGAACGTCTCCTCGACCGTGATGATGCGGTGGCCGGGCGGGCTCGCGGCGATGAGCGCGCCGAGCAGGGTCGTCTTGCCCGCATGCGTGGCGCCCGACACGAGCACGCTGCTCCCCTCCGCCATCGCGTCCCGCAGGATGGCCTCGGCGTCCTCCGACAGCGATCCGATCGCGACGAGGTGCTCGAGGGTGCGCACGGTCGGGAGGAATTTGCGGATGTTGACGGCCCAGTGCCGGCGCGCGATGCCGCCCAGGACGACGTGGAGGCGCGATCCGTCGGGGAGCGCCGCGTCCACGAAGGGCTGGGAGAGGTCGACGCGACGGCCGGTCGCGTGCAGCATGCGCTCGACGAGGTCGCGCACGGCAGCCTCCGTGAGGGACAGCGGGAGCCGCTCCGTCACGCCGTCGCGGGCCGCGAACACGCGATCGGGGGCGTTGATCCAGATCTCCTCGATGCCGGGGTCGTCGAGGTGCTCCTGCAGCGCGCCGTAGCCGGTGACGGCGGCGAGCACCTCGCGCACCGCCGCCTGCTCGTCGTCGACGATCGCGAGACCGCGCGCGAGCGCGTAGTCGTTGTGACGCCGCACCTCCGCCTGCGCGAGCCGGCGCGCGGCCTCGGGTGCGACGGACGGATCGGTGCGATCCGCCCGCAGACGGTCGCGCACGCGGTCGGCGACGGCACTCACGACGGGGCTCACGGCGCCATCCTGTCCGAAAACGCGACACCGCCTCCGAAGTTATCCACAGCCGTGGTCTGGCACGCTCGGGGCATGCTCTCCTCCGCCGCCCTCGCGCTCCTCTCCGAGCGCCACCTCGCCGTGCTCTCGACAGTGGGCAGGAGGGGTCGCGTCCATGCCGTTCCCGTCGGGGTGACCTACCGCGACGGCCTCGCGCGCGTCATCGGGTCGCGCGGCACCCAGAAGTTCGTGAACGCGGCGCGATCCGGCCGCGCCGTCGTGACGACGGTCGACGGGGCGCGCTGGCTGTCGCTCGAAGGCCCCGCACGCGTCGTCGACGACCCGGCCGCCGTCGCCGAAGCGGTCGCGCTCTATGCCGCGCGGTACCGCGCTCCGCGTGCCAACCCCGACCGCGTCGTGCTCGAGATCACCGTCGAGAGGGTGATCGGATCTTCCGGTATGAGGGCGTGACGCGCCGGCACAGGAGAGGCACAGCCTCGGCCGTAGACTGAACGCGTCCGCGGGAGTGGTGAAACTGGCAGACACGCAGGATTTAGGTTCCTGTGCCTCCGGGCGTGCGGGTTCGATTCCCGCCTTCCGCACGAGACGCGATCCCGCGTCGCCGACCGATCGACCTCCGGAGCACCGTGCATCACATCGCGCTCATCCCGTGGCTGGACCCGCAGGCGATCATCGCCGCCGCGGGGCCGTGGGCCCTCCTCGTCGTGTGCCTCATCGTGTTCTCCGAGACGGGGCTGCTCGTGGGCTTCCTGCTCCCCGGCGACACGCTCCTCGTCATCTCGGGCCTCCTCACCCACACGAGCAACGTGTTCGGCGTAAACATCTGGGTCGTGAGCGGGCTCATCGCCCTCGCCGCGTTCATCGGCGGCGAGGTCGGGTACCTCATCGGCCACAAGGGCGGGCCCGCCGTGTTCGAGCGGAAGGAATCCGGCCTCTTCAGCCGTCGGAACGTCGATCGCACGAACGCGTTCTTCGAGCGGTTCGGCGGGATCACGGTCGTGCTCGCCCGCTTCGTGCCGATCGTGCGCACCTTCGCCCCCGTCGCGGCGGGCGTCGGCCACATGCCCTGGAAGAAGTACTCGCTCTACAACCTCATCGGCGCCGTGCTGTGGGGCTTCGGCCTGACGATGTTCGGCTACCTCATCGCGTACATCCCGTTCGTGCGCGACCTCGTGACGGAGTACATCGACATCATCCTGCTCGCCGCCGTCGCGGGCACCGCGCTCATCGTGCTGTGGCACTACCTGCGCGAACGCCGCGAAGCGCGCCTGCACCCCGCGTCGACGGCCGACGACGTCGTTCTCGACCGCGAGGTGTTCGAGCGCGGCCCCGACATCGACGGAGACGGCAAGCCCGACCTCTGAGCGCCTCGACTCAGGAGGCCTTCTTCGACTTGCCGCGCGGCTTCCGCGCTGGCTTGTCGTCGGCGTCGTCGGGTTTTGCGTCGTCGGCGGCACCGCGCGCCTTGCGGGATCGCTCCACGCTCGCGCGCAGGGCCTCCATGAGGTCGATGACCTCGCCGCCCTCCTCCGCCTCCCCGCCGAAGGTCGCCTCCGTGTCGACGGCGTCGCCCTTCTCGAGCTTCGCGTCGATGAGGGTGCGCAGCTCCCTCTGGTACTCGTCGACGAACTCCTCCGGGTCGAAGTCCGACGAGTAGCTCTCGACGAGGCTCGCCGACAGCTCCAGCTCCTTCTCGCTGATCTTCACGGGCTCGTCGAGCGCGGGGAACGACGCCTGCCGGATCTCGTCGGACCACAGCAGGGTCTGCAGCATGAGCACGCCGTCGCGCACCCGCAGCGCGGCGAGCCGCGTCTTCTGCCGCAGCGAGAACCGCACGATGGCGGTGCGGTCGGTGCGCTCGAGCGTCTCCCGCAGGAGCGCGTACGACTTGGGCGATGACGAGTCGGGCTCGAGGAAGTACGCCCGGTCGAACGCGATGGGGTCGACCTGGTCGCTCGGCACGAACTCGACGACGTCGATCTCGCGGCTGCGCTCCGACGGGAGCGACTTCAGGTCGTCGTCGGTGAGGACGACCGTGCGCTCGCCGTCGTCGTACGCGCGGTCGATGTCGCGGTAGGCGACGACCTCGCCGCAGACCTCGCACCGCCGCTGGTAGCGGATGCGGCCTCCATCGGCGGCGTGGACCTGGTGGAGCGGCACGTCGTGATCCTCCGTCGCGGCGTACACCTTGACGGGCACGTTGACGAGCCCGAAGGTGAGCGCGCCCTTCCAGATCGATCTCATGGCACCAGTGAACCGCGGCGGGCGCCGTCTGACCAGGGGTTGACGCGATCCCGCGCCGCGCGCATAGCCTGGGGCATGCCCGCGGAGCAGCAGACGGTGGAGATCGACGGCCGGCGGCTGCGCGTGTCGAACCTCGATCGCGTGCTCTACCCCGCGACGGGCACGACGAAGGCCGACGTCATCGGCTACTACACCCGGATCGCCCCGCTGCTGCTCCCCCACGTCGCCGGGCGCCCCGTCACGCGCAAGCGATGGGTCGACGGCGTCGGCACCGACGACGCCCCCGGCGAGGCGTTCTTCGCCAAGGCCCTCGAGCCGGGCGCCCCGCGCTGGCTGCCGCGGCGCGCCATCCGCCACAGCACGGGCCCGAAGGACTACCCCCTCGTCGACGAGGTCGCCGCCCTCGTGTGGATGGCCCAGGTCGCGAGCCTCGAGCTGCACGTCCCCCAGTGGCGGTTCGCCCCCGACGGCGAGCCGGGGCCCGCCGACCGGCTCGTCCTCGACCTCGACCCCGGCCCCGGCGCGGGCCTCGCCGAGTGCGCCGAGGTGGCGCGGCTCGTGCGCGGCATCCTCCGCGACATGAGACTCGACCCGCTGCCCGTCACGAGCGGGAGCAAGGGCATCCACCTCTACGCCGCGCTGCCGCAGACGCTCCCCTCCGACCGCGCGTCGGCCCTCGCGCACGAGCTCGCCCGCTCGCTCGAGGCCGACCATCCCGATCTCGTCGTGAGCGCCATGCGCAAGGATGCCCGCGCCGGCCGCGTCTTCGTCGACTGGAGCCAGAACAACGGGAAGAAGACGACCATCGCGCCGTACTCCCTGCGCGGCCGCTCGCGCCCGTGGGTGGCGGCCCCGCGCACCTGGGAGGAGCTCGACGACCCCTCGCTCGCGCAGCTCGACCTCGCCGAGGTGCTCGCCCGCGCCGACCGGATGGGCGACCCGCTCGCCGCCGTCGACGCGCCCGTCCGCGCGGCGCCGCTCGGGTCGTACATCGCCAAGCGGTCGGCGGACCGGACGCCCGAGCCGGTGCCCGACAGCCCTCACGTCGAGGCGGCGCCCGGCGACGCGCCCCGCTTCGTCGTGCACGAGCACCATGCGTCCCGGCTGCACTGGGACCTCCGCCTCGAACGCGACGGCGTGCTCGTGAGCTGGGCCGTCCCGAAGGGGATCCCCGAGACGGCAGCGCGGAACCACCTCGCCGTGCAGACGGAGCACCACCCGCTCTCGTATCTCGGCTTCCACGGGACGATCCCCGCCGGCGAATACGGCGCGGGGACGATGACGGTGTGGGACACGGGCACCTACGAGACCGAGAAGTGGCGGGATGCCGAGGTCATCGTCACGCTGCACGGGCGCGGGGGCGGGCCGCTCCCCGGCACGCGCATCGCCCTCATCCGCACCGACGGCGACGGCGAGAAGTCGACGTGGCTGCTCCACCGGACGAAGGGCCAGGCCGAGGCTCCGGCGCCTCCGGCTCGGCCCGTCCCCATGCTTGCGGTGAACGGCGCACCGGGCCTCGCCCGGAGTCTCGGGCGCCCTCCCTGGGTCGAGTTCAAATGGGACGGCGTGCGCGCGCTCGGCGAGTGGCGAGGCGGCGCGCTGCGGCTGTCGGGCCGCTCCGGCGCCGACATCACCGCACGGTACCCCGAGCTCTCAGGCGCCGCGCGCACGCACCTCGACGCGTGGGACGCCGTCGTCGACGGCGAGATCGTCGCGCTCGACGCGCGGGGGCGCCCCCGCTTCTCGCTGCTGCAGAACCGCATGCACCTCGAGCGGCCGGACGACATCGCCAGGGAGAGCGCGCGGACGCCGGTCCGCTTCCACCTCTTCGACCTCCTCCGTCTCGACGGCCGGGACCTCACGGGCGCGCCGCTCCACGAGCGCCGGGCCCTCCTCGAGCGGGTCTCCGCCGATGCCGGACCGTCCGTGGTCGTCCCTCCTGTGCTCGACGACATCGACCTCGCGCTCGAGGTGGCACGGGAGCACGACCTCGAGGGCGTCGTCGTGAAGGACCGCCGGTCGCCCTACCGCGGCGGCGAGCGCAGCGAGCACTGGATGAAGATCAAGCTCACGCGGACGCAGGAGGTCGTCATCGGCGGGTTCCGTCGGGGCCGCGGCGCGCGGGCGGGCACGTTCGCCTCGCTCCTGCTCGGCGTGCCGGGCCCGGATGGCCTGGCCTACGCCGGCCGGGTCGGGTCGGGATTCTCGGAGCGGGAGCTCGCGCGGCTGCGGGCGATGCTCGGTCCCCTCGAGACGCCGGAGGCGCCGTTCGCCGATGTGCCGGCGGAAGACGCCTCCGACGCCGCCTGGGTGCGCCCCGAGCTCGTCGGCGAGGTCGAGTTCGCCGAATGGACGCCGGCCGGCAGCGTGCGGCATGCGCGCTGGCGGGGGCTGCGCCCCGACAAGTCGCCCGACGAGGTCCGCCGCGAGAGCTGAGCCGTCCTCCTCGCGCCATCCCTCGTCCGCTCGACGGCATGGGCGGACCGCCGCGTGCCGATATCCTGGCGGTTTGCATGCCAGCGAGAGGAGCAACACGATGGCAGCACTCCCCGACGCCCTGACGTCCGTCTTCGACGAGGTCGTCCGCCGCAATCCCGGCGAGGCCGAATTCCACCAGGCGGTCCGCGAGGTCCTCGAGAGCCTCGGCCCCGTCATCGCCAAGCGTCCGCAGTACGTCGACGCCGAGATCATCCGGCGGCTGTGCGAACCGGAGCGGCAGATCATCTTCCGCGTGCCGTGGACCGACGATGCCGGACGGGTGCAGCTGAACCGAGGCTTCCGCGTGGAGTTCAACTCGGCTCTCGGCCCGTACAAGGGGGGCATCCGCTTCCACCCCTCCGTCTACCTGGGGATCGTGAAGTTCCTCGGCTTCGAGCAGATCTTCAAGAACGCCCTCACCGGCATGCCGATCGGCGGCGGCAAGGGAGGGTCCGACTTCGATCCGAAGGGCCGCTCCGACGCCGAGGTGATGCGCTTCTGCCAGTCGTTCATGACGGAGCTGTACCGTCACATCGGCGAGCACACCGACGTGCCCGCCGGCGACATCGGCGTGGGCGGGCGCGAGATCGGCTACCTGTTCGGCCAGTACAAGCGCATCACGAACCGCTACGAGTCGGGCGTCCTGACCGGCAAGGGCATCACGTGGGGCGGTTCGCAGGTGCGCACCGAGTCGACGGGCTACGGCACCGTCTTCTTCGTGCGCGAGGCGCTCGCGTCGCGCGGCGGGAGCCTCGACGGCCGGACCGTCGTGGTGTCGGGGTCGGGCAACGTCGCCATCTACGCGATGGAGAAGGCCGCGGAGCTCGGCGCGCGGGTCGTGGCGTGCTCGGACTCCGGCGGCTACGTCGTCGACGAGGCCGGGATCGACCTCGACCTCGTCAAGGAGATCAAGAACGGCCGCCGAGGCCGCATCGCGGAGTACGCCGACGCCAGGCCGTCGGCGCGCTTCGTCGCCGACGGGTCGATCTGGGATGTGCCCTGCGACGTCGCCCTGCCCTGCGCGACGCAGAACGAGCTCGACGAGGACGGCGCGGCGGCGCTCATCCGCGGCGGCTGCGGCATCGTCGCGGAGGGCGCCAACATGCCCACGACGCCCGCTGCCGTGCGCGCACTGCGCTCCGCGGGCGTCGTCTTCGCTCCCGGGAAGGCCGTGAACGCCGGAGGCGTCGCGACGAGCGCCCTGGAGATGCAGCAGAACGCGTCGCGCGACTCGTGGACGTTCGAGCACACCGAGGCGCGCCTGTCCGACATCATGGGCCAGATCCACGCCCGCTGCCTCGAGACGGCAGATGAGTACGGAACGCCGGGCGACTACGTCGCGGGAGCGAACATCGCGGGATTCACCCACGTCGCCGACGCGATGCTCGCTCTCGGCGTCGTCTGACGGAGGCGCCCGCCGACCCGCGGACGCCGTGCCCGGGCCGGCGGGCGAGCGGCGGCCGACGAAGGTCGGCGGGCGGTCCGCCGCGGGGTAGCGTCGAGGGCGGACAGCCCGCATCCCGGAGGAGGCACCGTGACCCTCGAGAGCTCGCTCGGCATCGAGCACCCCGTCGTCCTCGGCCCGTTCGGCGGCGTCTCGTCCGTCGCCCTCGCCGTGCTCGTCAGCGAGGGCGGCGGCCTCGGCTCCTTCGGCCTGTACGGATACGCGCCCGACCGCATCGCCGAGACGGTGTCGGCGCTCCGGTCCGGAACGACGCGCCCCTTCGCCGTGAACCTGTGGGTGCCGACGGGCGACGAGGTCTCCCCCGCCGATGTGCCGTGGGAGCCGCACGCCGCCGTCCGCGCCCTCTTCGACGAGGTGGGCGTCGCCGTCCCCGCACGACCCGACGCCTTCCTGCCCGACCCCGAGGCGCAGCTCGACGCCGTCATCGCCGCCCGGCCCGCCGTCCTCAGCACGGTCTTCGGCGTGCTCTCCCCCGACCGGGTGGAGGCGGTCCACGCCGCCGGCATCCGTCTCATCGGCACGGCGACGACCGTCGAGGAGGCCGTCGCCGTCGCCGAGTCGGGTGCCGACGCGGTCGTCGCGACGGGCTCGGAGGCGGGCGGCCACCGCGTCTCGTGGCTCCGCCCGGCAGAGGAGTCGCTCGTCGGCACGTTCGCGCTCGTGCCGCAGGTCGTCGACGCCGTGGACATCCCCGTCATCGCGGCCGGAGGCATCGCCGACCGGCGCGGCGTCGCGGCGGCGCGCGCCCTCGGCGCCGACGGCGTCCAGGTCGGGACCGCGTTCCTCCGCACTCGGCAGTCTGCGGCGCCCGACGCGCACCGCGCCGCGATCGCGATGCCGCACAGGACGACCCTCACGCGGGCGATGAGCGGGCGCCTTGCGCGGGGCATCCCCAATCGCGCCCTGCGCACCCTCGAGAGCGCGCCGGTCCTGCCCTTCCCCGCGCAGAACTGGCTCACAGGACGCTTCCGCGCGGAGGCGTCGGCGCAGGATCGCGGCGACCTGCTGTCGCTGTGGGCGGGGCAGGCCGCGGCGCTCGCGCATCTCGACGATGCGCACGACGTGCTCGCGGAGCTCGTCGCCGGCCTGCGCTGACGCCTCTCAGCGGTGGGCGTCGCCCCGATCGGCGTGGCCGGCCGACTCGATCTGGAACGTGGAGTGCGCCACGTCGAAGTGCTCGGCGAGGCACTCCTGCAGTCCCGCCAGCACGAGGCCGCTGCGTCCGGCGTCGACGACCTCCTGCTCCACGACGACGTGGGCGGTGAACACGGGGGCGCCGCGGGTGAGCTGCCACACGTGCACGTCGTGCACGGCCGCCACCCCCGGGGCGGCGAGGATGTGCGCGCGGATGTCGCCGACGCTCGTTCCGTCAGGGGCGGACTCCGCCAGCACGCTGACGACCTCCCGGAGGAGACCGAGGGCTCGAGGCACGATGAGCGCCGCGATGGCGAGGGAGGCGATCGCGTCGGCGGCCGTCCATCCGGTGAGGAGGATGACCACGGCCGCGACGATGACGAGCGCCGAGCCGACGAGGTCGCCGAGCACCTCGAGGTAGGCCCCGCGCACATTGAGGCTGCGCCGCTGGGCGGCGCTCAGAAGCCACATCGACACGGCGTTCGCGACCAGGCCGACGGCCGCGACGACGAGCATCCAGCCGCCGGCGACCTCCGCGTCGCCCGGCTCGATCAGACGGCGGACGCCCTCGACGGCGACCGTGACGCACAGCACGATGAGCACGATCGCGTTGACGAGGGCGCCCAGCACCTCGGCGCGCTGATAGCCGTAGGTGCGCCGGTCGTCGGCGGGGCGTGCCGCCACCGCGCTCGCGATGAGGGCGACGACGAGGGCGATCGCATCCGTGAGCATGTGCACGGCGTCGGCGAGGAGCGCGAGCGATCCCGTCCAGAACGCGCCGGCGAGCTGGACCGCGAAGACCGTCGCCGTGATCGACAGCGAGATCGTCAGCAGCCGGCGGTTGTCGGCGCCGCGGATGCCGTGCGCGTGGTCGTGCATGTGTTCAGGCTAGGCGCGACCGACATCGCGGCGCGCCGTTCCGCGCCAGTCGGGAACGAGGATGGTTCTCGTTCCCGGCTCAGAGGGCGGCGAGGAGCGGCCCCAGCGCGGCGAAGGCCCGCGCTCGATGCGAGACGGCGTTCTTCTCCTCCGCCGACCACTCCCCGACCGATCGCTCCTGGCCTTCGGGGAGGAAGACGGGGTCGTAGCCGAACCCGCCCGCTCCGCGCGGCTCCCGCGCGATCCGGCCCGGCCAGACGCCCTCGACGGTGTGCTCGCCGCCGCCGGGGAGGACGAGCGCGATGACCGAGGTGTAGTGCGCCGTGCGGTGGGGGTCGCGGATGTCGGAGATCTGATCGAGCAGCAGGGCCAGATTCGCCGCGTCGTCCTTCGCATGCCCTGCCCAGTAGGCGGAGAACACTCCGGGCGACCCGCCGAGCACGTCGACGCAGACGCCCGAGTCGTCGGCGAGCGCGGGAAGACCGGTGTGGACGGCGGCCGCCCTCGCCTTGATGAGGGCGTTCTCCGCGAAGGTCGTGCCGTCCTCGACGGGCTCGGGTCCGTCGTAGGACACCACCTCGAGGTCGGGGCGCGTGCGCGCGACGATGCCCTGGAACTCGGCGACCTTGTGCGCGTTGTGCGTCGCGAGGACGATGCGGCCCATCACTCGGCCTGCCCGAGCGCCGCGAGCTGGTGGCGGCGGAGCTCGGCCGTCCCGGCGAGGCCGAGCTCGAGGAGCTGATCGAGCTCCCGCTTGTCGAACGGGGCGCCCTCCGCGGTGCCCTGCACCTCCACGAACAGGCCGCGGCCCGTCACGACGATGTTCATGTCGGTCTCGGCCCGCGAGTCCTCGACGTACGGCAGGTCGAGCAGGGGGACGCCGTCGACGATGCCGACCGAGATCGCGGAGACCGAGTCGAGGAGCACCTGCGACTTCTGCCCGATGAACTTCTTCGCCCGGCCCCACTCGATGGCGTCGGCGAGCGCCACGTAGGCGCCCGTGATGGCCGCCGTGCGCGTGCCGCCGTCGGCCTGCAGCACGTCGCAGTCGATCACGATGGTGTTCTCGCCGAGCGCCTTGGTGTCGACGACTGCGCGCAGAGCGCGGCCGATGAGACGGGAGATCTCGTGCGTGCGCCCGCCGATCTTGCCCTTGACGCTCTCGCGCTGGTTGCGCTCGTTCGTCGCCCGCGGGAGCATCGCGTACTCGGCGGTGACCCAGCCCTTGCCCTTGCCGGTGAGCCAGCGCGGCACGCCGTTCGTGAACGAGGCCGTGCACAGCACCTTCGTGCCGCCGAAGCTGATGAGCGCCGACCCCTCGGCCTGGCTGCTCCAGCCGCGCTCGATCGTCACGGGGCGGAGCTGGTCGGGGGTGCGGCCGTCGGCACGCTGCGTCATGAGGGTCCTCTTCTCGAAAGGGGCAGGTCGATGGCACCCGTGCGCACGAGGCGCACGTCGCGCACCTCACGGCCGAGCAGGCGGTTGGCGAGGCGGGTGAACGTCGCGGTGTCGGCGCCCGTCGCCTCGTAGGCGTGTGCCGGGACGGCGTCGTTCCCGGCCAGCAGACCGCCCGAGACGAGCTGGCGGTAGACGTCCTTCGCGGTCTCGGAGTCGCTCGAGATGAGCGTCACCGCGTCGCCCATCACGTAGCTGATCGCGCCCTTGAGGAACGGGTAGTGCGTGCAGCCGAGCACGAGGGTGTCGACCTGCGCGGCGCGCAGCGGCGCGAGGTACTCCTCCGCGACGGCGAGCACCTCGGCCGAGTCGGTCGTGCCGGCCTCGACGAACTCGACGAAGCGCGGGCAGGCGGCGGTGTGCACCTCGACGCCAGGGGCGACGGCGAGCATGTCCTGGTAGGCGCCGGAGCCGATCGTCCCCTCCGTCCCGATGACGCCGATGCGGCCGCTGCGCGTCGCGGCCACGGCGGTGCGGACGGCCGGGCCGATCACCTCGACGACCGGGACGTCGTATCGCTCCCTGGCGTCGCGCAGCACCGCCGCCGACGCCGTGTTGCAGGCGATCACGAGCATCTTGACGCCCTGGTCGACGAGCGTGTCGAGGACCTCGAGCGAGTAGCGGCGCACGTCGGCGATGGGCTTCGGACCGTAGGGCGAGTGCAGGGTGTCGCCGATGTAGACCATCGACTCCCTCGGCAGCTGGTCTCCGATCGCGCGCGCGACCGTGAGCCCGCCGACGCCCGAGTCGAAGATGCCGATGGGCGCGTTGTTCACGATGCCCCAGCGTACCCGCGTCGCGGCGCAGGGTGCGCGCGCCGGTAGGCTGGTGCGCCATGAGCGCCTCCACGGCCCTGATGACGGACCGCTACGAACTCACCATGCTCGACGCCGCGCTGCGGGATGGCACGGCCTCGCGCCACTGCGTCTTCGAGCTGTTCGCGCGGCGGCTCTCCGGTGGGCGCCGCTTCGGCGTCGTCGCCGGCACGGGCCGCCTCCTCGGGCTGCTGCGCGACTTCCGCTTCGGCGATGAGGAGCTGCGCTTCCTCCGAGACGCGCAGGTCGTGAGCCCCGAGACCGTGCGCCACCTGGAGTCGTACCGCTTCACCGGCAGCATCACGGGGTACCGCGAGGGCGAGCTCTACTTCCCCGGGTCCCCCATCCTGACGGTGGAGGGGACGTTCGCCGACGCCGTCATCCTCGAGACCCTCGCCCTCAGCGTCATGAACCACGACTCGGCCGTGGCGACGGCCGCGGCCCGCATGAGCATCGCCGCAGGCGACCGTCCGCTCGCCGAGATGGGCTCGCGCCGCGCGGCGGAGGCGTCCGCCGTCGCGGCGGCCCGCGCCGCGTACATCGCCGGGTTCGGCGCGACGAGCAACCTCGAGGCGGGTCGCCGCTGGGGCATCCCGACGATGGGCACGGCAGCCCACGCATGGACGCTGCTCCACGACACCGAAGAGGAGGCCTTCCGGTCGCAGATCGCCTCCCTCGGCGTCGACACGACCCTGCTCGTCGACACCTACGACATCCGCCGGGGGGTCGAGCTCGCCGTGCAGGTCGCCGGCACGGGCCTCGGCGGCGTGCGCATCGACTCGGGAGACCTCCCGCTCGTCGCGGCCGAGGTGCGCGCCCAGCTCGACGCGCTCGGTGCGACCGGCACCCGCATCACGGTGACGAGCGACCTCGACGAGTACGCCATCGCCGCGCTCGCCGCATCGCCCGTGGACGCGTACGGCGTGGGGACGTCGGTCGTGACCGGGTCGGGCTATCCCACCGCCGGGATGGTCTACAAGCTCGTGGCCCGGCAGGACGCCGGAGGCGGCTGGGTCGCCGTGTCGAAGAAGGCCGAGGGCAAGGGCTCGCAGGGCGGCAGGAAGGGCGCGTTCCGCAGGCTCGACGGCGGTGTCGCCGTCGAGGAGCACGTGGAGATCGCCGACGGCTTCGAGACGCTCCCCGCGGCCGCCGACGTCGCCGGCTCACGCGCGCTGCAGGCCGTTCTCGTCGAGCACGGCGACATCGACCCGGCCGCGGAGGGCACGCAGGGCGTCGTCGCGGCGCGCGCGCACCACCTCGCGGTCAGGGAGGAGCTGCCTGTGCGGGCGCTCGCCCTCAGCAAGTCCGATCCGGCCATCCCGACCGTCTTCTCCGACGCGGGCGACCGCTGACACGACGGACCCCGTCGGCTGCGGTGCCGACGGGGTCCGTCATCGCGGGACGATCGCGGTCACTTCTGCAGCGACTCGTAGATCTCCTTGCAGGTGGGGCACACCGGGAACTTCTCGGGGTCCCGTCCGGGGGTCCACTTCTTTCCGCACAGCGCGCGCACCGGCTTGCCGGTGATCGCCGACTCGAGGATCTTGTCCTTCTTGACGTAGTGCGAGAAGCGCTCGTGATCCCCCGGCTCGACGGTCTCCTCGCGGAGGAGCTCTTCGAGCTCGCGGTCGAGGAGGGCCGTGCCGCCCTGATCGGGGCTGTCAAGCGGGGTGCTCATGTCTGGCAGTCTATCCGCGCGGGGGCGCCCGCGGTCCGTCAGGTTGCGCCGGCGAACTCCATGATCCGCGTGCCCCGGGCGTCGAACGCGGCGGCGCCGATGGCGACCCCGAGGAGGAGGACGCCGCTCCCGGTGCCGAGCCCCGTCCACAGGACGACGAGCGGATCGGCGGCCACGCCCGCGACCGCCTGCCCTGCGAGCCACAGGGTCGGACCGCTCAGCAGGAGGGACCCGATGAGCACGAGCGACTGCGACCATGCGCCGGTCGCATCCGTCCGCTGCGGCTGCCGGAAGGGCCCGTCGCCGGGCCGCGCGACAGCGTACGGCGCGACGACCGATGCGATGCTCGACAGCCCGAAGCCCGCGAGGAGCAGGGCGACCGCGGATCCGACCAGGGCCGGCAGCAGGTCGGGGCGTCCGCTGACGAGGAGCGCCGCCGGCACGGCGACGGCGAGGACGGGGACGGCGGCCAGCGTGACCGGCGCGAGGCGGCCGATCCGGTCGGAGGCGCCGCGCGCGCCCGTGGCGATGTGCAGCCACACCGCCGACGAGTCGTACGCGAGGTCGTTGTGCGGCAGCCAGCCGTAGAGGAGCGCCATGAGGGGGACGGGGACGAGCGCGGCGATCTCGAGGGGCACGCCAGCGACGAGGAGGGGGAGGATGGGCAGGACGCCGCCGAAGGGGATGACGAGGACGTTCGCGATGTACCGGCTGTCGCGCAGCCCGTACACGAGGCTGCGGGCGGCGATCGCCCCGGCCGCCGTGGCCGGGAGGAGGGCGAACCACCCGAGCCCCGCCCCTCCCCGCGCGACGACGGGATGCTCGACCGTGTGCAGCAGTCGTCGCACGAGCCAGGCCCAGGCGATCAGCAGCGCGGCGACCGTGGCGACCGCGACGGCGAGCGCGGCTCCGGGCGACCCTCCTCCGATGGTCGTCGCGGGTGCCGCTGCCCAGGCGCCGAGCGGCGTGAACGAGACGGCGGCGACGATGCGGTCGACGGAGGCGAGCGTCGCGGCCCCCCAGAGGGAGGCGGTGAGCAGGACGGCGGGCGCGAAGATCGCGAGCGCCGAGGCGATCGCGACGCCGACGCCGTCGGCGACCCGTCCGCCGGCACCGGCGATCGCCTTCACCGCCATCACGATGCGCGCGAGCACGACGCAGGTGAGCAGGTGGCACAGGGCGCCGACGACCGCGGCCGCCGGATGCGCGCCGGCACGCGTCCAGAGGACCGCCGCGACGACGTCGAAGGCGGCGACGAGCCAGGTCGGCACGCTGACGATCGTCGAGAGGAGGAGAGCGGCCGTGAGCGGCAGCGGCCCGATGTCGAGGGTGCGGAATCGGCGCGGGTCGAGGGGATCCTCCGCGGCGGTGAAGAGAGGGAGCGCCGCCGACAGCACGATCACGAGCGCGCCGGCGAGCGAGACCGCGCCGACGACGGTCTGCGTCGGCAGATCGCCCAGGGCGAGGGCGCGCACGATGAGGACGGCCGCGCCCGCCACGAGCGCGCCGAACCCGATCAGGCGGCGCAGGCCATCCGGCCCGCGGAACGCGCCGACGAGGAGCGCGGCCCTCAGTCGGAGAACGTGTGCAGCCACTCGAGCCCCTCCACCTCGCCGAGCCCCCCGGACAGCTCGACGAAGCGCTGCTCGAGCGTCTGGTCGCCCTTCACGTCGGCGACGAGGCCCTCCTCCAGGACCTGCCCGGCCACGAGCACCGCGACACGCGTGCAGACCTGCTCGATGAGATCCATGCCGTGGCTCGAGAGCAGCACGGTGCCGCCGTTCGCGACGTAGCCGTCGAGGATCTCGAGCACCTTGGCCGAGGACGCCGGGTCGACGGCCTCGAACGGCTCGTCGAGCACGAGGAGCTGCGGGGAGTGCAGCATCGCGCCGGCGAGCATGATCTTCTTCGTCATTCCCGCCGAGTAGTCCGACACGATGCGGCCGAGGGCGTCCTCGAAGCCGAGGGCCGCGGCGAGATCGTCGGTGCGCTCGGCCACCGTCTTCGCCTTCATGCCGCGCAGCATGCCGGTGTAGTGCAGGAGCTGGCGCCCGGTGAGGCGGTCGAAGGTGCGCAGTCGATCGGGCAGCACGCCCATGCGCCGCTTCGCCTCGCGGGGGCGGCTGCCGAGGTCGACGCCCGCCACGCGGATCTCGCCGCGATCGGGTCGCAGCAGGCCGGAGATCATCGACAGCGTGGTCGTCTTCCCCGCGCCGTTCGGACCGAGCAGCCCGTAGTACATGCCGGACGGCACATCCAGGTCGATCCCGGCGACCGCGTGGGTTCCGCCGTAGGTCTTCGAGACGCCGCGGAGCGTCAGAGCGGACGCGCGCGGCTCGGGCACGGGAAGGTCGGCCTCGGTCACCGCACCAACGTACCAAGGCGCGCCTGATCGCCCGGGAGGCGTCACGGATCGGTCACGACAAGCTGTCAATCCCGCGCGCAACCGGCCGGATTATCGTCGATCCGACCACCCTTCGCTACCATGGACGAGCCACCTCATCGTGAAATCTCGATGAATCGGCCGTGAACCGAGCACCAGGAGCAGCCATGACCATCCAGACCGTCATCCTCGCCGCCGGCATGGGATCGCGCCTCGGGCGGGTCCTCCCCAAGTCGCTGACCGTCCTCTCCGACGGCCGCTCCATCATGCAGCAGCAACACGAGAACATCCGGGCTGCGTTCGGCGACGACGCCCGCATCACCACCGTCGTGGGGTATCGGGCCGAGGACATCGTGGAGCGCTTCCCCCAGGCCAACTACGTGTACAACGAGCGCTACGACCAGACGAACACGTCGAAGAGCCTGCTGCGCGCGCTCTCCGCCACCGGACGCGGCGGCGTGCTGTGGATGAACGGCGACGTCGTCTTCGACCCGCGCATCCTGGGCCGCGCGACGGCGCTCATCGAGGCCGACCAGTCGTTCGTCACGGTCAACACCGCCAAGGTGAGCGATGAGGAGGTGAAGTACACCGTCACGGCGGAGGGCTTCATCGACGAGCTCTCGAAGACGGTCGTGGGCGGCATCGGCGAGGCCGTGGGCATCAACTACATCTCCGCGCGCGACAAGAAGGCCTTCATGCGCCACCTCACGCGCGTCGGCGACCAGGACTACTTCGAGCGCGGCCTCGAGCTCGCCGTCGCGGAGGACGGACTGCGTCTGGCCCCCATGGACGTGTCGGATCTGTACGCCGTCGAGGTCGACTTCGCCGAGGACCTCGAACGGGCCAACGCGGCGCTCATCTGAGGCCCAGCGCCGGCGGCTAGCATCGCGGCATGGCCGAGAGGGTCCCCCGCATCCATTCGCTGCCCGACGACGCGCCGTGGCAGGGCGGGCTCCCGCCTGCCGGCTCCGAGGAGCATCCGTTCGCGATCCGCGCGCTGGACCGCGTCCTCTCCATCCAGCGTCCCGCCGTGCTCGCACATCTCCGTTCGATGCGGCTGCGCCATCCGGAAGCGACGCCGCCGGAGCTCGTGCGCATGCTGGAGCGGCGCTACCTGCTGGGAGTCACGACAGGAGGGGCCGCCGTCGGCGCGGCCGCCGTCGTCCCCGGCGTGGGGACGGGGATCACACTCGCGATCTCGGGTGTCGAGACGATCGGGTTCGTCGAGGCGACCGCGCTGTACGCGCAGTCGCTGGCAGAGGTGCACGGCTTCGCGGTGGACGATCCGAACAGGTCGCGGGCGCTCGTGATGACGCTCATGCTGGGCAAGGAGGGCGTCGATCTCGTCCGCAACCTCGCGTCGCAGGTCGTCGGCAAGGGCACATCGCTGTCGACGCACTGGGGCGACCTCATCACGAAGACCCTGCCGCGCGCGGCAGTCGGACCGCTCGTCGATCGTCTGAAGGCGGCGTTCCTCCATCAGTTCGCGGTGCGCGGCGGCACGAGCGTCGTCGGCAAGGCCCTGCCGTTCGGCGTGGGCGCCGCGGTCGGAGGGGTCGGCAACCACGTGCTCGGGCGCCGGGTCGTCGTCGCATCGCGGAAGGCGTTCGGGACCGCACCGGGGACGTGGCCGTCATGGCTCGAGCCGAAGCCGGGCGCCGAGACGATGGAACGCAGCGCCCTGCGCGGCGTGCGGATGGCCGGGGCCTCGCTCCGGACGGCGGCCGGTTCGATGGGCGCCGGCGTCGGCGCGATCGCGCGCGGCGTCTCGCGACGGCGTCCGGGAACCCCGCGGATCGAGGCGTCGCCTGGCGCCCGCGCCGCCGCCGACAGCGCGGCCGAAGCGGCCCCCGAGGAGGGCCCGACGCGTCCGTGATGCGCCGTCGTCCCGTGCACAGCCGTCCTGCGGAGCGGGTTCTCCCCCGTTCCGCCGCTGCACCCGCCGGATAGGGCGAACCGCGTCGGAGGGCGTTCGTATCGTCGGCGCATGCTCACTCCGCTGCCCGCTCCCGATCGGCGCCGTCGCGCCTATCTCGTCCCGTGGGATGTCGACCGGGCCGACCCCGACCATCCGCGGGTGCGGAACGCGGCGAAGGAGCCGGCTGATCTCGTGCGCGTCTTCGTGCACGACGAGACGGCGCCGCCGTCCATCGAGCACTGGGGGCTCGTCCTGCCGGGCGAGGTGTGCGAGCTCTGCCTGTGCGACCGCGACCTGTCGCGCACGATCGTGAGCGTCGCCTGGTTCCGCGCGGACGACGGAGAGGAGTACCTGTGGCGGTTCGTCCTCTGATCAGATCCAGGTGCGGGGCTGGCGCCGGAACTCGTCGCGACGCGTGTAGCCGTACGGCCGGCGACCCGAGGGGAGGTCGTCCGCGTCGAGGTCGACGAGCAGATCCCCCACCTCGACCTCGAGGGCGACGGCGATCTGGAGCAGCGTGTACAGAGTCGGGTTCCCCGCCCCCTTCTCGATGCGCTGCAGGTGGGTGAGGTCGAGATCGGCGCACTCCGCGAGCTTCTTCGCACTCAGGGTCGCCGCATGCCGGATCTGCGCGATGCGCTGCCCCACTTTGAGCGATGCGTCGGAGTGCGGGGTCGGCATCCCTCCAGCATCCTGACGGTCGCTTTCCGAGGGTAAGCTTCCCTGCGGTAGTTTTTCTGCCACGGCTTTCCTGCGGTAGTGACGAGTCCGCCCGGCGGCACGTCCGACCGCGGACGCGCCGTAGACTCGGCGGGTGACCGTCCTCCTCGCGATCCTGCTCCTCGTCAACGCCGCCTTCAACATCGTCGTCTGGCCCAGGTTCTGGAAGCGGATCACGTCGGACCCCCGTGCCCGCGATGCGGAGGGACGCAAGACGGCGTTCCTCACCGTCCACGCGACGCTCATCGGCATCGCGATCGCGATCGCCGTCGCCTCCGCCGCGGCGGGCGTCTGGGCGCTCGTCTCCTGACGGTCAGGCGCGTCGGCGCGCCGCGATGGTGAAGGTGCACGGCACGAGCATCCGCTCCTCCCCCGGCCAGGCGAAGCCTCCCGGCACCTCCACCATCCGCGGGCTGAACCGCCAGGGAAGCATGCGCCCCTCGTCGAGGAGCACGAGCTCCAGCCCGGCCGCGAGCAGCGCCGAGACGATCTCCGAGAGCGGATGCGGCCACTCGTACGTCCGCGCGTGCGCCACCGTCCCGTCGCCCGCGTATGTGCCGGCCTCGTCCCACGTCTGCGCCGTGCCGTCGCCGAAATAGCGGTAGCGGACGACGAGCTCGTCGCGATCCTCGTCGAGCGTGTACAGCATCGGATGGCCGTCGCGGATGTAGAAGAGACCGCCCGGCCGCAGCAGAGCGGCGACCTGCCTGCCCCAGGCCGCGAGATCATCGAGCCAGCAGATCGCGCCGATGCTCGTGTAGACCACGTCGAACTCGTGCGCCACCGCGGCCGCCGCGCAGAGCACGTCGGACTCCACCCACGTGGCCTCGACGCCCGCCCGCGCGGCGAGACGCTCAGCGGCCGCGAGGGCCTGAGGCGAGAAGTCCACTCCCGTCACGCGCGCACCCGCGCGCGCGAGCGAGACCGTGTCGGTGCCGATATGGCACTGCAGATGCACGACGTCCTTGTCGGCGATCCGGCCATCCGGAAGGAGCGGCTCGAGGACGCGGAGGTCGTCCGCGACGACGTCGGACAGCGCACCCGGCTCGTCATACCGCCCGAGCTCGTAGGACTCCTCGTGGAGCGCGACGCGGTCCTCCCAGTTCGCGAGGTTCGCCGCCCGAGCGTCCTCCCACCCGATCGTCACATGCTCGCCGTTCACGCGCCCACCCTATCGTCGCCCGACGGCGGGCGAGCGACGATCGATCTCGACGCCGGATCGATCACCATCGGGATCGACTGACCGGGAATGCGAAGAGGGCCCCGCCGAAGCGGAGCCCTCTCGACAGCCTGCGGACCTTACTTGGAGCCGCCGAAGCCCTTGAAGCGCTGGTTGAACTTCTCCACGCGGCCCGCGGAGTCCATGATGCGCTGCTTGCCCGTGTAGAACGGGTGCGAAGCCGACGAGATCTCGACGTCGATGACCGGGTACTCGACACCGTCGAGCTCGATGGTCTTGTCGCTCGACACCGTCGAGCGCGTGAGGAAGGTCTCTCCCGAGCCGAGGTCACGGAAAACGACCGGCTGGTACGTCGGGTGGATGTCAGTCTTCATGGTTGTCCTTGCGGGATCGGTTCGATCGGATGAGAAAGTCTGCGGGCGCGGAGCACCAAGGGCCAAGCTTACCAGAAGTCAGCTCGCGGTCGCGCGAGCAGCGTAGCGCCCGCCATCCTGCGAGAGCGCGATCGGAAGGCCGAAGGTCTCCGTGAGCGTCGCCTCCGTGAGCGCCTCGTCGAGCGGGCCGGCCGCGACCGCGCGGCCGTCGCGCAGCAGCAGCGCGTGGGTGAAGCCCACGGGGATCTCCTCGACGTGATGCGTCACCATGACCATGGCCGGGGTCCCCGGCGCCTGCGCATACGCGCTCAGCAGCTGCAGGAGCACCTCACGGGCGCCGAGGTCGAGGCTCGCCGTCGGCTCGTCGAGGAGGAGCAGCTCCGGGTCGGTCATGATCGCGCGCGCGATCAGCACGCGCTTCTGCTCGCCGTCGCTCAGGGTGCCGAACTCGCGGTCGGCGAGCGCATCGAGCCGCCACTGCGCGAGCACCTCGTGCGCTCGCTCCTCGTCGACGTCGTCGTACTGCTCGTTCCATCGCCCCGTCACGGCGTACGCGGCTGTGAGCACGGTGTTCAGCACCGTCTCCTCGGGCTGCAGCCGCTTGGCGAGCGCACTCGAGGCGAACCCGATGCGGGGGCGCAGCTCGAACACGTCGGTGCGACCGAGGCGCTCGTCGAGGATGTCCACGGTGCCCGTGGTGGGGTAGAGGTACGCGTCCGCCATCTGCAGGAGCGTCGTCTTGCCCGCTCCGTTTGGGCCGAGCACGACCCACCTCTCGTCGTCCTTCACCGTCCAGGTGATGCCGTCGACGATGTTGCGGCCGCTGCGGCGCACCACGACGCCGTCGAAGGAGAGCACGGGGAGCATGCGTCCAGCCTACCGAGACAGCCAGGTGCACCCGGCCGTGGCGCGCCCGCTACCCTCGTTGATCGTGACCCGCTTTCTCGTCGTCCTCGATGCCGACTCCACGCTCATCCGCAACGAGGTGATCGAGCTGATCGCGGACGAGGCGGGCCGCGGTGCCGAGGTCGCCGCCGCGACCGAGGCCGCCATGCGCGGCGAGGTCGACTTCGCCGAGAGCCTTCGCTCGCGCGTGAAGGCCCTCGCCGATGTGCCCGTCGCCTCGTTCGCACGGGTCACCGCGCGCGTCGAGCCCACCCCCGGAGTCCACGAGCTCATCGAGGCGGTGCACGCGCGCGGGGGCGTCGTCGGCGTCGTGTCCGGCGGGTTCCACGAGATCCTCGACGCCGTCGCCCCGGAGCTCGGCGTCGACGTGTGGCGGGCCAACCGGCTCGTGGCGGCGGACGGCGTCCTGACAGGCCAGGTCGACGGGCCCATCGTCGACGCCGCCGCGAAGGCCGAGACCCTCGCCGAGTGGGCGGCCGAGCGGGGCGTCCCCCTCCCCCGCACCCTCGCGATCGGCGACGGCGCGAACGACCTCCTCATGATCGCGCGCGCCGGCCTCGGCATCGCCTTCAACGCCAAGCCCGCCGTGCGCGCGGCGGCACCCGTCGCGATCGGCCCCGTCGACCTGCGCGAGGTCATCCCTCTGCTGCCGTGAACGCACGCGGCCGCCGCCCCGAGGGACGGCGGGCGGACGTCAGTGGCCCATGCCGAGCCCGCCGTCGACGGGGATGACGGCACCGGAGACGTAGGCGGCGTCGTCGGACGCGAGCCACGCCGTGACACCCGCGACCTCTGCGGCGCTGCCGTATCGGCCGGCGGGGATGGCCTTCCGGTACTCCGCCTGGGTCTCCTCCGGGAGCTCGGCCGTCATGTCGGTCTCGATGAAGCCGGGGGCGACGACGTTCGACGTGATGCCCCGCGCGCCCAGCTCGCGCGTGAGCGACCGGGCGAAGCCGACGAGCGCGCTCTTCGACGAGGCGTAGTTCACCTGGCCGGCCGAGCCGTAGAGGCCGACCACGCTCGAGATGAGGATGACGCGTCCGAAGCGGGCGCGCACCATCCCCTTGATGGCGCGCTTGACGACGCGGAACGAGCCGCCCAGGTTCGTCGCGACGACGTCGTCGAAGTCGCCCTCGCTCATGCGGAGCAGCAGGGTGTCCTTCGTGATGCCCGCGTTCGCCACGAGGACGGTCACGGGGCCGAGCTTCTCCTCCACCTCGCCGAAGGCGGTGTCGAGGGCCGCCGAGTCCGTCACGTCGGCGCGCACGGTCAGCGTGCCCTCGGGGCCCTCGCCGCTGCGTGCCGTGACGGCGACGCGGTATCCCTCGGCGACGAAGCGCTCGGCGATGGCGCGGCCGATGCCGCGATTGCCTCCCGTGACGAGGACGACGCGATCAGTGCTCACAGCAGGACTCCCTCTGCAGGTCGATGGAACCGCACCAGCTTATGCGGCCGGGCGTTCACGGCTCGCGCGCGATCGCGCGAAGTAGGCTGGACGCACCGTGAAGATCCGAAAGCCCCCGACGCAGTCGGCGACCTCTCTCGATCGCGCTCCGCGCGACGACGAGTCCCATCGCATGCGCACCTACCTCCTCACCATGGCGGTGCGCACGCTCTGCGTGATCCTCATGGTCGCGGTGACGCCGTACGGCTGGTACTCCTTCGTGTTCGCGGCGGGCGCCGTCGTGCTCCCCTACATCGCCGTCGTCATCGCGAACGCGGCCCAGGCGGGACGGGTGACGCAGGCGAGCGCCCCCGAGCGCCTCGCGCTCCCCCCGGCGTCCCCCGCGCCGCACGACGCGCCCTCGGTCTTCCGGATCGACGAGACGCCGCGCGGCACGGGCGACGAGCGCGGCGACGACGCGTCCGGGAGCGAACGCGGATGATCGGCCTCGGCCGCGGGCTCGACGAGCCCGTCTGCTCCCGCGCGGGATGCTCCGAGCCCGCGGAGTGGAGCATCGTGTGGCGCAACCCCCGCATCCACACGGACGGGCGCACGAAGACCTGGCTCGCGTGCACCGAGCACGTGGGCTACCTGCGCGACTTCCTCGCGACCCGCGATTTCCCCCTCGAGGTGCTGGCCGGCGTCTCCGACCGTGCGAAGGGAGACCTCGCATGATGCGCTCGCGCGCGGCACGCTGGTCCGTCTACGTCCTCATCGCCATCGTCTTCGCCGTCGCGTGCGCGTTCCTGTCGCACTGGCAGTTCGAGCGCAACGAGGAGCGGGCGGCCGGCAACGCGCTCATCGAGCAGAACTACGATGCGGAGCCCGTGCCGCTCGCGGACCTCATCCCCCTCGGCGCCTCGTTCGCCGCGGGCGACGAGTGGCGGCCCGTCGTCCTGACCGGCGAGTACCTGGCCGACGACCAGCTCCTGGTGCGCAACCGCGCCAGGGGCGGGACGAGCGCGTTCGAGGTGCTCGTGCCGTTCCTGCTCGACGACGGGCGCATCATCGCCGTCGACCGCGGATGGCTGCCGCCGGGAGAGGGGGACTCCCCCGACGCCGTCCCCTCGGCGCCGGAGGGCGAGGTGACGATCGTCGCGCGCCTCAAGCCGGGCGAGCCGCTGCCGGCCTCGGGACGGAGCGCCCCGCAGGGCCAGCTCCCGACCATCCATCTGCGGTCCGTGGCAGAGCTCACGGGCGACGCGACCATCCTCGACGCGTACGCGCTCATGGTGTCGGAGGAGCCGTCGGCGTCCGCCGCGCCGAACGCGATCGACGCGCCCGAGATCGAGCCGGGCCCGCACCTGTCCTACGCGATCCAGTGGATCCTGTTCGCGATCATGGGCTTCGTGTTCATCGGGTACATGATCCGCACCGAGGTCCGCGCACGACGCGAGGACGCCGTCGATCCGGACGAGGACGACGACGCGCTCGAGCATGCGCCGAAGGGCCGCCGTCGCCGCCGCGATCGCGACGCCGATGCGGAGGACGCCCTCCTCGACGCCGAGCACGGCTGACGCGCGACGGCTCGGAGGCCGCCCGCCCGTCGTCCAGGTCGCAGTCCGCGTCCGGAACAGCCCGCTTCGGGCCGCGAACTGCGACCTGGACGAGAGGAGGAGGCTACGCGAGCGTGATCAGCTCGAGGTAGCTCTTGTTCCAGATGTCCTCTACCCCGTCGGGCAGCAGCAGCACCCGCTCCGGGTTGAGCGCCTCGACGGCGCCCTCGTCGTGCGAGACGAGAACGACGGCGCCCTCGTAGTGCGACAGCGCCCCGAGGATCTCGTCGCGCGAGGCGGGGTCGAGGTTGTTCGTCGGCTCGTCGAGCAGGAGGACGTTCGCGGACGACACCACGAGCGTCGCGAGCGACAGGCGGGTCTTCTCGCCGCCCGACAGCACGCCGGCGGGCTTGTGCACGTCGTCGCCCGTGAACAGGAACGACCCCAGCACCTTGCGCGCCTCGGTCTCCGTGAGGTCGGGCGCCGCCGACACCATGTTCTCGAGCACCGAGCGCTTCACGTCGAGGTTCTCGTGCTCCTGCGCGTAGTAGCCGATCTTGAGCCCGTGGCCGGGCTCGATCTGCCCCGTGTCGCTCTTGTCGGCACCGGCGAGGATGCGCAGGAGCGTCGTCTTCCCCGCACCGTTGAGGCCCAGCACGACGACCTTGGAGCCGCGGTCGATCGCGAGGTCGACGCCCGCGAAGATCTCGAGCGCCCCGTACGACTTCGACAGGCTCGAGGCCATGAGCGGCGTCTTGCCGCAGGCCGCGGGCTTCGGGAAGCGCAGCTTCGCCACGCGGTCCTCCTGGCGGACCTCCTCGAGCCCGGAGAGGAGCTTCTCGGCGCGCGCCACCATCTGGTGGGCCGCCGCGGCCTTCGACGCCTTCGCCCCGAAGCGCGCCGCCTGCTGCTGCAGGACCGACGCCTTCTTCTCGGCGTTCGCGCGCTCCTTCTTGCGGCGCTCCTCGTCGGCGACGCGCTGGCGCTGGTAGTGCTTCCAGCCCATGTTGTAGATGTCGATGACCTGCCGGTTCGCATCGAGGTAGAACACGCGGTTGACGGTCTCGCCGACGAGGTCGACGTCATGGCTGATGACGATGAGCCCGCCCTTGTAGGTCTTCAGGAACTCCCGGAGCCAGATCACGCTGTCGGCGTCGAGGTGGTTGGTCGGCTCGTCGAGGATCATCGTCTCGGCGTCGGAGAACAGGATGCGCGCGAGCTCGATGCGTCGACGCTGACCGCCCGACAGCGTCTTGAGCGGCTGATCGAGGATGCGGTCGGGCAGGGAGAGGTTGTGGGCGATCGACGCGGCCTCCGCCTCGGCGGCGTACCCGCCGAGCGCCTCGAAGCGCTCCATGAGCCGCGCGTAGCGCTTCATGGCCTTCTCGGCGGTCTTCGGATCGTCCGCCGCCATCTGCTCCGACGACTCGCGGATGCCCGCGGCGAGGTCTCCGAGATCGCGTGCGTTCAGGATGCGCGTGCGCGCGGTCTCCTCGGGGTCGCCCGAGCGCGGATCCTGCGGCAGGTAGCCGAGCTCCCCCGACTTCACGACCTTGCCGTCGGAGGGGATGAGGTCGCCCGCGAGCACCTTCGTCAGGGTCGTCTTGCCCGCGCCGTTGCGGCCGACGAGGCCGACCTTGTCGCCGGGTCCGACGCGGAAGTCCACGCCCGACATAAGGAGGCGTGCTCCGACGCGGATCTCGAGGCCCTGCACGGCGAGCACAACGGCACCTGTCTCTCTGAATGGGGGTGGGAGCGGCCGAAGGGCCAGCCTCCCAGTATAGGCGGCGGCCGCTGGGGGTCAGGCGAAGTAGAGGTGGTGGTGCCGGCGGCACCCCTCGTTGAACGCCCCTCCGCATGCCCCGCAGGCGCCTGACGCGCGGTAGTCGGCGATCGACGAGGTGGCCCCGCAGCGCCCGCACAGCAGTGCGTGCTCGGCCCCGTCGCCGGCGGCCCACACCCGCGCCCCGTGCGACGCGTCCGCATCGTGGCACGCGTGGCACGGGTACCAGCGCCGGCAGCACGCAAACAGGATCGCGAGGACGTCGTCGGGTCCCGCATAGTGCGCGCAGCGCGTCTCGCCGTCGATGACGGCGCCGTGGACGACGCGGCCTCCGACCACCCGCGTCACGCGATCCCCCTGGCGCTCAGCGCGTCCGCGACGTCGTCCGCGTGCCGCAGCGACATCACGAGGAGCGGCACGACGGCGCGGAAGCCGAGGCGCACACCGCGCGCGCGCTGCGCCTCCCGGATGCGCCGGGCGAAGTCGGCGACGACGGGGACGAGCGCGATCGTGAGCGACAGCGTGAACGCGACCCGCCACGGGTCGACGCCGAGGCGCGCCAGCGGGCGGAGCATCCTCTCGACGACGTCGAGCAGGTCGCCCGTGCGGGTCGTGAGGGTGAGGAGAGACGCGAGCAGCACGACGCAGGCGACCCGCACGGTGTTCACGAACGCCGGCTCGAGCCCGAGGAAGACGAGCTGCGTGACGGCCATGAAGGCGACGATCCAGCGCAGCGTCCACGCCTGGCGCAGCATCACGCGGGGCCCGAACCCGCCGAGGAGGAAGAGCACCGCCACCGCGACCAGCGTCGCCGCCGCGGTCGCCGGCGTGTGCGGCCAGAGCGAGATCCCGAGCGCGAGCACGGCGAGCACGGCGAGCTTCGCGCCGGCGGGCAACCGGTGCAGCGGGCTCGTGCCGGGGCGGTAGAGCGAGATCACGCGAACTCGGCCCGATAGCGCGCGATGACCGTGGCGGGGTCGCCGGCCTCGACGAGGCGCCCGTCGGCGAAGCGGAGGACGATGTCGCAGCGCTCGGCGAGGTCGAGGTCGTGGGTGGCGACGACGACCTGCGGTGCGGCGCCTCCTATGAGCAGGTCGCCGATCCGCCTCGCGTTGGCGAGGTCGAGCAGCGTCGTCGGCTCGTCGGCGACGACGAGCGCGGGCTCGCGCACGAGGACCGACACGAGGGCGAGCAGCTGCTTCTGACCGCCCGACAGGCTGTACGCGGGCTGGTCGGCGTGCGCGGCGAGGCCGTGGCGTGCGAGCGCCTCGGCGACGCGCTCGGCGATCGCGCGCTTCGCCAGCCCGTGCCCCCGCAGGGAGAGCGCGACGTCCTCCGCGACGGTCGGCATGAGGATCTGCGCGTCGGGATTCGTGAAGACGAAGCCGACGCGGTCTCGGATGGCATGGGTCGCGGGGTCGATGCCGTGGACGCGGACGCGGCCGCGCGCGATCGGCGTGAGCCCGCCGAGCACGCGCGCGAAGCTCGACTTGCCCGATCCGTTGGCGCCGATGACGGCGACGCGCGCGGCGTCGGTGCGCACCGTGACGCCGTCGAGGATGGTCGTGCCGTCGGCCTCGACGCCGACACCGTCGAGTTCGAGCTCGAGAGCGGGATGCTCTGTCACGGGCGGCGTCAGCCCCGCGCCGCGGCGGCCGGACGCGACGAGCCGAAGGCGACGGGGTAGGCGCGGTGGACGGCGACCACGAGCACGGTCGCGACGGCGGCCTTGATGAGATCGCCCGGCAGGAACACGAGGCTCGAGAGGGCCGCCTCGCCGAGGGGCAGCCCCATGACGAGCGCCTGCACGGGCACGCCGACGGCGTAGATCGCGAGGATCCCCCCGACGACGCACGCGATGGCGACGCGCCACCATCGCAGGCGGCGGCCTCCCCCATGGGCGATCAGCCCGACGACGGCGGCGCCCAGCACCCAGCCGAGCACATAGCCCGCCGTGGGCCCGGCGAAGACACCGAGGCCTCCGCGTCCGCCCGACAGCACGGGCAGCCCCACCGCGACGAGCACGAGCACGACGAGCACAGCCGCGGCACCGCGGCGCCATCCGAGCACGGCGCCCGCGAGCATGACGCCGAGCGTCTGCGCCGTGATGGGCACGCCGACGGGCCCGGGGATGGGTCCCACGATGCCGAGCGCGATGATGATCGCGGCGAACACCGCGATCCGCGCGATGTCGCGCCCCTCGAAGCCTGTCGTGCGGGCCATCCTCATCCTCCTCCGGCGGAACGCCTCCTGAACAGCGTTCACCTGAACGGCGTTCAGTATACTCATGGACATGGCCGGCGAGACGACGGGACGTCACGGACGGACGGGGATCGTCGACGTCGCCGTGCGCCTGCTCGACGAGCACGGGCTCCCCGACCTGACGATGCGCCGTCTCGCCGCCGAGCTGGACGTCCGTCCGAGCGCGCTGTACTGGCACTTCGACAGCAAGCAGGTGCTGCTCGCGGCGGTCGCCGACCGGATCGTCGGCGAGGCGGTCGCGCCCGAGGGCGCAGCCGTCGGCGACGTCGCCGGCGCGCTCAGGGACGCACTTCTGCGCCACCGGGACGGCGCCGAGGTCGTGCTCAGCTCGCAGGCGCTCTCGCTCGGCGCCGACGAGGCGAGGCGGCGCATCGCGGAGGCGCTGCCCGCCGACGTCGGCGCCGCCGGCGCCGCCGCGCTGCTCCCCTTCGTCCTCGGACACGCCTCGATCGTGCAGCAGCGTCTGCAGGCGGCGCGGATGGGCGTGCTCGACACCCCTCCCGACGTCATCGCCGCCGAGGCGGAAGCCGACTTCGCGGCGGGTCTGCGGATCGTCCTCGCGGGGCTCGGCGTCGCCTGACGCTCAGAGCTCGCGTGCGTGGCCGAGGCGCAGGCCGGGCACGAGCGCCGCGAGCGCGAGCGCGAGTCCGATCGCGAAGACGGCCGTGAACGCCCCGCCCGTGCCCGCGAGCGCCGTGAAGGCAAGCCCCATCACGGCCATGGTCGCCGACGCGCCCACCGAGTCGCTGATCTGGAGCGCGGCCGAGTTGAAGCCCTGGTTGTGCTCGGACGAGTACGCGAGGGTCAGCACCGTGAGCCGCGGGTACACGAGGCCCATCCCGAGGCCCGCGAAGCCCCAGCAGACGATCGGCACCCACGCCGGCAGGCCGAACGCCGCCGTCGCGGTGCAGGCCGCGAGCGCGACGGCGAGGAGGGCGGCCCCCGCCGTCGCGATGCGGCGGTTGCCGAGCCGGTCGCCGAACCGGCCGGACAGCTCGGCGGCCGCCGCCCACGTGAGCGCGGCCGCCATGAGACCGGCACCCGCCGTCGTGGGAGAGAAGCCGTAGTCCGCCTGGAGCAGGTAGGGCACGTAGATCTCGGCGCCGAAGAGCGCGCCGGCGATGAGCCCGCGCATGACGACGACGCTCGGGAGCCCCCGCGCGAGGCGGACGACCCCGCGCGGGAGGAGCGGCAGGATCGCGAGCGCGACGACGGCGAGAGCCGCCGCGGCCGCGATCCCTCCTCCGGCGCCGTCGATCTCGCCCGCGAGTGCGAGGGCGAGGGCCGCCGCCGCCACGACCACGGCGAGCACCAGCCGCCGACCCACTCCTCCCACGCGCACGGGCTCGCCCGACGTCCCCAGCCCTCGCAGGCGCGGGGCGATGAGCGCGAAGGCGGCGACCGTGCACGCGGCGATGCCGCCGAAGACCCAGCGCCAGTGCAGGTACTCGGCGACGGCGCCGGCGAGCAGGGGGCCGATGAGCGACGGGACGATCCACGCCGCCGAGAACGCCGCCATCACACGGCCCTGCAGGTGGGCCGGGTACACGCGGGCGACGACGACGTAGAGCGAGACGACCTGCCCGCCCGAGCCGAGCCCCATGATGAGGCGGCCGACCACGAGCGTCGGCATGTCGGCGGCGACCGCGTCGATGACGAGGCCGGCGACGAAGAACGCGCCCGCCGTGACGAGCGGTGCGGCGGGACCCGTGCGGTCGCTCCAGGCCCCTGCCGCGACCATCCCGATGACGGCGGCGGCGAAGGTGCCGGAGAACGCGACGGCGTAGAGCGACTGCCCGTCGAGATCGGCTGCCACGACCGGCATGACCGTCGTCACGGCCAGCGACTGCAACGCGGCCAGGAAGATGAGCGCGACCGCGCCGACCGTCGTGAGGAGGTACGGATGCCCCCAGACCCCGCGGCCGGCCGTCGGAGTGTGCGAGACGGGGACCTGTCCGGACGCGGCGCGGGGATCGACTCCGCTCACGCTGCGGCGATCCGGCCGATGCGCTGCACCGCCTCGGTGAGGATCTCCGGCCCGGTTCCGTAGTTGATGCGCGCGAACCCGCGCCCCTCGGCACCGAACGACGGGCCGGGGTTGAGGGCGACGCGCGTCTCCTTGAGGATGCGGCGGGCGGGGTCGTCGTCCCAGCCGAGCGCCGTGAAGTCGACCCACCCGAGGAAGCCCGCGGCTCCCGGCAGGTAACGCGCACCCGGGACGTGCGCGGCGAGCAGCTCGGCCAGGAGGTGCCGGTTGAGGTCGAGGCGCGCCACCAGGCCGTCGAGCCAGTCGTCGCCGTGGTCGTACGCCGCGATGCCGGCGACGATGCCGAACAGGCCCGTGCGCCACTCCACCTCCCACGGCATGCCGTCGACGAGACGCTGGGTGGCCGTCGATGCCGTCACGAACTGCGCGGCCTTCAGGCCCGCGAGGTTGAAGGTCTTGCTGGGGCTCGTCACGACGATGCCCACCGCCTCGGCCTCCGGCGCGGCCGCGAGGAAGGGGGTGAACACGGCGTCGGGCATCGTGAGCGGCGCGTGGATCTCGTCGCTCACGACGTAGCCGCCGTGGCGCTCGGCGATGCGGGCGAGCTCGGCGAGGTCGTCGCGCGCGTGCACCGTCGCGGTGGGATTGTGCGGATTGCAGAGCAGGATGGCCTTCGCCCCCGCCGCGAACGCGCGGTCGATGCCGTCGAGGTCGAGGCGCCATCCCTCGTCCGAGCGGAGCAGCGGCACCTCGACGTTCGTCGTGCGGGTCTCGTCGCGGACGTCGAGGAAGGGAGGATAGACGGGTGGCGTGACGATGACGCCGTCCCCGGGCTCCGCGACCGCACGGACGGCCTCGGCGACGCCCATCATGACGTCGCACGTCGTGCGGATGCGCGCGGGGTCGACCTGCCAGCCGTGACGCCGCTCCGCGAAGCGCGCGTACGCGTCGGGGTATGCCGTCTTCGGCGGGACGTAGCCGGTGTCCCCGCGGTCGACGGCGGCGTGCAGAGCCTCCGCGATGGCGGGCGCCAGGGCGAAGTCGGTCTCCGCCACGAAGAGCGGCAGCACGTCGTCGGGGTACTTCGCCCACTTCGTGCTCGTCCTCGTGCGGAGCTGGTCGAGGGGCAGGGCGTCGAGCGGCGTGGTCACCTCCCGAGCCTATCCGCCGGACGCGCCGAAGGCCCGGAGCGGGCAGCTCCGGGCCGTCTCAGGGCGTCATCAGATCGCGAAGCCGAGGGCCCGCATCATGTCGCGCCCGTCGTCGGTGATGCGCTCGGGCCCCCACGGCGGCATCCACACCCAGTTGATGCGGAACCGCTCGACGACGCCGTCCAGCGACTGCGCGGTCTGCTCCTCGAGCACGTCGGTGAGCGGGCAGCCCGCGCTCGTCAGCGTCATGTGGATGACGAGCGCGTCGTTCTCGTCGTCCCAGGCGAGATCGTAGATGAGGCCGAGGTCGACGACGTTGACGCCGAGCTCGGGGTCCATGACGTCCTTGAGCGCCTCGGTGACCTCGTCGTACTTCTCGGGTGTGAGGGTCGCGGTCATGATGCGACCCTACGCCTCGATCGGCTCGCCGGGGGCGAAGTAGCGGTCGTAGCCCTCGTTCTCGAGGCGCTCGGCCAGCTCGGGGCCGCCTTCCTCGACGACCTGGCCCTTGACCATGACGTGCACGTAGTCGGGCGTGATGTAGCGCAGGATGCGCGTGTAGTGCGTGATGAGGAGGACGCCGAGGCCGGTGTTCTCCTTCGCGCGGTTCACGCCCTCCGACACGATCTTCAGCGCGTCGACGTCGAGGCCGGAGTCGGTCTCGTCGAGGATCGCGAGCTGCGGCTTCAGCAGCTCGAGCTGGAGGATCTCGTGGCGCTTCTTCTCGCCGCCCGAGAAGCCCTCGTTGACGTTGCGCTGCGCGAACCTGTCGTCCATGCGCAGGTTCTTCATGCCCTCCTTGACCTCCTTGGTCCAGGAGCGCAGCGCCGGCGCCTCGCCGTCGATCGCGGTCTTCGCGGTGCGCAGGAAGTTCGTCACCGTCACGCCGGGGATCTCGACGGGGTACTGCATCGCGAGGAAGAGGCCCGCACGCGCGCGCTCGTCGACCGACATCTCGAGGACGTCCTCGCCGTCGAGCGTGATCGAGCCGCCGGTCACGGTGTACTTGGGGTGACCGGCGATCGTCGACGCGAGCGTCGACTTGCCCGAGCCGTTGGGGCCCATGATGGCGTGGGTCTCGCCCGTCTTCACCGTCAGGTTCACGCCGTTGAGGATGGGCGTCGTACCCTCATCGGTCTCGACCGTCACGTGCAGGTCGCGGATCTCGAGGACTGCCATTTCAGATTTCCTTCTTCACATTCGGGTCGATGAGCACGTCGTCGCCGTCGATCTCGACGACGTAGACGGGGACGGGCTCGTAAGCGGGGAGGTTCAGGGGCTTGCCGGTGCGCAGCGAGAACGCCGAGCCATGGGCCCAGCACTCCAGGCTGTCACCCTCGACGAACCCCTCCGACAGCGAGATGTCGCCGTGCGTGCAAACGTCGCCGATCGCGTGCACCTCGTCGTCCGCATCGCGGACCACGGCGATCGCGACGCCGTCGACGACGACGCGCAGGGCGGTGTCCTGCTCGAGGTCGCTCAGCGCGCACACGCGGGAGGCGGTCATGCCGACGCCCCCTGGGCGAGCTCCTGCTCGATGGCGGCGACGAGCTCGTCCTGCAGATCGCCCGCGTCGATCTTCTGCGCGATCTCGTTGAGGAAGCCGAGCACGACGAGACGGCGCGCCTCGGCGTCGCTGATGCCGCGCGCCTGCAGGTAGAACAGCTGCTCGTCGTCGAAGCGCCCCGTCGCCGATGCGTGACCAGCGCCCTTGATGTCGCCCGTCTGGATCTCGAGGTTCGGGATCGAGTCGGCGCGTGCGCCGTTCGTGAGGATGAGGTTGCGGTTGGCCTCGTAGGAGTCGGTGCCGGTGGCATCAGGGCCGATGAGCACGTCGCCGATCCACACGGCGCGCGCCGTGTCGCCCTGCAGCGCGCTCTTGTAGAGCACGTCGCCCGTCGTCTCAGGGCCCTTGTGGAAGAGGTAGACCTGGCTCTCGAGGTGCTGGCCGTCGTCGGCGAACGACAGGCCGTAGACCTCGCCGTTCGCGCCGGCGCCCGCGAGCTCAACGGTCGGGTTCACGCGCACGACGCCGCCGCCGAAGCTCACCACGATGTGCCGCAGCGAGGCGGAGCGGTCGACGCGCGCCTGGTGCGCCGCGACGTGGACGGCGGAGTCGTCCCACTGCTGAACAGACACGACGGTGAGCTGCGCGCCGTCGCGGACGAGGATCTCGACGTCCTGCGCGTAGTGGGCGGACCCGCTGTGTCGCAGCACGACGGTCGCCTTGGAGTGCTCGAGCGCCTCGATCACGATGTGGGCGTCGGCGCGACGGCCGGGACCCTGGCCCTCGATCGCCACCACGATCGGCTCGGCGACCTCCTCCTCGCGCGGCACGCGGATGTGCAGCGCTTCGGCCGCGCCCTGCCAGGCGACGGCTGCGGGCAGGTCCTCGGGGGCGAAGAACTCGCCTCGCGGCGCCGTGCCCGGGGCGAGCGGCGCGGCGGCGTAGGCCTCGCCGGACGAGAAGGCGTACGTGACCCCGTCGTTCTTCTCCGCGAGGGCGAACAGCGACGACACCCGGTCGACGGGCGTGTGCTTCCAGTTCACCTCGCGGCCCGTCGGCACGCCGAAGTCGGCGGGCTCGTAGGAGCGCAGGCGCTCCGAACGGGTCTGGATGGGGACGACCGCGTCGTCGCGGAGCGCCGCGGCGGGGTCGACGTGAGCGTGCTGATCCTGCGCCGTCTGCTCCGGCGCCTGCGTCGAGGCCGTCATCTAGCCGACCGATCCTTCCATGCCCATCTCGATGAGCTTGTTGAGCTCGAGGGCGTACTCCATGGGCAGTTCGCGGGCGATCGGCTCGATGAAGCCGCGCACGATCATGGCCATGGCCTCGTCCTCGGGGAGTCCGCGGCTCATGAGGTAGAAGAGCTGCTCCTCGCTCACCTTCGACACCGTGGCCTCGTGGCCCAGCTGCACGTCGTCGACCCGGATGTCGATCGCCGGGTAGGTGTCGCTGCGCGAGATCGTGTCGACGAGCAGGGCGTCGCAGCGCACGGTGTTGGCCGAGTGGTGCGCGTTCGCGTCGACGCGCACCTCGCCGCGGTAGCCCGCGCGACCGCCGCCGCGCGCGATCGACTTCGAGACGATCGACGACTGCGTGTACGGCGCCATGTGGATCATCTTCGCACCGGCGTCCTGGTGCTGGCCGGGCCCCGCGAACGCGACGGACAGGGTCTCGCCCTTGGCGTGCTCGCCCATGAGGAAGATCGACGGGTACTTCATCGTCACCTTGGACCCGATGTTGCCGTCGATCCACTCCATCGTCGCGCCCTCGTGGGCGACGGCGCGCTTGGTGACGAGGTTGTAGACGTTGTTCGACCAGTTCTGGATCGTCGTGTAGCGCACGCGGGCGTTCTTCTTCACGATGATCTCCACGACGGCCGAGTGGAGCGAATCGCTCTTGTAGATGGGCGCCGTGCAGCCCTCGATGTAGTGGACGTAGGAGTCCTCGTCGGCGATGATGAGCGTCCGCTCGAACTGGCCCATGTTCTCCGTGTTGATGCGGAAGTAGGCCTGCAGCGGGATCTCGACGTGCACGCCCTTGGGCACGTAGACGAACGACCCTCCCGACCAGACGGCGGTATTGAGCGCGGCGAACTTGTTGTCGCCCGCCGGGATGACGGTGCCGAAGTACTCCTCGAAGAACTCGGGGTGCTCGCGCAGGGCCGTGTCTGTGTCCATGAAGATGACGCCCTGCGCCTCCAGGTCCTCGCGGATCTGGTGGTACACGACCTCCGACTCGTACTGCGCCGCGACGCCCGCGACGAGGCGCTGGCGCTCGGCCTCGGGGATGCCGAGGCGCTCGTACGTGTTCTTGATGTCCTCCGGAAGCTCCTCCCACGTCTGGGCCTGCTTCTCGGTGGAGCGCACGAAGTACTTGATGTTGTCGAAGTCGATGTCGCTGAGGTCGGCGCCCCACGTCGGCATCGGCTTGCGGCCGAAGAGCTGAAGCCCCTTCAGGCGGGTCTTGAGCATCCACTCGGGCTCGCTCTTGAGCGCGGAGATGTCGCGCACGACGGCCTCGTTGAGGCCGCGCTTCGCGCTCGCTCCCGCGGCGTCGGCGTCGTGCCAGCCGAACTCGTACACCCCCAGACCTTCGAGCTCTGGGCGGTCGATCAGAACATCCGACATCTCACACTCTCCTCGTCGGGTCCTCGCGGTGTCATCCGCTCCGGCATGCCGTCGCCCGTCGAGTGACCGGGTGTGGATGCCGCTGTGGGGCCCTCATCACGACGCGATCATCGCGCCTAAACTGTTGGTGATGCATCCCGCGCTCTCGCGCGCATCGCAACGATCCCGATTCTACAGGTTCCCCCGGCATCCGGGCCGCCCGGATGCCGCGTGCGAGCCGGAGGACCCATGTCCCGCAGCACCATCGCGCCCACCCCCGCACCCGACCGCGCCCTCGTCTTCGGCCGACCCCTCCGCGTGCTCGCGTGGCTGTCGTTCCTCGCCGAGGTCATCATCATCGGAACCGGGGGCGCCGTCCGACTGACGGGCTCCGGTCTCGGGTGCACCGAGTGGCCGCTGTGCACCCCCGAGTCGCTCGTCCCGCTGCCGGAGCAGGGCTTCCACGGGATCGTCGAGTTCGGCAACCGCACCATGACGGGCGTCGTCGGCGTGCTCGCGCTGGCGGTGCTGTTCCTCACCCTCGCGGCCGTCGCCGGACGGGCACTGGTGCTGCGCGCCGTCTGGTTCGCCCTGGGCGGCATCGTCGCGGGTGCCGTCGCGTTCGCCGCGACGGCGGCCGCCGGCCTGGGCGCGTTCGCGTTCTCGGCCGCCCTGCTGGCGTCCGTCGTCGCGGCGGCCGTCGACTCCGTGCGCCGCGCTCCGCGCCGACGGGATCTCGTCGTGCTCGCCTGGCTCGTGCTCGCTGGCGTGATGGCGCAGGCGGTCGTGGGCGGGCTCGCCGTGCTGACCGACCTGAACGCGTTCGTCGTCGGCTTCCACTACACGTCGTCGCTGCTGCTCGTCTGCGTCACCGCCGCCTACCTCGAGCGCCTGCGCGCGCCGGAGGGCCCCCGCGAGCGTGCCGTGCCGCGCGGGGTGGCCGTCCTCACGCACGTGACGGGGCTCGCGCTGGCGGCCACCATCTTCTTCGGGGTGCTCACGACGGGGTCGGGCCCCCACTCCGGCGACGACGACATCGTCCGCACCGGCTTCGACGCGACCGTCCTCGCGCACGTGCACTCGTGGCCCGGCTACATCCTGCTCGCGCTCGTCGTCGTGCTCCTCGCCGTCGCGTGGGCGAGGTCCCTCCCGACGCGGACCTGGATGCTCGTCCTCCTGCTCGCGATCGGCGTGCAGATCGTCGTCGGCGTCATCCAGGCGCGCACGGGGCTGCCGGAGCTGCTCGTGGGCACGCACATGGTGCTGGCCGCCCTGTCGGCGGCGACCTACACGGTGGTCGTGCTGCGGCTGAAGCGGCCCGTCGCGGGCTGACGGGGAACGGGTCGCCCGTTCACAGGCGGCGCATAGCGGGCGCATCGACGGCGCCAGGGACGCGCACCCAGGGTGGGACGGGCGTGCCGAGACGCGGCGCGCCCAGAGGAGGAACATGTCCCGCCCCCACCGTCTCAGCCGCAGCGTCGCCTACTGGGCGCTCGTCTTCGCGTCCGTGCTCTCGCTCGCGGGCGGCGTCGCCCTGTCGCTGCCGCGCATCGGCACCATGGAGGAGATGCTGCTCGCCGGAACCGCCACCGGCGTCGAGGTCTACGTCGGCCAGGCGTGGATCACGCTCGCGGCCGGCCTCGTCGGCGCCGGCGCGCTCGGCATCATCCTCGCGCTCGCCCTCGCAGCCGCCAAGACCCTCGTGTCCTCTCGCCCCGTCGTCGTCGAGCAGATCGACTGGGAGGCCGAGGCCGAGGCCGACGACGCCGAGCCCCACGACGTCGCCGAGGAGGACGACACCGCGCAGACCGAGGCCGACGTGCGGAAGGACGACGCCGACGAATTCGCCGACGACTTCCGCGACGCGCGGTCGGAGAGCCCCGCGTCGCGCTGATCCCGCGCGTGCCGCCGCGCCGCCCGCTCGTCGTCTCGGCGACGGGCGTCAGCGGCCATCCCGCAGCGACCGGATGAGCGCCGCGAAGGATCGCGGATCCTCGTCGTGGAAGGTGTGACCGGTGTCGACGCGCACGACACGGCCGTGGGACAGCGCGGCCCCCGCCCGTGCCGCGTCGTCATCGGTCATCGCGCCCTCCAGGATCCCGTCCGCGGTGACCCTCCAGTTGGCGTGGACGAGCAGCGTGGGACGATCGACCGCCTCGACGGCCGCCTGCTGGTCGAATCCGGCCTGCCACGTGCCCCGGTAGAACGCGTCGGCGAAGCGCGGGTCGAACTCGTGCATGTGCGCGAACGCCTTGTTGACGGACGGCGGCAGGAACCAGATCTTCAGCGGGCGGTCGGGATGCCGCCGGCGGCGCTTCCGCGCGAAGCGGGCGATGCCGTCGGCGCCACGGCCGAAGTGGCGGATCCAGGCGTTGTGCTCGGCGTACCAGGCCGCGAAGTCGCCGCGGCCTCCCTCCGCGAGGAACGCGTGTGCGGGCGCGGCCAGGTCGACGTAGTTGAACTGCCGAGGCATCCGCTCGACCTCGGTGGAGAACAGCGGCGGGTCCTCGAGGAGGACGGACGCGACCCGATCGGGCGCATGGGCGGCGATCCAGAGGGCGACGAGGCCGCCCGACGAGTGGCCGGAGAGGATGACCGGTGCGCCGATGACGGCGTCGATGAACCCCACGAGATCGGCGCCGATCTCCGCGGCGGAGTAGCGCCCCGGCGTGCGGCTCGACGATCCGTGTCCCACGACGTCGACGGCGAGCACGTGGTGATCCCGCGACAGATCGGGGAGGACGGGAGCGTAGCTCTCCCACGCCGAGGCCTGCCCGTGGACGAGGAGCACGGGGGCGCCGTTCGCGGGACCCTCGGCGTACGAGATCACCGCCCCGCTCGGCACCGTGTGCCGTCGTTCGACGAATCCTCGCGCCGCGACCTCCGAGCGCGCACGGTCGGCATACGTGAGGTTGTTCCAGGCGTAGCCGCCCACCGCTGCAGCCGCGGCGACGGCTGCCCCCAGGACGATGAGCACGACGACCATGGCGACCTCCTCCATGTTCCACATGTTTCGACATGTATAACATGGAGATCATGAACGCAGACACCCCTTCCGCCGCCTCGGCGACGCCGGCCCGGCGGTTCTACGGATCCGTCACCGTCGGAGAGCGCGGACAGATCGCCATCCCCGCGCAGGCCCGTCGCGATCACGGATTCGAGCCCGGTCAGAAGCTCATCGTGCTCGGTAACGAAGACGGCGTGGCGCTCATGAGCGCGGAGCGCCTGCTCGCCCTCCTCGACGACTCCTCGGCTCTCGCCGCACTCGTCGCCGCGTCGGGCGCGGACGCCCTGCCGCGCTGAGTCCCGTCAGGCCTCGGGAGCGCCGGCCCGGTCCGCGCGACGACGGCTGCTGAGGTCGACGAGCGACACCGCGAGCGCGACGGCGACGAAGAGCGCCACGGCGACGAGCCCCATGGCGTACGCGTCGTGGTAGACATCGAGCGCGGGCTTCTGCCCCTCCTCGCGGAAGATCGTGGAGTAGAACAGCGACAGGCCGACAGCGGTTCCGATCGCCGTTCCGATGCGCTGGCCGAGCTGGCCGATCGATCCCGCCACACCGCCCTGGGCGGGCGGGATCTCGGCGAGCGTGAGGGTCTGGTTCGGCGAGATGACGAGGCCCCCGCCGAAGCCTCCCACCGCCATGACCGCCGCCATCGCCCACGGCGCGGCCTCGGCGGGGAGGAGCAGCGCCACGACCGCGAGGCCGACGACGGTCGCGAGCACGAGGACGAGGCCCGACACGACGACCGGTCGCCCGTAGCGGCCGACCAGCTGGCCGCCGAGCCACGACGACACCGCGCTCGCGAGCGCGAAGCCGATCGAGACCATCCCCGCATGGAGAGCCGACACTCCGAGACCCGTCTGCAGGAACAGGGTCGTGAGGAGGAAGAGCGCGGGGAGCCCCGTGAAGTACGCCGCCATGAGGGTCGTCCCGTTGCGGAACGAGGACACGCGGAACAGGCGCAGGCTGATGAGCGGCGACCCGCCGGCCCGCTCGTACCGGCGCTCCCACGCGACGAAGGCGCCCGCGAACACGACGAAGACGACGAGTGTCCACCAGCGCTCCGGCGCGTCCGTCGATGCGCCCGTGGTGAAGAGGAACGGCAGCATGAGTGCGACGACGGCGACCGCGAACAGGAGGATGCCGACCGGGTCGAGCGAGAGCGGCCGGTCGTCGGGACGGCGCACCTCGGGCAGGAGCAGCACGACGAGCAGCAGCGCGATGCCGAACAGCGGCACGTTCATCCAGAAGATGCCGCGCCATCCGTCGCTCTCGCCGCCGAGGGCGATCAGGAGACCGCCGATGGTCGGGCCGAACGCCGTCGCCAGGCCGATCATGGCTCCGAAGAGGCCGAACGCCCGACCGCGCTCCCTGCCCGTGAAGAGCTGCTGGATCGTCCCCATCACCTGCGGCATCTGGATGCCGGCCGCGACGCCCTGCACCAGTCGCGCGGCCAGGAGGATCCAGATGTTCCCCGCGAGCGCGCACGCCGCGCTCGACAGCGTGAACAGCGCCAGGCCGACGATGAGAAGCGCCTTCCGCGAGCGCTGATCGCCCAGCCGCCCCATCGGGACCAGCACGAGTCCGAAGGCGAGGATGTACCCCGACACGACGAGCTGGAGCTCGGTGGAGCCGGCGCCGAAGGCCGCCTCGATGGACGGGAGCGCGACGTTGACCTTCGAGATGTCGAGGATCGTCAATCCCGACACGCTCACGCAGACCCAGAACGCCTGCCACCTCCGCGCGTCGGAGAGGGGGATGGATCGGGTGGGCGGCTGCGCGGAGTTCGACATCGCTCTGAACGCTACTCCCCCGCGACGCGAGGGCGCGGTCAGAAGGGCAGCAGCGGGTCGATCGCGACGGCGACGAAGACGAGCGTGAGGTATGTGATGGAGGCGTGGAACACGCGCATGGGGCGCGGGCGCGCATCGCCGTCGAGCTCGAGGACCGTGCGGGCGTAGAGGCGGTGCGACTCGTAGATGAACCAGCCGCCGAACACGACGGCCGAGACGGAGTAGACGAGGCCCATCCCCGCGACGGGGATCAGCAGGAGCGAGCACGCCACGGTGGCCCACGCGTACAGGATGATCTGGAGCCCGACCTGCGAGCCGGAGCGCGTCGCGCCGAGCATCGGGACGTCGGTGTTCTCGTAGTCGTCCGCGTACTTGATCGACAGCGGCCAGTAGTGGGGCGGCGTCCAGAGGAACACCAGCGCGAACAGGATGAACGCCGACCAGGAGAGCGAGTCCGTCACGGCCGCCCATCCGATGAGGACGGGGAAGCAGCCCGCGATGCCGCCCCACACGATGTTCTGCTCGGTGCGCCGCTTGAGCACGATGGTGTAGATGACGACGTAGAAGAAGATCGCACCGGCCGACAGCGCCGCCGTGAGCAGGTTCGTCGTGAGGAGGAACCACGCGGTCGACACCACCGCCAGCGTCCAGGCGAACACGAGCGCATTGCGGGGCGGGATCTCGCCCGTCACGATCGGGCGGTTCTCCGTACGCGCCATGTGGGCGTCGATGTCGCGGTCGATGTACATGTTGAACGCGGCGGCCGAACCGGCGCTCAGAGATCCGCCGACGACGGTCGCGAGGACGAGCAGCGGGTCGGGCAGCCCGTCGGCGGCGAGGAACATCACGGGGACGGTGGAGACGAGCAGCAGCTCGAGCACGCGCGGCTTCGTGAGGGCGACGTACGCCTTGATCTTCCGAGCGAGCCTCTGACGGGAGCCCCGCTCGGAATCGACGATCGTCGTGGACATGCGCACACGTCTCCCCTCGGCCGGCACAGACACACCCGATTCTATGGCATCGTCCAGCCCGGTCCGGCGCGCTCACACGCAGGCGGCCGCCGACGTGAGATCCCCGACACCCTCGCGTCACAGTGGTCTGCCACACTCGCGGCAACCGGTCGTCACAGACCGGCACGCCCCTCTCGCCGCAGGGCTATGCTGGGGCCAGAAACGCGCGCCCGAGCGCCGTCTGCCGTGTCCGCCCTTACGTGGCGGCGCAGACCGGGTACCGGGCGCACAACCCCACCACGAAAGGCGGTCCGGTGTCGGAACTGCGTTGGGATGAGATCGATCGGCGCGCTGTGGACACGGCCCGCCTGCTGGCAGCGGATGCCGTGGAGAAGGTCGGCAACGGCCACCCCGGCACGGCGATGAGCCTCGCGCCGGCGGCGTACCTGCTGTACCAGCGGGTCCTGCGTCACGACCCGGCCGACACGCACTGGGCGGGCCGCGACCGGTTCATCCTGTCGGCTGGCCACTCCTCGCTGACCCAGTACGTCCAGCTCTACCTCGGCGGCTTCGGCCTCGAGCTCGACGACCTGAAGTCGCTGCGCACGTGGGGCTCGCTCACGCCGGGCCACCCCGAGTACGGCCACACCAAGGGCGTCGAGATCACGACGGGCCCGCTCGGCCAGGGCCTCGCCTCGTCGGTGGGCTTCGCCTACGCGGCGCGCTACGAGCGCGGCCTGTTCGACCCCGAGGCGCCCGCCGGCGAGTCGCCGTTCGACCACTACGTGTACGTGGTCGCGGGCGACGGCGATCTGCAGGAGGGCGTCACGAGCGAGGCCGGCTCCCTCGCCGGCCACCAGCAGCTGGGCAACCTCATCGCGATCTACGACTCGAACCAGATCTCGATCGAGGACGACACCAACGTCGCGTTCACGGAGGACGTCGCCGCGCGCTACGAGGCGTACGGATGGCAGGTCCAGGTCGTCGACTGGAAGAAGACCGGGGACTACGTCGAGGACGTCGCGGAGCTGTTCGCGGCGATCGAGGCGGCGAAGGCGGAGACCTCGAAGCCCTCGCTCATCATCCTCAAGACGATCATCGGCTACCCCTCGCCGGGCAAGCAGAACTCCGGCAAGATCCACGGCGCGAAGCTCGGCGGCGAGGAGCTCGCCGCGACGAAGACGGTGCTCGGGTTCGACCCGGAGGCGCACTTCGCCGTCGCGGACGACGTCATCGCGCACACGCGCTCCCTCGCGGATCGCGGCGCCGCGGCGCACGCCGAATGGCAGAGGTCGTTCGACGCGTGGGCCGAGGCGAACCCCGAGCGCAAGGCGCTGTGGGACCGCCTCCAGGCAGGCACGCTTCCCGAGGGCATCGAGAACGCGCTGCCGGTGTTCGAGGCGGGCAAGGACGTCTCCACCCGCGCGGCATCCGGCCAGGTCATCAACGCCCTGGCCGCAGAGCTCCCCGAGCTCTGGGGCGGCTCGGCCGACCTCGCGGAGTCGAACCTCACGACCATCAAGGACGCGAAGTCGTTCATCCCCTCCGAGTGGTCCACCCACGAGTGGTCGGGCTCGCCCTACGGCCGCGTCCTGCACTTCGGCATCCGCGAGCACGCCATGGGCGCCATCCTCAACGGCATCGTGCTGCACGGGCCGACGCGCGCGTTCGGCGGCACGTTCCTCATCTTCAGCGACTACATGCGCCCGCCCGTGCGACTCGCGGCGCTCATGAACGTCCCGAGCATCTTCGTGTGGACGCACGACTCGGTCGCCCTCGGCGAGGACGGCCCCACGCATCAGCCGATCGAGCAGCTCGCGACCCTGCGCCTCATCCCGAACCTCGCCGTCGTCCGCCCGGCGGACGCCAACGAGACAGCGGCGGCGTGGCTCGAGATCCTCCGCCGCCAGGAGGGACCGGCGGGCATCGCCCTGACGCGTCAGAACATCCCCGTCTTCGCGCGCGGCGAGGGCGAGGCCTCCGGCGACGTCTTCGCGTCGGCGGCGAACACGGCCAAGGGCGCCTACGTCCTCGCCGAGGCGCCGAACGGCACGCCCGACGTCATCCTCATCGCCACCGGCTCCGAGGTGCAGCTCGCCGTCGAGGCGCGCGAGCGCCTCGCCTCGGAGGGCGTGAACGCGCGCGTCGTGTCCGCACCGTCGCTGGAGTGGTTCGCCGAGCAGTCGGACGAGTACCGCGAGAGCGTGCTCCCGGCCCGCGTCACGGCGCGCGTCTCGGTCGAGGCCGGAGCCACGGGCCTGTGGAAGGGCGTCGTCGGCTCCACGGGCCGCACCGTCGGCATCGACCACTTCGGCGCGTCCGCCGACTACCAGACCCTGTTCCGCGAGTTCGGCATCACGACGGACGCCGTCGTCGAGGCCGCACGCGAGACCCTCAAGGAGAACGCATGACCTCCCCCACCGCAGCCCTCTCGGCCGCCGGCGTCAGCATCTGGCTCGACGACCTCTCCCGCACCCGCATCACGTCGGGCAACCTCGCCGACCTCATCGCGAACCGCGACGTCGTCGGCGTGACGACGAACCCGTCGATCTTCCAGGCGGCCATCACGGCGGGCGTCGGCTACGAGGACGCCCTCGCCGCCCAGGCCGCGGCCGGCGCGTCCGTCGACGAGGCGATCTTCGCCATCACGACGACCGACGTGCGCGACGCCAGCGACATCTTCCGTCCGCTCTACGACGCCACGAAGGGCGTCGACGGCCGCGTCTCGATCGAGGTCTCCCCCGACCTCGCGCACGACACGGAGGGCACCATCGCGCAGGCGAAGGAGCTCCACGCCGCGGTCGACCGCGAGAACGTCCTCATCAAGATCCCCGCCACGAAGGCGGGCCTGCCCGCCATCACGGCGGCGATCGCGGCGGGCATCTCCGTGAACGTCACGCTCATCTTCAGCCTCGAGCGCTACGCCGAGGTCATCGACGCCTACCTCGCGGGCCTCGAGCAGGCGAAGGCGGCCGGCCTCGACCTCTCCGGCATCCACTCCGTGGCGTCGTTCTTCGTCTCGCGCGTCGACACCGAGATCGACAAGCGCCTCGCGGCCATCGGCACCGACGAGGCGCTCGCGCTGAAGTCGAAGGCCGGCGTCGCCAACGCCCGCCTCGCCTACGAGCTGTTCGAGCAGAAGTTCGCCGAGGAGGGCGCGAAGGCCCTCGTCGCCGCAGGTGCGAACGTGCAGCGTCCGCTGTGGGCGTCGACCGGCGTCAAGGACCCGTCGCTGCCCGACACGCTGTACGTCACGGAGCTCGTCGCGGCCGGCGTCGTCAACACGATGCCGGAGAAGACGCTCGAGGCCACGTTCGACCACGGCGTCGTCACGGGCGACACCATCACGGGCGCCTACGCCGACGCGCACGCGGTCGTCGACGGCCTCGCGGCGGTCGGCGTCGACTTCGCCGACGTCACGCAGCTGCTCGAGGACGAGGGCGTCGAGAAGTTCATCGCCTCCTGGCACGACCTCCAGAACACGGTGAAGGCCGCCCTGGAGTCCGCCCAGTGACATTCGCCATCCGCCTGTCCGGTGCGACGAGGGCGGCCGTCCACGACGTCGTCGCCGGCCTCGCGGCCGATCTCGTCGCATCGGGCATCACGAACGAGGACCCCACGCTGTGGGGTCCCGATGCGGAGGCGGAGGCGGCGCGTCGCCTGGGCTGGGTCCAGGCCGTGACGACCTCCCGTCCGCTCGTGGCCGAGGTCCTCGCCCTGCGCGAGGATCTCGGGGCGCTCGGCGTCGACCGCATCGTGCTCGCGGGCATGGGCGGCTCCTCGCTCGCCCCGGAGGTCATCGCGCGGGCCTCGGGCGTGGAGCTCGTCGTGCTCGACGCCACGGCCCCCGGCCAGGTGCTCGCGGCCCTCGACGGGGGCATCGAGCGCACGGCGCTCGTGGTGTCGTCGAAGTCGGGATCGACGGTGGAGACCGACGCCCAGCGGCGCGCGTTCGAGGCCGCCTTCCGCGACCTCGGCATCGACCCCGCCTCGCGCATCGTCGTCGTCACCGATCCCGGATCGCCGCTCGACGCATCCGCGGCTGAGGCCGGGTACCGCGTCTTCCACGCGGACCCCGATGTGGGAGGCCGCTTCTCCGCCCTCACGGCGTTCGGGCTCGTGCCGGCCGGCCTCGCCGGCGCCGACATCGCCCGCCTGCTCGATGAGGCGGAGGCCGTCATGCTCGACGTCGCGATCGACTCGCCGTCGAACCCCGCGCTCGTCCTGGCGGCGGCGATCTCGCAGCCCGGGCGCGACAAGCTCGGGCTCGTCGACGATGCCGCCCCCGCGACGGGCCTCCCCGACTGGATCGAGCAGCTGGTCGCGGAGTCCACCGGCAAGGACGGCCGCGGCATCCTGCCCGTCGTCCTCCTGCCCGTCTCACCGGAGGTGGAGCGGGTCCCCGACGATCTGCAGGTCGTCCGGATCGTCGACGACGTCGACGATGTGCCCCACCACCCGGATGGCGAGGTGCTCGTCGCGGGAGACCTCGGCGCGCAGCTGCTCGTGTGGGAGTACGCCGTCGCGATCGCCGGGCGCCTGCTCGGCATCGACCCGTTCGACCAGCCCGACGTCGAGGCGGCCAAGGCCGCCGCCCGCGGGCTGCTCGACGCGCGCCCCGCGCCGGCCGCGCCCGCCTTCACGGAGGACGGCGTCGAGGTGCGCGTGAGCGATCCGGCGCTCGCGTCCTCCGGGACGATCGCTGGCGTGCTCGACGAGCTGTGGTCACGCGTGCCCTCCGACGGGTACGTCGCCATCCAGGCCTACGTCGACCGCACGGCGTCGCCGCAGCTCGCGGGTCTCCGCGAGCTCGTCGCGGCCGACTCCGGTCGCCCGACGACCTTCGGATGGGGCCCGCGCTTCCTCCACTCCACGGGCCAATACCACAAGGGCGGTCCCGCGAACGGCGTGTTCCTGCAGATCACCGAGCGCACGCCGGTCGATCTCGAGATCCCCGGCCGTCCCTTCACCTTCGGCCAGCTCATCGAGGCGCAGGCGGGCGGCGACGCCCAGGTCCTCGCCGCGGCCGGCCGCCCCGTCGTCACGCTCACACTCACCGATCCCCAGACCGAGGTCCTCTCGCTGTTCTCCGCAGCGCAGTAGGCCAGGAGGAGTCCCCCATTCCATGACCGTCCAGATCTCGCGCGGCCAGAATCCGCTGCGCGACCCCGACGACCGTCGCCTGAACCGGATCGCAGGGCCCAGCGCCCTCGTGATCTTCGGCGTGACGGGCGACCTGTCCCGCAAGAAGCTCATGCCCGCGGTGTACGACCTCGCCAACCGCGGCCTCCTGCCGCCGGGCTTCGCGCTCGTCGGCTTCGCGCGCCGCGAATGGGAGGACGAGGACTTCGCGAAGGTGGTGCAGGACGCCGTCAAGCAGCACGCGCGGACGGAGTACCGCGAGGAGACCTGGCAGCAGCTGGCGCAGGGCATCCGCTTCGTGCAGGGCGCGTTCGACGACCCCGCGGCGTTCCGCCGCCTGCGCGAGACGGTCGACACCCTCGACGTCGAGCGCGGCACGATGGGCAACCACGCGTTCTACCTGTCGATCCCGCCGAAGTCGTTCCCCGTCGTCGCGCAGCAGCTGCTCGAGTCGGGCCTCGTCGACGACAAGCCGGACGACACCCGCTGGCGCCGCGTCGTCATCGAGAAGCCGTTCGGGCACGACCTGGAGTCCGCGCGCGAGCTGAACGACGCCCTCGAGGCCGCGTTCCCCGCCGACTCGATCTTCCGCATCGACCACTACCTGGGCAAGGAGACGGTCCAGAACATCCTGGCGCTGCGCTTCGCCAACGAGCTCTACGAGCCGATCTGGAACCGCAACTACGTCGACCACGTGCAGATCACGATGGCCGAGGACATCGGCGTGTCCGGACGCGCGGGCTACTACGACGGCGTCGGCGCGGCACGCGACGTCATCCAGAACCACCTGCTCCAGCTCCTCGCGCTCACGGCCATGGAGGAGCCCATCAGCCTCTCCGCCGAGCATCTGCGCGCAGAGAAGGAGAAGGTCCTCGCGGCCGTCACGCTGCCGGCCGACCTCTCCACGGCGACCGCACGCGGTCAGTACGCAGGCGGCTGGCAGGGCGGCAAGAAGGTCACCGGCTTCCTCGAGGAGGACGGGATGAGCCCCGAGTCGCGCACGGAGACGTACGCGGCCATCAAGCTCGACATCAACACCCGCCGCTGGGCCGGCGTGCCGTTCTACGTGCGCACGGGCAAGCGCCTCGGCCGCCGTGTGACGGAGATCGCGGTCGTGTTCAAGCGCGCCCCCGAGCACCTCTTCTCGCGCGGCCAGACGAGCGAGCTCGGCCAGAACGCGCTCGTCATCCGCGTGCAGCCCGACGAGGGCGTGACGCTGCGGTTCGGGTCGAAGGTCCCCGGCGCCGGCACGAACGTGCGCGACGTCACGATGGACTTCGGCTACGGGCACGCCTTCACGGAGGCGAGCCCCGAGGCCTACGAGCGGCTCATCCTCGACGTTCTCCTCGGCGACCCGCCCCTCTTCCCCCGCCACGAGGAGGTGGAGCTGTCCTGGCGCATCCTCGACCCCGTCGAGGAGTACTGGGCGTCGCTCGACGAGCCCCTCGAGCAGTACGACTCCGGTTCGTGGGGCCCGGCTTCGGCCGACGCGCTCCTCGCCCGCGACGGCCGCGTTTGGAGGCGCCCGTGATCATCGACCTTCCCGACACCAGCGTCAGCGAGGTCGCCAAGCGCCTCGTCTCCGTGCGCGAGGAGGGCGGCGCGGTCGCCCTCGGCCGTGTGCTCACGCTCATCATCAAGTCGAAGCGCACGCTCGACGAGGCCGTCATCGACGCCGCCAACGACGCCTCGCGCGAGCACCCCATGAGGGTCATCGTGCTCGTGACGGACTCCCGCGGCGAGGCGAAGCTCGACGCCGAGATCCGCGTCGGCGGAGACGCCGGCGCGAGCGAGGTCATCGTGCTGCGCGCCTTCGGCCCCGCGGCGAGCAACGAGGAGACCCTCATCACGGGCCTCCTCCTCCCCGACGCTCCCGTCGTCGTGTGGTGGCCGGACGAGCCCCCGGCCCGCCCCGGCAAGGACGCGCTCGGACGCATCGCGCAGCGGCGCATCACCGACACGTCCACGGCGCCCTACGCTCCCGACCGGCTGCGCCAGCTCGACCTCGTCTACACGCCCGGCGACACCGATCTGGCCTGGACGCGCCTCACGCGGTGGCGCGAGCAGCTCGCCGCCGTGCTCGACCAGCCGCCGTTCGAGCCGGTCACGGGCGTCGAGGTGCGCGGAGCGTCGACATCGCCTTCGACGGCCCTGCTCGCCGCCTGGCTGGGCATGGCGCTCGAGGTCCCCGTCGAGTGGTCCTACGAGGCGCCCGAGACGTGGGCGCACGGCATCCACTCCGTCGTGCTGAAGCGCGCCGACGGCGACATCGTGCTCGAGCGCCACAGCGCCACGCACGCGACGCTGACGCAGCCCGGCCAGCCTGACCACGTGCTGCTGCTGCCCCGCCGCTCGCTCCGCGAGTGCATCGCCGAGGAGCTCCGGCGGCTCGACCCCGACCTCCTCTACGGCCGTGTGCTCACGGACGGCTGGGAGCGTCTCGGTCCGCCAGCCGAGGAGGCGTGATGTCCGACGCCGACACGCGCGTCGTCGTCCAGCCCGACAAGGCGGAGCTGGCCGCGCACGTCGCCAACCGCTTCGTCGGGCTGCTCGCGCAGCTCACGCAGGAGCAGCGTCCCGTGCACGTGTCGCTCACGGGCGGCTCGATGGGGGCGGCCGTGCTGTCGGGAGTGGCCGGCCATCCGTGGCGCGACAACATCGACTGGTCGCTCGTCCACGTGTGGTGGAGCGACGAGCGGTTCGTGCCGCGCGCCGACGCCGAGCGCAACGCCGGGCAGGCGCGCGGCGCCCTCCTCGACGCCATCGCCATCCCGGCCGGCAACGTGCACGAGCCTGCCGGATCGGACGACGGCGTGTCGCTGGACGAGGCGGCGGTCTCCTACGCGGAGGATCTGGCGCGCTTCGCCCAGGCGGACGGGACCCCCTACCCCGTCTTCGACGTGTGCTTCCTCGGTGTCGGGCCGGACGGGCACATCGCCTCGCTCTTCCCCGACCGGTCGGAGGTCGGCGTCGTCGACGCGGTCGTGCTGCCGGTGCGCGACTCCCCCAAGCCCCCGGCGGAGCGGGTCACCTTCACGCGGCCCGTCATCAACGCCTCGACGCGCGTCTGGATGGTCCTCGCCGGGGCCGACAAGGCGGCAGCGCTGGGTCTCGTGATGGCAGGGGCGAGCTTCGCCTCGGTGCCCGCCGCCGGAGCGTACGGCACGGAGCAGACGATCGTCTTCACCGACGCCGCCGCGGCGGCCGAGGTGCCGGAGGACCTCATCGACCCCGACTAGGCTCTGCGCGGAGCGCACCGACCTGGTGACAGCGAAGAAGGCCCCGATCCGCGGATCGGGGCCTTCTTCGCGCGGTCTCTACTGCCCGCGCTTCTCGCGGAGCTTCTGGAGCGCCTCGCCGAGGAGCTCCTCCGCCTCGTCTTCAGTCCGGCGCTCCTTCACGTAGGCGAGGTGCGTCTTGTACGGTTCGTTGCGGGAGGCCTCCGGCGGGTTCGCCTTGTCGCGCCCGGCCGGGAGCCCGGAGTGCGGGTGGTCGATGAGGTCGGGGATCTCCTCCTCGGGGATGCCGGCCGCGTAGTACCGGACGGCCTCGTTCCCGAGCGCGTCCCAGTACGACACCGCGAGGCGGTCGGCGTGGTGCCCGTGGTCCTGCTCGCCCATGGGGCCGGAGCCGACGCGGGTGCCGCGGATCGCGGACGATCCCGTCGCCATCAGATGACCTGGAACTTCGTGATGAGCCCGAGTCCGACGATCGAGAGGAACCACACCAGCGCGAGGATGATCGTGAGGTAGTTCAGGTTGCGCTCCGCGAGGCCCGACGAGCCGACGGCCTGCGACATCCCGCCGCCGAACATGTCGGACAGGCCGCCGCCGCGCCCCTTGTGCAGGAGGATGAGCAGCGTCAGGAGGAGGCTGGTGACCCCCAGGAGGACCTGGAGGACGAACTGCAGTACTTCCACGGAGAGCCTTTCGTGCGATCCGGCGCGTCGCACGCACCGGGGTCCAGTATAGGGCGGCGGGCGTGCGGCCCGGTGACCCGGGCCGCACGCGCGTCACACGCCGACGTGCTTCTCGAAGCGGATGATCGCCGCGAACTCGTCGACCTTGAGGCTCGCGCCCCCGACGAGCGCGCCGTCGACGTCGGGCTCGCGCATGAAGGAGGCGATGTTCGCCGACTTCACCGACCCGCCGTACAGCACGCGCGTGCGCGCCGCGGCCTCGGCGCCGAGCGAGGACGCGATGACCTCGCGGAGCTTCGCGCACACCTCCTGAGCCTGCTGCGGAGTGGCGGCCTGCCCGGACCCGATGGCCCACACCGGCTCGTAGGCCACGACGATGTCGGCGTCGGAGGAGACGCCCGCGAGCGCCTTCTCGAGCTGCGCGACGGGAACGGCGCTGGCGCCGAACTTCTCGAGGTCCTCGCTCGTCTCGCCCACGCAGATGACGGGGACGAGGCCGTGCTTGAGGGCCGCGGCGACCTTCGCCGCGACGACGTCGTCGCCCTCCGCGTGGTACTCGCGCCGCTCGGAGTGGCCGATGATGACCTGCTTCACGTCGAGCTTCGCGAGGAACGCGCCCGAGACCTCGCCCGTGTAGGCGCCGTCGTCGTGCGTGGAGAGGTCCTGCGCACCGAGCGTGAAGGGGATGCGGTCGGCATCGATGAGCGTCTGCACGCTGCGGATGTCGGTGAACGGCGGGAACACCGCCACCTCGACGCTGCCGTCCTCGTGCTTGGCGTCCTTGAGCGTCCAGTGCAGCTTCTGCACGAGCGCCACCGCCTGCAGGTGGTCGAGGTTCATCTTCCAGTTCCCCGCGATCAGCGGGGTCCTCTTCGTCATGCCCATCCGAGCACCTCCAGTCCGGGAAGCTTCTTGCCCTCGAGGAACTCGAGGCTGGCACCGCCGCCGGTCGAGATGTGCCCGAAGGCGGCATCCTCGAACCCGAGCTGGCGGACGGCGGCGGCGGAGTCTCCCCCGCCGACGACGCTGAGACCGTCGACCTCGGTGAGCGCCTGCGCCACGGCCTTCGTGCCCGCGGCGAACGGCGCGAGCTCGAACACGCCCATGGGGCCGTTCCAGAACACCGTCTTCGAGTCGCGGATGGCCGCGGCGAACGTCTCCGACGTCGCGGGGCCGATGTCGAGGCCGAGACCGGAGGCGCCGAACGGCGACTCCTCGATCGCGTCGGCCGACGCGACGACGTGATCCGCGTCCGCCGCGAAGGCGGAGGCGACGACCACGTCGGTGGGGAGCACGAGCTCGACGCCCTTCTCGCGCGCGGCCTCGATGTAGCCCCGCGCGGTGTCGATCTGATCGGCCTCGAGGAGGCTGGAGGCGACCGCGTGGCCCTGCGCCGCGAGGAATGTGAAGAGCATCCCGCCGCCGATGAGGATCCGGTCCACCCGCGGGAGGAGGTGGTCGATGACGCCGAGCTTGTCGGACACCTTCGAGCCGCCGAGGACGACCGTGTAGGGGCGCACCGGGTTCTCGGTGAGCGAGTCGAGGACCTCGAGCTCCGCGGCGATGAGGAGGCCCGCGGCGCTCGGGAGGAGCTTCGCGAGGTCGTAGACGCTCGCCTGCTTTCGGTGCACGACGCCGAACCCGTCGGAGACGAGCACGTCGCCGAGCTCGGCGAGCTGCGCGGCGAAGGCGGCGCGCTCGGCGTCGTCCTTCGCGGTCTCGCCGGCGTTGAAGCGCAGGTTCTCGAGGACGGCGATCCGGCCGTCCTCGAGGCCGTCCGCGACCTCGTGGGCGGAGTCGCCCACCGTGTCGGTCGCGAACGCGACGGGCCTGCCGAGCAGCTCGGCGAGCCGGTCGGCCGCGGGCCGGAGGCTGTACTGGTCGTCGGGCTCGCCCTTCGGGCGGCCGAGGTGGGAGATCGCGACGACGCGGGCGCCTGCATCCAGCAGGGCGTTCAGCGTCGGGAGCGAGGCGCGGAGGCGGCCGTCGTCGGTGATGACGCCGTCCTTCAGCGGGACGTTGAAGTCGCATCGGATGATGACGCGCTTGCCGGCGAGGTCGCCGAGGCTGTCGAGAGTTCGCAGTGACATCGATTCCTCAATCTACAGGCGGGAAGCCCGCAGGCGCGTGGCTGCGCGCCTGCGGGCTTCCCGGACGGTTCCTGAAGCTCAGAGCTTCTCGGCGACGATCTCGGTGAGGTCGACGAGACGGTTCGAGTAGCCCCACTCGTTGTCGTACCACGACGAGAGCTTGACCTGCGTGCCGAGGACGCGCAGGAGGCCGGAGTCGAAGATCGACGAGTGCGGGTCGTGGACGATGTCGCTCGAGACGATCTCGTCCTCGGTGTACTTGAGGATGCCCTTGAGGGGGCCCTCCGCGGCCTCCTTGAAGGCGGCCTTGATCTCGTCGACGGTCAGCTCGCGCTCGGTCTCGACCGTGAGGTCGGTGATCGAGCCGGTGGGGACGGGCACGCGGAGCGCGAAGCCGTCGAGCTTGCCCTTGAGCTCGGGGAGGACGAGGCCGATGGCCTTCGCCGCGCCCGTCGAGGTGGGGACGATGTTGAGGGCGGCGGCGCGCGCGCGACGGAGGTCGGAGTGCGGGCCGTCCTGGAGGTTCTGGTCGGCCGTGTAGGCGTGGACCGTCGTCATGAGGCCGCGCACGATGCCGAACTTGTCGTTGAAGACCTTGGCGAGCGGGGCGAGGCAGTTGGTCGTGCACGACGCGTTCGAGATGATGTGGTGCTTCTCGGGGTCGTACAGGTGCTCGTTGGCGCCGATGACGAAGGTCGCGTCCTCGCCCTTGGCGGGAGCCGAGATGAGGACCTTCTTCGCGCCGCCCTCGATGTGCTTGCGGGCGTCGTCGGCGTTCGTGAAGCGGCCGGTCGACTCGATGACGATGTCGACGCCCAGCTCGCCCCACGGGAGCGCGGCGGGGTCGCGCTCGGCGAGCGCGGCGATCTTGTGGCCGCCGACCGTGATCGACGACTCGTCGTACGTGACGTCCTGGTCGAGCACGCCGAGGATCGAGTCGTACTTCAGCAGGTGCGCGAGGGTCTTGTTGTCGGTGAGGTCGTTGACGGCGACGATCTCGAGGTCAGCACCCTGGGCGAGAGCCGCCCGCAGGTAGTTGCGGCCGATGCGGCCGAAGCCGTTGATTCCGATCCGAACAGACACGTGGTCTTCTCCTGATTGTGTGGGGTGCGCCCGCACAGGCGCGGTGGAGGGGAGGTCGTCCGCGGCGGGCTCGCACCCCGCCGCGGACGACCGTGTCACTCAGGACGCTACCAGGAGACCGGCGGTCTTCTCGCGTGCCGTCGCGAAACGCGTCTGCACGTTGTCCCAGTTGACGATGTTCCAGAACGCCTTGACGTAGTCGGCCTTGACGTTCTGGTAGTCGAGGTAGAAGGCGTGCTCCCACATGTCGAGCAGCAGCACCGGCACCGTGCCCGCCGCGAACTGCGACTGCTGGTCGAAGAACTGCTGGATGATCAGCTGCTCGCCGATGGAGTCCCAGAAGACGCCGGCCCAGCCGGAGCCCTGGATGCCGAGCGCCGCGGCGGCGAACTGGCCCTGGAAGCCCTCGAAGCCGCCGAAGTACTCCTCGATCGCCGCGGCGATCTCGCCCTCGGGGCGCTCCTGGCCCTCGGGCGTGAGGTTGGTCCAGAAGATCGAGTGGTTGGTGTGCCCGCCGAGGTTGAACGCGAGGTCCTTCTCGAGCTTGTTCACGTTCGCGAAGTTGCCGGTGGCACGGGCCTCGGCGAGCTGCTCGAGTGCCGTGTTGGCGCCGGCGACGTACGTCGCGTGGTGCTTCGAGTGGTGGAGCTCCATGATGCGAGCGCTGATGTGCGGCTCGAGTGCCGCGTAGTCGTAGGTGAGCTCGGGGAGCGTGTACTTCGCCATGCGTCGGTTCATCCCATCTCTCGGCGCCGCGCCGCGGCGCTGTCGGTGCCTCCGCGCTGCAGCGGACGGAGGGTTCCCCTCCATCCTAGTGACGGCGCGACGGACGGGATCCGGTGTGTCGGACTACTCCGCGCCCACGGGCACGGCGGCCGCCGTGCCGGGGACGCCGTCCTGCTCCGCTCGCTTGTCGGCCATCGCGAGGAGGCGGCGAATGCGACCGGCGACGGCGTCCTTCGTGAGCGGCGGGTCCGCGTGGTGGCCGAGCTCGTCGAGGCTCGCGTCGCGGTGCGCGAGGCGGAGATCGCCGGCCTGCTTGAGGTGGTCGGGCACATCCTCGCCGAGGATCTCGAGCGCGCGCTCGACCCGCGCGCACGCGGCGACGGCCGCCTGGGCGGAGCGGCGCAGGTTCGCGTCGTCGAAGTTCACGAGCCGGTTGACGCCGGCGCGCACCTCGCGGCGCTGGCGCATCTGGTCCCACTCCGCAGCGACGTCCACGGCCCCGATCGCGTGCAGCATGGCGCGGATGCCCTCGGCCTCGCGGATGACGACGCGGGGGACGCCGCGCACCTCCCGCGACTTCGCCGAGATGCCGATGCGCCCTGCAGCGCCGACGATGGCCATCCCCGCCTCGCCCGTGGGGCAGGCGATCTCGAGCGACGCGGACCGGCCGGGCTCGGACAGGCTCCCCGCGCCGAGGAACGCCCCGCGCCAGATGGCGGCGAGGTCGTCGCGCGTGCCGGTCGTGAGCCGGTTGGGGAGGCCGCGCACCGGCCGACGACGCTGATCGAGGAGACCGGTCTGGCGGGCGAGCGTCTCGCCGCCGTCGACGACGCGCACGGCGAAGTGGTCGCCGCCCTGGGAGCCGGAGCCCTGCACGTGGGCGATCTCGGGCCGCACGCCGTAGATCTCGGCGATGTCGCGCGCGACGCGCCGCGCGAGATGCGGCGAGTCGACCTCGGCCTCGACGGCGACGCGCCCGGCGATCGAGTGCAGACCGCCCGAGAACCGCAGCAGGGCCGTCGTCTCAGCGATCCGAACCGAGGGACGCGGGTCCCGGACGGTGATCAGCTCTGCCTTGACATCGGCGGTCAGTGACACGGATTTCCCCACTCTCGAAGACGGTGATTCGCCTATTTTGGCGCAAGGATCGATCTTACCGACCGAGGTCTGCGGACGACCGGGTGCGAACTCCCAGCCGACGACGTTATGAGGGGATCGTCACTCGCGCCCGAGGTCGCGGTGCCGAACCCGGACGGCGACGCCGGGGAGGTCGGCGAGGCGCTCCGCGAGGGCATGCGCCATGGCCACCGACCGGTGCTTCCCGCCCGTGCAGCCGACCGCCACCGTCGAGTGGCTCTTGTTCTCGCGCTGGTAGCCCGCGAGCACGGGAGCGAGCGCGGAGGCATAGCCGTCCAGGAACTCCTCCGCGCCCTCCTGGCCGCGCACATACGCGGCGACGGCGGCGTCCTGCCCCGTGAGATCGCGCAGCTCGTCGACCCAGAACGGGTTCGGCAGGAAGCGCATGTCGGCCACGAGGTCGGCATCGGGCGGGAGACCGTACTTGAAGCCGAAGCTCAGGACCGTGACGCGGTGGCGCGGCGCGCCGTCGTCCTGGAGCAGGTCGGTGACGTGGTTCGCGAGCTGGTGGATGTTGTAGCGCGACGTGTCGATGATCACGTCGGCGTTCTCGCGCACGGCCGCGAGCACCTCCCGCTCGCGTCGGATGCCGTCGAGGAGCGTGCCGTCGCCCTGCAGGGGATGCGGGCGCCGCACCGCCTCGAACCGGCGCACGAGCACCTCGTCGGAGGCGTCGAGGAAGATGACCCGGAGGTCGCTGCGCTCGCGCACGGCCTGCGCCGCCGCGGGGAGCTCCGCGAAGAGGTCGCGTCCGCGCACGTCGACCACGGCGGCGACGCGCGGCAGCTGCTCACCGAGACGTCCCGACAGGTCCAGGAGAGGACGCAGCATCTGCGGCGGGAGGTTGTCGACGACGTACCAGTCGAGATCCTCGAGGGCGTTGGCGACCGTCGAGCGGCCGGCGCCGCTCATGCCCGTGACGATGAGGAACTCGCCCGCCGTGTCAGCCATCGCGGTCAGCCTACCGATCTTCCGGCTGCGCGGTGGCGCCGCCCTCCGCCCCGTCGTCGCGATGCAGGTGCTCGAAGACGGTCGCCGCGAGCTTGGGACCGATCCCCGGGAGCTCCTCGATCTGCGCGATCGTCCCCTCGCGCAGGGCGGCGACCGACCCGAAGTGGCGCAGGAGGGCGCGGATGCGGGCGTCTCCGAGGCCGGGCACCTCGCTCAGCACCGTGCGGATGTCGCGCTTGCGGCGCTTGCGCTGGTGGGTGATCGCGAACCGGTGCGCCTCGTCGCGCAGGCGCTGCACGAGATACAGCGCCTCCGACGTCCGCGGAAGGATGACGGGGTAGTCCTCCCCCGGCAGCCAAAGCTCCTCGAGGCGCTTGGCGATCCCGCACAGCGCGATCTCGGTGTGCCCGCTCTCCTCGAGCGCCCGTGCGGCGGCGGCCACCTGCGGCTGGCCGCCGTCGACGATGAGGAGCTGCGGCGGGTAGGCGAAGCGCCGTCGTCGTGCAGGACCCGTGACGACCTCGCCCTCGTCGCTCGTGGCGAGCTCCGCGGCGTCGGGCTCCGCCTCCTCCGGGCGGTCGAGGTGGGCGAGCCGGCGCGTGAGGACCTGGTGCATCGAGTCGGTGTCGTCGGTCGTCTCCGCGATGGAGAAGGAGCGGTACTGATCCTTGCGCGGCAGGCCGTCCTCGAAGACGACCATCGACGCCACGACGTTCGTGCCCTGCAGATGCGAGATGTCGAAGCACTCGATCCGCAGCGGAGCCTCGGTCATCCCGAGCGCCTCCTGCAGGTCGGCGAGCGCTTCGGTCCGGGAGGCGTAGTCGCTCGTACGGCGCGTCTTGTGGCGCAGCAGCGCCTGCTGGGCGTTGAGCGTGGCGTTGCGCAGCAGCTCGGCGCGCTGCCCCCGCTGTGCCACGGCGATCTCCACCCGCCGGCCGCGCTTGGCCGCCAGCCACTCCTCGAGCTCCGCGACGTCGGGCGGGAGGACGGGGACGAGCACACGGCGGGGCACGTCGGCGGGCGCCGCGTCGCCGTAGACGCGCTGGAGGATCTGGTCGACGAGCTCGGGGCCCGAGATGTCGAGCTCCTTGTCGATCGTCGTGGAGTGCACGCCGCGCACGCGTCCACCGCGGATCACGAAGTGGTGGACGGCGGCGGAGAGCTCGTCCTCGGCGATGCCGAACAGGTCGGCCTCGGCGTCGTCCGACAGGACGAGCGCGCTCTTGTTCAGCACCGCGTCAATCGACGCCAGCTTGTCGCGGTAGACCGCGGCCTGCTCGTAGTCCATCGCCGCCGCCGCCTCCTTCATGCGCGCGGTGAGCTCGCGCGTGAAGCGCTCGTCCCCGCCGTTCATGAAGGCGATGAAGTCGTCGACGACCGCGCGATGCTCCGCGACCGTCACCCTGTGGGAGCAGGGCCCCCCGCACTTGCCGATCTGGCCGGGGAAGCAGGGCCGGCCGGTCTGCATCGCGCGCTTGTACGACGCGTCGCTGCAGGTGCGGATGGGGAACACCTTGATCATGAGGTCGATCGTGTCGCGCACGGCCCAGATCTTGGGGTAGGGCCCGAAGTACTTCGCTCCCGCGATGCGCCGGTTGCGCGTCACCATGACCCGCGGCGCCTCGTCGCCCAGCGTGACGGCGAGGAACGGGTAGGACTTGTCGTCCTTGTACCGGACGTTGAACGGCGGGTCGAACTCCTTGATCCACTGGTACTCGAGCTGGAGCGAGTCGACGTCGGTGGGCACGACCGTCCACTCCACGGAGGAGGCGGTCGTGACCATCCGACGGGTGCGCTCGTGGAGCGTGTGGAGCGGCGCGAAGTAGTTCGACAGCCGCTGGCGCAGGTTCTTCGCCTTGCCGACGTAGAGGACGCGCCCGCCCGCATCCCGGAACCGGTAGACCCCGGGGTTGGTCGGGATCTCGCCGGCACGCGGCTTGTAGGGCAGCTGGTCTGCCACGTCAGCCGGCCTTGCGCTGCCGTTCGGCCATCCCGAGCGCCTCGGCGAGGAACGCGCCGGTGTGGCTGCCGTCCGTGCGCGCCACCTGCTCGGGCGTGCCGGTGGCGACGATCGTGCCCCCTCCGGACCCGCCCTCGGGTCCGAGGTCGACGATCCAGTCCGCCGACTTCACGACGTCGAGGTTGTGCTCGATGACGATGACGCTGTTGCCCTTGTCGACGAGTCCGTTGAGCACCTCGAGGAGCTTGCGCACGTCCTCGAAGTGGAGGCCGGTGGTCGGCTCGTCGAGCACGTAGACCGATCGGCCGTTGCTGCGCTTCTGCAGCTCGGTCGCGAGCTTGACGCGCTGCGCCTCGCCGCCCGACAGCGTCGTGGCCGCCTGCCCCAGGCGGACGTAGCCGAGGCCGACGTCGACGAGCGTCTTCATGTAGCGGTGGATGGCCTGGATCGGCTCGAAGAAGCGCTCCGCCTCCGCGATCGACATCTCGAGCACCTCGGCGATGTTCTTGCCCTTGTAGTGCACCTGCAGGGTGTCGCGGTTGTACCGCTTGCCGTGGCAGACCTCGCAGTCGACGTACACGTCGGGGAGGAAGTTCATCTCGATCTTCAGCGTGCCGTCGCCCGAGCACGCCTCGCAGCGCCCGCCCTTGACGTTGAAGCTGAAGCGCCCCGCCTTGTAGCCGCGGACCTTCGCCTCCGGCGTCTCCGCGAACAGGTTGCGGATGCGGTCGAACACGCCCGTGTAGGTGGCGGGGTTCGATCGCGGCGTCCGGCCGATCGGGGCCTGGTCGACATGCACGACCTTGTCGAGGTGCTCGAGCCCCGTGACGCGGGTGTGCTTGCCCGGGACGGTGCGCGCTCCGTTGAGGCGCTGCGCGAGCACCTCGTACAGGATGTCGTTCACGAGCGTCGACTTGCCAGAGCCGCTCACGCCCGTGACGGCCGTGAGCACGCCGAGCGGGAACTCGGCGGTGACGTTCTTCAGGTTGTTCGCGCGGGCGCCGACGACGCCGAGCGTGCGCTTGCGGTCGATCTTCCGCCGCTTCTTCGGCACGGCGATCTCGCGACGACCCGAGAGGTAGTCGCCCGTGAGCGAGCGCTCGTCGCCGACGAGCGCCTCGAACGGCCCGGAGTGGATGACCTCCCCGCCCTCGATGCCGGCACGCGGCCCGATGTCGACGACCCAGTCGGAGGCCTCGATGGTCTCCTCGTCGTGCTCGACGACGACGAGCGTGTTGCCGAGGTCGCGGAGCGTGACGAGGGTCTCGATCAGCCGGCGGTTGTCGCGCTGGTGCAGGCCGATCGACGGCTCGTCGAGCACGTAGAGCACGCCCGTCAGACCCGTTCCGATCTGCGTGGCGAGGCGGATGCGCTGCGCCTCGCCGCCCGAGAGCGAGCCGGCGGCGCGACTGAGCGTGAGGTAGTTGAGCCCGACCTGGATGAGGAACTCGAGCCGCACGCGGATCTCGCGCAGGATCTGCGCCGCGATCTGCTTCTCGCGGTCGGTGAGCACGACGCCGTCCATCATGGCGAGGGCGTCCTCGAGGCTGAGGTCCGCGGTCTCCGCGATCGAGCGTCCGTCGACCTTCACCGCGAGCACCTCGGGCTTGAGGCGCGCGCCGTCGCAGACCGGGCACGGCACCTCGCGGAGGTACTCCGCCCAGCGGGCGCGCGTCGTGTCGGTCTCGGCCTGCGCGTACTGGCGCTCGATGTACGGCACGACACCCTCGAACCCGCTCGCATAGCGCACCTCGCGGCCCCAGCGGTTCTTGAAGCGCACGTTGACCTTGTAGTCCTGACCGTGCAGCACGGAATCGCGCACGATCTGCGGCAGCGCGCGCCAGGGGGTGTCGAGCGAGAACGCGAGCTCCTCCGAGAGCCCTTCGAGGAGGCGCTCGTAGTACTGGAAGAGCCCCTTGCCCTGGGTCGTCCACGGGACGATCACGCCCTCGCGGATGGAGAGCTCCTCGTCGGCCAGCATCAGCTCGACGTCGACCGACATGCGCGTGCCGAGCCCCGAGCAGGCGGGGCACGCGCCGAACGGCGCGTTGAACGAGAACGTGCGGGGCTCGATCTCGGTGAGCTGCAGCGGGTGCCCGTTCGGGCAGGCGAGCTTCTCCGAGAACGACTGCCAGGCGTCGTCGCCCTCCTCGTCCACGAAGTTGACCTGCAGCACGCCGCCCGCCAGCCCGAGCGCGGTCTCGACGGAGTCGGTGACGCGGCCGAGGATGTCGTCGCGCGCGACGAGACGGTCGACCACGACGGCGATGTCGTGCTTGTAGGACTTCTTGAGCACGGGCGGCTCGGCCAGTTGCACGAGCTCGCCGTCGACGACGGCGCGCGCGTACCCCTTCGCCGCGAGCTCCTTGAAGAGGTCGACGAACTCGCCCTTCTTCTGCGTCACGACGGGGGCGACGACCTGATACCGCGTGCCCTCGGGCAGCGTCATCAGCTGGTCGGCGATCTGCTGCACCGTCTGCCGCTGGATGCGCTCTCCGCACTGCGGGCAGTGCGGCACGCCGATGCGCGCCCACAGCAGGCGGAGGTAGTCGTAGATCTCGGTGATGGTGCCGACCGTCGAGCGCGGGTTGCGGTTCGTCGACTTCTGGTCGATCGAGACCGCGGGGCTGAGCCCCTCGATGAGATCGACGTCCGGCCGGTCGACCTGTCCCAGGAACTGGCGCGCATACGCGCTCAGCGATTCGACGTACCGGCGCTGCCCCTCCGCGAAGATCGTGTCGAACGCCAGGCTCGACTTGCCCGAGCCGGACAGCCCCGTGAACACGACGAGGGCGTCGCGCGGGATGTCGAGGTCGACGTTCTTGAGGTTGTGGACGCGGGCGCCGCGGACGCTGATCTTGCCGGACGAGGCGACAGGGGTGATGGGCACCCGACAATCCTACGGACTCCCACGGACATCTGGACGTTTGTTCGACGTATCCACTCAGGGGATTCGAAGATCCGCGCACCCCGAGCTGCCCGCGCGGATCGCACGCGTCGACCTCGCGTGCGGTCTCACGCGTGTCCGGCCTTCTCCATCTGCCGCAGCTCCCGCTTGAGGTCCTGCACCTCGTCGCGCAGGCGCGCGGCGAGTTCGAACTTCAGCTCCTCCGCAGCCGTCAGCATCTGCCCCGTGAGGTCGGCGATCGTCTCCTCGAGCTGGTTCGCCCCTTCGGCCGCGATGCCCTCCCGCAGGCGCGGGGTGGGGCTCTTGCCCCTGCCCGACTTCGTCCGCGCGGAATCGCGCTTCGAGAGCAGGTCGGCCGTGTCGGCCTCCTCGCGCGCGAGCGAGTCGGTGATGTCGGCGATGCGCTTGCGCAGGGGCTGCGGGTCGATGCCGTGCTCGCGGTTGTACGCCGTCTGGATCTCCCGACGCCGCTCGGTCTCCTCGATGGCCTTCCGCATCGAGTCGGTCATGTTGTCGGCGTACATGTGCACCTGGCCCGATACGTTGCGGGCGGCTCGGCCGATCGTCTGGATCAGCGACGTCCCCGAGCGCAGGAACCCCTCCTTGTCGGCGTCGAGGATGGACACGAGCGACACCTCGGGGAGGTCGAGTCCCTCGCGCAGGAGGTTGATGCCGACGAGCACGTCGTAGACGCCCTGCCGCAGCTCGGTGAGCAGCTCGACGCGGCGCAGCGTGTCGACGTCGGAATGCAGGTAGCGCACGCGCACGCCGTGCTCGCCGAGGAAGTCGGTGAGCTCCTCCGCCATCTTCTTCGTGAGCGTCGTGACGAGCACGCGCTCGTCCTTCTCCACGCGCACGCGGATCTCCTCGAGCAGGTCGTCGATCTGCCCCTTCGAGGGCTTGACGACGATCTCGGGGTCGACCAGGCCCGTGGGTCGGATGATCTGCTCCACGACGCCGTCGGCGATTCCCATCTCGTAGCGCCCCGGCGTCGCGGAGAGGTAGACCGTCTGGCCGATGCGGTTCTTGAACTCGTCCCACCGCAGGGGCCGGTTGTCCATGGCGCTCGGGAGCCGGAAGCCGTGCTCGACGAGCGTGCGCTTGCGCGATGCGTCGCCCTCGTACATCGCGCCGATCTGCGGCACGGTGACGTGGGACTCGTCGATGACGAGGAGGAAGTCGTCGGGGAAGAAGTCGAGCAGCGTGTGAGGGGGCTCGCCCCCCTCCCTGCCGTCGAGATGGCGCGAGTAGTTCTCGATGCCCGAGCAGAAGCCGAGCTGCTGCAGCATCTCGAGGTCGAACGTCGTGCGCATCCGCAGCCGCTGCGCCTCGAGGAGCTTGCCCTGCCGTTCGAGCTCCTGCAGCCGCTCGGCGAGCTCCTCCTCGATCGTCTTGATGGCGCGCTGGACCGTGTCGGTGCCCGCCGCGTAGTGCGTGGCGGGGAAGATCGCGACGGCGTCCAGCCTCTCCAGCACATCGCCCGTGAGCGGATGGAGCCGGTAGAGCCCCTCGATCTCGTCGCCGAAGAGCTCGATCCGGATGGCGTACTCCTCGTACACGGGGATGATCTCGATCGTGTCGCCGCGCACCCGGAAGTTGCCGCGCGAGAAGTCGACGTCGTTGCGGTTGTACTGCATCGCGACGAACTGGCGGATGATGGCGTCGCGGTCGTACCGTTCGCCCACCTGCAGCGCCACGAGCGCACGCAGGTACTCCTCGGGCGAGCCGAGACCGTAGATGCACGACACCGTGCTCACCACGACCACGTCGCGTCGGCTGAGGAGGGCGTTCGTCGTGGAGTGGCGCAGCCGCTCCACCTCGGCGTTGATCGACGAGTCCTTCTCGATGAAGGTGTCGGTCTGCGGGACGTACGCCTCCGGCTGGTAGTAGTCGTAGTACGACACGAAGTACTCGACGGCGTTGTTCGGCAGCAGGTCGCGGAACTCGTTGGCGAGCTGCGCCGCGAGCGTCTTGTTGTGGGCGAGCACGAGGGTCGGCCGCTGCACCTGCTCGACGAGCCACGCGGTCGTGGCCGACTTGCCCGTCCCCGTGGCGCCGAGGAGGACGACGTCGGTCTCGCCCGCGTTGATGCGCGCCGCGAGCTCGGCGATGGCCTTCGGCTGGTCGCCGCTCGGCTCGTACTCGCTGATGACCTCGAACGGCCGCACGCTCCGTGTCGTCTGCATGCCCTCCAGCCTAGGAGGGCGCGCCGACATCGGGCCCGGCCGGATCGTCGTCCGGCCCCGGTGCGCCGGCAGCGGCGTCCGCTGCCGCGGGAGGCGGCGGCGTCACGGGGAAGACGATCGAGTACGACGCCGTGCCGGACCCGGCGGCGTCCACCGCCGCCGGATCGGGCGACGGGAGCGCGTCGAGCCGTCGTGAAGGAGGCTCGGGCTCGACCGGCTCGGACGGCAGCGCCGCCCACGCGTGCTGCTCCTCGTCATCGCGCTCCGCGAACACTCCCATGACGACATCATCCCCCTCCGCGCACGGCGGAGGACGCCCGCGTCACGGACGCGGCGATCGCACGCGCGCGGCGCGACGGCGGATGAGGGCGGACACGAGCAGCGCGCCGCCCAGCACCGCGCTCCCCAGCGCGGCGGTCGCACCTGCCCCTCCCCAGGAGTCGGCGGCCGCGCCGGTCGCGGCGAGCGGCGCGCCGGCACCGGGCGTCTGCGTCGGCCGGGCTGTCGGCTCCGTCGTCGGCTCTGGCGTCGCCGTCGGCTCTGGCGTCGCCGTCGGCTCTGGCGTCGCCGTCGGCTCGGTCGCCGGATCCGGCTCGGTCGCCGCGACCGCGATGAGCGGGCTCTCCGCCGTCTCGACCCCCGTCAGGCAGCGCTTCACCTCGGTCGACTTGTACCAGTGCGATCCCTCGGCGACGGGGGTGCAGCCGTCCGCGAACGGGATCTCCCGCTCGTTGTAGAGCATGCGGACGAGCGGCGTGTAGGCGGCTCCGGTCGCAGGATCCACGCCGTCGCGCGCCACGACGTCCCATTGCACGTTCGCGGCCATGGGGGTCACCTCGGCGCCGCGCCACGGGTTGTCGTCGACGTTGTACACGTCGGCGATCGACTCGGGCGTCGCATCGTCCGGCGCCGCGACCGTGGAGCCGGGGAGCTTCAGCAGCGCCGCGAACGGGACGATCGTCTCGGCGTGCGCGAAGCGGAACGTCGCCGCGACGTCGCCGCCCGCCGCTCGGGCGTCGATGGTCGCGAAGAAGTCGTCGAGGAGCGCCTCCGCCACGCGGTACGTCTCGTCGTGGCCGGCCAGGCTCGGCCCCTTCTCGTAGAAGTCCTCCGCGTCGAGCAGGTAGGCGAACCACTCCGCGTCCTCCTCGCGGCCGGCGAAGTACTGCGCGAAGTCGAACGCATGCGGCGCGACGTTCTCCTCCTCCATGTCGGCGGCGATGATGTACAGGTTGTACAGGGTCATCGCGGCGTCGACGGAGCTCTCGATCGACTTCTCCGGATCGCCGCAGGCATCCGGATCGGCGGCCGGATCCGCGCCTTCGGCGCAGGCGATCGCCCCCGTCTCTGTGCCGTCGGCCGTGTTGAACCAGATGTGCTCCTCGTCGGAGCCGATCGCCGCGATGAACTCGGCCGTGAAGATGCCGGACAGGAGGTCGTCGGCGACCTCCACCGAGCGCGGCAGCTCCTCGATGAGGTCCATGGCGGCGGCGATCGTGCCGCCGTCGTCCGTCTGCTCCTCGATGTACGCCTGGTACGCCTCCGCACGCTCGCGCTCAGGCGACCCGACCGCCTTCTCGGAGCCGTCGGGGTTCTCGACCTCGTGGAAGTAGAGCAGGTCGGGGCGCGCGTCGAGTTCGACGCCCTCCACGCCGAGCCCGAGCAGGAAGCTCTCCCCCGACTCCGTCGCGCGCGCCTCGCCCGAGGTCTCGGCGACGATCCGGCCGCCCTGCGAGAGCAGGTCGGCATTGCGCTCGGCCGTGCGCTGCCCGATGCCGTGATGCTGGGTCTCGCCCTGCCCCGTCAGCATCCCGTATCCGTTCTCGACGTTCGCCGCGGTGATCGCGTCGAGGTTCGCGACGAACGCCGCACCGATCTCGGGCGAGACGAACCCGCCCTCGGCGAGCGCGGTCTGCGCGACGAGGTGGAGCAGGGCGTCGTACTTGTAGCTCGACAGACCGCGGGAGCCGTGGCGCGCGACCGACTCGGTCGCGAGCGGCCGGTATCCGTCGGGCGCCGGCTGGTAGGCGGCGATGTCGGCCTCGGTCGGAGCGACGTACGGCTGCTTGCTGCTGTAGGAGCCGTCCTCGTCCGGCGCAGGCGATGCGGCGAGGGGAGCCGCGGCGAGCGCGGCGACGAGGAGGGAGGGCATGAGCGCGGGGAGGATCACGCTCTACCGGTACCGACGCAGGATGAACCTGCGGTGTCCGGCGGGTGGCCGGCCGTGGTCAGACGAGGCGGAAGCGCACGAGCGCGCCGGGAGGCAGCTGGCCGGCCAGGTCGAGGTCGTCGTCGACGACCGCGGCGACGACGGGGTAGCCGCCCGTGACCGGGTGGTCGGCGAGGAAGAGCACGGGCTGCCCGTCGGACGGCACCTGCACGGCGCCGGCCGCGACGCCCTCGCTCGGGAGCTCCGACTCGACCGTGCGCACGAGCGGGTGCGCCCCCTCGAGACGCACGCCCGTCCGGTCCGACCTCGGGGTGACGGTCCAGGCGTCGGCGAGGAGACGCCGCAGCGAACCGCGCGCGAACCGGTCGGCACGCGGGCCGAGGACGACGCGCAGCTCGGCGACCTCGCCCGGCGCCGGCAGCGTACGGGCGGGTGCGGCCCACGGCTCGACGAGGCGTCGCGCGGCGGACGGTCCGCGGAGCGGGAGCACGTCTCCCGCCCGCAGCCCGCGCCCGCCGAGCTCCCGCGGGCCGATCCCGCCGAGCAGGTCCGTCGCGAGGCTGCCGAGCACGGGCGCGAGCGCGAGACCGCCTCGGATCGCGATGTACGCCCGCAGTCCGCGCTCGGCGTGCCCGATGCGCAGCTCGTCGCCGTCCGCCACGGCGAAGGGGCGGCCGGCACCGAGCGGATGCACGTCGTCCCCGCGCACCAGCCGCGCCTCGACCGGGGCGCCGGCGATCGCCGCGGCTCCGGACGCGCGGAAGCGCAGCACGGCGCCGCCGAGGAGCAGCTCGAGCGCCGCCTCGCCCGGGTCGTTGCCGACCGCGACGTTCGCGTCGTGCAGCGCCGTCCGGTCGGCCGCCCCCGACGGCGACACGCCCATCGCCGCCCGTCCCGCCCGACCGGCGTCCTCGACGAGCAGCTGGAGGCCGGGCTCGACCACGACGACGGCGGGCGCGACGCGGCGCTCGCCCGGCATGTCGACCACGCGCGCGGATCCCGGTCGGGGCGTCCTGCCCGGATCCGGCGCGGATGCCGCCAGGACGTCTCGGGCCGGCAGGAACCGCACGGACGCTCCCGGGGCGAGCAGCGCGGCGGGCTCGCGGTCCGGATCCCACAGCGCGGCGTCCGTGCGGCCGATGAGCTGCCACCCGCCGGGACTGTCGCGCGGGTACACGCCCGAGTAGGGCCCGGCGAGCGCGACCGACCCCGCCGGCACGCGGGTGCGGGGCGACGCCCGCCGCGGCACGTCGAAGAGGGGGTCATCGGACACGAGGTAGGCGAATCCCGGTGCGAACCCCGCGAACGCGACGCGCCATTCCGCGGCGGCGTGCCGCGTCGCGAGGGCATCCGGCGAGGCGCCGAGGAGGTCGGCGACGGCCGCGAGGTCCTCCCCGTCGTAGACGACCGTGAGCGCGACGACGGCCGACCCTGCTGCCGCCCCCGGGTCGCGCCCGGGGATGGTCTCCAGCAGCTCGCGGAGCCCTCGCCCCGCCCCTCTCCGGAACCGCACCAGCACGGTGCGTGCACCCGCGACGAGCTCCACGACGCCGGCCGGTGTCTCCGCCGCGAGCGCGGCGTGGAGCCGCCTGGCGCCCTCGGCGTCGTCCTCCTCGACGAGGTACGCGGTGTCGGAGGCGACGAGCACCCGCCTCATGTCGCGCCCGCGAACGACGCGAGCGGGATGCCGGCGGCTTCGAGCCGCGCCCGCACGGCGCGGGCCATCCCGACCGCCCCCGGGCTGTCTCCGTGCACGCAGATCGACTCGGCGCGGACCCGCAGGGAGGTGCCGTCGACGGCGTCGATCCGCCCGTCGGACACGAGCCGCGCCATCCGCTCGGCCACGGCGCCCGTGTCATGGAGCACGGCGTCCGCCCGCGAGCGGGGGACGAGGCCGCCGTCGGGGAGGTAGGCGCGGTCGGCGAACGCCTCGGCGACGGCACGGAGGCCGGCCCGCTCGGCGAGCCGCAGGACGGCGCTGCCGGGCAGCGCGAGCACGGCGAGGCGGTCGTCGACGGCGCGCACGGCGTCGACGAGGGCGGCGGCGCGCTCCTCGTCGCGCGCGACGTCGTGGTAGAGGGCGCCGTGGGGCTTCACGTAGGCGATCCGCCCGCCCGCGGCGCGGGCGAGCGCGGCGAGCGCGCCCACCTGCTCCTCGACCTCGGCACGCAGCGCGGCGGGAGCGCCCTCGACGCGGCGCCGTCCGAATCCCGCGCGGTCGGGATAGCCCGGGTGCGCTCCGATCGTCACCCCGGCCGCGACGGCGGCCGCCAGCGTCGCGCGGATGCCCTCGGTCGTCCCGGCGTGCCGCCCGCACGAGACGTTGGCGCTCGTGACGACGTCGAGCATCGCCGCGTCGTCGGAGACGATGCGCTCCGGCTCGTTCTCGCCCAGATCGCTGTTGAGGTCGATCACGCCCGGGCCAGATCCCTCCACAGCGCGTCGGCCCGCTCGAGCGTCTCGTCGAGCGTGCCGGAGGTGTCCACGACGATGTCGGCGAACGCCAGCCGCTCCTCGTCGGACGCTTGGCGGGCGATGCGGGCGTCGGCCTCCGCCTCCGTGAGGCCGCGCTCGGTCACGAGCCTCCGCGCGCGCTGCTCGGCAGGAGCGTGCGCCACGACGACGACGTCCCACTCCCCCGAACCCCGCGCCTCGGCGAGGAGCGGCACGTCGTAGACGACGACGGCCCCGGGATCGGCGTCGAAGGCGGCGCGGAAGCGGCGTTGCGACTCGTCCTTGACGGCGGGGTGGACGATCGCGTTGAGGCGCGCGAGGCGCTCGGGGTCCCCGAACACGACGCCGCCGAGCGCTGCGCGATCGAGTGCCCCGTCTGCGCGGACCACCCCTTCGCCGAACTCGCGCTCGATCGCCGCGAGCACGGGCGTCCCCGGCTGCTGCAGCTCGCGGACGAGTGCGTCGGCGTCGACGACGACGGCGCCGTGCTCGGCCAGGCGGCGTGCGATGGTGGACTTGCCCGACGCGATCCCGCCGGTGAGGGCAACGAGTGGCATGCCGCCAGTCTAGGCAGGCGCCCGGCACCTCCTCCTCGGGGGAGGATGGACACGATGTCCTCCTCTCCCCGCCCCGCCATCGCGATCGTCGGAGGCGGCCCGCGCGGCGTCTCGCTCGTCGAGCGGATCGGCGCGAACCTCGCGGACGACGCCGTGCTCGACATCGAGATCGTCGACGACACCGAGATCGGGGCCGGCCGCATCTGGCGCACCGGTCAGACGCGCGAGCTGTGCATGAACACGCTCGCCGACGCCGTGACCCTCTTCACCGACGACGCGGCGACGATCGCGGGTCCCGTCCGCGTGGGGCCGACGCTGCACGAGTGGTGCCGGCTCGTGCGGCACGACGCGGGCGACGGAGGCGACGTCTCCGACATCCCCGCGGCGCATGCGGCGGTGTTCCGGCGCATCCCCGTGCGGCCCGGGCTCGCCGCCGACTACGCCGCCGAGCTGCGCGCGCAGCGACCTGAGTCGCACCCGTCGCGGTCGCTCTACGGCGAGTACATCGGATGGTGCTGGAGCCACGCGAAGGCGGCGCTCCCCCCGGGCGTGCGCGTCCGCGAGCGACTGGGGCGCGCCGTCGCGGCATCCGAGCGCGACGGTCGGCAGGTGCTCTCGCTCGCCGACGGGTCCGCGCTGCGCTCCGATGCCGTCATCGCGGCCACCGGGTGGCTCGAGCGCGGCGCGACGCCCGGCGAGCGGGCCGTGCGCGCCGCCGTCGACGCCGACCCCGACCTCGTGTGGGTGCGGCCGGAGTCGCCCGTCGACCAGCGGCTCGACGCCGTGCCCGACGGGGCGCACGCGATCGTGCGAGGTCTCGGGATGGGGTTCTTCGACGCCATGGCCCTGCTCACGCTGGGCAGGGGCGGACGGTTCGCCGAGACCCCGGACGGCCTCCGCTACGAGCCGTCGGGGCGCGAGCCGGTGCTGCACGTCACCTCCCACCGCGGCGTGCCGTTCCGCGCGAAGACGCAGTACGGCTCCCTCCCTCCGCGCGCGGCCCTCTCGCATCTGCGCGGCGTCGACTGGACGGCCGTGCCGCGTCCGATCGACTTCGACGCGCTCGTGTGGCCGCTCATCCTGCGCGACGCCTTCGCGGACTACCACCGCACGCTCGCGCGCGTGCGCCCCGGCGCCGTCGACCTCGAGGCCGCGCTCGCGGCGATCGCCGCGGCCGACCTCGACGCGCCGCGCGTGGGCGTCTCCGGGGCGGCGACGCGCGAGCGCGTCGCCGTGCTCGCCGACGCGGTCGCCCCCGCCGTGCCCGATCCGCGCGACCGGCTCGACCTCGTCGCCGCGATGTTCCCCGGGGACGGCCTCGCCTGGGCGTCGCCCTCCGGGTTCGACGCGTGGGTGGCCGCGTTCGTCTCCGACGACCTCGCGGCGTCGGCACTCGGTGCGGACAGCCCGCTGAAGGCGGCCCTGTGGGCGATCGCCTCGGCGCGCGGACCGGTCGGGCGCATCGGGGCGTTCGGCGGGTTCGACGCCGAGTCGCGCGCGTCCGGCTTCCGCGAGCTGGGATCCGTCGGAGGGATGGCCGGCTCCGGCCCGCCCGCGTTCCGCAACGCGCAGCTCCTCGCGCTCCAGCGCGCGGGCCTCGTGCGCTTCATCGGGCCGGCGGCGTCCGTCGCGGCCGCCCCCGGCGGCTTCCACGCCGTCTCGGCGGCCGTCCGCGGCTCGGAGGTGCGGGCGCGCGTCCTCGTCGACGCCTGGATGCACGTGCACGACGTCGACGCGACCGCCGACCCGCTCATCCGCTCCCTCGCGGACGCGGGACGCGTGCGCGCGTTCGAGGCGCCGACGCGGACGGGCGGCGGCCTCGCCACGGGCGGCGTCGACATCGATCCCGAGACGGGCCGGCTCGTCCACCCGGACGGCTCCCTCGACCGCGCGTTCCACATGGCCGGCATCCCCGTCGACCAGACGATGCACGACGCCATCATCAGCCCCATGCCGCGCACGGATCCCACGATGCTGCGCGAGACCGACCGCGTCGCCCGCTCGGCGATCGACGCCGCCCTCACGAGGAGAACGCCATGACCGCACCGCTGCCCGTCGCCGTCGTCACCGGGGCATCCGGAGGGATGGGATCGGAGATCGTGCGCGATCTCGTCCGCACCCACCGCGTCTACGCGCTCGGCCGTCGGGCCGACGTGCTCACCGCGCTCGCGGAGGAGACGGGCGCAGCCCCCCGCCGTGTCGACGTCACGGACCGCGACGCGCTCACGGCGTTCGCGGACGAGCTCGACCGCGTCGACGTGCTCGTCCACGTCGCCGCCGTGGGCGGCGCCGTCTCCGTGGAGGACGCGACGGAGGCCGATTGGCTCGCGTCCCTCACGACCAACGTCGTGGGGCCCGCGCTCCTCACCCGCGCCCTCCTCCCGCTCCTGCGCCCCGCCGAGGCGACGGTGGTGTTCATCGGCTCGGGAGCCGGAACGCGCCCCGTTCCGGGGAGCGCCGTGTACACCGCGTCCAAGCACGCGCTGCGCGCCGTGGCCGACGTCCTCCGCATCGACGAGGAGAAGCACCGCGTCCGCGTCGTGACCATCGCCCCGGGCCAGACCGACACGGCGATGCTGCGCGCCGGCATCCCCGACGCGGCGTACACGGCCGAGCGGTACATCCGGCCGACGTCGGTCGCCGAGGCCGTCCGGTACGTCGTCGACCTGCCCGCCGACGCGCAGGTCACCGACATCGCCCTGCGGCCGCGGCAGGAGATCGCCCGCCTCTAGGCTGGCGGGATGGACGCAGAGGACTGGGAGCGGCGCGTCGCCGCCGTCTGGGACGACCCCGACGAGACGACGCTCGTCGAGCGGATGTCCGATGTCGCCGCCGACGCGCCCCACCCCGCGGTCGCGGCGTTCGAGCGCGCAGGCGCGTTCGACAGCACAGGTCGCGAGCGGGAGGCGCTCGCGGAGTACGAGGCGGCCGTGCGCGCCGGCATCGCCGAGGTCGATCCGGAGCGCGCGGCGCAGCTCGCCGTGCAGCTGGCCTCGACGCTGCGCAATCTGGGCCGTGTGGACGAGGCGATCGCCCTGCTCGAGCGCACGCCGGCGCATCCGGCCGTCGGAGCGGCGCGCGAGGTGTTCCTCGCGCTCGCGCTGCACAGCGCGGGCCGCCACGCCGACGCGGTCCGCACGCTCGTCGAGCCGATCCTCCCGACGCTGCCGCGCTACCGCATCTCGGCGGCGGCCTACGCGGCCGGGCTCGCGGACGGAGACGGATGAGCGCCCCGGCCGGTGGGGGTGCCCGGCCGGGGCGCTCTCTCTCCCACGGATTCCTCTCCCGAGAATCCGCTCACGGGCCCCTCTCCCAAAGGGCCCGAGTCGGTGGGCCGCCGTCTCCAGCGGCGATGACACGACGGTAGCCCCCGAGTCTCCGTGCGCGCCGTCCCCCGACTATGCGTCCGCTGTGGGCGACGCCCTTGCCGGCGTCGTGGGCCGGGGATACGGTGGCGGCGTCACGTCGACCATCCGCCGGAAGGGGTGCGCCATGCCGCACGGAGACATCACCCACATCGACATCCCCGTCGCCGATCTCGAGAAGGCCGCGGCGTTCTACCGCGGCCTGTTCGGCTGGGAGATCTCCGCACCGCCCGGGTTCGAGGACTACCCCATGTGGCAGGCCCCGAACCGCATCTCCGGCGGCGGGCTGGCGCCGCGTGCGGAGGGTTTCACCCAGCCGAGGTCGTACGTCGAGGTCGACTCCATCGACGACGTGCTCGCGAAGGCCGAGGCGGCGGGCGCGACCGTCGTGATGGCGAAGTCGCCCATCACGGAGACGAGCTGGTGGGCGGTCCTCCGCGACCCCGACGGCAACGACATCGGCCTGTTCGAGGGCATCGTCGGGATGTGACGCCGGGGGCGCGACGGCGGGGCGGCGATGACCCGCGTCAGCGGCTGAGCAGCTGGCGCTTCGCGCTGATCACGCCGGTGTCGAAGCCCGCGAAGTGCAGGCCGCCGTGGAAGCGGGCGTGCTCGATCTTCACGCACCGGTCCATGACGACCGACAGACCGGCCCGCTCGGCGATCTCGGCCGCTCCCTCGTGCCACGACCCGAGCTGCAGCCACAGGGTCTTCGCGCCGATGTCGACGGCCTCCTGGGCGACGCCCGGCAGGTCGTCGTGGCGCCGGAACACGTCGACGATGTCGGGGACGACGGGAAGGTCGGCGAGCGAGGCGTACACGGGTCGTCCCAGGATCTCGTCCGCCCGCGGGTTCACGAAGTAGACGTCGTAGGGCGAGCTCGACAGCAGGTACGTCGCCACGAAGTAGCTGGCGCGGGCGGGGTTGCCCGATGCGCCCACGATCGCGATCGAGCGCGCCCGCCGCAGGATGCCGTAGCGCTCCTGCTGGCCGGGTCCCGTCCACGTGCGGCCGTCCGCCGGGGCGTCGGACGACGCCTGCGGACCCGCCGACGGCAGGGCGCAGGCGTCGGCGGGAGGCGTGAAGGAGCACGATTCGGTCATCGGGTCTCCCCCGTCGCGGCGGTGAGGGCCTGGTCGAGGTCCCACAGGATGTCCTCGGCGTCCTCGAGGCCCACCGAGATGCGGATGAGGTCGGCGGGGACGCCCGCCGCCGCGAGCTGAGCGGGCGTGAGCTGCTGGTGCGTCGTCGAGGCGGGGTGGATGACGAGGGTGCGGGCGTCGCCGATGTTCGCGAGGTGCGAGGCGAGCTGCAGCGCGTCGATGACCCGCTCGCCCGTCGCACGGGCCGCGGCCATCCGCGCGCCGTCGTCGGCGAACTCGCCCGATGGGCGGACGCCGAAGGCGAACACGGAGCCGGGGCCTAGCGGCAGGTAGTGCGCGGCGCGCTCGTGGTGCGGATGGCCGGGGAGCCCCGCCCAGGTGACGAACGAGACGCGGGGATCGGACTCGAGCCATTCCGCCACGACGCGCGCGTTCGCGAGGTGCGCGTCGATACGCTGCGGGAGCGTCTCGACGCCCTGCAGCAGATTGAACGCGGCCTGCGGGCTGAGCGCGGGGCCGATGTCGCGCAGCTGCTCCGAGCGGAGCTTCGTGAGGAAGCCGTACTCGCCGAAGTTGTCCCACCAGCGGATGCCCCCGTACGACGGGACGGGCTCTGTCATCTGCGGGAACCGGCCGTTGCCCCAGTCGAACGCGCCCTTCTCGACGACGATGCCGCCGAGGGTCGTCCCGTGGCCGCCGAGGAACTTCGTGACGGAGTGGATGACGATGTCGGCGCCGTGCTCGAGAGGGCGCGCGAGGTACGGTGTGGCGAGCGTCGCATCGACGACGAGCGGCACGCCTGCGGCGTGCGCGACCTCGGCGAGCCCCTCGATGTCGGCGATCTCGCCGGACGGGTTGCCGATCATCTCGACGTAGACGACCTTCGTCTCCGGGCGGATGGCCGCGGCGTAGTCGGCGGGGTCGGTGGACGGCACGAACGTCGTCTCGACGCCGAACCGCCGCAGTGTCACGTCGAGCTGCGTCACGGTGCCGCCGTAGAGCTGCGCGGACGCGACGACGTGGTCGCCCGCGCCCACGAGCGCGGCGAACGTGATGAACTCCGCGCTCATCCCCGATGCCGTCGCGACGGCCCCGATCCCGCCCTCGAGCGAAGCCAGCCGCTCCTCGAGAGCGGCGACCGTGGGGTTGCCGATGCGCGAGTAGATGTTCCCGTACTTCTGCAGCGCGAACAGGTTCGCGGCGTCTGCGGCGTCGTCGAAGACGAACGACGACGTCTGGTAGATCGGCACGGCGCGAGCGCCCGTCGCGGCATCGGGCGTCCCGCCCGCGTGCAGCGCGCGCGTGCGGAATCCGAAGCGGTGTTCTTCCGTCATGGGGTCCTCATCGGGTGGCGGGCGCGGCGGCGAGCACCTGCGCGATGTCGTCGACCGCCCACGGGTTCTGGAGGGAGGTGGTGTCGCCGAGGGGCTGCGGCTCGCGGCCGGCGCGGCGATCCTGTTCAGCCTCCCACAGCTGGGCCAGGAGGCGGCGCAGGATCTTGCCGGACCGGGTCTTGGGGAGCTCCGGCACGACGTGCACGTGCCGCGGCTTCGCGACGGGGCCGATCTCCGCGGCGACCTGCGCGCGCAGGTCGTCCACGGAGACGTCGGAGGCCCCCGACGGCACCACGAACGCCGCGACGGCCTGGCCGGTGAGGGGGTCGGACACCCCGGTCGACCCCGCCTCGCCGACCGAGGGGTGCGCGACGAGCGCAGATTCGATCTCGATCGTCGAGAGGCGGTGGCCGGAGACGTTCACGACGTCGTCCAGACGCCCGAGGATCCACACGTAGCCGTCGGCGTCGCGCGTCGCGCCGTCGCCCGCGACGTAGTACCCGCCGTGGGCGCCCCTGCCCGCATACGCCGACCAGTACGCGTCGCGGTAGCGCCTCGGATCGCCCCAGACCGTGCGGGCCATCCCCGGCCACGGGCGCCGGACGACGAGGGTGCCCGAGCGCCCCGGAGGAACCTCCTCGCCCTCGGCGTCGACGACGGCGGCGTCGATGCCGGGCAGCGCCACGGTCGCCGAGCCGGGCTTGAGCGGCGTCGCCCCCGGGAGCGGCGCGATCATCGCGGCGCCCGTCTCCGACTGCCACCAGGTGTCGACGACGGGCGTCTCGTCGCGGCCGTAGTTGCGGCGGAACCAGACCCACGCCTCGGGGTTGATCGCCTCGCCGACGGTGCCGAGCAGACGGATGGTCGAGAGGTCGTGCCCCGCGGGCACGTCGTCGCCGAACCAGGTCATGAACGTGCGGATGAGCGTGGGCGCCGTGTAGTACACCGTCACGCCGTAGCGCTCGATGATCTCCAGGTGGCGCTCGCGGTGCGGAGTGCCGGGTGTGCCCTCGTAGATCACCTGGGTCAGCCCGTTCGAGAGCGGGCCGTAGATCTCGTACGTGTGCGCCGTCACCCAGGCCAGGTCGGCCGTGCACCAGTGCACGTCGTCGGGCTTGGCGTCGAAGTGGGCCCAGTGCGCCCAGCTCGCATGCGTCAGATACCCGCCCGACGTGTGCACGAGCCCCTTGGGCTTGCCCGTCGTGCCGGAGGTGTAGATGATGAAGAGGGGGTGCTCGGCATCGAACGCCTGTGCCTCATGCGCCTCGGGCGCCGTGTCGACGACGTCGTGCCACCACACATCGCGCCCCTCCGTCCAGGGCACACCCTGTCCCGTCCGCCGCAGGACGAGCACGTGCTCGAGGGCGGGGAGGCCGTCGGCTGCCCGGTCGGCGGCCGACTTCACCTCGACGGCCGCGCCGCGGCGGAACTGGCCGTCGCTCGTGACGAGGAGCTTCGCGCCGGTGTCCTCGAGCCGGAAGCGGACGGCCTCGGCCGAGAACCCGCCGAAGACGAGCGAGTGCACGGCGCCGATGCGTGCGCAGGCGAGCGCGATGACGACGGTCTCGACGAGGACGGGCAGGTACACCACGACCCGGTCGCCCGGCCCGATGCCGAGCGCCGTGAGCGCGTGCGCGGCCTGCGCGACTCGGCGCTGCAGATCGGCGTAGGTGACGGTCGTGCGGTCGCCCGGCTCGCCTTCGAAGTGCAGCGCGACCTTGCCGCCGCGCCCCTCGTCGACATGGCGGTCGACGCAGTTGTAGGCGACGTTCAGCCGGCCGCCCTCGAACCAGCGCGCGGCGGGCACGGAGAGCTCGCCGTCCGCTCCCCTCACGGGGGGCTCCCACGAGTGCGCGGTGTGCCACGGCTCCGCCCACACGAGACGCCGCGCTGCGGCCTCCCAGAAGGCGACCGGGTCGGCCTCCGCCTCCGTGTAGAGCTCGGCTGTCGCGTTCGCCTGCGCCGCGAAGCCGTCGGAGACGGGGAAGATGCGGTGCTCGACGAGACGGGCCTCGGTGTCGGTCATGTCAGGTCCACTTCTGCAGGAGGCGACGCTCGACGAGGCCGAGCACGGCGTTCGTCACGGTGCCGAGGACGGCGAGGAGCACGATGGCGAGCAGGATGCGGTCGACGCGCCCGGTCTGCTGGGAGTCGTTGAGCAGGAAGCCGAGGCCCATGGACGACGCGATGAGCTCGGCCGCCACGAGGAACAGCCACGACTGGGCGAGTGCGAGGCGCAGGCCCGACGCGACCGACGGGACGACGGCGGGCAGCTGCACGGTGCGGAAGAGCGACCATCCGCGCAGGCTGAACGAGCGGCCCGCCTCGACGAGCTGCGGGTCGACATGGCGAAGCGCCGCGGCGACCGTCGTGAAGACGGGGAAGAAGGCGCCGATGGCGATGAGGGTGATCTTCGACTCCTCGCCGATCTTCATCCAGAGGATGAGAAGGGGCACCCAGGCGAGCGACGGCACGGCGCGCAGGGCCGAGAGCAGCGGGCTCAGCAGCACGTCGCCCGCCCGCGACAGCCCGACGATCGCCGCGGCGGCGAGCCCGACCGCCGACCCGATCGCGAACCCGATGAGCACGCGCTGCACGGAGATCGCGATGTGCGTCCACAGCTGACCCGATGCCGCGAGCTCGCCCGCCGCGGTCAGGACGGAGCCGGGCGTCGGCAGCTGGTACGCCGGCACGGCACCCGTCGTCGTGACGAGCTGCCAGACGGCGAGCAGCGCGACGGGGAGCGCGAATCCGCCGGCGACGCGCACGAGCGGGCGATCCCATAAGGCGCGGCCGGCGCCATCCGAGCCCCGGCGCGCGTTCGTTGCGGCGTCGACCGCGTCCCGCGTCTCGGCGGGGACGACGACGCGCTCGTCCGGGAGGCCGGCGCTCATTCGCCGCCCGCCGCCTGCTCCGCGAAGTCGGCGTGGACGATGCTCTCGAGGGCGGCGTCCACGGCCTCCTGGCCGCCGGAGACGTCCCCCGACTCCGCGAGGACGGGCGCGATGCGCTCGAGCACGGCGATCTGGTCGGCACCGGGGACCCCGCTGACGTCGAGGTTCGACCGCTCCTCGATGACCGTCGTCGCGACGGCGAGGTCGATCCCCGCGACGTCGGCGAGCAGCTGGGCGGTCTCCTCGGGGTGGGCGAGCGCCCACGCGCGGGCCTCCTCGTAGGCGTCCACGACGACCTGGGCGAGGTCGGCGTGGTTCGCGATGAAGTCCTCCGTGGCGTTGAGGAAGCCGTAGGTGTTGAAGTCGACGTTGCGGTAGACGAGCTCGTCGCCCGATTCCACCTCCGCCGACGCCATGATGGGGTCGAGACCCGCCCAGGCGTCGACCGAGCCGTTGTCGAGCGCCGCGCGCCCGTCGGCGTGCTGGAGGTTCTGCACCTCGACGTCGTCGACGGAGAGCCCGGCCTCCTCGAGCGCCTGCAGGAGGAAGAAGTAGGGGTCGGTGCCCTTCGTGGCGGCGATCGACGCGCCGGCGAGGTCGTCGACCGACGCGATGTCGCTGTCGGGGCCGACGACGATGGCCGACCATTCCGGCTGGGAGTAGATGTCGATCACCTGGATGGGCGACCCGTTGGCGCGCGCGAGGAGCGCAGCGGAGCCCGCGGTCGACCCCACGTCGATCGATCCGGAGCGGAGCAGCTCGTTGGCCTTGTTCGACCCTGCGGACTGCACCCACTCGACGTCGACGTCTTCGCCCAGCGCCTCCTCGATGAGGCCCTGGTCGCGCACGACGAGGCTCAGCGGGTTGTACGTGGCGAAGTCGAGCGAGAGCGCCGTGTCCGACCACTCCCCGCTCGAGGCCGCTGCGTCCTCGGCCGGTGCGGCGTTCTCGCCGGCGACGCAGCCCGTCGCGAGGAGGGCCATGGCGCCCGTGAGGGCGAGCGCGGGAACGGTGCGGCGGATGGCGGCGGTCAACGGGACTCCTGGGGTGCATGGTGGTGGATGTCGACGCCGAGCCCGTCCAGGAGCTCGGCGCGGAGGTCGGCGATGGCGCGGTCCGCGCGGTCACGCGGGCGCGCACCGGGGACGTCGATGACGCGGGCGATCGACGTCGCCGCGTCGGCGTCGTCGGCGAGCGAGCGCAGGAGGAGGACCCGGTCGGCGAGGTAGAGCGCCTCCTCGACGTCGTGCGTGACGAGCAGCACGGTCGTCGGCTGGGCGGCGTGGATGTCGAGAAGGAGGTCCTGCATCCGCAGGCGGGTGAGCGCATCGAGCGCGCCGAACGGCTCGTCGAGGAGCAGGACGCCCGGGTCGCGGGCGAGGGCGCGCGCGAGCGACGCGCGCTGGGCCATCCCTCCGGACACCTCTCGCGGACGCTGGCCGGCGGCGTGGGCGAGGCCGACGAGGCGCAGCAGCTCGTCGACGCGCGCCCGACCCGTGCGTCGGTCGCCGCCGCGCGGAAGGCCGATCTCGACGTTCTGCGCGAGGGTCCGCCACGGCAGCAGCCGCGGCTCCTGGAACGCGACGGCGGTGCGCTCGTCCGTGTCGCGGATGCGCGTGCCGTCGAGGGCGATGGCACCGTCCGTCGGGGCGTCGAGGCCGCCGAGGAGACGGAGGAGGGTCGACTTGCCGCATCCCGACGGACCGACGATGGCGACGATCTCCCCCGCCGCGACCGCCAGGTCGACGCCGCGCAGGACGACGCGGTCCCCGCCCGGCACGGGGAAGGCGCGCCCGACGCCGTCGAATCGGATGGCGCCGGCCGCGCGGGCGGCACGGGGCGCGACGGACGGGGCGGGCATGTCGTCCATGCTCGCGGACGGAGTCGTCCGGATCGAATCATCCGTAACGGACCGTCATCCGGCGCCGCCGCTGCGCAGTTTGTGCTTAACAGGAAGGTTGCCCGCGCATGCTGCGCGACGCGGACCCTCCGGGTACGACGAAGGGCCGGCTCCGAGGAGCCGGCCCTTCGCCGTCGTCTCAGCGGATCAGGTCCGCCGGGACGTCAGCGCGTCTCAACGACCGGAGAGCTTCTCGCGCAGCGCGGCGAGAGCCTCGTCGTCCGCGAGCGTGCCGGCACCGGCCGACTCGGTCGAGAACGTCTGGGCGCCGAAGTCGTCGCCCTGCTCCGCCTCGGCCTCGAGGGCCTTGGCGACCTGCGACTTGTGCGACTCCCAGCGAGCCTGGGCGGCGGCGTACTCCTGCTCCCACTTCTCGCGGGCGTCGTCGAAGCCCTCGAGCCACTGGCCCGACTCGGCGTCGAAGCCCTCGGGGTACTTGTACTCGCCGTTCTCGTCGTACTCGGTCGCCATGCCGTACAGCGCCGGGTCGAACTCGGTGCCGTTGGGGTCGACGAGGTCGTTCGCCTGCTTGAGCGAGAGCGAGATGCGGCGACGGTCGAGGTCGATGTCGATGACGCGGACGAAGACCTCCTCGCCGACCGACACGACCTGCTCGGCGAGCTCGACGTGCTTGTTCGAGAGCTCCGAGATGTGCACGAGGCCCTCGATGCCGTCCGCGACGCGCACGAACGCGCCGAACGGGACGAGCTTGGTGACCTTGCCGGGCGTGATCTGGCCGATCGCGTGCGTGCGCGCGAAGACCTGCCACGGGTCCTCCTGGGTCGCCTTCAGCGACAGCGAGACGCGCTCGCGGTCGAGGTCGACCTCGAGGATCTCGACGGTGACCTCCTGGCCGACCTCGACGACCTCGGAGGCGTGCTCGATGTGCTTCCACGACAGCTCGGAGACGTGCACGAGGCCGTCCACGCCGCCGAGGTCGACGAACGCGCCGAAGTTGACGATCGAGGACACGACGCCCTTGCGGACCTGGCCCTTGTGCAGGTTGTTGAGGAACTGCGTGCGCGTGGCCGACTGCGTCTCCTCGAGGAGGGCGCGGCGCGACAGCACGACGTTGTTGCGGTTCTTGTCGAGCTCGAGGATCTTCGCCTCGATCTCCTGGCCGAGGTACGGCGTCAGGTCGCGCACGCGGCGGAGCTCGATGAGCGACGCGGGGAGGAAGCCGCGCAGGCCGATGTCGACGATGAGACCGCCCTTGACGACCTCGATGACAGTGCCGGTGACGACGCCGTCGTTCTCCTTGATCTTCTCCACGTCGCCCCACGCGCGCTCGTACTGCGCACGCTTCTTCGACAGGATCAGACGGCCTTCCTTGTCCTCCTTCTGGAGGACGAGGGCCTCGACGTGGTCGCCGACCGTGACGACCTCGTTGGGGTCGACGTCGTGCTTGATGGAGAGCTCGCGCGAGGGGATGACGCCCTCGGTCTTGTATCCGACATCGAGGAGGACCTCGTCGCGGTCGATCTTGACGATCGTGCCGTCGATGATGTCGCCGTCGTTGAAGAACTTCAGCGTCTTCTCGACCGCGGCCAGGAAGTCCTCAGCAGAGCCGATGTCGTTGATCGCGACCTGCTTGGTGGCCGGGGCGGTCGTTGCGTTAGTCATGTAGTGGGTTGTCCTTGTTGGGGATGGTCGGGCCCCTGGCTCGGATGCCGCTTCGCCGGACGGGCCGACGGGCGCCACCGCGGATGAACCGGGGCAGTTGATGGGATTGCCGTGCTGTCACGCGGTGGGGATCCCGACGGGCACGCCGAGCCCGCGCACGCGCGTGACAGTCCATGCTAGCAGAGGATCGCCGCGGCGCGAGGGGACCGGTCGCACCGCCGCGGGCATGTCCGACCCCTGCGCCACAATCGGGCTCATGGACACCGCCCTCCCCCTCCTCCTCGTCGCCCTCGTCATCGCCGCGCTCGCCGGCGCCGTCGGCTTCCTCCTCGGACGGCAGCGCGGGGCGGCCTCCGCCGCCTCCGATCTGGAGGAGAGGATCGCGCAGGAGCGCCACCGCGGCGAGCAGGCCGTCCTGGCGGCGAGGCGCGAGGCGCAGGAGCGGCTGGCCGAGCTGCGCGACGACCGCCGGCGGCTCGCCGACGAGTTCGACGCCCTCAGCCGCCGGGCGCTCCAGGCCAACGCCGAGACGTTCCTCACGCAGGCCGAGGAACGGCTGAGGCGCAGCCAGGGCGAGGGCGCCGCGGAGCTCCGTCGTCGGCAGGAGGCGGTGGAGAGGCTGGTCGAGCCGATCCGGCAGTCGCTCGACACGGTCCACACGTCGGTCGCGACGGCAGAGCGGGCGCGCGCCGATGCGGCCGTCGCGCTCGCCGAGCAGCTGAAGGTCATGCGGCAGGCATCCGACTCGCTCGGCGCGGAGACCCGCCGGCTCGTGAACGCGCTGCGGGCGCCGCAGGTGCGCGGGCGGTGGGGCGAGCTCCAGCTGCGGCGGGTCGTGGAGGCCGCCGGCATGCTCAACCACGTCGACTTCGCCGAGCAGGAGCACCACGCCGGCGACGACGGCGCGCTTCGCCCCGACCTCGTCGTGCACCTCGCCGGGGACAAGACGGTCGTCGTCGACGCCAAGGTCGCCTTCTCCGGATACCTCGAGGCGATGGAGGCGGCCGACGACGCCGTGCGCACGGAGCGGCTGCAGGCGCATGCCCGGCATCTCCGCCGGCACATCGACGACCTCGGCGGGAAGCAGTACTGGGACGCCGTCCCCGGCTCGCCCGAGTTCGTCGTGATGTTCGTGCCAGCCGAGCCGTTCCTCGCGGCGGCGCTCGATCAGGACGCCTCCCTGTACGAGCACGCGTTCGCTCGCAACGTCGTCATCGCCACGCCCGCGACGCTCGTCGCGCTGCTGCGCACGGTCGGGCACGCATGGCGGCAGGACCAGCTCGCTCGGGAGGCGCAGCAGATCTTCGCGGTCGGGAAGGAGCTGCACAAGCGCCTGGGCACTCTCGGCGGGCATCTCGCCGCGCTCGGCAAGCGGCTCAATGCGACCGTCGAGGCGTACAACCGCGTCGCGGGCTCGCTCGACAGGAACGTCGTGACGCAGGCGCGGCGCTTCAGCGCCCTGCAGGGCCTCGACGACGTCCTCACCGAGACCGAGCCCGTCGAGGCTCTTGCGATCGCGCCGCAGAAGCCCGATCTCTACGACGAGCCGGCCGGCTCGTCGGCGCTGCCAGACGAGATAGAGCGCATCCGCGCCGAACGCACCTGAGAGCGCCACGCGCCGCGACCGATCCCGACCGGTGCGGGATGGCCGTCGGCGGGCGAGCGGTCAGCGGCGGTGCGCGGCGCACGCGACGCAGCGCACCGCCGTCGGCACCGCGTCCATCCGCTCCTCGGGGATCGTCCTGCCGCAGCGCTCGCAGCGCCCGTACGTGCCGGCGGCGACGCGCAGGACCGCCGCCTCCAGCAGCGTCCGATCGCGCAGCGCCGCGGCCCGCAGGCCCGTGAGCCGCGACCATTCGTCGGAGAGGGTCGCCCCCTCCGGGTCGTGCTCGTCGTCGCCGTCGGCCGTTCCCCTCGCGTCCGCGAGCTCGGCGAGCTCCCGGTCGCGCGCGATGATCCGTGCGTCGATCTCCGTGGCGAGTCGGAGCAGACGCGGCGGCAGCTCCTGGGTCACGACGGCTCCCTCCGACTCCCCCAGCCTGCCACGCGCGTCGCACCCTGAGGCCTCGGTAGGCTCGCGGGATGCCCTCCCCGCTTCCGTTCTGCGAACTCCACCTCCACATCGAGGGCACCCTCGAGCCCGCGACGATCTTCGAGCTCGCGGCGCGCCACGGCGCGACGCTCCGCGACGCGACCCCCGACGAGCTCGCCGCGCGGTACGACTTCGCGAACCTGCAGGGTTTCCTCGACCTGTACTACGAGAACATGGGCGTGCTGCGCACCGAGGACGACTTCGCGCACCTCGCCGAGGCGTACTTCCTCCGCGCCCATCGCGCGGGCGTCGCGCACGTCGAGCTCTTCGTCGACCCGCAGGCGCACACGGCGCGGGGCGTGCCAGCGGCGACCGTGCTGCGCGGCCTCGACCGCGCGGCGCGCGCCGCAGAGGAGCGGCTCGGGATCACGTCCGGGATCATCGCGTGCGTCCTGCGCGACGAGCCCGTCGCGTCCGCCCAGCGGATGCTCGACGAGGTGCTCGACGCCGGCGTCCCGCTGCTCGGCATCGGACTCGACTCCGCCGAGGTCGGCCATCCCCCGCGGCTCTTCCGCGACGTGTTCGCGCGCGCGGCCGACGCGGGTCTGCGGCGCGTCGCGCATGCCGGCGAGGAGGGGCCGGCCGACTACATCCGCGAGGCGCTCGACGAGCTCGGAGCCGAGCGCATCGACCACGGCGTGCGCGCGCTCGACGACGCCGCCCTCGTGGAGCGTCTCGCACGCGAGCGCATCCCGCTCACGCTCTGCCCGCTGTCGAACGTGCGCCTGCGCGTCGTCGACGATGTCGCGCGGCTCCCGTTCCGCACGCTGCTCGAGGCCGGCCTCGTCGTCACCGTCAACTCCGACGACCCCGCCTACTTCGGCGGATACCTGGACGACAACGTGGCCGCCCTGCGCAACGCGTTCGCGCTCACCGACGACGAGGTCCGGCTCCTCGCCCGCAACTCGGTCGAGGCGTCGTTCGCCTCGGACGCCCGCCGCGACGAGCTGCTCCGGCAGCTGACCTGAGGGCCCTCCTACCGCGTCCGCGCCCTCGTGTAAAGCCTTCGAGGCCGTTCTCGCGACCTGCATAGCGTGGGGCGATGCCCCCGCTGCGAGACGAGCTCCTGCACATCCGAGACGAGGTCGCCGCCCTCCGGTCCGACGCCCTCGAGGCGGAGAGGCGCGCGGCCACGGAGATCGCCGCGGTCCATCCGAGCCACCGGCCGGGTGCGCGCAACCTCGTGCACTACCTCGCCCTGCGCGCATACGATCTGAGACCGCTGCAGGCGCGCCTGAGCGACGTCGGCCTGTCGTCGCTCGGCCGCATGGAGGCGGACGTGCTCCGCAACCTCGACGCCGTGACCGCGCTCATCGACGCCGCCCTCGGCGACGCCGGGGCCGGGGACGCCGGGGCCGGGGACGCGGCCGACGAGGAGGACGACCGCGGGGCGCTCCGCACCCACGCCGACGATCTGCTCGGCCGCGTGACGCACGCGCGCACGACCCGCATCATGGTCACGCTGCCCTCCGAGGCCGCCGACGACGGCGACCTCGTCGCCGAGTTCGCCGCCTCGGGCATGGACCTCGCTCGCATCAACTGCGCGCACGACGACGAGCCGGCCTGGCGTCGGATGGCCGACCACGTCCGCGCCGCCGACGACCGCATCCGCATCGCGATGGACCTGGGCGGCCCCAAGCTCCGCACCGGCACCCTCCCCGAGGGCCCGCACGTCCGCAAGGCCAAGCCCGTGCGCGACGCCGCCGGGCGCGTCGAGGTCCCCGCGCGCATCCGCTTCGCCCCCGCCGATGTCGCGGCCGACGAGCCGGATGCCGTCACGGTGCCCGTGCGCGATGCCGGCTGGCTCGGGCGGCGGGCGGTGGGCGACGTCATCCGGTTCCGCGACGCGCGGGGGCGCGCGCGCCGCGTGACGGTCGTCGAGACCGGGCGCGCGGGCGTCGTCGCCGAGGGCGACCGGACCTCCTACCTCGAGGAGGGAGCGGACCTCCGCTGCGACGACGACGCGACGACCGTCGCCGCGCTCCCACCCGTGCCGGGCGCGCTGCGCGTGCACGTCGAAGACACCATCGTGCTCGCCGCCGACGGCGCCCCGGCGCGCAGCGCCGACGGCGTGCACCGCATCGCCTGCTCGCTTCCGGAGGCGGTCGCCGCCGCGCGCGTCGGCGACCGCGTGTCGTTCGACGACGGCCGCATCGACGGGGTCGTGCGCGACGCGCGCGACGGCGAGCTCGAGATCGAGGTGACGGCGGCCAGGGAGGGGGGCGCGAAGCTGCGCGCGGAGAAGGGCGTGAACCTGCCGGACACGGCCATCCCCGTCGGTGCCGTCGCCGATGACGATCTCGCGGCGCTCGATGTCGTCGTCGACATCGCCGACATCGTGCAGCTCTCCTTCGCGCGCTCCGCCGACGACGTCGACCTGCTCCTCGCCGCGCTCGACGCGCGCGGCGCGCAGGACATCGGGGTCGTCGTGAAGCTCGAGACCGTCGACGGATTCCTCGCCCTCCCCGAGATCCTCCTCGCCCTCATGACGCGGCGGCGGGCCGGCGTCATGATCGCGCGCGGCGACCTCGCCGTGGAGGCCGGGTTCGAGCGCCTCGCCGAGGTGCAGGAGGAGATGCTGTGGCTCTGCGAGGCGGCGCACCTCCCCGTCGTCTGGGCGACGCAGGTGCTCGAGGACCTCGCCAAGCGCGGAGTGCCGACGCGGGCGGAGATCACCGACGCCGCGTCCGCGAACCGCGCGGAGTGCGTCATGCTCAACAAAGGCCCGCGCATCACCGACGCCATCCGCACGCTCGACGGCATCCTCGGCCGTATGGCGGGCCACCTCGACAAGAAGAGACCGCTGCTGCGCCGCCTGCGCTCGTGGAGCGCCGAGCGCTGACTCCCGGCGCTGCGCCTCAGAACGCGAACAGGTTGCGGCGCAGCGGCCCCGGCTCCAGCCCATCGCGGAGGATCCCGCGCCTGCGGAGGATCGGGACGAGCTCGTCGAGCGTGCGGTGCACCGTCACGGGATGCACGTCGCCCCAGAGCAGGACGCCGTCGTTCCCCCATTCGCCGAGCTCCTCGATCCGGTCGGCGAACTCGTCCGCCGTCCCCACGAATCCCGAACCGTCCGACAGCCGGCCGAGCCGCGCGTGCGCGCCGAGGATGGTCCGCAGCGGCGTCGTGGCGATGTCATGGCCGCCGATGAGGCGGCGGATGCTCCCCTGCGAGACGTGATCGCCGAAGACGCCGGGGTCGAGCGGAGCATCCGGATCGAGCGCCGTGAGGTCCGTCTCGAGATCGCTCGACTGACGTTGCGCGATGCGGAGGATCTCCTCCTCCCCCGGATGCGCCGAGGCGGCCACGATGCGCTCGGCCTCCTCGCGCGACGGCACGATGACCGCGGGGATGGCGAAGAGGATCTTGATGTCCTCGGCGGCGCGGCCCGCTGCCCGCGCCGCGTCGTGGATGCGCGCCCGGTAGGACCGGATGCTCTCCTCGTCGAGCGATGACAGGGCCAGCTGGATGTCCGAGTTCGCGCCGGCGAAGCCGAGGCCGCGCCCTGATCCGCCCGGAGACGCGATGACCGGTTCGCCGTCGGTGAAGGGGATGGCGTTCAGGGGTCCGTCGAACGCGAAGTACTCCCCCCGATGGCGGGTCGCCGCGAGCAGCGTCCCGTCGGCGTACCGCCCGCTCGCGGGATCGGCGACGAGCGCGCCGTCCGGCCAGCTCCGCCACAGGTCGCGCACGCCCGAGAGCCATTCCTCCGCGCGGTCGTACGCCGCGTCGTGACCGAGCTGCGGGGCGTCGCCGAAGTGCCGCGCGCTGCCCGTGTCGGTGACGACGTTGAGCCCCAGCCGATGCCCGCTCAGGTGCTGCAGCGTCGCGAACTGCCGTGCGGCCGTGTAGGGCAGGAGCGCCGCGGGGTTCACGGTCGGCAGCACGCCGAGCGCCTCCGTCGCGGAGAAGAGATAGGGGGCGAGCAGGAGGGGATCGTGCTTGGGCCCGCCGAACGCATGGCGCACCCGCAGGTCGATCGTCTCGGGGCTGCCGAGCGAGGGCGCATCCTCGATGATGAGGACGTCGAAGCCGGCCTGCTCGAGCGTCCTCGCCGACTCCTGATAGAGCCGGGGCTCGGTCCATCGGTAGTTCCACTCGAGAGAGGGAAGCCCCCACCCGTGCGGGCCGAATCCTCGCCCGAGGAACCAGCCGAAGTGCTGCAGGCGGGTCACGCCGCGCTCCTCTCCAGGACGGCCGCCCGCGCCGCGATGGCGACGAGTGCCTGCTCGAGGTCGGCGACGAGATCGGAGGCGTCCTCGATCCCCACGGAGAGGCGCAGGGTCCCGGGGTGGACCCCGTGGCTGCGGCGCTCCTCGTCCGTGCGGCCCGCGTGACTCGTCGTCGCGGGGTGGAGGACGAGCGTCCGGACGTCGCCGAGGTGCGTCATGTGGGTGATGATACGGAGCGACTCGACGAAGACGCGAGCGGCGTCGATGCCGCCGCGCAGGGTGAAGGTGAAGACCGATCCCGATCCGCCGCGGAGGTAGCGGGCGCCGAGCGCGTGGTCGGGGTGCGAGGCGAGCCCGACGTAGTCGACCGACTCCACCTCGGGACGCCCCTCCAGCCACCGCGCGATCGCGAGCGCGTTCGCCGACTGGCGCTCGACGCGCAGGCTGAGCGTCTCCGCGCCCTGGCCGATGAGGAAGGCGTTGAGCGGCGACGGCGTGGGGCCCAGGCGCGGCGCGACCGTCTCGCGCAGATAGGCCATCCGCGCCCGGCCCCCGTGCCGCTGCCACGGGGAGGCGCCGCCCGTGCGGGTGGACTCGGTCAGCTGCGGGAAGCGGCCTCCCGCCCGGTCGGCGTCGAACCGGCCGCTGTCGACGACGACGCCGCCGAGTGCCGCGCCCTGGCCGGCGAGGAACTTGCTCGCGGAGTGGATGACGACATCCGCCCCGTGCTCGAGCGGACGCACGAGATACGGCGTCGCGAAGGTGTTGTCGATGACGAGCGGGATGCCGTGCTCGGCGGCGACGGCAGCCACGGCAGCGATGTCGAGGACGTCGTTGCGCGCGTTGGCGATGGACTCGGCGAACAGCACGCGCGTGTGCGGCCCGATGAGCGCGCGCCACGCATCGGGATCGTGGATGTCCTCGACGAAGTCGGCCGTCACCCCGGCGCGCGACAGGTTGTCGAGGAGGAGCCCCCGCGTCCCCTCGTAGATGTGCGTCGAGCTCACGACGTGCTCGCCCGCGGACACGAGCCCGAGGAGCGCCACCGCGAGCGCCGCCTGCCCGCTCGCCAGCAGCAGCGCCTCCGCGCCTCCCTCGAGGGAGGCGAGCTTGCGTTCGACGGCGTCGACGGTCGGGTTGCCCGTGCGCGTGTAGCCGAAGCCGTCTCCGCTGCCGAAGTGCGCGGCCGCGTCGTCGAAGGCGTCGAAGGTGAATCCGGCCGTGAGGTGGATGGGCACCGTCCGCGGGGTCGCCTGGGCGGCCGCCGACCCGATGTGCACCTGCCGCGTCGCGAAGCCCGCGTCGATCGATTCCGACATCCGCATACGTCCCTTCCCGGAGTCCGTCCGTACAGGGAAGCACGGATGATGCGACGGTCCCGGCGAATGCGACGCCGGATGACGGCGGGTGCGGGAGGATGGCTCTGCCGGCTCGCGACAGGATCGGGCGGCGGCGGGAGGAGACGGCCATGTCCGACGTCAGCACGGGCGGCGCTCCGCCCGCGTACGCGCCGGTGCGCGCGCCGCGGCCTCCGCGCCCCGGCCGTGCGCTCGCCGTGACCGCGCTCGCGCTCGCGATCGGCGGGGTGGTCGCGGCGTTCACCCCGCTCGCGATCGTGGGAGCGGTGCTCCTGCTCGCCCCCGCGCTCGTGCTCGCCGTCGTCGCGCTCGCCCGCCGTGGGCGCGGCGCGGGAACGAGCGTCGCCGCGCTCGTGCTCGCCGTCGTCGGCGGGGCCGTCACGGCCGCGGCGGTGGTGGGCTACTTCTCCACGGCGCAGCCGACGGTGTACGGATCGCCGTACACGATCGACGAGCCGGCGGCGCCGACTGGCGCATCCGACGAGGACGTCGACCCGCGCGCGGCGCTCGAGCCCCTCGCGCTCGCGGTGGGCGAGACCGCATCGGGTCGGGTGGGGCAGTCGTCGACCTGGTGGTTCGTCGCGATCGTCGACGCGGCCGACCGGGGTGCGGCCGCGGGCGTCGCGGCGGTGGATGTCGATGCGATCTCCCTCGACGGCGAGGTTCTCCAGACGTTCTCGACGTACCGCGCCTTCCTCCCCGGGAGGACCGCCGTCGCGGGGTACTTCTCCGACCTCGCCGGGGCGGAGGTGGCCGAGATCTCGGTGTCGGAGCCTCTCGTCGACCCGCGCTACGACGAGCCCGTCGACGCCTGCGGCGGCGTCGAGGTGTCGGAGGCCGCGGTGTCGTCCGAGCCCGGTCTCCCGACGACGGTCGCCGGCGAGCTCTCCGTGGAACGGGACGGGGGGTGCCTCTCCCCCGGTGTCGTGGTCGTCGCGCGCGACGCGGAGGGCGCGATCCTCGAAGCGGCGACCGGCTGGGCGGCGCGGACCCCCGCCGACGGCGACGCGGCGACGTTCGAGGCGTCGTTCCTCCAGGTGCTCCCTGCCGACGCGGTGTTCGAGACCTACCCGCTGCCCTGATCGGCCAGCGCCCACGGGGAAGAAGATCGGCCGCCGCCCTTCGTGGGGGCGGCGGCCGGGTCTCGGGCGTCGGGGATCAGCGCGCGGCGGAGCCCTCGACGTAGTCGGCGTCCTGCTGCTTCCAGGCGAACAGCGAGCGGAGCTCCTTGCCGGTCACCTCGATGGGGTGCTGCTGCTCCTTCTCGCGCAGGCCGAGGAACTCGGGGGCTCCTGCGTCCTGGTCGTCGATGAAGCGCTTCGCGAAGGCCCCGGACTGGATGTCGGCGAGGACCGCCTTCATGTTCTCCTTGACCTGGGCGTCGACGACGCGCGGGCCGGAGACGTAGTCGCCGAACTCGGCCGTGTCGGAGATCGACCAGCGCTGCTTGGCGATGCCGCCCTCCCACATGAGGTCGACGATGAGCTTGAGCTCGTGGAGCACCTCGAAGTAGGCGATCTGGGGCTGGTAGCCCGCCTCGGTGAGCACCTCGAAGCCCGCCTGCACGAGGTGGCTCATCCCGCCGCACAGCACGGCCTGCTCGCCGAACAGGTCGGTCTCGGTCTCCTCGGTGAACGTCGTCTTGATGACGCCGGCGCGCGTTCCGCCGATCGCCTTCGCGTACGAGAGGGCGACGTCCCATGCCTGGCCGGACGCGTCGCGCTCGACGGCGATGATGTCGGGGATGCCGCGCCCCGCGACGAACTCGCGGCGCACCGTGTGGCCGGGGGCTTTCGGCGCGATGAGGATGACGTCGACGCCCTCGGGGGCGTCGATGTAGCCGAAGCGGATGTTGAAGCCGTGCGCGAAGGCGAGCGTCTTGCCGGCGGCCAGGTTCGGCGCGATCGAGTCCGCGTAGATCGAGCGCTGGTGCTGGTCGGGCGCGAGGATCATGATGAGGTCGGCCCAGGCGGTCGCGTCGGCGACGTTCTTGACCTCGAAGCCCTCCTCCTGGGCCTTCTGGGTCGACTTCGACCCCTCCTTCAGCGCGATGACGACCTCGACACCCGAGTCGCGGAGGTTCTGCGCGTGGGCGTGGCCCTGCGAGCCGTAGCCGACGATCGCGACCTTCTTGTTCTGGATGATCGACAGATCGGCGTCTGCGTCGTAGAGGATCTCGGTCACTTTGTGTCTCTCTCTTTCGGATTCGGTTCTGGGTCAGCCGCGCAGGACGCGCTCGGTGATGGACTTGCCGCCGCGGCCGAGGGCGAGCAGGCCCGACTGGGCGAGCTCCTTGATCCCGAACGGCTCGATGGCCTTGAGGAACGCGTCGACCTTGCCCTGGTCGCCCGTGACCTCGATCACGAGCGCGTCGGGCGCGTAGTCGACGACGTTCGCGCGGAACAGGTTGACGATCTCGAGCACGTTGGAGCGCGACGCGTTGTCGGCGCGCACCTTGACGAGCATGTGCTCGCGCTGCACGGAGGCCGCGGGCTCGAGCTCGACGATCTTCACGACGTTGATGAGCTTGTTGAGCTGCTTCGTGACCTGCTCGAGCGGGAGGTCCTCGACGTCCACGACCACCGTGATGCGGGACAGCCCGGGGATCTCGGTGACGCCGACGGCGAGCGAGTGGATGTTGAAGCCGCGTCGGGCGAACAGACCCGCCACGCGCGTGAGCAGGCCGGGGCGGTCCTCCACGAGGAGGCTCAGCACGTGAGACGACATGTCAGTCCTCCTCGGAGAAGGCGGGCGAGTGATCGCGCGCGTACTGGACGTAGCTGTTGCTGACGCCCTGCGGCACCATGGGCCACACCATGGCGTCTGCGCTCACGACGAAGTCGATCACGACGGGGCGGTCGTTCGTCTCGAGGGCGAGGCGGATCGCGTCGTCGATCTCCTCCTCCTTCTCGACGCGGATGGCGAGGCAGCCGTACGCCTCCGCGAGCTTGACGAAGTCGGGGATGCGGACGGTGTCGTGCCCCGTCTGCAGGTCGGTGTTGGAGTAGCGGCCGTCGTAGAACAGCGTCTGCCACTGGCGCACCATGCCGAGCGACGAGTTGTTGATGATCGCGACCTTGATCGGGATGTCGTTGAGCGCGCACGTGGCGAGCTCCTGGTTCGTCATCTGGAAGCAGCCGTCGCCGTCGATCGCCCACACCACGCGGTCGGGCTGGGCGACCTTCGCACCCATGGCCGCGGGGACGGAGTAGCCCATGGTGCCGGCCCCGCCCGAGTTGAGCCACGAGTTCGGCCGCTCGTAGCGGATGAACTGCGCGGCCCACATCTGGTGCTGGCCGACGCCCGCTGCGTACACGCCCTCGGGCCCGGTGAGCTCGCCGATGCGCTGGATGATGTGCTGCGGGGCGAGCAGGCCGTCGGTCGTGGGCGTGTAGCCGAGGGGGTACTGGTCCTGCAGCCCTCGGAGGTACGCCCACCACTCGGCGTAGTCGGCGCCGTCGGACGCCGTCGCCGACCGGAAGGCGGTGTCGAGGTCGACGAGCACCTCCTTGAGGTCGCCCACGATCGGGACGTCGGCGGTGCGGATCTTCGAGATCTCGGCGGGATCGATGTCGACGTGCACGACCTTGGCGTTCGGGGCGAACAGCGCCGCCTTGCCCGTGACGCGGTCGTCGAAGCGCGCTCCGAGTGCCACGATGAGGTCGCTCTCCTGCAGCGCGAGCACGGCGGGAACCGACCCGTGCATGCCGGGCATGCCGAGGTGCTGACCGTGCGAGTCGGGGAACGCTCCGCGCGCCATGAGCGTCGTCACGACGGGAGCGCCGGTCGCCTCGGCGAAGGTCTTCAGCTCCTCGGACGCCCGGGCGCGGATGACGCCGCCGCCCACGTACAGCACGGGCTTGCGCGCCTCGGCGAGGAGGGCGACGGCCGCCTGGATCTGCTTGCCGTGCGCCTTCGTGACGGGGCGGTAGCCGGGCAGGTCGTAGCGCGGCGGCCACACGAACGGCGCCTCCGCCTGCTGCGCGTCCTTCGTGATGTCGACGAGCACGGGGCCGGGGCGGCCCGTGGAGGCGACCTCGAAGGCGGCCGCGATCGCGCCGGGGATCTCGGAGGCGTCCTTCACGAGGAACGAGTGCTTCGTGATCGGCATCGTGATGCCGACGATGTCCGCCTCCTGGAACGCGTCGGTTCCCATGAGGGTGGAGAACACCTGCCCCGTGATGGCGACCATGGGCACGGAGTCCATGTACGCGTCGGCGATGGCGGTGACGAGGTTGGTGGCACCGGGACCGCTCGTCGCGATCGCGACTCCCACCTTGCCGCTCGCGGCGGCGTAGCCCTCGGCGGCGTGCCCTGCGCCCTGCTCGTGGCGCACGAGGATGTGCCGCAGCTGGGTGGCGGACAGGAGCGGGTCGTAGACGGGGAGGATGGCGCCGCCCGGGAGCCCGAAGACGTCGGTCACACCGAGCAGCTCGAGCGAGCGGACGACGGCCTCGGCACCCGTGAGCACGGGCGCTTGCGCGGAGGTGCGGGCGGGTGGGCGTGGCACGGCCGGGGCGGATTCGGCAGGCATGATGATGCTTCCTCGCTTGATAATCGGGAGGGGCTGAGCGCGTCTCGCGCCGTGATGCGCGACCGGCTCAGCCGGTCGTCGCGCCTTCGGCGGCGGAGCGCACGAGCTTGGAGTACTTGGCCAGGACGCCTCGGGTGTAGCGCGGGGGCAGGGGCTCCCAGTCGGAACGGCGGGAGCTCAGCTCTGCCTCGTCGACGAGTAGGTCGAGAGTACGAGCCGCGATATCGACCCTGATCAGATCACCATCGCGCACGAGCGCGATCGGACCTCCGTCCGCCGCCTCTGGTGCGATATGGCCGATGCACAGTCCGGTTGTGCCGCCTGAGAATCGACCGTCCGTCAAGAGTAGTACATCCTTGCCGAGCCCTGCGCCCTTGATGGCCGCGGTGATGGCGAGCATCTCGCGCATGCCCGGCCCGCCCTTGGGCCCCTCGTAGCGGATGACGACGACGTCGCCTGCGCGGATGTCGCCCTCCGCGAGCGCGTCCATGGCTCCGCGCTCGCGCTCGAAGACGCGGGCCGGCCCCTCGAAGACGGAGGCGTCGAACCCGGCGGTCTTCACCACCGCGCCCTCCGGCGCGAGCGTGCCGTGCAGGATCGTGATGCCGCCGGTGGCGTGGATGGGATCGTCGAAGCGGTGCACGACGGTGCCGTCGATCGGATCGGGGTCGAGGTCGCGCAGGTTCTCGGCCACCGTCTTCCCCGTGACGGTGAGGGCGTCTCCGTGCAGGAGCCCTTCGTCGAGCATCGCCTTCATGATGACGGGGATGCCGCCGTGCCGGTCGACGTCGTTCATGACGTACTTCCCGAACGGCTTCATGTCCGCGACGTGGGGCACCCGGTCGCCGATGCGGTTGAAGTCGTGCAGCGAGAGCTCGACCTCCGCCTCGCGGGCGATCGCGAGCAGGTGCAGCACGACGTTGGTGGAGCCGCCGAGCGCCATCGCGAGCGCGATGGCGTTCTCGAACGACTCCTTCGTGAGGATGTCCTTCGTCGTGATCCCCTGGCGGAGGAGATTCACGACGGCCTCGCCGGAGCGATGGGCGAACTGGTCGCGGCGGCGATCGGCCGACGGCGGCGCGGCGGAGCCCGGCAGGCTCAGGCCGAGGGCCTCGGCGACCGACGCCATCGTGTTGGCCGTGTACATCCCGCCGCACGCGCCCTCGCCCGGCGCGAAGGCGCACTCGATGCGCTTCAGGTCCTCCTCCGACATGAGGCCGGCCCGGCAGGCGCCGACCGCCTCGAAGGAGTCGATGATGGTGATGTCCTTCTCCGTGCCGTCGGAGAGCTTGACCCAGCCCGGCGCGATCGATCCCGCGTAGAGGAAGACGCTCGAGAGCCCCAGGCGCGCGCTCGCCATGAGCATGCCGGGGATCGACTTGTCGCAGCCGGCCAGCAGGACGGTGCCGTCGAGGCGCTCGGCCATGATGACGGTCTCGACGCTGTCGGCGATGACCTCGCGGCTCACGAGCGAGAAGTGCATGCCCTCATGGCCCATCGAGATGCCGTCGGAGACCGAGACCGTCCCGAACTGCAGCGGGTACCCGCCGCCCGAGTGGACGCCCTCCTTGGCCCCCTGGGCGAGCCGGTCGAGCGAGAGGTTGCAGGGCGTGATCTCGTTCCAGCTCGAGGCGATGCCGATCTGGGGCTTGTCCCAGTCGGCGTCTCCCATCCCGACGGCGCGGAGCATTCCGCGCGACGTCGTGGCCTCGATGCCGTCGGTCACGACGCGGCTGCGGGGTTTCATGTCGATCGAGGACGCGTCGGTCACGGTGGCAGTCTATGCCTCTCGCGCGTCGACCTCGGCCTCTCGGGCGTCGGCGATCTCGTCGAGGAGCAGGGCGAGCGCTCCGGGGTCGGCGACGCGCACCTGCGCGGCGGTCTCGCCGTCGCCCACGCGCACCCCGAGATCGCCCTCGCCGAGCGACCGCAGCGCGTCCTCGTCTGTCACGTCGTCCCCCGCGAACACGACGCCCGTCGCGCCCGTCTCCGCGCGGAGCGCCGCGATCGCGGTGTCCTTGCCCTCGTGCCGCCAGGCGAACTCGACGACGTCGCGGCCCGTGCGCCGACGCCATCCTGGTGCGCGCTCGGCCACCAGCGCGTCCACGGCCCTCGCGGCCGCCGAGGCGGCGGCGTCGTCGGCGAGGCGCGTGTGCAGGCCGAACCCGAACGACTTCCGCTCGATCCACGCGCCCGCGACGTCGGCCACGGCGGCCTCCGCGTCGGCGATCAGGTCGGCGGCGCCGGCCGGAGCGTCCAGAGAGGACGCTCCCTCGGAGCCGGGCCGCCAGTGCTCTGCTCCATGCGAGCCGGACAGCCAGACGGGCGAGGCGTCGTCGTGCTCGGCGATGACGCGGAGGTCGGCGAGCGAGCGGCCCGACACGAACGCCACGACGGTGTCGGGTAGCGCTGCGAGCCGCGCGACGGCGGTGCGCGCCTCGGGGAGCGCACGCGCCGTCATCGGCTCGTCGACGAGCGGGGCGAGGGTGCCGTCGAAGTCGAGCGCGACGAGCAGGCGCCGCGTCCGGGCGACCTCCGCGATCGCGTGGGCCGTCACGAGGCGGCCGCCGTCCGCTGGGAGCGGATGTGCTCCAGGTCGGCGAGGAACCGCCTGCCCCAGCGCTCGACGTCGTTCTCGAGCACGCGCCGCCGCATGCTGCGCATGCGGCGGGACTGCTCAGCCGGGGACATCTCGATGGCGCGCATGACGGCGTCCTTCATGCCGTCGATGTCGTGGGGGTTCACGAGCAGCGCGCTGGAGAGCTCGTCCGCCGCTCCCGCGAACTCGCTCAGCATGAGCACGCCCCGGTTGTCGGCGTGCACGGCGACGTACTCCTTGGCGACGAGGTTCATCCCGTCGCGCAGGGCCGTGACGAGCATGACGTCGGCCGCGAGGTACAGCGCCACCATCTCCTCGCGGGGGAACCCCTGGTGGAGGTAGCGGATGGCGGTGTGGTGGATCGTGTCGTAGTCGCCGTTGATGCGCCCGACCGTGAGCTCGATCTCGTCGCGGAGGTCCTGGTAGGCCTCGACACCGGGACGGCTGGGGCTCGCGACCTGCACGAGCGTCACGTCGCCCACCTCGACGCGGCCGTCCTCGAGGAGCTCGCCGAACGCCTTCAGGCGGTGGCGGATGCCCTTCGTGTAGTCGAGCCGGTCGACGCCGAGCAGCACCTTCGACGGGTTGCCGAGCTGCTCGCGGATCTCGACCGCCCGCGCGCGGATCGCCGGGTCCTGCGCGAGCTCGATGAACGACTGCGCGTCGATCGAGATGGGATACGCCTTCGCGATGGCGGTCCGCGTCGTCCCGTCGGGCTGCGGCACCGAGATGGTGTCGCTCTTCGTCTGGTGTCGCAGCACGCGGCGGATCGAGCGCTGGAAGTTCCCGGCGTCGGAGACGCGCTGGAAGCCGATGACGTCGGCGCCGAGCAGTCCTTCGAGCACCTGGCGCCGCCAGGGGAGCTGCGCGTACAGCCCGTACGCGGGGAACGGGATGTGATGGAAGTACCCGATGACGATGTCGGGACGCAGCTCGCGGAGCATCTGGGGGACGAGCTGCAGCTGGTAGTCCTGCACCCAGACGAATCCCCCGGGGGCGACGACCTCGGACGCCGCCTCGGCGAAGCGGCGGTTGACCCGCACGTACGCGTCCCACCACGAGCGCTTGTAGACGGGCGTCGCGATGACGTCGTGGTAGAGCGGCCAGATGGTGCCGTTCGAGAAGCCCTCGTAGTAGTCCTCGAGCTCTTCCTCGCTGAGCGACACGGGCACGAGCCGCGTGCCGTCGAAGTCGAACGGCTCGACGTCGAGATCGGCCTTTCCGGCCCAGCCCACCCATGCGCCGTCGACCTTCTGCATCACCTGCTCGAGGGCGGTGACGAGACCGCCCGGTGACCGCCGCCACGCCGGCTCGCCGTCGTCGCCGGCGATCCGGTCGACGGGGAGGCGGTTGGCGATGACGACGAGTTCTGCTTCGGGCATGACGCTCCTCTGTTCGGCTCGTTCAGTGTATCCAGCGGCCCGTCGCCGCTCCCGACGGGCCGCCGCCCTTGACGCGCGCGCGGACTGCGGCTACCGCGCGGGCGCGTGCACCCCGCGGCCGTCGCGGCGACCGGACGCGGCCTCCCCGCGCCGATGCGCTCCCGCGACCAGGGCGCTAGCGTTGACCCATGCGCAAGTACCTCCTCGGAACCGGACTCTTCGGCGCGATCACGAGCGGCTACTCGCTCCTCAAGGGCTCCGACGACCGCCGGTTCACATGGCGCGTCGCGCTCGCCTGGCTGAGCTGGGGCATCACCCTCGCCCTCGCGATCGGGGAGGCGCGCGACATCCGCACCGCGTCACGGGGCGGCACGGTGGCCGACGACTCCCCCATCTCCGGCAAGGAGTACAAGTACTCGGGAGCCGCGAAGCCGCGCGACGCGGGCCGGCGCACACGGAAGTAGCAGAACGGGGCGCCCGTAGGGGCGACCTCTTCCGTCCCACATATATAACCTACGTATATATATGGGTTATACTCATCCGCGTGGAACACGCAGCCGACCTCGAGCGCCTCATCATCGCGGCGCATGCGCTCACGCGCATCGCCGCCCTGGAGACGCGCAGCGAGGCCCCGGCCGCTCAGTGGCGCACGCTCGCGCTCCTGCGCGACAACGGGCCGCTCCGCATCGGCGAGCTCGCCCGGCTGAGCCGCGTCACGCAGCCGGGGATGACGAAGCTCGCCGGCGCCATGGAGCAGGCGGGCCTCGTCATCCGAGAGCCCGATCCCGACGACTCCCGCGCGGTGCGCGTGATCGCCACCCCCGAGGGCGAGGCCGCGTACGCCGGATGGCGCGCGCAGTTCGTCGCCGCCCTCCTCCCCCGCTTCTCCGACCTCGGGGCCGCCGACTGGGATGCCCTGCGCACCGCGGCCGACCTGCTCTCGCGCCGGACGACGGGAGAGACGCCCATCCGCCCCGCACCAGGAGAGGAGCCATCCGAGCGATGAGCTCAGGACAGCACAACGGATCCATCTGGAAGCAGCCGACCGCCGTCTGGGCGGTCGCGTTCGCGAGCGTCGTCGCCTTCATGGGGATCGGCCTCGTCGACCCCATCCTGCCCGCGATCGCCGAGCAGCTGCATGCGACGCCGGCCGAGAGCGAGCTGCTCTTCACGAGCTATCTCGTCATCACGGGGCTCGTCATGCTCTTCACGAGCGTCGTTTCGAGCCGCATCGGGGCCAAGCGGACCCTGCTCGCCGGTCTCGGCTTCATCCTCGTCTTCGCCTTCCTCTGCGCGATCAGCGGCTCGGTCGACCTCGTCATCGGATTCCGCGCCGGATGGGGCCTCGGCAACGCGCTCTTCATCTCCACGGCGCTCGCCACCATCGTGGGCGCGGCGGCGGGCGGCAGCGCGGGCGCCATCATGCTCTACGAGGCCGCGCTCGGCGTGGGCCTCGCCATCGGGCCGCTCCTGGGCGGCCTCCTCGGGTCCCTCACGTGGCGCGCGCCGTTCTTCGGCGTGGCGGTGCTCATGGCGATCGCCGTCATCGCGATCTCGGTCCTGCTGAAGACGCCCCCCGCCGCCGAGCGCCCCCAGCCCGTCCGCCTGACAGCGGCCTTCCGCGCGCTCGGCACCCCCGCGCTCGGCCTCCTCGCCGTCGCAGCGGTCTTCTACAACGTCGCCTTCTTCGTGCTCCTCGCGTACTCCCCGTTCCCTCTCGGGTTCGACGCCATGGGCATCGGGCTGACGTTCTTCGGATGGGGTCTCGCGCTCGCGATCTCGTCGGTGTGGGGCGCCCCCCTCCTCCTCCGGGTCGTGAAGCGCACGACCGCAATCGTCATCGTGCTGCCTCTCATCGCCGTCGACCTCGTCGTCGCCGGGATCCTCGTGGAGAGCAAGGCCGCCCTCGTCGCCTGCATCGTCGCGGGCGGGTTCCTCTTCGGGTTCATGAACACGATCCTCACGGAGACCGTCATGGACGCCACCGACATCCCGCGGCCGATCGCGTCGTCCGCCTACTCCGGCGTGCGCTTCCTGGGCGGAGCCGCCGCACCCCCCGTGGCCGCGCTCCTCGCCGAGCTCGGCGGCCACACCGCCCCGTACGTCTTCGGCGCCGCCGCGGCGGTCGTCGCCGCGATCGTCGTCCTCACGGGACGCCGCCTGCTGGCCCGTGCGGACGCCGCGCATGAGACGCCGGCGCGGCAGGCGGAGGCCGTGGCGCTCGGCGACGCCGGCTGAGGCGCATCGCATGCCCAGGAGGCGCCGCCCGACCGGGCGGCGCCTCCTGGGCATGTGCACGAAACATTTCCGAAACGGAACGTACCGTAATCTGACGGCATGTCATCCCACGACGGCCCCGGCCGCCCCGCCGACGCCGAGCTGACGGCCCGCATCCTCGACGCCGTCGTCGCCGAGCTCGAAGACGGCGGCTACGCCGGTCTCCGGATCGAGCGCGTCGCCGCACGAGCGGGCTGCGGCAAGACCGCGATCTACCGGCGCTACGCGGATCGCGGTGTGCTGGCCGCCGCCGCCATCCGTCGGCACCTCGTGCTCGGCGAGATGCCCGACACGGGCTCGGTCGTCGACGACCTGCTCGCCCATGTCGAGCAGAACCAGGCGAACCAGGCCCAGAACGCGGCGCGCATCGGCTTCTCGTCGGTCGCGCGCAGCGCCTTCGCGAGCGACGTCTTCCCGCACCTGTGGGAGAGCTTCTTCGCCGCGCGCCGCGACCAGGGCGTCGCCATCCTCCGCCGCGGCGCCGCCCGCGGCGAGCTGTCCGCCGACGCGGACCCCGATCTCATCCTCGACGCGCTCGCCGGACTCACCCTCTACCGGCAGGGCGTGAAGGGCGTCACCATCGCCCGCGAGGAGTACCGCGACGTGATCGCGGCCCTGCTCCGCCTGCCGCCTCGGCGGCACCCCCTCGCCCCCTGACCGCGGCACGGCCGCGACCCGAGAAAAAGGCCATCATGACCGACTCCCCCGCCGTGCGCACCTCCGTGCGCGCGATCGTCGGATTCCTCCTCTTCTGCGAGCTCGCGAGCGGATTCGTGCAGGGCTACTACGCCCCGCTGCTCGCCGACATCGCCCGTCATCTCGGCGTCAACGACGCCGACATCACCTGGTTCCTCACCGTGCAGACGCTCGCGGCCGCCGTGTGCGTCCCGCTCCTGTCGAAGCTCGGCGACATCTTCGGCCACCGGCGCATGCTCCGGATCGCCGTCGTGTCGGTGCTCGTCGGCGTGCTCGTGACGGCGCTCGTGCCGCACTACGGCGTCGTTCTCGCCTCCCGCGTGCTCGTCGGCCCTCTCGCCGTCTGGCTCCCGCTCGAGATCGCTCTCGTGCACAACCGCATCACGGGCGACGGCGCCCGCAAGGCGATCGGCATGCTCGTCTCCGTGCTCACCTTCGGCGCGATCCTCGGCACCGTGGCCTCGGGGATCGTGAGCGCCGTATCGCCCTCGCTCACCATCACGCTGCTCGTGCCGGGCGTCCTCGTCGTCGTGAGCGTGTACGCCGTGTTCGCCAAGGTGCCGGAGTCGACCAGCCGCACGCACCCGCACGTCGACGTGCTCGGCTTCGTCGGGCTCGGCGTCGCGATGGTCTCCCTCCTGCTCGGCCTCCACCTCGCCTCCGACCACGGCTTCGCCTCCCCGCTCACGCTCGGCGTGCTCGCCTTCGCCCTCGTCGTCTTCGCGGCGTGGGTCGTGTGGGAGCGCCGTGCGGAGGCTCCCGCCGTCGACGTCGCACTCGTGACCTCGCGCCGGCTCGGCCCGATCTACCTCACCGCCTTCGGGTTCGGCGCCGTCATGTTCGGCGGTCAGGCGCCGTCGTCGACCTTCCTCGCGGCCGATCGCGCGGTGGCCGGCTACGGCTTCGACGCCGACGCGAGCCTCATCTCGGCCATGACCGCTCTCGTGACGATCCTCGCGACGATCGGCGCGGCGACGTTCTCGACGCTCGCCCGGCGCATCGGGATGCGCGCCGTGCTCATCCTCGGCGCATCGCTCGCCGCGTTCGGCAACGCGCTCGTCATCCCCTTCCACGACGAGCTCTGGCAGCTGTGGATGACGAACGGCTTCAAGGGGGTCGGCATGGGCCTGCTGCTGGGGGCGCTGCCCGCGACCCTCGCCGAGCTCGCCCCGAGCGATCAGACCGGCATCGCCGCGGGCGTGTACAACTCGCTGCGCACGCTCGGCGGAGCTGCGGCCGGCGCCGTGTTCGCCCTCGTCCTCTCGACGGCGCTCGCCCCCGGCGCCGACTTCCCCGGCATCGATGGCTACATCACGATCTGGGCCGTGGAGGCCTGCGCGTTCGCCGTCGGCGTCGTCGCCCTCGCCTTCCTGCGTCTGCCGGCCGGCACGCGCACCGCCCAGCCCGTCGCCGCGCACTGACCACCCCCCCCCGATCGGAGAGCACCACCCATGACCGCACCCGACTTCCGCGCGGCAGGCGCCGAGATCCTTCCCGACCTCGTCGCCCTTCGTCGCGCGCTCCACGCCGAGCCCGAGCTGGGCCTCGACCTGCCCGCGACGCAGCGCAGGGTCATCGACGCCCTCTCCGGACTCGATCTCGAGATCTCCCTCGGCACGGGCCTCACCTCGGTCGTCGCCGTGCTGCGCGGCGGGCGGCCGGGCCCCACGGTGCTGCTGCGCGGCGACATGGACGCCCTGCCGATCGTCGAGCTCGCGCCGGTCGACTTCGCGTCGGCCAACGGCTCCATGCACGCGTGCGGCCACGACCTGCACACCGCGGGGCTCGTGGGCGCCGCCCGGCTGCTGCACGCGCACCGCGCCGACCTCGCGGGCGATGTCGTCTTCATGTTCCAGCCGGGCGAGGAGGGGCAGGGGGGCGCCCGCATCATGATCGAGGAGGGCCTGCTCGATGCCTCGGGATCGAAGCCCGTCGCGGCCTACGCCGTGCACGTCGCCCCCGGCCCGCGCGGCGTGTTCGCGACCCGCGCCGGTGCGGCGTGCGCGGGCTCCAACCAGCTCGCGGTGACCGTGAAGGGCCGCGGCGGGCACGGCTCGCAGCCGCATCAGACGATCGATCCCGTGCCCGTGGCCGCGGAGATCGTGCTGGCGCTGCAGACGTTCGCCAACCGGCGCTTCGACGCCTTCGACCCGGTCATCCTCTCCGTCACGAAGCTCGACGCCGGCGACGCCGTCAACGTCATCCCGGAGAGCGCACGCCTCGCGGCGACGATCCGGACGCTCTCCCCCGCCTCGCTCGCGATCCTCCAGGACGAGATGCCGCGACTGGTCAGGGGGATCGCCGAGGCGCACGGCTGCACCGCCGATGTCGAGTTCGACGTGATGTACCCCGTCACCGTCAACGACGCCGTCACGACCGCCGCCGCCGTGGCGGCCCTGCGAGACGCGTTCGGCACCGGGCGGGTGCTCGAGATGCCGACGCCCATGATGGGCTCGGAGGACTTCTCCTTCGTCCTCGACGAGGTCCCCGGCACGTTCGTCGCGCTGATGACCTCGCCTCCCGACCTCGATCCCGCGACGATCGAGTGGAACCACTCGCCCCGCGTGCAGTTCGACGACGCGGTGCTCGGCGATCAGGCCGCCGCGCTCGCCACGCTCGCGTGGCGACGCCTCGCCGCCGGGTGACGACCATCCGGGTACCCCGCGGAGGCCCTTGCGTGGTCCTCTCGCGGGGCACCCGGACTGCACAGGCGCCGCGTCCTACAATTCGAGGATGCCCGCTACCCGCACGGCCGCATGAGCGGCTTCGCCCCCCTCAACGCACCGACGCCGACCCGCCTGAGCGACGTCGTGTTCGAGAAGATCGCCGCGTCGATCATCTCCGGCGAGTTCGCGCCCGGCACGCAGCTCAAGGACGACGAGCTCGCCACCTCGCTCGGCGTCTCGCGCATGCCCGTGCGGGAGGCGTTCCTGCGCCTCGAGCGCACCGGCATGATCGAGATGGTCGCGAGCCGCTACACGCGCGTCGCCGACCTCACCCCCGAGCTCGTCCGCGACGCCTTCGAGTTCGCCGGCAACCAGGCCGGATGGGCCGCTCTGCTCGCCGTGCAGCGCATGGCCGACGACGAGCTCGACGCGGCGCTCGGGCTCCTCGACGGCGTCATCGCCGGCGACAGCTCCACGGCCGAGCAGCGGCTGCGTGCCGACGCGTTCTACATGCACCTCGTCGCCCACTCGCGCAGCCCCCACCTCGTGCTCGTCACGCGCGACATCACGCTCGCGCTCGCACGCGCCGTCCACAGCGTCGACTTCGACGTCATCCCGGAGGATCTGCGGGCCCGGATGGACGACGGCTACCGTCGGCTGCGCACCGCTCTCGAGGCGCGGGACGCGGCCGCGGCCGAGCGCACCGTGCGCGAGATCCACGCGGTCTACGCGTCCGCCGTCTGACTCGCCGAAGCCGTCCGACTCGAGAAGGGGTGCCGCGCGCCGAAGACGTCCAGCAGCGCGGCGCTCTTCGCGACCGTCTCGTCGGCCTCCGACGAGACCTCGCTGTCGATCGTGATGGCGCCGCCGGTGCCGATGACGGCCTCGCCGTCGCGGATGACCGCGGTGCGGATGACGACGGACAGGTCCACCGCGCCGCATCGTGAGAAGAGTCCCAGCACTCCCGAGTACACGCCGCGCGGCGCGGCCTCGAGCCGGTCCAGCAGCTCGACGGTGCGCCGTTTCGGCGCTCCCGTCATCGACCCTGGCGGGAAGAGCGCCTGCGCCGCCCGCACGCCGGCGGACGGACCGGGGAGCAGCCTCGAGCGGACGACCGTCACGAGCTGGTGGACCGTCGCGTAGCTCTCCACGGCCATCAGGTCGGGGACCTCGACGCTGCCGGGCGCGCTCACCCGGCCGAGGTCGTTGCGCAGGAGGTCGACGATCATGAGGTTCTCGGCGCGCGTCTTGGGGTCGGCCGCGAGCGCCCGCGCCGCCGCCGAGTCTCCGATCGGGTCGTCGACGCGGCGCGCGGTGCCCTTGATGGGCTTCGTCTCCGCGCGGCCGTCGGGGGCGACCGCGAGGTAGCGCTCCGGTGAGCACGACAGCACGGATCGACCCGGGAGGCGGAGGAAGGCGGCGTAGGGGGCGGGGTTCGCCCTGCGGAGCCGGCGGTACGCGCCGAGGGGCTCCTCCGCGACGGGGACGCGGAGCGCATAGGTGTAGCACGCCTCGTAGGAGTCGCCGGCCTCGAGCCAGGTGCGCACCTCGGCGAGATCGGCGCCGTAGCGCGCGCGGTCGACGGATGCCGTCGCCGCGACCGGCGATGGCGCGGGAGGGACGGCCGGGGCCGGCGGGCACGCCTCGATGCGCGCGAGCGTGCGGTCGAGCCAGGCGCGGCCATCCGCCGCGTCGGCCTCGGGGCCGACGGCCACGGCGTGGACGACGTGCTCGCGGTGGTCGACGACGACGAACCTGCTGAGCCGCACGAGCTGGGCGATCGGCTCTCCCGGCGCGGCGGACGCGCCGATGTCCTTGGCGCCGTATCCGATCCATCCGACCCATCCGCCGGCGAACGGCAGGCCGGGGATGGGCGCCACGGGCCGTGCGGCGATGTCGTCGGCGACCGCCGTCCAGGGGTCGTCGCCCGGCGCGAAGTCGCGGACGTCGGCCCGTCCGCCGTCCGGCGCGCCGAGGATCGACCAGCGGCCCATCCCGTACGCCGTCTGCGCGCTGTCGAGCCAGACGGCGATCTCGTCGTCGGCGTGGAGGTGGGTGAAGAGCGCCTCGCCGTCGACGCGGAGGGGCCGGCTCTCCGTCCACGCGCGCCAGCGTGCATCCACCGTGTCACTCATGCCCCGCTCCCTCCTGGTGCAGGAAGCGGGCGAGGATGGCCGCGCCGTGCGGCGTGCCGATCGACTCGGGATGGAACTGCACTCCGAACCATCCCCGTTCCGGGTCCTCTCCTGCCATCGCGACGCCGTCGGCCGTGCGGGCGGTGATCCGCAGCGGCGCGGGATCCGCGACGGCGAGCGAGTGGTAGCGCGTCGCCTCGAACCTCCGAGGGGTGTCGGCCAGCAGCACCGACGATCCGTCATGCGCGACGACGTCGACGCGTCCGTGGGCGGGACGAGGCGCGGGCACGACGCTCCCGCCGAGCGCGACCGCCATGGTCTGGAAGCCGAGGCACACCCCGAGGACGGGGACGCTCGCGACGGCGAGGAGGTCGAGCGCGCGGCCGACGTCGTCCGCGCGGTGGGGCGTGCCTGGCCCCGGCCCCAGCACGATGTGCGAGTAGGCGTCGACGGAGCCGAGGTCGATCCGGTCGCTCTCCACGAGGTCGGGCCGCGCTCCCGTCTCGCACCAGAGCAGCTGCAGGAGATTGCCGGTGTACGAGTCGTAGTTGTCGACGAGGAGCACGCGCCGACGCGGCTGGGGACCCTTCGTCATCGCCTCCATTGTGCGGCATGCGCGGCGTCGAGGGTGCCAGACTGGCTCCATGCAGCAGCTCGACGGCGCCCCCGCACCGCCCTCGGAGCTGCAGGCGCTCGCGCTCGTGAACTTCGGGCACTTCACGACCATGCGGGTGACGCGGGCGGCGGTGCGCGGGCGGGATCTCCACCTCGCGCGCCTCGCGCGCGACGCGCGGACCCTGTTCGACATCGCGCTCGACCCCGTCCTCGTGCGCACGCGGCTGCGCGAGGCGCTCGCCGACGAGCCGGATGACGTCGTCGCCCGCGTGACGGTGTTCGACCCCGCGCTCCCGCTCGAGCGCACGGGCGCGCCGGCGAGCCCCCGCATCCTCGTGACGCCGAGGCCGGCGCCCCGGGGGCCGGCCTCTGCTCTGCGACTGCGCTCGACCGCGTACCGGAGGGACGCGCCGCGCATCAAGCACACGGGGCTCTTCGGCGCGCTGGCCGAACGACGCGCCGCGCAGCGGGCCGGGTTCGACGACGCGGTGTTCGCCGATGCGGAGGGGCGGCTGTCGGAGGGCCCGACGTGGAGCCTCGGGTTCTGGGACGGCGACGGGATCGTGTGGCCGGAGGCCGACGTGCTCGAGGGCGTCACCCGCTCCCTCCTCGGGGGCGGGACACGGGAGATCCGGCGGCGCGACCTCTCCCGCATGCGCGCCGCCTTCACCGCGAACGCGGGCACCGGCATCCGCCCCGTCGCGTCGATCGACGACGTGACGTGGGATGCCGGGCATCCCGCGCTCGCACGGATCGCCGCCTCGTACGAGGCGATCGCGCCTCAGCCGCTGTAGGCCGACAGCACGCGCTCGGCCTCGCGAGCCGTGTCTTCCGTGTTGTTGACGAGCTGACGCGATCCGCGCAGCTTCGCCGCGATGTGCTCGCCGACCGTGACGGGCGCGTAGAGGGGCTGCTCCCCCGGTGCGACGGTCCCGGGGATCGTCTCGATGACCGCGTCGACATTGCCGTCGAAGAAGAACGCGGCCGATCGGCGGCGACGGATGGTGCCGTCGATGACGGGCGGCTTCACGCGGTGCAGCGTCGAGCGCCAGCGCTCGTTGGTCATGCGCGCCGTGACGTCGCCGAGGTTGACGAGCAGCGCGCCGGGCAGCGGCGAGACGTCGTGCCATCCGCCGTCGGCGTCGAGCACCTGGAGCCCCTTGACGTCGTCCGCCCAGAGCAGGGTGACGATGCCGAAGTCGGTGTGCTCGCCCATCCCGATGAGATCGCCGTCGAGATCGACGCGTGTGCCGTCGGGGAGGGCGTAGTTGTTCATCCGCAGCACGTTGAGGGAGTGGTCCGTCATGAGGTCGAAGTGCCCGGGGGCGAGGCCGAGCGCATCGGCGAAGATGCGCATCATGACGCGGGCCACGTCGTCGGCCTCGGCGAGCCACCCTTCGACGTCCTCGCGGAAGGACTCCGCCTCGGCCGGCCAGATGTTGTCGGCGTACTCCGCGCCGTCGAGGTCGGCATGCGGGTAGTGGGCCGCGGTGAAGCCGACGTTGAACGCCTCGAAGAAGTCGTTCATGCGCTCCGCCTTCTCGACGCCGAGGCTCAGGCTCAGCCGCTCCGACTTCGGGGGCGTGTAGCCGCGGTTGATCCCCTTCGGCGCGCGGTAGCCCGCCTTGACGTCGGCGGGCAGGGCGAAGAACCGGTCGATGGCGCGGCCGAGGCGCGCCCATGCCTCCAGGCCGATGCCATGCCCCGTGATCTGCATGAAGCCGACGGTGCGCGCGGCCTCGTCGAACGCCGCCGCGACCGCGGCGCGCGCCGCCTCGTCGCCGTCGGCGATGTACGGGGTGATGTCGATCGCCGGTACCGTGAACTCGGACATCGAGAACCTCCTTCTGCGGCGCCCCCGGCGCCGAAATGATAAGTATTGGTAATCATGACGGATGACCGAGAGCCGCGGGTTTCCGCGACGTTACAGATCGACGACGACGTCACGGCCGCCGTGGGGCGCGCCCTCGCCGCCGCGCGCGCCGACGCCGGCATGTCGATGCGCGAGCTCGCTCGCCGCGCCGAGGTGAGCCAGCCGTTCCTCAGCCAGGTCGAGAGGGGGCGCGCCATCCCGTCGATCCTGACGCTCTACCGGATCGCCGAGGCGCTCGGCCTGTCTCCGCGCGCGCTCATGCCCCGCACGGGAGACGTCCGCGCGGGCGCGCGCATCGTGCGGAGCGCCGAGGGCGTGCGGATGGCCGTGTCGGAGAGCCCCGACGCCGCCCGCGCCCGTCTCCTCACGGCCGGCGGCGACCACCGGCTCGAGGTCGTCGAGTACGACGTCGCACCGGGCCAGGATCTCGGCGACGCGTTCCGCAGCGCCGGCGAGATGACGGTGTACGTCCTCTCCGGCGAGCTGATCGTCGACGTCGAGGGCGAGGCGACCGCGACCCTCTCGGCGGGCGACGCCATCTCGCACGACGCGGCGCTGCCGCATCGCTGGCGCGCCCCGCGGGGCGCGCGCGTCCTCCTCGCGGTCAGCCACGCGTAGGGTCGGGGCATGAGCGACGTCGTGATCACCGTCCGCGGCGAGGACGAGGAGCGGGTCGCACCCGAGCTCGGCACCGCGCATGTCGTCGTGCGGGCCGAAGGGGCCGTGCGCACGGAGGTCGTCGATGCGCTCACCGCTCTCGCTGCACCCGTGCGCGCGTCGCTCGACGCGCGCGAGACGTCGGGAGCCGTCGGCGAGTGGTCGATCGGTCGGATGGCGCTGCACACCGAACGGCCGTGGACGCCGACGGGCGAGGGCACCGAGCCCGTGCACCACGCGTCGCTCGACGTCTCGGCGTCGTTCGCCGACGCAGGCGACCTGTCCGAGTGGCTTGCGGAGATCTCCCCGTGGGACGGCGTCGAGATCAGCCGGGTCGAGTGGCGCCTGACCGCCGCGACGCGGGCCGCGGTCGAGCGCACCGTGGCCGCGCGCGCGATCCGGTCCGCGGTCGCGCGTGCGACGGCGTACGCGGCGGCGATCGGACGCGACGAGGTCGTCCCCCTCGAGCTCGCCGACGCCGGCCTGCTCGGGCGATCGGACGACGTCGCCGCGTTCGCCAAGGCCGTGAGCGCCGACGGGGCGGGGTCGACCTCGCTGCGACCGGAGGACCTCGTCATCGGCGCCGTCGTCGAGGCGCGCTTCGCCGCGCGCTGAGGCCGCGGGCGCGTCGCCCCGGGGCCTCGCCCCGTCTCTGCCGGATGATCAGCTCCGGCCGGGCTTGCCGACCGTGAGCGCAGCCGGCTCGCTGCGGACGACGCCGTGCGCGTTCTCGACGACGGCACGGACGAGCAGGTCGCCGCGCACCCTGTCGACGCGGTAGGCCGCGATCCCGTCGACCGCCCGCTCCGCGCGCGATCCCGCGGCGGCCGTCCACGTCGCGCCGCCGTCCGACGAGGTCTCCCACGTGACGACGGGGGCCGGGGACCCCGTCACCTCGACCGTGAACTCCGCCGACCGGTTCTTCCGCACCGATGCGTCCTGCGGCGCCGTCACGATCACGGCGGGCTCCGCCGTCTCGTCGGCGACGGGCCATCCGTCCACCCACTCGAGGCGCTGCAGGCCGAGACGCGGGAAGTACGGGATCTCGGCGTTCGCCGCGTCGTAGTAGTGGAACGCGAGTACGCCGTCCGCGACCGACTGACCGCCCGGGCCGACGATCGCGCCGTGCGCGTCGAGCAGCGTCGTGCCCCCGCCGCCGAGCATGTCCCTGCCGTCCCGGTCGAGGTACGGGCCCGTGACCGACGACGAGCGCCCGACGGCGACGTGGTACGTGCTGTCCGCTCCCTGGCAGCACGCGTCGAACGACACGAAGAGGTAGTACCAGCCGTCGTGCTCCTCGATGAAGGGGGCCTCCACGCGGTTTCCCGGCGCGAAGCGGTCGACCAGGTGCACGGCGTCCTCGAGCGCTCCCGCGACGGGCTTGCCGCTGGGCCACTCCAGCTCGACGAGGAAGATGCCGTACCAGTGCGACCCGATCGCCATGTAGGGCGTGCCGTCGGCGTCCTCGACGATGCCGGCGTCGATCGCGTTGAACTCCTTGCCGTCGGCGATGGTCTGCGGCGACGAGATGACGGGCCCCTGGTCGACCCACTCGTAGGCGGGATCGTCGGGATCGAGCGTCGTGTTGGTCGCGAGGGCGGTGACCGACGTGTTCGTCCCGAAGCGGGACGCCGAGTAGTAGAGGTAGTACACGCCGTCGTGCTCGTGGATCTCGGGCGCCCACAGGTTGTCGGGCAGCGCCCCGTCGGAGAAGTCGGCGTCGATCCATGCCGGGATCTCGTCCCAGACGTTGTCGCCGCGCTCCCATGTCACGCCGGCGTCGTCCGACGACCAGGTGAGGATGGTGCCTCCGCCCGCGCGTCCGACCTCGCCCGTGGAGTACACGTACCACGTGCCCGTCTCCTCGTCGATGAACAGCGAGGGGTCATGGACGGGAGCGGTCTCCCCCGTGATCGACAGACCTCCCGAGGGCTCGGCCGCGGCGGGGCCCGCGAGAGTCGGGGCGGCGATGGCGACGGTCGTGAGGACCGCCGCCCCCGCGACCGCGAGGGATCGGATGACTGTTCTGCGTGCCGGCATGTCCACCCTTTACAACGTTGTATACAGGTCGACGCCGACTCTAGGACCGCTCGCGTCCCGCGTCAAGCATCCGAGGCGCACCCGCGCGCGACCTACCGTGGAACGGTGACCGCCCTCGTCTGGTTCCGCGATGACCTCCGGCTCGCCGACCATCCCGCCCTCCGTGCTGCGCTCGACACCGGGGAGCCGGTGCTCGGCGTCTACGTGCTCGACGAGGAGTCGCCGGGCGTCCGCCCGCTCGGCGGCGCGGCTCGTTGGTGGCTGCATCACTCGCTCGCCTCGCTGGCGGGCCGTCTCGCGGAGAAGGGATCCGCCCTCGTGCTGCGTCGCGGCCCCGCCTCGCGGGAGATCCCCCGCCTCGTCGACGACGCCGACGCGCGGGGCGTGTTCTGGAACCGCCGCTACGGCGGCGCGGAGCGCGAGGTCGACGCGGCGCTCAAGACGACGCTGCGCGCGCGCGGCGTCGACGCGCGCTCCTCCGCCGCGTCCCTCCTCTTCGAGCCGTGGACGGTGACGACGGGAGCGGGCGCGCCCTACTCCGTCTTCACGCCGTTCTGGCGCGCGTGCCTCGCCATGCCGGCGCCGCGCCATCCGCTGCCCGAGCCGCGCGACATCGCGGGGCCTGCGCGCACGCCCGACTCGGATGCGCTGGACGACTGGGGGCTGCTGCCCTCGGATCCCGACTGGGCCGGCGGTCTCAGGGAGGCCTGGGAGCCCGGTGAGCCCGCCGCGCGGCACCGGCTGCGGGCGTTCCTCGCCGACGACGTCGACGACTACGCCCGTGCGCGTGACGAACCGGCTGCGGGCGTGACCTCCGGACTGTCGCCGCGCCTGCGCTGGGGGGAGCTGAGCCCCTTCACGGTCTGGCACGAGGCGATCGCATCGGGCGCCGACGTCGGGGGATTCCTCTCCGAGATCGGATGGCGCGAGTTCGCCTGGCACACGCTGTTCCGCCATCCCGACCTCGCGACCGTCAACCTCAACACGAGATTCGACGCGTTCCCGTGGCCCCGGCTGCGGCCGTCCCTCCTGCGCGCCTGGCAGCGCGGTCGAACGGGCATCCCGCTCGTCGACGCGGGGATGCGCGAGCTCTGGGAGACCGGCGTCATGCACAACCGGGTGCGGATGGTCGTCGCCTCGTTCCTCGTCAAGAACCTGCTCATCGACTGGCGGCGCGGGGAGGAGTGGTTCTGGGACACCCTCGTCGATGCCGACGGCGCGAGCAATCCGTTCAACTGGCAGTGGGTGGCGGGATCGGGCGCCGATGCGGCTCCGTACTTCCGCGTGTTCAACCCGCTCCTGCAGGCGGAGAAGTTCGATCCGCACGGCGAGTACGTACGACGCTGGGCGCCGGACCACGCCGAGGGGGCGGGTCCTGCGCCCGTCGTGGATCTGAAGGAGACGAGGCGCGCCGCGCTCGACGCCTACGAGGCGGTCAAGCGCGGCTGACGCGGGTCATCCCGCCGGGTACGGCGCCGCCCGCAGCGCACGTGCGAGGTGCACTGCGTTGGCCGCCGCCGTCTTGCGCGCCGACACGACCGGCTCGGGCGTCTCGGCGAGGTCGCGGTAGTCGACCGACCCCATCGCCTCCCCGTTCCAGTAGACGGACGACTGGGCAGGGATCGTGTAGCCGATGTCGTCGAGCGACTGGAACAGGATCGCCGCGATGTGGTGCGCGCCGTCCTCATTGCCCACGATGCCCGCGATCGCGACCTTGTCGAAGAGAATCGGCCTGCCATCCCCGTCGGTCTCGGACAGCTCCGCATCCAGGCGCTCGAGCGCTCGTTGAGCGACGCTCGAGTGCTGCCCCATCCAGGTCGGGGTCGCGAGGACGAGGATGTCCGCCGCGAGGACGCGCTCCCGGATGGCGGGCCAGTCGTCGCCCTCACCCATATCGGCCTCGACGCCCGGCCGCACATCATGGTCGACGAGGCGGATGGCGGAGCCCTCGACACCGTGGGCGGCGAGGTCGGCGAGGATCTGCTCGGCGAGGAGCTGCGAGCTCGACGGGGCGGGCGACGGCTTCAGCGAGCACACGAGAGCGAGGGCGGTGAGAGGAGTATCGGTCATGCCGCGACCGTACGGGGCACCGCCGAGGCCGGGAACGGGGTTCCGTTCCCGGCCTCGGCACGCTAGACGTCAGCGGTGGTCCGGCGCGGCAGCGCCATCCTCGACCGCCTCGGCGCCCGCGTCGCGGCGGGTCTTCACGAGGCTCGCGATCGTCGCGACCGCGATCGTCGCCCCGATGAAGAGGAGCGAGAACCAGATGGGGATCTCGGGCGCCCACTCGACGTGCTGACCGCCGTTGATGAACGGCAGCTCGTTGACGTGCAGGGCGTGGAAGACGAGCTTGACGCCGATGAACGCGAGGATGACCGCGAGCCCCTGGGCGAGGTACACGAGGCGCTCGAGCAGGCCGCCGATGAGGAAGAACAGCTGGCGCAGGCCCATGAGCGCGAAGGCGTTCGCCGTGAAGACGATGTACGCCTCCTCCGTGAGGCCGTAGATGGCGGGGATCGAGTCGACGGCGAAGATGAGATCGACGAAGCCGATCGCGATGATCGTGAGGAGCATCGGGGTGACGTAACGGCGGCCGTCCTTCTTCACCGTGAGGCGGTCGCCGTGGTACTCGTCCTCGACGGGCAGCACGCGGCGCACGAGGCGCATGAAGCGGCCGTCGGCGGGGTTGTCGTCGTGGTCGCCGAACGCCTGACGCCACGCGAGGACGAGCAGGAGCGCGCCGAAGACGTAGAAGATCCAGGAGAGGTTCTCGATGAGCGTCGCGCCGACGGCGATGAACGCCCCTCGCAGGATGAGCGCGATGACGATGCCGATCATCAGCACCTTCTGCTGGTAGATCTTCGGCACCGCGAAGCCGCTCATCACGATGAGGAAGACGAAGAGGTTGTCGATCGACAGGGCCTTCTCCGTGAGGTAGCCGGCGAAGTACTCGCCGCCGTAGGTCCATCCGGAGACCACGCCGATGCCGACGCCGAACAGCAGCGCGAGCCCGATGTAGAACGCCGACCAGCGGGCCGACTCGCCGATCGTCGGCTCGTGCGGCTTGCGGACGTGGGCGAAGAACTCGTACACGAAGAAGGCGATCGTCACGGCGATCGTGATGATCCAGATGAGGGGGGTGACCTGCATGGCGTCCTCCAGGAGAGATGGCGCGGTGGATGGCGGCCAAAGTCTCCTTCGTCCTGGCGGAGCCAGAACCGGCGACCCGGGATGCGTCTGCGGATCCGTATTGGCGGGTCGACCGAGGCGAAGTACTCCCTCTGTGCCCTCCAGCATACGGGATGCCCGGCCTCCCCCGTCGGGGGAATCCTCAGTTGCGCGGCCTGGATCGCACGTGGGCGAGGCAGAGTGCGATGACGCACGCCGTTCCGAGCACCGTGAACCACGACCCGAGGGACGTATGGACGGCGAGGACGAGGGACGAGACAGCGAGTACGAGGATCGCCAGCCAGAGGAGCGCCCACCACATCGTGCGCGCCGGTGTCATCTTCGACATGACCCGACTCTGGCCCCCTCGAGGGGCGGACGCCACCCCTTTCCCGACGAGCGGATCGGGTGTACCGCCGTCCGGTCGTGCTGTATCACAGTGGCGTCCGGATGGGAAGGGCCTGCGGCCATCCAGGGCGGGGCCCATAGGCTCGTCGCGAGGCTCCGGTTCACACGTCAGGGTCGAACCCCTCAACCCGCCGCGTCGGATTTCGGGTATCCGCCGCGTGCTCGGCGGGGCGCCGTTCAGGGTCGGCGTCCCGCCCCCTCCTCTTCTCAGCCGAGTGTGGAGCGCCTCCGCCTCTGTCGAGCGTCGCGCGCTTCCGATTGCTGGCGGAAGCTCGCTCCGTTGAGTCGTTGAGCGCCGGAGCGAGCCGAATTGAGGTGGCTTCCTCTTCCCTCCGCTCCGATTCACGCCCCTGCCCCGGGTCGTCTAGGGAGCGGAGCGAGGCGAAGCGTCGCGAGGTTCCCGCCCGCCCCTTCCTGGTCATCGAGCGAGCGGACCGAGCTCAAACGCGGCGATCTTCCCCCTCGCTCAGCCCATTCGTGACCATCCTGTGACCTCCTTGGGGTGGGGATGGTCTCGTTCTTCCGTTCGAATGTCGGTGGTGCCTTGGATGATGGGTGTATGTCAGGGCGCAACCCGAGGTTCGCAGCAGGGTCGTCGTGGGAGGCGACCGCCGCGGAGGTGCGCACGATCGGGAACGTGCGCGACCTGATCCTGGAGGTGCGTGCGGATCGGGCTCGGCTCGATGGCTTGGAGGCAGGGGCGTTTGCCGCGGCCGCGCGGGTCGCGCAAGCGCAGACCGCGCGGTGCGAGGACGCGTCCGCATACGGGTTCCCGTGGCGGTCCATCGCCCTCGAACTCGCCACCGCGTTGCATCTGTCGCCGGGTGAGGTCGAAGCCCGGCTGCGGCAGGACCTCGCCCTGACCGACCGGTTCCCGATCGTGGCGGATGCGTTGTGTCGTCAGGTGATCACGCGTCGTCAGGCGGACATCATCCGCGAACACGGGGAACGACTCCCCGACGACATGGTGGAGGAGTACTCGCGGCGTGCGGTCACCTATGCCGAGGATGCGACACCGGGGCAGGTGCGGGTGTTCGCGAAGAGCCTCGCCGCGGAACTCGACCCCGCACCCCTCCCCGAACGCCACCGGCGCGCCCTCGACCGGCGAGGCACGAGGGTGCGGGCCCTCGATGACGGGCTGGCGGAGTTCATCCTCACCGACGACGCCACGAAGATCACCGCCATCCACGACCGCCTCACCACCATCGCGAAACCCATCGCGGCAGAGGAAAGGCGACTCGCCGCGGAGGAGAAGCGGCGGCGCGACGCGGCCGGCGCGGGAACAGGGACCGGCCCGACTGCGGCCGGTCGCGTGACGCGGAACGCGTTCGGGATGCGGATCAACGGTGACGGCGTCGCGGTCGACGCGAACGGGTACGCCACCCGCCCCACGACAGGCGCCAACGTCCACGGCCCCGACAGCACCGGCAGCTCCGACGCCCTTGGCCCCGCCGATGGCCCGCGCAACGGTGCCCGGCGGACCGTCCGGTCCACCCTCCCGGGATGCTCGATGATCCGGGAGCACGTCGAGGTGTTCCACGACGGCACCTGGTACCCCCACGACCCCGCCCTCCCCCTCCGCCCCACCGAGGAGCAGGTCGCCGCCGCCGTGGAACGGGGGCGGGATGCCCGCACGAGGGATCACATCCGCGCGGACCTCGCCACCGACCTCCTCCTCACCGGCGCCCCCACCTCCCACACGATCGACGGATCGATCGAGAAGGCCGCCGCGATCCGCGGCACCGTGGCGGTCACGATCGCCGCGACCACCCTCGCCGGCCTCGACGACCACCCCGCCCTCCTCGCCGGCTACGGACCCATCCCCCCAGATGTCGCCCGCCGATTCGCGAAAGACGCCCCCGGATGGGAACGCCTCTTCCAGCACCCCGACACCGGCGCCCTCCACACCGTCGACCACTACACCCCCACCACCGCCATCCGACGCCTCGTCGAACTCCGCGACGGGACCTGCCGTGTCCCCGGCTGCCCGAGGCCCGCGTCACGGTGTGAGAAGGACCATACCCGGGAGTGGGAACGCGGCGGCCCCACCTGCGCCGGCAACCTCTCCGCCCTCTGCACGGCACACCACAAGCTCCGACACCACACCCCCTGGCGCATCCGACAACCCGAACCCGGCGTGATCGTCTGGACCAGCCCCCTCGGGTTTGAGTACACCACCGACCCACCCCCGCAGACCGCGCACACCGCCGCGCACGCACCGCACCCATCTCACCCGTGCATACCCGAGTGGGAATACGCACCCGTCACCCAGGCCGACCTCGACGACCAGTGGAGATGGGAGTACGAGAACGGCCTCACCGACCAGGCCCCACCCGGATGGCACCCCGACCCAGGCCCTCACCCGTGGCAGGACTGCGGAGACGAACGCGGACTCTGACGACCCCGCGCCCGGGTACTACGCCGCGGCTGCGGCTCGTGAGAGCTGACGGCGCTCACGTCTGAGCGGTGACGATGATCGTCGGCCCTGATCCGCGTGAGGGCCGAGCGGGCAGCGCCGCGGCAGCGGCTTGGCGCGGCAGCGGCTCGGCAGCGGCTCGGCAGCGGCTCGGCGCCAGACGACGCTGCGTGTCTCGCTCACCGGAGAAGGCCGGGCACACGAAAAGGCCCGAGATCGTGATGATCTCGGGCCTGGGCGGTGCACCCCCTGGGACTTGAACCCAGAACCCACTGATTAAGAGTCAGTTGCTCTGCCGATTGAGCTAGAGGTGCGTTCCGTTCTCGGGAATCCCTTCCCTCGAACCGAGAGACTACGTTACCAGCGCCACCGCCCGCACGCGAATCGACCTCCGCATCCGCGCGTGTCTGAGCATCCGCTGTGCGCCCGTCACGGGTCGACCGAGCCTCCCGACCGGCCGGACGCCCCGCGGATATCCTGAGCGGGTGACCTCCGACGCGCCCGCCTCCCGCCCCGGACTCGCCGACGATCTCGCTCTCGCGCTGCGTCTCGCCGACGCCGCCGACGCCGAGACGCTGCATCGCTTCGACTCCGCCGACCTCCACGTCGAGCGCAAGGCCGACCGCACGCACGTCACCGACGCCGACCTCGCCGCCGAGCGGGCCATCCGGGCCGTCATCGCCGACGAGCGCCCGGACGACGGCATCTTCGGCGAGGAGTACGGCGAGGGCGACACCGCGCCGCGCCGCTGGGTGATCGACCCCATCGACGGCACCGCGAACTTCCTTCGCGGCGTCCCCGCCTGGGGCACGATGATCGCCCTCGACATCGACGGCTACCCGCGCCTCGGAGTCGTCAGCTCGCCCGCGCTCCGTCGCCGCTGGTGGGCCGCCGAGGGGCTCGGCGCCTGGACGAGCGTCGAAGGGGGCGCCCCGCGCGCCATCCGCGTCTCCTCCGTCGACGACCTCGACGACGCCAGCGTCAGCTTCCAGAGCATCGCCCAGTGGGACGAGGCGGGCCACCTCGACGAGCTCGTCGCTCTCTCGCGCCGAGTCTGGCGCGATCGCGCCTACGGCGACATCTGGTCGTACATGCTGCTCGCCGAGGGGCGCCTCGAGTTCGTCGCCGAGTTCGACGTGAAGGAGTACGACCTCGCGGCCGCCGCCGCCATCGTGACGGAGGCGGGCGGACGCATGACGTCCTTCGACGGCGCCCCCTCGATCGCGAACGGATCGGCGCTCGCGACGAACGGCGTGCTCCACGAGGCTTTCCTCACCCTCCTCGCGCCTCCCGCCGGGACGACGGCATGAGCACCGGCGCCGCGCGCCGCCGCACGACGGCCGTCGGCGCCCTGGTGCCGAGCATCCTCCTCCTCGCGTCGTGCGCGTCGCCCCTCGCGCCAGACGCGACGCCCTCGGAGTCCCCCGACGCGGCCGGCTCCACGGGCTCGGGTCAGGCTCCCGGCTGCGACACGATCATCCCCGCGGCGCTCGTCGACGAGTTCGCCGACATCGGATGGTCGTCGCGCGCCGATCCCTTCTACATCGGCCCGAACGAGCTGTCCGGCGGAGTGAGCTGCACGTGGGGCAACTTCGACGTCGGCGCGACCGACATCGTCCAGATGTACGGATGGGCGCCGCTCGCCGCGGAGGACGCATCGGGCTACCAGGAGTACCTCGCCGACGAGGGCTGGATCCGCGAGGAGGGCGACGGCGTCGTCTACCTGACCGAGAGCATGCCCTCGTCGGAATGGGCGGATGAGAACGGCTACGGCATGACCTACGCCTTCGGCGACGGGTGGGTCGCGCTCTCCGACACGAAGAGCGGGCTCGACGTCATCACGTGGCGAGGCTGACCGTCAGTAGAGGACCTCCGCGCCGCCGAAGACCATCTCGCCCCCCGCCGAGAAGTCGAGCGACCCCTCCGCCACGGCGATGACCGACCACTCGCCTCCGCCCGCATCCCCGAAGACGTACGTCGGCACGAGCAGCACCGAGCCGTCGTCCTGCCACTGGCTCGCCAGCCCCAGACGCACCGAGACGATCTCGACGTCGTTCACCCCCCACGACACCGCCGACCCCGGCGCGGGCAGCGCGGGCGGCTCCGTGGGCGGCGTCCACTCCGTCCCGACATCGCCCTCGCGCGCGGCGAGCGGGAGGGTCGTCAGCTGCGCGCCGAACCGCGGATCCGACAGACGATCGAACGCCTCCTGCTCGCTCACGACGGGGTAGTCGCCCATCTGCACGACGTCGGCGAGGCCTCCGTAGACGCTGACGATCCCGTCGGCCGCGAACTCGAGCGACCACGACTGCCCCACCTGCTGGCCGTCGATCGTGCGGGAGGCGTACGCCGTGCGCGTCGCCGACCCCTCCCACGTCTCGGAGGAGTACGCGAACGCGTCCGCGTCCGCTCCGATCCGGGTGAGCAGATCGCGCAGCGCGGCGATCGCGGGAGCCTCTTCCGGGGCGGTGCACGCCTCCCCGCACGCCGACCACGGGTCGAGCGTGCTGTAGTAGCCGGCGCTCAGCTGGCCATCGAGGCTCACCCACAGCGACGGGCCCGTCCCATCCGCGGCCCCGACCTGCCACGACCCGTCGCGGATCTCGGGCGTTCCCGCGACGCCGAGTGCGGCCGCGAGCGCCTCGATCGTCTCGGCGTTCGATGCGGACACGGCATCGAAGCCGTAGGCGGCAGCCGACCCCGCGCCGGTCGAGAGGATGGTCGAGGCATGGAACGCGTTCCGGCCCGTCCAGCCCCACGGCACCATCGACCGATCAGTCGACTGCGCGGAGTCCGCCGAAGACCCGGCCCCGCCGCCCTCCGTGGATCCTCCCGCCCCGCCGCCGAGGGTGACCGGTGGCAGCACGCCATCCGGCGCGGCTCCACCCGAAGCCCCGCCGTCCGACGGCGAGTCGGCCGACGCCGTCGTCTGTGCCGCCGTCGCGATGCCGTACCCCGCGACGCCGCCGATCACGACCGCCGCGGCGATCGACGCCGCGATCGACGCGATCACGAGCCCGCGTCGGGGCCTGCGGCGAGCGCGCTCCGCGTCGAGATCGACCGGCATCGCGGTCGCCGCAGCGATGACGTCCGCCCCGAATCCCTCGCGCGGCTCGACATCCGCCGCGGGGTCGGCGGCGCGCAGCCGGTCGACGGGGTCCTCGTCGTGATCGCTCATGGCGTCCTCCTCGTGCTCTCCCCCTGTTCATGTCGCGGGAGGAGCGGATCTTGCAGGGGATCAGAATTCGAGGCGCCGCCCCCATGCCGCGCGCAGGCGCGAGCGGGCGCGCGACAGCGCGGCATCGGCACCCGAGCGCGTGATGCCGAGGACGGCGGCGAGCTCGTCGCCGTCGAGCCCCTCCCACGCGTGGAGGAGGAGGATGCGCCGGTCGCGCTCCCCCACGCTCGCGAGCGCGCCGCGCAGCTCGTCGTCGAAGAGCGCGCTCAGCTCGGGGTCGTCGCGCACGCGCCCCGTCCCGCGCTCGGGGACCATGTCGACCGCGAGGTCGTGGTGCTTCCGACGCGCGTTGGCGAGCGTCAGCTCGGCCGTGCGGTAGAGCCACGGCAACTCCTCGCCGCGCGGCACGTCCGCGCGCCGCCGCCATGCCGTCGCGAGCACGTCGGCCGCGAGATCCTCCGCGTCCTGTCGAGGGCCGCGACGCGCGAAGTACTTCACGAGCGCCGACGCGTGCGTCTGCACGACCGCGGTGTACCACGCGATCTCGTCGCGTTCGGCGGCGCCGCCGTCGGCGCGGCCCCCTTCAGCGGTCACGGTCGTCACACCCTGCCTATGTCGCGAGCACGCCGGATCTTGCAGCCGACGTCCGGATCCACCGTCAGCTCTTCGAGCCGGTGAGCGCGAGCGCACCGCCGAGGCCGATCATGAGGACTCCGCCCGCCCCCGACAGCGCCGACACCCGGCGAGGCGACCGCGCGAACCAGGTGCGCGCCGTGCCCGCCGCGAGCGCCCAGATGCTGTCGGACAGGAGAGCGAGCGCCTCGAACACGACGCCGAGCAGGAGAAGCTGCGCCCACACCGCTCCAGCACCGGGGTCGACGAACTGCGGCAGCACGGCGACGAAGAACGCGATCGTCTTGGGGTTCGTGACCCCGACGACGAAACCCTCCGCGAGCAGGGTGCGCGTGCTCGAACGACGTCCGAGCGGCGCCCGCGCGGGCGCACCACGGTGCCGAATGGCCTGCACGCCCAGCCAGACGAGGTACGCGGCGCCCGCGAGCTTGATCACCGTGAAGGCGACGGCCGACGAGGCGACGACCGCCCCCACGCCGAAGGCGACGGCCAGGAGCGCCGGCACCGTGCCGACGGCGTTGCCCACGACGCTCAGCACGCCGGCCCTGCGGCCGAGAGCGATCGAGCGGCCGATGACGAACAGCACGCTGGGACCGGGGATGACGATGATCGCGATCGCCGCCACCCCGAACGCCGCGAGGTTCTCGATCGGGATCATGAGCGGACTCTACTCCCGGCACGCGCGCGGACGTGCGGCAGAGTGGTGTGCATGACGACGCTCCCTGTGCCGGCCATCCCGCTCCCCGACGGACGCACCATCCCGCAGCTCGGGCTGGGCGTCTACAAGATCCCCGACGACGAGGCCGCCGCATGCGTGCGCACGGCACTCGATGCGGGCTACCGCCACATCGACACCGCCGCACTGTACGCCAACGAGCGCGGGGTCGGACAGGGGCTCCGCACGAGCGGCGTGCCGCGCGAGGACATCTTCGTCACGACGAAGGTGTGGAACGACGACCACGGCTACGACGAGACGCTGCGGGCATTCGACGCGAGCCTCGGCCGACTCGGCACCGACTACGTCGACCTCTACCTGGTGCACTGGCCGATCCCCTCGCGCGACCGCTACGTCGAGACCTACCGTGCGCTCGAGAGCCTGCGGGCGGATGGCCGTGCCCGCTCCATCGGGGTGTCGAACTTCGCGATCGCGCACCTCGACCGGCTCCTCGCCGAGACGGAGGTCGTGCCCGCCGTCAACCAGATCGAGCTGCACCCGCTGCTCCCCCAGCATGAGCTGCGTGCCTACGGTGCGTCGCACGGCATCGTCACGGAGGCGTGGTCGCCCCTCGCGCGCGGGCGGCTGCTCGACGATCCCGTCCTCGCCGCGATCGCGCGCAAGCACGGGCGCAGCACCGCCCAGGTCATCATCCGGTGGCACCTCCAGCTCGGCACCGTCGTCATCCCGAAGTCGGTGTCCCCCGACCGCATCCGCGCCAACGCCGACGTGTTCGGGTTCGCGCTCGACGACGACGACCTCCGTGCCGTCGCCGGTCTCGAGTCCGACCTGCGCACGGGCCGCGACCCCTCGCTCGACTGACGAGCCGCCGCTATCCTCGGCTCATGGCGTGGACGTTCGAGAGCGTGCTCGTCGAGTGGCGGGGTCCCGCACCGTACGTGTTCGCCCCGTTGCCGCGCGATCTGACCGACGACGTCAAAGACGCCGCGCGCGGGCTCGCGTACTGGGGTCAGATCCCCGTCACGGCGACGATCGGCGAGACCCGGTTCGACACCGCGATGTGGCCGAAGGACGGGCGCTTCCTGCTGCCCGTCAAGGCCGCCGTGCAGCGCGCGGAGCGCATCGACGTGGGCGACCCCGTCACGGTGGCGGTGCGCCTCCCCGGCGAGATCGGATGAGCCCTGCTCACCGGGAGACGATCGCCTCCGCCTGCGCGTAGAGCGCACGCGACGCCGTGAACCGGGCGTCGTCATCCGGCTGCCCGAGGACGACGGCGAAGACGCGCACGGTGCCGCCGTCGCCGTCGGGCACATCCTTCGCCGACAGCAGGCTGCTCCCCTCGAGGGTGCCGGTCTTCACTCCCACGACACCGGCGTCGGCGAGCAGGTCGTTCGTGTTCTCGACGATGCCGGCGCCGGGCAGGTCGACCGCCGTCTGCGCGACGATCTCCGCGACGACGGGATGGGCGAGCGCCAGGCGTCCCAGCGCGATGAGCGCTGCGGGGGTGGCCGTGTTGCGCGGGTCGATGCCCGTGGGCTCCACCATCGTGATGCCGTCGAGCCCGTGGGTGTCGACGAAGCGCGCGGCTGCCTCCGCGAACGCGGCCTCATCGCCCCAGATGCTCGCGACGAGGATGTCGGCGTAGTTGCACGCAGAGCCGACGAGCATCCCGTCGAGCAGCTGCCGTTCGGTGAGCATCCCGCCCACGGGGATCTTCAGCGCCGACTCGCCGCGCGCGAGGTACTCCCGGTAGGCGGCGTCCCACTCCTCCGTGAACCAGTAGTCGCCGCCCGTCTCGCCGGGCTGCAGCGGACGCTCCTCCAGCACCATGAGCGCCGTGACGACCTTGGAGATGCTCGCCATCGGCACGGGGTCGTCCGAGCTGGCGACGACGGGGCCATCCGCCACGGCCACCGCGGCCGATCCCGAATCGGGCCAGCGGATGTCGCCGAGCGCCTCGGGCTCGCCCGCGGCTGCGGCCCACGTCACGACCCCGACGACGAGCGCGATCAGCGCCGCGACGGCCGAGAGGAGGACGACGAGGCGGAGCGGACGTGCGCGCGGCGGAGAGGACATCGTCCTCCAGTCTGGACAGCCCTCCGCTCGGGCGGATCAGGGACGTCCCTGATTCACTCCTCGATCGTCACCCGGGGATCGAATGCGACGTAGCCGGCGAACTCGCGGCCGACCCGGTCGGCCGCGCCGTCGAAGGGATGCGGGTAGCTCCACGCCCCGTCGGGGAGGCCCGCCCCGCTCCGGATGTCCCAGTACTGCGCGACGCCCTTCCACGGGCAGGTGTACGGGGTCGCGCTCTCGGCCAGGGCACCGTCCCGCACCGACGACGGAGGGAAGTACCAGTTCCCCTCGATGCGCACGAGCTCCTCGCGTGCGGCCTCCGCCACGATCTCGCCATGCCATATCGCTCTCATGGGGAGACGTTAGGCATCCCCCGTCCCGCGCGGCAACCCCTCGACAGCAGGAGTACGATATCCACCGAGGCTTTTATCACGCCTGGCACTTTAATAGATGGGCTAGCAATGACATCCACGGATCCGCGCCGCTGGTGGGGACTCGGCTTCATCAGCGTCGCCGTCTCGCTCATCATCGTCGACTCCACCATCGTCAACGTCGCGGTGCCGGCGATCGTCACCGACCTGGGGATCTCGTCGACCGAGGTGCAATGGGTCCAGGAGGTCTACACGCTCGTGTTCGCCTCACTGCTCCTCCTCTTCGGCGCGACGGCCGACCGCATCGGGCGTCGTCGCGCCCTGCTGACGGGCGTCGCGGTCTTCGCGGGCGCGTCCGTGGCGGCGGCGTTCGCGCCGACCGGGGGGCTCCTCATCCTCGCCCGCACGGTGCAGGGCGTGGGCGGCGCACTCATCCTGCCCGCAACGCTCTCGCTCCTCAACGCCGGCTTCCGCGGTCGCGAACGCACGATCGCGTTCGCCGTGTGGGGCTCCACGATCGGCGGGATGGCCGCGGTCGGGCCCCTGCTCGGCGGCTGGCTCACCACCTCGTTCTCCTGGCGCTGGGCCTTCGGCATCAACGTGCCGCTCGGCATCCTCGTCCTCGTCGGCGTGCTCGCGACCGTGCGGGAGTCGCGGGAGACGTCGGCGCGCATCGACCTCGTGGGATCCGCGCTCTCGGTCGTCCTGTTCGGCGCACTCGTCTTCGCGCTGATCGAGGGGCGCACGTTCGGATGGTGGACGGCGGAGGACGGCATCGAGCTGGGCCCCGTGAAGTGGACGGCGACGATCTCGCCCGTCCCGATCGCCTTGGCGCTGAGCGCGTCGGCTCTCGTGCTCCTGCTCATCTGGAGCCGTGCGCGAGCGCGGAGAGCGCGCCCCGCGCTCCTCGACCTCTCCCTCTTCCGCGTGCCGACATTCGCGCGCGGCAACCTCGTCGCGCTCGTCGTGGCGCTCGGCGAGTTCGGCATCATCCTCTCCCTGCCGCTGTGGCTGCAGTTCGTCCAGGGGTTCGACGCCCTGCAGACCGGGCTCGTCCTCCTCGCGCTCGCCATCGGCTCATTCGGCGCCAGCGGGCTGATCGGCGCGCTCAGTGCGCGTGTCCGCCCCGTGATCGTCGTGCGAGCGGGCCTTCTCGCCGAGATCGTCGGCATCGTCGGCGTCGCGCTCGCCTTGGGATCGGGCGCCGGATGGGGTTGGCTCATCCCGACCCTCTTCGTCTACGGGTTCGGCGTGGGGCTCGCGACGGCGCAGCTGACCGGCGTCATCCTCGCGGATGTCCCCGTCGAGCGGTCCGGGCAGGCGTCCGGGACCCAGTCGACGGCGCGGCAGGTCGGCTCCGCGCTCGGCATCGCGATCCTCGGAACCGTGCTGTTCACCGGCACGGGGGCGACGCTGTCGTCGTCGCTCGACGATGCCGGCGTCGACGCCGGCGCTCGCGATGCTGTCGTGTCCCGCGTCGTCGACTCCGCGGGAGCGGCGATCTCGTCCCTCGACGGGGACGAGATCGCCCTGGCGGAGGAGGCGTTCACGACGGGAACCCAGCTGTCGGCGTTCACCGCGGCCGGCTTCCTCGCGATCGGCTTCGCCGCCTCGTTCGGACTCGGATCCGCGCGCCGGGAGCAGCAGCCGGCCTGACGGATCGCGTCAGCCCCCCGTCGTACGGCGCACGACGAGCCGTGGCGCACGGACCCGCTCGGCCCCCGGTCGCCCGTCGACCACGAGGTCGACGGCGTCGGATGCGAGCCCTGCAGCATCCTGGGCGATCGTCGAGAGCCCGATCGTCTCGAGCCGGCCGGCGCGGATGTCGTCGAACCCGATCACGGCGATCTCCCGCGGGACGTCGACGCCGGCGCGCAGGAGCACGTCGAGCACGCCGATCGCACAGCGGTCGTTGAAGGCGGCGACGGCGTCGGGCAGCTGCGAACGATCGAGCAGCTCCCGCGCTGCGCGCACCCCCGCCTCCTCGTCGAGGCCGCCGGCGACGACGTCGGCAGGGAGACCTGCCTCGGCCATCGCCTCGAGATGCCCCTCCCGTCGTTCGCGCCCTCCCGCCACGTCGCCGCCGTCGAGGTACACGACGCGACGGCGGCCGAGTTCCACGAGATGCCGCGCCGCGAGCCGGCCGCCGGCGCGATCGTCCGTGCGGGCAGCCGGCATGGCTCCTCCGGTCGGGCGCGCCACGGCGACGGACGGGAGGCGATCGGCGACGTCCATGAGCGCGGCGGCGGGCAGCGCGCTGCCGAGGAGCACGAGCCCTTCCACCCGCTCGTCGAGGAGCGACTCCACCGCGATCTCCTCCGTCCGCATCGGCGTGATGGCCGACAGCGAGAGGGCGAGCCCGCGGCTGTCGGCGGCGGGGTACAGCTCCTCGACGATCTCGCCGTGGAAGGCGGCATGCACGTCGAAGACGACCCCGAGCGTGCGCGTGCGGCTCTGCCGAAGCAGCTGCGCGCGCCGGTCAACGCGGTACCCGAGTCGCTCAGCCACCTCGCGCACATGGCGGCGGGTCTCCTCCCCGGCGCCCGGCGCATCCCGGAAGACGATCGACACGAGGGCGCGCGAGACCCCCGCCGCCTCGGCCACGTCCTTCATCGTGGGGCGGCCGCGCCCCTCCTGCTGCGCCATCCCCCCATTGTGTCGGCCGGATGGCCCGGCGGTCGATCTTGACAGGATCGCCCACTCCCCTCATCCTGTACTAGATCGATCTAGTTCTGTTCGACATCGTCGTCCACGGAGGACCCCATGACCGCACCCACCCCCGTCCGCCTCGGACTCCTCGGCTCCGGATGGATCGGCGCCTACCACGCCGAGAGCATCGTGCGCCGCATCGCCGACGCCGAGCTCGTCGCCGTCGCCGACCCCTCGCCCGGTGCCGCCGCCCGCGTCGCCGAGCCGCTCGGCGTCGCGCGCACGTACACGGATCCCGCCGAGCTCCTCTCCGCCGACGACATCGACGGCGTCGTCATCTCCTCTCCCGCATTCACGCACGCCGACCTCGTCGTCGCGGCGGCGCAGGCAGGCAAGCACGTTTTCGTCGAGAAGCCGATGGCGCTCACGCTCGAGGATGCCGACCGCGCGATCGCGGCGGCGCGCACCGCGGGCGTCGTCCTGCAGGTGGGATTCAACCGGCGGTTCTCGCGCGACTTCGCGGAGGCGCACGGCATCGTCGCGTCAGGCGGAGTCGGCGAGCCGCAGCTGCTGCGCTCGCTCACGCGCGATCCCGGGTTGACCGACCCCGCCGCCGTGAAGCCGAACGTCATCTTCACGGAGACGCTCATCCACGACTTCGACACGCTGAACTGGTTCAACGCGGGGGCGCACGCCGTCGAGGTGTTCTCCGCAGCCGACGCACTCGTCGCTCCCGACTTCAAGGCGTCCGGCCTGCTCGACACGGCCATCGTCACCATCCGCTACTCGAACGGCGCGATCGCGACGGCCGAGGCGAGCTTCTCCGCCGCGTACGGCTACGACGTCCGCGGCGAGGTGTTCGGTTCGGCCGGGATGGTCGCCGCCGGAGACGTGCGGACGACGAGCGCGCGGCACTACCGCGCCGACGGCGCCGCGGCGTCCACGACGCGGCTCAACGTCGATCTGTTCGCACAGGCGTACACCGACGAGCTCGCCGCCTTCGCCACGGCCATCCGCACGGGAGTGCACGACGGGCCTCGCGGGGAGGACGCGCGTGCCGCCCTCGCGATCGCCCTCGCCGCGATCGCGTCGCACGAGTCCGGTGCGCCTGCGCGGGTCGCGGCGTCATGAGCTCGGCGCCCATCCCGCTCGCCGTCTGCGCGGAGATGGTCTTCACCGACCTCCCCGTCGTCGAGCGAGCAAGCCGTCTGCACGAGCTCGGCTTCCTCGTGGAGATCTGGGACTGGTCGACGAAGGACCTCGGCGCCCTCGCCGGCACGGGTGCCGTGTTCTCGTCGATGACGGGCTACCTGCGGGGCGACCTCGTCACCGCCGACGGCGCCGACGCATTCGTCGAGACGGCGGAGGAGTCCCTGCGCGCTGCGGAGACGATCGACGCGCCGCGCCTGAACCTGCACGGGACGGGGCTCGACACCCGAGGGCTGCCCGTCCGGGCCGGCGAGACGGCGACAGGCGCCGACTGGGTCGCCGCCGCCCGCACGCTCGAGCGGCTCGCCGTGCTCGGCGAGCGCCACGGCCGCGTGTTCACGCTCGAGAACCTCAACACGGCGGTCGACCATCCCGGCGTGCCGTTCGCCCGTGCCCGCGACACCCTCGCGCTCGTCCGTGCCGTGGACCATCCGCACCTGCGCCTGAACCTCGATCTCTACCACGCGCAGATCGGCGAGGGGAACCTCATCGAGCTCGTCGCCGAGGCGCTGCCGTGGATCGGCGAGATCCAGGTCGCCGACGTCCCCGGACGGCGCGAGCCGGGGACCGGCGAGGTGCACTACCCCGCGATCGCCGACGCGCTGCGCCGCCTCGGCTACACGGGGGTGGTCGCGATGGAGGCGTGGGCGTCCGACGACTCCACGACCGCCGTGGAGCGGTTCCGCACGGCGTTCGGAGGCTGAGACGGAAGAAGGCCGCCCCGAGGGACGGCCTTCTCTCCGTGCGGCGACAGCGATCGGTGGAGCTGGGGGGAATCGAACTCTGAGCGACCCCGCTCGACAGAGGCTCTACCGCGTAATTCCGGGGAATTTGAGGGGGTCTCATGGGGCGTCAGAGGGGGCCTTAGGGTACGAAGTGTGTCCAAAATGTGTCCACGTCACGCCGCCGAGGAACGCCGGCCACGCTCGGCCGCGCGGTCGCTCATGCGCCGACGGATCCGTGCCGCCCAGAGCGGATCGTGGCGGATGCCGCGCTCGTCCCCGACGGCGCGCGCGAGCAGCTGGTAGTGCCGCGCGAGCGGGATGCCGAGCTCGTGTCTCACGAGCTCCTCCTTCGTCCCGGGCGACGTCGTCCAGTGCTCGCGCTCAAAGTCGATCAGCTGCTCAGGAGACGGGATTGGCATGCGCCCATCGTCTCCCCGACCACCGACACCCGGCGTAGGCTCGGCTCGTGCTGATCGGGATGATTCGACCCACCGCGACGACGACCGCAGAGGCGACCGGGCAGGAGCTGCTCAGCGTCCGTCGCGTGTCATGAGCGCCGTCCAAGAGCGCCCTTCACGGCGGTCGACCGCAGCTTCCGTAGCAGTCGGTGCATTGATCTCGTTCGCCATATGGCGAGCACTGGCCCTGCCTGCACTTCAAGAGCTCGACCAAGTTGTCGGCGTCATCGAAGTACGCCCTAGCGAGTACGTGACTTCTGTGGTGCTGACGATCGTGCCACCGCTCGCATCCTTCTCGCTTATGCTCCACCCGCGAATCGCCACGAAGACCCGCGGTGTCGTGTGGTTCCTGACTCTCCTTAGCCTTGCGGTCGCGTACTGGGCCGCGACGACTGTCGGGGGCTTGCCGCCAGTGCAAGGCTTCCTGTTGTTCGCGTACGTGTTCTTGTTCTTCAAGTGGTGTTCGGGGATGCTAGACATCGGCACGGAGCAGCCGGTGTGAGCGACTTCCTGGCCGACGTCGTCGAGCCGCACTGCCCCACCTGCGGGACGGTGCTGCACGCGCACCCGCGGGGCACGTGGTGGTGCCGCGGGTGCGACGTCGAATGGCCCGACGGGCCGGTGAGGTACGGGGACCGGCCAGAGGGCGGCTGATCACGGCACCCCTCGCGAAACGATCGACGCATCCTCACGCTGCTGGGGAACGTGAGGATGCGTCGATCTGCGGAGCTCACGCTCCGCCAGAGCCGACGCCCCCTCAGATCGACCCTGGACGTCAGGGTAAGCGAAGGCTCCCACGCCTTCAAGGACGAGGTGATCGCGAGTCCGCGACTCCACTCCGCTCGGCGTGCTCGGGCTGGATGACGATCCCCCCACGCAAGGTGACACCGTCAGACAGCCGTTGCAGCCACTCCGGGTTGAGGTCGACGGGCTCCGACGAGTCGAACACGAACCGGATCGAGACCCCTGGGTGAAGCCAGATCGTCGTGCGCCCACCCTCGCTATCCCAGGACACCCCGAATGCTTCGTGGCGGCGCAGTCTCGTGAGAATCACCGCTTTGAGATGTGCGAGTGTCCGATCGTCGAGTGGCAGTCGCCCGCCCGCGATGCCGAAATGAAGTTCCCCCATATCGCGACGCTACGCCGCCCCTCACACAGCCGTATCGAACGTTGTCAAATCGACACATGCCCACATACCCAGGTATGGCAGCGACGCAACGCGGGCACGCACGTCGCCCCACGACCCGGCATCGACGTGCCGCACGCGATCAATAGTGTCAAGCGCTGCGACCGGGTGCCCCACATCTGGCATCGTGCTCGCTCATGAGTCCCAAGACGCTGCGTCCCATCCTCGGGTCGAGTGAAGTCCGGGAGCTGCTGACACTCCTCAACATCGACACGGTCAGCGAGCTCCTCGTCGAGCTATGCCGGTACGCGACCGCACGGCCCGACGTGTGGCACCGCCTCTCCACCGACCTCGTCCCTGACGTCTATGGCGTGTGCCCGGTGCACCTTGTCGTGTTGCACCCAACTGCCGATGTCCAACGATGCCCCGTGGCAGGGTGTCGGCTCATTCTCGGGGAGGAAGGCTTCGAGTACTCAGAGGACCGCTGAGGGGCGAGGGAGCGGCCGATTCGGTGCCCCGTCGTACACCGACGCCCGCATGCGATCGTGGCGCGCCCACGCTCCTTCGCAGGCGGACTTGAGGCTCGTCGTCCATCCCATGACCTCGCCCGCCATCGTGATCCGGTAGCGGGGGCCGACGTTCGTCCTGCGCAGTTCGATGTCCGCGATCGTGCCGGAGTTCGCGTCACCGAGCAGCCAGTGCCCGGGCTCGACCTCCTGCGTCATGAGCATTACATGGAACGGCGGCTTCGGGATCGACATGGCGACGAGCGTACGAGCGAGCCCCGACACTCTCGCCGCATGGGCTCGTTGCTCCCGCTACGCTGTGGGTCATGTCTGAAAGCACAGGTCCCGGCCCTCAGCACGCCGACGCGTTCGAGCTCCTCAGGACCCTCGAAGTGTTCGAGTACCAGACATCCGGTGCTTCGGTCACGATTCGCCGGACCTCGCCGTACAGTTGGAACGTCTACCACCGTGACGACCTGATTGGATCGTTCGCGCTCGAGACGCGCGATCACGCAAGCTACTTCGTTTCGGAAGTCGCAAGCGAGCCCGGGATCGCAAACTGGGTGAGCGACGACATCAGGACGCCGATCGAGCAGATGCTGCTCCTCGCGGATTAGCACTCGGATAGGCGAAGACGACCCCCTCGGCCCGTGGCCGAGGGGGTCGTCTTCGCCTGATGAGTCCCTACGCGAAGGACAGCTCAGCGAGGAGGTCGTTGCTGTCGCCTGAGAAGTAGTGTCCGTGAGTCTTCATGATCGTCTCGATGCTGTCCGAGCCGATGAGAACGATCTCGTAATCGGAGTCGTCGGCGTGGTTCGCCTCCGCGTCGGCGTACGCCTTGGTAGCTCGCTTAGCGTCGGTGAACTCGTCCTGTGAGACGAGCTTCTGCTCCTTGTGGCTGTAAGCGAGGAGGAAGTGCACGGTTGCCATCAGTCTCTCCTTCTCCGGACGAAGTAGCCGGCTTCCACGACTGCGTCGGTTGCGGCGTTGTGCTGGTCGGCGAGCTCAGCTGGCGGTTGAGCGTCTGCGTCCTGGAAGTAGAGCATAGCGCCACTAGTGGAGAAGTAGTCCAGCATCTCCTGTGGGCCCCGGCCGTCCTTCAACGCCAGATTGAAGCGGGAGTCAGCGGCTTCAATCGCGTTGGCCCACCGCTGCTGCAGCCGCGTTCGCACCTGGATCTCGATGCGACGCTCAGACTTCTCGATCACGAAGTGACGTGCCCGGTACCCGGTCGCCTTGGGGTCTCCGACATAGTCGCGATGACGCTTGATGCGGTCGCCCCATCGCCGCTCGATGTGATCGCAGAGACGGCGCTGCTCGTCCAGATCACGCACGACCGCCCGCGTGCCGCCGACGTCCTCGAGCCGCGCAAGGTTGCTGTTCCCCATGTTCGACAGCTTCCGGATGATCCGGGGAAGACGCTTAAGGCGCTGGGACACGACGGGATATCGCCCAAGCTGCGACTGGTAGAACTGCCGTAGCCCCACGGATGTGATGCTGAGCGGCCTCTGGTGCGCCGCACGGAAGTCGTCAACCACACCCGTCGCACGAAGGTATGTCTCGCGATCGAAGTGCTCTTCCAGACGCTCGTCGTCGCCGTCGTCAAGGATGCGGTAGAGCGTCGCTAGATAGTCGCCACACCGATTGATCTCGCTCTTGCTCACATTGGGCATATCCCTGTACGTCGGCACTCAGTGAGAATATCGCTCCGATCATGACCGAAGCCGCCGTGCTCGAGTGCGACAGAGACCGCTGGATAGCATGACGGGTATGACGCTCCCGACGCCCGGTCCCGACGAGCAGCAGCGCGCCGCCTACGAGGCGGGCTTCCGGGCCGCCCAACAGCAGCAGTACGCGCAGTTCCAGGCGTGGAGCGCGCAGCAGGGACGTCCCGCGGCTCCGGTTCCCTCCGGCTTGCCTGGGGCGCAGGGGGCCCCGACGGGGCTCGGGGTCACGGGCCTGGTGCTGGGCATCCTCGCTCTGCTGTCGATTCCGTCGCCGTTTATCCTGATCGGCGCGCCGGTAGTGCTCGGACTCGCGGCGCTTGGGTTCGCGATCCCGGCCGTGGTGATCGCGCGCCGGCGGCGGGTGCGATGCATCCCGGCCGGCGTCGGGCTCATCCTCGGCGCGATTCCGGTGCTCTGGTTCATGTTCGCGCTCTGACCCAACCGCTCGATGGCGCGGCAAACCAAGTTCACCGAGGGCTGATGGGCTTGTACTCTCTCGGCATGGACGTCAAGTTGTTGAGGCTCTTTCAACGGCAGGTCGCGGAGCAGTCTGCGATGTCGATGCACGGGTTCGCCATGGTCGACGCCGGACTGCGTCGCATCTACGCAAATCTGCACTCGTTCAAGATCGTCTCGAGTGAGCCAGTCTGGCTCGGTATGCATGTTGCTCTAGCCGGTGCGGGGAATGTCGCGAAGGCGCTGTGGGGCAGCGGCGGCAAGAAGTCCGCGAAACGGCTCGTGCTGCGAGAGTCACTCGGCGTGAAGGAGGACTCGCCGCTGCAAGACACGGACCTCCGCAATCACATCGAGCACTTCGATGAGCGCCTCGAGCGGTGGTGGGAGTCTGCCGAGCGCAACCACTTCGTCGACGGGTTCATCGGAGCCAAGGACCAGATGCAGGGAGCGAGTGGACAAGATCTCTTCCGCATGTACGACCCCGAGATCGCCACAGCATACTTCTGGGATGAGGCGTTCCCGCTGGCCGACGTCCAGAAGGAGGTCAGCCGCCTGCAGGTGCGAGCTCTAACGGAGTCACGCAAACGGGACGTGACCTTCTGACACGACGAAACCGCCCCCTCCCGGCCGTAGCCGAGAGGGGGCGGTGGTGTGTCAGGCCGCGAGACCGTAGCGGTTGCGGAGCCAGGCGAGGACGGCCTGCCGTGCTGTCGCGTCGTGGAACCGGGGGTAGACGAGCATGCGCCCGGTGAGCAGGTCGGCGTTCGCACCCGTGTCGCGCGTGCCGACGCGAAGCGGCTGCGTGCCGTCGAACGATGTCGCTGCGGTGCCGGATGCTCCGGCGTCCACGTTCGATGTGCGGAGCGAGATGCCTTGGCGTGTGTCGGACTGGCGCATCGCGACGCCGACGGCGTTCCAGCCTGCGACGGGGTCGATGCCTGCGACAGTTTCGAGCGCGACGCCGGAGGAGTTCTTGCGTCCGAGCGCTGGCCGCGTCCCGGCGGCGTTCCACATGAGGCGGTACGGGCCGATGGCCTCGTGGATGCCGGAGGTGCCCGACGGCGTGGGGTCGTTGAACACCGAGTAGATCGACACGTCCCCCGCGGGGAGCGCGGCGAGCGTCGCGCCTGCGGCGGGGTTCGAGACGTCGATGCGGGGCGCTCCGGCGACGCTCTCGAGCGTGTAGGGCCAGCCGGTCGATGCGCTCGCGCCTGCCGTCCCGTCCCACTTCCAGCCGGGCGTGCTGCCGTCGCAGTAGACGCCCGAGTACGTGCCGGGGACGATCATCGCGCGCGTGGCCTTCACGATGTCGCCGGGCTGGACGTTGTTCGCGGTGTTCGTCGAGCCGAGCAGGTTGATCTGCCCGAGCTGTGTGCGCCCGGCGACGACCGCGACCGTCGCGGACACCCACTGCCACCCGGCCACGAGGTTGAACGCCGACGACTTCGGGTACGACGACGTCGCCCCGTCGGGCGTGAGCATCTGCGGCTCCCAGCACAGATCCGTGAGCGCGCGCGAGGCGTACACCCAGCAGCCGATCGTGACCGTCGTGGCGCCCTCGAGCGAGATGCGGTTCGCGGCCTGCGTGCTGTTCACGTACAGGCGCAGCTGGCCGGCCGCGGTGACGTCGACGCGGAGGCAGGCCGAGCCCATCGGGCCCGTGCCTGCCTCCAGCGTGTTCGTGTTCCCCGTGGGCGTCTGCGAGCTCCACCGGCCCGTCGCCGACGTCGGGACCGGCTGCGGGTGCAGGTTCCGCACCGTGCGCAGCGCGGGCCGGAGACGGCGGACCATCAGAACCGCCCGCCGTACACGCCGAGCACCTCGGCGCCCGTCCACACGAGCTGCACGAGCATTCGCTGGTTCGCGGCCAGCGCGGCGGGCGCGACGCCGTCCTGCCAGACGATGCCCGCCGGCCACGTCACCGCGTAGACCGTCGCCCCCATCGAGAGCAGGACCTCCGCGACGACCGCCCGGTTCGCGGGCAGGCCCGCCGTGTCGAGCGAGAACGTGACCGCGGCCGTCACCGTGAGCCGCCGGAACGAGGGGAAGTGAGCGGCGGTGATCGCCGAAGCCCCGCCCACGTTCCCCGACGACACCGGCGTGACCGCGGACGCCGCGGCGGCCTCTGCGAGCGTCTTCGCGTCGCCCGCGGCCGACGCCGAGCCCGCCGCGGCCGTCGCGCTCCCGGCCGCCGCGGTCTGCGACCCCGACGCCGCGTCGGCCGCCGCCTCCGTGCTCACCAGCAGCTCCCGCGCGGCGACCAGGGCCGTCCCGTACGGGGACGTCGCGAGCAGCGGCGCGATCGCCGCGGCCACGGCCGTGTGTCCTCGCTCGTCGAAGTGCAGCCAGTCCGTGCCCGCCCAGTGCTCCGGCGCGAGCACGGCGGTGTCGGGCGTGAGGTTGTAGAACGACGGCACGGTCGCGGCGCCCGCCGACGCCCCCGTGTCGACGATGCTCGTCGTGCCGGGCGCGACGTCCCCGACCCACGTGTCCCACGCCAGCGACGAAGTCCCGCGATACACGCGGTACAGGATGGGCGCGGGCTCGCCGACGACGGGATCCCAGTGCAGTTCCTGCGTCTGCCCGGCGGTGAGCGCCTTCGACACCTCGAGGGCGGGCGCGGTCTGCCCGTTCGCGTTCAGCGCCGTCACCGTCCAGAAGTACGTGCCGGCAGCGAACGTGCCGCCCGTGCCCGTCGCGCCGAGCGCGAAGTTCGGGACGCGGTCGGCGTGTGGCGACGGCACTGCGGGCACGAGGCCGCGGCGGGACCGCTCCGGCGCGCGCAGCACGGCCGCCGGGTCCGCGACCTGCTCCAGGCCGTAGGGCAGCTTCGCGAGGAACGCGTCCCAGTCGCGGCGCACCGCCTCGCTGACGCCGCCCTGGTCACCTCGCGGCAGCGTCGTCGTCGCGACGATCCGCACGCGCGGCCAGCGCGCCCGCAGGTCGCCGACGAGCTCGGCGAAGTGCGCCTTCACGTCGGCGAGCGGCACGTCGTCGTTGAGGTCCGACGACGGCAGCGACGCGAGCACGACGATGTCGGGCTCGTAGTCGGAGCCGAGCGCGGCGAGCTTCGGGGAGTCGTCGACGAAGTGCGCCAGCCACGCACCCGACACGGCGAGCGACGACACGAGCGCGCCCGTCGCCATCATCAGCTTGTGAGGCCAGGACGACAGCTCGCCGCGCATCGGCACGCCGCCGCCGTTCGCGCCCTCGGCCTGGCTGTTCGACAGGACGAGCACCGTCGGCTGCGCGGTGCGCGCCTCGTACTCGATCGCGACGTCGAGGTACGAGCCGGGCGACTCGAACACGCCCACGGCGCCGAGCTGCGACACCGCGGCCGCAGGAGCGTCCACTGCCGTCCAGTGCGCGCCGACGCCCATCGCGAGCTTCGCGCCCGCCGGGGCGGTGAACCGCATCGAAGTGAGGAACGGCACTCCCCCGCGGATCTCGAAGTCGGCCGGGTCGATCCACGGCGACACGTACTCGGCGTCGCCGGCGAGCGACACCCCACCGAAGACCTGCACGGGCGTCGCCGCGAACTCCCCCGACATGCTCTCGGCGGCCGTGACCTTGTGCTCCCCGATCCACAGCTGGAGCCCGGTGAGCGTGCCGACGCCGTCGAGGTCGCGGAGGAAGTCACGGTTCCGCACGCGGACGCGGAACCGTTCGGCGCGGACGGGCAGCAGCTGCGCACGCCGCTCCGTGTAGGTCGTGGTCGTTGCGACGTCGATGAGCCCAGACGGGTGCGACGCCGGGTAGATCGCGCGGCGCAGGGGCGCGGTGTCGACGAGCGCGGCTGCAGCTTCTGCGCGCGCGGCATCGACGACGGCCGTGCCCGCCGCGGTGGTCGCCGCTCCGGCCGCGCCTGTGGCGTCCTCGGCCGCCGTCACTGCCTCCGCACGGGCGGAGAGCGTCGTTGCGCGCGCCGCCGTCGCGGTGTCCGCCGACGTCGTCGCCGTGCTCGCGGCCGCGGTCGCTGTCGTCGCGGCGGCGACCGCCGTCGCGCTCGCGTCCTCAGCGGCGACGCGGTCCTCAGACGACACGACCGTGACGACGCTCGCCTGCCCGCCGGCGGGGATGAAGTCAGCGAGGTCGATCTCTCCACCGTCCGGAACGTCGAACGTGGTCGTGGCGGGCGGGTTCGTGACGCCGTCGAAGCGGAACTTCGCCTCCCACTGGAAGTAGTCCGGCTCGCCCTCAGGCTGGAAGGAGGAGATCACAGACAGACCACGCTCCGCCGGGAGCGCGCCCTCTTCCGTGCCCGGCGGGTACAGCTCGCCGTCGATCACAGGGCACACGTACGGCTCGGCGATCGCGGTGCGCTTCGGGTTCGCCGTCGGCCACTTCGACACCGGCACAAGCGCGCGGATCGTGGCGGTGCCGTTCAGCGGGATCTCGTCGGGCGCGCTGCCGGGGTCGGTGCTGTCGGCGAGGTACCTGACGAACCTGCCGACGATGCGCCCGTATCGGACGACTCCAGGAACGTCAGCCATGCCTCAGCCCTCCTTGGTCTCGTGCACGACGATCGTCGGAGCGCTGCGCGGCGCGGAGCCGAGCCCGATGCGCTTGAGCCAGGCGTCGACGGCGGGGATCGCCATGACGCGCGCGAGCGCGGCGGACACGGCCGCGAGGGACGTGATCACACCGGCCGCCCAGGCGACCCAGCTCGCGGGCAGCACGTCGGCGATCGCGGCAAGCACCTGGGGCGCGACGGCGACGAAGATGCCGAGCACGGCGACGGCGCCCAGGATCACCTGGACGACGGTGCGCAGCACGCGCTGCACCTTGTCGGGGATGCTGGTCTGTTCGGTCATGGGGTCGTTCCTTCCGTGGGTGTGGGGTTGGGCTCGGCAGGCGGCGCGGCGATGCACTCGCCGGCGTCTGCGCTGGTGCCGTCGGTGTACGTGACGGTCCACCGTCGGGTGGCGGAGTCGCACATGAGCGATTGGATGCCGCGGCCGTCGGCGCCCGCGGGGCCTTGACCGCCCGGCTCGCCCTGCGGTCCGGCCGGGCCGGGTGCACCTGTGGCTCCCGTGGGGCCGGTCGCTCCGGGCTCGCCCTGCGGGCCGGGCTCGCCTCGTGGCCCTGCAGGGCCGGGCTCGCCGTCGACGCCGGGAGCGCCGTCTGTTCCGGGTGCACCGTCCTGGCCGGGAGCGCCCGTCGCACCGACAGGACCGAGGGGCCCGGGTTCGCCCTGCGGTCCCTGCGGGCCGGCGGGGCCGACGCACTCGCCCGTGTCCTCGCACATCCGCTGGAACAGGAGCAGCATCTGCTCGTCGGTCGGCGTCGCGCCATCCCGGCCGGGCTCGCCCTGAGCGCCGGGAGCGCCGGCTTCGCCGGCTGGACCGGTGGCACCGGTCGCGCCGGTCGCGCCGGTCGGGCCCTGCAGTCCCTGCAGTCCAGGGACACCCTCGGCGCCTGGAAGTCCTGGGAGGCCGGGCGCGCCGTCGTCGCCGTCCTCGCCCGCGCGCCCAGCCGCACCGTCCGCGCCCTGCAGGCCACGCTCGCCGCGCGGCCCCACCGGACCGGGGATACCCTGCGCTCCCTGCGGACCGGTCGCTCCGGGCGCGCCCTTGACGACGTCGGGCACCTCCGTCGCGGCATCCTCAGGGGCCTCTGCGGCGGGCTCCTCGCCCGTCTCCCGCAGGAACTCGTCGTACAGGGCCGTGTACTGCCGCACGACCTCGTCGTGCTGGTCCTGCACCGTCATCGCCTCGTCACGCCACATGTCGCGCGACCGGGTGAGATCCGCGATCCACACGCCGCCGGAGACGATCATCACGATCAGCAGCAGCACGCTCACCAGCCACTGGCGGCGCAGGTCGCGGCGCTTCGCGTCGAGCAGGTCTGTCGTGTCCATCAGAGTCCTTCCGGTCATCGCAGGGCCGCCGGCCACTCGGGCGGGGGCGGTTCGCGTCCGTCGGCAATGTGCTGGCGGAGCACGAGGATGTAGTCGTCGCGGATCCGCACCTCACGGCGCAGCTCGTCGAACTTCGACTCGAAGCGCCCCTCGAGCGCCACCCGGGCAGCGGTCTCGGCGGCGAGCGACTCCTGCAGCTGGTCGATCATCTGGTGCTCGAGCGATCCCCGCTTGGGGCGGAGCGCGAAGATGCCCGCGGTGACGGCGACGAGGATCGGGGCGACCCAACCTCCGAGCGTCTGGAACAGCTCTGGCATGGCCCACCCCGATCCCTCGTCGATCACCTGTGCGCAGGCGGGGTCATCCGTCACCCCCGAACGTGCGCGCGACGATGATCGACGCCCCCGCCACGCCCAGGCACCAGACGGTCAGGGCCGCGACCGCAGCGAGCATCGCCCGCCGGGCCACGGCCTGCCGGAGCACCATGGTCAGCTCCTGGGCGGGTAGACCGCGCGCAGGAGGTTCCACCCGGCCTGGTCGAGGTTGAAGAAGCTGTCGGGCTTCTTGAAGTCGGGCGCCGGGAGGAAGTAGTCGGGGTTCATCCGGTGGTTGAGCCGCTGGATGTCGATGAGCTTCTTCGCGTCCGCCTCGTTGAGGTCGACGGCGCGCGCGCCGGCGACGACGAAGATACGGCCGTCCTTCTGGTGCCGGTAGAAGCGGTGGTCGGTCGTGCTCATGGCGTCCTCCTCGGACTCTCTCGCGACGGAGGATCCGTCGGCGTTGGTGTTGGTGGGCGCGCCACTGTCCGCGGGCGCCGCGCTGCTCCCGCCGACGTGTGCGTACAGCCACGCCTTCGGGTCGATCTGGCCGTCATTGCGGGCGTGCCACTGGCCGGGCGTGATCTCGAGGTGCAGATGCACCTGGTAGGCGCCGGTCATGCCCTCCACGCCGATGCGGTCGCCGGCGAACACGCGGTCGCCGACGCGCAGCGACGACGAGCCGGTGACCAGGTGGAGGCTGCGCGAGAAGAACCCGTCGTGCTGGATCCACACCTGATAGCCGCCGCCCCAGCCGAAGCCGGCGCCCCATCCGACCGCGACGACGATGCCGTCAGCGATAGCGCGGACGATGCCGATGCCCCACATGTCGAGGCCGCGGTGGTACTTCGACGCGCCGGGCGCCGTGCTGTTGCGCTCACCGAAGTGCCCCTCGGCGGAGAAGTTCGGGGGGATGGTCTTTCCGTTGGGCCACAGGATCTTGCCCATGCGGCACCTCCTCTCGGGAACGACGAAGCCGCCCACGTGTCGCGGGCGGCTCCGAGTGGTTGGCGTCAGTCGGCGGGTGCCGGCTCGACGATGGGCGTCACGGTGAGCTGGTAGCGCTCGACGCGGTCGGTGGGACGGTCGTCCTCCCACTCCGTGAGGGTGAGCACGACGCTCTCGGGCGACTCGACGACGACGCGGATCTGCTTGCCCTCCACTTCGCCGTTGAAGCCGCCGTCGTAGGCGGACAGGATGATGCCGACGTCCTCGATTGCCATGGGATCTCCGATCAGGTCAGTGGCCAGTCGAAGCGGGCCTCGATGTAGTCGCCGGTCGCCCAGGCGAACGGGAGCGTCGCGGCGCACAGGCGGATCCGCGTGTACGTGGTGGAGGGGTCTTCCCAGCGCAGGAGCGCCTGCGTCTGCTGCACGCCGACGGTGAGCTTCGCTGAGCCCGACGTGACGCCGACGGACGAGTCGACCGCGCGCCCGCGCCCGTCCCAGAGGACATCCGTCGAGAGCCTCTCGATCGGCAGCGCCACCGCGATGTCGCCGTCGACGACCGACGTCGAGCCGAGCACCGCACGAACGCGCGCGTGCGCGTGTCCGCCGGAGACCCAGTACTCGCCGACGGCCGTACCGTTCCCGAGCGTCAGCCCGGTCGTGAACACCGGGGAGAACGGCTGCCGGACCGAGTCCGACAGCGCGGGGCGCTGCTCGAGCGCCTCGACCCGAGACGAGAGGTCGACGACGGCCGCGTTCGTCATGCCCTCCCAGTCGGTGCCGTCGGGGTTCCCGATCGTCGCCGAGACGTGCACGCCGTCGCCCGACACCGACACGATGAGCTCGTTCAGCACGGCGTCGCGCACGACGTCGCCCGTGACGACCGAGATCGTCCCGCCGAGCATCTCCGGCAGCAGGCCCGAGATGTCGTCTCGAGGAACGACGGAAAAGCCCGACTGCGCGGCGCCCGCCAGCAGCTGCTCGTTCGCGGCCGTCGTCGCGGTGACCAGGTCAGCCCCGGTCGACATGTACATGTCCTGCGGATCCCAGCCGTCCGTGATCGCGGCGTTGTTCAGGAGCTCGACGACGACGCCCTCGGTCTCGTTCACGATCGTCGTCACCGACGGCGCGTCGACCCGAGTGCGCTCCTCGGATAGCTGGCCGTTCTCCAGGTCCCACTTCGTGACCGCGCGGTAGTCGCCGCCCTCGACGATGCGGACATGGAGGTTCGTCCCCTGCCGCTCGATGCGCAGGATGAGGTTGGTGTCGGCGAGGAGCCGCTGGACCACCGTGAGCATGTTGGAGAAGCGCTCGTCGATCGATACCACCGGCCCACGGCCGGCCGTCGTTGCGAACGACAGACGCTCGCGGATCCCGACGCGCCGATACGGGAACGTGTACAGCTGGTTCCGGATCATCGTGAGCACCGCGGTCTCGGCGGGGATCCCCGAGTACTTGTACCTCTTGCCGGGCTGCTGCGCCGCTGCGCTCACGTCCGGCGACGGGTAGATGAGCCCGCCGTCGACGATCGACAGCTCGCTCTTGCCGGTGAAGGTCCACTCCCCCGCCGGGTTCTCGGAGGTGATCGTCTTCTCTCTACCGACGGTCGGGCCCTGGATGAACGGCCACACGTTCGAGGACGTGTGCATGACGACGAGGCGGGACCCTGGCTCGAGGAGCTTCGCCGTCGCGAGCACCGGGGTGCCGTCGGCGAGGTACTCCGGGAGCGTCATCTGCCAGGCCCCGACGGCGTTCTTCCGCGGTGCCCAGACGCTCCCAGGGAGCAGCATCGGGTCGACGTACGCGACGACCGTCAGCGTCTTGTCGAGCACCGCTACCGAGAAGTCGTCGATGTTCATCGGACCCCCCGCCAGCGCTCGATGATGCGGCACTGCCACAGCTGCGACCCGCCCGCGGAGTCGCGATTGATGTAGTAGCCCGCCTCAGCCCGCGCCGGCACCCACGGGAACCGAGACACGCCGTACGTGACCGACAGGATCTCCGCCGGCCGTTCCACGCGATCGGGCCCGAAGAACTGCCACCCGATGTTCGGCGTGTACGTGAGCTCGCGGTACGAGGACGACGGGCCGAGCGTGAAGGTCGATACGACCTGCCCGCCCGGGTTGTACAGCCGGTGGCCCCGCGAGGCGCCGGTCCCGACGCCGTCGGGCCACACGATCTGCACAGGCGCCCGCAGGTCACCCGCGTTCGCGACGAGCGTGCGGAAGTGCGTCGTGCCGCCCGCCTCCGCCTTCGTGTCGCCCACCCAGTAGCCCGTCGGCGCGACGAGGTCGATCTCGACCGTCACGGAGTTCGGGCCCTCCGCCGTGACGTAGAGGTTCTCCAGCCCGCCTTCCCACACGACGGACAGCACACGCGACGACGCCGGATCGGCGCCGTCGGCCGGGTACACCGCGATCAGCTCGGCGTCGGGCGCGTCGAGGATCCACGCGAGGTCGCTGAGCTTCCGCTCGACGTCGCGCCGAGACGTCCCGGTGACCTCGACAGGCAGCACGATCTCCTGCGACGACAGCCGCGACGACTTCAGCACCTTCCCGCCCGCCGGCGACTCCGCCCAGGTCCGCAGGACCGGGGCGAACCCCAGGCCCTGCGGATCCGAAGCGAACTTGTACGCCGACGAGAGTCCCGTCGTCTCGAGGATGATGCCCGTGACGTTCCGGGTGTTGCTCCTCAGGATGAACTCGACCGTCATCGACGTGTTCCCTTCTTCCGGTTCTTCGCGTCGATCACACGCACGGCACGCCGCGCCTGCGACGTCGCCGACTCATCCGGGCGCGCGACGAGCGCGACCGTGGTCGTCGACCGATCGATGTACGTCGCGCCGGGTTCAGCGCGACCGACGCCGCGGTACTCCCGCGCCGTGGGCACGAGGGTGCGCGTCGCGCGTCCCCCGTTCGCGAGCCGGGCAACCTGCCCGGACCGCATCGCCGCACGCCACTCATCGACGGCATCGTGACCGCCCATGGCACGCACGACCTCCGTCTCGAGCACGTGCTCGTCGTTCGACAGCCACGCCGCGACCTTGTCGTCCTTCGGACCACCCGGCCCCAGCACACGGCCACCGCCAGCGCGCTTCTGCGCCTCAGCACCCCACGGGTTCCCGAGGCCCTTCGAGATCGCCTCGATCACCCGGTTCGTCTCCTCGCGGAGCTTCGCGGTGATCGCCTCGCGGTCCTTCTTCGCCGCCGCGATCTCCTCCTCGGAACGCTTCTTCGCGGCCTCGCGCAGGGCCTTCCCCTGTGCCTTGGCCTCGTCGACCTCGTCTTTGGACTTCCTCGCCGCGGCGTCGCGGATCGCGCGCCCCTGGGCCTTCGCGGCGTCGATCTCCTCCTTCGACTTCTTCGCCGCCGCGTCCCGGATCGCCTTCCCCTGCGTCTTCGCTTCCGCGATCTGCTCACGGTTGATGCGCGACGCCTGGTCCCGCAGAGCCTTGCCCTGCGCCTTCGCCTCAGCGACCTCCTGGCGGCCGATCTTCGCGGCCTCCTGGCGGATCTCCTTCGCGCGCTGGTTCGCGGCCTGGATGGCCTGCCGTGCCCGCTTCTCTGCCGCCGAGATCTCCGCCTTCGACGCCTTCTCCGCCGCGCGCAGCTGCTTCTCCGTCGCCGCGATGATCGCCTTGTAGTTCGCGTCCGCCGCGGTCTCACCCGCCGCGTCCGAGAACTTCCCGATCTGTGCGTACGAGGAGTTGATCGCCTTGATCTCGCCCGCCGTCGCCGTGAGCAGCGCATCCACGATGGGCGTGCCGTTCTCAACCCCGAGCGACGCGATCTCCGCCAGCAACGCCGGCGCGATCCCCTTCTTCGCCAGCCGGGAGAGCTTCGACGAGAACGCCTTGATCCCCGCCGCTGCCTTCGCGAACTGGCCCTTGATCGACTTCGACGTGACCGGTGTCTCCGTCGTGACCTCGCGCGTCTGCGCGGTGTTCAGCGTGAAGCCGCCCACCGTCTGCGTCGCCCGCTCCGTCACCGTCTTCGTCGTCGACGTCGCCTGCCCCATGGCGCCGAGGTTGTAGAACCCCCGCACCGCGTTCGAGATCGACGACGCCATCTGCTGCGACGCCGATCGCAGCTCATCGAGCTTGCCCGTGATGACGTCGAGCCGAGCCGCCCACTTGTCCGTGACCTTCTGCACCGACTTCGACGCCGCGGCCGTCGCCTTCTCGATGACCGCCGCGGCCGACTTCTCGGCCTTCTCGTTCCGGCTCTTCTGGCGCTTCTCCGCGGCGTCCAGCAGCGCATCGGCCTTCGCCTGCGCCGCCTTCGAGCGCTTCTCCGCGCGTGCCTCGGCCTCGTCCAGCAGCTTGTCCGACCGCGCCTGCGCACCCTTGGTCCGCTTCTCCGCACGGTCCTCGGCGTCGTCGAGGAGCTTGTCCGACTTCGCCTGCGCCTTCTTCGCCCGCGTGTCCGCGCGCTCCTGCGCCGTGTCGAGCAGCTTGTCCGACTTCTCCTGCGCGGCGCGCTCCCGCTCCTGCGCACGATCCTGCGCGGCCGCGAGCGCGTCGTCGGCCTTCTCCGCGGCGGCCTCGAGCCGCCTGAACACCTCCTCCGACGCGTCCGCCCGCCGGTTCATCTCCGCGCCCGTGCGCCCGCCGGTATCGGCCGCGGCGTCGCGCAGCTGGTTCACCAGCCCACGGCCGCCGCCGCTGATACCCGCCTGCTGCGGGTCGCCCCACCGCAGGGATTCGTACCAGTCGGTCTGCTCGGACACGAGCCGGTCCTTCGCCGACGCGAGCTCCTGCTCGAGCGACTTCCGCTCCTGCTCGGCGTCCTGCCAGCGCTTCTTCCAGCCGTCCGCGCGCTCCTGCATCCAGTCCGCGTCCGGGTGCGCGTCGGCCTGGCCCTGCGACGTCATCCACTGTCGCCACTGGTCGTACTCGTGCTGCACGGCACGGTCGTACGCCTTCTGCGTGTTGAGAATCCCGCCGTCGGCGAACGCGCGCGCATCCTCCGGGAAGTACGCCGTCCCGCCGAGGCGGAACGCGGCTTCCTTCGTGATCTCGCGGTTGCGCTGCTCCTGCCCGCGCTTGCCGGAGATGAACGCCTCCCAGCGCGTCTCCTGCTCGGCGAACTTGTAGATCGCCTGCGGCCGGCCGGCGTACACGCCGGTCGGCAGGCCCTTCATCGGGAGGCCACCGTTCGCGAACGCCTGGCCCTCCATGAAGCCGGGGAGCATGCCGTTCGCACCCTGATAGCCGATCGACCCGCCGAAGCTGCCAGGCGGCGTCACCGGGTCGTTGAACCGATACATGACGTCGATGTAGACCTGGCGGTCGTAATCGATCGAGTTGATCGCGGCCTGCACCTGGTCGACGCCGGAGGACGTGACCGTGACCGTCCCGTCGGGGAGGTGCTCGACGTTGAAGCCGAGATCCTTCATCCGCTGGATGACGGCGGCCGTGGTCGGGTCGTCGACGATGGTCGTCGTGTGCCCCGGGACGGACGCGAGAGTCGAGATCAGCTCAAGCGCTCGACGATCCGTGTCCGTGATCGTCTGCCCGTCCTCGAGCCTCGTCTCGACGACGGCCGGCACCTGGTCGAACCGGGTGATGACCTCGCCCGTCGCGTCCTGGATGAGCCCCAGCCCGTAGACGACGTCCTCGGCCGCGCCGAGGTTCTCGTCCGCCCACTGCGCAGCAGCCTCGCGCGACTCGAAGTACGGCTGGATGGTGTCCAGCACGGCCTCACGGCTACGCAGGTAGGCGTCGGTCGCGGCGTCCGCGCCTTCGCCGTTCGCGATCATCGCCTCGGCGGCGTCGCGGTGAGAGGTCTCGACCTCACGCAGCGAGTCGCGGAGCTTGATCGAGGCGTCGTTCGTGCCGTCGAGCGTGACGCCCTCGGCCTTCGCCGCCTCCGTGAGGGCGTTCAGCGCGCTCTGCGCGGCGTCCTTCGCGTCGCCCATCTCGAGCGCCGAAGCGGCGATCGCGTCGAGCGCGTCCTTGTACGCCTGCAGCTGCTCCTCGCCAGCCTCGGCCGCCGCGTTCACGGCCTCCATACCCTCCGACGCTTCGTCGGAGGCGGGCTTGATCTCGCCCATGGCGATGGAAAGCAGCGTTGCCGCGTCACCCTCGATGCCGAGCTCGTCCGCGATCGCGATCAGCTGGTCACGGAACGGACCCGAGTTCTCGATGATGACCGACATCTGCTCGTCGGTGAGGTCGTACGCCTCCCGCAGCTTCGCGAGCGATCCGACGGCGTCGTCGAGCGGCATGCTCGACAGCGCCTCGCCGAGGTTGTCGAGCGCGTCACGCAGCGCGTCCGTCGGCTCGACGTTGCCATCGACCCAGTCGTAGAACTGGCTGAGCACGAAGCCGCGTGTGTCCCACGTCGTGGCGAGGTTGTCGAGCATGTCCCCGAGCGCGGAGGCCTCCTCGGTCACCTTGGAGAAGATGCTCTCCCCGGTGTCCATGCCGTTGCCCGAGATGCCCTGCGTGAGCGTGCGCAGCGTCTCCTCGATGCCGGCAGTCTTGAGCGCGTTCGCGAGTTCGACGGTCGTCGCCTCGGTCCCAGCGAGGCTGTCCTGGAGCGTGTCGAGTGCCGTCGCGCTCGCGATGACGATCGCGGCGACGCCGAGACCCTTCATCGCCGCGCCCACGATCCGGCTCGTGCGCTGCGCGACAGGCCCGAGCTCCTCGATCGCGAGCTTGTACTCGACGATCTTCGGAGCGCCCGTGAGGAACAGGCCGGCCGCGGTGGCCGCCGCGGCGCCGACGCCGCCGATAAGGCCGATCGCCTGCTGCGCCCATGCGGGGAGCTCGTTGAACTTGTCGACGAGTTCCGTCGCGGACTGCGTCAGGAACCGCAGCGGCCCGTCCGCGCCCTCGCCCATCGAGATGAGAGCGGTGTCGAGCGCTCCCGTGAAGCCCTCCCAGTCGCCCTTGAGGTTGTCGAGCCGCATCGCGGCCGTCTCCGCGGCGAAGCCCTGGTCGTCGACGGCGGCCGTCCACTCCTGGATGCCCTCGGCGCCCTCGCTGTAGAGAACCGACGCGGCGCGCACGGCGTCGCTGCCGAAGATCGTCTTCAGCGTGGCGTTCTGCTGCTCGACGGAGAGGTCCGAGAGCCCGGCCTTGAGCTTGCCGGCGTACTCGGCGAGGCCGACGAAGTTGCCCTGCGCGTCGTACGCGGACAGGTTGTACCTGTCCATGAGCTCGGCGGCCTCGCGCGACGACGGGTTGAGCGACTGCAGCATGGACTTGAACGAGGTGCCCGCGTCGGAGCCGAGCAGGCCCTGCTGCGCGAACGCCGCGAGACCGGCCGTGGTCTCCTCGATGCTGAGCCCAGTCTGGTTCGCGACGAGGCCCGCCTGGTTGAGAGCCTGAGCCATGTCGGTCACGTCGCCCATGGCCTTGCCCGCGCCGGCGGCGAGGAGGTCGGCGACGTGGCTCATGTCAGAGCCCTGCAGGTTGAACGTCTGGATCGCGGTGGCCGCGATGCCCGCGGCGTCCGCGACGCCGAGCCCGCCCGCCGCGGCGAGGTCGAGGGCGCCGTTCAGGCCGCCGCCGAGGATGTCCTTCGTCGAGACGCCCGCCTTCGCGAGCTCCTCGATGGCGTTCGCGGCTTCGGTGGCGGAGAACACCGTGCGGGCGCCGGCGTCCAGCGCGGCCTCCCGCAGCGCGTTCATGCTGTCGGCGGTCTCGTGCGTGGCCGCCTGCACGTACGACATGGCCTGGTCGAACTCGGCGTACTTCGCGATCGCGATCGCCATGCCGGCGGCCATCGTGGTGCCCATGCCGAGCGCGTAGCGGCCGACCGTCTCGAACGCCTGTCGCTTCTGAGCGAGCTTCTCCGCCTCCGTGCCGGTCTCGCGCGTGGCCTGCGCGGCTCGCTTCATCCCGGCTTCGTACTCGGCGACCTGCGCGGAGAGGCGGACCCTGACGACACGCTCGGACATGGCGGGCTCCTTTCACGCCGAAGGCCCCCGGTGTCGGGGGCCTTCGGAGAGGGGGCAGGCTCGGCGTGCGCGCCGAGCAGTGGATAGAGTCGGCGTGTGAAGACGACGAACTGGTGGCTGGTCGGTGGCAGCGCCGCGCTCGTGCTCGGGCTGATCAGCATCTCGATCCGCGCGGAGCACGGGCATGAGCACCCGCTCGCTGGCTTCGGCGACGTCGCGCTTCTCGCTGCGTTCGTGCTCCTCGGCACCGGTCTGGTGCTGTGGATCAGGGACCGCCGCGAACGCCGCTGACGGCTACTGCTCGTCGGGAAGTTCGACCGACCACAGGTACGAGTCCATGTCGAAGTCGGGGTACTTCTCCCGGTAGTCCTTCTGCGCCCGGTTGAGCGCCGTCTGGGCGTAGTCCTCCGTCGGCGCGGGCACGACCCACCGGCCGCGCGTCGTCGGGTCCGTGGCGAGCGTCAGCGGGTGCCCGTGCGAGCCGCGCGGCTCGCGCTCAGCGCGCCGGGACTCGAGCAGCAGCTCGACGTCGCCCGGCCGGAAGCGGGACTGGCTGACGGTCACGCTCAGCACCGCCCCGGTGCCGTCGACGGTCACCGCCGCCGGCGTCCACCCGTTCAGCTCTCGGACGGTGACTCCGAGCTCTCGCGCGAGCTCGGCTTCTTCGAGGTCTCGCGCGCTCGGACTTTTCCCTGCAGGCGCTCCTGCTGGTCGTACTCGTTCTTCCCCCACACGGCGAACTCGAGGTTCTCGAGGTCGGGGCCATCGAGCGCACCAGCGATCTCACTCCAGCGCGGGCTGGCGTCGATCTCGGTGCCGTCCTCGAGGATGAGCGCGACGTGGGGGTACGCCTTCGTCACGGCGGTGACGTTGTAGTTCCGGCGGGCGTCGATCAGCGCGCCGGCGCGAGGCGGGTGCTTGGCGATCAGGTCGCGCCAGGCGTCGCCGGGGAGCTTGTGGATGCGGGCGGTCACGAGCTTCTCGCCGACCAGGATGGGCTGGTCGACGTAGTTCGGCTCCGCGACGTAGGCGCGCGCGTGCTCGACGAGCTCGTCGAGAGTCATGTCGGAGGTCATGGTCACCTTCCCGGGTGATGCGGTACGGACGGAGAAGGGGCGGGACCGCGAACGGTCCCGCCCCGGGGATGGATCAGGCCGCGACCGCGACCTCGCGACGGACGATGCCCGTCACGTTGGCCTTCACGATCTTCGCGAGCTCGCCGTTCGCCGTCGGCGGGACATCGCGCGACGTGCCGAGCTTCACGGGCAGGATCGCGTTGATCTTGTCCGTCGCGACGAACACGTGCCCGTTCTCGTAGCCGAGGACGTGGACGATGAAGCCCGTCGCGCCCTTCACGCCGAGCGCGAGCTCCGCGACCGTCGGGGTCGTGCGGTTGTACACGTACGTGATCTCGAGCGTGTCGGTCGCGACGCCCTCGTCCTCGAGCGCCTGCGCCAGCGTGTAGCGCGACTTCGTGACGACAGCGAACGTCGTGCCGTGCTGGAAGCCGTCGCCGGTGATGCCGTAAGTCAGCTTCTTCACACCGGCGGCGTTGAGCTCCGCCGGGGTCGGGGCGAGCGGGTTCGCGATGGCCGGCACCCACAGGACGATGCCGTTGCCGTCGCTGACCGTGCCGTTCTGGACCGCCTCTTCGGCCATGGGTTACTCCTTCGAGTCGGCGGCCTTGCGACCGCGAGAGGTGGAGCCGTAGGCGGTCGCCTCGGCTGCAGCAGCGGACTCGTCCGCGGCGGCGTCCTCCGCCTTGTCGGCGGTGACGTACTTGATCGGGCGCGGCTCGTCGACGGGCTTCTTGTCGACCACCTCGTAGTCGTCGGGGAAGCGCTCGACGAGCCCCTGCGGGGCGTCGAACTCGTGCTTGGCGCCGCTCGTCGAGCGGACTCGGATGAAAGACATGCCGTCTCCTTCGGGCATGAGAAAGGCCCGCCCCCGGAACGGGATGCGGGCCTTCGATGGATGGATGGTCAGAGACCGCCGGACCAGAACTCGAGCGTGAGATCGAGGTAGTAGAGGTCCGAGGTCCGGTCGTGGATGACCCGGCCGTCCTCGACCGGGTCGACGACCGTGATCGCCGTGCAGGCTCTGCCCGCGACGACGGGCACGGCGCCGACGGCGCTGCGCACGGCGTCCGTGAGTAGCAGCACGCCGTCGGACGTGACCGCGACGACACGGACGTCGAATCGCCACCGGCTGCGACCGTCGATGCGCTGCCGGGCCGTGTGCCGGTTCGCGCGGACGGCCGGCATCGTGGGCGTCACGACGAGGTAGTTCTCGCGGACGAGCACGCCGTCAGTCGTCGTGCGCACGGCGGTGTGCAGCTTCCCCGCCAGGAGCGCGACAGCCTCGAGTACGGCGCGCAACGCCGCCAGGTGCGCGCGCAGCATCAGGTCTCCGCGATGGCGTCGAACACGGCGATCTCGAGACCGCGCACGTAGTCGTTCTCGTTCGCTTCGAGCGCGTCGCGGCCGGCGTGCTGCGGCGCCGACTGGACACCGCCGGGGGCGTCCTCCACGAGACCGAGCGACCCCTGTCCGCCGAGCTGCGGGCCGATCTCCGCGGAGACCTCCGTGCCGGCGTCCTCGAGGTCGTAGTCGATCTTCGCGGCGTACCCCTCGAGGCCGGTGCGTTCCGCGCCCTGGCGCCAGTCGTCCTTGATGTGGTGCGCCGAGACCTGGGTCGCCTTGACGACGTTCTTCCGCGCCTCGGCGGGAGCCGCCGTGAGGTCGGCGGCGAGCTCGTACAGCTCGGCCGCGCCACTCACGTCAACTCCCGGACCGGGTAGCGGTGCGCTGTCGTCTGCCCCGACTGCGGCTCCCCCGTGATGCGGAACCGACGGCCGACGAGAAGCCCGTCCACCGCCGACGCCGACACCACGACGTCGTCACCCTCGAAGCACTGTGGCGACCCCGACGGGATGCTGACCGTGAGCTGCTGCTCCGCGACCGGCAGCCCGGCCGAGGTGTCGCTCACCGTCAGCGAGGGGTATTTCACGCGGCCGATGCCGGTGTAGCGTTCCTCGGCGAGCACGCGCGTCGCGTTGCCCGTCTCCTCGTCGGTGCCGTCGACGAACCGCCCGACGAGCACGGTCTCCGTCATACGCGCCTCAGCGAGCCGACGACCGTCCCTCAGGACAGACAGGACCGAAGCCATACGCTCCCCCTCTCCCCCGTCACGACCGGCCCAGGACAATCGAGAACGCGCCACGCCGGCGCCGCTTCCGCGGCACCAGCGCGTCGGCCTCGTCGTCCGAGATGTAGAGCCGCCCCGACGACACGGCAGCGTCACGCCTGCGCGTGCGATCCCAGTCGTCGATCGAGTCGCGCTCCTCGAGCCAGCCCTCGTCGTTCAGGAAATACCGGCGAACCGCCTCGACCACGGCCGCGACGTACCGGCTCTCCCAGTCCGACCGCTCGTCGACCGAGTCGAACGTGGGCGTGTCCGTGATGCCTCGCTCGCGCAGCGCGCTGCGCAGCATCGCCTCGGCGTCCCGGATGCGGGTCGGCGCGGTCGCCTCGTCCTCGGGATCGAGCTTCGCCCGATCCGTGAGGTCGGAGACCTCGACGATCGGCCACGCCATCGGCCTACTCCGTCGGGATCCCGGCGCCCTCGAGCGCCTCGACGATCTCGCTCCGGCTCGCGCCTTCGGGGATCTCGATGTTCAGCCCGCGCAACTCCGCCGCGGCGATACCGTAGGCGCGCCACGCGTCCGCGCTCGAGCCGTTGCCGCTCTTCGGGGGCGCCGCCAGCTGGCCCTCGGTCACAGACTGCTCGCCGGTGCCTTCCTGGCTCGCGAGTCCGAAGGCACCGAGCGCGGCCGCGACGGCACCCGCCGCCTCAGCCAGGCTGACCGAGCCCGCCTCAGCGAGCGCCAGCACGGCGAGGGCCGCGCTCTCCGCAGCGTCCTCCGACACCCCGGCCTCGTGGACGGCGTGCTCCGCTTCTGCGAATCGCTCGTCGCGGACCGGCTCGCCGACGAGCTCGACGATCTCGCCGTCGTCGTCGCCCTCGAGCCAATCGCCCCGCTCGGGAGCTTCCTCCCAGACGTCGGGGTTGGTGATCGCCCGCTCAGCCCACTCGGGGATCTCGGAGTCCGACCCGAGAATGACGGTCCGGCGGGCGGGGTCCTGCAGGACGACGGTCGTGTTCAGCTTCGACATGCTCTACTCCTCACGTGACGGAGGGGAGCCACCCGGAAGCGGCTCCCCTCCTCCGTTCGATCAGGACAGGACCGTGGCCGCGAGGGACAGGTCCGCGTTGGCGAGCACGGGCAGGTTGAGCGAGTCCCCGACGACCTCGGCGATCATCGGGGGCTTCTCGCCGCGGTACACGCCCGCGACAATGCCCGGCTGCTCGGACTCCTCGATGCCGTAGCGCTCGTCGGTGGCCGTCAGAGTCTGACCCCAGAACGTCGCGCCGAGCTCGGTCCCCTCCCAGTCGTTCGTCTCGACCGGCGCAGGCAGCAGGAAGAGCTTGTCCTCGTCGAGGACGCGGCCCTTTGCGGTACGGCGGTTGAAGATGACGATCTCGGGCAGGCCCGCGTTCGAGACCACCGTGCGCACTTCCTCCTGAGTCGCGGGGCGCGAGCCGCCGCCGACGAGGATCGTGCGGAACTGGTCGCCGGCCGCGAGCGCGCGGAAGACGCGGCGCGTCATCAGGAGCGTTCCCGCCTCCGCGCCGGTCTCACCGTAGACGTCGAGGATCGACTCGAGGAACGAGATGCGGTCGACCGTCGGGTCGTTCCACAGCTCCGGCGCGGTGACGTCGTGCGACGCCGAGCGTCCGAAGCTGTCGGCGGCGCCGATCTCGGGGATCGTCGCGACGCCCGTGTTGATGACGACGCCGCGCAGGCGCTCAGCGCGGTCCGAGATCGCACGGACGACACGGCGCGCGGTCGAGAGGATCGACCGGCGCACGAGGTCGTCGCTGGCCCCCCGGTTGCGGAGCTGGTCGTACTCGCTGACCGGGATCTCCTCGGAAAGCGCGGGCAGCTCGATCGCGACACGCTTGCCGGTCGGCTGCCCACCGACTGCCGGCTCCGCGTCGATCGCACGGTAGCTCGCCTCCGGGACGAGGCCGTGCTGCCCCATGACGAAGCGCACGACGATGTCGGCGACCTCGCGGTTCGGGAGCCAGCGGGCGAGGGTGCCCTGCCGGCGCTCGTAGTCCTCCTGCGCCTCGCGGACGTAGCCGGTCAGCTCAGCAGGATCGATGATGTCGGTCCACAGTGCCATGGCCTACTCCTTCGCTCAGACGTACAGGATGTTGGAGCCGTTCTTCGCGCCCGCGGGGGCGACGAAGGACGACCAGGCGGACAGGATGGCCGCGACCTTCGCGGCGATCACGCGACCGTGGTCGAAGAGCGGCACGCCGAAGTCCTGCGTGCCGACGACCTTCTGGTCCGTGAGGAGGTGTCCGGCGAGGATGCCCGCGCCGGTCGTGGTGCCCACGGTCGGGTCGTACGGGACGGCCAGGCCGCCGACGATCGCGAGGGGCGTGCCGGAGGGGATGTACCCGTCCGGGTAGTGCGTTGCCTTGGTGAACGCGCTCACGTCGAGCACCACGGTCCGCGCGTTGCGGATGCCGTGCGTCGAGCCGAGCCACGTCTGGTCACCGGAGCCGAAGTTCTCCGTCTGGAGCTTGGGCATGATCAGTCCTTTCGCTTGGTGTTCTCGCTCTGAAAGAGGTCACGACCCGACTGCACGCTGCCGCCGTTCGCGTCCGAGCCGCGCTGCCCCTGACCGCGCTGGCGGTTGAAGGGACCTGCCTTCGCCTCGGTGCTGTTCGACGACACCCACGCCGCGATCGCCGCGTCGTCGACGGTCTTCCCGTCGTCCTTGACGAACTGCGAGCGGTCCAGGCTGAACAGCATCGACGCCGAGAACACGCGGCCCACGAGCGCCTTATCGAGACGGTCGCCGGCGCGCTCGATCGCGTTCTCCCGGTCCCACGCCGCCCGCGCATCGGCGATGCGCTTGTCGACGTCGTCCTCGGTGAGGCCGGCGGGCTTGCCGTCGTCGTTCTTGTCGTCGTCCTTGCCGGTCGGATGCTGCGCGGTGAACTTGCGGCGCTCGTCCTCGCGGGCGTTGCGCTCAGCGCGCGCCACCCGACCGGCGATCAGCCTGTCGAGCTCCTCCTGGCTGGCGGGTGGTGTGAACTCGCCGCCGGCGTTGCCGCCGGCGCCGTTGTCGCCACCGCCGCCGCCCGTCCCCGCATCGTCGTTGAACGAGCAGATGTGCAGGGCCGGGATGAGCTGACCGAGTGCGTTGCGCTTCATGGGGATATGACCTCTCCGTTTACGGCCCGTCGGCCTCCGTTTAAGCCCCGTCGGGCACCGCGAGACGCTCGCGTAGCGCTTCCGCCGTGTCGGCGGGGAGATGGTGGGGCGGCGCCCGCGTCGTGCAGGCGCCGCCCGTCAGATGAGCCCGAGGGCGCGCGCGAGGCGGCGCACCGAGTCGGGTGTGCGCGAGTCGCGCAGCGCCGACATCTGCACGGCGAGCGCGCGCTCGAGTTCGGCGATCGCTGCGGGCGTCGCGACGATCGGGTTCGCGTAGATGTCGGCGCTGTTCGCGCCGATCGAGCGCGGGATGCGTCCGGTCTGGCGAGCGAACTGCAGGCGGTAGTGCGCGTCGTAGAGGCGCCGCTCGGCGGCCGTCATCGTCGCGCGGTTCAGCAGGTCACGCTCGCCCCGCGCGTTCGCGTCGAGGACCGCGTTCGACGCGCGGCGTCGGGTGCCGCCGCGTCCGAGGGCGCCGAAGCCCGCGACGCTCGGCCCGGTGCCGAGGAGGTTGCCGCCAGGGGTCTGCGGCCCGGTGATGTAGCCCTCGCGCTCGAGCATCTGGATCGCGCGAGTGCGGGTGCCGGCCTGCCGGTAGATGTCGTCGACCGTGAGGCGCGACGGTGTCCCGTACAGGCGTGCCGAGCGCGCCGTGCCGAGGCCGCGCTGCTGCAGGTTGACCACGCGGTAGATGTCGCCGCCGTCGCGGATCGCGCGCGCCGGGATGCGCCCGAAGACGCGGTCCTGCTCCTCGCGGGACATGCTCTTGAACGTCGCGTAGGGGTCGGTGCGGAAGTCGCCGGCGATGTTCTCGGCGGCGGGGATGTGCGTGCAGTCGCACCGCGGATGCCGGTCGAAGCCCGTGTTCCACCGATACCAGCGGCCCGCGAGGATGATGCACCGCGCGCAGCTCGGCGGGTTCAGCATGCGGACGTAGCCGGCCAGCGTGGGGCGCTGCACGATGTCGGCGCCGTACACCTCGCGGCGTGTGTCCGCGAGGAGCGTGAGCGTCACCATCGTCAGCCAGCGCCCCGCGGCCGCGAGCGCCTCGCCGACGCCCAGCCCCTGCCCGACAGCGGTCTTCGACTTCACGACCGCCTCGCCGAGCAGCGACTCGACCGGACGACCGTCGGGCGCCGACGACAGGAACGGTGCCGGGTCGAGCACTCCGACCGCGTCGTCGCGCTGCCCCGTCTCCGCGAGCACCGCGCCCGTGTACGGCAGAGCCTGGGCTACCGCGGCGCGGCGGCCCTTCCCGACGACGTCGAGCATCTGAGGGCCGACGCGCTCCCACGACTCGTCGAAGTCGTCGCCCATCCGCTTCCACAGGCGCGACACGGCGCCCGCCGTCGTCGTGCTGACCTTCTGCTGCGCCCGGTACTGCTCAGCGGATGCCCGCGGCAGCATCGTCCAGCTCCCGGCCGGCGGCGGCGATCTGCGCGTCCTGGACCGCGTTCAGGTCCCAGTCCCGCATGCGTTCCTGCTCGATGTCCGTGTAGCCGAGATCCTCGCGCGCCTGCTCGATCGGGAGGATCGACCGGCCCGAGGAGTCCTTCGCCTGCACGAGCTTCACGATGGCGTCCGCCTTCTGCGCGATCGTCGGAGTCGACGGGTCGCGCCACGTGGTCTCGATCATCTTCGGGCGCGCGTCGGCGCCCCGCCCGAGTTCCATGAGCACGAGCCGCTGCACCTGCTCCCACCGCGTCGAGAGCGCGCTCTGCTTCCTCTCCGCGCGCTTCACCAGCTGCGCCTCCGACGACCGGATCGCGTCGGCCGACGGCGGGTTGTCGCCCTGGAACAGCAGGTAATGCGCCGGCAGGCCGAGCTCCATCGCGACCAGCTGCATCAGCAGCTTGATCGTGTTGTGGAAGTTGGACAGATCCGCCTCGGGGAACTGCCCGAACTTCGCCTTCTCCGATTCCGTGCCCCACATGCGGCCGGCGATCATCGAGAACGTGTCGAGGGCCTTGCCGGATGCTTCGTCGACGAAGTCATCGGTGCCCAGCCCCGTGCCCCAGCGGCGCGGGAGCGCGTGGAACTCGCCGCTGATCACCATGTCGGACGCGAACTTGTTGAGCGCGTCGAGCGGGGAGATGATCGCGTGGAACACGGACCGGCCGAGCCTCTGGTCGAACTTCCCCGGGCGCGCCCGGCCGAGCATCCGGTAGTCGTTCGCGAGCGGCACGAGCGCGCACAGGCGCTGCTCGTTCTCCGGCGTCTGCTCCTCCTCCTGCCACTCGGACCCCTTCCGACGCCAGGTGACGGAGCTCCCGTCGCCGCGGAGCAGCGTCATCCACCGCGTGTTGTCGGGCTCCGTCCACCGCTTGAGGCCGCGCGCGACGCGCTTCGTGCGCGGATCGTCCTCATGGATCGCGTCGAACGGCGACTCGATGGTGAGCACCGGGGCGTCGTCCTTCGTCTCCCCGGATCCGACCATGGCGTAACCGCGGCCGAGCGCGAGCCCCTCGCGGTGGACCTGCTCCGAGAGCATCGGGCCCTCGTTCTCCTGCCAGACGTCGCGCACGTCGACGTCGGCGCTCGTGTTCCCGATCACGCCGCGCGTGAACGCGCCGTCGGCGCCGATCGTCGTGCGCTCGGTCGACTGCACACGGAAGCCCTCGATGTCGAGGCGGTGGTCGTAGACGTCGACGGCGAAGAGCGCGAGGTTCAGCACGATCGGCGACACCCGGTAGCCGAGCTCGCGCTCGAGCACCGGCGCGACGAACTTCAGGGGCTGCTCACCCTCGAAGTAGTTGTCGTTCCGCTCGAGCGTCTTCCGCTCGCGGGTGAGCTTGCGGTTGAGCCGCAGCGCGTCGTCGAGGTCGGTCACGTCTGCCTCCTAACTGCGCCAGACGCGCACCTTCGTTCGTGGTTTCGGCGGCGTCCAACCGCCGGCGAGCGCGTCCCGGACGGCCGCGTTCGCGAGGATCGACGTCATCGCGAGGTCGATCTTCTGGGTCTCGTTCGGCTTCCCGAGGATGTACTTCTGGCCGGGCTTGCCGACCTTCCTCGCGTTGTCCATCGCCTGCGCCGTACGCGGACAGCCGTCCTGCGTGATCAGCCCCTGACGCAGGTCCGCCTCGAACCGGCGGATCTCGGGGTACATGCGGTTCACGGAGTTCGTCGGCCAGACGATGACGCGCTCCGCGCCATGCCGCAGCTGCCACCGGTCGATGTCGGTGTCCCAGTCCTCCGGGTCGCAGTACATGCGCACCACGAGGAACCGGTCGAAGATCTCGTCGACCGCGACGTCGACCTCGCTATGCGGGATCAGCCCGCCGTGCTCGGCTGGGTTCCACCACGTGCCCAGGTTCGACGGCCCCCACCGCGGCGTGAACGAGTAGCCGTCCATCGTCTGCGCGCGGATCGCGGTCCAGTCGTTGTTGATCGACCCGTCGAACCCGACGCCGATCGGAGTGCCATCAGGCGGATTGGGCAACCACTCGAGGTCGGGCATACGCGGCCTCCCACATCCCCTCGGGCAGCCAGGTGCCCTGACCGCGCACGAGCTTGTTCCCGTAGAACCGCGCCGCTTCCGCCGGGTCCGTCTCCATGAGCTCGGCGGCCTCGGCCTCCACGGACGCGAGGTCGACGTGCGTCGCGCCGGCGTACACGTACGCGTGGATCTGGCGGCGCTCCCGCTTGTTCTTGTACGAGAGGTTCGCCGGCGGCTGCCGGAAGAACCGGAAGATGTCCGGCGCCCGCGACTCGAACGTCTGCCGCGCCGTCGACTCCACACCCGGATCCCACGCGTTCGTCAGCTCGATGCCACGCCCACCCATGACCGACGTGCCACGGCGCATCGTGCGCGCGACAGCGATGAGGCCGTTCGACTTCGTGTACGTGCCCGTCTCGTCCTGGATGAAGCCCGTGGTCGGGTTACCGAGGCGCGACTGCGCGCTCGACGTCACCTTGTCGATGCGCCCCTCGTCGCCGATGCGGACGAACGACTCCCCCGCGCGCACCCGCTCCGAGAGCACCCCGTTCCGGATCATCGACAGCATCGGCTGCCACGTGTTGTCGACCTGGTCGTCGGAGGACGCCATCAGCTGCACCAGCGGCGTCGGCCACGGCATGCCCATCGGCTCGCCGGGCTCGTACTCGTAGAGGAACCCGCACCCGCAGCCGTAGTCGCGGCAGTCGAAGACCTCGCCGCCCTCCGCCCACCCGGCGAACAGGTCCGGCCCGAGCCCCATCAGCAGCGCCTCCGACGCCGCCCACGGGCTCTTGCCGTACTTCTGCGGCCCGACGACGAGCGAGCGTCGGTTCGTGAACGCCTGGTTCTTGATCGGGTTCGCCTCGATCCACGGCGTGCCCGGCCGCACCCGCCCATGGTTCGCGGTGCACCACAGCTGCCAATCCGTCAGCACGAACGGCTGCCCCTTGTGGAAGCCATCCGGGATCGGGCAGTGCCACGCGACCCAGTCGGCCTGCAGGTAGCCCAGCGTCGGGAAGTCGATCAGGAAGTCATGCGTCTCCGACATCTTCGACAGCCCTCAGCCTTCCGCGCGCCGACGGCATCCGCTGGCGCTTCGGATCGACCGTCGGGGCGCTCGTCGCGGCCGTCGCCGTGCTCGCCGTGATCGTGATGCGCAGCCCCGCCCGCAGGAACGCCGCATGCGTCAGCAGTAGGTCGTTCTCCTGCCTCAGCAGCAGACCACGCAGCGCCGCCGTCGCGCCCGGCGTCTCCGCCTCCACCGATGTCCGCACATACATGGCGACCTGCCGCTCGGAGCCCTGCTCCTCCCAGACGATCGCCTGCGGCTTCGACCACAACGACGCCCACACCGCCGCCTCACGATCCGTCGGATCCGACAGCGGCCACTCCGGCACCGGACCGCTACGCGCCCGCGGGAGCGTCCGAATCAGCCCCGTCTCGACCCGGATAGCCTCCCGCAGCGAACCAGCCTCAGGCGCAGGCCCAGAACCCGCACGCGCCCCTCCTCGTGGCATCCCGCACCCCCTCCACGAAGTCTTTGAACCCGCTCGGCATCTCAGCCACCTCCCCGGCGGTCCGCTGCCGCTCGCGCCTCAGGGACCCTCCCCCACCCCGTCAGTGAGTGTGGCGTCAATGAGTCGGCGTGCGTGGTCACGAGTTGCGAGGATCTCGTATCGGGTGTCGAGATCCGTGAGCAGGTCCACGCATGCCGATGCCGACACGGCAAGCATCCGAAAGCTCGGTGTGAGCTCGAAAGATGCAAGTCCGTCCTCGAACTCTGTGACTTGTCGCACATCACTGAGTGCGCGCATGACATGTTCGCTTCCGTGGACGAAGGAACTCGCGATCTTCCAGATGAGGAGTGGACTGAGATCTTTCTTCCCGGCCTGTCGAGGGGGCGACACTTTTGTGAGTATGTTCGTGTACTTCGGCGGGTTGCCCAGGCTGACTTGTTTGAGTTGTCCGACAGTGTTCTTGAGTTCTGTGAGCCGTTCGACCGTCCTCGCGTGCCGCTCCTCCTGCTCCAACAATGCGCCCGGGCTGCTCGCGATAGCGTGGCTTAACGAGCGCGCGTCAGAGACGCTGCGGAAAGCGAGTTGAAGGCATCGAAGCACACGATCCGCCTTACGTTCGGACTTAATGAGCCACATCGCTGTGGCCGCGGATTCGATGGACGCGCGAATCAGCGGATACAGCGCGAACGGCCAGGCGACAACCTTCGTGCCAGACTCCTGAACCATTGCGGTGAACAGCACATTCAGGTTGTCGAGAGCCCTAGCACGGTGAGCAACAACCATGCCGTCGATCGGCATGTACGCGGTGTGGCGTCTCTCTTGGTCTAGAACTGATCCGCGCCGCGGTGGCTCCAGCGGGCCGAAGGAGTTCGTGCGGAGTTGAGTACGGTGCAGGAGCTCGAGAGCCACCCGCATCTCCTCCTCAGATTCTTGTCGGTCAAGAGATTCGGGCATGTTCGGATCCTAGAAGCAATTCGAAACAGGTCGCGAGATGGCCTCGCGCAGTCGACATCGCCCTAGCTCACGGCGTCGTGGGCGGATCGCCCGCCAGCGCTGCGATTGCATCTGGAATGCTCGGGCCCGGTGTACTTCGTGCGGTCCACGTCGTCGTGGCCGAGATCCCAACCGGCGCCGGCCGGGATGAGGCGGCCGCACCGTGCGCAGCGCACACGCCCCGTGGCGACGCGTGGTGCCCATGCGGCTCGGAGCTTGTCGTGGTCGGCACCGTATCCGCGTGCCTGGCGTGTGCCGCGGTCCCGTTCTCGCGCGCGACGGTGCTCGGTGCAGCGTCCCTTCTCGACGAGGCGAGGACAGCCGGGCTCGGCGCATACTCGCATGGCCGTCCCCCTTCGCACCGCTCCGCTAGGTTCACTGGCATGGAAGCTCTCGTCGCCCTCACCATGTTCGGCGGTGCCGCGCTCGTGATCGGTGGCGTGTTCTACGCCGCCCGCCGGTTGATGCCGGCGCGTGGTCCCGTCGAGGTGCATGAGCGGGAAGAAGTCGAAGGGGACGACGCGGATGTCGTAGGTGGTAATGCGCCGTCCGATATCCGATCGCCGATGCGGACTGCGGATCTCCGTGGGATCGAGAGCGTGCGGCTGAGGGTGAAGGGCACGGGGTATTGGGTCGATGTCGACCAGCGTCATCGCGTGGGAGGGACCGACTATCTCCTCGTCCGCGAGCCGAGCAATCCGCACGACCGGAATGCCGTCGCAGTCCATGATGCCGACGGGCGGAAGGTCGGGTACGTGTCGGCAGCGCGAGCAGCGATACTCGCTCCGGTTCTCGACACGATCGATGCCGAGGCGTTCGTGGTGAGCGGGGCGGGGCCGTCCGAGGACAGCGTCCGACTGTGGGTGGATCTCCCGAAGGCGGACGCGCTGAGACGGTACGCGCGCGGCCTCTGAGCAGGTCGACGCGGGCCGGGGGATCCGACGCCCCGGCCCGCGGATGCCCTACCGCCGGATCGGCGGGCGCGTTGGCGAGACGCGGCGGGCATGGGAACGCCCCGGGGAGCGTGAGCTCTCGTCCGGGGCGTGGGGTGGTCGACGTGCTGGGGCTCTCCGACCGGGGATGGGGTCCGGTGGCGGCTCTCCTGCTGTCGTCCTGGTGTCTCCGTCCGACACCTTGCCGATACTGAAGCTAGGGGCGGTCAACGACGGACCGCCAAACGCGACACGCCGGTGGATCTGGAAGTGCCCCGGACGGATCCGGGGCACTTCGCGGGTGGCCAACGGTCAGCGGGGGCCGTTGGTGCGCTTCGTCGTCGGCGTCGGCTTGACGGGACCGTACAGCCACGCCGTGCGAGCAGCGTCGCGCCGGCTGGACCGCAGGTAGTAGCGGAGCGCCCGGTAGCTCTGCCAGAACGCGACCAGTCCTGCTGGCTTCCAACGATCCCACCGACCTCTCATCGCCCCTGCTCCCTGATCCGATAGGCGATGACGTCACCGTGGTAGCTGATCTCGGCGATGTGCGCGGCCTTCTCGCGCTCCTCCTGGCGTACGGCGTCGTCGTGGGCGGTCAGCCACGCCTCCCACCGCCGACGAGCCTCGGCACCAGCTTCCGCCGGTCGCAAGTGATCCGGGGCTCTCTGAATCGCGGCCCAGACCGCGAGCTCCTTCATCTCATCGTCCAGGGGTGGCGTGCGTTCGGTGTCGGCGGCTGTCTCTGCACGGATGCGCTCAATCCTTGCGTGGATACGGGCCATCGCCGCGTCCTGCTTCGCCTGCATCTCGGGCGTGATCTGGCCGAGCAGTTCGTCGCGGAGCCCCTCGGGGAGGTCGTCGGGGTGGATCATCGCCCCGCCTCCCGTGCCGCTTCGACCGGCTCCCACGGCGTGACCCCAGTGCGCCTCGTGCGTCGCTCGATCTTGTCGACGGAGACGCGCCCCATCGTCGCCCGCTCGACGCCCTGGACTAGCCGCTCCACGGCACCGGGGCTGTCGACTGTGGTCTGAGTCCCGTGGTTCACGCCGTACGAGTAGTGGACGCGTAGCTCCTGGACGACCTCTTCCTGCTCCTCGGTGACCGGCTGGGATGCCCGCTCCAGGATCGCGCGCGCATCCATGACCATGTGGAGGGCCGCGCTGTCCCACACGCGCTTGCGCTCCCGCTCGGTCTTCTCCAGCGCGTCGGCCAGCTGCATCACCATCCCGACGGGTGAGTCGGGCGACCACAACCCTCGCTGGTCCCACGAACGGACCAGCTCCCGAGCCTCCGCGATGAGCGCGGCCACGTCGGCGGGTGCCTGATTATGGGATGCCCGCGTGAGCACGACCGAGAGCGTCGAGCCGACGTCCAGCGCTTCGCCGCGCTTCTCGTACCAGTCCCGGATCCACTGGCTGACCTGATCCGTCGAGATGCCGTGCGCACGGAGGCGAGCGCCGGTCGCGATGACGATCTCCGCTTCCCCGGGACGCACTCCTGCCTTCGCGAGCGCCACCGCGCCGGCCACCGCCGTCGGGATGTCGGCAGGCTCGACCCCCACCGCGATGAGCTCGTTGCGCGCCGAGAAGACATCGAGTCCGTCGCGGATCATGCTGCGGAGCCCCATCAGTCCGTCACCGCCCGCGCCCAGTCGCAGGACAGTCCCCCGCCGTACCCCGACTTCGCCCACACGCACAGCACGCTGCGGCCGTCATCGAGCTTGACCTCGAACGCCTGCACCTGTTCAGGTCGGCGCTCGTTCGTCTCGGGCGACGCTGACCCGGTCGCGCAGCCCGCGAGGGCCACGGTGGCGAGGACGCCCACTGCAGCGGCGGCACCGCGCAGCTTGCTGAGTCGTGTGATCGTGCTGTTGTTCATGTACCCATCTCCTGCTTCTGTCTCGCCTTCATGCGCGCCTGGTGGATCGGGTCGGCGATGAGCCTTGCCCGATACCAGGCCAGAAGGACTTCCTCAGCGACGACACGGCGCCCGTGTGCGTCGTACGTCATCGGCATCCCGTTGAGACGCCAGCGACGGATCGTGCGACGTGAGCGGTCGACGCGTGCCGCCGCCTGCCGGTAGGTGAGCCACATGTCGACCGCCCCCTCTCACTCGCCCGGCAGGTACTGCTCGCCGCAGTGCTTGCAGCGGCCGATCTGCGTGCCGCGGCCGTCGGCGCCGGTGATCCAGTCGGACAGGACGCCGGCCTGCCCGCAGACGCGGCATGTGATCGGCCTGTCGCGTCGAACGGTGCCGGCCGCGCTGTAGATCGCCCGGTACCGGCGGATCGTGCGGAACAGGCCCTCCCGGTAGGTGTCGAGCGCTTCGATCGGGTAGATGCGCTCGGCGTGCGCGATGAGCCACTTCGTGGTGACGTCGGCGCGTGCGCCCGCGGTGCGGCCGTCCGGGTCGACGACGACGCGGTCCTCGAGCCAGGTGCGGCGGTCCTGCGCGAGCACCGGGTAGATCGGCGCCGCCGGCGGGAGCACCTCGGCGTTGATCCACTCGGTCGCGGACTTCGTGAAGACCACGAGCATCGCCCACAGCAGGTTCGAGTCCCGGTCGGCCGGCGAGCCGACGGCCGAGGGCATGTTGTCGACGTACCCGCCGCCCGTGATCTTCACCTGGTCGTACCGGGTGGAGCGGACGAGCACGACGTGCTCGCGCATGGTCTCGAGCAGGAGGGGCACCTGGTCGAGGTGCCACTCGAACTCGTGCCGCCATGCCTGCCACATCGCGACCGGATCGACGCGCACCCCGTCGACGGCCGTCATGCTGCCACCGCCGCGAGCACGCGTGCCGTCGTCTCGGCGTCGAGCGTGCGGAGCCCGAGCGCGCCCTTGAACGGGAGCGGCTCAGCCAGCGGGCGAGGGTTTGCGAGCACCAGGTGGTACGGCCATCCAGTCGTCTCCGCCCACGGCGAGCACACGCCCTCCCCTGGTTCGCCGCATGAGTCGTCCCACAGCGGGCGGTGCACGTCGACGAGGTCGACGACGCCGATGATCGCGCCCAGCGCTTCCGGCTGCCCGTGGTGCATCGTGTTCGTGAGGGCGTAGGCGCCGAACTCGACCCATCCGCGGTCGTCACGCTGCAGCGCTGCATGGATCGCGACCGGCCCACGGTAGTTACCGGCGATGTTGCGGGCGCGGTTCTCGACGTCCTTCCCGCCGTGGACAATGGCGTGCGCCCATGGCTGGCGGACGGTGATGATCCTCATGCTGCTGCCCTCCTCTCTCGTGCTGCGGCGAGCGCCGCGTCGGTGCATGTCGGCTTCGCGGGGCACGCGGACCGCTTCCGGCAGCCCTGCGTGTACCGCTCCGGTGTGCCGTGCTCGGCGTCGGCCGAGGGCGCCGCGTCGACGGGGACGACAGCCGCGGAGCGCTGGCGGGCGGCGTACTCGCGGTTGTACTCGCGCACCGCGTCGAGGCACGGCTCACACCGGCATCCGTGGCGGTACGCGGAGGCGGTGCCGTGCGTCGTCGGCTTCTTCCCGACCTTCCGTGACGGGAGGCCGAGGTCGCGGCGGAGCCGGTTCACGTACGTGAGCGACATCCCGAGCCGCTTCGCGACCTCCTTGTCGATGAGGCCCTCGCCGTTCAGGCGGGTGACCTCGGCGCGCATCCACTCGGCGCGTTGCTGACGCGGCGTCGGCCCGGCGGGACGTGCTCGACGCTCCCGACCGTAGGTGGTGTGCGCGGCGGTGCAGTCCTCGCATCGGCACCCGTTCCGGTAGGCGCCCGTCGTGCCGTGCAGCACCTCGCGCGGCTTCTGCTTCCGCGGGATCGGGTTCGGTGCGAGGCCCATCTTCCGGCGCAGCTCGCCCGCGGAGCTGCGCGTGATCTCCATCTGCAGGGCGATCTCGATGTCGTTCAGGCCCTGCGCGTGGAGCCGGGCGAGCAGGGGGCGACGCTCGCCGTACCCGACGCCGGGCTTCGCCGCCTTGTCTCGGGCCTCCACCGCGGCGCGTGCGGCTTCCTCCCGGGAGAGGAAGTCCGCCGGCTCCTCCCCGTCGTCCACGGCCTTCTTGAAGCCCCAGTCGCCCGCGTAGCGGATCGCGACGTCGCGGCACTTCATCGGTGCCGGGCAAACCCCGCTACGGCACTCGCGCGCGCCGGCGAGCGTCCCGTGCGGGTAGCTGTCCTCGAGCAGGTCGATTCCGCTCATCGTCTTTCCTCCTCGTCTGCTCGACGTGCTGCCATGCAGTCGGCGCACGTCACCTCGTTCCATCCGGTCGCCCTCTTGGCGCCGGTCGCCTTCCGGCCGCAATACCCGCGGCTCGGGTCTTGCGTGGGGCCGCACACGCGGGCGGCGTCGGTCGTGGAGACGGTCGGCGGCTTGTGCGCCGCGCGCTCCTGCGAGATCGGACCCGCGCTCATGGCACGCACCGCACGGTTGCGACGGATGTCACGCATAGGAGGGCATGTCCGCCGAGAACATGCAGTCCCTCATCCATAGGTTCATCGCTCGTGTCGCTGGAGCAGCAGATCCACAGCTGCTCTCTGAGCTTCTCGCCCTGCCCGACTGGTCCGACCCCGCTTCCGTGACCCACTGGCTCCTCTGGATGGCAGTAGCCGTATTGGGCGCCTGCACCGAGGCCGAACCCTTCGATTGCGGCCGATCCGCCTGGGAGGATTGAAGGATGATCCTCCTCACAGACGAATTCGTTCGCAGCTGTCGCAGCACGCCCTTCGAAGTGACGTACGGCGACCGAGACATCACCATCCGTCGAACTCGCGCTCAGGGTGCCGAACTCGAGGTCGTGGAGGGCGACGTCGTGATCGGCTACCTGACGCCTTACGGCTCCACAGAGCGCGGAGCGATCAGCGCCCGCCACCACCCCGGCATTCTGCCGCGCGTATTCCGGACGCTGGACGATGCTCTTGACGAGATCGTGCGCTGACCCGGTCACGCTGCTACCTCGCTGGCGTAGTCGAACCCGAGCGTGTCAGTGGTGCTCCATAGACTGCGCCGCATGCGCACGTTGGTAGTAGCCCTATACGCGGTCTCCGCAGTGCTTCCGTTGCTCGGGATAGCGAGGCTATTCGTTCTTGCCCGCCGCGAAGCCGGACCAGTGCTGCAAGCGAAGCCCACGAAGGACGGGAAGGGGATCTCGTACGATGAGTCCGAGAAAGCGCTGCCCGCAATCGTCAACGCTGTGCGGCATCGGCCGAGAGCGATCCTCTGGGACTTTGCCTTCATCGGCAGCGGTGTGCTCGCCGGTGCGGCGGCGAGCATCTGGTCCTTGTACTTGCCGTAGCTCATGCGGCGAGCGCCCATTCGATGGAGGGCACGCCGGGACGGGCGAGCATCTCGAGGATCGCGGCCGCGGCCTGCTGAGGCACGACCCCGTTCCCCGCGCACTTCAGCTGCGCCGCACGCGGAAGACCGATCGCCGGGTCCGTGACGTGACCGGCAGGCCAGCCCATCATCCACTCCGGGAGCTCCGGGTTCAGGCGGGCCTTCCCGCCCTTCCCGTCCATCCGTACCGGAGCCGGCGCGGGGCGACCGAGCACGGTCTCCCAGCGTGCGACGGCCGCCGCGTAGGGGCCCCAGTCGGCACCGGGCGCGACGACACCCTGCGGGCGCTCATCATCTGACCGCGTACCGCCCATGGCGTAGGACATCTCAGTCGACGACCCGCCGCGCGTAGCGCGAGGCGTTGGCATGAGCGTGTGCTCGGTGACATCGGCGAGGGACACCGTGTGCCCGCCGTCGCGACGCTTGTCCGGGTGCTGCGAACCACCACGGCCCGCGGCATACGCGTCCGGCGTCGGCAGCAGCGCTACGGGAGCATGCGTACCGCTATCGCGAGAGGCACGCCCGCTCCGTTCCCGTTGATCCCCATGTCTTTCAACCTCGCCTGCCGCGCGAGGAATGCCTCGGGCTCTCCCTCGAACGGATTCGCGGACGGCGTCGGCAGCAGTGCGCTCTCGGGGCCAGGCGAGGATGAAGACGCGGAACCGGCCGTGCGGGCCGCCGACGTCCGATGCTCGGATGCCTGTCCACTCCGCATCGAACCCGAGGTCGGCCAGGTCTCCGAGAACGGCTCCAAGTGCCCGCAGAGCATGTTGCTCACCGTCGTCTCCCAGACACCACGGGCAGGGCTCCACGTCGCTATGTGCTTCGGCACTGAGCAGTCCTCTCACGTTCTCGATGACGACCCAGTCGGGTCGCATGATGTCGATGGCCTTCGCGAACTCGGACCACAGCCCGGAGCGGGTGCTCGCGACCATGCCGCGGCGACGGCCCGCGAGGGACACGTCCTGGCAGGGGAACCCGCCCGACATGACACGCACACGGGGCGCTGTCGCCCAGTCGACCTTCGTCACGTCGCCGAAGTTCGGCACGTCCGGGTGGTGGTGCGCGAGCACGCGCGACGGGGCGTCGTCGAACTCGCAGAACCAGGCAGGACGGGTGCCGAACACTTCGTCGACCGCCATCCCGAGCCCGCCGACGCCAGCGAACAGCTCACCCGAGCACGGCGCGCTCACAGGAGCCCCTCCTCACGCAGCTTCGCCTCAGCGAGCGAGACGCGGTGGAACGCGACCTCATCGCCGCCGCGGTCCGGGTGGGTGTCGCGCTGCGCACGGCGGAGAGCCCGAGCTACCACTCCGGGGATGACCTTCATCTCGGCGTGCCCGAGCCCCAGAAACTTGCCGAGGTAGGCGAGCGCGTCATCCGCCGTCGCGAAGCCGTCCGGCACCGCGGTCGCCTCGATCGCGAGGAAGCCGCGGTACTGCTCGCCACGCTTCGTCACGCCGTACCGATCGACCTTCCGCAGCGCCTCGAGTGCGAGCGCGACGGCACGCAGGTTGTCCTGCCAGGTCGTGAACGTGTCGCACGGGTACGACAGGTGCCCGACCTTCGAGTCGAACGAGAGGATCACGCCGGGGTGCGCGGCCTTCGCCTGCGCGCGCGGTTTTCCGTCAAGACGGAAGTCGGCCGGCGCGATTGCGACCAGCATCTCCGCTTCCCGCGCGGAGAGCATCCGCAGCTCACGGTCGAGCAGCTCCAGCGTCGACGACAGCGGCGTCGAGCGGCGACGGTACGAGTCGAACTCCTACGTCTTGAACGGGGCGGCCCGGCGCTCACGGGTGAGCTCGCCCGGCCACTCCCGGATCGGGCCGACCTTCATCGTCTCCGGCCAGGCGCTCATCGTGTGACCTCCCCGGCCTCGTGGCATGCGCACGAGCACGGCGCCGGCACGTCCTTGACGTCGTCCCAGGCGTCGCCCGTGCACGCGCTGTGCTTCCCCGGCTCGCAGTCGGGCGAGATCGGGAGCGGGTCGCCCTCGACGGCGAGCTCCGGCCACTGGTCGGACGGGATCGGCTCGAACCGCCCTTCCTCGTCGAAGGTGGCGAGCATGTCGGCGAGCGCCTCGTCGACCTGGTCGGCCGCGGCGATGAGCTCGGCGGCGAGCTGGCGGGCATCGTCGACGGAGAGGTCGGTGCTCTTCTTCCGCGTCGTCAGCGCGACGCGGTACGTGTCGGTGATCTCGACGCTCGCGAGCGTGATCGTCACCTCAGACGTGATCGGCATAGCGGGCTCCCCCCTCGGGCTCGTAGTGCTCGCACGGGCGCTCGGCGGCGCCCCATCGGTAGTCGCGGAGCAGCGGGCGCCCGTCGGCAGTCGCCCACTCGGTGAAGATGACGGGGCCGCCGAACCGCCCGTCGAGGTCGGTCAGCGAGGACCGCACCGTCTTGTCGAGGTGCTCGGCGCGCACCTCGTCGCTGCGCTCGCAGGACACCGCCTGCCAGCCCGTCAGCGTTCGCATGTCGTCCGGGAGGACGATCGATCCCAGAGTCATGAGGGTTCCCATCCGTCAGTAGTTCGTCGGTTCCCACGGCCACACCTGGCCGCGGGTGAGCTTCTCCGGCCACGCGCGCCGGTCCCGGTCCCCGCGCCACCGGACGAAGCTGTACGTCTTCCGGAAGCCCGCTTCCCGCTTGTCTTCTCGGAGCCCGAGGCCGAACTCCGGCCATCGGCGCAGCGCGGAGGATCCGATCGGGCGCAGGTCGCGATCCCCGTTGCGGCCGACGGCGTTGCCCGAGTGCGTCTCGATCAGCAGCGCCACGCCCCGCTCGCGAAGGGTCTGCAGCGCCGCGAGCACGGGCTTCGCGTCGTCGTCGTCGTTCACGGCGCCGCTCGTGATCATGTAGAGCGGGCCGATCACGAGCAGGTCCGGCTTCGCCTGGTCGATCCACCGGTGGACGCGGCCGAGATCGTTCGGCTTCGTGATGTCCATCGACCCGACCGTGTGCACCGCGACCGAGTTCCGCGGATCCCGTGCGCCACGCATCGCCGCGGTGTCCGCGAGGACGCGCGCCTTGCGTCGCCACTGCTTCTCGCTGTTCTCCGCATCGACGACGAGCGCTGTGATCGGCCTCATCGGCGCGAACGTGAACGGGTGGATGCCCGCACATGGCAGCAGCGTCATCTGCCGGATGAGCGTCGACTTGCCGACGCCCTCGCCCGCGGTGATCAGCGCGCGGTCCTGACGTTCGAGCACGTCGGGGATCACCCAGTCGTAGTCGTCCTCCTCCTCAGGGACGTTGAGCATCTCCCGCAGCCAGCGCACGTTCTCCTCGCTCGAGACGCTGAGGTCGCGGAGCGCGCGCAGCTCCTCCGTCGCACGGGCGAGCGCGACGCCGGGGTCGCCGTCGGCCACCTGCAGCCGCGCGCCGACATCGGCCATCAGGCGCCGCATGGACGACTCCCGGACCTTCGTCGCGAGGTACTCCCCCGACTCGGCCGTCGTCGCGGCGTCGTGCCACGAGTACAGGTCGGTGATCTCGATGCCCCGGACGTCCCACGTCGCGAGGTGGTCCCACACTGTGAGCGCGTCGACCGGGGTACCGGCCGCGGCCATCCCGACGATGCCGCCGAAGATCGCCCCCAGCCGGAGGTCGCTGAAGTCCGACGGCCCGACCTGCCGCTGCAGCTCCTTCACCGCGTGCGGGTAGCGGAGCATCGCGCCGACCACCTGCCGCTCGATGAGCGCGTGCCCGTCGACGCGCGGCGCCGGCGGCGCGTACGGGTCTTCCGGCGGGTACTCGTCGTGCTCGCTCACGAGGTCACCGCCCGACGTCCGCCCTCGATCCGGGCGCGCGCGGCGAGCGCTCCCTCGTCGAGCTCGAGCCGGTTCCCGTACTCGTCCTCCGGCGCCGGGTCCGCGTGCAGGATCCGCTCGACGTTCGCGAGCAGATGCGCTGGCATCAGCCACGCGGCGGACTCGCGGCGATGCATCCGCACGGCCTCTCGCGCGACGTCGAGCTCGACGTCGTCGAGCAGCTCGTGCCACGTGAGGATCACGGACTCGTCGATGCGCCTGTTGTCGACGACCTGGATCAGCATCAACAGCTGGCCCGTCTCCTGCAGGTTCATGCTTCGACCGCCCGTCGAGCCTGTTGCGCGTCCGCCTGCTGCTGCAGCCGAGCGCCCATATCGAGGACCGCCTGCGCGCGCTCGATCGGCATCGGGCGCTGCGCCGAGCGCTCGCCCTGCCAGCGATGCGACTTGCGCATCCAGTTCCGCCACGTCGCGACCCAGTCGAGCTTCGTCGCCGATGCCCCGGTCGCCGCCCGCCAGTGATCGACGAACTCGCGCGTGTGCACGACGACGTCGAGGCCCGGCACTTCCTCCGCCGCCCACGCCTTCATCTCGGCCGTCAGCATGAAAGGCTCCGGAATGCGGGAGCCGCGCTTGCGCGGCGCTACCTCACCGGGTTCTACCTCTACGGGTTCTGCCTTATAGAGGAGTACGTCGTGCTGCTCGTTGCCGGTTGCATGCCCTTCCGTTGCCGGTTGCATCGCGTCGTCTTCCGGTAGCTCCGAGCTACCGGCAAAATCTGCCGCCAGCTCCGGGGAGCCGTTCGGGTGCAGCGTGTAGCCGTCGGGCAGACGGTTCCCGCGGCCCCGCTTCCCCGTCGTGCGGCGCACACGCTGCACGACACCGAGCGTCTCGAGCTCCGCCAGCATCGAGCGCACGGTGCGCTCGCTCAGACCGCTCTCTGTGGCGATTGTCGCCTGCGACGGGTGGATCCCGCCGAGTCCCGACCGTGAGGCGAGCGAGGCATAGACCAGCACCGCATTCCGCGGCACCCGCTTGTCGCGGACCATCCAGTTCGGGATGGCGGCGAACCCCTCTGCCCTGCTCATCGCGTCTTCCCTTCCATCACTTCGACTGCTCGGCCCTTCGCCGTCAGCAGCCACCAGGAGCCATCACGGCGGCGCACACGCACCGCCGTCGGCTCGTAATTCGGTCCCCGCCCGTGCAGCGGGATGAGGAGCCCCTGCTCCCTCGCGGAGTCCCTGTGTGACTCCGTGAAGCCGTGGCAGCCCGTCACGCTCGAGCCGCACAGGATGAGGAGGTTCGCGGCCGACGCGATCGCCGGGTTCGACGTCCCGCCGGCGCCGCGCGGCTTCCGGTGGTGCGCCGACCAGCCGATCCCGCGGTCCTCCCAGCGGAGGGGGCGGCGGCACCGGAAGCACCGCTCCCCCTCGCGCTGGAAGAACACCAGCCGCACCGTCGCCGGCGCGAAGTCGCCGACGCCCATCAGCTGCGCCCTGTCTCAGCGCGGTAGGTCAGCTCGACCTGCTTCCCGATCGACTGCACCCGACCCGTGTAGTCGCTGAGGAGGTTCCCGATCCGGCGCGCATACTCGAACGCCGTCACGGCGTCGTCGTACGCGTCCTTCTCCTCCTGCGTCGCGAGCACGATCTGCGCCGTCTGCTGCGCCGCCGGGAGGTGCGCGACCCGGACTCGCTTCCGGGCTTTCGCACGCTCGAGCCGAGTTGCCGCAGCCCGCTTGTGCTCCTCCGCCCGGAGGATCACGACGACCATCTTCGACGCGACCTTCGACACCTTCGCGAGCTCACCGATCACCCAGTCGGGCGTGCGAATCGTGCCGTCATCCAGCGAGTGCGACGCGACGACGCGCGCCTCCTCCGCGTACGCCTCGATCGATGCGACGTCCACCAACTCGCCATTGGGCCAGACCAGCAGCTCGTCGTCGGTGTGCTCGACGGTCGTCATCGCCGGAACGCTCCCGTCTCGACGACGTCCACGAGCTGGTCGATGCCACGCTCGAGCACGACCTCCGCGCCGCCCTGCGTCCAGGTGATGAGGCGCACGACGTCGCGATCGGTGCGGACCGCGACGACAGCGAGCTGCTGCTCCTCCGCCTCGACGACATCCCCCGGGACCAGGCGCCCCGCAGGCACCGCGCCCGGGATCGTGCGCACCTCGGCCCACTCCACACCGGCACGGAACGCGTCGGCCTCGGCCAGGCGCCCCTTGGCGTCGTCGTCTCCGAAGTTCGCGGGCTGCGCGAGGTAGCCCTGCACGGCGTCCTCGACGTCGTAACGCAGGGCGGTCACGGCTGCGCTCCGTCCACGCCGTACTCCGCGAGCTCCTCGGGAGTCATCTGCAGCGGGTCACCCGCGGGCGTCGGACCATCGGCGAGGGCCTCGGGCTCCGGCGTCGGCTCCTCGGCGGGCGCGGCGTCGGCGGGCGCCGCAGCGACCTCGCGGGGCTCGCGCGCCGCGGTGCGTGTCGCGCGCGGCTTCGGCGCGACCTGCTCCTCCGGCCGCGGAGTCGCGCCGTCCTCGAGCTCCTCGATGGAGTACGCCATGCCGAGCAGCGCGTCGGCCGCGATCAGACGACCAACCTCCGCCGTCGCGCGAGCGACGAGCATCGCGCCCGGCTGGTTCTTCCAGTTCGACTTCCCGAGGAGGTTCAGCCCGCGGGCACGGTCCATGTCCCACGTCGACGTCTCGACCTTGTCGGTCCCCTTGCGGCGTCCCTTCACGATCGCCCGGTGCGAGGTCGACTCCTCGACCCAGATGTCGTGCCCGTGCGCCTGCACGATCGCGCGGATCGTGATCGCACGGAATGCCGGCGTGCCCTGGATGACGTCCATCGACCGAAGCGACGCGAGCGGGTCCAGGCCGAGGCCCTGACCGGTCACGATCGCTGCCGCGGCCTCCGTCGCCTTGCCCGAGTACGACTGCGGGACGAACGACGTCGACACGAGCATCTGTGCCGCCTGATAGGCGAGCTGTAGGTCGCGCACGAAGCGGAGCAGCTCCTCCGACCCGTGCTCGGCGCCGGCGGCGGACACCGAAGCGCCCGCCGTCATCTGGCCGCCTTGCTGGTGGTGCACCTCAACGGCCACCGACCTCGACTCCTCGACGGGAGCCTCGTCCTGCTCCTCGCTCATGCCGACGCCCCCTCAGGGGTGTGCACGGAGAGCCAGAAGCCCCAGCCGTAGTAGCCGTTGTCTTGCCCCTCGGACTCCACGAGGACGTGCCCCCCTGCTGCGAGATCCGTGTAGACGAAGATCTGGATGGTCGCGCCGCCGTCGGTGATGGAGCCGGGCGTGATCTCCTTCGCTTCCGAGCCGTAGCTCTCCTCGAACTCCTTGACCTCGACGTTCAGGATGGTGCCGGCCACGCTGGCTACCGGCTCCACGCTGAAGCACCCATTCGTGCAGCTGCAGCCGCCGTCCGTGGCATGCGCCTTGAGCAACGTTCCGTCGTCGAGGACGAACGAGAGCACACGCTTGTACTCCTCGCCCTCGCTGATCGTGCTCACAATCGACCGGCCCACGAGTGCCTGCCGGATCTTCTCGGCGTCGGTGTACTCGATTGCTCCCGCTTCCCACCGGTTCATGCCGCCACCCCCGGCAGGTACATCGCGTCACCGCGCAGCGCGTCGATGTCGTCCTTCCGGTTCGCCCGCGCCGACGCCGCCGTTGCGAGGAACCGCGACCACACGTCGTCGCCGCGCTGCATCGGGTACACCACGTAGTCGTCCGACTTGATGTGGATCGCGACGTGGTCCGTGATCCCGAAGCCCTCGAGCGGCACCTCGCCGCCGCCCTCGCCGACGACGAAGTCGAACCGCGAGTACGCCTCGAGCTGCATCGCCGTCTCGCCGTAGATGTCGCGCGACGTCTTCCAGTCCCCGAGGAACGTGCGCCCCGGGAACCGGCGCGTCCGGAAGAGCAGGTCGAACGTGCCGCCGTAGCGGTGCTCGACGTTCACGCCGGCCGCCTCGACGAGGAGTTCCTCGACCTCCCAGTCGTCCATGAACCGCACAGCCGACTCGACGTGCCCCGCGAGCTCGTCCGGGACAGCGACCTGCTGGCCCTTGATGATCTGTTCGGCTAGGGAGTGCACCTCCGTACCGCGGCGTGCGGCCTCGTCGCGCACCTCGTAGCGAGACTTCTTGAGCCGGTCGAGACGCTGCGAAAACGACAGCTGCGACAGCTCGTCCCAGTGGTCGACGGCGTAGTCGGCAACGACGTTGCCGTTCCACGCCTCGAGGGCCTTCTTCCGGGCGCCGTCGCCGAGCAGCGTCGTGACGCCGTCGACCTTCTCGCCGTCGAGGTAGTAGGCGTGGCCGCGCCCGAAGTTGCGGCGCTTGAACGTGGGGAACAGGGAGGGCGTGCTCATCGGAGGACTCCGTTCTCGATGACGTTGCGGAAGGTGGGCTCGCCGTACACCGGTGTCCCGTCGATCTCGCCGATCACGGGGCGCGACGCCAGCAGACGCTCACGCAGGATCGGGAACATCTCGCGCGCCGTCGGGCGCACGGACGCCTGCAGACGCATCCGCTCTGCGGCGAGCGCCGGCGACGGACGCCGGAACCGCGCGGCGCGACTCACGACGCCACCTCGTAGCCGGCTCCGCGCAGCGCCGCTGCGTGATCGAGATCGCCCTGGAACGAGCCGGGCAGCTCGTTCCAGCTCGCGATCTCGCCGTCGGCGGTCGCGGGGAAGATGTATGTCTCGGGCTTGCCGGTGTACTGGACGACGACCGCCGAGACGATGACCTGCGAGTACTCCCCGCCGGTCTCGTTCCCATCCCAGTCCTGCGCCGGAAGAGGCGGCTCGAGACGGTACAGACGTGCGTCGCCGGACCAACTGCCCCGAAGCTTCCGCACGAGGGTCGCGACCTTCTTCTCCTCAGCCATCACTCGCCCTCGACTTCCGGCAGGTCGAGCGCCTCGTTGCCCGTGCGGGCGCGGTACGCCTGATCGAGCAGCTGCTGCACCGTCTTCCGCCCGGCGTCGTCGAGCACAGGCTCGACGCGCGCGAACCGGACCACCGGGTACTGCTCGTCCTTCTCGTCGTTCAGGACGCGCTTCGCGCGCCGCACGATCCCCACGACGAGCACGTCTTCGGCGTCGGCCTTCATCAGGTCGTCGTGGAGGTCTTCCAGACCGTTGAGCTCTGCGCCGGGGCGCTGCCCCGAGAACTGGACCGTCATGTCGTTTCCCATCTCTCCGGCGGGCCTCAGCCCGCCACCTTCACCGGCCACGCGATGCCCGCGTGCGCCGAAATCTGCTTGGCCGAGTACGTCATCGGCATGCCGAGCGCGTGAGCGCCGGCGGCTGCGAGCGCGACCGCGTCCGCAGCGTTGTGGTCCGGGATCTGGACCTCGGGGAACGTGGCGCGCACCCGGTCGAGCACTGCGCCCTTGCGGACCGCCTGCGACGTGCCACGCGCGAACCCACGCCCCACAGCCAGGAGCTCACGCGTGTTCGGCGTCACGACCGCGACCGGCCCACGGGCGAGCAGCTGGTCGATGAGCATCCAGCGCAACCCCGCGCGCTCGTCGGCCTTCCCCCGGAACTTCCCCGCGATCGCGGGGCCCTCCACCACGGACAGGTCGACCTGGGCGGGGACGCCCACGAGCATGCCCGTCAGCATCCGCCGCATCCGGCGCCGCTCCTCCGCGATCGGGTGCTCTGCGCCAGCGGGCGCCGGCGCGGTCACACGCCGCGCGTTCATCGCACGGTGGCCGCCGGCATACTCCAGGCCAGCGACGCCCGACGTCGTCAGCGATGGGTCGAACCCGAAGACGATCACAGCGGCACCACGATCGCGAGATCCTCGACGCACCTCGTCGTCATGCGATGGCAGGCGAAGCACACGAGCACGAAGAGCGCATCCGACGCGAGCCGCTCGTTGAGCGCCGCGATGCACGTCGCGCACAGCAGCACCAGGTCGCCGCACGACCGGCACGTGCACGAGTGCGTCGCCGCGTGCGGGTGGTCAGGGCACGAGCGCCCGCAGGGCACCTCGAACTCGAGCCCCTCGAGCACGACCGTGTCGGCGTCCAGGAGCGTGCTCACGAGACACCCCCAACCACGAGAGCGAGCGCGCCGAGCACCGTCGCGAGCACACCCGCGGCCGTCGCGGCAACGAACCCTGCGCCCAGTCCCCGAGGCTCGACATCGACCGTCGGGATCTCCCGCGTCACCGTCGCCGCCGGCACGCGCTGCATCCGCCACCTACGCGCCATGACGCACCGCCACCGCACGCTCCTGGTGGTCTTCGGTGCAGTCACACCCGTCGCACGCGAGGTGCCGGCCGTCACGGCAGTCGAAGCACACACGGACGACGAGCACCGAGGCGGCACGACGCACGGGCGCGAGCGTCGCGACGGCCGCGAGACCTGCGATCGCACCGAGGAGCGTCGCCCCGTTGTGGACCGGAGTCAGGGCTGCAGCGCTCGCGACAGCGGACTGGGCCAGGCACCCGACGCTCGTCACGACGAGCGCAACGCGCGCCGTCACCATCGGCACGGAAGCCATCAGCTCGCCTCTCGTGTCGTGACCCGAGACGCCGCGATCCACGCGAGCACGTCGGACTCGAGGTAGAGCACGGCACCGCGAGAGTCTGTCCCGCCGGTCGGCTTGAAGTAGTCGGGCTTCTGGCGCCGCTTGCGGCGCTCCCGCAGCGTCTCGACCGTGATCCCGGGGGCCATCTCCGCGACCTGCTCCGGGGAGAGGTACCGGACGGAGGGCGCCGCCTTCATGGGCGTGACGTTGCTGGGCATCTCAGGCCGCCGCGCTCTCTTCGGCCGCCGCATCGGGCTGCACGATCTGGACGACCTCGCCGAGCCCGAGCCCGAACGCCTGAGCGATGCCGACGATCGTGCGGAGCGTGGGCTCCTCCCCCGCCTTGAGGCGCTGGTAGGTCGGCCGGCTGACACCGATCAGGCGTGCGAACGCCTCGTCGCTGCGGACGGTGGACTGCAGGCGGAGGCGCTCGAGCAGTCCAGGGCGGATCATCACGAGGGGCGGCTGGCTCGCCGCCTCACCATTTGGCTTGTTCATGTACCAACTGTCGCGCCGGTGTTCCGCGCTGTCAAGCTGACGTTCAATTTGGCTTGCGCATGATCCATCTTTGGTTCAAGATTGAGCCATGAACGAGAGCATGCGGTGGCTAGACAAGGTCCGAGGCAACGACTCGATCCGTGAGGCAGCGCGCAAGATCGGCACGACGCACGCGACCCTTTCCCGCCAGGCGGCAGCCGGGAGCTTGTCCTTCGAGTTCGTCCGCGACCTCGCTCGCGCGTATAGCCGCGCGGTGCTCCCCGACCTTCTCGCGATGGGCCACCTCAGCCGCGAGGACGTCGGCGCCGGCGACAGCGAGACAGCACTGCACGCGGCCAGCGAGGAGGAGCTCGTGGCCGAAGTCGCGCGCCGCCTGGGCGTGACCGAGATGGGATCGCTGTTCGACCAGCCGGCGTCGGTCGCGTTCGCCAACGTCCACCAGTTCCCCAACCGGAATGTCGGTGACCAGGACGAGGATTTCGAGGAAGTCGCATCGGAGACGATCTCCCCTAGGCCGGAGGGCGAGACGGACGCCGACTACGACGGTGCCTGAGGGGGACACCATGCACGACCTACTGAAGCTCGCCCACGACCTCGGCATGGAGGTCTACGAAGGGCACGGGAAGCACCTCGGTGGATACCGGCCCGGAGAGAACCGCATCCGCATCCGCCCCGGGCTGTTCCGACGGGACGCCCGCGGCGTGCTGGCGCACGAACTCGGCCACGTCGTCCTCGAGCACCGCCCGACGCAGCTCGGCCTCCTCAGGAAGCGTCAGGAGCTCGCCGCAGACGAATGGGCGGCGTGCTACCTCATCGACCGCGACCGCTACGCCGAGGTGGAGCGTCTGCGCGACGGCCACCTCGCGTCGATGGCGTTCGATCTCGACGTCGTGCCGGAGCTCGTGCGCGCGTACCAGCGCCGTCTCCTCAGGCTCGGCGACGTCCTCTACGTCGCGCCGCGCATGGGCTCCGGGCAGTGGGACGAGAAGCACGACATCGGGGAGACCCACTGATGGCCGGCGCAGTGAAGTCCTACGAGACCGCATCCGGGCGCCGGTGGGAGGTCCGCTACCGGAAGCCGGACGGCGCCCAGACCCGCAAGCGCGGGTTCAAGACGAAGCGCGACGCCGAGACGTACGCTGCCGGCGTCGTCGTGTCGAAGGCCACAGGCGACTACGTCGACCCCGCGCGCGGCCGCATCACCATCGGCGAGCTCTCGACTGCATGGCTCAGGAAGAAGAGCGGACTGAAGCCGTCGTCGTACCACTCGATCGAGGTGGCGTGGACGGTCCACGTCGAACCGCGCTGGGGACACATTGCTGTCAAGGACGTGACGGCGAGCGCGGTCGAGACGTGGATCCAGGACATGGTCGAGGGCGTCGCTCCCGTCACGCGGAAGCGGGAGACGAAGCAGACCACAGGCGGTAGGTCCGCGTCCGTCGTGCTGCGCGCACTCGGCGTGCTCGCGGGCATCCTCGACGACGCACAGCGCGACCGCCGCATCCACCGCAACCCAGCCCGCGGACTCGAGAACCTGCCCCGGAAGACGGCGAAGAAGGACCGCCGCTACCTCTCGGACGCAGAGGCCGCAGCGTTCGCGAAGGCGGTAGCGGATCCCGTGCGCGGGCCCCTCGTCATCTTCCTGGCCTACACCGGCCTGCGCTGGGGTGAAGCCGTCGGCCTCCGCGTCCGCGACCTCAACACCGTGCGGCGCCGAGTCCACGTCCGCCAGAACGCGGTCGAGGTCGACGGCGAGATCGAGATCGGCGAGCCGAAGACGTGGGAGCGACGCAGCGTGCCCTACCCGGCGTTCCTCGCGACCACGCTGCGAGGTCTCGCGAAGGGCAAGGGGCCTGACGCGTACCTATTCGCGGGAGACCTCGGCGGCGTGATCCGCAGGCCGAAGACCGACGAGGACTCCGGCAGCTGGTTCCGGGCCGCTCAAACCGCGGCCGGCATCGAACGACTCACGATCCACGACCTGCGCCACACGGCGGCGTCGCTCGCGATCAGCGCGGGCGCGCACGTAAAGGCCGTGCAGCGGATGCTCGGCCACAAGTCCGCCGCGATGACGCTGGACACGTACGCCGACCTCTTCGAGGACGACCTCGACGACGTGGCCGTGCGCATGGACGAGCGTGGACGCGAGGCCGCGGCCGTCGCGCTCGCCAGCCTGGCCGCGTGAGCGAGTGTGTCCAAACTGTGTCCAAACGACCCGTCGGCGACCCGCATCCGGGCATAGAAAAACCCCCGCGATGCCTACTCTCGTATGGCATCGCGGGGGTTATCCACAGGCGACAGTGGTTGGTGGAGCTGGGGGGAATCGAACCCCCGTCCAGCGCTGAGTCTCTGGGGCTTCTCCGGGCGCAGTCCGTGAAAGCGTTCTGCTCGGCTCCGACCTTTGTCACGAACACCTAAGTCGACGAGCCCAGTCGAGAAAGAGTCCCGCGCGGCGTCCCGACACCGCCGCGCAGCGAGATCCCTAGATGACGCCAGAATCCGTGTCGGGATCACCCACGGTCTGACGGACTATCGGGCTCGCTTAGGCAGCGAGGGCGAAGTCAGTGCGCTTGGTTTCGGCACTTATTGGTTCGCAGGGAGCGTTTACGAGATAACCCTGCATCCTCGGCCCGCTTCTCGCAGATTCGCAAGCACTGTCGAAACCGATCAGCCCCGGGAATCCTTCATGCGAAGGGAACCGCTGTCGCACTGTGGAGTTGTCAACCTCGGGCACGCCCGAGCACTACAGAGTACAACGGATGGCGACGACACGCCATTCCGCGCCTCCCGCGCGTCGTGCGCCCCTGGAGGCTTCACTAACCTGGAGGCGTGATCCGCCTCCTCAGCGCCTTCGCCCTCGGAGCCGGCCTCGCGGCCGTGCTGTTCGGCCTCCTCGTCGACGAGCGGTTCATGTGGGTCTGGATCACGGCGATCGTCGTCCTCTCCATCGCCCTCCCCCTGTTCCTCGTCGGACGCACGATGGGCTCGCTCGCCACGGCCTCGCCGAAGCTCGTCGCCGAGGCCCGCACCGCCGGCCGCATCGCCGCGGCACGCGTCGACGCGATCCGCCGCACGGGGACGACGATCAACGACCAGCCCGTGTGCGAGCTCGATCTCTCGATCGCGCCCTCCGACCGTGCCCCGTACCGGACCACCATCCGCCAGCTGGTGGACATCGTCGATCTGCCCGGCCTGCAGCCGGGGGCTGCCGTCGCCGTCGCCCGGCTGCACCCCGACACCCCCGACGTCGTCCTCGTCGACGACCGGCTCGACGACGGCGAGGCGCGCGTCGCGCGGCTGCCGAGCCGCGACCGCATGAGCGACTGGAGCGCCGGCCCCGTCGTGCTGGGGGCGGAGCCGCCGAAGCCGCGCCGCACCGGTCCGCTCATCGGCATCGGGAGGAAGGGCCGCGGATGGCGCTTCGCCGCGTACGCCGCCCTGTTCGCCGCCGGCGCCGCGGCCGTCCTCCTCCCCGCGTCCGCCGACGTCGAGCGCGCCGTCGCGGAGATCGCGACGGGCGAGGACCGCACGTCCTTCTTCGCCGAGGGGCGCCTGGAGACCGCGATCGCCGCGATCGCCGAGGCCTCCGGCACCGACGAGAGCGTGGGCGTCAACGTCTACGGCGAGTACGTCATCGCCGACATGGCGACATCCGACGGGGCGACCACCTTCGACACCTGGACGTTCCGCGACGGCGCGGCGACGCGCGATGGAGCCGCGACCATCCAGCCGACCGATCCGGAGCTCGAGCGCTTCCACCTCGACGAGGTCGCGTGGGGCGCCTTCCCCGCCCTCATCGAGCGCGCGGTCGAGGTCGCCGACGTCGACCGTCGCGATCTCACGAGCGGTCCCTACGCCTTCGTCGAGCGAGGATGGCCCGTCGACGACGTGCGCGAGCCGCTCGTCGTCCGGGTGTCGTTCGGAGACGACTACACGTCGTACTCCTACGATGCGACCGCCGACGGCCGACTCCACGACGACGTCCTCGCCGCGGGCCCGAAGGCGACCGGCGTCGCGAAGCCCGTGGAGGACCTGCTGGCGTCGGGGCTGCCCCTCGCCATCCAGCGCCTCCAGGCCGCCGGCGACTCCGACGAGACGACCGGCGTCACCGTGTTCCCGACCTGGATCGACACGGCGCTCGCGACGGCTGCCGGCGCCGACACGTTCGACGACTACTCGTACGAGGAGCGCAGGGCGACCGTCGACGGCACGGGGTCCACGGCATCCGACCCGGCCCGCGACGTCTTCCGCCTGTCCGACGTCCCGTGGGAGCGCGTGCCCGAGCTGCTCGCCGACGCGTATTCCCGCGCAGGCATGGATCCCGGAGGCGACGACGACCCGTACCTCATCGTCGACCGCTCGCCGTTCTGGGGCGACGCCTACCCCGTGACGATGCTCTTCTACCTCCCCGGCGCGTACGAGACGACGGTCGTCGAGTACGGCGTCGACGGCGCGTTCCTCGATCTGTTCTGACAGCGGGCTCGCGAGGGGTCTACCGTGACGGTGTGACCCGAATCGTGCGCCCGGCGCGCTCCCGCACCGCAGCGCGCTCCGCACCGCGTCTCGGAGTGCTCACGACCGTCGTCGGCTTCCTCGCGGCCGTCGAGTTCACGAGCGGCGTGCTGCAGGGCTACTACACGCCGCTCCTCACCGACATCGCGCGCCATCTCGGCATCCACGACGCCGACGTGAACTGGCTCGAGGGCACGCAGCTCATGCTGTCGGCCCTCGTCGTGCCGGCCTTCGCGAAGCTCGGCGACCTCGTCGGGCACAAGCGCATGCTGCTCGTGTCGACGGCCGTCACGGCGGTCGCCTCGCTCGCCCTCCCGTTCATCGACTCCTTCCCTCTCTTCCTCGCCGCATGGGCGCTGCAGGGCTTCTACGTCGTCTGGCTCCCGCTCGAGATCGCCCTGATCTGGTCGCGGTCTCGGGCGCTCGGGGCGCCCGCCGTGCTCACCGCCCGCGCCGCGGGCATCCTCGTCGCGTCCCTCGAGGCCGGCGCCATCTCCGGAGCGCTCGTCGGCGGGGCCCTCGTCGACGCGCTCCCGCTCCGCGTGGTCCTGCTCATCCCCGCCCTGTGCGTCGCGGCGTGCTTCGTCGTCATCCTCTTCGGCGTCGCCGAGGGGCCGCACGCGGATCGAGGCCGCTTCGACACGGTCGGCCTCGTGCTCGTCTCTCTCGCGCTCATCGCGTTCACGGGCGGCCTGTCGCTGCTGCGTCTGGGAGGGCCGGGCGACCTCGCCGCCTGGCTCGTCGTCCTGCTCGGCGTCGGCCTCTTCGCGCCGTTCGCCCTCTGGGAGCGGCGTCACCCCGATCCGCTCATCGACGTCCGGATGTTCGCCGATGCCGCGCTGTGGCCCGTCTTCCTCACCGCCGGGCTGTTCGGGGTGAGCGTGCTCGGCGCGCAGGCGCCGCTGTCGACCTTCGCCCGCACCGATCCCGCCGTGCACGGATACGGCCTCGGGACGAGCGGGTTCTCGACGTCGCTCATCATCGGCCTCTATCTCGTCGCGATGATCGCGGGCGCGCTCCTCTACCCCCTCGCCTCGCGGCGGGCGACGCCGCGGTCGGCGCTCGTCTCCGCCTCCGTGCTCGTGGGCGCGGGGTACCTCCTCTTCCTGCCGCTGCACGACTCGTACGGGCAGGTCGTCGTGAACATGATGATCGCGGGCGTCGGCTCCGGTGCGCTCGTCGCCGCCCTCCCCGCCGCCGCGGCGGCGGCCGCCCCGCCCGCGCAGACCGGCGTCGCGACGGGCCTCACGAACTCCGTGAAGACGGTGGGCGGCGCCATCGCCTCCTGCGTCTTCGGCATCGCCCTGCTGCAGGGCGTCGCGGATGGCGCGGGTGCGGCCGAGGGCACGGCGGGGTCGTTCGCGGGCTATGTGACGGTCTGGGTCGTGTGCGGCGTCACGGCCCTCGTCGCCGCGGCGGCGCTCCTCCTCGTCCCGAAGGGGGCGTTCTCCGACCCCGCCTGAACGGGTCCCGCCCCTCCGATGCCGATGTCGGAGGTCGGAAATAGTGTTCGAACGTCCCCGCTGGACGGGGTAGAACATAGTTTCTATGATGGCGGGGTGGGTATGGCGCTTCCGGTCGAGGTGCTGCGTCTGCAGACCGAGATCAGCAGGATGCAGCGGGCGAGCGCGCGGGTCGACGCGCTCCCCGTCCACGGCGCGCTCTCCCCGCTCTTCCCCGAGGGCGGTCTCCGCCCGGGCGCGGCGTACGCGCTCGATCCCTCGGCGAGCCTCCTCCTCGCCCTGCTCGCCGAGCCGTCGCGCGCGGGGTCGTGGTGCGCCGCCGTGGGGATGCCCGATCTCTCGTCGGAGGCCGCGGAGGCGGCGGGCGTCGACCTCTCCCGTCTCGCCCTCGTCCCCGAGCCCGGCGAGCGCTGGCTCGCAGCCGTCTCCGCGATCGCCGAGGTCTTCCCCGTCATCGCCGTGCGCCCCGCCGGCGTCCCGCGCGACGCCGACGTCGCCCGGCTCTCGGCGCGCCTGCGCGACCGCGGCGGCGTCCTGCTCGTGACGGGCCGCTGGCCGCAGGCCGAGGCCGTGCTGCGCCTGGAGGATCCGTCCTGGTCGGGCATCGGCGACGGGCACGGCCTCCTCTCCGCCCGCACCGTGACCGTCGCCGCGACGGGCCGGCGCTCCCCCGTGCCGCGCCGCGTGCGCGTGCAGCTGCCCGGCCCGCAGGGCGCGCCTGTCGCCGTCTCCCGCCCGCGCCTGGCGCCCGTCCCCGCACCCGAGCCGGCGGCGACGACGCCCGATGACGACAGGGCAGCCCGTGCCCGCGACGTGCTCGCGCGCGCCGAGCAGAGGATGCGCGCGCCGCGCCGCGGTCTGGCGGCGATCGGATGACCCGGTCGCTCGTCGTGTGGCTGCCCGACTGGCCCGTCACGGCGCATCTGCGCACCGCCGCGCGCACGGCGGAGCGCCGTTCCGCGCGCCACGGCCCCGTCGCGCCCGCCGCGGGCCCGACGACGGCCGACGCCGCCCCGCCGATCGCCGTGCTGCACGCGAACCGCGTCGTGGCGTGCTCGGCCTCCGCGAGGGCGGAGGGGGTGCGGCGCGGGCAGCGGCGGCGCGACGCCCAGTCGGCGTGCCCGTCGCTGCGCATCGTCGCGGCCGACGCCGGGCGCGACGAGCGCGCCTTCCTCCCTGTGCTGACGCGCCTCGACGAGCTCGCCCCCGGCGTGCAGCCGCTCCGCCCCGGCCTCGCGGCCATCCGCGCGCGCGGGCCCGCGCGCTTCTACGGGGGCGAGCACGAGGCGGCCGCCCGGCTGCTCGAGGCGCTCGGGGAGCTCGGCCTCCCCGGCGCCCGCGTCGGGATCGCCGACGGCGTCTTCACGGCCGACAGGGCCGCGCGCCTCACGACGCCCGATGCCCCCGTCCGCCTCATCGCGCCCGGCTCCTCCGCCGCGTTCCTCGCGCCGCTTTCGATCGCCGCGATCGACGACGAGGCGCTCGTCTCGCTCCTCGTGAAGCTCGGGGTGCAGACCCTGGGCGGGTTCGCCGCCCTCGACGTCGAGCAGGTCAGGGCGCGGCTCGGTGCCGACGGCGTGCGTCTGCACGACCTCGCACGGGGCGCCGACTCGCGCGCCGTCGAGCCGCGCACGCCCCCGCCCGAGCTCGCCAGGGAGCTCGCGCTCGAGCCGCCACTGGAGCTCGCCGACCAGATCGCGTTCGCCGTGCGGCAGATGTGCGACGACGTGTGCACGGCGCTCGGCGAGGAGGGGCTCGTGTGCACCGAGGCGCGCATCGTCCTCACCGACGACCACGGCACGCGCAGCGAGCGGGTGTGGCTGCACCCCACGCGCTTCGACCCCGCCGCCCTCGTCGACCGCGTGCGCTGGCAGCTGCAGGCCGAGGAGGGCGGCGCCCTCGCGGGCGGCATCGTGCACGTGCGCATCGAGCCGGAGGCCGTCGACGACAGCGTTCACCACCAGCCCGCGCTCATCGGCCAGGGTCCCGACGAGCGGCTGCACCACGCCATGTCGCGCGTGCAGGCGATGCTCGGCCATCGCGGCGTCGTCTCCCCCGCGATCGGCGGCGGCCGCTGGCTCGAGGAGCGCGAGGTGCGCGTGCCATGGGGCGACGGCGAGCGGCCGGCGCAGAGCAGGGAGGAGCCGTGGCCGGGCTCCCTGCCCGCTCCGCTCCCGAGCGAGGTGCTCCATCCGCCCCGCTCCGTGCGCGTGACGGGAGAGGGCGGGGTCGCGGTCGACGTCGACGAGCGCGGCGCGCTCACGACGCCGCCCGCCGTCGTCGACGGGCGGGCTGTGATCGCCTGGGCGGGCCCGTGGCCCGTCGTCGAGCGCGTCTGGGACGCCGAGCGGATGCGGCGAGCGCACCGGTTCCAGATCGTCGACGCCGCGCAGGACGCCTGGCTGCTCGTGCTCGAGGGCGGGGCATGGCGCATCGAGGGCAGGTACGCCTGATGGGCTTCCACAACCCTCCCGTCCCGTGGTCGACGCTCGAGAAGGCGCTGAACGGCAGCCGCCCCGATCCCGTTCCCGCCGGGGCCGACGGCGGCGACAGCCCCGCCTGGAGCCGCAAGCGCGGCGCCTATGCGCCGCCGTCCATCGAACGGCCGGACGACGCCGTGCCCTACGCCGAGCTGCACGCGCACTCGTCGTTCTCGTTCCTCGACGGCGCGTCGTCGCCCGAGGCGCTCGTGGAGGAGGCGGAGCGCCTCGGCCTGCATGCGCTCGCACTCTCCGACCATGACGGCTTCTACGGCCTGGCGCGGTTCGCCGAGGCCGCGGAGAGCACATCGGTGAAGACCGTCTTCGGGGCGGAGCTGTCGATCGGGCTGCGCGAGCCGCAGAAGGGGCACCCCGATCCGGAGGGGTCGCATCTGCTCGTGCTCGCACGCGGGGAGGACGGCTACCACCGGCTCTCCGCGGCGCTCACGCGGGCTCAGCTGCGCGGCGGAGAGAAGGGCCGCCCGTTCTACGACCTGGAGGAGCTGGCCGCCCAGGGGGACGGGCGCTGGGTCGTGCTCACGGGATGCCGCAAGGGCTCCGTGCGCCGGAGGCTCGAGCCGGCCGTGCGGGCGGCGGGCTCCCTCGACGGCGCTCGCGCAGAGCTCGACCGGCTCACGGCGCTGTTCGGCCGGGAGAACGTGCACGTCGAGCTCGTCGACCACGGCGACCCGCTCGACTCGCGCCGCAACGACGCCCTCGCCCTGCTCGCGCACGACGCCGGCCTCCCCACGGTCGCGGCCAACAACGTGCACTACGCCGCGCCGTCCGACGCCCGCCTCGCCGCCGCCGTCGCCGCCGTGCGCGCGAACCGCAGCATGGACGATCTCGACGGATGGCTGCCCTCCCACACCGCGGCGCATCTGCGCTCGGGGGCGGAGATGACCCGGCTGTTCTCCCGCTACCCCGGCGCCGTGGAGCGCACCGTGCCGCTCGCCGACGAGCTCGCCTTCCCGCTGCGCCGGGCCAGGCCGGCGCTGCCGAAGCTCGACCTCGCCGACGGGTGCACCCCCATGGCGCACCTGCGGCACCTCGTCTGGGAGGGCGTCGACCGCAAGTACCCCGGACGTCGGGAGGAGGTGCGCACCCGCATCGAGAAGGAACTGCACGTCATCGAGCAGAAGGACTTCCCCGGCTACTTCCTCATCGTGCACGGCATCGTTCAGGAGGCGCGGCGCCGGGGCATCCTCTGCCAGGGGCGCGGCTCGGCCGCCAACAGCGCCGTCTGCTACCTGCTCGACATCACGGCCGTCGACGCGATCTTCTTCGACCTGCCGTTCGAGCGGTTCCTCTCGGCGCTGCGCGACGAGGAGCCCGACATCGACGTCGACTTCGACTCCGACCGCCGCGAGGAGATCATCCAGTGGGTCTACGAGCAGTACGGCCGGGATCGTGCCGCCCAGGTCGCCAACGTCATCCAGTACCGGCCGAAGAACGCGGTGCGCGACATGGCGAAGGCGCTCGGCTTCTCCCCCGGGCAGCAGGACGCCTGGTCGAAGCAGGTGGAGGGATGGGGGGCCTCCCTCGAGACGGGACCCGACCACGACATCCCCGAGGAGGTCGTGCGCTACGCGACCGAGCTGCTGAAGGCGCCGCGGCACCTCGGCATCCACTCCGGCGGCATGGTGCTCACCGAGCGCCCCGTCGGCGAGGTCGTGCCGATCGAGCACGCGCGCATGGACAAGCGCACGGTCATCCAGTGGGACAAGGACGACGCCGCGTGGATGGGCCTGGTCAAGTTCGATCTGCTGGGCCTCGGCATGCTCGCCGCGCTGCAGCACTGCTTCGACATCATCCGCGAGGCGACGGGCGAGACGTGGACCCTCGAGACGCTCCCGAAAGAGGAGGCGGCCGTCTACGACATGCTGTGCCGCGCCGACTCCATCGGCGTGTTCCAGGTGGAGTCGCGCGCGCAGATGGGCCTGCTCCCCCGGCTGCAGCCGCGACGCTTCTACGACCTCGTCGTGCAGATCGCGCTCATCCGGCCCGGGCCCATCCAGGGCGGTGCCGTGCACCCGTTCGTGAAGCGCAAGGCCGCCCTGCAGGAGTACCGCGCGGCCCATCCCGAGCTCGACCTCGAGGAGTGCATCGCCGCCGTCGTCGAGTACCCGCACCCGAAGCTGAAGAAGGTGCTGCGCCGCACCCTGGGGGTGCCGATCTTCCAGGAGCAGCTCATGCAGATGGCGGTCGCCGTCGGCGACTGCACGGCGGCGGAGGCCGACCTGCTGCGCCGCGCCATGGGGTCCAAGCGCGGGCAGGAGAGGATCGAGACCCTCAAGGACAACCTGTACGCCGGGATGGCCCGCAACGGCATCGAGGGCGCACTCGCCGACGACCTGTACCGGCGCATCCAGGCGTTCGCGAACTTCGGGTTCGCCGAGTCGCACTCGCTGTCGTTCGCGCTGCTCGTGTACGCGTCGTCGTGGATCAAGCTGCACTACCCCGCCGCGTTCCTCGCCGGGCTGCTGCGCTCGCAGCCCATGGGGTTCTACTCCCCCGCCTCGCTGACGGCCGATGCCCGCCGTCACGGCGTGCGCGTGCGCCGCCCCGACATCAATCTGTCCGGGGCGATGGAGGGCCTGGAACCCCTCGACGACGTCCGTCCTCCCGTCCCCAGCCCCACCGGCCGCTCGTCCTGCGCCGAGCCGGAGCAGCCGCCCGTGCCGCCGTTCGACCGGTCGGCGCCCGACGAGTCGGCCGCGCACCGCCGCGACGGCGCCCACGTCGTGCGGCTCGGGCTCGCGGGCGTCACGGGCGTGGGCCTCGCGACGGCGAGGCGGATGGTCGCCGAGCGCGATGCGCACGGCCCCTACGCCGATCTGCACTCGCTCGTGCGGCGGACCGGCATCACGGAGGCGCAGGTCGAGGCGCTCGCCACGGCCGGCGCCTTCGAGAGCCTCGGGCTGACCCGGCGCGAGGCGGTCTGGATGGCCGGGGCCGCCGCCCTCGACCGGCCGGAGTTCCTGCCCGGCACGGTCGCCGCGGTGCAACCGCCCCTCTTCCCCGATCCGTCGAGCTTCGAGCAGCTCGCCGACGACCTGTGGGCGACCGGGATCTCCGTCTCCGACCATCCCCTCGCGCACTACCGGACGGCGTTGAACGCCCGCGGCGTGCTGCCGTCGACCGCGCTGCGCGGCCACGAGCCGGGGCGGCGCATCGAGGTCGCCGGCCTCGTCACGCACCGGCAGCGGCCCGCGACGGCGTCGGGCATCACGTTCCTCAACCTCGAGGACGAGCACGGCCTCATGAACGTCATCTGCTCGCAGGGGGTCTGGAACCGCTACCGGCGCGTGCTGCGCGACAGCCCCGCCCTCATCGCGCGGGGCATCCTCGAGAGCACGCCGGAGGGGGTGGTGAACCTCGTCGCCGACGCCTTCGACGACCTGCGCGTGGGCGTGAAGCACGCCTCCCGAGACTTCCGCTGACGCCGCGGGGCTGTGGACAACTCGCGCGCGCAGGTCGCGATCCCACTACCGTGAGGCCATGCCGCGCCGTCGCCTCGCCATCGCCGTCGTCTCCGCGACCCTCGCCGTCGCGCTGACCGCCTGCACGCCCGAGCCCGCCGCGACACCCACCCCCACCGGCTTCGCGAGCGAGGAGGAGGCCTTCGCCGCCGCCGAGGAGACGTACCGGGCATACGTCGATGCGAGCAACGAATTTAATTCAGGGAATGACGAGGCAACCCCTGAAGAACATCTCATCGGCGAGATGCTACAGACCGAGCGGGAGACTAGAGACCTTCTCGAAACAAACGATCAACACTTTGAGGGTGCATTCCTCGTCTCGCAGTTCATTCCAGAAAAATACGCCCAGATAGCTCACTCAGTGACAATTACCGCCATCGTGTGCATGGATTCAAGCGATGTGATAGTGGTTGACGCCGATGGCGAGGACGTCACCCCAGCTGATGACAATCCGGAATATGCATTGCACGTCACATTCACCAGCGTTAACGGCCAACTACTGATCTCAGACAGCCAACAAAGCGACGAATCATGCTGACGCTAATACTGGCGAGCACTTTGCTCTTCGGGCACAATGATCCACCCCCGGCATATGATTCAGTTACTCAGGGCTGTTCCTACGCGGAGCAAAAGCTCGGCATCTGCCCCGACATCGACAACGGCGGCGATCATGTCCAGGTCGGCGGCGAGCAGGAGCTGCCGGGATCGCAGGGCGAGACGCAGCCGCAGCCGATCGACATCTCGGGAGGCGTCCCCGGCGGAGGCTCGGGCGGAACCGGAGGCGCGGGCGGAGGCTCGGGCGGAACCGGAGGCGCGGGCGGAGGCGACGGCGCTCCCGCCGAGCCGGAGGAGTGCACGATCGACGAGTGGAACGAGTCCGGGCACCGCTGCATCCTCGAGAAGCCTCCCGTCGAGAGCGAGCCGGAGGAGCCCCAGGCGCCGGTCATCCCGGCCATCACGGATCGCGACGTCGCGACCTTCGCTCCTCCCGGCCCTGCGCTCTCGACCGAGCCGGCCGGCGCCGCCATCGTCGGCATGCCCTTCAACGCGATCGCTCCCGCACAGGAGGCCGTCGCAGGCGGCTCCCTCTTCGGGCTCCCCGTCTCGGTCGTCTTCACGCCGATGTCGTACGCGTTCGACTTCGGCGACGGCACGGTCGTGAGCGCGACGTCGGGCGGCTCCTCGTGGGACTCCCTCGGCCTGCCCGACTACGCCGCGACCGCGACGAGCCACGTGTACGCCGGCCGCGGCACGTTCACGGTCGTCGCCTCGGTCTCGTACGGCGCCGTCGTCGACTTCGGGCCGTGGGGCGTCTACCCCGTCGAGGGGCTCGTGACGGTCTCCTCGACCGCGACGACCGTGCGCGTCGTCGAGTCGCACACGGCACTCGTCGAATCCACCTGCCTCGAAGACCCCGCCGGCCCCGGCTGCTGACGGCCCCGATCGCGACGGGCCCTCCGCGCGGCCCGCAGGATCTCGCGGACCGGCACGCCGACGGCGTACGCGACGGCGCCCGCGAGCGAGCGGTCGGAGGTGCCGAGAGCGAGCCGCCGCTCCCACGCGTCCCGCGCCCGCCCGCCCCACCGCGCATACGGCGGGCGACCGGGCGCCCCTCCGGCCCTCCGACGCTCCACGAGCTCGTCCAGCCGCGTCGTCCAGTCGTCGTCCTCGGCCGGATGGAAGTAGTTCTCGCGCAGCCACGCGGCGTCGGGCCTGCGGAACGCGCGCCGCACGACGTCGTCGAGACCGCCGAACACGCCGCTCCCCTCGAACACGAGGTTGATGAGCCGCGCCGAGACGCCGAAGTCGTCGATCGCGATGACGGGCACACCCCGCGCGATCGCCTCGACGGCGGCCGTGGAGCTCACCGTCACGAGGCCCTCCGCCGTCTCCAGCGCCTCCCCCATGGGCGCGGTCGAGAACACGAGGTTCCGGGGCACGGGGCCGAGCGCGCGGATGAGCCCGGGGTACGCGTCGTGCTCCTCGTGCGTCTGCTTCTCGCCGGCCGCCCCGCGGAGCTTCACGACGACCCTCCGCGACGGGTCGGCACGCGCCGCCTCGACGAGCGCGCGCGCGATCCGCACCCGGTCCTCCCGCTCGTGCGGCACGATCGCCTGCCCCGCGAACACGAGATCCCGCCCAGACGGACGATCGCCCTCCGCTCCGTCCGACGCGCTGCCATCCCCCACCCCGCCGCCCCTCGCTCCGCCGTTCCCCGCCGCGCCATCCGCCGCGTCGACATCCGACCCCGCGCCCTCCGCCGCTCGAGCGAACGGCAGCCGTGCCAGCGCGAAGTCCTGCGCGATGCCTCGCCGATGGGCGAGCGCCCGGAACGCCCGGATCTCGCGGTGCGCGTGGAGCACGAACAGATCGCACTGGCGGCGGAAGTGGAGCGCGAGCCACGTCGCGGGCACCGAGATGCCCGGCAGGCCCGTGACGAGCACCGGTCTCGGCGTCAGCGAGGCGACCTCCCGCGCGACGACGCGCACGAGCGGTCCGCGCGCCGCCACGAGCACGGCATCGGCGCCGTCGACGAGCGCGGGCAGCTCGTCGAACCCCGCGCGCCGCACACGACCGGCAGGCAGCCCGCTCCCGGCGAGCGCCGCGGCGAGCTGGGCGTCGCTCACGACGAGCTCGGTGTCGAGCACGACGAGCTCGGCGACTCCGTCCGTCAGCGTGCCGAGGAGGGCGGCAGCCCACTTGACGTACGAGTCGGTGTCGGCGACGCCGACGATGCGACCCGCCCTCACGACAGCGCCGTCATGCGCCGATCGCGGCGGCCTGCCGGGCGAGCCGGTCGATGAGCGGCGCCATCGCGCGCGACATCTCGAGCTGCTCCTCCGAGTCGATCTCGATCGCCGTCCGCTCCGGCACCTCGACGATCTCGATGCGGCCGAAGAACCGGTGCCGCGCGCGGCGGAAGCCTGCGGCATCCAGCACGTAGAACGCGCCCGTCTCGAGGTAGTGCGGCTCCCGGTCCTGACGCCGCGGACGATGGCCGACCTCGTGGTTGACGGCGTCCGCACCGCCGGCCGTGCGGCGCCACAGGAAGCCGTACGACTCCACCGCCGAGAACGCGCTGTCGGCGGCACCGCCCCGCACCCGGTCGACGGCGCCGCGCAGGGCGTCGGCGTCGATGAAGGGCGACGTCGCCTGGAGGAAGACGAGCACCCGCGGCGACACCCCGCGCTGCGCGAGGGCGTCGAGCGCGTGCAGGAGCGCCGACTCCGAGCTCGCCGTCGCTCCAGACAGTTCGGCGGGCCGGTCGATCGCATCGGCGCCGTGCGCACGCGCCGCCGCGGCGATCTCGGCGTCGTCGGTCGACACGTAGACGCGGTCCACCCCCGCCGCCTGCGCGGAGCGGACGGCGCGGCCCACGAGCGGCACGCCGCCGATGCGGCGCAGGTTCTTCCCCGGCACGCCGACCGAGCCGCCGCGGGCGGGGATGACCGCGACGACCTCCGTGCTCGCGGCGGTCGACACTCCCCCGGGGTCCCCCGACCCCTCCGCGTCGACCGCCGCAGCCTCGCTCGGAGCCGTGGCCCCGGAATCCTCGCCGAGCGTCTCGCCCGTGCGGCGCACGACGCCGTCCTTCTCCCGCAGCACGCTGCCGGTTCCCTCGAGCAGGAGCGGGAGCGTCGTCGTCGCGCTCGTCGCGAGCGACACCACCTCGAGAGGGCGGCCCGCGCCCGCGAGCACGAGCTCGACGGGCAGGCCGAGCCGCGCGAGCGTCACGCCGGAGAGCGCGGCGACGAGCTCGAGCTGCTCCTCCGGCTCGCGCCGGTGCGGCAGATAGGTGACGGGTTCGGCAGCGGCCTCGTCGGCGACCCAGGCGATGTAGTCGGGCAACGGCATGCGCCCGTCCACGGGGCGCGCGCTGCCGAGGAGGAGGCGGTCGCCCGCGACCGCCCGGCGCGTGCGCTCGCTCTGCGGGCGCGAGCGGAGCCATCCGAATCCGTGGCGGCGCACCGCGACCCCCGAGCGGGCGAGCGCCGCCTCGCGTTCGGCCCCGAGGGGGAACGCGGTGAACAGGTCGACGTCGCCCGCCGCCGCGCGTCGGCGCACGTGCTCGAGAGCGGCCGGCGCGACCCGCGTCGTGAGGCCCCGCTCCCGGTTGCCCGGCCGCGCGTACGGCCGCGTCCCCGTGATCGCGTCGGCGAGGGCGAGCGTGTTCGCGCCGTCGTCGAGGAACGTCACTCGCGAAGGCCGCAGCACGCTCGCCGCGAGGCGGAACTGCCCGGAGAAGCCGTCGCCGACCACCCAGTGGGGGTGCGTCGCGAGCAGCCGCCACGGGATGCCGAGGTACGGCGTCATCTCGCCGAGCGGAGCGCGTCGCGCCGCCAGCTCGCCGGCCGTCTCGGGCATCTGCGCCGTCAGGCGGCACGCGACGTCGAGCACGATCCGACGGGCCTTCGCCCACTCGGCGGCCCCGAGGAGCTGCAGCGGCGACTCCACCCAGGCGATCGGCTCGCGCTCCATGCTCAGCCTCCCCGTGACGCACGGCGGACAGGATGCGCCCACCGTCGGCCCCAGCGTGCGCACACGGTGTGAACGTCGTCGGATGGCCGGATGGCGCGAGGGCGACGCGCGGGTGAACGCCCGGTGACCCGCGCGCATGTCGGCGCGCGCTGGCAGGATGGCGGGGTGACGACCCCGCGCCTCATGCTGCTCGACACGGCGAGCCTGTACTTCCGTGCCTACTACGGCGTCCCCGACACCGTGCGCGCTCCCGACGGCACGCCCGTGAACGCCGCGCGCGGGCTGCTCGACATGATCGCGAAGCTCGTGTCACTGTACGAGCCGACGCACCTCGTCGCCTGCTGGGACGACGACTGGCGCCCGCAGTGGCGCGTCGACCTCATCCCGTCGTACAAGGCGCATCGCGTCGTCGAGGTGGTCGCCGCGGGCCCCGACGTCGAGGAGGTCCCCGATCCGCTCGAGGCGCAGATCCCGGTCATCCGGGCAGAGCTCGACGCGCTCGGGATCCCCGTCGTCGGCGCGGCGGCGCACGAGGCCGACGACGTCATCGGCACGCTCGCGACCCGCTCGCGCATCCCCGTCGACGTCGTGACGGGCGACCGCGATCTCTTCCAGCTCGTCGACGACGCTCGCGGCATCCGCGTGATCTCCACGACCAGGGGGATGTCGAACCTCGAGGTCATGACGGAGGACGCCATCCTCGCGAAGTACGGGGTGCGCGCCGACCAGTACGCGGACTTCGCGACGCTGCGCGGCGACGCATCGGACGGCCTGCCGGGCGTCGCGGGCATCGGCGAGAAGACGGCGGCGGCTCTCCTGGCCGTGCACGGCGATCTCGCCGCCATCCGCTCCGCCGCAGAGGCGGAGACCGGCCTCACGAAGGCGCAGTCCGCCAAGGTCCGCCAGGCAGCCCCCTACCTCGACGTCGCTCCGCGCGTCGTCGCGGTCGTCCGCGACCTCGATCTGGGCCCCGTCGACGGCGCCCTCCGCCCGCTCGACGACGCCGCGCGCGACGCAGCCGCGTCCCTCGCGGAGCGCTTCGCGCTCGGGACCTCGATGGACCGCGCGATCGCGGCACTCGACGCGCTGCCTTCCTGACCAGGGCGCCGCATCCCGCCGTCAGCGGCGCGCAGCGACGACCGCCGCCGAGAGGAAGGCCGTGAAGCCGATCGCGAGGGCGAACGTCACGCCGAGCGGCGCCGTCCATCCGCCCGTGAGCTCGTGCAGGGCGCCGATCGCCGGCGCGCCCGCGGCACCCATCACGTAGCCGCCGCCCTGGACGAGGGCGGAACCGGTGGCCGCCTCGGCGTCGGTGCGCGAGTGGCCGACGAGCACGGTCATCACGACGACGAACCCGCCGCCGTGCGCGATGCCGCCGATGGCGGTCCACAGCAGGAAGGCGTCGGGCGCGAACAGCAGCCCCGCCGACAACGCGAGCCAGCACGCGCTCACGACGCCCGCCGGCACCAGGATGGGCAGCCGGTGCGCGAGCGCGGGCACGAGGAGGGCTCCCACGATGCCGGCACCCTGGAAGATCGACGCGAACGCGCCGGCCCGCGTCGGATCGGATCCCGTCGTGTCGCCGATGAGCGTCGGCAGCCATGTCGAGATGGCGTAGTACCCCGCTGACTGGCAGCAGAAGGTGGCGACGAGCAGCCACACGACGGGGCTGCGCGTCGTCCGCCCCGAGCGGGAGACGGTCGGCACCGGGCCCGTGAGCACGATCTGCTCCGGCCCGCCGGCCTCGCCCGAGTACCGTTCCGCCCACGTCGCTCCGGGCACGCGGTCGCGACGCATGTGCAGAAGCCACAGCGCGAGCCCGGCGATCGTGATCCAGACCCACGAGAGCACGGCCGCCGACCATCCGACCAGCTCCGCGATCGGCGCCGTGCCGAGCGTCACGACGAGCGACCCGACGTTGAGGAGCGCGGCGTATCCGGCCGTGACGGTCGCGACGTGGCGCGGCGGGACGTCGCGGCGGATGATGACCGGCAGCACGACGTTGCCCACCGTGATGCCGGCGCCGATGACGACCATCCCCGCGAGCATCCAGGAGAAGCCCGGCAGGAGCCGCACGAGCGTGCCGACGACGATCGCGACGAGGCAGGCCAGCAGCGCGAGCTCCGCGCCCGCCCGCCGGATGACGAGGGCCGCGACGGGCGTGAGCGCCGCGAACATGATCACGGGCAGCGTCGTGAGGAGCGACACCGTGGCCGCGTCCACGCCGAACGCCTCCTCGATGTCGCGGAGCACGGGCGTCACGGCGAGGATGGGCGCGCGCAGCGTGAGCGACGCCGTCAGCAGGGCGACGACGACGAGCCAGGGGAACGCGTGGCGCGCGCGCGTCACGCCGCGGCTGGCCTGCGCGTCGCGGCGATCCAGGCGTCGAGCTTCGCCGTCGCGCGCCCGTCGTCGACGGCGGCCGCCGCCTCGCCGAGCGCCTCCGACAGGCGCTGGATCATGTTGCGCTGAGCCTGGGTCGGGTCCTGTGCGAGCCGGTAGGCGACGATGCCGGCCGCCGCGTTGAGCAGGACGATGTCGCGGACAGCGCCCTGCTCGCCCGCGAGGGTGCGCCGCAGCACGTCGGCGTTGTGCTCTGGCGAGCCGCCGAGCAGGTCGTCGATCGTCGCCGACGGCAGCCCGACGTCGCGCGGATGGATGTCGAACTCGTGCATGTCGCCGTTCGAGATCTCCCAGATGCGGCTGTAGCCCGTCGTCGTGAGCTCGTCGAGGCCGTCCTCGCCGCGGAACACGAGCGCGGTCGCCCCGCGTGTGCGGAAGACGCCCGTGATGAGCGGGACGCTCTCCAGGCGGGCCACGCCCACGGCGTTGGCCTCGGCGCGCGCCGGGTTCACGAGCGGCCCGAGGTAGTTGAACACCGTCGGCACGCCGAGCTCCGCGCGGACGGCGGCCGCGTGCCGGAAGCCCGGATGGAACGCCGCTGCCCAGGCGAACGTGATGCCGGCGTCGTCGAGGACGCGCGCGACGTCCTCCGCCGGCAGCCGGAGGTCGATGCCGAGCGCGCTCAGCACGTCGGAGGACCCCGACTTCGAGCTCGCCGCCTTGTTGCCGTGCTTCACGACGGGGACGCCCGTCGCCGCGACGATGATGGACGCCGTCGACGAGATGTTCACGGTGCCGTAACGATCGCCTCCCGTCCCGACGATGTCGAGCACGCGGGGATCGACGGGCAGCGGGACCGCGGCCTCCAGGATGGCGTCGCGGAAGCCGATGATCTCCTCGACCGACTCGCCCTTCGCCCGCAGCGCGAGCAGGAATCCGCCGAGCTGCGCGGGCGTCGCGTCGCCGTTCATGACCTGCCGCATGGCCCACGTCGCCTCCGACACGCTGAGATCGCGGCGGGCGAGCACCGTCGTCAGGAGCGAGGGCCAGGACAGAGCGTCGGTCATACCCCGATCTTACGGCGAGCGCAGGGCGGTCTCCCAGCGGGTTGTAAGGCGAACCTAAGTGCAACCGGGGGTCGGCGCACACCCCGTGGTGCCAAAATCATGCGCCGGAATCGGCCATAATGGACGGGTGACGACCTCAGCTACGTATGCCCCAGCGCCGAGAACCGTGAAGCGCCCAGATCCCGTCGCCGTCGGCACGATCGTCTGGCTCGGCAGCGAGGTCATGTTCTTCGCGGGACTGTTCGCGATCTACTTCACCCTTCGCAGCACCTCCCCCGACCTGTGGGCGGATCGCACGGAGATCCTGAACGTCCCGTTCGCGTTCGTCAACACCGTCATCCTCGTGCTCTCGAGCGTGACGTGCCAGATGGGCGTGTTCGCCGCCGAGCGCATGCAGCCGTACAACGACCCCACCCAGAAGGGGTGGAAGCGCATCGGCATGGTGCCCTGGTACTGGGCGACGTTCTTCATGGGCGCGGTCTTCGTCTCCGGCCAGGTGTGGGAGTACGCCCAGCTCGTCGCGGAGGGCATGCCGTACGGCGCCGACTCGTACTCGGCCGCGTTCTTCCTCACCACCGGCTTCCACGCGATGCACGTCACGGGCGGCCTCATCGCATTCCTGTTCACCATCGGCCGCGCCTACGCGGTCAAGAAGTTCACGCACAAGGAAGCGACCACCGCGATCGTCGTGTCGTACTACTGGCACTTCGTCGACGTGGTCTGGATCGCCCTGTTCGCGGTCATCTACTTCCTGAAGTAAGAGCGGAGCAACAACACCCTCATGGCACGACTGAAGAAGCGCCGCTCGAACGGCCGTCGCAGCCCTCTCGCCGCCGCCGCGCTCATCGGCATCGGTCTCGTCCTGTCCGGCGGCATCTACGCGGGAGCATCCGCCGCCGTCGCCGCGACGAACGAGTCGACGGCGTCGACCGCCCTCACGGCCGAGGACGGCGAGAAGCTGTTCCAGGCCAACTGCGCGACCTGCCACGGTCTCGACCTGCAGGGCACCGACAACGGCCCGTCGCTGTACGGCGTCGGCGAGCTCGCCGTCGAGTTCCAGGTCTCCACTGGCCGCATGCCCATGGCGATGCAGGGCCCGCAGGCAGACCAGAAGCCCGTGCAGTTCACCGAGGACCAGATCCTCGCGATGGCGGAGTACGTGCAGTCGGTCGCGCCCGGCCCCGAGTACCCGAGCGAGCACACGCTCGACGGCGAGGGCGACGTCGCGCGCGGCGCGGAGCTCTTCCGCATCAACTGCGCCATGTGCCACAACGTGGCCGCCGCAGGCGGCGCGCTGACGGAGGGCAAGTTCGCCCCCGACATCATCGACACGAGCGCCCTGCACATCTACGCGGCCATGGTCACGGGCCCGCAGAACATGCCGGTGTTCAACAACCTGAACCTCACCCCCGAGGACAAGCGCGACATCATCTCCGCGCTGCTGTACCAGCAGGAGGCGCAGGCCCCTGGCGGCTTCACGATCGGATCGCTCGGCCCCGTGGCCGAGGGCCTCTTCGTGTGGATCTTCGGCATCGGCGGTCTCGTGGCGATCACCGTGTGGATCACGGCGAAGTCGAACTGACGATGGCGAACCACGAGGACATCACGAGGAGCGACATGGCACACGAGCACGACACGCAGGCCGTCGAGAAGGCGCGCACGCCTTCCCGCGGTCTCGCCGTCGCGGCCTCCGACCCTGTGCAGAACCCGGGGCTCCCCCCGCACCGCGAGCGCATCACCGATAAGGACCCGAAGGCGCAGCAGCGCGCGGTCCGCACGGTGTACACGCTGTTCTACATCTCGGTCGCGGCGAGCATCTGGGCGGTCGCCGCGTACATGCTGTTCCCCATCGAGGGCGAGTACGCCACGATGACGAACATCCGCCACAACAACCTCTACATCGGCCTGGGCATCGCGTTCGCGCTCCTCGCCATCGGCATCGGCGCCATCCACTGGTCGAAGGCGCTCATGCACGACCACGAGGTCATCGAGAACCGCCACAGCACACGAGGCAGCGAGCCGACGCGCGCGGCAGCGGTGAAGGTCTTCGAGGCGGCCAACGACGAGTCCGGCTTCGGGCGTCGCAAGATGATCCGCAACTCGCTGTTCGCCGCGCTCGCGGCGAGCGTCATCCCCGGGATCACGCTGTTCCGCAACCTCGCCCCGAACGACGGCAAGGACCCCGTCCAGCTGCTCAACGAGACGATGTGGAAGGAGGGCGAGCGCCTCGTCCTCGACCCCGAGGGCACGCCCGTCAAGGCGTCCGACGTGACGCTCGGCTCCGCGTTCCACATCGTCCCCGAGTCCCTCTCCACGCTGAGCCATGAAGACGGCTACCTCGAGGAGAAGGCGAAGGCGATCGTCCTCCTCGTACGCGTGCTGCCCGAGCAGCTCATCGAGAGCGAAGAGCGCAAGACCTGGTCGTACGACGGCATCGTCGCGTACTCGAAGGTGTGCACCCACGTCGGCTGCCCCGTCGCCCTGTACGAGCAGCAGACGCACCACCTCCTGTGCCCCTGCCACCAGTCGCAGTTCGACGTCACCGACCACGCCAAGGTCATCTTCGGTCCCGCGGCCCGTCCGCTGCCGCAGCTGCCCATCGCCGTCGACGACGAGGGCTACCTCGTCGCTCAGCGCGGCTTCACCGAACCCGTCGGCCCGAGCTTCTGGGAGCGTCATTGAGTACCGCAGCCGCCACTGACAACGCGCAGCAGGGCGAGAAGCAGAAGCCCCTCGGCGGTCGATTCGTCGGCGCCACTGCGAACTACCTCGACGAGCGCACGAGTCTCTCCGGACTCGTCAAGGAGCTCGGACGCAAGGTCTTCCCCGACCACTGGTCGTTCATGCTGGGCGAGATCGCGCTCTGGTCGTTCGTCGTCGTGCTCATCTCGGGCACGTACCTGACGTTCTTCTTCCAGGCGTCCATGGTCGAGACGCACTACACAGGCGCCTACCCGCTCATGCGCGGCATCGAGATGTCCGCCGCCATGGAGTCGACGCTGCGCATCAGCTTCGACATCCGCGGCGGCCTGCTCGTCCGCCAGATCCACCACTGGGCGGCCCTCGTCTTCGTGGCGGGCATCGGCGTGCACATGCTGCGCGTGTTCTTCACGGGCGCGTTCCGCAAGCCCCGCGAGCTCAACTGGGTCATCGGCTTCGTGCTCTTCGTCCTCGCCATGGCCGAGGGCTTCACGGGCTACTCGCTCCCCGACGACCTCCTCTCGGGCAACGGCCTCCGCATCATCGACGGCATGATCAAGGGCATCCCGCTCATCGGGACGTGGACCTCGTACCTGCTGTTCGGCGGCGAGTTCCCCGGCACCGACATCGTGGGACGCCTCTACACGCTGCACATCCTGATCCTGCCGCTGCTCGTCATCGCGCTCATCGCCGTGCACCTCCTGCTGATGATCATCAACAAGCACACGCAGTTCGCGGGCCCCGGCCGGACGAACGACAACGTCGTGGGCTACCCGATGATGCCGGTCTACATGTCCAAGATGGGCGGCTTCTTCTTCATCGTGTTCGGCGCGATCGTGCTCATGGCGTCGCTCGTGCAGATCAACCCGATCTGGAACTACGGCCCGTACGACCCCTCCCCCGTCTCGGCGGGAACGCAGCCCGACTGGTACATCGGCTTCGCCGACGGCATGCTGCGCCTCGCCCCCTCGAACTGGGACATCCAGCTGGGCAACTACACGCTGTCGATGGGCATCCTCGCGCCGCTCCTCATCATCGTGGTGTTCCTCGTCGCCGTGTTCTTCTACCCCTTCATCGAGGCGTGGGTCACGGGCGACAAGCGCGAGCACCACATCGCCCAGCGTCCGCGCAACGCCGCGACGCGCACGGCGATCGGCGCCGCCGGTGTCGTGATGTACGCCGTGATGTGGGCGGCGGCGTCGTCCGACATCATCGCCACGCACTTCCGTCTCACGATGGAGGGCATCATCCACTTCCTGCAGGTGTCGCTCTTCGTGGCGCCCGTGGTCGTGTACTTCATCACGAAGCGCGTCTGCATCGCCCTGCAGAAGAAGGACCGCGAGATCGTGCTGCACGGCTTCGAGTCCGGTCGCATCGTCCGTCTCCCCGGTGGCGAGTACCGCGAGGTGCACAAGCCGGTCGACGAGTACGAGCGCTGGAAGCTCGTCGCGGAGGAGACGTACGAGCCGCTCGTCGTCCGTCCCGACGACAACGGACGGATCGGCTTCGGCCAGAACCTGCGCGCGTCGATCTCGCGCTGGTTCTTCGAGGACCGCCTCGCGCCCGTCACGGAGACGGAGTACCGTGCGGCGCTCGAGCACCAGCAGCACGCCCTGCACGAGTACGGCGACCCGAACCACGACGAGCTCGAGTCGGGTCACGACAAGCACTGAGCCTCCGCGCTCCGTCAGAGGGCCCCGGATCTTCGGATCCGGGGCCCTCTGACGTGCGGGGCGGAGCAGCCCCTCAGCCGATGACGCGGAGCGGACGGCCGTCCAGACAGGCGAGCACATCCTCGACGATCGCGGGGTAGAACGCGCGGTACGAGGCCGTCGTGACGTACCCGAGATGCGGCGACAGCACCGTACGGGGAGCCGCCAGGATCGGATCGCCGGCCGGAATCGGCTCGTCGTCGAACACGTCGAGCGCGGCGCCCCCGAGCCATCCCTCCTCCAGCCCTCGGATCATCGCCGCGGTGTCGACGAGGCCCGCTCGCGCCGTGTTCACGAGAAGACCGTCGGGGCCGAGCGCCCGGAGCACGCGCTCCCCCACGACCTCACGGGTCGACGGGGCGAGCCGCAGGTGGAGCGTGAGGACGTCGGCGCTCTCCGCGAGCGCGATCAGGCTCTCCGCGCGCCGGGCGTCGGCAGAAGCCGCCCGCGCGTCGTCGAGGTGCGGGCTCCAGGCCCGCACGTCCATCCCGAACGCGTGCGCGTAGCGCGCGATGCGGGTGCCGATGCGGCCGAGGCCCACGATGCCGAGCGTCAGGCCGTCGGCCTCACGGCCGACGCCGCCCTGCCAGAGCCCGTCGCGCAGCCGCCTCTCCTCAGCCGGCAGGTCGCGGAGCGCCGCGAGCAGCAGCGCCCAGGTGAGCTCGGGCGCGCCAGGTGCCGACCCCGGCGTGCCGCAGACCGTGACGCCGCGCGCCGCGGCGGCCGCGAGGTCGATCGAGGCGTTCGCCATCCCCGTCGTGACGAGGAGACGGAGAGCCGGCAGAGCGGCGATCGTCGACGCGTCGAACGGCGTGCGCTCGCGCATCGCCGCGATCGCGTCCACGCCGGCGAGCGCGTCGATGAGGCGGTCGCCCAGCGGCTCGTGGTGGAACTCCACCTCGACGCCGCGCTCGCGCAGCGCATCCCAGTCCGCATACGAAGCCGCCACGTGCGTGTAGTCGTCGAGGACGGCGAGACGTCGGATGGCCACCATGGTGCCGAGGCTACCCGCTCGCGGGCATGCAGAGGGCCCCGGCACCGAGGAGGTGCCGGGGCCCGTCAGAGCACGATGTCAGCGCGCGAAGTTGCCGCGGTAGTACTCGTACACCCAGCCGAACAGCGCGACGATGAGCAGACCCGCCGCGATCGGGATGAGGAAGTGCGCCGTCGCGAGCGAGATCGCTCCGATCGCGACCGCACCGCCCAGGACGAGCGGCCACCACGACCACGGGCTGAACTCGCCCTGCTCGGCCTGGCCGTCGTCGATGTCCGCGTCGAGGCGGTCCTCCGGAAGCTCCACGCCCTTCTGGCCCTTGTAGACCAGCTGCACGTAGAAGCCGATGAGGGCCGCCATGAGCGTGGTGAAGAGAAGAGCGACCGCACCGACCCACTCGAGACGGCCGTCGTAGTAGATCAGGCTCCAGATGGCGTACGCGCCGAAGCAGAGCAGGAAGAAGCCGCTCAGCAGCCACCAGATGACGACGTTGGACCGCATGTCACTTCACCTTGCCTTCCGCGAGGTCGACGACGGGCGCGTCCGGCGCGTCCTTGGCAGGACCGACGCCGACGGGGATGCCCGCCTCGGGGTGGTTCAGGTCGAACGCGGGCCGCTCGCTGCGGATGCGCGGGATCGACGTGAAGTTGTGGCGAGGGGGCGGGCAGGAGGTCGCCCACTCGAGCGATCCGCCGTAGCCCCACGGGTCGTTGACCGTGACCTTCGGCGCGGTGCGCGCCGTGATCCACACGTTGAGGAAGAACGGCAGCAGGGACGCGCCCAGGATGATGGAGCCGATCGTCGAGAGCTGGTTCTGCCACGTCCACCCGTCCGCCGCCGAGTAGTCGGCGTAGCGGCGCACCATGCCGTCCACGCCCAGCCAGTGCTGGATGAGGAACGTCATGTGGAAGCCGATGAACAGCATCCAGAAGTGCACGTAGCCGAGACGCTCGTTCAGCATCTTGCCCGTCCACTTCGGCCACCAGAAGTAGAAGCCGGCGAACATCGCGAACACGACCGTGCCGAACACGACGTAGTGGAAGTGCGCGACGACGAAGTACGAGTCGCTGAGGTGGAAGTCGAGCGGGGGCGACGACAGGATGACACCCGTCAGACCGCCGAACACGAACGACACGAGGAAGCCGAGGGCGAACATCATCGGCGTCTCGAACGTCACCGAGCCGCGCCACAGCGTGCCGATCCAGTTGAAGATCTTCACGCCCGTCGGCACCGCGATGAGCATCGTCATGAGCGCGAAGAAGGGCAGCAGCACCGCGCCCGTCACGTACATGTGGTGCGCCCACACCGACACCGACAGCGCCGCGATCGCGATCGTCGCGTACACGAGCGTCTTGTAGCCGAAGATCGGCTTGCGGCTGAAGACCGGGAAGATCTCCGACACGATGCCGAAGAACGGCAGCGCGATGATGTACACCTCGGGGTGGCCGAAGAACCAGAACAGGTGCTGCCAGAGGAGCACGCCGCCGTTGGCGGGGTCGTACACGTGCGAGCCGAAGATGCGGTCGGACGCGGCGGCGAACATGGCCGCGGCGAGCACGGGGAACGCGATGAGGATGAGCAGGCTCGTGATGAGCGTGTTCCACGTGAAGATCGGCATGCGCCACATCGTCATGCCGGGAGCGCGCATCGTGATGATCGTCGTGATGAAGTTCACGCCGCCGAAGATCGTGCCGAAGCCCGAGATGCCGAGGCCGAGCATCCAGAGATTGCCTCCCACGCCAGGGGAGAACGACGCGTTCGCGAGCGGCTGGTAGGCGAACCATCCGAACGACGCCGCGCCCTTCGGGGTGAGGAAGCCGGCCACGGCGATGATCGAGCCGAAGGTGAAGAGCCAGAACGCGAAGGCGTTCAGTCGCGGGAACGCGACGTCGGGTGCGCCGATCTGCAGCGGCAGGAGGGCGTTCGCGAAGCCCGCGAACAGCGGCGTCGCGAACATCAGCAGCATCACGGTGCCGTGCATCGTGAAGAGCTGGTTGTACTGCTCCTTCGTCGGCACGATCTGCATGCCCGGCGCGAACAGCTCGGCGCGGATGACGAGCGCCATGACGCCGCCGAGGCAGAAGAAGAGCATGGAGACGATGAGGTACATGTACCCGATCGTCTTGTGGTCGGTGGAGGTGATCCACTTGACGACGATGTTGCCCTTCTGCTCCACGCGCGAGCCGCTCAGCAGAGCGGCCTGGCGCGGAGGAAGCGGCGTCTGGCGTTCGGTGACGGTCGCCATGTTCAGTGCTCCTCTTCCGTCGTCGCGACAGACCCGGTACCGGGGTTGTTCGAGAGACGGTCGTATGCGTCGTTGATGTCGCCCGTCTGGCCCTTGGCCTCGAGCTCGTCGAGGTACGCCTCGTACTCCGCCACGCTGACCACCTCGACGTTGAACAGCATCATCGAGTGGTACTCGCCGCAGAGCTCGGCGCACTTGCCCTCGTACGACCCCTCACGGGTCGGGATGAAGGACCACGAGTTGTCGTGGCCGATGTACATGTCCTTCTTGTAGAGGAAGTCGATGATCCAGAAGGAGTGGATGACGTCGCGCGACTCGAGGTTGATCGTGACGCGCTCGCCGACAGGAAGCACGAGCGTGGGCAGCTGCGACTGGTCGACGTTGCCGTCGGCGTCGGTCTGCGCCTGGATGCCCATGGTCCAGACGGCGTCGGAGTTGTCCTCCGCCTCGCCGTCGTACTGGAAGTCCCAGGCCCACTGCTTCGCGATCGCGGTGATCTCGACGTCGGGGTCCGCGTGGGGCTCCTCGATGGTCGCCTGGTCGCGCGCCGTGAAGGCGAACAGTCCCAGGACGAGGATGAGCGGCACCGAGGTGAAGAAGATCTCGATGGGCATGTTGTAGCGCAGCTGGACGGGCAGACCCGTCTGGCCCTTGCGGCGGCGGTACACGACCATCGCCCACAGCATGAGGCCCCACGTGATGATGCCGACGACGAGCGCGGCGACCCACGACCCGACCCACAGCGACGCGATGAGGTCGGTGTGGTTGGTGGTCGCGACCCCGGATTCGTCGAACCCGGGGAGGTATCCGTGCAGTTCCGTGGGCGTGCACCCGGCAAGAGCGACGGCTGCCGCGGCGACGGCGGGGATCGCAGCCCAGCGGAGATGGCGTTTCGACGGCACGAATTCACCTTTCGAACGTGGATAGGGCATCTGCAAGTCTAGGGCAAGCGCACACCCGATTCCGGCCAAGCTCCCAGCGCGTGCGCGACATCCTGCGGCAGATCCGGACAATGCGAGAGCCCCGCACCGGCGTGGCGCGGGGCTCTCGGGGCGCGGGAGGCGCCGGAGCTCAGTGGAAGCTGTCGCCGCAGGCGCAGGAACCGGACGCGTTGGGGTTGTCGATGGTGAACCCCTGCTCCGAGATCGTGTCCTTGAAATCGATCGAGGCGCCGTCGAGGTAGGGCACGCTCATGTTGTCGACGATGACCTCGACGCCGTCGAAATCGACGGTCTCGTCGCCCTCGAGGTAGCGCTCGTCGAAGTACAGCTGGTAGATGAGGCCGGAGCAGCCGCCGGGCTGCACGGCGACGCGCAGCCGCAGGTCGTCGCGGCCCTCCTGCTCGAGCAGGCTCTTGACCTTGGCCGCTGCGGCGTCGCTGAGGCTCACGCCGTGAGCGCGCGTCGCGGCGTCGGCCGCAAGTGTCGTGTCTGTCATGACGCTCCTTCGGGATGGCCGCGCGCGGCGGCGGGTTCGCTCCATCGTAACGCCGGAACCGGGGAGCGGGATCGGCGGATCCTGCCCCCGCACGCGCGGCGTCAGACCGTGCGCGCGTTCGCTCGCGCGAGCAGGAGGGTCTCGGCGCGGACGGCGTGCCGGAACGTGTCGAGGTGGAGGGACTCGTTCGGGCTGTGCGCGCGCGAATGCGGGTCCTCCACGCCCGTGACGAGGATCTGCGCGCCGGGGTAGCGCTCCACGAGGTCGGCGATGAAGGGGATGGATCCCCCCACCCCGTAGTCGACGGGATCCTTCCCGTATCCGTCCGCCATCGCGCCGCGGGCGAGCTCGACGGCCCATCCGCTCGTGTCGACGAGGAACCCGTTGCCGAGGTCGACGTCGGAGAACGCGAGCTCGGCGCCGAACGGCGCATGCGCGCGCAGGTGCCGCTCGATCGCCGCGTATGCGTCCTCCGCCGTCTGACCCGGTGCGACGCGCGCGCTCACGACCACCGTCACCTCGGGCGACAGCGTGTTCGACGCCGCGGCGACCGACGTGAAGTCGATGCCCGTGACGGTGATCGACGGCTTGTTCCAGATGCGCGAGAGGATGGTGCCGTCCCCGATCGGACGGACGCCCTCGAGGAGCCCCGTCTCGTCGCGGAGCGTGCGCTCGTCGTAAGCGGGCGTCTGCGCATCGCGGACCGCGAGCCCCTCCACGGCGACGCCCCCGGCGTCGTCCCAGAGCGTGGACAGGAGCTTCACGGTCGCGAGCATGGCGTCGGGGACGGCACCGCCGAACATCCCGGAGTGCGACGCGTAGTCGAGGGTGCGCACCGTCAGGTGGAACTTCGCGTTCCCGCGCAGCGACACCGTGACGGCGGGGGTCTCGGAATCCCAGTTCCCGGAGTCCGCCACGACGATCACGTCGGAGCGCATGGCCTCGGCGTTGTCGGAGAGGAACTGCGTGAACGATCGCGAGCCGTACTCCTCCTCGCCCTCGATGAAGAGCACGATCCCGAGGTCGAGGTCGTCGCCGTACGTCTCGTGGAGGGCGCGGAGCGAGGCGATGTGGGCCATCACGCCGGCCTTGTCGTCGGCCGCTCCGCGCCCGTACAGGCGGCCGTCGCGCACGGTCGGCTCGAACGAAGGCGTCTCCCACAGGGCGTCGTCGCCGGGAGGCTGCACGTCGTGGTGGGCGTAGAGCATGACGGTGGGGCGGCCGCCTCGTGCGGCGCGCGTCGCGAGGACGGCGGGCTGCCCCTCCTCGTCGGTTCCGGGGATGCGGGCGCGCAGCACGCGGACCTCGTCGAAGACGCCCGTGCCCTCGGCGAGCTCGGCGATCGCGGCGGCGCTGCGACGCAGCTGCTCCTGGTCGAAGGCGGGCCACGCGATGCCCGGGATCCGCACGAGACGGCCGAGATCGGCGATCGCCGAGGGGATGCCGCCCTCCGCGGCGTCGAGGAGCTGGTGTTCCGCAGGGAGCTGGGAGGTCATGCCGGTAATCTTAGGGAAATCCCGCGAGCAGACTTCCGAGGTTCCTCCATGGCCAAGACACCTTCCGCCGAGAACGACGCGTCCGAGGCGACGCCCCCTGCCGGCAAGGGACGACCCACGCCGACGCGCGCCGAGCGCGAGGCCGCCAACCGCCGCCCGCTCGTGCCCGACACCAAGGAGGCGAGGCAGGCGGCGAAGGCCGAGCTGCGCGTCCGCCAGGAGCGCGCCCGCATCGGGATGGCCAACGGCGAGGAGAAGTACCTCCCCATCCGCGACAAGGGTCCGCAGAAGCGCTTCGCGCGCGACTGGGTCGACGCGGGATGGCACCTCGGCGAGTTCCTCATGCCGATGATGCTCCTCGTCATCGTCGCGACGTTCATCCCCCTCTACGTCACGCAGTACTGGTCGTTCATCGTGCTGTGGATCTTCATCCTGTTCGCCGTGGGCGACATGGTCCTGCTGTCCAACCGCATCAAGCGGAAGGCCGCGGAGAAGTTCGGCGGCAAGGAGAAGCTCGAGCGCGGCCTCGGCTGGTACGCCGCCATGCGCTCGGTGCAGATGCGCTTCATGCGCCTGCCGAAGGCCCAGGTCAAGCGCGGCCAGTACCCGGTCTGATCCGCTCGCGAAGAAGCCCCGAACCCGCCGACGGCGGGTTCGGGGCTTCTTCGCTGTGCGGACGCGTCAGCGGCGGGCGCGCAGCGCCGCCAGCTCGCGGTTGAGCCGTCGCGCCCAGAACGGGCCCTCGTAGATGAACCCGCTGTATCCCTGCACGAGCGTCGCGCCTGCGTCGAGTCGCTCCTGCACCTCGGCCGCCGTCTCCACGCCGCCGACGGACACGACGCAGAACGCCGGATCGGGGACGGCGCGGCGGACGATCTCGAGCACGGCGAGCGACCGCGCCTTCAGGGGCGCGCCGGAGAGCCCGCCCTCCCCCGCGCCCACGATCGTCGCGGGGTCGCTCGAGAGGCCGTCGCGCGAGATCGTCGTGTTCGTCGCGATGAGCCCGGCGAGTCCCAGCTCGACCGCGAGGAGGGCGACCGCCTCGACCTCGTCGTCGGGGAGGTCGGGCGCGATCTTCACGAGGAGAGGCGTCTCGCCGGCCGCCTCCTTCACGGCGGAGAGCAGGGGGCGCAGCGTCTCCACGGCCTGCAGACCACGCAGCCCAGGGGTGTTCGGCGACGACACGTTGACGGCGAGGTAGTCGGCGAGCGGGCTCAGGATGCGCGCGCTGGCGACGTAGTCGGCCGTCGCATCATCGACCGAGACGACGCGGCTCTTGCCGATGTTGACGCCGACGACGGCTCCCCCGCGTCGCAGCCGCGCGAGCCGGCGGGCGGCTGCCGCTGCGCCCTTGTTGTTGAACCCCATCCGGTTCACGAGCGCCCTGTCGGCCGTGAGGCGGAACAGGCGCGGCGCGGGGTTTCCGGGCTGCGGGATGGCCGTGAGCGTGCCGACCTCGACGTGTCCGAAGCCGAGCGCGTCGAGCCCGCGCACGCCGACGACGTTCTTGTCGAAGCCGGCGGCGATGCCGAACGGCGTCGGGAACTCCACGCCGAGCGCGCGGACCGCCAGCCGCGGATCGGGCCTGGTGAGCGCCCGGACGGCCCAGGACACGGGCGGGGTGCCCATGACGCGGATCGCGAGCATGCCGAGGTGATGCGCCGACTCGGGGTCGATGCGCGTGAGGACGTGCCGGAAGAGGAGGGGATACATCCCCGCCAGGGTATCGGGTGCGGCCGTCAGTCCGCCGCCGACGGCTCCGCCTCGAGACGGCGGAGCCGGTCGGCGCGCAGATCCGCGATCGACGTCTCGAAGTCCTCGAGCGAGTCGAACGCCTGGTACACGCTCGCGAAGCGCAGGTAGGCGACCTCGTCGAGCTCGCGCAGCGGGCCGAGGATCGCCAGGCCGATGTCGTTCGCCTCGAGCTGGCTGAGCCCGGTCTGGCGGACGGCCTCCTCGACCTTCTGCGCGAGGAGGGCGAGATCGGCGTCGGTGACGGGACGGCCCTGGCAGGCCTTCCGCACGCCCGACACCACCTTGTCGCGGCTGAAGGGCTCCACGGCGCCGGAGCGCTTGATGACGTTGAGGCTCGACGTCTCGATGGTCGAGAATCGACCCCCGCACTGCGGGCACTGGCGGCGTCGCCGGATGGAGAGGCCGTCGTCGCTCGTGCGCGAGTCGATGACGCGGGAGTCGCCGTGGCGGCAGAACGGGCAGTGCACGACGCCTACTCCCCCGCGAACCGGGCCGTGACGGCCTCGCCGTGCGCGGGCAGCGCTTCGGCGTCCGCCAGCGCCACGATCGCGTCTGCGACGTCTGCGAGACCGTCGCGGTCGTAGGCGATCACCTGCTGCGGACGCAGGAAGGTGTGCGCGCCGAGACCCGCCGCATACCGCGCCTGGCCGCCCGTCGGCAGCACGTGGTTCGACCCGGCGAGGTAGTCGCCGAGGCTCACGGGTGCGTAGGCGCCCACGAAGACGGCTCCCGCGCTCGTGTAGCGCGCGGCGGCCGTGTCGGCGTCGGCGAGGTGGAGCTCGAGGTGCTCGGGCGCGTAGGCGTTGCTGAACGCTTCGGCCGACGCGGCGTCGTCGACGAGCACGATGGCCGACTGCTCGCCGGCGAGCGCCGTGGCGACGCGCTCGGCGTGCCGGGTCGCGCCGGCGATCCCGGGCAGGGCGCGCTCGACCGCGTCGGCGAGCTCCGCGGAGGTCGTCACGAGCACGGCGGAGGCCTGCTCGTCGTGCTCGGCCTGGCTCACGAGGTCGTAGGCGATGAGGCGCGCGTCGGCCGAGTCGTCCGCGACGACGAGGATCTCGGTCGCCCCGGCCTCGGCGTCGGTTCCGACGGATCCCGCGACGGCCCGCTTGGCGGCGGCGACGAAGTTGTTGCCGGGGCCCGAGACGACGTCGACGGGATCGAGTCCGATGCTCGCGACGCCGGCCGCGAACGCGCCGATCGCGCCGGCTCCGCCCATCGCGTACACCTCGTCGACGCCCAGCAGGCCGGCGACCGCGAGGATGGTCGGGTGCACGCGCCCGCCCTGATCGGCCTGCGCGGGCGACGCGAGAGCGATGCTCGGAACGCCTGCGACCTGCGCGGGCACGACGTTCATCACGACGCTGGAGGGGTAGACCGCCTTGCCGCCGGGGATGTAGACGCCCGCGCGCGCGACGGGCTGCCAGCGCTGCACGATCCGAGCCCCGCGCCCGATCGCCGTCTCGGCGGCCGCCGGCACCTGCGCGGCCGATGCCTCGCGCACACGGCGGATGGCCGTCTCGAGCGCGTCGCGCACGGCAGGGTCGAGCGCCGCGAGCGCCTCGGCGATGTGCTGTGCGGGCACGCGGATGTCATGGCCCTCGACGCCGTCGAAGCGGGCTGCCTGCTCCCGCAGCGATTCCTCCCCGCGGCGGCGGACGTCAGCGACGATGTCGGCAGCGACGGTCGCAGCGGTCTGCAGGGCCTCTGCGGCCCGGGGGACGACGGCCAGCAGCTCGGCGGGGTCGAGGGTGCGGCCGCGGAGGTCGATGGTGCGCATGCACCGATTATCCCGCGCCCGGCGGGCGGCCCGTGACGGAGCCGCCCGACCGGGAGGGAACCGTCAGCCGCGGGTGACGCCGCTGACGTCCGTGAGGTAGCCGATCCGTCCGTCGTCGTCACGGACGACGAAGTGGTCGCCGCGGTCCTCGAGGACGAGCGCCCAGGCGGTCGGACCGATCCGGAACACGGGCGCGCCGTGCTCGTCGACGACGTCGCGCTCGACGGGGACGAGCGCCCAGAACGGCTGCGAGGCGGGAATCGCCTGCGTCTGCGCGGCGGGCTCGGCGACCGGGACGGCGCCCGTCTCGTCGAACATCGGCGCGAGCTCGTCGACGCCGCCGTGCGGAGCCGGCGCCGGCTGCTCCGCGTCGGGCTCCGTCACCTCGACGTGCTCGTCGTCGTCGCTCGTGAGGATCGTGTCGTAGATGCCCTCGTCGGCGCCGGACGTCTGCTCGGCAGGCGACTGCTCGGATGCATCCGTCACGACGTCGTCCTCCGCGGCCGCAGCGGCGCCCTCCTCGGACGCGTCGGCGTGCGCCGGCGCGGCATCCGCGGTCGGCGCAGGAGTTGCGAACGGATCCGCCGCGGCGGCAGGCTCCGGGGCGTTCGCCTGCGCGTCGGGTGCGTCGGCGTAGGGATTCGGCGTCGACGGCGCGTCGGCGCGGGCATCGGACACGGGAGCCCACGGCTCACCCGCCGGCTGAGCCGACGGGGCGTGCTGCCCGTAAGGCTGCTGCCCGTAGGGCTGCTGACTGTACGGCTGCTGCCCATAGGGCTGCTGACTGTACGGCTGCTGCCCGTAGGGCTGCTGTCCATAGGGCTGCTGCCCGTAAGGCTGCTGCCCATAGGGCTGCTGACTGTACGGCTGCTGTCCGTAGGGCGCGGGCTGCCCGAAGGGCTGCTGACCGTACGCTCCCTGCGTGCCCTGCTGCGGGGCGTACGGGTTCTGCGGGTCCCACCCGTTCGCTGCGGGCGCCTGCGCTCCCGGCTGCTGCCACGCCGGCTCGGGCTTGGGTGCCCGGAGGATAGGCCGCGCGGCCCGCGCCGCCGGATGCGCGACGCTCTCCTCTCGCCCCGCGAAGTCGTCGCGGAACGGCGGCACGAACGGCGCGACCACCGTGAAGAACACGCCGGCGAGCGCGAGCAGCGCTTCGAGCCATGGCACCCACGTGGCCGCCCCGTACGACCATCCGATGCGCCCCAGCCACGTCACCGCGGCGACGGAGAACGCCACAGAGGCCACCTGGTCGACGCCGAGCGAGCCCACGCGAGTGATCGCGCTCGGGGCCAGGCGGCGCAGCACGAGCAGGAACGCGGCGCCCACGGGCAAGAGCACCCCCAGCACCCAGTCGAGCCCGCTCGCCCAGATCGGCACGTAGGCGAAGCGGATGAGGGAGAAGAACGAGAACAGGAAGAGGAGCCCGCCGAGGATGACGAGGATGAGCTCGCGGGCCGTGAACGGCCCGACGCCGCTCTGCGGGGCGGCGGCGCCATCGGGCTGGGGAGCGGGCGCGCTGCCGTGTTGCTGGTCGGTCACCGGGGTTCCTTCCGTCGTCGGATCGCGTCGATCCTACTGGTGTGCGCTGTCGGGTCCGGGGTCATCCCAGGCACTGGGGTCCGAGCAGCGCCTTGAGGTCGCCGAACAGCTCCGCCGTGATCGAGACCGGCATCGGCACCTCGAACACCTTCGCGGTCCGGCCACGATGCATCTTGAGCCGCACCTCGGTCTCGCCGCGATGGCGGCGCAGGACCTCGGCGAGCGACTCCGCCACCTGCTCGGTCGCGCGCTGCTCCGGCAGGAGCAGCAGGAGGGGGCCTGCGGCCTCGAGGGCCCCGACGTCGGGGACGAAGGCCGACTGCGCGTGCAGGTTGAGCCCGTCATCGCGGCGCGAGACCCGGCCTCGCACGGCGAGGACGGAGTCCTGCTGCAGGATCGGCTGGAACTCGGTGTAGGTCTTCCCCATGAACATCACCGTGACCTCGCCGTCGAAGTCCTCCACGGTGATCATGCCGTAGGGGTTGCCGCTCTGCTTCGCCACGCGGTGCTGCGCGCTCGTGACGAGCCCGGCGACCGTCACCTGGTCGCCGTCCTGCAGGTCCTCGGAGGCGAGCAGGTCGCTGATCGTGATGGAACGGTGCTTCGCGAGGGGCACCTCGAGCCCGGCCAGCGGATGGTCGGAGACGTAGAGGCCGAGCATCTCGCGCTCGAAAGCGAGCTTGTCCTTCTTCGTCCACTCGGGGCGCTCCGGTACCTTCTGCGCCGCCTCCGGCTCGTCCCACAGGCTGTCGAAGTCGAACCCGATGGCGCCACCCGCGGCGTTGCGCTTGTCGGTGACGGCGAGCTCGACGGCCTGCTCGTGGACCTCGAGGAGCGCCCGGCGCGACGATCCCATGGTGTCGAACGCCCCCGCCTTGATGAGGGATTCGACCGTGCGCTTGTTCGCGACGTGCATCGGCACGCGCGCGAGGAAGTCGTGGAAGCCGGTGTACGGCCCCTCGGATCGCGCGGCGATGATGCCGTCGACGACGTTGGAACCGACGTTGCGGATGGCGCCGAGCCCGAAGCGGATGTCGTCGCCGACGGCGGCGAAGAACCCGATCGACTCCGAGACGTCGGGCGGGAGCACGTGGATGCCCATCCGCCGGCATTCGTTGAGGTACATGGCCAGCTTGTCGCGCGAGTCTCCGACGCTCGTCAGCACGGCGGCCATGTACTCGGCCGGGTAGTGCGCCTTCAGGTAGGCGGTCCAGTACGACACGACGCCGTACGCCGCCGAGTGCGCCTTGTTGAAGGCGTAGTCCGAGAACGGCAGCAGGATGTCCCAGAGCGCCTTGATCGCGCCCTCGCCGTAGCCGCGCTCGGTCATGCCGCCCGCGAAGCCCTCGTACTGCTTGTCGAGCTCGGACTTCTTCTTCTTGCCCATGGCGCGCCGCAGGATGTCGGCCTGGCCCAGGCTGAAGCCGGCGACCTTCTGCGCGATCGCCATCACCTGCTCCTGGTAGATGATGAGGCCATAGCTGGTGTCGAGGATGTCGCGCAGGGGCTCCTCGAGCTCCGGATGGATGGGCGTGATCTCCTGCTGCCCGTTCTTGCGGAGCGCGTAGTTCGTGTGCGAGTTCGCGCCCATGGGGCCTGGACGGTACAGCGCGATGACGGCCGAGATGTCCTCGAAGTTGTCGGGCTTCATGAGGCGCAGGAGCGAGCGCATGGGCCCGCCGTCGAGCTGGAACACGCCCAGGGTGTCGCCGCGCGAGAGGAGCTCGTAGGCCCCGCGGTCGTCGAGCGGGAGGTGCTCGAGATCGAGCTCCTCCCCGCGGTTGGTGCGGATGTTGTCGAGGGCGTCCGACAGGATCGTGAGGTTGCGGAGCCCCAGGAAGTCCATCTTGATGAGGCCGAGCGACTCGCACGCGGGGTAGTCGAACTGCGTGACGATCTGGCCGTCCTGCTCGCGGCGCATGATCGGGATGATGTCGATGAGCGGCTCGCTCGACATGATGACGCCGGCGGCGTGGACGCCCCACTGGCGCTTCAGCCCCTCCAGGCCGACGGCGCGGTCGAAGACGGTGCGCGCCTCGGGGTCGGTCTCGATGACCGTCCGGAACTCGCTCGCCTCCTTGTAGCGCGGATGCTCGGGGTTGAACATGCCGTCGAGGGGCATGTCCTTGCCCATCACGGCGGGCGGCATCGCCTTGGTGAGCTTCTCGCCCATGCTGAAGGGGAACCCGAGCACGCGGCCGGCGTCCTTGAGCGCCTGCTTCGACTTGATCGTGCCGTAGGTGACGATCTGCGCGACGCGCTCGGAACCGTACTTCTCTGTGACGTAGTCGATCACCTCGGAGCGGCGCCGGTCGTCGAAGTCGACGTCGAAGTCGGGCATCGAGACGCGGTCGGGGTTGAGGAAGCGCTCGAAGATGAGGCCGTGCTCGAGCGGGTCGAGGTCGGTGATGCGCATGGCGTACGCCGCCATCGAGCCGGCGCCGGATCCTCGGCCGGGTCCCACGCGGATGCCGTTGTCCTTCGCCCAGTTGATGAAGTCGGCGACGACGAGGAAGTAGCCGGGGAAGCCCATCTGCAGGATGATGCCGGTCTCGTACTCGGCCTGCTCCCGCGAGCGGTCGGGGATGCCCTCGGGATAGCGGTAGTGCAGGCCCTTCTCGACCTCCTTGACGAACCAGCTCTCCTCCGTCTCCCCCTCCGGGACGGGGAAGCGCGGCATGTAGTTGGCCGAGGTGTTGAACTCGACGTCGCATCGCTCGGCGATGAGGAGCGTGTTGTCGCACGCCTCGGGATGGTCGCGGAAGAGCTCGCGCATCTCCTGGGCCGTCTTGACGTAGTAGCCGTCGCCGTCGAACTTGAACCGGTTCGGGTCGTCGAGCGTCGAGCCGGACTGCACGCACAGGAGCGCGGCATGCGCGTCGGCCTCGTGCTGGTGCGTGTAGTGGGAGTCGTTGGTCGCGACCAGGGGGATGCCGAGGTCCTTCGCGAGCCGCAGCAGGTCGGTCATGACGCGCCGCTCGATGGAGAGGCCGTGGTCCATGATCTCGGCGAAGTAGTTCTCCTTGCCGAAGATGTCCTGGAACTCCGCCGCGGCCGCCCTGGCCGCGTCGTACTGGCCGAGACGGAGCCGCGTCTGGATCTCGCCCGACGGGCATCCCGTCGTCGCGATGAGGCCCTTGCCGTACGTCTGCAGGAGCTCGCGGTCCATGCGGGGCTTGAAGTAGTAGCCCTCCATGCTCGATCGCGAGCTGAGGCGGAACAGGTTGTGCATGCCCTGCGTCGTCTCGCTCCACATCGTCATGTGGGTGTAGGCGCCCGATCCCGAGACGTCGTCGCTCTTCTGATCGGGCGATCCCCACTGCACGCGCGACTTGTCGCCGCGGTGCGTCCCCGGCGTCACGTACGCCTCGAGCCCGATGATGGGCTTCACGCCGGAGGCCTTCGCCGCCTTGTAGAACTCGAACGCCGCGAAGGTGTTGCCGTGGTCCGTGACGGCGATCGCCGGCATGCCGTAGTCGGCTGCCGCCTGCGTCATGGCCCCGAGCTTGGCCGCCCCGTCGAGCATGGAGTACTCGCTGTGGACGTGCAGGTGGACGAAGGAGTCGGACGCCATGCCTCGAGTCTACGTTTCGCGTCCGACAGGAGGCCACGGCCCGCCCGCTACTCCCCGCGCAGGACCGCCAGCGCGTGCGCGAGATCGGCGGGGTACTCCGAGGAGAACTGCACCCACTCCCCCGATGCGGGATGGGCGAAGGCGAGCTCGTGGGCGTGCAGCCACTGCCGCGTCAGCCCGAGCCGCGCCGACAGCGTCGGGTCGGCGCCGTACAGGGGGTCGCCGACGCAGGGGTGCCGATGCGCGGCCATGTGCACGCGGATCTGATGCGTGCGTCCCGTCTCCAGATGGATCTCGAGGAGCGAGGCCCCGGGGAACGCCTCGATCGTCTCGTAGTGCGTCACGGAGTCCTTGCCGTCCGGCGTGACGGCGAACTTCCACGAGTGGCTCGGATGGCGACCGATCGGCGCGTCGATCGTGCCGGCGAGAGGGTCGGGATGACCTTGGACGACGGCGTGGTAGATCTTGTCGACCGTGCGCTCCTTGAACGCGCGCTTGAGGAGCGTGTAGGCCCGCTCGCTCTTCGCGACCACCATCAGGCCGCTCGTGCCGACATCGAGGCGGTGGACGACGCCCTGCCGCTCCGCGGCCCCCGTCGTCGCGACGCGCACACCCGCAGCGAGCAGGGCCCCGAGGACCGTCGGGCCCTGCCATCCCAGCGACGGATGCGCGGCGACGCCCGCCGGCTTGTCCACCACGACGATGTCGTCGTCCTCGTGGACGATGCCGAGCTCGGGCACGACGGTCGCGACGACGCGCGGCTCCTCCTTGGGCGACCACGACACGTCGAGCCAGGAGCCGGCCGACACGCGGTCCGACTTCCCGACGACGAGCCCGTCGAGCTCGATCCCGCCCGCCTCGGCGACCTCCGCCGCGAAGGTGCGGGAGAAGCCGAGCATCTTGGCGAGCGCGGCGTCGACGCGCGCACCGTCGAGGCCGTCCGGAACCGGGAGACGGCGGAACTCGCTCATGCCGGGCGCTCCGCCGTGCCCTCGTCGGCCGCGGGCGCCTCCGTCGTCGAGGCGTCGGTGGCGGATGCCGGGTCCGCGGGGGCGCGACGTTCGCGTCGTCCGTCGAATCCGATCCCGACGAGGACGAGGACCGCGACGGCGATCATCATGGTCACGATGAACATGTCGGCGACGTTGTAGATCGCCGGCGTCGTCCAGAACCACATCCACGGCGTGAGGATGAAGTCGACGACGTGGCCGACGGCGAAGCCGGGATCGCGGAACAGGCGGTCGGTGAGGTTGCCGAGCACGCCGCCGAGCAGCAGCCCGAGCACCACGGCCCACAGCCGCGAGCGGATCCGCGTCGCGGCGAGCCAGACGATCCCGGCGGCGACGGCGGCCATCGCGATCGTGAAGATCCAGGTGACGCCCTCGCCGAACGAGAACGCGGCACCCGGGTTGTAGACGAGGTACCACTGCAGCGCGTCGCCCACCACGGGCACGGCCTCGCGTTCGGGGAGCGCCGAGATGGCGAGCTGCTTGGTGAACTGGTCGGCGGCCAGCACCACGAGCGCGAGGATCGCGATCGTGGCGCCGGCCGCCGCGGCACGCAGAGGGGGTCGGCCCGACAACGCCGGTCTTACAGACCGATGGCCGACACCGGGCTGGAGCCCGACGACGAACCCGTGGAGTCGAGGTCCTTCAGCTTGGTCTCGAAGTAGCTGCGCAGCTGCTGGCGGTAGTCGCGCTCGAACTGGCGGAGCTCCGTGATGCGACCCTCGAGCGTCTTGCGCTCGGAGTCGAGCTGCGCGGTGACCTCGCGCTGCTTCGCCTCGGCGTCCGCGACGATGCGGCTCGCCTGCGACTTCGCGTCGGAGACGATCTGCTCGGCGGTCGCCTGGCCCTCGGCGACGTGCTCGTCGTGGAGGCGCTGAGCGCGCTCGATGATGCTCGCGGCGCTCGACGCGGTCGCGGTCGGCGCGGGCGCGGCGGGCGCGGCCTCGACGACGGGAGCGGGCGCCGGAACGGGCTCCGGCTCGACGACGGGAGCGGGCTCGGCCACGGGCTCCTCGACGGCGGCAGGGGCCTCTCCCGACTCGTAGGCCGCGAGCTTCGCCTTCAGCTGCTCGTTCTCCTCGATGGTCTTGCGCCACTCGACGACGATCTCATCCAGGAAGTCGTCGACCTCGTCCGGGTCGAAGCCCTCTTTGAACCGGACGTGCTGGAACTGCTTGGTGACGACGTCATCCGGGGTCAATGCCATGGTGTTGGCTCCTCTTTCGATGAGTACTCGGTCGGCGGCCGGGATGCGCCCTGGGCCGTGTCCGTGGTTGACAGCATAACCACCGCTCCCGGACGTTGCCGTTCCGGAAGCGGCGGATGAGGGTCTAGATGAACGCCCGTGTGACCGACAGGAGGATGAAGCACACGAGCATCGTGAGGGCGAAGGCGAAGTCGATCGCGATGCCCCCCACGCGCAGAGGGGGGATGACGCGCCGGAACATCTTGATCGGCGGGTCGGTGAGCGTGTACGCGACCTCGGCGAGGACGAGAACGGCTCCCCGGGGACGCCACTCGCGGTTGAACATCGGGATGTACTCCAGGACGAGACGTCCGAACAGCACGAAGATGTACAGCAGGAGCGCGAAGTTCAGGATCGAGGCGATGACGCCGATGATGCTCACGACGGCGGATCCTGATCGATCGCGACGCGCGGACGCGTCACGACTGCGCGAACGGCGCCGACTCGATGTCGGCGTGCGCGATGCCTCCGTCGCCCGAGACGGCGATGTTCTCCGGCGAGAGGAGGAACACCTTGCTCGTGACGCGCTCGATGCGTCCGTAGAGTCCGAGCGAGAGGCCGCTCGCGAAGTCGACGAGCCGACGTGCGTCGGCGTCGCTCATCTGCGAGAGGTTGATGATGACGGGGATGCCCTCGCGGAAGTGCTCCGCGATGGTCTGCGCGTCGCGGTACTGCTTGGGGTGGACCGTCACGATCTCGTTGACGGCGCCGGCAGCGGGCTGCCGGACGACGGCGGGACGGCGCAGCGGCGTGACCGGTGCGGGGGCCAGCTCTTCGATGACCTTCTCCTCTCGGTGGGGGCGCTCGTCGCGCACGACGCGCTCCTCGCGGTGCGAGCGGGGCTGGGAAGCCTCCTCCTCGTACTCCTCCTCGTCGGCGAGGCCGAGGTAGACCATCGTCTTCTTGAGCGGGTTCGCCATGACGTCCTCCGTTGTCTTCGCGTCTTCTCAGAGGCTAGCCCCGCGTGTCGCGCGGGCCGGTGATTGCGGAGCCGATCCGCAGGTGTGTCGCGCCGCAGGCGATCGCCTCGGCGAGGTCGGCCGACATCCCGGCCGAGATCCAGGTCGCGTCGGGAGCGAGGGCGCGCACGCGGTCGGCGCATGCGGCCAGCCGCGCGAACGCGGCAGCGGGCGCCTCGTCGAGCGGCGCGACCGCCATGACGCCGCGCAGCGCCAGCGACGGCGCGGCGAGCACGCGCTCGGCGAGCGCCTCGACATCGGCGGCGGGGACGCCGCCCCGGGACGGATCGTCCGTGAGGTTCACCTGGACGAGCACGTCGAGCGCAGGGGCACCCGGCTCGGCTGCCGTGTCGAGCGCGTCGACGAGGCGCTCCCTGTCCACCGAGTGCACGGCCGACGCACGCCGACGCACGGCCCGCGCCTTCTTCGTCTGGAGCTGGCCGATGAAGTGCCAGCGCAGGGGGTCGAGGTCGGAGAGCTCCTCCGCCTTCGCCACGAGCTCCTGCTGCCGGTTCTCCCCCACGTCCGTCACGCCGAGCGCGTGCAGGTCCCGCACGAGCGCGGCCGGATGGAACTTCGTCACGACGATGCGCGTGATGCCTGCGGGATCGCGCCCCGCCGAGCGCGCCGCGTCCGCGATGCGCGCATCGACGGAGGCGAGGCGCTCGGCGAGACCGCTCACTTCAGGAAGTCGGGGATGTCGAGGTCGTCGTCGGCGAACGCCGGGTCGAATCCGCCGGCATCGGGCAGCACGGGGCTCGACGTCGCGGCCACGCCGACCGCCTCCCGCTCCGAGCCGGTGTCCGCCGGCTTGTCGGCGGCCGGCTGGGCCGCTGGCGCGACAGGGAGGGCGGTGGGCTTCTGGGGCTCCGTCCGACCGCCGAAGGCGGGGACGTCGACGCGCGGCTGGGGCTCTCCGCTGTCGAATCCGGCCGCGATGACGGTCACGCGCACCTCGTCGCCGAGCGTGTCGTCGATGACCGTGCCGAAGATGATGTTCGCCTCGGGATGAGCCGCTTCCTTGACGAGCTGGGCGGCGTCGTTGATCTCGAAGATGCCCAGGTTCGAACCGCCCTGGATCGACAGCAGCACGCCGTGCGCGCCCTCGATCGACGCCTCGAGGAGGGGCGATTCCACGGCCAGCTCCGCCGCCTTGATGGCGCGGTCCGCTCCACGCGCGGACCCGATGCCCATGAGCGCCGACCCGGCGCCCTGCATGACCGACTTGACGTCGGCGAAGTCGAGGTTGATGAGACCGGGGGTCGTGATCAGGTCCGTGATGCCCTGCACGCCGGCGAGCAGCACCTGGTCGGCGGTGGCGAACGCCTCCACCATCGAGATGCCGCGGTCGCTGATCTCGAGCAGGCGGTCGTTCGGCACGACGATGAGCGTGTCGACCTCCTCCTTCAGGGTCGCGACGCCCAGCTCCGCCTGGTTCTGGCGACGTCGCCCTTCGAACGAGAACGGCTTCGTCACGACGCCGATCGTGAGGGCGCCGATCGACTTCGCGATGCGGGCCACGACGGGCGCGCCGCCCGTACCCGTGCCGCCGCCCTCGCCCGCCGTCACGAACACCATGTCGGCACCCGCGAGGGCCTGCTCGATCTCCTCGGCGTGATCCTCCGCCGCGCGACGGCCGACCTCGGGGTCGGCGCCCGCTCCGAGTCCGCGGGTCAGCTCGCGTCCGACGTCGAGCTTGACGTCCGCGTCGCTCATCAGGAGCGCCTGCGCATCGGTGTTGACCGCGATGAACTCGACGCCGCGCAGCCCGAGCTCGATCATGCGGTTCACCGCGTTGACGCCACCGCCGCCGACGCCGACGACCTTGATCACGGCGAGGTAGTTCTGGTTCTGGCTCATGCCGGCCTCCGTATCGAACCCAAGCTTTCCGGGCTTCAACCTTCACGTTCAGCTGGAGGGTTAAAGTGTTGCCCGGTATGTATTTCTTCCGTGCTCGACGCTACGGGGCGCACCGTCGGGTGCGCGGCAATGCGCGTGGGCGTGTCGGCAGAAAGTGGCGGATCCGGTCGTCAGCGCACGATGACGTTGCCCGGCGCCGAGACGTCGAAGGTCGTCACGCCCTCGGGCAGCTCGGCGCCGAGGGCGGCCGTGAGTGCGCTCGCCTTCTCCGGCGAGTCGTCGACGCTCCCCCAGATGACCTGCAGCGCTCCGCCGTCGAGCGCGAACGCGACGTCCTCCGGCGAGGTCGCCGTGACGTTCGAGACGCGCGCACGCAGGTCGGCGGGCAGCGAGCGGACGACCTGCCCCGCCGCGAGGAAAGCCGAGGAGCCCGCTCCGCCCGAGGCGTCGATGAGGGGCAGTCCGGCCGGCGGCTCGGCGGAGGTCGCGAGCGCCACGCCCGCGGCGTCGACCGAGGTGAACCCGGCCTCGCCCTGCACGACGCCCACGGGGGTCCGCTCCACGACGCGCACGACGAGGTCGTGCGGCGGGCGCGCCTCGAGGGCGTACGTCTCGATGAGGGGGAATCCGACGAGAGCGGCCTTGACCGCGCTCGCGTCGACGAGCGGGAGCGGCGTCCCGACCTGCTCGGCGAGGGCGGCCTCCACGGCGGGGACGTCGAGCTGATCCGCGCCCTCGACGACGATCCGCTCGACGGCGAAGAGCGGGCTGTACGCCGCTCCGGCGCTCGCCGCCACGACCGCGAGCACGGCGCCGATGCCGATGAGCCAGGCGCGACGACGGCGGCGGGTGCGCGCCGTGAACCGCTTGACCTCGGAGCGCAGCGCCCTGCGGCGCGCCCGCGCCGCACGCCACACGGAGGCGCGCGGCGTCCGCGGCTCGTCCGAGACGCCGACGGACGGTTCGTCCCGTCCGTCGGCGGACGGGTCTGCGGGGCGCAGCACCGCGATCGGCGCGGTGTCGACGTCGGGCTCCCTCGCGGGCTCGCGATCCTCGATGCCGAGCCGCCGCATGGTGGAACGCCGTTCCGCCTCCCGACGCGTCTCGTCGGCGGAGACGTGCTCCGCCTCCGCGCGGGAGGAGGACGGCAGCGGACCCGGACGCCGCATGGCCGCCTAGTGGGCCGCCCCGTCGCCCGTGCGGGCGAGCGAGCCGAGGACCTGGGGGATGATGCGGTACACGTCGCCGCAGCCGAGGGTGATCACGTAGTCGCCCTCGCGCGCGACGGAGGCCGTGTAGTCGGCCGCCGCCTGCCAGTCGGCGACGAAGTGCACGTTCTCGGGGTCGGCGAACGCGCCGCTCACGAGTTCGCCCGTGACGCCGGGGATGGGGTCCTCGCGCGCGCCGTAGACGTCGAGCACGACCGTGTGGTCGGCGAGGTCCTCGAGGACGCGCGCGAACTCGCCCGCCATGAGCTGCGTCCGGGAGTAGGTGTGGGGCTGGTGCAGGGCGATGAGGCGCCCTGAGCCCACCACCGTGCGCGCGGCCGACAGCGCGGCCGCCACCTCGGTGGGATGGTGGGCGTAGTCGTCGTACACGCTGACGCCCCGCTCGACGCCGTGCAGCTCGAACCGGCGCACGGTGCCGCCGAATCCCTCCACGGCCCGCAGCGCCGGCTCCAGCGCGTAGCCGAGCGAGATCAGCACAGCGACCGCGCCGGCGGCGTTGACCGCGTTATGGCGGCCGGGCACGGCCAGGGCGCCCGGGACGCGGACGCCGTCGTGCTCGAGGGCGAAGGACACCGGGCCGTCCGTCGCGATGTCGACCACGCGGATGTCGGCGCCCTCGGCCTCGCCGAAGGTCAGCACGCGGGGATGCGCGAGACGCGCGGCGACGCGCTGGGCGCCGGCGTCGTCGGAGGAGATGACGACGGCCTCGCTCGCCGCGTCGGCGAAGCGCACGAACGCGTCGTCGAACGCCTCGTGCGAGCCGTAGTGGTCGAGGTGGTCGGCGTCGACGTTGGTGATGAGCGCGACGGCCGTGTCGTACAGCAGGAACGTGCCGTCCGACTCGTCGGCCTCGACGACGAAGAGCTCGCCCGAGCCGATGCCGCTGGACGCGCCGACCGACTGGATGACCCCGCCGTTGACGAAAGAGGGGTCGGCGTCGAGGGCCGTGAGCCCCGTGACGATCATCCCCGTCGACGTCGTCTTCCCGTGCGCGCCGGCGACAGAGACGAGGCGGCGTCCGCGGATGAGGTGGTGCAGGGCCTGCGAGCGGTGGATGACCGCGAGACCGCGCTCCTTCGCGGCGAGGAACTCCGGGTTCTCGGGCCAGATCGCCCCCGTGTACACGACGGTGTCGACGTCGCCCAGGTTCGCGGCGTCGTGGCCGATCGACACGGTCGCGCCGAGCGCCTCGAGATCGCGCGTGTTCTGGCTCTCCGCGCGGTCCGACCCCGACACCGGGATGCCGGCGGCGAGGAACATGCGGGCGAGCCCCGAGATGCCGGAGCCGCCGATGCCGATGAAGTGCACGGCGTCGATGCGCTCGGGGATGGGGACGGTGAGGTCGGGCTTGATCATGGCTCCCCGAGTCTACGTGCGGCGCCTGGCAGGTCGGCCGTGGCGCGCCCGGTCAGCGTGCGGCGCGGGCCGCGTCGAGGTGGGCGATGACGTTCTCGGTGCCGTGCCGCGTCCCTGCTCCCTCGGCGGCGGCGGCCATCGCGTCCAGCCGCGCCCGGTCGGCGAGGAGGGGCAGCACGGCGGTGCGCACGGAGGAGGGCGTGAACGCGGCGTCGTCGACGAGGACGGCCGCACCGGCTTCGACGGCGGAGGCGGCGTTGAGCCGCTGCTCGCCGTTGCCCACCGCGTAGGGGACGTAGACGGCGGGGATGCCGAGCGCGCTGATCTCGCTCACCGTCGACGCGCCCGACCGCGAGACGACGAGGTCTGCGAGCGCGAAGGCGAGGTCCATCCGGTCGACGTAGCGGCGCAGCGCGTACCCCGGCGCGCCCGGATCGGCGAGATCGGAACGCTCCCCCGTGATGTGGAGCAGCTGCCATCCCGCGTCGAGGATCTCCTGCCACGTCGCGGCGATCGCCTCGTTGATCCGGCGGGCGCCGAGCGATCCGCCGAAGACGAGCAGGGTGGGCGCGTCGGCATCCAGGCCGAAGTGCTGTGCCGCCTCGGCGCGCGAGCCCGCGCGGTCGAGGTGCACGATCTCGGGGCGCAGGGGCATGCCGACGACCTCGCCGCGCGCGAGCGGCGTGCCCTCGAACGCCACGCCGACCGCCGCGGCACGGCGCGCGCCGAGCACGTTGGCGAGGCCGGGGCGCGCGTTCGCCTCGTGCACGACGAAGGGCACGCCCTCCTTGCGGGCGGCGACGTAGGCGGGTGCCGAGGCGTATCCCCCCACGCCCAGCACGACGTCGACGTGGCGTTCGCGGATGTGCCGCCGCACCTCGCGCACGGCCTTCCGCCAGAGCGCGGGGAAGCGCAGGGCGTATCCGTCGGGTCGTCGCGGGAACGGCACCTTGTCGACGAACAGCAGCTCGTAGCCCCGTTCGGGCACGAGACGCGACTCCAGCCCCTCGCGGGTGCCCAGCACGAGGACGTCGTCGGAGGCGTCGCGCGAGCGGAGGCCGTCGGCGACGGCGAGGAGCGGGTTCACGTGGCCGGCGGTGCCGCCGCCGGCGAGGAGGTACGTCGTCACCCCCCGATCCTCGCATGGAGGCCGCGGCGCACAGGGGCGTCAGGCGCGCCGGGCCGCACCCGGGCGCGTCGGGGGCCGCGCCGGATCGGGCCGCATCGGGAGCGTGCGCGCGCACGCGAGCAGGACGCCGCAGGCGACGAGGAGCGCGATGAGCGAGGAGCCGCCCGCCGACATGAACGGGAGCGGGACGCCGAGGACGGGGAAGACCCGCAGCACGACCCCGATGTTGATGAGGGCCTGGCCGATGATCCACACCGTGATGCCGCCCGCCGCGATCTGCACGAAGAGATCGTCGCTGCGGCGGACGATGCGCAGCGCCGCCCACCCCAGGACGACGAACAGCCCCAGCACGACGAGGCAGCCGAGCAGGCCGAGCTCCTCCCCCACGATGGCGAAGATGTAGTCGTCGGCGGCGGCCGGCAGCCAGTCGTACTTCTCCTTGGAGTTGCCGAGGCCCAGGCCGAACAGGCCCCCGCTCGCGATCCCCCAGATGCCGTGCAGCGGCTGGTAGCAGTCGTTGAGGTAGCAGCTGAGGTCGTCGGGGTTCAGCAGGCTGAGGATGCGCTTGAGCCGGTTCTCGCTCGTCACCGCGAGGGCGACGACCGCGACCGCCCCCAGGATCGTGGGGAGGACGAACATGCGCAGCGAGGCGCCGGAGAAGAAGATCGCGCCGAGGACGATCAGCACGACGACGATGGCCGTGCCGAGGTCGTGGCCCACCAGGATGAGCCCGGCCGCGAGCACCGCGACGGGGATGACGGGCACGAAGACGTGCTTCCACGACGTGAGGAGCGTGCGCTTGCGGAAGAGGACCGCCGCGATCCAGATGACGAGGGCGAGCTTGATGAACTCGGACGGCTGCAGGGACACGCCGCCGATGTAGATCCAGTTCTGGTTGCCGCCCACGGCGCGTCCGAAGAGGATCACGAGGAGCTGCAGCGCGAGCGATCCGATGAGAGCCGGCCACGCGAAGCGCCGGAGCACCCGCACCGGCATGCGGCTCACGACGAGCATGAGCGGAACGCCGACGACGGCGACGATGAGCTGCGAGAGCCCGCCGTCGAAGGGGCTCTCCCCGCTCTGCAGCGAGGTCACCGTCGTCGCGGATGTGATCATGACGACGCCGAAGGCCGTCAGGAGCACGACCGCCGAGAGGATGAGGAGGAACTCCAGCGGGACGGGCTGGAGGGCCCTGCCCAGCGAGACGCGCGCCGACAGCGCGCGGCGCGGCCCGTCAGTGCCCGAGGGAGGCGTCGTCGTCTGCGTCATCGTCCTCCCCGAACCTCTCCCTCACCGCCGCGGCGAAGCGGTCCCCGCGGTCGCCATAGCTCCGGAACTGGTCGAACGAGGCGGCCGCGGGGGCCAGCAGCACCGTGTCGCCCGCGAGGGCGACGGAGGCCGCGAGCTCCACGACGCGCGCCATGACGTCTTCAGTGTCGGCGTGGTCGACCTCGAACACGGGCACCGCCGGCGCGTGTCGCGCGAACGCGTCGACGACCTCGGCGCGCTCCACGCCGATGACGATCGCCGCGCGCACGCCAGCGCCTCGCGCCGCGACGAGGTCGGAGATGTCGACGCCCTTGAGGAGGCCGCCCACGACCCAGACGGCACCGGGGTAGGCGGCGAGCGACGACGCCGCGGCGTGCGGGTTCGTCGCCTTCGAGTCGTCCACCCACGTGACGCCGCCGGACGCGGCGACGACCTCGATGCGGTGCGGGTCGAGGCGGAAGCCCGCGATGGCCGATCGGACGGCGGCGGGCGCGACGTCGAGGGAGCGTGCGAGGGCGGCCGCGGCCAGGATGTTCGCGACGATGTGGGGCGCGGCGAGCCCCGCGGCGGCGAGCTCGTCGACCGTCGCGAGCTCGAGGGCGCTCGTGCGGCGGTCGTCGAGGAAGGCGCGGTCCACGAGGATGCCGTCCACGACGCCGAAGTCGCTGGGCCCCGGCACGCCGAGGTCGAAGCCGATCGCCCGCGCGCCCTCCACGACGTCGGCGTCCTCGACCATCCGCCTGGTCGCCTCGTCGGCCTTGTTGTACACGCAGGCGGCGCGGGTGTTCCGGTAGACGACGGCCTTGGCATCGCGGTAGGCGGCGGCCGATCCGTGCCACTCGAGGTGGTCGTCCGCCAGGTTGAGGCACACGGCGGCGTGCGGGCTGACGGCACCGGGGCCCTCGCCGTCGGCGAGCCCGAGGTAGAACAGCTGGTGGCTCGAGAGCTCGACGACGAGCACGTCGAACCCGGCGGGGTCGCGTACGGCGTCGAGCACGGGCACGCCGATGTTCCCGCACGGAGCGGCACGCAGACCGCCCTCGGCGAGCATGGTCGCCGCGAGCCGCGTCGTCGTCGTCTTGCCGTTGGTTCCCGTGACGAGCACCCACGCGGCCGGCGTCCCGTCGGGGCGCACCACCTTGTCGCGCACGCGCCAGGCGAGCTCGATGTCGCCCCAGAGCGCGATGCCGCTCTCGCGCGTCCACCGGACGACCGCGTGCGACGGCGGGAAACCCGGCGAGGCGACGACGACGTCGGGCGCGAAGTCGACGAGCTCCTGCGGGGCGGCGTCGAGGGCGCCCTTCCACAGGCGTGCGCCGATGACCGGCAGCAGCCGTTCGTACTCCTCCGCGGCGGCCTCCGTCACGACCAGCACGTCCGCGCCGAGCTCGACCAGGGTGTCGGCGGCCGAGAATCCCGTCATCGACAGGCCGAGCACGGCGACGCGCAGGTCCTTCCAGTCCGCATGCCAGCTCGTGAGGGTGTCGAGCCGCGATCCGGCGGCGTCGTGCGCTTCGGTCATACCTGGGAGAGCCATTCGACGTAGAAGAGGCCCACGCCGCTGACGGCGAGGAGGCCTGCGATGATCCAGAACCGCACGACGATGGTCACCTCGGGCCATCCGCGCAGTTCGAAGTGGTGGTGGATGGGGCTCATGAGGAAGAGCCGCTTGCCCTTGGTCGCCTTGAAGTAGAGGCGCTGCAGGATGACCGACCCGGACGACATGACGAACAGGCCGGCGATGAGCACGCCGAGCAGCTCGGTGCGGGTGAGGATGGCGAGGGCCGCGACGACGCCGCCGATCGCCATCGAGCCGACGTCGCCCATGAAGACCTTCGCCTTGGGCGCGTTCCACCACAGGAATCCGACGAGCGACCCGACGAACGCGGCGGACACGATCGCGAGGTCGAGCGGATCGCGCGCCTGATAGCAGGCCTGCAGGTACTCGTCGGCGAGCTGCGTCGTCGAGCAGGCCTGGTTGAACTGCCAGAACGCGATGAGGCTGTAGGCGCCCACGACGAAGATCCCCGCGCCGGCGGCGAGGCCGTCGAGCCCGTCGGTGAGGTTGACGCTGTTGGAGAAGCCCACCCCGAGCAGCGAGAGCCACGCGAGGTAGAGGAACCATCCGAGCACGGGCCCGAGCGCCATGAACGACAGCACCGGGATGTCGCGGAAGAAGGAGATGTAGGCGCTCCCCGGCGTGAGCGCGTAGGTGTCGCCGAAGTTCATCGCCACGATCCCGAACGGGATGACGACGAGGATCTGGCCGATGATCTTCTTCCAGCCCGACAGTCCCGCATAGTGCTGCATGCGCACCTTGAGGAAGTCGTCGATGAAGCCGACGGCGCCGAAGCCCACCATCATCCACAGGACGAGCCAACCCGACGCGGTGGGCGGGTTGTAGCCCGTGTACGCCCCGACGAGGTAGCCGACGATCGTCCCCGCGATGAAGACGACGCCGCCCATGGTGGGGGTGCCGCGCTTGAGCTCGTGCTTGGGGGCGTTGAAGTTCTCGCCGTCCGTGCGGATGACCTGGCCCCAGCCCCATCGGCGGAACGCGCGCAGGAACAGCGGGGTGAGGAAGAGCGTGAACGCCAGTGAGATCGCCGCGGCCGTCAGGAGTGATCTCACGAGAACGATTCTCCCAGACGATCGCCGAGGAACCGGAGCCCCGCCGAGTTCGACGACTTGACGAGCACGCGGTCGCCGTCGCGGAGCTCGCCCGCGAGGTAGTCGTAGGCGGCGTCGGCGTCGGCGAAGAAGACGGCCTCGTCGTTCCAGGAGCCCTCCGCCACGGCCGCGAGGTAGAGCGCGCGCGCCTCCTGGCCGACGACCACGATGCGCGGGATGCGGAGGCGGACGGCGAGCAGGCCGATCTTGTTGTGCTCGTCGACGGCGTGCTCGCCCAGCTCGCTCATGGCGCCGAGCACGGCGACCATCCGCTCGCCCTCGCCCGTGATCTGCGCGAGGGTGCGCAGCGCCGCCTGCATGGAGTCGGGGCTGGCGTTGTAGGCGTCGTTGATGATGCGGACGCGATCGGAGCCCATCACCTGCATGCGCCAGCGCTCGGCCAGCTCGACCGTCTCGAGTCGGGCGATCGCGTCGGAGAAGCGCACCCCGAGCGCCATCGCGGCGGTCGCGGCGGCCAGCGCGTTCTTGATGTGGTGTCCGCCCAGCACGCGCAGGTGCAGCGGCAGCCGCTCGCCGGCGGCCGTGACGACGGAGTGCGTGCCCGACGCCGTGACGTCGAGCTCCGCGGCGCGCACGTCGGCGGACTCCGACTCGCCGAACCAGCGCACGGCGAGCCCCCGCTCGCGCGCGATCGACGCCATGCCCGCCACGCGCGCGTCGTCGGCGTTCAGCACGGCCGTGCCGCCGGGGCGGATGGCCGACACGAGCTCGGACTTCGCCCTGACGGTCGCCTCGATGCCTCCGAAGCCGCCGGCATGGGCCATCCCGACCATGAGGACGACGCCGACGTCGGGGGTCACGAGGCCCGCGAGCCGCGCGATCTGACCGGACGCGTCGGCGCCGAACTCGCACACGAGGTACCGCGTCGACTCCGTCACGCGGAGCATCGTGAGCGGAGCGCCGACGGCGTTGTTGTACGAGCCGACGGGCGCGACGGTCTCGCCCTCCTCGCGCAGGATCGTCGCGAGCATGTTCTTCGTCGTCGTCTTGCCGTTCGAGCCCGTGATGCCGACGACCTGCAGCGCGCCGAGGGCGCGCACGCGCGCGACGACCTCGCGGGCGAGGTCGGCGATGGCGCGCACGACGTCGGGGACGACGATCTGCGTGACGGGCTCGTCGACGATGCGCTCGACGAGGGCGAGCACGGCGCCCTGGGCGACGGCTCGGCCGACGAACAGGTGCCCGTCGGTGACCTCGCCGGGCTTCGCGACGAAGACGCCGCCGGCGCCGATGGCGCGCGAGTCGGTGTCGACGTCGCCGCTCACGGTCGTCTCGGGCGTGGCGTCGCCGTGCAGGCGCAGCTCGCCGCCGACGGCGCGCGCGATCTCGGACAGGGACAGGGCGATCATGTGATGGGGTTCCTCCGCGCGCTGCGCGTCATTCCGCGAACTTGGGAAGCGGGTCCTCCGACGTCTCCGAGGGCATCACCCGGTAGGTCTTCAGAGTCTGGGTCATCGCCTTCTGCAGGGCGGGCGCCGTGGCCGCAGACGATGTTACCCGGGTGGGCTCGTCGAGCGTGACCATGACGATGTACTGGGGGTCGTCCGCGGGGACGACGCCGAGGATGCTCGTGAAGTAGAGGCCCGCCTTGTAGCCGCCGTTGCCGTCGGACTTCTGCGCCGTCCCCGTCTTGATTCCGATGCGGTAGCCGTCCACGGCGACCTGGTCGGCGAGCGTGCCCTGCGTGGCGACGTTCTCGAGCAGCTGGATGGTCGTGTCGGCCGCCTCCTCGCTCACGACGCGCTCGGGGTCGCTCAGCTCGGGCTCCGTCACGGTGCCGTCGGCGGCCGTGCACGACTCCACGATGTGGAGGGGCTCGCGCACGCCGCCGTTCGCGAGCGTCTGGTAGGCGTTGACGACCTGCGGCATGGTCGTCGTGAACGCCTGGCCGAATGTCGTCGCGTAGTGCGTCTGGCCGTCCCACTGGTCGGCGGGGTAGATGAGCCCGGACTCCTCGCCGGGGAAGCCGATGTCCGTCGCGGTGCCGACCCCGAAGCGCTGCAGGTACTCGTAGCGCGTCTCGTCCGAGACGAGCTCGCCGAACTTCGACAGCGCCACGTTGGAGGAGTCGATGAGCGCGCCCGTCAGCGTGTAGTCGTACGCGGGGTGCACGAAGGCGTCGCCGACGACGGCGCCGTTCGGGAACGTCTCGTGCGACGACGCCGTGACCGAGGTCTCGGGCGTCGCCGCGCCCTGGTCGAGCAGGGTCGCCGCCGTGATCGCCTTGAACGTCGATCCGGGTTCGAACGTCGTCGAGAAGATGCGCGAGCCGCGGTCGGCCTCCTCCGTCGCGCCGGGGTCGTTGGGGTCGACGGTGGGATACTCCGCTGCGGCGCGCACGGCGCCTGTCGCGACCTCGACGACCATGACGGCTCCGGCCCTCGCGCCCTGGATGCCGACCTCCTCGGCGATCATCTGCTGCATGTACCACTGCAGGTCGCTGTCGATCGTGAGCTGCAGCGTGCCGCCGTCGACCGCCGCCTCGGTCGTCTCCGTACCGGGGATGATGAGCCCGTCGGAGCCCTGCTGGTAGGTGAGCGCGCCGTCCTCCGCCTGCAGGCAGGAGTTCTCGGCCGATTCGTAGCCGGCCAGCGGCTCGCCGTCCGTGCCCACGAAGCCGAGCAGGTTGCCCGCGACGGCGCCGTTGGGATACGCGCGGGACTGGCTCGATTCGAAGTAGAGGTACGGGAGGCCGAGGGACACGAGCTCCCGGTACTGCTCTGTCGTGAGGCCGTCCGCGAGCAGAGCGTACTCGCTGTCGGGGTCGGCGGCGAGGGCGTCGGAGATGATCTTCTCGACCTCGAGACCCGTCATGCCGACGATCGCGCCGATGTCGGCCGCGCTCTCCGCCCACGTGACGGTGTACTCCTCGCCGTCCTCGCCCTCGTGCTCGATGTCCTTCACGTGCTGCGGATCGAACTTCGCGAGGTACTCCATGGAGCTCGAGGCGAGCACCGTGCCGTCGGAGTCGACGATCGTCCCCCGCGTGCCGTAGAGCACCTGCGAGTTCGTGATGCCGCTGTACGCGGCGCGGTTCTCCATGTGCTCCTGCGCGTTGACGACCTGGATGTCGACGAGCCGCACGGTGAACCCCGCGACGATCACGACGACGACCGCGCCGGCGACGGCCGTGCGCCTGCGTACGCTTCGCCGGGCCTTGGCGTGCATCTGTCCTCCTCGGTCGGCGGGCGGGGTCTGTCGGCGTCGGCTCAGTGGGTGCTCGGGCTCGGAAGCCCCTCGTCGATCGCGGGGGGCAGCTGCTCCGCGGGCTCCTCCGCCGCGGCGGCCTCCTCTGCCGAGGGTGCCTCATCCGCCGCAGCCTCCTCGGAGGACGCCTGCGTGTCCGCGAGAAACTCGTTGCCGACCGCAGCGGTCCCGTTCGCGTCAACGGTCGAGGCGGACCCCGCCGCGACGCCGCCGCCGATGACGGCGCCGTCGCTCAGGCGCAGGTATCCGGGCGCGGCATCGATGACCATCCCGAGGTCGGCCGCCTTCTGGGCGAGGTTCTGCGGCGAGCTCAGACCCGCGACCTCCTCGTAGAGCTGCTGCGACTCGAGCGTGAGCTCGCGCTGCTGCGCGTCGAGCGCCGCGACCTCGAACGTGCTCTGCGTCGTCATGACGCTGAGCCCCATCTGCGCGGCGGCGATGAGCACGGCGCCGGCGACGGCGACGACGGCGTACGCGACGCGGGGGCGTCGGCGGCGGGACGGCGCCTCGACGGGACGCAGGTCGGGGCGGCGCCGCTCCTCGTCCCGGCGTGCGGGCGCGACGCGGGCGGCGGCCAGGGCTGCGGGGCTCATGCGGCCTCCTTCACTCGCTCGACGGCACGCAGGCGCACCGGCTTGGCACGGGGGTTCGACGCCGCCTCCTCGTCGCCGGCGAGCTCGGCGCCGCGCACGAGCAGGCGGAACTCGGCGGCGTGCTCCGGGAGTTCCATGGGGAGCCCGGCTGGCGCCTTCGAGGCGGTCGCCTCGCCGAACAGGCGCTTCACGAAGCGGTCCTCGAGCGACTGGTACGACAGCACGACGAGGCGCCCGCCGACGGCGAGCGAGGCGAGGGCCGCGGGGATGGCCCGTTCGAGCGCGGCGAGCTCGCCGTTCACCTCGATGCGGAGCGCCTGGAAGACGCGCTTGGCGGGGTGGCCGGCGTTCTTGAGCGCCGACGGCGTGGCCTCCTGCAGGATGTCGACGAGCCGGCCGGATCGCTCGATGGGCGCCTCGGCGCGTGCCGCGATGATGGCCCTCGCGTAGCGGCCGGCGAGCTTCTCCTCGCCGTAGCGCTCGAAGATGCGGCGGAGGTCGCCCTCGCCGTAGGCGGCGACGACGTCGGCTGCCGTCATGCCGCCCGTGGGATCCATCCGCATGTCGAGCGGCGCGTCCTGCGCGTAGGCGAAGCCCCGCTCCGCCTCGTCGAGCTGCAGCGACGAGACGCCGAGGTCGTAGAGCACGCCGTCCGCCCGCTCGAGGCCTGCCGAGGCGAGCGCCTCGCGGATGCCGTCGTACACGGTGTGCACGAGCGTCGTCCGCGATGCGAACCGCTCCAGTCGCGCCCCCGCGATGCGGAGGGCGTCGGGATCGCGGTCGAGCCCCACGAGGCGGATGCCCGGGAAGCGCTCCAGGAACGCCTCCGAGTGCCCGCCCATCCCGAGCGTGCCGTCCACGTACACGGCGCCGTCGTGGTCGAGCGCGGGCCCCAGCAGCTCGACGCAGCGCTCGAGCATGACGGGGGTGTGGATGTCGCGGATGCCCATGTCGTCTCCCTCGTCCGTCCCCGGCTCTGATTCCCAACCGCTCGACCTGCTGCCGGGGAAGTGGCGTCAGGGCTGCGGGTGGGGATCACAACCGGGGTCAGAACAGTCCGGGGATCACCTCCCCCTCCAGCTCGGAGTAGCTCTCCTCGTTGCTCTCGAGATATGCGTTCCAGGCGGCCGCATCCCAGATCTCTGCGTGTGCGCCGACACCCGTCACGACGAGCTCCTTCTCGAGGCCCGCGTAGGCCCGGAGATGCGACGGGAGCGTGATCCGGTTCTGGCCGTCCGGCGTCTCGGCGCTGGCGCCGGACAGGAACATGCGCAGGAAGTCTCGCGCCTGCTTGTTCGTGAGCGGAGCCTCCCGGATGCGCTCGTGCACGCGCTCGAACTCGGCCGTGCTGAAGACGTACAGGCAGCGCTCCTGTCCGCGCGTGACGACGATGCCGCCTGCCAGCTCCTCGCGAAACTTCGCGGGGAGGATGACGCGGCCTTTGTCGTCGAGCTTGGGGGTATGCGTGCCCAGCAGCATCGGCCATCACACCCCCCTTCGTTCCGGCCAACTCGAGGTGCGCTCCACTTTACTCCACTTACCTCCACTGTCTAGGGGCGAACGGAGATTCCCAGGGAGCTGCCACGACGAGAACCCCGTATTCCCAAGGGAAAGCGGGGGTGGAGGAAAAGGGAGGCCCTGTGGCGGACCGGACCGGTCGCGGGCACAGAAAAAGCGCCGACCCAGAGGTCGGCGCTTCTCGAGTGGAGCGGGGTGGAGGCTACTGGCCCTGCTGCCGGCGGTCCCATCGGTCGTTCATGCGGTCCATGAAGTTGCCGGACTGCGTGGGCGCCTGCGGCGGACGGCCCGTTCGCGGCTCGTCCCCGGCGTCGCCGCCCTTCGCCGGCGTGGTGGCGAGGATGACGCCGCCCACCATGGCCGCGAAGCCGACGACGCCGAGCGCGATGCCGACGGCGAGGACGCTGTTCCAGACGGCGATCCCCGCGACGACGGCGGCGAGGCCGACGAGCACGAGGACGGCCCCGTAGATGACATTGCGATAGCTCAGCGCACGGCGGCCGGAAGCGCTCACGACGTCCGCGTCGTTCTGCATGAGATGGCGTTCCATCTCGTCCAGCAGGCGCTGCTCCTGTTCGGAGAGTGGCATGGTGTCCCCCTCGGGTGAAACTCGTGGTTCATTCTATCGCCGCGTGCGCTCACTAGGCTAGGCCCGTGACGCCCGCCTCCCCGCTGATCGACGTGATCTCCCAGCGACTCGAAAGATTCTCCGCCGATCGCCTGGACGCGGCCGCCGATCTGGGAGACGAGGCGGTCGGATTCGTCGCCTCCGCAGCGGACGCGCTGCGCGGCGGGAAGCGGCTGCGCGGGCGCTTCTGCGCAACCGGGTGGCGCGCCGTGCGCGGATCCGACGGGGCGCTCCCGGCGCCCGTCGTGGACGCCTGCGCCTCCCTCGAGGTGTTCCAGGCGGCGGCGCTCGTCCACGACGACATCATCGACAACTCCGACACCCGCCGCGGACGTCCCTCCGCTCATCGCGCGCTGCAGGCGCAGCACGCGTCGGCCGGATGGACCGGCGACGGCGACGCGTTCGGGAGGTCGGCCGGCATCCTGCTGGGCGACCTGCTGCTCGCCTGGAGCGCCGACCTGTTCGACGACGCCCTCGACGGGATCGACGCGCCCCGCGCGCGACCGCGCGCGGAATACGCGCGGATGCGCGCAGAGGTGATGATCGGGCAGTACCTCGACGTCGCCGAGGAGTCGGCGTGGCCCCGCACCCCCGATGCGCAGCATGCCGGACGGGCGCTGCGCATCGCGTCGCTGAAGTCGGCCAGGTACAGCGTGCAGCAGCCGCTCGTCATCGGCGGCGCGCTCGCGGGTGGCGACGAGGAGCGGCTGTCGGCCCTCGCCGGGCTCGGGCACCCGCTCGGCCTCGCCTTCCAGCTCCGCGACGACGTGCTCGGCGTCTTCGGCGACACCGCCGTCACGGGCAAGCCGGCCGGCGACGATCTCCGCGAGGGGAAGCGCACGATCCTCATCGCCTACGCGCGCGAGCGGTCGGATGCCCCGGGTCGTGCGCGGATCGACGAGCTGCTCGGCGACCCGGACCTCGGCGCGGACGAGATCGAGGAGCTCCGCGCGGTCATCGTCCGGACCGGCGCGCTCGACCGCATGGAGGCGCTCATCGACGCTTACGTCGCGGAGGCAGGGCGCGCGCTCTCCGACGCTCCCTTCGACGCCCGCGCAGCGGAGGAGCTCGGCGATCTGCTCCACGCCGCCACACGGCGCTCCGCCTGATCCGCTCGCCCTGATCCGCTCGGCCTGATCCGGCTCGGCGTCAGGCCAGGGTCTGCGCGACGCGGCGGACCTCGCTCTTCCGGCCCGCCAGGAGCGCCGTGATCGGCGCGACGCCGATCGTCGGCTCCGGCGCGAGGAGCCAGTCGATGGCCTCGTCGTCGCTGAACCCCGCATCCGCGAGCACGATCGCCGTCCCGCGCAGCGACGAGAGCGGCTGCCCGCCGACGAGGAAGACGGCGGGCACCTTGACGGGGCCCTCGCGACGCGAGCCGAGGAGGACGCGCTCGTCGAGGAGACGGCGCACCCGGCTCTGGGTCTCGCCGAGGATCTCGACGAGGTCGGGGATGGTCAGCCAGTCGGTGGGCACGACGTCAGGGTTCTCCGCAGTCACTCCCCCAGTTTCGCATCCCGGACGGTCGTCGCGGCGGCCACGTCAGTCACATCCGTCACATTCGCCACTTCCGCTACCACACATCACGGCAGGTGTCAGCAATTGACTTGATAACACTTCCGTGACAGCGTGAGATCGTCCGACCGTTGGGGGTACCACCGTGCATCGACCGTCTCCGCGCCGCCGGCGCGACCTGCTCACCGCCGTTCCCGTCGCCGTCACCGGCGCGCTCGCCGTGACGATCGCCGCTCCCGCGGCCGCCGTCGCCGCCGAGCCGAAGCCGCGCGAGACGGGCCGTCAGCTGCCGTCCGCGTTCGGCCACACCGTGGGTGCCCTCGCACTCGCCACGGTGGCGAAATCCGTGCCGGCCGCCGTCTCGTCCGCGCCCTCGACCTACACGGTCGCGGCCGGCGACACCATCACGGGCATCGCCATCCGGCACGGGCTGCGCACGATCGACGTGCTGACCTGGAACGGCCTCAGCTGGTCGAGCACCATCTACCCCGGTCAGAAGCTGGCGCTGGCCGCCTCCGGCACGGCGACGGCGCAGGCGGCCCCCGTCGCGGAGCTGTCCGTCTCGACGGAGACGAACCGCACGACCCACACCGTCGAGGCCGGCGACACCGTCTGGTCGATCGCACAGCGGTACGACGTGCCTGTCGCCGACGTGCTCTCCCTCAACAGCCTGTCGTCCGACGCGGTGATCTTCCCCGGACAGAAGCTCGTGGTCGCGGGTGCCGTGGTCGTGAAGCAGCCCGCGCAGCCGGTGCAGGAGGCGCAGGCCCCCGCTCCCTCGCCCTCCGCCTCGGACGAGACCTACATCGTGCAGGCGGGGGACACGCCGTGGAGCATCGCCGACGAGCACGGCGTAAGCGTGAGCGAGCTGCTCGCGGCCAACGGCCTCGGCGGCTCGAGCATCATCTACCCCGGCCAGAAGATCGTCATCCCCTCGGCCGATGCGCCGGCTCCCGCCGCAGCCGACACCGAGACCCCGTCGACCGGCTCGATCTACGACTCCCCCGAGGACCAGCTCTGGCTCGCGCTCAACGCGCCGCAGACCGAGAACGCGCAGATGATCATCCGCATCGGCCGTGAGCTCGGCGTGTCGGACCGCGGCATCGCCATCGCGCTCGCGACGGCGATGGTCGAGTCGTCGCTGCGCAACGTCAGCTGGGGAGACCGCGACTCTCTCGGCCTCTTCCAGCAGCGTCCGAGCACCGGGTGGGGCACGGAGGAGCAGATCCTCGACCGCGACTACGCGATCCGCGTGTTCTTCGGCGGCCCCGGCGACCCCAACGGCTCCGCCACGCGCGGCCTGCTCGACCTCTCCGACTGGGCCGGCATGGAGTTCGGCGCGGCGGCGCAGGCCGTGCAGATCTCGGCGTTCCCCGACCGGTACGGCCGGTGGGAGAAGGCGGCCTACACCTGGCTGTCGCAGCTCGGCTGAGCCTCGCCGCGGGGCGCCGGGATCGTCATCGACCCGTGACCGGCGCCCTGGCGCGGCGCTCGCCGGCGACTCAGGAGCCCTTCCGTAGACTTCGAGGGTGTCCATGAGTCCGCAGGCCGACCCCCTCATCGGGCGGCTTGTCGACGACCGCTACCGCGTGCGTGCGCGCATCGCGCGCGGCGGGATGGCGACGGTCTACGTCGCGACCGATCTGCGGCTCGAGCGGCGCGTCGCGCTCAAGGTCATGCACAGCCACCTGAGCGACGACAGCGTCTTCCAGAGCCGCTTCATCCAGGAGGCCAGGACGGCGGCACGGCTCTCCGACCCGCACGTCGTCAACGTCTTCGACCAGGGCCAGGACGGCGAGCTCGCGTACCTCGTCATGGAGTACCTGCCCGGCATCACGCTGCGGGAGCTCCTGAAGGAGCAGCGGCGCCTCACGGTCACGCAGACGGTCACCGTGATGGACGCCGTGCTCTCCGGCCTCTCCGCGGCGCACCGCGCCGGGCTCATCCACCGCGACGTGAAGCCCGAGAACGTGCTGCTCGCCGAGGACGGCCGCATCAAGATCGGCGACTTCGGCCTCGCCCGCGCCACCTCGGCGAACACCGCCACGGGCCAGCAGCTGCTCGGCACGATCGCATACCTCGCGCCGGAGCTCGTGACGCGCGGCACCGCCGACACGCGCAGCGACATCTACGCCCTCGGCATCATGCTGTACGAGATGCTCGCGGGCGAGCAGCCCTACAAGGGCGAGCAGCCCATGCAGATCGCGTACCAGCACGCCACCGACTCTGTGCCGCGCCCCAGCGTCCGCAACCCCGGCGTCCCCGAGCAGCTCGACGAGCTCGTGCTGTGGGCCACCGAGAAGGAGCCCGACGAGCGTCCGCGCGATGCGGCCGAGATGCTCGACCGCCTGCGCGAGATCGAACGGGAGCTGGGCGTCTCACCCATCCCCACCCGCACGGCCGCCGCGAGCCGCTTCCCCGAGGCCGTCGACGACGAGCCGGCGGACACGGGGGGCCAGACGAAGATCCTCCCCTCCGACGGCGCCACCGCCGTGCTGTCGTCGACGGGCGCGGTGCCGTCGGCCGACGGCGCCGACAACGCGCAGACCCTCCGTCGTCGAGCGCGCGGACGGCGCTCCCGCGGGGTCTGGGCGCTCATCGCGACGCTGCTGCTCGCCGCAGGCGCCGCCACGGCGGGATGGTGGTGGGGCTCCGGACCGGGTTCACTCATCGCCGTGCCGCAGGTGGAGGGGCTCGCGTTCGCAGAGGCGCAGGACGCGCTGGAGGACCTCGAGCTCGCCGCGACGGAGCGCCAGGAGAACACCCTCGACGTGCCAGCCGGCGACGTCATCCGCACCGAGCCCGGCGCCGGCGCACGCGTGGAGCGGGCGACGGAGATCACGGTCGTGACGTCCGCGGGCCCGGCATCCGCGGAGATCGCGGCTCTGGCCGGACTCACCGCCGACGAGGCGCGGCAGGTGCTCGGGGAGAGCGTGATCGCGGTCGCAGACGACGAGACGCCGCTCTTCTCCGATCAGGCGGAGGGCACCGTGCTGGGCGCCGTCGTGACGCCGGCCGCGGGCGGCGACCCCGTCGACTGCGCCGAGGGGTGCACCGTGCACGAGGGCGACAGCGCCCAGCTCACGGTGTCGATCGGCGCGCTGCCGAACGTGGTCGGGATGACCGCCGACGAGGCAGCGGCGACGCTCGAGGCCGTCGGCGTGGGGACCGAGGTCGTGTCGGAGGAGTACAGCGACTCGGTCGCCGCGGGCGACGTCATCTACTACCTCGAGCGGGACGGCGGCGGCAGCTGGCGGCCCGGCGACACCGTGCGGCTCGTGACGTCGCTCGGGCCTCAGCTGTTCGAGGTCCCCGACGTCGTCGGCATGACGCGCGACGAGGCCAAGGCGGCCCTCGACGCCGCAGGGTTCGCGTACTCGTACAACGGCCTGTGGGACGCCGTCATCGACAGCTTCACGCAGGTGGTCGCGATGACGCCGGAGGGCCTGTCCGCGCAGCCAGCGGGTACCACGATCACGCTGACGATCAACGGCTCGTTCTGATCCAGGCTCGGCGGAAGCCGATGCCGCCGACCCGATCGACCGACCGGGACCGGCGGCGTGCGATCAGCGCTTCTCGAGCTCCTCGGCGACGAGGAAGGCCAGCTCGAGCGACTGCATGTGGTTGAGGCGCGGGTCGCACAGCGACTCGTAGCGCGTCGCGAGCGTCGCCTCGTCGATCTGCTCCGAGCCGCCCAGGCACTCCGTGACGTCGTCGCCCGTGAGCTCGACGTGGATGCCGCCGGGGAACGTCCCCACCGCGCGATGCGCCTCGAAGAAGCCCCGTACCTCGTCGACGACGTCGTCGAAGCGGCGCGTCTTGTAGCCCGTCGGCGTCGTGATGCCGTTGCCGTGCATGGGGTCGGTCACCCACAGCGGCTGAGCGCCGGACGCCTTCACGGCTTCCAGCAGCGGCGGGAGCGCCTCGCGGATCCGCCCCGCGCCCATGCGCGTGATGAAGGTGAGCCGGCCGGGCTCGCGCTCCGGGTCGAGCTTGTCGATGAGGGCGAGCGCCGTGTCGGTCGACGTCGTCGGCCCCAGCTTGACGCCGATGGGGTTGCGGATGTGCGAGAAGTACTCGACGTGCGCGCCGTCGAGCTCGCGCGTGCGCTCGCCGATCCACTGGAAATGGCTCGACGTGTTGTAGATCTCGCCCGTGCGCGAGTCGATGCGGGTGAGGGGGCGCTCGTAGTCCATGAGCAGCCCCTCGTGCCCCGTGTAGAACTCGACGCGGCGCAGCTCCTCGAAGTCGGCGCCGCATGCCTCCATGAACTTGATGGCGCGGTCGATCTCGTGGGCGAGGCCCTCGTAGCGCTTGTTCGCGGGGTTCTCGGCGAAGCCCTTGTTCCACGAGTGCACCTCGCGGAGGTCGGCGAAGCCGCCCTGCGTGAACGCGCGGATGAGGTTCAGCGTCGATGCCGACGTGTGGTAGGCCTGCAGCAGGCGCTGCGGGTCGGCCTGTCGCGACGCCGTCGTGAAGTCGTATCCGTTGACGATCTCGCCGCGGAAGGCGGGCAGCGTCACGTCGCCGCGCGTCTCGACATCGCTCGAGCGGGGCTTGGCGAACTGCCCGGCCATCCGCCCCATCTTCACGACGGGCATCGACGCGCCGTAGGTCAGCACGACGGCCATCTGCAGCACGGTCTTCACGCGGTTGCGGATCTTGTCGGCGGTGGCCCCCGAGAACGTCTCGGCGCAGTCGCCGCCCTGGAGGAGGAACGCGCGGCCCGCTGCGGCCTCGGCGAGCCGGGCGCGGAGGGTGTCGACCTCGCCCGCGAACACGAGCGGAGGGAGCGCGGTCAGCTCGGAGGCGACCTCCGCGACGGCCGCCGGATCGGGATACTCGGGCTGCTGCTTGATCGGCAGGGTCTTCCAGGCGTCGAGTGCATCCAGCGTTCGGGGCATTGTCCGATCGTATCGCGAGCGCGCGTCGCGCCGGTGCACGCGGTCGACGTCAGGAGGCCGCCAGACGGCTCTTTACGGTGGAGGCGTACTCGTCGCTGTACTCCTGCCCTCCGAGCCGCTGCAGCGCCACGATGATCTCGTCCGTGACCGACCGGAGCACGTAGCGGTCGTTCTCCATGCCCGCGTAGCGCGAGAAGTCGAGCGGTTCGCCGATGACGACGCCGGGGCGCATGATGCGCGGCAGCTTCGCGCCGATGGGCATCATCTCACCGGTGCCGACCATAATGACGGGGATGATCGGGACCCTCGCCTCGAGCGCCATGCGCGCGAGGCCCGTACGTCCGCGGTACAGCTTCCCGTCGGGGCTGCGTGTGCCCTCGGGATAGATCCCGAGCAGGTCTCCGCGGCCGACCACCTGGAGGGCCGTGTTGAGCGCCGCCTCCGAGGCCGATCCTCCCGATCGGTCGAGCGGGATCTGCCCCGTGCCCTTCATGAACCACCGGGTGGCCCATCCCTTCAGGCCCCTTCCCGTGAAGTACTCAGCCTTCGCGAGGAACGACATGGGGCGGTCGAGCATGAGCGGCAGAAAGATCGAGTCGATGACCGACAGGTGGTTGCTCGCGAGGATGGCCGCGCCCTTCCGGGGGACGTTCTCCCTGCCGGTGATCCACGGCCGGTAGACCGCCTTCACGAGCGGCCCCACGACGATGTGCTTCATGAGCCAGTAGAACATGTGCCCCTCCCCTGTCGGCATGGCGGCGCCTGGAAGTCTAGCCTTGTAGGAACCGTGCACGTGCGGTGGGAGACCCATGCGTCGGCATATGCTGGCAGCACCCGCAGCCGGTACCGAAGGAGATGCCGTGAACGAGACCTCGACGCCCGCGATCGTCCCCGCCGACCCCCACGCGAACGTGTCGGACCTCCTGGTCGACAGGGTCGCCGAGACGCCCGACCGCCCGCTCTTCGGCGTCCCCGACGGTGCGGGCGGATGGCGCGACGTCACGGCGCGCGCGTTCCACGACGAGGTGGTCGCGCTCGCGAAGGGCCTCGTGGCCGCGGGCGTCCAGCCGGGTGAGAAGGTCGGCTTCCTCGCCAGGACGACGTACGAGTGGTCCGTCGTCGACTTCGCCCTGTTCTTCGCCGGCGCCGTCATGGTGCCCGTGTACGAGACGAGCTCGCCCTCGCAGATCCAGTGGATCCTGTCGGACTCGGGCGCGACCGCTCTCATCGTCGAGTCGGCGGAGCATGCGGCACGCGTCGAGGAGGTCCGCGGGGAGCTCCCGCTCGTGCGCACCGTGTGGCGGATGGACGAGGGCGCGATCGCGACGCTGTCGGCCGAGGGCGCGGGTGTCGCCGATGCCGAGATCGAGCGCCGCCGCTCGCTCGCCGACGCCGACGACATCGCGACGCTCATCTACACCTCCGGCTCGACGGGCCGCCCCAAGGGATGCGTGCTCACGCACGGCAACTTCGTCGAGCTCGCGCGCAACTCGGCGCAGTCGCTCTCCGAGATCGTCCTGCAGCCCGGGGCGTCGACCGTCCTGTTCATCACGACGGCGCACGTGTTCGCCCGCTTCATCTCGATCCTCTGCATCCATGCGGGTGTCCGCACGGGGCATCAGCCCGACACGAAGCAGCTCGTCCCGGCGCTGGGGTCGTTCCGGCCGACGTTCCTCCTCGCCGTGCCGCGCGTGTTCGAGAAGGTCTACAACTCGGCCGAGCAGAAGACCGAGTCGGAGGGGAAGGGCCGCATCTTCCGCGCCGCCGCCAAGGTGGCCGTCGAGCACTCACGTCGCCTGCAGGACGGGGAGCGCATCGGTCTCGGCCTGCGTCTGAAGTTCGCGCTCTTCGACCGACTCGTCTACGCCAAGCTGCGCGCGCTCATGGGCGGCAGGGTCCGCTACGCGATCTCGGGCTCGGCGCCGCTCGGCGCGCGCCTCGGGCACTTCTTCCACAGCCTGGGCATCAGCATCCTCGAGGGCTACGGCCTGACGGAGACGACGGCCCCCGCGACCGTCAACCTGCCCGCGAAGTCGAAGATCGGCACCGTGGGCCCCGTGCTCCCCGGCGTAGGCGTGCGCATCGCGGAAGACGGCGAGGTTCAGGTGCGCGGCATCAACGTCTTCCGCGAGTACTGGCGTAATCCCGAGGCGACGGAGGCGGCGTTCGACGGGGAGTGGTTCCGCACGGGCGACCTGGGCGCGCTCGACGACGACGGCTACCTCTCCATCACGGGGCGGAAGAAGGAGATCATCGTGACGGCGGGCGGCAAGAACGTCGCGCCGGCCGCACTGGAGGACCCGATCCGCGCCAACCCGATCATCGGGCAGGTGGTCGTCGTGGGCGACCAGAAGCCGTTCATCGCCGCGCTCGTCACGCTCGACCCCGACATGCTGCCCGCCTGGCTCGCCACGCACGGCGAGTCCTCCGACCTCACGCTCGAGCAGGCGGCCGTCAACCCGACCGTGCGCGCGGAGGTCCAGCGCGCGATCGACGAGGCGAACACGCGCGTGTCGCGGGCGGAGTCGATCCGCAAGTTCGCCATCCTCGGCACCGAGTGGACGGAGGCGTCGGGCCACCTGACTCCGAAGATGTCGATCAAGCGCGCGGAGATCGTCCGCGACTTCGCCGACGAGATCGCCGGCATCTACGACGCGCCGATCGCCACGACGAACATCGCGATCGGCTGACGCCTCAGACGAGCCAGATCTTCTCGCGCACCTCGCGCATGGCCGACCGGCGGTCGTCGGGCGAGAGCCGCTTGAGGTAGAGCGTGCCGTCGAGGTGGTCGGTCTCGTGCTGGAGCATCTGGGCGAACAGCCCCTCGCCCTCGAGCACCACCCGCGCACCGTCGAGATCGACTCCCTCGACACGCGCATAGGGATGGCGGAGCGCGTCATGCCAGAGGCCCGGAACCGAGAGGCACCCCTCCCCCGTGGGGACGGGCTCGCCGCGCACCTCCACGATGCGCGGATTGAGCACGTAGCCGATGTCGCCGTCGATGTTGTAGCTGAAGGCGCGCACGCCGACGCCGATCTGCGGGGCGGCGACGCCCGCGCGGCCCGGCACCTTCACGGTGTCGACGAGGTCGTCGACGAGCGCGCGGACGCCGTCGTCGACAGCCCCCACCTCGCTGCACGCCTGGGCGAGCACGGGGTCGCCGATGACGCGGATCTCCCGGATGGCCATGTGCCCCGCCCTCAGACCGCCGCGCGCGTGCGCAGGCCCTCGACGACGCGCGCCGCGAGCTCGCGGGCCGCGTCGCGCGTGGACTCCTGGAGCTCGCCGAACGCGATCGAGCTGCCCGTCGCGAGGCGCGGGTCGTAGGGGAGGCGGACGACGGCGCGCACGCGCGTGCGGAAGTGCGCCTCCAGTTCGTCGAGCCGCACGAGCGGCGCTCCGGGGGTCGACTGGTTCAGCACGACGACGGCCTCGCGCACGCGGTCGGCGTAGCCGTTCGACTCGAGCCACGTCAGGGTCTCGCTGGCGAGGCGCGCCTCGTCGACGCTGAGGCCCGCGACGACGACGAGCTGGTCGGCGAGGCCGAGCGTCGCGCCCATGACCGAGTGCACGATCCCCGTGCCGGTGTCGGTGAGCACGATCGAGTAGTAGTGCGCCGCGACATCGGCGACGGCGCGGTAGTCGTCGTCGCCGAACGCCTCCGACAGACGCGGATCGGGGTCGGACGCGAGCACATCGAGGCGCGTCTCGTCGCGGACGACGTGCGCGGACATGTCGGCGTAGCCCTGGACGGACGCGCGGCTGCGCACCAGATCGCGCACGGTGCGGGTCGCGCTGCGCGCGATGCGCTCGGCGAGCGTCCCGCGGTCGGGGTTGGCGTCGACGGCGATGACGCGGTCGTCGCGGGCGTCGGCGAGGGCCATCCCCAGGAGGGCCGTCACGGTCGTCTTGCCGACGCCGCCCTTGCGGCTCAGCACGGGCACGAAGCGCGCGGCGCCGTCGAGCGGAGCCGCGATGCGCGTCAGGAGCTCCTTGCGCTCGCGCGTGCGGCGGCTGTCTCCCAGGTTCACGAGCCGGCCGGTCGCGCGGTAGACGAGCTGACGCCAGGGCCCCTCGGGGGCCGGGCGGCGGACGGCGCCCGTGTCGAGGAGCCTGTCGGCGGTCAGCACGTCGGCGCTCTCGCGCCGCGCGCTCTCGCTCACCTCTCCCGCACGACGCGATGCGACCTCCGCAGGGCGGACGGCCGGGGCCGCCGGTACCGCCTGCTCGATGAACGAGGGGCGCGTGAGCGGCGGGCGCTCGTCGTCGGCTGCGGGCATGTCGGTGTCCTCCTGTCGGTCGAGATCGGCGGCGTCCGCCGCGACCTCGTCGTCGTCTCGCGTCGCGGCGACCGAGCGGAGGAACGACTCGTACCCCGTCGGAAGGGCCGCGTCTCCCGCCTCATCGGCGCCGTCGGGCGCAGCGGCGTCCGTCTCGTCGGCCTCCTCCGCTTCGACAGCGGCGTCGTCGCCGGGGTCCGCCTCGTCGGCAGGCTCCGCGATCCCCGGGGCCTCGCCCCGGTCATCCGCCTCAGCGCGCGCGTCGCCGTCGACCTCGACCACGGCCTCGGCCTCGGCCTCGGCGGAGGCCTCCTGCGGCGCGTCGCGGGACGCCTCGTCATCCGCCGCCGGCGCGTCGGTCTCGTCGTCCTCTGCGCGGATGTCGTCCGAGCCGTCCGCCGGGACGTCCTCCACGTCCTCGCCGACCGGCCCGTCGTCCTCGGTGAGGGGGACGTCCGTCTCGAGGACGAGCTCCGCGTCCTCCGCGGTGGGCGCTTCGTCCTGGTCGACGATCTCCTCAACGGTCTCGGCGTCCTCGTCGACCGGCCCCGCGTCCTCGTCGACCGGCTCGACCTCGTCGACCGGCCCCGCGTCCTCGTCGACCGGCTCGACCTCGTCGACCGGCTCCACGTCCTCGTCGACCGGCTCGTCATCCTCGACGGCGGGCTCGGCCGCGTCTCGCGCGGCGGCCACGGCGCTCTCGTCGAGCTCACCCGAGATGACGTCGAGGTCGTCGTCCGGCTCGTCGGCCGGCAGCTCGATGACGATGCCGCCGCTGCGGACATCACCGCCTGGCAGGTCGTCGTCGACGACGTCGGCGTCGGGGTCCTCGAGGCGCTGGGGCAGCACGACGCGCACCTGCGCCGTCTGCGTGCCGAGGAGGCCCAGGGCCGTCGTGTCGATGCCGGCCTCGTCGAGGACGCCGTGGTCGTCGCCCGGCTCCTCCTCAGGCCGCCCGTTGCGGTCCGAACTCAATTCAGTCAACTCCCCATACGGGGCGCGGCAGGCGCCGCACCCCGCACAAGGTTACTGGGCGGGTGCGACGACGACCAAAAGGTCGCCGGCCTCCACCTGCTGCGTCGCCGCGATGGCGATGCGCTCGACGACGCCGTCGACCGTCGCCGTGATGGCGGCCTCCATCTTCATCGCCTCGATCGAGGCGACAGGCTGGCCGGCGCTCACGCGGTCGCCGGGCTCCACCTTGATCGTCACGACGCCGGAGAACGGCGCGGCGACCTGGCCCGGCCGCGACGTGTCGGCCTTCTCCGTCTCGTGCACCTCGACGGCGATCGTCCGATCGCGGGCCGCGACCGGCCGCAGCTGCCCGTTCAGAGTCGTCATGACCGACCGGATGCCCTTGTCATCGGCGGCGCCGATCGACTCCAGGCCGGCGTACAGCTGCACGCCCTTCTCCAGCTCGACGACGTGCTCGCGCCCGTCCTGCAGACCGTAGAGGTAGTCCGCCGTGTCGAGGAGCGACAGGTCGCCGTAGGTCTCGCGCTGCTCCTCGTAGATGCGCGTCGGCTGCGGGAACAGCAGCCGGTTGAGCGCCCGGCGCCGGGTCGCGGAGTCTCCGTCGAGCGCGGCGCGGTCGTCGTCCGACAGGGGCGTCACACCCGTGCGCGCCGTGCGGCCCGCGAGCACCTTGGTGCGGAACGGCTCGGGCCATCCGCCCGGCAGGTCGCCGAGCTCGCCCGCCATGAAGCCGACGACGGAATCGGGGACGTCGTACGTGTGCGGGTTCGCGGCGAAGTCGGCCGGGTCGGCCTTCACGGCGGCGAGGTGGAGGGCGAGGTCGCCCACGACCTTCGACGAGGGCGTCACCTTCGGCACGCGGCCGAGGATCTCGTTCGCGGCCGCGTACATGTCCTCGATGAGCTCGAAGTCGTCCGCGAGGCCGAGGGCGATCGCCTGCTGCCGGAGGTTCGAGAGCTGCCCCCCGGGGATCTCGTGCGCGTACACGCGGCCCGTGGGTCCCGCGAGCCCGGACTCGAAGGGGCGGTACAGGTGGCGCACCGCCTCCCAGTACGGCTCCAGGTCGGACACCGCCCGCAGCTCGAGACCCGTGTCGCGCTCCGTGTGCGCGAGCGCAGCGACGAGCGACGAGAGCGAGGGCTGGCTCGTGGACCCCGCCATCGGAGCGGACGCCGCGTCGACGGCGTCCGCGCCCGCGGCGCTCGCGGCGAGCAGCGTCGCGAGCTGGCCGCCGGGGGTGTCGTGCGTGTGCACGTGGACGGGGACGTCGAAGTTCTCCCGGAGCGCCGCAACGAGCTTCGCCGCCGCCGCGGGGCGCAGGAGCCCCGCCATGTCCTTGACGGCGAGCACGTGCGCGCCCGCGTCGACGATCTGCTCCGCGAGGCGCAGGTAGTAGTCGAGCGTGTAGAGGTCCTCCGCGGGGTCGAGTAGGTCGCCCGTGTAGCAGACGGCGACCTCGGCCACCGTGCTGCCCGTCGCGAGGACGGCGTCGATGGCCGGCCGCATCTGCGACACGTCGTTGAGCGCGTCGAAGATGCGGAAGATGTCGATGCCCGAGGTCGCCGCCTCGCGCACGAACGCGTCGGTCACCTCCGTCGGGTACGGCGTGTAGCCGACCGTGTTGCGTCCGCGCAGGAGCATCTGGATGGCGATGTTCGGCAGGGCGTCGCGCAGCTTGGCCAGGCGCTCCCACGGGTCCTCCCCGAGGAACCGCAGCGCGACGTCGTACGTCGCCCCACCCCACGCCTCCACCGACAGCAGCTGCGGCGTCGTCCGCGCGACGTACGGCGCGACGACGGCGAGGTCCCTGGTGCGGACGCGGGTCGCGAGCAGCGACTGGTGCGCGTCGCGGAACGTCGTGTCCGTCACGGCGAGCGCCGTCTGCTCGCGCAGCGCTCTGGCGAACCCCGCGGGCCCGAGCTCGAGGAGACGCTGGCGCGAGCCGGCGGGCGCAGGCGAGGAGAGGTCGACATCCGGCAGCTTGTCGCGCGGGTCGATCGACAGCGGGTTCTCGCCGTTGGGCTTGTTGACGGTGACGTCGACGAGCCAGTTGAGGATCTTCGAGCCGCGGTCCTTCGACTCCCGACCGCGGACGAGCCCGGGCCGCTCGTCGATGAAGGCCGTGGACAGGTCGCCTGCGAGGAACGCCTCGTCGTCCAGCACGGCCTGCAGGAAGGGGATGTTCGTGCTCACGCCGCGGATCCGGAACTCCGCGAGCGCGCGACGGGCCCGGCGGACGGCCGCCGTGTAGTCGCGCCCGCGGCACGTGAGCTTCGCCAGCATGGAGTCGAAGTGGGGGCTGATCTGCGCGCCCGCGGCGGTCGTTCCGCCGTCGAGGCGGATGCCCGCGCCGCCCGGCGAGCGGTAGGTCGTGATCTTGCCGGTGTCGGGGCGGAAGCCGTGCGACGGGTCCTCCGTCGTGATGCGGCACTGCAGTGCGGCGCCGTGAAGCCGGATGTCGTCCTGGTGGAGGCCGAGGTCGGCGAGCGACTCCCCCGCGGCGATGCGCATCTGCGCCTGCACGAGGTCGACGTCCGTGACCTCCTCGGTGACGGTGTGCTCCACCTGGATGCGCGGGTTCATCTCGATGAAGACGACCTCGCCGGCTCGGGGGCCGGCCGTCTCGAGCAGGAACTCCACCGTCCCGGCGTTCTCGTAGCCGATCGAGCGGGCGAACGCGACGGCGTGACGGTGCAGGTCGGCGCGCACGCCGTCGTCGAGCCCCGGGGCCGGCGCGATCTCGATCACCTTCTGATGCCGGCGCTGCACGGAGCAGTCGCGTTCGAAGAGGTGCACCGTCTCGCCCGTCTTGTCGGCGAGGACCTGCACCTCGACGTGGCGCGGACGCAGGACGGCCTGTTCGAGGAACATGCGCGGATCGCCGAAGGCGCTGTCGGCCTCGCGCATCGCCTCCGCGAGCGCCGGCGCGAGCTCGTCCTTCGTCTCGACCCGTCGCATCCCCCGGCCGCCGCCGCCCGCGACGGCCTTCGCGAACAGCGGGAAGCCGATCTCGTCGGACTGCGCGAGGAGCGCGTCGATGTCGTCTGACGCGTCGGTCGAGCGGAGCACGGGGACGCCTGCGGCGACGGCGTGCTGCTTCGCGGTGACCTTGTTGCCCGCCATCTCCAGCACGTCGGCGGACGGGCCGATGAACACGATCCCGTTCTCCGCCGCCTTCGCCGACAGCTCGGGGTTCTCCGACAGGAAGCCGTAGCCCGGGTAGATCGCGTCGGCGCCGGACTCGACGGCGACGCGGATGATCTCGTCCACGTCGAGGTAGGCGCGCACCGGGTGGCCCTCCGACCCGATCCGGTACGCCTCGTCCGCCTTCAGGCGGTGGAGGGAGTTGCGGTCCTCGTACGGGAACACGGCGACCGTGCGCGCGCCCAGTTCGTACGCCGCGCGGAAGGCGCGGATGGCGATCTCGCCACGGTTGGCCACGAGAACCTTCGAGAACATACGCCTCCTCGGCGACGACGGGCTGTGCGGGCTCTGCGCACCGGCGGGCTGAGCTCGCCCCCAGCTTAGGGGAGGGTAGGTTGGACACGTGCACGTACTCAGCGTCAGCTCTCTCAAGGGCGGTGTCGGCAAGACCACCGTGACCCTCGGGCTCGCCTCCGCGGCATTCTCGCGCGGCATCCGGACGCTCGTCGTCGACCTCGACCCGCAGTCCGACGTCTCGACGGGGCTCGACATCCAGATCGCCGGCCACCTCAACGTGGCCGACGTCCTGGAGAACCCGAAGGAGAAGGTCGTCCGCCAGGCGATCACGGCGAGCGGATGGACGAAGGTGCATCCCGGGGTCATCGACGTCCTCATCGGCAGCCCGTCTGCCATCAACTACGACGGCCCTCACCCCACGGTCCGCGATGTGTGGAAGCTCGAGGAGGCGCTCGCGGCGGTCGAGTCCGACTACGACCTCGTGCTCATCGACTGCGCCCCCTCGCTCAATGCCCTCACCCGGACGGCGTGGGCGGCGAGCGACCGCGTGGCGGTCATCACCGAGCCCGGCCTGTTCTCCGTCGCGGCGGCCGACCGCGCGCTGCGCGCCATCGAGGAGATCCGCCGCGGCCTCTCCCCCCGGCTCCAGCCGCTCGGCATCGTCGTCAACCGCGTCCGTCCGCAGTCGATCGAGCACCAGTTCCGCATCAAGGAGCTCCGCGACATGTTCGGCCCGCTCGTGCTGTCGCCGCAGCTCCCCGAGCGCACGTCGCTGCAGCAGGCGCAGGGCGCCGCCAAGCCCCTGCACGTGTGGCCGGGGGAATCCGCTCAGGAGCTCGCCTCCGACTTCGACCAGCTGCTCGACCGCATCGTGCGCGCCGGCCGCATCCCGGTTCCCGACGAGCCCGACGTCCCCTCCGACGAGGAGTGACCCGTACGACGAAGCGCCGGCTCCCGCGGGAGCCGGCGCTTCGTCGTACGGGTCAGGCGGAGCGTCGCGCGCGGTGGGCGGCGAGCTCGTCGACGGGGTCGGGGGCCGTCGGGTCGAACTCGACGAGGGTCGACTCGACCTCGCGCAGCACGCGCCCGACGGCGATGCCGAACACGCCCTGCCCGCGGCTGACGAGATCGATGACCTCGTCGTTCGAGGTGCACAGGTAGACCGATGCGCCGTCGCTCATGAGCGTGGTGCCGGCGAGGTCGCGGATGCCCGATGCGCGGAGCTGGTCGACCGCGATGCGGATCTGCTGCAGCGAGATGCCCGTGTCGAGCAGCCGCTTGACGAGCTTCAGGACGAGGATGTCGCGGAACCCGTAGAGACGCTGCGAACCAGAGCCGCTCGCGCCGCGCACGGTGGGCACGACGAGCTCGGTGCGCGCCCAGTAGTCGAGCTGACGGTAGGTGATCCCCGCCGCGCGGGCCGCGACGGCGCCGCGGTAGCCGGCTTCGGGGTCGAGCTTCGGCAGGCCGTCGGTGAAGAGCAGGTCGTCGGCGAAGCCGTTGTCTGCGGCGTCTTCGGCCATCGTGTTCCTCACTCCTCGCGGTCGATTCCTGTCCACCGTATGGCAGGGGCATGCCTCCGGCAACGACATCCGCGTGGAAGGGGCGGCGTGTCGATGCAAGCGTGATCGAACGTTATAAACCGCTCGGCGCCGTCAGGGCAGCAGTCGCTCGAGCGCCTGCCGGACGAAAAGCCGGCGCACCTCGTCGAGCCGCTGCGCGAGCTCGGGGGCGAGCTCGGCGGCGCGTGCGCGGGATCGCGCGTCGGGCCGGCGCAGCAGCGAGCCGAGCGCCTGGTCGACGAGATCCGCGTCGCGATCGGCGCTCTGCTTGACGGCACGGAGATGCCGGGGCTCGATGCCGTGGCGGTCGAGCGCGACGAACGCCCGGAGCAGCTGCACGGCGTCCTCTTCGTAGGCGTCGGACGCCTGGATCAGGCCGATGCTGACGGCATCGTTGAGCAGCTGCGGCGCGGCGCCCGCCGCCGCGAGCAGGTCCGCGCGCGAATAGGTTCGCGCGACCGGGTGGATCGACGCGGGCAGCGCCATCCGGGCGCCGCCGTCCGCGTCGACCGCGTCGAGATGGTCGCGGATGACGCTCAGCGGCAGGTAGTGGTCGCGCTGGAGCACGAGCCCGAGACGGACGCGCTCGACGTCGGCGGGCGAGAATTTGCGGTAGCCCGACGGCGTCCGCGTCGGCGACACGATCCCCTGCTCCTCGAGATAGCGCAGCTTGCTCGAGGACAGACCGGGGAACTCCGGCGTGAGCTTGGCGAGCACCTGGCCGATGCTCAACAGGACCGCTGACGCGCCTCGTTCTGCGGCAGCGGCCGCCATCAGGCGCCCGCCCCCGGCAGGTCCCGAGGGGAGGCGAAGAAGTTGAAGCGGAACTTGCCGATCCGCACCTCTGCCCCGTTGCGGAGCACGGCGCGATCGACGCGATCGCCGTCGACGTACGTCCCGTTGAGCGAGCGCTGGTCGATGATCTCGAACACGGTGCGGTCGCGTGTGATCTCGGCGTGGCGACGCGAGACCGTGACGTCGTCGAGGAAGATCGCCGCCTCGGGGTGGCGGCCCGCCGTCGTCACATCGGTGTCGAGGAGGTAGCGGGCGCCTGCCGTGGGACCCGAGCGCACGAGCAGGAGCGCGGCTCCGGACGGGAGCGCGCCGACCGCCTCCAGCTCGACGGGCGAGAGCTCGCCCGCGAACGGCACGAACGACAGGTCGACCTCGTGCCCGAACGTCTGGGTCGTGTCACCCGAGCCGTCGTGGCCGGCCGCCGGCCGGTACTGCGCATCTGTCACGCTCGACCTCCCTTTCGTTCCACCCTAACGGATCGACGCCCGACGCCGACCGCCCTCCCAGGCGCCTGGGAGGGGCTTCGGGAGAGTCTGCCGTCTCGCGCGGCCGAGCGGAAGATCCATCCAGTTTCGGCCGATAGGTTCGACGTGTGATGAGCGCATCCCGCATCCCCGCCCGTCCTCGCCGCGCGCGGCGCCTGCTCGCGGCCGTCGCCGCGGTCGCGGCCGCCGTCGCCCTCCCGCTGCTCGCACCCGCGGCGGCATCCGCTCACTGGGCCGTCGTGGAGACGTCGCCGGCCGACGGTTCGACGGTCGACGTCCTGCCGGATGAGGTGTCCTTCACGTTCAGCGGCGCCCTCCTCGACGGCGCGCCGCAGTCGATCTACGTCACGGACGACACGTGCGCCGGCATCGACGGCGCCGTCGACAACGCCATCCCGATCGATCCCGCCTCGTGCACCGACTACGCCTCCGGCGACGCCGTCGTGAACGGGTACGTCCTCACCCAGCCGCTCGACACGGCAGGCGCACCGGCCGGCGAGTACACGATGATCGCGACCGTGACGTACAGCGACGGGCACAGCGAGTCGCTCGTGCGCCGCTTCACCGCGAGCGAGCCGGCCGACGGCGCCGGCGAGCCGAGCGCCACGCCCTCGGCCGACCCCACGTCACAGCCGGAGGAGACCACGTCCCCCTCTGCCGGGACCGCCTCCCCCGAACCGGAGCCGTCCGCGACGGGGACGCCGGCCGACACGGACTCGTTCTCCCGCAATCTGCCCTGGATCATCGGCGGCGGCGTCCTCGCCGCCGGCGGCGGCGCGCTCGTCGCCGTCCTCGTCGCCCGCTCGCGTCGCCGCTGAGCCGGCCGCGGCCATCCACCCCCTCCCGCACAGATAGGCTTTCTCCCATGGCTCACTACGACGTCGTCATCCTCGGCGCGGGCCCCGGCGGGTACGTCGCCGCCGTCCGCAGCGCCCAGCTCGGTCTCACGACCGCCATCATCGAAGAGAAGTACTGGGGCGGTGTCTGCCTCAACGTGGGCTGCATCCCCTCGAAGGCGCTCCTGAAGAACGCCGAGATCGCCCACACCTTCACCCACAAGGCCGACCTGTTCGGCATCTCGGGCGATGTGCACTTCGACTTCGGCGCGGCGTTCGACCGCAGCCGCAAGGTCGCGGACACGCACGTCAAGGGCATCCACTTCCTCATGAAGAAGAACAAGGTCGTCGAGTACGAGGGCCGCGGCACGTTCACGGGCCCCAAGGCGATCTCCGTCGCGAAGTCGGACGGCACGAGCGAGGAGGTCACGTTCGACAACGTGATCATCGCGACCGGCTCGACCGTGCGCCTCCTCCCGGGCGTCCAGCTGAGCGAGAACGTCGTCACGTACGAAGAGCAGATCCTCACGCGCGAGCTGCCCGAGTCCATCGTCATCGTCGGCGCCGGGGCCATCGGCATGGAGTTCGCGTACGTCCTGTCGAACTACGGCGTCAAGGTCACGATCGTCGAGTTCCTCGACCGCGCCCTCCCCAACGAGGACGTCGAGGTCTCGAAGGAGATCCAGAAGCAGTACAAGAAGTACGGCATCGACATCCTCACGTCGACCGCCGTCAAGACCGTCACCGACAACGGCTCGTCCGTGCACGTCACGTACGAGTCGCGCGACGGCGTGGCCGGCGAGATCACGGCGGGCAAGGTGCTCATGTCGGTCGGCTTCGCGCCCAACGTCTCGGGCTTCGGCCTCGAGAACACGGGCGTGCAGCTCACCGAGCGCGGCGCCATCGCGATCGACGACTTCATGCGCACGAACGTCGAGGGCATCTACGCCATCGGCGACGTGACCGCGAAGCTGCAGCTCGCGCACGTGGCGGAGGCGCAGGCCGTCGTCGCGGCCGAGACCATCGGCAAGGCCGAGACGATGCCGCTCGGCGACTACCGGATGATGCCGCGCGCGACGTTCTGCTCGCCGCAGGTCGCGAGCTTCGGCCTCACCGAGGAGCAGGCGCGCGCCGAGGGCCGCGAGATCAAGGTCGCGAAGTTCCCGTTCAGCGCGAACGGCAAGGCCAACGGCCTGGGCGAGCCCGTCGGGTTCGTCAAGCTCATCGCCGACGCCGAGCACCTCGAGCTCATCGGCGCCCACCTCATCGGCCCCGACGTCTCGGAGCTTCTGCCCGAGCTGACGCTCGCGCAGAAGTGGGACATCACGGCCCTCGAGGCGGCCCGTAACGTGCACACGCACCCGACGCTCTCGGAGACGCTGCAGGAGGGCTTCCACGGCCTCCTGGGTCACTTCATCAACATGTGACACCCCAGACGCAGAAGGGCGCCCGGTCCGATCGGACCGGGCGCCCTTCTGCGTCTGTCAGCGGCCGAGCGCGCGGGCGAGCTTCGAGGTGCTCGAGGCGTCTCGGGCACCGGCGGCGAGGGCCGCGCGCTCCACATCCGCGAAGAACACGTCCGGATCGGCAGGGGCCGACTCGCCCAGCTCGATCTCCCACTCGTGCCATTCGCGTTCGACGCCGGCCCGCAGGTCGGTCGTGCGCACGTGGTCGTCCACGAACTCGGCGACGACACCGCCGTCGGCGTCGAGCAGTTCGTACGCGGTGCGGTCGTTCACGATCCGCGCGAGCGGTCGCAGCGGCGCGGTCGTCCAGGCCGACACCTCGGCGAGGACCGCCTCCGGCACGCCGTCGCCGTCGCCGAGCGGCCATCCGAGCTCGACCCGCGCGCCGTCGACGAGCGGGCCCTTGATGTGCCAGCCGGCGTCCGGGCCGCCCGTGCGGCGCCGCAGCGCGACGCCCGCGCGTCCCAGCGAGAGCGCATCGTCGTCGAGGTACAGCGCGTCGAGGTGACGGAGCTCGCCGTCCGTGACGGACGCGACGCCGGCGACGCCCGTCCACACCGGGACGGGCGTCCCCGCGTCGACGTCGAACTTCCGCTCGACCTCGACGAAGCGCGACGGCTCCGCCATGTCAGCGGCCATCCGAGGGCTCGTCGTCTCCGTCCTCGACGAGCTCGCCCTCCTCCTCGACGAACAGGAAGGCTGCCTCCGTGGGTCCGTCGCCCTCTCCCGTGTTCAGGACGTCTCCGGAGCGCTGGTAGACGACCTGCGTCTCCGAGTACGGGACGATGAGGCGGTCGAGGTCGGGGTTCTCGAGCGGCAGGACCTGTCCATCGAGGGGTCCGCCGTGCAGTCGTGCGATGGCCATGCCTCTCACGATAGACGCGCGGACAGCTTCGCGCGCTCCTCCGCCTCGGCCTTGCGCGCCCCCTCGAGAGACGCTACGGCGACGCGGACGTCGCGCTCGGCGGACCGAACGCGCCGCTGCGCGAAGGTCTCCGCGCCGAACCGCTCGCCGATGCGGTCGCCCTCCTCCTCCGTCCGCACGATGACGTACGTGCAGGCGATGAGGATGACCTGCGCCGACAGGTTGAACCACAGCAGGAGCGCGATGAGCGATCCGAACGAGGCGAGCAGCGGGTTGTTCCCCGCGCCGCCCGCGAAGAGGCCGGACAGCTGCTGCAGGACGGTGAGCCCGAGGCCCCCCAGGAACCCCCCGGCCCACAGGGCGCGGGCGGACGCCTTCACCCCCGAGAGCAGGCGGAAGACGAGCGCGACGATGACGGCGTCGAGCACGAACGTGACGACGATCGACGCAAGCCTGGTCAGGGCCTCCGCCCATCCGCCTCCTGCGAGCCCGAGCCAGCCGAGGCCCGTCTCGATGAACGCGGACCCGAGGAAGGTGAGCAGCGCCGCGGCGAGGAACAGCACCCCGACGGAGAGCGCGAAGAGGAGGTCGCGGAGGACGAGCCAGACGAACAGCGCCTCGTCGTGCGTCGTCCCGGCGATCATCCGGATGGCGGTGCGGAGGTTCCCGACGGCGCTGATCGCCGCCCAGGCGAGTGCGGCGGCGGACACCGCGCTCAGCCACAGGTTCGAGCCGAGCGACGCTCCCAGCGAGCCGGAGTCGATGATGCCGTCGTCTCCGACGAGCCCGGGGATGGCCGTGCCGACGGCGTCGACGAGCGCCTGCCACAGGTCGTCGCGCGAGCTCAGCCAGATGGCGGCGATGGAGAAGCCGAGCGCGACGGCCGCGAAGACCGAGAACAGCGCGCGGAACGTCACGGCGGCCGCGAGGAGCCCGCCCTTCTGCTCCGAGAACAGGAGCGCCGCCCTCACGATCCGCAGGCTCAGCACCCAGGCGATCGCGTTCCGTATCCACTTCTCCGCCCCTGACATGCCTGCCACGTTACCGACCGCGGACGGATCGGCCGCAACCCCTTGCGCGTCACGCCGGGAGCAGCCCCGCCCACGCCCCCACGACCATCCACGGGCCGAACGCGATGGCGGTCGCGGGGTCGGCGCGCCGGGTGGCGAGGAGGACGAGCGCCCACGCGCCGCCGAGGAGGAACGCCGCCGCCCCGCCGACGACGAGCGGGACCCATCCGTGCCAGCCGAGGAAGACGCCGACGAGAAGCGACAGCTTCACGTCGCCGCCGCCGAGCCCGTGCGGCTGCACGGTGCGCAGCACCGCGTAGAAGGCGCCGAGGGCGATTCCGCCCGCGAGGGCGCGCCCGAACGGCAGCGCATCCCCCGCCGCGAACGCGGCGGCGGCCAGGACGACGACGAGCGCGCCGGTCGCAGGGAGCACGACGCGGTTCGGCAGTCGGTGCTCCTGGATGTCGATCCAGATCAGCCATGCGCCGACGCCGAGGAACCCCGTGTAGAGGACGGCGACGACGAGCAGATGCATGCCGCCACGCTAGGAGCGTGCGCGGGGGTGGCGGGGATGCCTGTGGAGAGGCGTCACTCCCCCATGCGGTTGCGCGTGCGCATGGCGCGCTCGGCCTCGCGCTTGTCCTGCCGTTCGCGGAGCGTCTGGCGTTTGTCGTACTCGCGCTTGCCCTTGCCGACGCCGAGCTCGACCTTCGCCCGGCCGTCGAGGAAGTAGAGCCGCAGGGGGACGAGCGTGTACCCGCCCGCCGACACCTGGTGGCTGAGCTTGATGATCTCCTCGCGGTGGAGGAGCAGCTTGCGCGTGCGCTTCGACGAGTGGTTCGTCCACGTTCCCTGCGAGTACTCGGGGATGTGCACGGCGTCGAGCCATGCCTCGTTCCCGTCGATGTACGCGTAGCCGTCGCTGAGGTTGGCGCGGCCCTGCCGCAGCGACTTCACCTCGGTGCCCGTGAGCACGAGGCCGGCCTCGTACGTCTTCTCGATGGTGTACTCGTGGCGCGCGCGACGATTCGTCGCGACGACCTTCTCTCCCTGTTCGCGGGGCATGCGCTCACCTCCTCGGCTCTCGGGCGCAGCCTTCCACCTTAGCAAGGCGGGAAGCCGCGCGACGCACGGGGCTACGCCCGCAGCCACCGCCGGATGGCGAACCCGGCCGAGAGCGCGGCCAGCACGACGCCGATGACGACGAGCACGGGCACGACGGCCCACGCCTCCGCCGTGCCCACCCACGGGATGGCGTACATCTCGCCGGAGAGGTACCCGTCGACGCCGAAGTGCACGCCCGCGAGCACGGCGGCGCTCGCGAGCGCCGCGCCGATGAACGCCGCGAAGACGCCTTCCAGCACGAACGGCGTCTGGATGAAGCCGTTCGAGGCCCCCACGAGCCGCATGATCGCGACCTCGCGGCGACGCGCGTATGCCGACAGCCGGATGGTCGTGGCGATGAGGAGCACAGCGGAGACGAGCATGAGCGCGGCGATGCCGACGGCGATGTAGGTCGCGATCGTCAGGGTCGCGAACAGGGGGTCGAGGTACTCGAGCTGGTCGGTGACCTCCTCCACTCCCTCGCGGCCCGCGAACGCCTCCACGATGACGTCGGACTGGCTCGGGTCGACGAGGTTGATGTGGAACTCGGCGCTCGTCTGCTCGGCCGTGAGCAGGCCGGCGTAGTCCTCGCCGAGGTTCTCGACGATCGAGTCGTAGGCCTCCTCCGGCGTGAGGTACGTGTAGTCCTGGATGAGCGGGGCGAGCGTCGCCCCGTCGAGCTCGGACTGGACGTCGGCGATCTGCTCCTCGGTGGCCGCGCCCCCGGCGCAGGTGTCGCCCGATGACAGCGGCGAGCACATGTACACGTCGACGAGCGCGCGGTCCTGGAAGTACGCGTTCGTCTTGGCGATCTGCGCCTGCATGAGCACGGCTGCGCCGACGAACGTGAGCGACACGAACGTGACGAGGATGACCGAGACGACCATGGAGGCGTTGCGCCGCAGGCCCTGCAGCGCCTCGCCGAGAACGAGTCCGAACCTCATGACGTGGGACCCACTTCCTCGTCGTCGTCGGCCGATCGGAGGCCGAGCCGGTCGGCCATCCCCAGGGCGTCGACGTCGACGGGCGGGATGGCCGCGTCGACGGGCTCCGACGGGCGCACCGCAGGTCGATCGGCCGCAGCAGACGGCGCGGCAGCGGGCTGCTCCGCCGCAGGCGGCTCTGTCGCGGCGGGAGCGGCGACCGCGTCGACGACGTCCTCGACGGCGTCGACCGCCTTCTGCACGGCGGCCTCCGCCTGGGGCTCGCCCGACACCTCGCGCTGCACCTCGAGCACGGCGGTGAGCGCCGCGATGGCGGCGGCCCCCCGCTCCGCCTCCGGCTGCAGGGTGCGGATGACGGAGGTGTCGCCGTAGCCGCCCTGGCGCTCGTCGCGGACGAGCTCGCCCTCGCTCAGCTCGATGACCCTCCGCTGCATCTGGTCCACGAACGTGGCCTCGTGCGTGGCCATCACGACCGTCGTGCCCGTGGCGTTGACCTGCGCGAGGATGCGCATGATGTCGACGGACGTTCCGGGGTCGAGGTTTCCCGTCGGCTCGTCGGCGAGGAGGATCTGCGGCCGGTTCACGAGCGCGCGCGCGATCGCGACGCGCTGCTGCTCTCCGCCGGAGAGCTCATGCGGCATCCGCCGTCCCATGTCGGCGAGGCCCACGCGGTCGAGCGCCTCGGGCACGGCCTGCTTGATGAACGCGCGCGAGCGCCCGATCACCTGGAGCGTGAAGGCGACGTTCTGGGCGACGGTCTTCGACTGCAGCAGCCGGAAGTCCTGGAAGACCGCGCCGATCTGCCGGCGGAAGTAGGGTGTGCGGCGCGTCGTGAGGCTCGTGGTGTCGCGCCCGAGCGCGACGACGCGGCCCGAGGACGGCAGGTCCTCGCGCAGGATGAGGCGGAGGCAGGACGACTTCCCCGAGCCGGAGGCCCCGACGAGGAAGACGAACTCGCCGCGCTGCACCTCGAAGTCGATGTCGCTGAGGGCCGGCTTCGCCGTGCCCTTGTAGCGCTTGGTGACGTGTTCGAACCGGATCATGGCGTACCGAGCCTAAGTCGGCGCGCCGCCCACTCCCCCAGCGACACCCCCGAGTGCGCGGTTGCCAGGCGGTTCGCAGGCCGCGCCGCTACCCCATGTCCTCCAGCTCGCGGCCCTTCGTCTCCCGCACCTTCCACAGCACGAAGAACAGCGACAGCAGCGAGAAGAACGCGTAGAACCCGTAGGCGAACGTGAGGCTGATGCCGCTGAAGACGGGGAACGTCGTGGAGATGAAGAAGTTCGCGAGCCACTGGGCTGCGGCGGCGACGGCGAGCGCGCTCGCACGGATGCGGTTGGGGAACATCTCGCCGAGGAGCACCCACACGACGGGGCCCCACGTCGCGCCGAAGCCGACGACGAAGAGGTTCGCGGCGACGAGGGCGATGATCGACCAGGGGGCGGCGAGCTCGGCACTGGTCGTGCCGTCGGCGGCCGTGACGAGGTCGGCGAACGAGAATGCGACCGCCATCGTGCCGAGAGCGATCGTCATGAGGACCGAGCCCGCGACGAGCAGCGCTCGCCGGCCGACGCGGTCGACGAGCAGGATGGCGACGATCGTGACGACGATGTTCGTCACGGACGTGATGACGGAGGTCGTGAGGGCGCTCGACTCGTCGAAGCCGACGGACCGCCAGAGCGTCGTCGAGTAGTAGAAGATGACGTTGATGCCGACGAACTGCTGGAACACCGACAGCAGCAGTCCCACCCACACGATGGGCTTGAGCCCGAGCGCGGGGCCGGCGAGGTCCCGGAGCGACTCGCGCTTCTCCGAGTCGAGCGAGTCGCGGATCTGCTGGATGCGCAGGTTGACGTCGGGCTCCCCCGTGAAGTCGAGGAGCACCTGCGACGCCTTGTCGTACTCGCCGCGTCGCACGAGGAAGCGGGGCGACTCGGGGAGCCGCAGCGACATCACGCCGTAGACGACGGCGGGCACGGCCTCCGCGAGGAACATCCACCGCCACGCGTCGACCCCCCACCAGAGCACCTCGTTCGCTCCACCGGACAGGGCGGCGAGCAGCGCGTTGGAGAGCAGCGCGGCGAAGATGCCCAGCACGATGGCGAGCTGCTGCAGCGAGCCGAGCCGTCCCCGGATGCGGGCGGGCGACACCTCCGCGATGTAGGCGGGGGCGATGACCGACGCCGCTCCGACGCCGATCCCGCCCACGACGCGCCAGACGATGAGGTCGACGACCCCGAACGCGAGCCCCGAGCCGATCGACGAGACGAGGAACAGCGCGGCCGCGACGAGCATGACCGGCACGCGGCCCCAGCGGTTCGCGATCGACCCCGCGAACCAGGCGCCCACGACGCAGCCGAGGAGCGCCGACGACACGGCGAAGCCCTTGAGCGCCGCGCCGAGCGCGAAGTCGGCGGCGAGCGCATCGACGGCGCCGTTGATGACGGCGGTGTCGAAGCCGAACAGGAATCCTCCGAGGGCGGCGGCGACGGCGATGCCGATCACGCGTCCGCTCGCTCTGGTCTGGGGTGTCATCGTTCTCCTCTGCTGAGCGCCGCATCGGCGGCCTCGTGAGCCTCGCCGCGGCGCGTCGTCGGTGTCAAGGTCTTGCGGCGCCGCGCGGGATGCGCACGATGCGGTCGATCCCGACGAGGGCGTCGGGGCGGTGCGCGATGAGGATCGCCGTGAGATCGGCGCGCCGCGCGAGGGCACGGCGGATCGCCTCCTGGGTGAGCGCGTCCTGGGAGGACGTCGCCTCGTCGAGCACGAGCACCCGGGGCTCCCGTGCGAGAGCGCGGGCGAGACTCAGCCGCTGGCGCTGGCCTCCCGACAGCGCGAGGCCCTCGTCGCCGATCCGCGCGGCGAGGCCGTCGGGGTGCGCGCGGACGTCGTCGCCCAGCGCCGCCTCGTCGAGCGCCGCCCACGCCCGCTCCTCCATGAGCCGCGGATGGCCGAGACGGAGGTTGTCGAGCACGGTTCCGCGCAGCAGGACGGGCCGCTGCGCGACGAGGGCGACGGCGGAGCGCAGCTCGGCGAGCGCGACCTCTCGGATGTCCACCCCGCCGAGGAGCACGCGCCCCGCGTCGGGGTCGTGCACCCGCAGGAGCAGCGCCGCGAGCGTCGACTTGCCGCTGCCGCTCTCGCCGACGAGGGCGAGGCGGCCTCCCGCCGGCACCTCGAGCGACAGGCCGTCGAGGACGGCCGCCCCGTCGCGGTAGCGGAACGACGCGCCCTCGACGCGCACCTCGAGGGCGCCGTCGGGGAGCGCGCGCGGCGAGGCGGCGTCGGCGACGAGAGGGCGCCGATCGAGGACGGCGAGGTAGCGGCGTGCGGCGGCGAGCGCGGCGGGGAGGCTCCGGGTGAGCGCCTCCACGGCCGACAGCGCGGGCGCCGCCCCCACGACCGCCGCGGCGAGGACGAGGTGGGCGGCGACGTCGCCGCCCGCCAGGGCGATGATCGCCACGACGGCGGCGAACGGCCACAGCGTGCCGATGCCGGCGCGGAGCGCCTGCGCACGCCCCTCGGATCGCAGCGACCGGGAGACGCGGGCGTCCTTCTCGGCGAGCGCGGCCATCCGGGCCTCCTCGGCGCCGAGCGCGCGGATCTCGATGCGGCCGGCGGCATCCTCGGCGACGTGCTGGGCGATGCCCGACCGCTCGCGCAGCAGCGCACGGGCCGTCGCCGACGACGCGCGCGCGCCGACGAGCGGCGCCAGGGCGCCGCCGAGGAGGAACGCGGTCGCGACGACGGCGCCCTCCGCGGGGCCGACGGCGAACGCCCACACCGCGACGGCGCCGGGGACGAGGACGGCGGCGACGGCGGGGACGAGCGTGTGCGCGAAGAACACCTCCACGCGGTCGATGTCGCGCGTCGCGATCGCCGTGAGGTCGCCCGATCCGTCGCGCAGCTCGCCGGGGGCGAGCGGGACGACGGCGTCGTAGAAGCGCAGGCGCATGCCCGCGAGCAGGTCGAACGCGGCCCTGTGGCCGAGGAACTGCTCGAGGTAGCGCAGGACGCCCTTCGCGGCGGCGAGGCCGACGAGGAGCGCCGCGAACGGCCAGAGCGGCGGCGGCGAGCCCACCGCCGCGGCGCCGATCGCGGCAGCGGGTGCGGCGAGGAGCGCGATGCCCGCGGCGAGACCGGCGATGCGCGCGGCCAGCGACGCGGCGAGCCACGGCCACGCGGGCGCAGCGATCCGGAGGAGCCGGGTGATCATACGCGCGTCCCCTCGACGGTGCCCGCCGCGAACGCCGCCCGCAGGAACGGGCTGGCGTCGATGTCGGCCGGGGTTCCGGAGAACGTCGTGGTGCCGCCTTCGACGACCGTGATCCGGTCGGCCGCGCGCACCTCGTCGAGGCGGTGGGTGATGAGCACGACGCAGCGGTCGCGGGCGATCTCGCGCAGCGTCGCGGCGACGCGCGCGGCGGTGCCGGCGTCGAGCTGGGCCGTCGGCTCGTCGGCGACGATCACGCGGCGGTCGGAGAGGAGAGCGCGGGCGATCGCGATGCGCTGCGCCTGACCGCCGGAGACGCCCGCCGCTCCCTCGCCGACTCGCGTGCCGAGCCCGTCGGGGAGCTCGGAGCGGTCGACGCCTGCGCGGGAGAGCGCCGCCGTGAGCTGCTCGTCGGACGCGCCGGGTGCGGCGAGGAGGAGGTTGTCGCGGACCGTCCCGGTGAACAGCACGCTGCGCTGCGGCACGTAGCCGACGACGCCCCGGAGCGCGGCCTCGTCGGCGGGCGCCCCGTCGACGAGGAATCCGTCGGCGGGGATCAGGCCGGCGAGCGCGAGGCCGAGCGACGACTTGCCCGACCCGGACGGCCCCGTGACGACGGCCATCCCGTCGGAGAGGTCGAGGTCGGCGCCCACGACGACGTCGCGTCCGCCGCGCCGCACGTGCACGCCCGTCGCGGCGACCGACGCGCCCGCCGTCGCGGGTGCGGCCTCGAGGGCATCGGATGCGGCCGCGGCGCGCACGCGCTCGCCCGCGGCACGGCCGGCGAGGCCGACGTAGAACGAACGGCCCAGCCGGTCGACGGGCTCCCGGAGCGGCACGGTGAGCAGGAGGAGCGAGAAGGCCGCGCCCGCCGTGAGCGCGCCGTCCGCCGTGCCAGCGACCGCGAGGACGCCGACGAGCGACAGCATGACGACGCCGAACACCGCATCCGTCACGAGGAGGACGACCTGGTTGCGCCGCAGCAGCCGCATCGCCTCGGCGCGGAGCGCCTCCGCCTGCCGTGCGAGGCCCCGACGGCGCTGCTCGTCGGCCCCGAGCAGCCGGATGGTGCCGAGGGCGCGCACGGTCTCGAGGAACGCGGCGGAGAGGCGCCCGGAGACCATCCGGAACCGGCCGGAGCCCGCGCGGAAACGCGCCATGAACCAGGCGATGACGGGCGGGATGAGCGCCGCGCACACGGCGAGCGGCGCCGCGATCCCCCAGGACGCGAACGCCCCGATCACGACGATGACGACCACGGGGACGACGATCCCCGCGGCGAACGGCCCCAGGAACGCGGCACGGTAGTTCGCGAAGCGCTCCACCTCCTCCGTCGCGCGCGCCACCCGGTCGCCGGCCGGCGTGTCGTCGTCGAGGGGGGCCGCGAGCTGGGCCCGCACGACGCGGGCGCGCCAGACCCGCTCCTCCCGCGCCGCCTCACGCGGGGGCAGGATGGCCTCGATCGCCGCGAGCAGGGCGGCGGCGAGCACCGCGACCGCGGCGACCGCGAGCGCCGCGGCGGGGTCGCCGCCGGCCCGCACGTCGTCGACGGCGGCCCCCGTCGCGAGGGCCGCCGCGGCGAGCGCGAGTGCGCGGACCGCGGCGAGCGCGACGATCGTCCATCCCGCGGGGGTCAGATCGGCGATCGCGGAGCGACGGACGGAGAAGGGCATCGCCCTCCATCCTAGGAACGCGCGGAGGTCCCCGGCTTCGGGCAGACTGGGGTGATGTCCGACGACCCCCGAGCCCTCCGCAGCCGCCAGCGGCTGCAGGACGCGCTGCGCGTCCTCCTCACGCGGGAGGACCTCACCGAGATCGGCGTCGCGGAGCTGTGCCGCGAGGCCGGCGTCCACCGGACGACGTTCTACGGCCACTACACGACAGTGGGCGACGTCGCGGCCGACCTGTACGCGAGCTGGCTCGACGAGGTGGGCACGGTGTCGGCCCTCCCCGGCGAGACCCTCGCGGAACTCGCGGCGCGGTACGCCGACACGACGGTGACGGTGCTGCGGAGCGTCACGGCGGAGCGCCGCACGCTGCGCGTGCTGCTCGCGTCCGAGCTGTCCCTCAGCTTCCGCCGCCGCCTGCAGGCGCTCTTCGACGAGCGCTGCCTCATCGCCGTGCAGCTCTTCCGCGAGCGGGGGCTCGACGTCGACTTCGACGACGAGCTCGCGGCGGCGTTCGTCTCGGGAGGCATCGTCGGCGCCATCCTGCACTGGGCGGGCGAGGACGACGCCGACGAGGAGGCGTACGCCCGGGCGATCATCTCGCACATGCCGCCGTGGTGGCCGCGCGTCGCGTGACGGCCGCTCCCCGCGCTAGCGTCGGGTCATGAAGCACCGCCGCGGACGGGTCGTCGTCGTCGAGTCGCTCTCCGAGTTCGACTCCCGGATCGCGGCGGGGGCCCGCCGGCTGCGCGGATGGCGGCTGCTCGGCCTCGATCTGCGCGAGCGGTCGGACGTCCTGCGGGCGTGCGACACGTCGCGCACGACCTTCGCGGGATGCCGTCTCTCCCCCGGCGACGCCGAGGAGCATGCCGCCCGAGGCGCGCTCGTGCTCCGGGACGAGCCGTCGGCGCCGGTGGATCCGCACCGCGGCGCCCTCTACACGGCCGGCGAGCTCTACGACGCTCCGCACTGGCGCGACGCCCTCGACGGCCGCGCGTACGCGTGGTCGCAGCGCGACCGCTCCCCCGAGGCCGTGCTCGCGCGAGTGCTGCACGACGCCGGCGTCGACGACGCGCTGGAGGACTGGATCCGCGGTCGGCACGTCGTGGGCGTCATGGGCGGGCATGCACTGCAGCGCGGCGACGCGGGATACGCCGACGCCGCGCGGCTCGGACGGCTGCTCGCGGAGCGTCTCGTCGTCGCGACGGGCGGCGGCCCCGGCGCCATGGAGGCCGCGAACCTCGGGGCGCGGCTCTCGGCGCTGCCGCCCGGAGCGCTCGACGACGCGCTCGCGACACTCGCGGCCCATCCGTCGTTCCACCCGTCCGTCGACGCGTGGGCCGACGCCGCACGCGCCGTCCTCGTGCACGACCGCGATCCCGTCGCGACGCTCGGGGTGCCGACGTGGCACTACGGTCACGAGCCGCCCAACCTCTTCGCGACGGCGATCGCGAAGTACTTCCGCAACGCGCTGCGCGAGTCGGTCCTCCTGCAGGTGTGCGACCGCGGCATCGTCTTCCTCCCCGGCGCGGGCGGCACCGTGCAGGAGATCTTCCAGGACGCGTGCGAGAACTTCTACGCGTCCGGGGACGCCGTCGCCGAGATGGTGCTCGTCGGCCGCGCGTACTGGACGGAGACGTACCCCGCCTGGCCGCTGCTGCGCGCCCTCGCCGCCGGCCGCTCCATGGAGCGCCACGTGCATCTCGTCGACACGGTCGACGAGGCGGCGGCGGTCGTCCTCGGCTGAGCGGGCCTCAGACGGCGCGCTCGGGCGCCGCGAGCACGTGCGTCACGATGGGGCGCGTCGCGCGCAGCGCGAGGAGGACGAGCAGGATGCCGCCGGCGAAGCACGCGAGCACGACGAGGACCGACACGGGCGCGAACAGCACGGCCGCCCCGAGCAGGGGAAGCACGAGGACGCCCGCGGCGACCGCCGACACGACCACCGTGAACAGCAGCGGGCCGAGCGTCGCGCGCGTGCGCGCCGACTCGGCCACCGCGCGCGGCATGCCGAGGCGGTCGAGGGAGACGTGGAGGTCACGGCGGTCGAGGATGGCGGCGGCCTGGCCCACGCCCACCGAGCAGGCGACCATGGCGAACGAGACGACGAGCGTGATCAGGATGCCCGTGCGGATGTCCGCCATGAGCACGTCCTCCTCGCCTCCCGCCGACGCGAAGGCCATCCCCGCGCCGCCCACGACGGCGACGAACGTCGTCATGGCGATCCCGCCCACCTGCCGCCACGCGGCCTGCGGCGACTCCAGGACGGTGCGGGCCGCGATGAGCTGCGCGGCGGTGGATGCGCGCTTCACCCGGAATCGCGCGTGGACCGCGATCGCCCACGGGCCGACGACCCCCAGCACGGCGACGCCCGCCGCGAAGCACCCGGCGAGCGCGGCCACGACGACCGCGAAGCCGGGCAGCGCGCCGAGCGCGCCGAGGACGCCCGCGGCCGCGCCGACGACGGCGAGCGCGACGACCGCCCGCAGCCAGTGCGGGCGAGGCGCCTCCTGGCGGGCCCGCACCCCGAGCGGTGTGACGACGACGCGGCGCAACCCGACGACGGCGCTCAGCGCGGCGACGAGGGCGACTCCCGCGACGACCGCCAGCAGCGGACCCGGCCCCACCCAGAGCGATGCGGCGCCGATCGGCGCGCCCCCGAACGGCACGAGCCCCACGACGGGCATGAGCAGGAGGTAGAGGCCGCTGCCAGCGACCGCGCCGGCGAGGCCCACGGCGAGCTGCTCGAGCGCCGTCATGCCCGTCACGAAAGCGGGCGTGGCGCCGAGCAGCCGCAGGGTCGCCAGGCGGTCGTCGCGGCGCCGCGCGGACAGCCGCGCGGCCGCACCGCCCAGGGACAGCAGCGGGACGGCGAGCAGGGCGAGCGCGACGACGCTGAGCGTCTGGTAGAGCCCCGAGAAGCCCTCGTCGTCCGCGGGCATGCGCCAGAACATGAGCACGCCGCCGAGTACCGTGAGGAGCAGCGCCGTCGTGACGGCGAAGGCCACGGCGGGCAGGGCGATCGCGGCCCCGCTCTGCGCGCTCGGCCGGGCGAGGTGCCAGGTCAGCCGCAGGAGCGGGGCGCGTCCGGTCGCGCGCGGCGGCGCGGCCGGGGCGACGGCGCTCATCGGCTCGCCCCGTGCGCGGGCACCGCCTGCACGCGGCCGTCCCGCAGGCGGATGGTCCGGGTGCAGCGGGCGGCGACATCGGCGTCGTGCGTGACGACGACGAGCGCGTGCCCCTGGCGCAGGGTCGCATCGAGGAGCGCCGTCATCACCTCGGCAGACGTCGCGGAGTCGAGGGCTCCCGTCGGCTCGTCGGCGAACACGACGCGCGCGCCCGTCACCTGCGCGCGGGCGATCGCGACGCGCTGCGCCTGCCCTCCGGAGAGCTGTCCTATGCGGCGGTCCTCGAGCCCCGAGAGCCCGAGCGCCGCGAGCCACTGCGCGGCGTGCGCCTCGGCGGCCGCGCGCGGGTGGCCCGCGAGCAGGAGCGGGAGCGCGGCGTTCTCGAGCGCCGTGAGCTCGGGCAGGAGCAGCCCCTGCTGGAACACGAAGCCGAGCTCCTCGCGCCGCAGCCGGGAGCGCTCCGCCTCGCGGAGGTCGTTGACGAGCCGGGCTCCCGACCGGGCCTGCAGGGTGACGGTGCCTGCGTCGGGGGTGACGATGCCGGCGAGGACGTGCAGAAGCGTCGTCTTGCCCGAGCCCGACGCGCCCATGATCGCGACCGCCTCGCCCCTGCGTACGTCGAGGTCGACGCCCCCGAGGGCGGTCGTCGGGCCGTAGGTCTTCGTGAGCCCGCGCGCGCTGAGCAGGGGCGCGTGCGGGGTGGCGTGTGCATCGTGCATGCCTCCATGCCATCGTGCGGGAGGGCGGTACGGCATCGGCCGCCCGTCGCGTCCGTCTCATCCTCGCGATGTATCCGAGGTCATAGGCGTCTCATAGCCCTCCGATGAGCCGCTCACCGGCCCGACTGATGTCATCGAGGCGTACCGACAGAAAGGGACGCCCATGGACGAGCACCTCCACCCCGAGCAGGCCGCGACCGCCACCTCGACGGCCGCCACCTCGACGGCCGACGCGAAGCGGCGGCCCTGGTACCGGAGGCGGCTCCCCGTCGCGTGCGCCGCAGGCGCCACCCTTATCGCGGGCGCATTCGCCGCCGGCATCCCCGTCGGCGCCGCGACCTCGTCGGCTCAGGCGAGCGCGACGACGGCCGCCGCGCAGGCCGCGACGGCCCCGGGTGAATCGACCCAGGGCGAATCGACGCAGGGCGAGTCGACGCAGACCCCGTGGGGCGGGACCTCCTCGGGCGGAACGGGCACGACCGTCCCGACCATCCCCGATGGATCCGCGGGCGACGCCTCCGGTTCCGCCGGCTCGGCGAACGCCGAGGCCACGGAGGCCTCCTCCGACGAGTCGACGGGCGTCGTCGTCATCGAGACCGTGCTCGGCTACCAGGACGGAGAGGCGGCGGGAACGGGGCTCGTGCTCACGAGCGACGGCCTCATCCTGACCAACAACCACGTCGTCGAGGGTTCCACGGAGATCTCCGTCACGATCGCGACCACGGGCGAGACGTACGCGGCCACCGTCGTCGGCACCGACGCGGAGGACGACGTCGCCGTCCTGCAGCTCGAGGGTGCGTCGGATCTCGCCACCGTCGCGATCGACGACGACGGCGTCTCGGCGGGAGACGCCGTCACGGCGGTGGGCAACGCGGAGGGCGGAGGCGTGCTCATGGCGGCGGACGGCTCGATCACGGCCGTCGACGCGTCCGTGACGACGACCGCGTCGGCGACGACCGACGGCGAGACGCTCGACGGGATGATCGAGATCGCGGCGGATGTCGTCTCCGGCGACTCGGGCGGCGCCGTGCTGGACGCGGAGGGCGAGGTCGTCGGCGTCACGACGGCGGCGTCCAGCGGATCGTCGACGACGATCGCGTACGCCATCCCCGTCGAGGAGGCGCTGGGCATCGTCGACGAGATCCTCGCGGGCGACGAGTCGAACGGGGCGACGATCGGGTACCCCGCCTTCCTCGGCGTGCAGATCGCCGGCGCGACCTCCTCGGCGTACGGCCAGGGCGGGCAGACCACGACGACGGCGGGCGCGACGATCGCGGGCGTCATCGAGGGGACGCCCGCGGCATCCGCCGGGCTCGTCGCGGGCGACGTCGTCGCGGCCGTCGACGGTGTCGCGGTGGCCGACTCGGAGTCGCTGAGCGAGCTGCTGGCCGGCTACGAGCCCGGCGACGCGGTCACGATCACGTGGACGGACGCGGCAGGCACGTCGGAGACGGCCGTCGTGACGCTGATCGAGGGACCCGCCGCCTGATCCGCGCCTGGTGCCGGCGGGCGCGAGAGGATGGTCGCATGGTCATCGCAGGTCTCGCGCTCGCCGGCATCGCTGCGCTCGTGCACGTCTTCATCTTCTATCTCGAGTCGATCGCGTGGACGAGCCCGCGCGCGCTCGCGACGTTCGGGCAGACCCGCGAGGCCGCGGAAGGGCAGAAGGAGCTCGCCTTCAACCAGGGCTTCTACAACCTCTTCCTCGCCATCGCGACCGCTCTCGGCATCGTGCTCTTCGTCGCGGGGGCGACGACGGTCGGCGCGACGCTCGTCTTCACGGGCGCCGGGTCGATGGTCGCGGCGAGCCTCGTGCTGCTGCTCTCCAGCCCCGACAAGGCCGGCGCCGCGCTCAAGCAGGGCGTCGTGCCGGCGCTCGGGGTCGCCGCCCTCGCGATCGGGCTCGCGGTCAGCTGAGCTCCGGCTGACGCGCGCGCACCCGCAGGTCGCGCGCGAGGTGGTCGCGCTGCTCGACGACGAGACGGCGCAGCGCACCGGGGGCGTCGGCGTGGGCGGCGAGCCATCCGTCGACCGCAGCGAGATCGTCGCGCTGCGGGAAGAGCCCGCGCACGAGGCGCTGGGCGATCTCGATGCTGCGGTGAGACCAGGTCGTCGCGATGCGCGCGAAGTAGTCGTCGTCGAACGGCGCGGCGAGATCGCGGCGGGCGCCCGCGCGGAAGCCCGTGATCGTCGCCGTGAGGTGGTCGTTCGTGAGCGTCGTGTCGCCCCAGGCCGACGCCCACGCCGTGGCGCGCACGTCGGCGGACGGCCGGGCCGCCCTCGCCTGCACGGCCGCCGTGCGGCCCGTGGCCGTCGCGTCGCGGGCCAGCTCGCGGTCGATGTCGGCCTCGTCGGCGTGTCCCGTCGCGACGAGCGCCGTGAGCCAAGCCCAGCGCAGCTCGGCGTCGAGGGGCAGTCCGTCGGGCAGCGGCGCGGCGCCGTCGAGGAGGGCGCGGAGATCGTCGGCGCGCGCGTCGTCGACCGATGCGGCCGCGCCGAGCGCTCGCGCCCAGGCGAGCTGCGCGTCGCCGCCGGGCGCCGCCGCAGCCATCCCCTGCCAGACGGCGTCGAGCCATCCGGAGCGCGCGGCGGCCCGCTCGCGGTCGGCGACGTAGTGTCCGACGGCGTAGGCGGCGTTGGCGACCGCCCCCGAGAGCAGGGCGACGTTCCCCTCGGCGGGAGCGTGCCGGCGGACGATGCCGATGTAGCGCGTCGCGGCGAGCTCGCCGTCGCGCGTCGCGTTCCACAGCGCCGACCACACGAGGCCGCGCGCGAGCGGGTCCTCGATGGTCGACAGCGCCTCCTCCGTGGCGGCGACCGAGCGCGCGTCGAGGCGCACCTTCGCGTACGTGAGGTCGCCGTCGTTCGGGAGGAGGAGATCGGCATCGGCGAGCGGGACGGCCGTGCGGGCGTCGACGATGTCGATGTCGACGGCGCCGAGACGGCGGAGCGCCCCCTCCGCGAGGCCGTACCGCCCGATGCGCAGCCGATGCGGCCGCGGGTCGGTCTGGACCACGACGGGGGTCTCGCCGCGCTCGACGGAGATCGTCGACATCCCCGTGGTCTCGAGCCACGCGCGCGACCACGCGCGCACGTCACGGCCCGACGCCGCCTCCAGCTCGACGAGCAGGTCGTCGAGGGTCGTGTTGCCGAAGGCATGCGCGGCGAAGTACGTCCGGGCGCCTCGGAAGAACGCGTCCTCGCCGACGAACGCGACAAGCTGCTTGAGCACCGACGCGCCCTTGGCGTACGTGATGCCGTCGAAGTTGAGCTTGGCCGCCTCGAGGTCGGGGATGTCGGCGACGACCGGATGGGTCGTCGGCAGCTGGTCCTGCTGGTACGCCCAGGCCTTGCGGCGGTCGGCGAAGGTGACCCAGGCGTCTCGGAAGCGCGTGACGGCCGCGGCGGCGTGCGTGCCCATGTAGTCGGCGAACGACTCCTTGAGCCAGAGGTCGTCCCACCAGCGCATCGTGACGAGGTCGCCGAACCACATGTGGGCCATCTCGTGGAGGATCGTGTTGGCTCGGCCCTCGCGCTGGGCGGTGGTGGCGGCGCCGCGGAAGACGTAGGCCTCCGTGAAGGTGACGAGGCCGGGGTTCTCCATCGCACCGAGGTTGTACTCGGGGACGAAGACCTGGTCGTAGGCGCCCCACGGGTACGGGGAGGCGAACGCCTCCGTGAAGAAGTCGAGGCCCTGGCGCGTGATCTCGAGGATCTCGTCGGCGTCGAGGTGCGGCGCGAGCGATGCGCGGCAGAGGACCCCGAGCTCGACCTCGCCCCAGGCGCCGTCGACGCGATGGTAGGGGCCGGCGGCGACGGCGGTGATGTAGCTCGAGATCGGGAGCGTGGGTGCGAAGGCGACATGCTGAGCTCCCCCGTCCGTCGTCGTCGAGACGGCGCGCTGGTTCGAGAGCACGTGCCATCCGGCGGGTGCCGTCACCTCGAACGCGTAGCGCGCCTTCATGTCGGGCTGCTCGAAGCACGCCATGACACGGCGGGAGTCGGCCGGCTCGTACTGCGTGTAGAGGTACGTCTCGCCGTCGACGGGATCGACGAAGCGGTGCATGCCCTCGCCGGAGCGGCTGTAGGCGGCGCGCGCGACGACGCGGACGGTGTTGCGCTCGGCGAGGCCCGTGAGGCGGATGCGGGCGCCGTCCCATTCCACGGGCCGCGGAGCGCCGTTCACCTCGACCGACACGACCTCCTCGCCGAGGAAGTCGAGCCACGTCTCCGCCGTCGTGGCGGAGAAGTCGAGCGTGCTCGCGGTGGCGAAGCCCGTCTGCGCGGGGTCGGGCGCGCTCGTGAGGTCGAGCTCGACGCGGATGGTGTCGACGGAGACGGCAGCGGATCGCGCCGCCGTCTCCTCACGGGTGAGGTTGGCGCTGGTCACCGGTCCATGCTGTCACGCGTAGGCTGGCTGTCGATGAGCGCCACCGACACCGACGGCATGAACTTCCACACGCGCAAGTGGGTGCGCCCCGAGGACCTCAACGCGAACGGCACGCTGTTCGGCGGCAGCCTCCTGAAGTGGATCGACGAGGAGGCGGCGATCTACGCCATCATCCAGCTCGGCAACTACCGCGTCGTGACGAAGTTCATCTCGGAGATCAACTTCGAAGCGTCGGCCGTGCAGGGCGACCTCGTGGAGATGGGCCTCATCGCGACGCACTTCGGGCGCACCTCTCTCACGATGCGGGCCGTCGTGCGGAACATGATCACGCGCAGGACCATCCTCACGATCGAGAAGATCGTGTTCGTCAACCTCGGCGACGACGGCAACCCGACCCCGCACGGCTACGACTCGATCACCTACAAGCGCGATCGGATGCCCACGCAGCACTCCGCGACAGGCGCCATCCGCCTGCCGTAGGCCCGGGCGGGCCCCGATCCGGTCGTCGAGCGAGCGGAAACGTGGCGACCTTCCCCTCCCGCTTCGCCGCGCGCCCCTTGCGGTCGTCGAGCGAGTGGACACCTCGCAAGGTCCCTCTCGCTCGGCCAACCTTGGTGGTCGAGTGAGCGGAGCGAGCTCAGACGCGGCGACCGTTCCCCTTCTGCGCGGTCCGTTTCGTGACAATTCCGTGACCTTCGCGGGGTCGGTATGGTCTCGTTCGTTCGTTCGAATGTCAGTGGTGCCTTGGATGATGGGTGTATGTCAGGGCGGAAGCCGAGGTTCGCAGGAGGGCCGTCGTGGGAGGCGACCCCGGGCGAGGTGCGCACGATCGGGAACGTGCGCGACCTGATCCTGGAGCTGCG